>NZ_JACJTT010000036.1 GCF_014698825.1 Richelia sinica FACHB-800
AATGAATTTATAATCACTATCAAATAGATATACTTTAATGTTTCGCCCAAAATCTAACATATTTTGGGCTGTTTTTATCGCATTTTTCTTAACATTCAACACTTCTGCTGCTAGATTAACTGTGGTTGTGGTTTTGCCTACACCTCCTTTGTTGTTGTAGATGGCTACGGTGAGGGCTGTTGGGGGACTGATAATTTTCTGTTTGATTTGTTTAACTGTTTTGGTGATGTTATCAAGGTTTATTTCTAAACATTGGGTGACAGGGTGGATGACTTTACCGTGTTTTCTGAAGAGTTGGATGTGGCATGAATTGGTGATGATGCCCCATTCAACGGTTTTGCTGTTGGGGGAAAGTAAATATCTTTTGATTTGAGTTACAATGTTGCGATATTGGGCTGTGCCTTCGGTGAGGTTGATGTCTCTGCCTTTAATTTCTATTAATATTTGGGGGTTATTTCCGGTGTGGAGAAAGATGTCTGAGTTGTTTGTGTTGTGACGAAGGGCAAAATCTACCGCTTCGTTACCAATGCCTGTGCTGAATTCGGGATAAACTTCTGTGGAAGGCTTGAAACCCAATGCTTTGAAGAATTCGGGCATGAAGTTTTGCCCAACTGTGACTTCTTTCGCTTTGTCAGGTAGGCTGGCTAGGGCTTGTTCTAGGGTATTGGGCATATTTGGGATAGTTGGATGTAAGTTGGAAAATATTGGTATTTTTGATAGTCCTAATTCAGGCAAATCATAATTTAGATAGATTGCTATTATCAGGTATTATACAAAAGCATTCAGTAATTAATTTCAATTAATTACAAATTATTCCACAACCATCACAACTTATCTTTTACCAAAGTCATTTTACCGAAGCGTGATAAGCAAAGCTTAAGCCTCCGGCTATCCCCCTACTTATGCCAGAGAGCGATCGCAAATCTATCATCAAAGCCATTTTAAAGAGCGATCACCTTATGGTATGAGTAGTAGTTAAATAGATTTAATATACGTATGCCAGCTAAAGATATATTTCATAATACAGTTAAAACAGCCCTTGAAAAAGATAAATGGACAATTACTGACGAGCATCTATTTATTCAAGTTGAGGATATTGATTTTTACATAGACCTAACAGCAGAGAGAATTCTAGCTGCTGAAAAAACTGGTAAAAAAATAGCAGTAGAGATAAAATCCTTTTTAGGAGCCTCAGACGTAACTGAATTTCACCTAGCTCTTGGTCAATGTCTCAACTACCGTTCAGCACTGAGGCTGACCGAACCTGAGCGGATTTTGTATTTAGCCGTTCCAGTAGATGTTTATAATGAGTTTTTTAGTCGGAAGTTTATTCAAAGAATAATTGGGGAATATCAACTAAAATTACTAATTTTTAATCCAGAGCGAGAGGAGATTGTTATATGGAGAGACTAAATTATAGAGAAATCGTCCAAAAAATTCTGGAAAGTCATGCGAAAAATCGCTCAAATAGCCAGACAGAAGTCAAATTGTTATTTGATACTGAGCGCGATCATTATCAAGTTCTTAATATTGGATGGCAAGACCTAACGCGAATATTTGGTTGTATTATTTACGTAGAAATTAAAGATGGCAAAATTTGGATCGAACGCGATGGAACGGAAATCGGAGTAGCTAATGAATTAGTAGAAGTTGGAGTTCCTAAACAAGATATAGTTTTGGCGTTTAAAGCCCCATACAAACGAAAATTTACTGAGTTTGCTGCTAGTTGAAACTTACCTATCAAGCGATCGCCTTTTCATCATTCAAATTTTAAACCACGCCGTGCGACAATATGATAAGCCAACAAGTGCAAGGGAATAAATGTCAAAAATTGTGACAATATTTCCTCAACTTCAGCTAGTATTTTGGTATGTTTGAAAAGCGTGCTTCTATTTCTCAGTAGTAGCTTCTAAATTCTGCAACCAAACAACTAAATCATCTAAACTTACAAAATCTAATAACACCTCAGTCAAAGCATCCAACTGTGGCAGCGATAACTTTTCAATCTCGATTCTTAGCTGACTTGGGACTTCCCCAAATCTTTTAGACAATAACCGCAGGATAAGATTTACTTCTCCTTGCTGTCTACCTTGTTCAGTAGCTTCCTCTCTAAGTTCTTCATACAAGCGAGTTTGCTGAAAACTGATACCTAACATTGCTTCTATCTCCACACGAGTTAAACGAGTAAACCGATAAGAAATAATTGTGGTAATTATCTCCATTATGGCGCGACTGGCTACCGTTTCGGCTAATTCCTGCTGACAACGGTTGAGCAAATATCTTGCTGCTGCTGGTGCTTCCTCTTCCTCTAGCGTTGTTAAAACCAACAAACCCACATCCAGGGGTAATTGTTCAATTTCTCCTAACTCATCCAAATATACTCGATGTACTTGTTCAGAACTCAAAAGTGCGCGATAGGGTTTATTTTCCCCTTGTTCTGTACTGCGATTTGGATAAATTACTACCGCTTGCCAATCTTGGAAACGTTCTCTATTTCGATAAAAATATAAAAACAACTCCCCAAACAAACGCTCATACAGTCGCTCATCTTTTTGAAATTGCACCTCACAAAAATAAACAACCCCTGGTGCTTCGGTTTCTGGTGGTAAAAACACCCCGTCAATTTCAAACTTTGGCTCTTTTACCGCTACCGAATCGAAGCGATAATTAGCTGCATTCGCTGGTGGATTGTCTACTAACTCAAACAGCAGCTTGGGGGATTGTTGAAATAAATAATAAAAAATAGAGTCACGTCGCATATAATGTTAATCAATCCTATACAAAAAAATTATCCTATGGTTTTTATATACAACCATAGGATAAATGTATAACTTATTGATTAATTTTCCAAGGTTTTTATTTCCCCAAAAATTCAATTTTTACCTTTATTTTAATTATTCAACAGTTACTGACTTCGCCAAATTTCTAGGCTGGTCTACGTCTAAACCACGCCGTGCAGCAATATGATAAGCCAACAATTGCAAGGGAATAACTGTCAAAATAGGTGACAATATTTCCTCCACTTCAGCAACAGGAATTAAATCATTAAAAATTTCTGCCGCTTCCCCATCATTCACAGAAGTTACACCAATTAATCGGGAATCTCTGGCTTTCGCTTCTTGGGCATTAGAAATCACTTTTTCATATACATTACCAGGCATAGCTATAGCTACTACTGGCACTTTTGCATCTAACAAAGCAATGGGCCCATGTTTCATTTCTCCGGCTGGATAGCCTTCTGCATGGATATAGCTGATTTCTTTGAGTTTTAAAGCACCTTCTAAAGCAATGGGAAAATTAATTCCTCTGCCGACAAAAATGAAATCTTTTGTCTCGGCAAAATCATGCACTAAATGCTCAATATAACGTTCTTGAGTTTCTAAAATTGCTTCAATTTCTGCGGGTAGTTGACGTAAACCATTAATGATTTCTGCTAATCTTGCGGCTGTGAGAGTTTGACGACGGTAAGCTAAATCTAAAGCTAAAGCATAAAACGCCATTAATTGAGCAATAAACGTTTTTGTCGCTGCTACACCAATTTCAATACCTCCATGGGTATTGATAATATTGGCTACCATATTACCCAAGGTGCTTTCTGGTCGATTGGTAATTCCTAGCAGTCGCACGTGATACTTAGCTTCCTTCCCTTGACGGCGTTCTTTTTCCATTCCTAACGCTGCTAAGGTATCGGCAGTTTCCCCAGACTGGGTGACACCTATAGTTAAAGTATGGGCAGTGAGGGGTGATGGCGCATAGCGAAACTCAGAAGCGTATTGTACTTGAGTCGGAATTTCTGCTAGTTGTTCTAATAAATATTTACCTACTAAAGCGGCGTGCCAACTGGTTCCACAAGCGACAATTTGAATTTGTTCTAAATCTGCATACAATGCCTCATCTATACCCAATGTCACGGGAGATTGATCATTAGCTTGGGCATTCCACCCACCAGGAAAATAAGCTTCTAAACACGCTCTGACTACACCTGGCTGCTCATAAATTTCCTTGAGCATAAAATGCTTGAATCCCTGTTTCTCTACCATGATGGGATTCCAGTTGAGGGTGCGAGGATGCTTTTTCAGGCGGTGTCCAGCGAAATTATAAACTTCCACCCCCAAAGGAGTTAAGCGAGCGATTTCACCGTTTTCTAGGGGCAATACAGCGCGGGTATGGGAGACAATGGCAGGGGTGTCAGAGGCACAGAAAAATTCTCCTTGACCAAAACCAATTACCAGAGGTGCTTGTTGACGAATGACAATCAGTTCATCAGGATAATCAGCCGAAATAGCAGCGATCGCAAATGCTCCCTCTAGTTTACCCACGGCCTCCCGCACAGCGTCAAAAAACCGCGAAGGAGAAAGGGGATTTTCGGGAATATGCTTTAAACACTCAGCTATCAGATGGGGAATTACTTCGGTATCTGTCTCGGAGCGAAATTCGTGACCCTTTCCTTTCAGTTGTTCCCTTAATTCGCGGTAATTTTCAATAATACCATTTTGCACCACAGCCACTCGCAATGCCGTATCCATGTGGGGATGAGCATTATATTCTTCTGGTTTACCATGGGTAGCCCAACGAGTGTGACCAATGCCAATTTGAGCAGGGGTTTCTATTTGCTCTAGCTTAGAACGCAGATTATGTAGCTTCCCTTTAGCTCTGACACAATGAACCTCACCTTCCCAAATAGTCGCGACACCAGCTGAGTCATAACCCCTATACTCTAACTTTTCTAGCCCAGCTAGCAGAATATTTGTCGCCGGTTGAGTGCCAATATATCCAACAATTCCGCACATAGCTCACACCCCTCCTATTTGAGGATGATTAGATTCAATACCTTGGTCAGCATAAAAGGGTCATTTTAGCAAATATTCTGATGGTATAGCCGTAGACAAGATATTTATACCAATTCAAACTCTCTCCTCTACTCCCCCCTCTCTTTCTGTCACCTGTCACCTATCACCTGTCACCTATCACCTGTCACCTGTCACCTGTCACCTGTCACCTGTCACCTGTCACCTGTCACCTGTCACCTATCACCTGTCACCTGTCACCTGTCACCTGTCACCTGTCACCTGTCACCTATCACCTGTCACCTGCTATTGGGGACAGAAATTCAGAAAAAAACAAGTGCTGAGTCCTGAGGGAAGAAGCAAGACAGCTATAAGCCAAAAATCTTGTTTCTTCTTAATCTCAGTTCCCAGCACTCAAGTACCAAGAATTTTAAAACTCTTAGTACGCTAGACCCATGCTGCGAGTTGTTTCAGCACCGAGATAAACGCGGATGCTCAAGAAGTCAGTGGGGCAAGCAGTTTCGCAACGTTTGCAGCCTACACAGTCTTCTGTCCGGGGAGAAGAGGCAATTTGAGCAGCTTTACAGCCATCCCAAGGAACCATCTCCAGAACGTCAGTAGGACAAGCGCGGACACATTGGGTGCAGCCGATGCAGGTATCGTAGATTTTTACGGTATGAGACATTGAAAAAACGGCTCCTTTCGAGTGTTCTTCTCTGCGAAAGCATCATAATCAAGGCATAGTTTACCGCAGTGCTTGATGGGCTGTAAGTAAAAGGCTACATAACTTTAAACAATTTAATAGGCGCTTTGGACAATTTATCATTTCCAGATCGTCCCTGTTTGCCTAATAGTCAGCCACATCGCTAACGAGTCTTTACGCGACTGACTCCCCACAAATAAACTAAATTGTAAAGTTGTATGAACCAATAGTAGTTAACTGCGAGTAGTTATCTATAGTATCTATCGCTTGGCGGTAATGCAACGCTATATTCCGTAACATTGTAACGAATTTGTTACATCGCCAGACAAAAGCACACCCTAGCCAAGCCCCTCGCAAAGCGAGGCACTTGTGATAGGGCAGGTGGTGTAAGTTATTCCAACAGTGATTTTGCCCTGTTAATCAGGGCTGGATGGTGAGGGTATAGTTACGTTTAACACCAGGGTCAAATGTACCTACCCAAATGCGATAGATTCCTTGTTTCCAGTCGCGATCGCTCACACTCGCATCTTTACTTTTACCTGTATCATCACCACAGCGAATTGTTTTTTCGTCTGGGCCTTGGATAAATAAGGTGGTGTCAAAACCGCCAGTATTGACTAAAATTTTGAGATTATCAAAGTCTTTTTCTAACACCAAAATGTGATCGGGATTGGGGTCACCAAAGCCAATACAGGCTTTCTGATGGCGATCGCGATTACTCATGGCCGATAAAGAATAAGCACCGTTGGTATAACCTGTGACTGTGCCTTGAGCCTGGTCAAAACCTGGAGCCAGTTTGACTGTGCCAAAATTAGCTTTTTCTGCGGCTACAGATGAGGTATTGACAATAGTAAATGTAGCTAAAATTATCCCAAGGGCATACTGAAGCCGGAGGCGACAAAATGGCATATTAGTCCTCCAACAATATTAAAAAGTAACTATATATACTAATTTTGCCATTAGTCATTAGCGATTTGTGATTGGTAAAACTACGATTAATTACCAATTACAAATTACCAATTACTGATTACGGATTGAGTTGGAAGAAGACACCACCTTTGAGAATTCCTGTCTCGCTGCCGTAACTACTGACTGTAAGCGATCGCAATTTGTGAAAAAGTGGTTTACCTAACACTTCTACAAATTTCAGCAAAGGTATTTGCTTCTCTAGCAAACCTTGGCTCTTTTGCCAGTCCAGATAAACGTAGCCTTGGTTGGGTTGGGGTATGGCTGCTATACCCTTTTGAAAATTGGGGTTATCTAGGACAGATTTTGCTGGGGTAGCAAGGATTTGATTCATTATCTCCAAGTCTGAGGCAAAAATTTCGTAATTATCTAAAGATGTATGGGCACCTCGGATTTTAGTTTCTACTGATAATGGTGCTTGCTTTTGTTTAGCAGTGGTTAACTCTGTCCAAGCCAGAATTTGGTGATTATTTAAGGTGAGGGAATTGACATTTAAGCCGTTTTGACTAGCAATTTTGTCTAAATTTACAATCCCTGCTTCTAGTTGAGGAGATTTTTCCACCACAAACACCCAACTAGGGAGAGAATTATTGGTATGTGGTAGAAGTGCGATCGCATATTCTCCTGTCACCCAACTAAAAATATCCTGATTAAAATTCAATCCCCAGCGTTTTTGTATCTCTACTAAAGGTTGAGCCAAACGACCCAAAGCATCTTCCCCAGTACCGTAAAGAGTGCTAGTCCCCTGTTTCCAAAGTTTTGCTAAATTGCTTGTTTCTAAATTCGTTAAATTAACACCCGCTACAGCCACACCAGCCGATTCAGGAATGTAACGCCAAGCTGCTATAGGTTGAGCTAATAACGGTGCTGAAGATTCCGCCTTTGTCGGTGCTAAAAATGTGGTTTCTGCCAACAAACCTTGGGGATTTAACACCAAACCCATAATTTCACTGTCATAGGTGGCAGCAGACAATTTTAACCCTTGCCATTGGGCTACCATAGGCAAATTTAAAAAAGCCACTGCTACTGCATGTTCGGGTAATTGTTCCGTGGCCTTTTGATATTTTCGCGAACTAGTTAAATTCAAATCCGGTGCTTGTAAATTATTAATTGCTTCTCGCAACACCTTGGGGTCATTGGCAAATAAAACAAAATTATCCACAACTGCACCAGCTAAAGTATTTTGGTTTTTAGCACCAGCAGCCACTTGATGATTGTCGTAGATAATCTTAATCCCTTGATATTGTTCAACCTCTAATTTTGCTCCCAACAAAGCACGTTTAGAAAACAGCAGTTCCAAAAACTCGCGACTCTTCTCTGGTTTTTCTGTAGCTAGTGCCATCAAATATCCTGACTGAAAACCATTTTCTGTATTTCGGTCTAAATCTTTACTAGTTACAGCTAAAGTAATCTCATTCCCCAACCAAGGGCGAATATCTTCTTGGTAATCTATATTGCTTTTCTCGAATAGATTATGTTTAATCTCAGCCAGTTCTCCCTGGGTATCTAATTTCTGTAGCTTCTCAGGATTAACTAGCAAAGACACCATTACAGGTGCTAGCTTCGAGACAAATATTGCCGCACCAGGTTGGGAACGAGAGGCAACAAGATGAGCAGGACTGCGACCCACAAACCAGTAAAAGCCAGCAATACCCAGTAAAACTAACCCAATCACACCAGCCACTAAAAAACCAAAGAAGGAGTTTTGTCTGTTCACACTAAACCTATTTTTCAGCTTTTCTGCCACCATGAAATAGTATAGGATTCCTGTGCTATCTCTGCCTCAGCTGGATGAAGGCAGGCCAGACTGGTAAGTAGATGTCATAAAAAAATTGCTATAAGTCCCGACATTCTGTCCAAACTTCTCTACGATTCATTTCCACCATCGGTCTAATCAACAGGTCTAAATATCGTCGCATAATTTTTTATCCTCCTCACTCAAACCCACATTAGGATTCTGCAAATAATCCTGCAACCAAGCACAACCATCCTTTAAAGCCCGGTCTAAATCCCGCACCGGCCACAACCGCGCTGTATTGTCCCATGATGCCGTAGCAATGGTTTGACCGTCCGGGCTGAAACTCACACTATTTACAGAATCCTGATGACCAATAAATTCATGTAGCAGTTGGCCCTGCAAGTTCCACAATCGCGCTGTATTGTCCCAGGATGCCGTAGCAATGGTTTTACCGTCGGGGCTGAAACTCACACTATTGACACCACCCTGATGACCAATAAATTCATGTAGCAGTTGGCCCTGCAAGTTCCACAACCGCGCTGTCTTATCATCGGATGTCGTAACAATGGTTTTGCCATCAGGGCTGAAACTCACACTATTGACACCACCCTGATGACCAATAAATTCATGTAGCAGTTGGCCCTGCAAGTTCCACAACCGCGCTGTCTTATCATCGGATGTCGTAACAATGGTTTTGCCATCAGGGCTGAAACTCACACTATTGACACCACCCTGATGACCAATAAATTCATGTAGCAGTTGGCCCTGCAAGTTCCACAACCGCGCTGTCTTATCATCGGATGCCGTAGCAATGGTTTTACCGTCGGGGCTGAAACTCACACTATTGACACCACCCTGATGCCCCTGAAACTCCTGGATTATTTGCCCCTGCAAGTTCCACAACAGCGCTTTCTTATCTAAGGATGCCGTAACAATGGTTTTACCATCGGGGCTGAAACTCACACTATTGACCTCACTCTCATACCAAATCAATTCCTGACCCTGCAAGTTCCATAACCGCGCTGTCTTGCCAAAGGATGCCGTAGCAATGGTTTTACCCTCCGGGCTGAAATTCACACCAAAGATAGGATAATAACGCCCCTTAAACTCCTGGATTATTTGCCCCTGCAAGTTCCACAAACGCGCTGTCTTATCTAAGGATGCCGTAGCAATGGTTTTACCGTCGGGGCTGAAACTCACACTATTGACACCACCCTGATGCCCCTTCAATTCCCGAATTTGTTGCTTCTGCAAGTTCCACAAACGCGCTGTCTTATCTAAGGATGCCGTAGCAATTCTTCGTCCGTCAGGACTGAAACTTACACTTAAGACAGCACCCTGATGCCCTTTTAATTCCTGAATTTGTTGACCCTGCAAGTCCCACAACCGCGCTGTCTTATCTAAGGACGCTGTAGCAATGGTTTGACCGTCAGGACTAAAACTCACACTCCAGACAAGACCCTGATGACCTTTAAATTCTCTCAAAAGTTGTCCTTGCAAGTCCCACAACCGCACTGTCCCGTCACTGGATGCTGTCGCAATGGTTTTGCCGTCGGGACTGAAACTCACACTCCAGACAAGACCCTGATGCCCTTTTAATTCCTGAATTTGTTGACCCTGCAAGTCCCACAACCGCGCTGTCTTATCTAAGGATGCCGTAGCAATGGTTTTACTATCGGAGCTGAAACTTACACTTCTGACATAACTCTGATGCCCCTTAAATTCCTGGAGGAGTTGACCCTGCAAGTTCCACAACCGCGCTGTCTTGTCATCGGATGCCGTAGCAATGGTCTTGCCGTCAGGGCTGAAGCTCACACTATTGACAGAATCCTGATGCCCCTTGAATTCCTGAATGAGTTGACCCTGCAAGTTCCACAACCGCGCTGTCTTGTCAGCGGATGCCGTAGCAATGGTTTTGCCGTCGGGGCTGAAACTCACGCTATGAACCCAACCCTGATGACCTTTAAATTCTCTCAAAAGTTGGCCCTGCAAGTCCCACAACCGCGCTGTCTTGTCATCGGATGCCGTAGCAATGGTTTTGCCGTAGGGGCTGAAACTCACGCTTAAGACTGTATCCTGATGGACTAATTGGTTGCGTTCTTTAATATTGTCAACAATAGTATTTAACGCATAAATAGGGCTAAAAGCTGGGTATTTTTCCAGGGGACGGCCATCTTTAACGATATTTTTTATTTCTTTGCCGTTTTTAATTGCAGATATCAAAGATGGTAAAGCTTCATATTCAAATTGTCTTAAAGAATTAACTCCTGCTCGCTCTAGGTTTTTTCCCTGTAGTGCTTCTTGTTGTTCTGTTTCGGCTTTTTTTTTAGCTCGATATGCTGTTGTTAGGGCGGCTTGTGCCTCTTTGCGAATCTCCTCAGCTTTTTTAGCTTGCGAAATAGCTTCCCGTTGTTTTGCTTCTGCTTGTTGCGATTTCTCTTCCGCAATGTCCGCTTTGGTAATAGCCTGTTTAATTCTTTCCTGAGCTTGTTTATTTTCTTGTGCTAATTTATCAGCTTGTCGCTGAATATTTTGCAGTTGAGATTGAGTGTGTTGTAACTTTTTAGTTGATGCTTTTTGCTTGTAATCGGCAGTTTTAGCTTTACTTTCAGCACTATTCTTTTTATTTTCTAATTCTTGAGCTTTTGTTTGTAATTCTGATAATTTGTTTTGAGTTAATATCTGTTCTTGATTTAAAGATTTTAATTTCTGCTCTGCATGATTTTTTGAATTCAGTAAATTTCTAACTTCTGATTCGACAGTTTTAAGTTGTTGACCTGCATACGCTGCAAGCATAATAACCAGTACAGAAAAAAGTCCTGTCACTCCTAAA
This sequence comes from Richelia sinica FACHB-800, assembly GCF_014698825.1. Taxonomy (GTDB): domain Bacteria; phylum Cyanobacteriota; class Cyanobacteriia; order Cyanobacteriales; family Nostocaceae; genus FACHB-800. The sequence goes on from NZ_JACJTT010000036.1 coordinate 11,028, forward strand.
GTCCAAGCTGATCTGAAATTAGCCTTTTGAATTTGATGTTCTGCTTTTTGTTTGGCATCAGATAATATTTGCCTTGCTTCTTCTGCGTCCTTAAGCTGCTTTTTTGTTTCTACTAATTCCTCTAATAATTCATTTCCCTGTTGTTGCCGAATGAACTCAACTAAATAATCATGTACCAATTGATATCTATCCGCAGGTGATTCTGGTAAAAGTAAAACTAAACCCGAAGCCACAAAAATCTGTAAGATTAAATCTAAAATTTTGCTTTCTGCTACTAATTGTTCTGCTAACTCAGCGCGAGTTTTTAAAGGTCTTGTACCATTTTCATCTGTAAGTAAATATAAAACCAGTCGGGCTATTTGTTCATTTTCTGTACCACAATTTTTAATAGCATCTTCTAAAAATTTTTCAACTAATTTTTCTTTATTACCAAAGGCTTGATATTTCTCTAAAGTTTTAATTTGTTCAGTTTGTAATTGTGAACCGACTATTTGTAATTCAATTGGTCTAACTTCCCCAATATCTCCTGCTAAGTCTTTGACTAATTCATCAATTAATTCTGCTTGTAAGTAAAAGCGCGTTTTTTCGGTGAGAGTTTTAATTACAGCTTTTGTATCTGCAAGTGAAAAATTACCCAGATAATAGCGAATACTTTTATCGAGAATGTTATTATTAATGACAGTGACATCAAATAACCGCTCAAATTCTAATAAATAATGTAAATAATCTTCTCGTAAGGAGAAGACGATTTTTACAAAAGGAATGTTGAAACAGATTCGTAAAAAATTATAAAACTGTTTTCTTTGCCCTTGGTCTTGATAAACAAAGAAAAATTCCTCAAACTGGTCAAATATTAAAACTGTTAACAGATTCCTTTCAGCATTTTTTCGCAACTCTTTGATAATTGCATCTGGTGATTTTAAAAAGTTAGCATCCAAACTAGTTATTTTTTGTGCTAAAGCACGTCCTAATATTCCTACCCAATCTGTGTAAGCTCGTAATAAAATCGGTAAAGCGTTTCGCGCTTCAATTGGCTGTTGTTGGAGTGCAGGAATTAAACCACCTTGTAAAATTGAACTTTTCCCCACTCCCGACTGACCATGAATTACCGTTAATTTATCTTGAGTACCGCTAATTCTTGTACATAATCTTCTGACATCGATTTCTCGACCAGAAGCATAAATTTCAGGAGCAATTTTAACTGTGTTGTCTGGTTCTAACCGTGTAGAATTAATTGCTTGCCGTTGGGGATTAATATAAGATGCACCTACAAATGCCCGCAAACCATATTGTTGTTCAAGTTGCAATTTTTCTTTTTTAGTAGTAAAGGCTTTTAAATATTCACCTTGTTGAAAATAGACTTGATTTAATTTATCTAAAATCTCAATATATAGATGAGGATTATATTGAATATCATAGTTGTTCTTGGCGATTTCTAATTGTTCAATACTAGCTGAAATATCCTCTAAACCATGATAGGCTTTAGCTAAGAGAAATTGATAATATGCTTCTTCATTTTGAGAAATATGTAAAGACCTCTCTCCTTTTATAAGAGAGGTTTTATCATCATTATCTCTTGTTCCATCTCCTAAGGGGAGAGGGTTAGGTAAAGTTAATTCAGATTTATTTTCTTGAGACAATATTTTTACAGCATCATCTAATATGTATAATGCTGTTTCTACATATTTTTTAGCTTCTTGAAAGTTAGCTCTATGTAAGGCTAATTCCGCTAAAAAACTATAATCCTTAGACAGAAATAACCTATAATTATTTTGTTGTTGATGTATTTTTAGTGATTCATTAACTAATTTCTCTAATTCATACCACGATTCTAGCTTCAAATACACTTCACATAGTAAAGTAATGTATTGAGATAATGAATCTTGATTTTCTGTGTATTTAAAAATCTCTAAACTTTGCTGAAAATAGTTCCTTGCTTCTGACCATGAATTTTGACTATCTACCTGACTGATTGAGGCTTTTCGATAGTAAATTAAACTGATATTAACTAACAGTGTACCTTGTCTCTCTAAATTATTGCTTTCTTGCCAAAAAGCTAAACTATGTTGATAATGTTCTAAAGCTGAATCTAAATTATCATCTAAATAATCACGATAACCAAACACATATTCTAAACTAGCATTAACAGCAGGGTTTAATACTTCTCCTCTTTGTTGTAAATCTTGTTTAGCACTTTCTAACTCTTGGCAGAAATAAGCAGGTACAAGATTAGTTATATTACCTGCAAATATTCTATCTGTTTCCTGTTGAATAAAATCCAGTAATTGATTATTAGGGCTTGTAAACTCAATCGTAGTCGCCCAATTCTTTAAATCTGGTGCTAACCTAATCAATTTCTTTAATATTTCATCATTTACCCACAGCAACAGGGGAAATTGAAAATTATTTCTAAACTGTTCTCGTACTTGGTTAGCCGCAGTCAGTACAATATCAATATTTTCTACAGACTCTAGACCCAATACCATTAATGCTGATGGTTGGTGATTGAGAAATTGTTCAGCTATATTTGTATATAGGGTTTTGATATGTGGTGGTAAATTAATCGTGATAATATCTGTAGTTTCCCTTGCCTGTAATTTTTGAACTATTTGTTCACGAATAAAACTGTAATTACAACGCAGCAAAATCAATGAAAAATCACCTTGAGACAGGGTAATTGCTCTATTTAAAATCTGCAAATTACCCTCATTTTCAATATCAACATCCTCTGGTTGGTACTGATGACTCATAACCTAAACTTTGGCGATTCTTGTAAAAGTGGATTAATGTCAAACCAAGACCCATCTTCATCTATATATTCAAAAACAAACAAATCCCGAATTAAACTTTCATATTCTTCATGCCCTTGAATACTTTTGCGTTGCCATACTTGCTGTAATAATTGCCATTCATCATTATCAATGGCACGGGTCAAACTATTAGATTCTTTCTTAATTACTCTTTCTAAACAGTCACGAGAAATAGGTGGATCATCTTGTTGCAAGCAACTATATAACAAGGATAATAAATTCCGTAAATGACCACCACTCACTTTACATAATCGCTCTAAAGTCTCCTGATTATCAAAAACTTCCCCAATCAGTTCCGTTGTTCCTTGCCAATTTTCTCCAGGAAATGCTCTAGCCATAATCATATTTTGTAAGAGTGTAATTCCCAAGCTAAAATCTGACCCATCTCTTTGTTGGACTGCAACCATTGGTAAAACTTTGGGACTGACACCAAACCGATTATTTAACCTAGCTAAAGCATTAGAATAGATCAATACTAGGGGAATTGTGTAGACTACATGGCAATTGAGGTTTTTTAACTGATCACCACGTTCAACAAATAGATATTCCGGTTGATATTGACCATTGGGTTTAGGAGCATTATCTATTCTATCTAGGTTATCAATAATGACCACTAAACCTTTTTTGCCTTGCAGCTTGAGTTTTTCCCGTGCCGGTTTGAGTAATTCTTGATTAATAGAATCTAAGATATTTCTGGTGCGAGGTTCTAAATGTTGTCTTAATTGACTCCGCAAATTAGGACTATCCTTAGTTTTAGCAGTGATTTTACCAATACCTACCGATAACTCTGCTTCTACTCCCAACTCGATTGGTGTTTGTAAAAAACTCGCAACCTCTGTAAACAAGTTTTGAAAATATCCAGGATGCAGATTGATTTTGACTCCTTCTAAACTCTGACTGACTTCACGAGCAATGGCTAATAAAATATCTGTAACATCAACATCAGCCATATCTAGACTTTGGTTAGATTCAAAATAGACTACATGAAAATCTTGCTGTTCTAATTCTGTTTTCAACCGTAGTAATTCCGTAGATTTACCACAACCAATATGTCCGGTAAATAATTGACAAGTAGGGTCTTCAGGTGAGAGTCGGGTAATAGTGCGTTTTAACTCTTCAATTATCCTCGCACCCCTAACTTCCGAGAAATCAATATAATATTGCCTATCCTCAGCTTGACCCATTACCAACGTCTTAGCAGGGTTACAAGCTTTAAAAAACCTGGCAAAATCTAATTTCATCGTTAATTACCCCAAAATTACCCGATAATAAGCCCTCTTCCGTAATTATACTGTTAGTGATGGGATAAAGTGATAATAAGGTTCGTTAACACCTTCAATAGACATCTCCAGAAACCCTGGTAGAGACGTTCCGACGGAACGTCTGATAACCCTTTAATTTGCACATGTATGGCAAGCAAGATGCCCACCCCACAAGAGTTTTAATTTTAGACAATATGCGTCGATGAGGCTGCTGCGGTATGCTTAACTCATGTTGCTCTTTCAGTGCTGTCTCTTATCTATTTTCAGCCTCTCAAAGAGCTTTTGACATTCTTTTCTTATAAAAAGTGCATGACAGGTCAATCTTTTGGTCAACCCATTACCCAAATAACCGTAGAGGAACTAGCGCAACGTTTAGCGGAGGGAGAAGCAGGACTGCAACTAGTAGATGTGCGCGAACCCCAAGAGGTGGCTCTAGCAAGGATTGAAGGCTTTGTAAATCTGCCTTTGAGTGAATATGAGCAATGGCATAAGGATATTACCACTCGCTTGAATCCTGATGCGGAAACTCTGGTTTTATGTCATCACGGAATGCGATCTGCTCAAATGTGCCAGTGGTTAGTCACCCAAGGTTTTACAAATGTTAAAAATATTACTGGAGGTATTGATGCTTACTCCCACCGAGTAGATCCTTCTATTCCTACGTATTAACTTTAAAGTGTCAATTCATATCCTTTGCAGTTAAGGGACTGGCAAAAAATCCATCATTCCTTCCAGGTGCGGGTTTAACCCGCGCTGTTGTTATACCAATTCAATCAAAAACTTCTGTCTTCTTCCTCAACAATGGCATTAATTATTCTGTAACTTCTGTAACTTCTGTCTTCTTCCTCTGTCACCTGTTAACTGTCACCTAATAAACATATTCAAACTGCATAATTAGGGCAATATCAGCATCATAAAAGCAGCTTTTTTGATGAAAAAGCGATAACAAGCTCTAGTGTTTGATTGACTCTTCAGGAACAAAAAACTGGATATTTTGACTACAGATTCAGAAAAGTAGTTGTCAAAAATTGTACAAATTTTAAAATAAAAATTAGTAGCTAAACACACAGCCTATACCATTGGCTTATGAAATACTACTGATAAATCAAGGCATTGACTATCTATCACAAATTTTCTAGTACAAGCATGAATATAGAGGAAAATACGCATTATCAGCTAGAGCAAGTAAGGTTTGTGCTGACTTTATATAATATAAGTATATAATTTGCTATCTTGAATTAATTAATAATTTATCTTCTTTGTGCCTTAAATCACAAATTTTTTTCAAACTTTAATTAAGATTTGCCTTCAGTAAAACATCCCTTATGCAAGTCCAGCTGACCAATCGACAACAGCATATACTTTGGGCAACGGTACGCCACTATATTGCTACAGCAGAACCTGTTGGCTCCAAGGCTCTAATTGAAGAATTTGACCTGGGAGTCAGTTCAGCGACGATCCGTAACGTCATGAACGTTTTAGAAAAAACTGGGTTACTCTATCAACCACACACTTCCGCGGGCCGAGTACCTTCGGATTCTGGTTATCGGATTTATGTAGACCAACTGATTACACCTTCAGAAGTGTTAGCTAAGGAGGTGGAAACAGCTTTACAACAGCGTCTTCACTGGGAAGATTGGAGCCTAGAAGCTCTATTACAAGGCGCAGCCCAAATTTTAGCCACCTTAAGCGGGTGTATTACATTAATTACCATGCCGCAAACGACAACGGTATTGGTGAGACACATCCAACTTTTACAAGTTGAATCAGGTCGAATTATGTTGATTGTGGTGACGGATGGTTATGAAACCCATTCTAAAGTGATGGATTTATTTAACCAGCCATCAGCATCTGAACCTGAACCAGAAGTAATTGACCGTGAGTTACAAATCGTCTCGAATTTTTTAAATAGCCATTTGCGGGGTCGCAGTTTATTAGAGTTGGCTAATCTGAATTGGAGTGAATTAGATCGGGAGTTTCAACACTACAGCGAATTTTTAAAGAACTCATTGACGGAATTAACAAAGCGTGCCGTATCCCCATCGGCGACGCAAATTATGGTGCGGGGTGTAGGAGAGGTATTACGTCAACCAGAGTTTTCGCAAGTACAGCAGGTGCAAACGATTATGCACATGTTGGAAGAAGAACAAGAGCAACTGTGGCGATTAATTTGTGAAGAACCGGAAATCGAAGATGCAGGAAAACCAAGGGTAACTGTCAGAATTGGTACAGAAAACCCCTTGGAGCCGATACGTACTTGTTCTTTGATTTCCTCTACCTATCGTCGAGGTTCTATTCCGGTGGGTAGTGTGGGGGTTTTGGGGCCGACCAGGCTAGACTATGAGAGTGCGATCGCTGTAGTTGCGGCAGCCGCAGATTATCTCTCAGAGGCTTTTAGTTAACACTGACTGTATGGTTAGAAAAATAGGTTTTGGTTTAATTTGGCTAGGGTTTATTACCTATGCCTTTTTATTTGCTCCTCCTAATGATCCCAACACCTCCGAGTTAATTAAAAATATGCTGGTCTTCCAGTGGGAAGGAATTAACCCCTTGGTGATAGCCTTGTTTAACTTGTTGGGTATTTGGGCACTCATTTATACTGCTGTCATCTTGATGGATGGCAGAGGTCAAAAAGTCCGCGCTTGGCCATTTGCGATCGCATCCGTAGGAGTGGGAGCCTTTGCTATCCTCCCATACTTAGCCTTAAGAGACCCCAACCCACAATTTGAGGGCAAAAAATCCCTATTAATCAAAATTCTCGACTCTCATCTCACTGGGATGGCTGCTGCGCTGATCGCAGGGGCCTTAATCGTCTATGGTTTACAAGGTGATTGGGCTAATTTTGTCCAGCAATGGCATAGTAGCCGCTTCATTCATGTCATGAGTTTAGATTTTTGCATGTTGGGTTTAATTTTTCCATCCTTATTAGGAGATGACATGGCTAGGAGGGGTTGGAAAAATCATCAATTATTTTGGTTATTTGCATTAATTCCCTTTTTTGGCCCCTTAGTTTATTTATCTGTACGTCCACCTTTACCAGACACAGAAATTAAAAATTAAAAATCCCCCAGTGCCTACTCTGGGGGATTTTGGCTTAATATCAGGGTGTAATTGAATTCTATTCCTCATCCTAATTTTGGGGATGTAGTGTAGCGGCCTAAATGGGTATGGCATCTGAGGGTTGACAGTCCCAAACATGAAAGATTGCAAACTTACCTCAATCGTTTTATCAGCAACAAACCTGTCATTTGAGGTAAATTTATCACCAATAATATAGTGGAAAAGATGAACTTTTCTGGTCTTAAATCCACCTCAAAAACCCTCACATGGCTAGGATTGAGCATAGTTAACAACCATTATTCAGATAGAGGAAAAATTCCTTCTTGAGTGTAGTTAGAGACACTATATTTAACATTGCCACTATCGTAATAGCGGGATAATGACAGAGATGCTTGATTGACTAATCTGTCATTATTGACATTTTGATAATTAATACTTTCAATTTTTGGTGTGGAAGTTTCAGTGTCACCAAATCTCAACTCTAGTCCATCTTCACCAATAGCTACCACTACCGGTGGAAATTGTACTGGTGGTTCAGTTTTATTTTTAGATTCTGATTGAGCATTGAAAGTAAAGTTTCCTTCTACTACCCGACTAATTAAATCAATGGGAAGAATAGAATCGAAGGGAGGAAACAAAGATGGTGAGTCAAAGGAAGGTTGACTGGATGGTGGAGTTTGTTGATTATTGCCATTGACTGATGTATCCATGACAATGGTACGGACTTGACTTTCTGTCAGGTTGGGGTTGGCACTGAGCATGAGGGCCACTACTCCAGCAACATGAGGTGATGCCATCGATGTGCCACTGTAATACGCATATTGATTATTCGGTAGTGTTGAATAAATATCTACACCAGGAGCAGTCACATAAGCCATGTCTGTAGAACCAGAACGGTTGGAGAAGTCAGCTAAGTTGTTATTTTGGTCTACTGCTCCCACCGCAATACCTGTTTTGTTCGCATACTGTGCAGGATAGGCTGGTTGTGAGCTACCATTGTTACCTGCTGCCATCACCACAATTACACCTTTGCTGCTGGCGTATTCCAAGGCTGTTTGCAAGTTTTTATTACCAGAATTACCCCCCAGACTTAAGTTAATGACTTTAGCGCCATTATCAACGGCGTAATAAATTCCTTTGGTGATGGAATTGTAGGAACCTGAACCATTTTCATCTAGGACTTTGACTGCCATAATTTGAGAATCATAGGCAATGCCAGTTATCCCAGAACTGTTATTTTCAGCGGCAATGGTGCCAGAAACATGAGTACCGTGACCGTTGTTGTCTAAAACGTTATTATTGCCATCGTTAAAGTTCCAGCCGTTGGTATCATCTACATAACCATTGCCATCATCATCGATGCCGTTGCCTGCAACTTCTTTGGTATTTGTCCAGATATTATTGTTTAAATCTTCGTGGTTATAGTCTACCCCTGTGTCTAATACGGCGACAATTATGCCTTTGCCGGTGTAGCCATTAGCCCAAGCGGTGGGTGCTTTGACCATATCGGCTCCCCAGTTGTTGCCACCTACTGGTGCTACATCTGTATAGGGATTTGCTCCTACAGCTTTGCTGACTGCTGACCCAGCGTTAATTAAACCATAGCCATTATTGCTGTTAAATGTGCCGTTGATGGTAGCAGTTTCTGTGTTCGTGAATAGTGAACTACTACGACCATAGATACTAATGCTTTTGTCAGCCTGGGTAGTGAACGTTTCTGTTGTGCTACTAGGATTAATTGCTAATCCTTGATCTGTTGCTAACTTGTTAGTAATATCAAGCTGCATAAATATTTTACCCTCAAAAATAACATTTTTTTGTCACAGGCTAAACCTAGCAACCTCACAGCTTGCTCAAAGTTGCTTCTACATTTTTTGGTCTTTGTCAATAATTACTATGATTTACTCAAGATAAAAAGCTAATTTAGCTACTAAGGAAATAATTGCGAATTTAACTGAAGTGACAAATTAGATTTTAAAAATATAGTATACTTAATAAAGTGTATTTTTATTGGATAAAGAGAAATCAAGGAACAATCAATAAGTCATTATTTCCTAATTTAAATCATGATTTTGTCAAAATTTTCTTACATATCTCTACTCTATCGGTTACTATATTGAATTTGTGAATTGTAAACTGTGATTATTTAACAATATTTGCATTTTCAATATTGATGGGAATAACAAATAGTCAGTAAACAATAAAAAGCAGGATGCACCCGAATACCCTAGAAATTCAGCATTGTTTCAACCAGATTGCCGCCAGTTAGTTGGTGCTTCGATATAATCGGGAAGGCGAGTAGTGCGATCGCCTAATGCCACCAAAATTTGTCGTAATTGCAGATTTTTTGCACCTGTGAGAATCGCCCCGCCTAGCTGCACATCAGCCATTTGAGCATCCAATAAGTTAGCACCCATCAAATTTGCCCAAGACAAGTTAGCTTCTTCTAGAGTGGCACCGGCAAGATTAGCACCCATCAACTTAGCTTGAGATAAATCAGCTTCTGTCAAACTAGCGGTACTCAGGTCAGCAAAGTATATATCGGTGTGCTGTAATTTAGCTGCATTTAAATTTGCCCCTTGTAAATTTGCGCCGGTTAAATTTGCCCCTTGCAAATTCGCACCAATTAATCCAGCTAAATGTAAATTAGCTTTTCCTAACTTTGCCCCTTGCAAATTAGCCAAAAATAACTTGGCACCAGACAGATTAGCAGCTTTGAGAGTAGCTTGTTGTAAATTGGCTTTATAGAGATTTGCATTTTGCAAATTAGCAGAACGTAAACTCGCACCAAACAAATTAGCGGTACGCAAGTTAGCACCACACAAATTAGCACGATTGAGATTCGTCCAACTTAAATTAGTTCCCCGCATATTTGCTTTTACCAAACTAGCTTCATAGAGAATTGCACCTGTTAATTGTGCTGCATCTAAATCAGCTTCTCGTAAATCGCACTCCCTCAAATCAGACCCGCACAAATCAGCCCCACGTAAATCTACGCGTTGCAAATTCGCTTTTGGTAAATCTGCTTTTCGCATATTGGTATGACGCAAATCTAACTTATGATTTTCTTTATCTAAGAGATAATTACGTCTACCTATTACCGTCAGTGCTGCTTGAATATCGGTACGGGGTTTCACTAATTCTGATTGCCAATGTAAATCTGTTTGCAGGTCAGGATGCACTCTATTTTGGCGTGTTTCCAAATCAACTATTGTTTTATGTTGATGTTCTGGTGCAATGGGCGCATTTTCTCGCACAAACGCTGTCAGAATTTCCATAATTGTCCAATGTTCTTGGGGGAAATCTTGAGCAACTCGTTCTAAAGCATAAATTGCACCTGTGCGAGTCTCTACTTTTTCATGTCCAAGTTGGGCTATGGCACCAAGAAAACAGTCGGCAATCACTTTATCTTGAAAGAGTTTGGTATTCTGCATCCCAATTGCCAAATTCTTCTCAGTAGCGATCGCATTTTTTTGCAACGCTTGTGTCCGTTTAGATATATAATAAGCGTGAATCATCACCCCTAGCCCCAGAAACACTATAGCAGTAGTAATTAACGCTTGATTTCTATAAGCTACTTGTTGCTGAATTGATAATTTTTCAAGATTAGGAGATGGAAAAACAATCAAGATTAGAGATAAAGCAACTATTACTGTGATGACGATAAACCACTTCCAGGTTGTGTCTCTACTTTGAGCAGAGATACCAGCAATATTCTTCACAATCATGAGTTGTTACTGAGATGATTGGGAAAAACAGTATAGCATTTTGCTTTCAATTTGGATATAATTTAGTAGTATTAATTAAATCTTCTACTGAGGGATGGATATTCACCACAGATAATTAATAATTTTGGTTATAAAAAATACACTTTTTGTAACTTTATACTTCAATTTATTCAACCTTCAACTATCATCATCTACATTATTATTGTTAATATACCTGAATAGAACCTTACAATTTTGATTCTCGTAAATTAGCTCTATCTAGATTTACACCAGTTAATTTAGCACCTTTTAAATTAGCCAGAAATAGATTTGCCTGATGTAAATTAGCGCCAGAAAGGTCAGCACAATCTAAATTAGCTGCATTCAAAATCGCCTCAGATAAGTTAACTAATCTTAGATTAGCTCTTGAAAGTCGAGCCGCCGTTAAAATCGTACCAGACAAGTTAGCACCTAGCAAATTAGCATCACTGAGATTTGCTTGATAAAGATTGGCTTGTTGTAAATTAGCTCCTGGTAAATCTAAACCCCGTAAATCTGTATAACTCAAGTCTATTTGTTCATCCATTGAAACCCTATTCATATCTCTACTACAGATGATATGCATGATAGATTGAAGTAACTGATGGCTTTTACTAGTGAAATTACGTGAACTGTTATCTGTTGCTGTTAAAGGTGCATATTTTTTCACGAATTTACATAGTAAATCTATAATGATCCATTGGGATTGGGGATTATGATTAGCAATAGATACTAAATCGTTAATCGCACCTGACCTGGCATCCTCATTTTGATTAGATAGCTGATTAACAACAGTATTTATATTAGATATACTATATTTATGGTTATAGAAAAATTTTAATTGAGACTTGAGCAAAAATAACCAATTAGGTTGATTAACAAAAACTTGATGGTTAGACATACTGTTGATGATTAGCGATAAATTAATAAATACAGACGAGAAACCCAAGCTAATACACCCTACAGGCTAAGAATAATTTTTTAAATATACAGGATACTGAATTATATAATCATTATAATTAACCACACTTGATGTGGATAATAAACAACAATAAAATAATTCACTTTGCTGGAGATTAATCCGTACCTTTTAAGATATAAACTATATTTTGATCTACATGATCATAAAATTACTCACATTATCTGTGTTTATCTGCGGTTAATTAATCATGAGTGTCTCTTCTCTAGAATTTCATTTCTGACATGGAAATGCTTACAATAATCGCATACCTTGATTGATATTGTTTATGACTACGAAGTTAGTATTAATTGGTGGAGGTCATAGCCATGCTATTGTCTTAAAAATGTTTGGGAGTAGACCTCTATCTGGAGTAAGGTTAACTTTAATTACTCCAACCGTATATACACCATATTCGGGAATGTTACCAGGACATATTGCTGGTTTGTACAGTTATGATGAATGTCACATTAATTTGCAGAAATTAAGCAATTTTGCTCAAGCAAATTTATATCTTGATCATGTAATCGGCTTGGATTTACAGCAACGAAAAGTTTTATGCGCTAACAGACCCGCTATAGAGTTTGATTTACTGTCAATTGATATTGGCAGTATACCGGCTCAATCGTCTATAGTAGGTGCAGCAGAATATGCGATCGCTGCTAAACCAGTCGCAAAACTGCTAGAACATTGGTACGAAATACAAAAAAAGATAGTAGCAAATCCTCAAGCACCTCTTGGCATCAGTATTATCGGTGGTGGTGCAGGGGGAGTAGAGTTAGCTTTATCAATGCAAGCCAATTTACACCTACAGGGGGTGAAAAATTCAGAGATTCATCTATGGCAGCGAACTCAGCAATTACTACCAAATTACCACTCCTCAGTAGGAAAACTGATGGAGAAAATTCTGATTAACAAACACATTAAATTACATTTAGGAGAAAACGTAACCACAATTTCACCTGCTAACCACAAAATGTTGGCAATTAGCTGTCAATCTGGGTTAAAAATAGAATCTGATCAAGTGTTTTGTGTCACACAGGCATCAGCACCAGCGTGGCTAAAAACAACTGGATTAGCAACTGATGACCAAGGATTTATTTTAGTAGATGATTGTTTACGCTCTGTGAACTGTCCCTACATCTTTGCAGCAGGTGATATTAGTAAAATGATTAACTATAGCCTTCCTAAAGCGGGTGTATTTGCAGTTCGTCAAGGTCAACCCCTGTGGAAAAACTTGTGTCGTACCGTCTTTGGCCAACCACTCAAACCATACAAACCCCAAAAAACATATTTGAGTTTAATTGGTACAGGAGACAAACGCGCTATAGCTAATAAAGGCAAATTTACTTTACCACCAAGTAAATTAATATGGGACTGGAAAGACTGGATTGATCGCCGTTTTATGGCTCAGTTTGTATGATTTTTAGTATTAAAATATACTACTGAAAGAATTTACCGCAGATTATTAGACGATCGCGTCACAATGTTGATATTTTTGAAATGTAGGGAGTTAACAACTCTAATGGAATAAATCGACAGTCTTAGTTGCGTTGTCACTCACCTTCCCCAATTCGCTATTTCTCTATGAGTCACCATCTACCCAACACCAGGATACCGGCCCCGTGTATTGTTAACACAGGCATTATTGTTAACAAAATTGATATACGGCGATTGCTGACTGATTTAGGTCGAGTTCATTACACTTACACCCAAGGAAAGAAGCTTTTAAGCGAGGGTGAAGGCGATGTGATGGAAGTATTTGGCGATCCACAAAGGTCTACTTTAGTGGTTAACAATGCCTTGTATCTCAATGTGGATAGTTTTGACTATCTAGAACTCAAACAGTCTCCTCAAAAAGAAACTTACTTCGATTTAGTTCAAGAAGAGATGTGCTTGCGCCTGATACCGCACTCCACACCCCTACAAGAACGCCGTGAGCGCCAATTAAGCGCCTGTGCCATCGAGGCCATGATGGATCAAGTATTAGCCGCCAGATGGGATGCAGAACTTGACGACGACTGTTCTGATTCCTTCTGACGAAAGAAATCATATAACCTCTTGGGTAAAACTGTATTGCAGGGTGCAACCCTATTGGTGTCAAATACCTCAATGAGGAGGTCAGGAGGTCAGGAGTTCAGGAGTATGCCTACGGCACGCTGCGCGAACAGAAGTTCAGAAGTTCAGAAGTTCAGAAGTTCAGAAGTTCAGAAGTATGCCTCCGGCACGCTGCGCGAACAGGAGTCAGTAGGGGCGGGTTTACAGATATCATCAACTATGAACGAGAATTTTGGTAAACCCGCCCTTACAGGAGTATGGCTAACGCCACGCTGCGCGAACAGTATTTTACAACTTCGACTCTGTGGCTTTGTCCTGCCACTATCTCCAGAGGATGCCTTAGTCCATACTGTGTTACCAGAAGCCAAGAAGTGATCAAAAGTTCCCCTCTTACCTATCGGCAGGGTGGGGCAAATGTTAAGTTGGTCTATGAATTTTACTCAATAGCTTTGTTTTTACCTTGAATGCCAATTTTTCTTTTCAGAGTCTAGCTACCTGTAGTCAGACAAAAGCGAGGGCTGGGATATTTTTTACTCCCCATGGCCCTGTAGAAACTCCCCGATTTATGCCTGTGGGAACCCTGGCAAATGTTAAAACCATTACTCCTGCCCAGTTACGGGATACTGGAGCACAAATGGTTTTATCTAATACCTATCATTTACATCTCCAGCCAGGGGAAGAGATAGTTGCAGGTGGTGGAGGCTTACATAAATTCATGGGCTGGAATGGGCCGATGCTCACTGATTCTGGTGGGTTTCAGGTATTTAGCTTGAGCGAAATGCGAAAAATTACCGAAGAAGGAGTGACTTTTCGCTCACCTCATGATGGACAAATCATTAAATTTACGCCAGAACGGTCTATTGAAATCCAAAATATTTTGGGTGCAGATGTGATCATGGCTTTTGATGAATGTCCCCCCTATCCAGCAACTCGGCAAGAGGTAGAAGCGGCAACAGACCGGACGTACCGATGGCTAGAACGTTGTATAAATGCCCATCAACGCCCTGACCAAGCTTTGTTTCCCATTGTTCAAGGTGGTGTGTATTTGGATTTACGGGCACGTGCTGCCCTGGATTTGGGTAAGCTGGATATGCCAGGATTTGCCATTGGTGGTGTGAGTGTGGGTGAACCACCAGAACTCATGGCACAAATTGTCCAAGCCACAGCACCCCTATTACCAGTGAATAAGCCCCGTTATTTGATGGGTGTGGGTACTTATCGGGAAATGGCGATCGCGATCGCTTCTGGTGTAGATTTATTTGACTGTGTAATTCCCACTAGATGGGCACGTCATGGGACTGCAATTGTTCAGGGGGAACGGTGGAACTTAAAAAATGCTAAGTTTCGTGAAGATTTTACCCCCTTAGATGAGACCTGTCCCTGTTACACTTGCCAAAATTTCACTCGTGCTTACATTTCTCATTTGGTGCGATCGCAAGAAATATTAGCCTATACCTTGCTGACAATTCACAACATCACCGAATTAATTCGTTTTACCCAAAAAATTCGCCAATCCATATTAAGCGATCGCTTTTTCACCGACTTTGGTCACTGGCTTACCCATCCAGAGGAAAATTTACAAACAAAAGACCAATGACCAAACCATGTTAATATACATTTCAACTATTAAAGCTGTGTTGGATAGGTGGATTTAAACAAACATGGAAGCAGCACTATTATTAGCAAAACTGCCTGAAGCATACCAAATCTTTGATCCATTGGTAGATGTTCTCCCTGTTATTCCCGTTTTCTTCTTGCTGTTGGCTTTTGTGTGGCAAGCAGCAGTGGGTTTCAGGTAAATTAATTTATCTCCAACTCCATGGACAGGTGTATTTCATCTGTCCTATTTTTTTGCCTCATTATCTTTGATAAAAGTCATATTTCTTAATGTTTTGCAATAAATTTCATATAATTAAGTAAAATAGTGTATCAATTCTAATCAACACGCAACCAAAGGCCACATTTACAGGAGGAATCAACATCATGGGGAATATCAAATTTGTGAAAGAAAACAAAGAAGTAGTGGCAGCAAATGGGGCCAACCTTCGACTCAAAGCCATCGAAAACGGCATTGATCTCTATAAATTTTTAGGCAAAATGACCAATTGTGGAGGTTATGGTCAGTGTGCCACTTGCGTCGTTGAGATAGTCGCAGGACTAGAAAATCTCTCCCCTCGTACAGAAGTAGAAAAACGCAAATTCAAGAAAAAACCAGAAAACTATCGTCTTGCTTGTCAAACCCTAGTAAATGGCCCCGTCAGCGTCGTTACCAAGCCTTAAGTTTTCCACCAGTATTACCCACAACAGAAAATTTGCTCTAACTCTGTCAACGATGATGCTATTCTAAAATTGTTGACTGGAAATTAAAGAGAGGCTATCTCCCCATGCAAGTTAATGACTTGGGATTTGTAGCGAGCATTTTGTTCGTACTAGTTCCCGCCGTTTTTTTAATAGTTCTTTACATTCAAACCGCCAGCCGCGAAGGTAAAAAAGATTCTTAATGTGGCTATAACATAAAAAGCCCCTACACTAAATTTGTGCAGGGGTTTTTATTTATCAACCGCTTTGAGTCAAATGTTAACCAACCGTCCGCGCCAGCAACACAGGACAAGTTGCATTAACACGAACATAGTCTGACAAAGACGCACCCACAAGCCTATCTAAATCCACAAAACTCTTAGCAATAGATGGCCGTCTGTCTGGAGACCCGATTAACAATAAATCTACATTTAATTCCTCAGCCAAACGACAAATTTCTTCCCCAGGTTTACCGCAGCTAGTCACACAACGTACCGGAATACCTTGTTTTTCGGCTTCAACTACCGCTTGTCCTAAAACAGTATTTCTCTCTGGCTTAATTTCAGTAATACCTGATAATTTACCACCTAAATCAGTGCTGATATTAGCCAAAATTAATTGGCCACCTCCAACACCTCGTAATAAAAATAGGGCTAATTTCAGGCAATTTTGCGAGGCATCAGAGTTATCTATTGCCACCATGACTCGGTTAATTTTTTTGACATAAATATCATCTTTAACCAGTAACATGGGGCGAGAAGATAACTGGAAAACATACTGACTGACAGAGTTCGACAAAATGGATTGTAAGCGTTTTAATCCCCGTGAACCCATAATAATCAAGTCAGTGTCAATTTCATTTGCAACTTGACAAACTACGTCTTTGGGGTCTCCTTGGCGCAAAATCGAAGAGACTTTAGCAGGATCTAGATTTAAAGACTGAATGGCATTAGCTAGAATCTTACCGCCTTCTTCCCACTTCGCAGTCATTGATGCAGCAGTGCTTTGGGGGGGAACTACATGCAAAACAGTAACTGTTGCACTTTGAATTGAAGGCATTTCGCTCAAGCGTTTGAGCATTTCTTCCGCGTGTCCTAGTCCAGAGACAGCCAACAAAATTTTTTCTATCATTTTACACAGTTAATGTTAAGTTTACTTAGGTTCTTACTACTCACATAGAGTGTAAAAAGAGATTTTTTTTCGGAATTTGCTGAACATCTGGCTCAGTACACAGATATACACAACTATCACGGCTACTGATTAATACTTAAATTCTGGGTAGAGAGTAAAGCATTAATCAACCTTGAAGTTTCATCACAGCTAATTACTGAAGATGTCAACTAAGTGATGTTAATAATTCAGCATACCCTTAATTTTGCCTGATCTACTTCACGAAAATAGATATTAGTTATTATTTTTAATCTATATTTATTTTTTTTAATTAAAAAGAAGTAAAGTATTGCAAAGAACAATTTATTAATATTTTGCCAATTATATATATCACTTATTACATAAATACGGTAATTTTATAGGAAAGTTATTATGTTTTTATAAATACCAACCTAGATAATAAGTAAAAAAATTGCATATTAGTAAAAAATTCAACTAGTTGTTCAATTAATTATAAAAATATCAGTAATATAGCGGTTGTCAGTTGGTAAAAGATGTATATTTATCTACTAATCCTATCAATTGGGGATTATAGATTGAAGATGCCGAATGAACTTTGAAAACTTGGCACAAATTTTAGATACATCTGTGTTTAACAATAGTAATACACCTTGAAAGATGTAGAAGTAATTGTTTTCAAAGGTTCATGGCAAGGTATAAATGTATGATCAAATTATTCTTGATCAGCACAACCTGGACTTGGCCCTTGCAAAGAATAGGTATCAACTTGCACCCAACTATCTTGTCCTAAAGCCCAGAAACCTGTAAATATGTTATAAGTTGAAGCATTACCAGTGCGAAACGGTAATGTAAGTTTTGTATATTGAGGTAAGCTACCAAACTTGATTTCCGACCAAACTTTTTGCTGAGTGTCACGCACTCCAAAATATCCATCTGTGACATTACTAGAAGTCCGTACATAGGCTTCTAAGATATAGTTAGAATTAGGTTTGAGACGTACTTGTTGACGAAGACCATTCCAGCCAGAAACATTTCGCATCCAGGCATTATTGAAACCTTTAAAACTATATCCTTTATTAATGTCGAAACCTGCACGACCTTCAAGTTTCCAGTAAGAAGTTGGTTGTTGTTCAAAATCGAGGTTGCTATAAGGTGCAGCACAAACTGCCTGTCCTGGTTTGATGTCAAGGTTGGTGAATAAAATTGAAGTGGCTAAGAAGGTAAATAGGAAATTTTTATTTTGGGTTAATTTTAAAATTGGCATCAGACATCTCCAGGATTTTCTATTTGCGACTACTGTGTAGAAAAATTTAACTAGTATTACAAAGGTAAAGATAGGCTCTTACTAAAAAATTCATCTTTATATTTATGATGAATATATTTTAAAAGTGCTTTGGCCACATATTCTGCCAACTTAACAGGTACAGCATTTCCAATCATTTGCTCTAAATCAGTTTTTGAACCTTCAAAAATAAAATCATATGGAAAAGTTTGTATATAACTTCTTTCAATAGTGGTTAAAGGACGTAAACTAGATGTTACTGGACAGGCATCACCAGAATGTAATTGATAGTTTTTCGGAATTGGTCTATTAACACCTCTAATAGTTGGACTTGGTTCATCGATACTAAAAATAGCTCTTCTTTTATAGCTTCTAGGATGCCTGTAATAATATTCAATGCCTAAAATATCACCTGTATATTCTCTGATAGTTAAAGATTTTTTGGATAAATTGCTTTCTAAGTAAAATAGCAAACCTTCATCTTTTCCACCTAATTCACCTATACAAAAAAATCTTTTCCTTTTTTGCGGTACACCACATAGGCTTGCATCTAATATTTTTTCAGTTAAACCATAATTAGCAGATTTTAAAATTTTTCGACATTCTAAATATTTTCTTGATTTAGGAAATCTATCTACATTTTCCATTACAAACCATTGAGGACTAATTACACGTACAATTTCAGCAAATACAATGCTTAAACTTCCTCGTCCTAAATCTTCATTACGGTTGCCAGCGCTAGAAAAATCCTGACAGGGTGGTCCTCCGATGATAACGTCTATTTCTGGTATTTGACTCAATAATGTATAATCACCATTGACTTGACTCAGGTCGCAATTAATCATAGGATGATTAAAGTTTTTTTGATAAACGTTTATTGCTGCTTTCCAGTTATCAAAAGCAGCTACAATCTCAAAGCCTGCATTTTGGAAACCTAAAGATAGTCCTCCACATCCTGCAAAAATATCTAAAACCTTCAAGGATGATTTATTAATTTCATTAAAAATTGATTTCGCCATATTTTTAAATAGACTTTAATGTATAATCAAAAATTTCTGGATTGCTGAGAATAATAGCGTCGAATCTTCTTTCTGGACTTAAGAAGTTTTGTCCGTTACCTATAATAATATTACGAATTTCCTCTTTAGTAATTCTAGGTTGAATCAGTTCATTACAAACCATATAGACATGAGTATTAGTCCCACTTAAAGCAAAGGCTTTATCATTCTTAGTATTATATGTAAGATTATCAATAATAAATTTATGACTTATTTTTCCATTCAAAGCAAATTCGTATAACATCTTACACAACCAAACTACAGAACGCATTGGTCTATTTATACCTTCTTCTCCGGTTTTGGCTAATCTTTTCGCTATATCAAAGAACAGTCTTGTAAAACCCAAATTACTCCAAACAAAAATATCTAAACAATTATGATATAGTTTTGAAGTTTTACCTAACGTTTTCCAAACAGGCTGAATAACTAATGGTGATTGAATATCTATATAATCACAAAACAAATTATCTAAACAATCAACTATTGAAGATATCAAAGGTAAAATAGAACGGATATTTGTCCAATCATTAATTTCTGAACATACTGGATCAATGTAGTTTAATAACTTATTTCTAGTGTTTTGAAAATGACTAGCAATACTGACAGCAAGATAAACAATAGTATCTGGTCTTACAACAATTTCACAGCCATACTTATCATCAGTCAAGCGATAAGTTGAATTATCCGGTAATGCGGTTAATTTAATCTCCATACAGCGTAAACAAGATTCATTATAAGAAATATCCTGAGTGACTAGATCAACTCTTGGCAACTTCCCTATTACCAGCTTGCGATAAGGTACAAAATCGCTTTCAAAAGCAAAAAATAAATTAGGAGAAAGCGGGTTAACTCCAAAAATATCTTCTACATCTATTGTTTGATGTTTGATTTTCAGTTGATTATCAAGTGTTAAGTAAATAAGTTTCAAGCCTTTACTATACATATAACATGCTAATGCAGCAGGGAAAGAGTTATTAAACTGATTTTTTCCCCAACTATCTCTCTGAGAAAAATCCCTATTAGAGTTTACGATTCCGAATAATCCTGGTAATAATTGTTCTTGTTTCATTATGTTGCACTAGAATGAATATTTATACTAATTATGTTTAATTATAAGTTTTCAAAAAACATAGCAATAAGTCATTATTTAGCATAATTTCAAGACGCATAACCTCATTATCTAGAATAATAAAGGAAAAAAATAGTTTTAGATGAGTCCAGTTACCAAGGATTTCCTACCATTGTGAAAGCTGCCCAATAAAATGGATGAGTAAAAGGGCTATTAGAGTTTTCAATAGTTGTCGCTGGTAAAGAAAAATTACCTATTTCTTCTAGTCCGCGTACTTGACCATTTTGAATATAAATTTGTCCTTTAGCCATAGCAATTTGAGCTTCTCTCAGCGCTTCTGCACGAATGGGAGCAGTTCTTAAGCTTTCATAGAATTTGGTCATTAAAAGGGCAGTGCTACTATCATTAACAGCCCAAAGACTAGCAACACTTGTTTTCACTCCAGCCATAATTGCTAGTCCAGCAAAACCAATTTCTGCTTCTTCATCTCCTAAGGCACTTTTACAAGCGCTGAGAACTAACATTTCCACTTGCGGGTTATTGAAACCTAGTTGACGAATTTGATTTAATCTCAGCTTATTGTCCCATAGTTGAATATAAGAATTATCCAAAGAACCACGGCTGAAATTAGCATGGGTAGCTAAATGAATAATGCCAAAAGGCTGTTGACTACGGATAAATTTGAGATTATCGACTGTGGCCTGTTTATTCAGAAATAATTTACCAGGCCAAAGTTTAGAAACTAGGGTAGAAACTTCTGCTGGAACCGCTGGCAAAGGGTCTTGTCCTTGGGTGCTTTCAGACACACCCATGGCTAAAAGTTGGGATTTTTTAATATCAGTATAAAGAGTATTAGTTAAACTCAAACTTGGCATTAAACCAATACTATATTGCTCGACTAAAAAACGTTCTCCATCATGGAGTGCTGCTAGGGGTGTGGAACGTAAACCTACGTCTGGTAAGAATACTAAATTTTGGATGGCTTGTGCCTGTAAATCGGCTTTTATGGGAGAAATAATCCAATTGTATAGCTGTTGGGCAGGCTTTAAATATCCTTTGGTGCTGCGGTTGTAGGGAATTGTAATTTGGTCACGAAATTCCTTCGCAGTTTTAAGAACTTCTGCTTTGGTTGTGCCAGCAATTCGTTTGCGAATAGGTTCACCTTTACCAGTAACTAAAACGATTTCTAGTTGGTCTGTATCTTGTTCTAAGATATTATTCCCAGAAAGCCTTTCTATCGGTGCGAAACTGATATAAATGAAAGCAGGTTTAACTCCTGTAGCGGATTCGATTTTAACAGCTATTTCCCGCGCTTCGCTATCTATTTTCACAGACGGAACCGATACACCTAATTGATTAGCAAATATAGATGTAAATTTATCTTCAGGAGTAGGATTTGTATTTAGGGCAGTAGGCCCAGGACTAGGATTAGACGGGATGGGAGGATTACCCTTTGGTGGTTCTGGTGGTTTATTGCACTGAAAATCGCAACTAGGAGGGGTTGGGGTAGGAGTATTAGGAGTATTAGTTCCCCCAAAGTTAATGAAAACTGGTACTAGGGGAGAGAAGGAGACGCGATCGCTTGCTTTAATTGTAAAAGCATGTATGTTACCTCTAGCATTAGGTGGGGGAATATAGTCAAATTGCTGGTCTAAAAAGAATATATCTCCGGCTGATAATACTTTGTTACCTTGTCGGAGTTGTCCAACTAATATATTTTCAATAACGATCGATGTATTATCTAGATTGACATCGTTGGTTTTAGCAGTAAAGTTAGGCGTATAACTTGATGTTAATGTCGGTGCAGTATTGACAGAGGTAATAGTAATTCCTGTTGTAGTGCCAAGTGCATTACCTCCATTAGGTAAAACGGGGAAACTATCTGAGGATATAGTTGCAGTGTCCCCTCTAGTGATACGTCCTCTAGTACCATTAACGGGGTTATTGTTAGTGCCGACTATAAATGGCACATTATCCGCACCGCCATCATGTTTAATAGTGATGGTGCCACCAAAGTTAGAAAAAGTAGAAAAACTATCGCTATTAAAGAAAATAGCACTGGTATCGATGGTGTTTAAAGACTCACTGATTCTACCAAAACCCTGAACTAGTCCATTGGTTAATACTTGAACGTCACCACCTTTAACTGTGCCATTGTTAGTACCAGCTTGGGTGTTGATGCTGTTAAAACTAATCAAACTGGCACTATTATCAGTGGTTTGCAGAGTAACGTTGCCACCTTTAGCATTGTTATCACCCTGACTAGATGACACTGAAACTGAAGCATTAATATCACCGTTGACGAAAATATTTTTGGCTGCTGTTAAACTAACAGATCCACCTGTGCCTTGAATAAAAGTGCTTGATCCAGCATTGACAGATGTATTAATAAACCCTGTGGTGATGCTACCTTGAGAGGCTGTAATATCTACATTACCACCACCCATAATATGATTGGCAGGTTCTTCAGGACTGGTGATGATATTACCAACATCAATATCACCGCTAGTTGCAGATAATCTCACATTACCACTTGTGCCGTCTCTAGCCGATGTATCCAGGTTGCCCAAGGTCAAACTAGTGCCAGAGATATCAATACTGCCACCCAATGTTTTGATGGTGTTATCTGTATTGATAAATCTGACAATACCGTTGGTGGAAGCAAGTTGAAAACTGCCGCTATTACCTAAGTTAAGTGTAGCCACACCACCACTGGTAAAGGGGGAATTGCTGGTAATGGCATTGATGGTAATATCACCAGTGGCCTGGAGAATGATATTTGTGCCTAAATTACCGATCGCCCCCCAAGAAATTGTATTATTTCCCCTGTTGGGGTCAGAATCAAAAATTGTCGCGTCAGCAGGGGTATCAAAGCTACCAGCACCAGCAGCAGCGTCAATAATAGTTAAGGTGCTAGGGTCGAGAAGTAATGTCCCAGTGTTGCCATTTGTCGCAGTAGTATCCACTGTCCCTTGGAAATTTAGGTTATTTTTGCCGGATACTTCCACAAAACCACCATCACCAGATACAGAACCACCCTTTGCAGAAATTTGACCGAAAAAATCCGTTTGATTATCTGCCCAAACTATGGTGCGTCCACCGTTACCATTATTGGTGCTATCTGTATTAATAACTGTTTGGGAGTCAATATAGGTTGCTTGGGCATTGGGAACTGTGCCTTTACCTTGATAATCACCACCAATGAGGACAGTTCCACCATTTTGATGCCCACTAGCGTTAATATTGGCAGCAACTAAACCGACTTTATCCCCGAAAATATTGACCTTGCCGCCTGTATTACCAGAAACATCTATTTTGCCGGAAATGATATTTGTACCAGGTTGGGCGGCAATTGTGATGCTGTTGGTGGGAAGTTTGATGGTGTTACCATTAGCTGTAATGCCTGTGTTACCAAGGGTGAGTAATTCAGGAATAGAAGCGATCGCTATATTTGCGCTATTGGGTTGGGTATCATTTCCTGTAAAGGGCTGAATTTCTAAACTCAACAAATTTCCCGGTTGACTCAGACGCACCCATTGTTGTCCTGGTACAGCTGTAACTAAAATTTGTCCAGATTGTGCAGTAAGTTGTCCAGTGTTGATGACAGTACCACCCAACAGACTTAAGGTTTGTCCTGTGTTGACACTTAAGTTTCCAGTATTGATTATTGCCCCTGGTTGACTCATGGTAAAAGCAAAGCCATTGGGTTGTCCTACTAAATCTGCATAGTTGTTACTACCAACAGCATTAAACCAACTGTTACCAAAACCAACACCGTTAGCTGTGGTGACAGTGAAAGCAGCAGGGACATTTAAACTGGAATTAGGCCCAAAAACAAAGCCGGAAGGATTCATTAATAACAGGTTGGGATTACCACCTGTGACTTGAATTAGGCCATTAATTAAAGAAGGATTACCACCTGTAATTCGTCCCAGGATATTTTGGATGTTGGGGTTAGCTAAAAAATTGGCAATTTGACCTTGTTGAAGTCCGAACTCTTGGAAACTGTGAAATAAATTGGCACCATCGCGAGAAGTCGTACCGCCTTGAATATCAATTCTGTTACCGTGGGGAGATAGGATTGTGCCTGTACCATCCACTGCGGGGATAATCTGCTGTCCTTGGGCTAATCCTACATTCATTACCCCCACCATAGGGAGAATCGTAGCTGCTACCTGGATGATATGCTGACAAACCCTAGCGATCGCATTGTGGAAATGAGACTCTTTGTTGTCTTTCACAATGGTAGTGGATAACAGTGGTGACATCACAGTATTTCCCAGTTTCAGGTTTCTAACACAATATAATGCTAGGAATATCACTGAGACGCAAGATGTGAGTTAACGTAACATGTGAATCAGAAGTTCAGGAGTTCAGGAGTTGCAGAAGTTCAGAAGTTCAGAAGTATGCCTACGGCACGCTGCGCGAACAGAAGTTCAGGAGAAGAATGGGATCTACATAACTTCAAACATCCTCTGAACTCATACCTGTCCCATTTTTGATTTTTAATGCTATTACATTGGACATCTGGTGGTAATTAAATATGCATAGTTTGAAACCCTTGTAGAGACGTTCCGACGGAACTTCTCTACATTCATCTTCACCACATGTCTATTGCTATTATTTCGTTTCCATCCAGTTTTCACCTGCACGGACATCAACTAGTAAAGGTACAGTTAAATCAACCGCATTTTCCATCACTGATTTAATCTGTGGTTGTAATTCTTCCCATTCTTGGGGTGGGACTTCAAATACTAATTCGTCGTGAACTTGCAACAATAACCGCGCTTGATAGTTCTGCAAAACTTTCTGTAAGCGCACCATAGCGATTTTAATAATATCAGCACTTGAACCTTGAATAGGAGCATTGGCAGCAGAGCGCAGAAGCCCAGCATCATAAGCACCTAAGTTTTTCATTTTGCTTAAATCAATTTCTTCGGGATTGCTGCCTTTTAATTGACGTAGGCTGTTGCTGGTAAAATCAAAATAGCGTCTTCTCCCCAGAATCGTTTCTACATAGCCGTAAGCGATCGCTTGTTTCTTCACTCCCTCTAAATAGGCAAATACTTTCGGGTATCTTTCATTAAATCGCTTAATAAACTCATTGGCAACGCTTTTATCTATCCCTGTTGACCGCGAGAATTTCAGGGAACCCATGCCGTAAATAACACCGAAATTAATCGTCTTGGCAAATCTTCTTTCTTCTGATGTAATATCTTCTTTTTCAAAAACTAACTTAGCGGTGACAGTGTGAATATCTTCATTCTTTTGATACGCTTCCACTAACACTGGTTCCTGACTCAAATGAGCTAAAATTCTTAACTCAATTTGAGAATAATCCGCAGCTACCATTAACCAACCTGATTCGGGGATAAATGCTTTGCGAATTTGCCGACTAAAGGCGGTACGAATGGGAATATTTTGTAAATTAGGATTGGAAGAAGATAACCTGCCTGTAGAAGTAGCAGTTTGGTTAAAATCTGTATGCACCCGTTTAGTTTTAGATTGTACCAAAACTGGTAAAGCATCTACATAGGTAGATTTTAATTTTGATAAAGTGCGATATTCAATTAATGCTGTCACTAAACCAGTTTGATCAACTTCCTGGAGTTTTTCTAAAGTAGCTGCATCGGTTGAATAACCAGTTTGAATTTTGCGAGAATATTTGGTACTTAATCCCAGCTTTTCAAATAAAATATAGCTTAGTTGTTTTGGAGAACCCAAATTAAATTTTTCGCCAGCAATATCAACCACAGTCACTTCTAAACCAGCTAATTCTGTTTCTAAATGCTGGGAAAGTTCCCGCAGATAATCGGAGTTGATACTAAATCCCACATCTTCCATATCTGCTAAAACTGCTTCCAGTGGTTGCTCAACTTCCACCAAAAGTTTATTCAAAGCTGGTATTTTCTCTAATTCTTCCCGCAGATTTATGACTAGCTGAAATGTAGCAAAAACTTGATAGCAACAATAATGAGCTACTGTACTAATCTGAATATCCGCAATAGTTTTTTGCCGTTCTTTTTTACTGGCTTTAGGAACTATATCTTCATATTCTGTTAATTGTAATCCTAGATATCGCTGTGCTAAATCACTCAATTTGTGACTACTATCAGGATTTAACAAATAACTGGCTAACATGGGATCGAAAACTACTCCCGCTAAATTAATTCCTTGATTGCGGAATACCAAACGGTCGAATTTAGTATTTTGAAAACTTTTCGGATAATTAGTATTTTCTAAAATCGGACGTAGTGTATTTAAAACTAAATCCAAGTTTAAATTTTCACCACTTGCATGTCCCACAGGAATATAAGCAACTTCATCTGGTTGCGTCCCCCAACAACAACCAATCCCCACTAAATTAGCATCTCTGGGTTCTAAATCTGTCGTTTCTGTGTCCCACGCAACTGGTTCATCTGGATTAGTACATTTTTCCAGCCATTTCACCAACTCATGTAATTTCTCTTCCGTGGTGATAATGTGTGGTTGAATAGTTGTCTCTGGTTGCTTTTCTAATAATGCCGATGCTGTTTCTTCCGCAGTAAAAAATGATATGTCATCACCTTCATCAACACTGGGGGTATCTGATATTTCTGCTGCGTCAATCGTTCCCCCAAACTTTTCTTGAATTTCGTTAACTTTACCCAAAAAAGTTTTAAATTCTAATTTTTCCAAAATTGGAGTCAGCACACCAGTATTAAATCCTGTGAGTTGACAATTTTCTAACTCAATTTCTAAAGGCACATCCCGAATAATCGTAGCTAAATAACGAGAATGAAAAGCACTTTCTTTCCCTTCAATTAATTTCTTCTGAGTTGCACCTGTGATTTCCTCTAATTTCTCATAAATATTATCTAGAGAATTATAGGTATTGAGCAGCTTCACTGCTGTTTTATCACCAATGCCTTTTACCCCAGGAATATTATCTGATGTATCACCGCACAGTGCTTTATAATCAACAACTTGAGCAGGAGAAAAACCATATTTTTCCTGGACTTTTTCGCTATCATATTCAGTGATACTATTACCTGACCGTTTCCATGCTTCAGGAGTATAGTTGAGAACAGTAATTCCCTTTTCTGGGTTGATGAGTTGAAATAAATCGCGATCGCCTGAGAGAATTTTCACACGATACCCAGATGCTGCCGCTGTTTCTGCTAAAGTCCCTAATATATCATCTGCCTCATAGCCTGGGGCAGTTAAAACCTGTAAATTCAAACCCCTCAACAACTCATGCAGGTTTTCCAAATCAGGGATAAAGTCTTCTGGTGTCCCAGGACGGTCTGCTTTATATGTATCATCTGCCTCATGACGGAAAGTTGGCAACCCCAAATCAAAAGCCACGGCCATTGCTTGTGGTTGTTCTGTCGTCATCACCTCCAGCAGTGACTTTAAAAAGCCAAAACATACGCTGGTAGGAATACCTGTCTTTGTCCTCAGTCCTCCATCCCTACCTTTGGCAAAAGCAAAGTAGGAACGAAAAGCCAGAGAGTGTCCATCCACGAGGATGAAGGTAGGTTTGGTTGCAGATGCAGAAAGGGAATTCACCTGATTAGCACGAGTTGGGGACATAGACCTATTTTAACTGTCTCGTTGACAATACCTCTGGGAGACTGCTGCACTGCTTAAAGCTGATGGATGAATGATTATACTTTTACCTACAGCTATCTCCAATTTCAAGGATTTGTAAACACGTCAACTGTGTGTTCAGCGATTTGTTCTGTAAAAATACGTTCTGAACATTGTGAACGCAAAGTTTTCCAAAGAATTGCTTCTTCATAGTTTTCAAGTTCTGTTGGAATATAATTCAGTAGTGTTTTAGAACAAACTATTATTAAACGTTTTTTAGCTCTTGAAAATGCAACATTTGAGCGATTGAGACTAAGAATAAACTCCACATTTTTGCTAATTGCTGATGGATTACTGGCTGTTGCAGAAACAATTACATTATCACATTCACCTCCCTGAACTTTTTCGACAGTATCAATTACATCTACAACCTTTCCATAATAAGTTGCTAATTCGGTTTTTAGTAGTGATCTTTGAGCGCGATGTGGTGTAAGAATTGCAGTAGAACTATCAGGAAGTTCTCCTCCAGCTTCAAGAATCTGTTTGATTATTTCTACTTCAATTTGGTTACTACGTTTTGATTCACGTTCAGAATGCAAAACAAGAAAAAGTCCTTTTTTTCCTTGTAAAAGCTGTTTCCAAGTTCCTACAATCTCTTTTTCTTCTAGATTTTGTTCTTTTTCCTTACCTCTTAGTTGAATATCATCTTTTTGATAGACTGGTTCAATCAGTTTACGAATTTCATAAGGTAAACGAAAAGTATTGTCTAAAGATGAACGTAAAATTGCTTTATCAGGTACTAAAACTTCTGAGTTTTCTTTTAGATTTTGAATTGCTTGGTAGGCACTAACATAAGGTTGATAAAATATAACAGGAGGACGATCTTCATTTTCCCAGTCATGGGTAACAATAGGAGCAAGCTGTCGGTGATCTCCTGCTAACATAATCTCACCATCATTTCTGACTAATGTAGCTAAAGCTAAGAAGTGAGGGAATACCATCATACTTGCTTCATCAACAATTAGAGTAGTTGTTTGAAAACCTTGAGTATATCTATTAGTAAACGTCGGTTTGCTATTTAATTCATCTACCATTTTCAAAATTGCACTGGTTGTACCACCAATAACCAATACATTATTAGATACCATTTTAATAACTTTCTTCACACAAGATTTAGAGGAAAAGTCTTGTATATTTCCACCTGTAGGCTCAATTTCTGAAGAATGTACTTTACTCAACTGAATAGTTGGGGTAGTAAGTCCATATTCGGCAGTGTGTCGGTTTAAGATAGGTAAAAGGCTATCTAAACGTAAAAGTAAATTATCTACAGCCGTATGAGTATGAGCCGTAATAATAATAAGATCACCAGCAGAACGACGTGCCAGAATTCTTAGAAAAGTTGAGATCGCAGTTGTTTCTGTTTTACCAGTTCCCGGTGGACCTTGCAAAAGTTGAATTCTTGTATTTAGTCCATTGATAACTGCTTCTTTTTGCTTATCGTCTAATCTTTTACTATTTGGTAGTGGTAAAGTCTGAAGTAGATTTCCATATAGTTCTAGGTCATTCGATGAAATGGGAGTTTGTGCTGGAATTTGCGGATTTTGCGGAGCTAACCATTGACAAACA
Source organism: Richelia sinica FACHB-800 (assembly GCF_014698825.1). Lineage (GTDB taxonomy): Bacteria > Cyanobacteriota > Cyanobacteriia > Cyanobacteriales > Nostocaceae > FACHB-800. Next base: position 40,958 of record NZ_JACJTT010000036.1, read on the forward strand.
TGATTTCCTTGACTATTTCGTAGTTTTTGATCAACTCTTCCAGCTACAAAATCTGAGGGACTTTCATCAATCGTGGCATAATCATAAATATATTCTCCATTAGGGAAAAAACGACCACGAACTTGATAACGATCTGGGATGTTTGTTTGTCTAACTGTAAGTTCAATTTCTCCAGTATGCCAATCAATTCTTTCTACAACGCAGGTACTTCCACCAGCAAAAAGTTGATTAATTGTTTGACCGTGAAGTGAATTTTCATTACTAGGACTGAGCCTAACAAAAGAACCTAGATCAATGGTGCAGTTAGCTTGTAAAACTTCAGAAGTAACATTATATCCATCAAGATTAATTTCTGCTGTTAGCCTATTATTACTGTGCGATCTGACATTTTTCACGGGGATTGTTCGCCCCGAAGAAATACGATATATAGGTGGTATTAAATGACTAGCAATCCAATCTGTTACCTTAACGTGCTGATCTAAACGAAGAAAATCAATAGCTGCTTGAGCCGCATCATCTATACCTAAGTTGAATTTAGGTAAATCAGCAATCACTAAAGATTCTTTGATTAGGTCTGGGTTTTTCAACCTAATTCCTTCTTCAATCCACCTAATAGCATGAGTACGAGCGCGAAAATACTCTTTTAAATAGTTTGGTCTTTGTGCTTGATTGCAACACTCAATATATTTTTTCAAGTCATCTTTAAGTGTTGAATCATTAGGATCAGGAAGTTTTCGCCAATAACCACGCCAATATGCAGCACTGAGAGAATTAAAGTATCTTAATCTAACTTCAAACTGATGTTTACGGGTATTTTGAGAATTTGATATTACCCATTGATTATTCTCATCTATTTCTAAATTTGTTTTAAAGTCGAAAACATCTTGAGAAAAAACTTGATCCAAACTTACAATTTTTCCTCCAATTTTCCTTTGCCAATGGTAACGTCTTCCAAACCATTGAAGAGAACTGACAACTGCTAAATCCCTTCCTGTCCATCCTAAAGCATAACGGCAATCTACTTCATTAGACAAACAAGAATAAATAAGTTGTTCTGAACTTTCCCGGCACCCTAATAACTCTCGTAAATGACTCAGTAGTTGAGAACTAACACGAGAACATCCCTCAATTAATTGAGTCATTTCTTGGCGTGACCAAACATAAAAGTGAATTGGAGCTTTTTCTACTTCTGCAACTTCAGCAATAGCATCTACTAATTCTAATAGAAATGCTTGTATTAGTTCTTTTTCAGAACCATTATCTTCTCTATATTCTCCTGTCCATGCCGATGTTTTAAATTTAATAATATCTAAGCCTTCAAGTTCTTTTTCTCTATAAATCCGCTGTTTATTTTCATCAAGTCCTTCTTCTATATATTCTTTAATATTAGGGTCTGGTTGCCATTTACCTTCTTCATTTTGTAGAAATTTTGGGTCTAATTTTCCTGTACTTTTAGTGATATGAGCAGCTAACGCACCTATTCTATTTTCAACATAATCATACTCAACAGAAAGATAGACACGAATCAGACACTCTCCATTAATTGTATGTTCTGGAAGTTGACTCTGACCTCCTGAATAATTTGGTAGTGCTTGTACTTCATAAGTATCTGGGGCAGAATCTCCACCAGGAAGGGTATGTCTACGGGTTTGTGCTTTTAATTTAAGAAGTTCTAAATTTTCTGTAAAACTTATATCTTGTTGAATTTGACTAGCTTGAATGCCTGTTAAATCAATGTTAGCTAAATCATCAATATTATTGACATCTACTTTATGGAAAGATTTAACAATTGATGAGTCTATTCCTAATAATTCTAAACGACGTTCTCTAGCACTTTCGGCCAAACAATGAACGCTCAATGTACAATCACTACATTTTTGATCTAACTGATAATCTAATTCAGCTAAGTTAGTATGTACAATTCGGTATAATGAACCATCGCAAGCTAATAAACGCTTAATATCAGACTCTATGATATCAAGGTTCAGAGCTTTAGATTGAAGAATATCTTGGCTTTTATTAGTATTCTCATCAATTCTAACAACAACACATTCAATATTTTCAGATTTCAGTTCTACTCCATTAATAGTGACTGGGTTATCTTTTATCAACTGATGTATAATCAGTCGATATACAGCAACTTGTACTTGATGATAAGTTCTATCTTTTCGAGATGCTTTGCACTCCACTAATCGCAATCTAGGTTCATTCTGTTCCCATAAAATAATTGCAAAATCTATTTGCCCACTAATATTAAATTCACCCAGATTTCCACCTACAGATATTTCTCGCCCATAAGCTGTTTGTCCAGATGACAGTTTATTTAACTCTTCAACAAATTTATTCCAATCAGTTGGTTCATCTGAATCTGAATTTTGATTACCTTTAGTTAAGCTAAGTAACCCCATTTTTTGAAGTGAAGTTTCCCATTCTTCTTCTCTTCTGTGACCTTCTGCCTCTAAAACTGGATCTAAAGAAGTAGAAAAAATTAAATCATAGATATAGCGAGGAACTTCTTTAGCAATTTCGTAATTATTTATTTTTAATTTAAATCGGCGATCGCAGGATTTATAACGAATATATTCAGCAATATCAGTGACTTTAATTGATGTTTTTTTTGTTGACATAAGAATACCAATTATTTGTATAGTGTCTGTAGTCCAGACTTAGTTTTCCTGCAAGAAATGTTCAAAAATTCCAGCAATAAGTATTGTTAGCTACTTCCAATTCATATCATTATACACTTTTACGTTTATCATTAACGTTTAAGCCATACAAAAAGTATACTAGCTTTATATGCGTGTAGTGCTAATTGTGCATATCCTTTATCGAGTACCAAGAATTGCTAGATGGTACAACTTGATTTATCTTTGTCATTCATCTGAAATCGAAAATTTCCAATCCTAAATTTTGATGACCTGCAATCTGCGGTAAGTTGTGGTCTCTATGGTAATAAATGTCAAACAGTAGAAAAATATATCTTTTTTTCCTATTTCTACTGCCAGATAGTTAACTTTAAACTTGCCTATTCACGTACAATATCAGCTAATATTTTATGTCCCTATCCTCTACTAATCCATCTTCTGACAATAACCACCAGCCAAAAACAGACAACAATATTCGACTTTTAGTTTTGGATATTGATGGCACAATTGCCGGACATAGTAACAATATCAATCAATCTGTCAAAGATGCTATTGCTGCGGTGCAAGCAAAAGGTATTCAAGTAGCGATCGCCACTGGTAGAATGTATCGCTCGGCATTGAGATTTCATCAAGAAATTGGTTCCACTCTGCCCTTAATGGCTTATCAAGGTGCATGGATTCAAGACCCCAATACAGGTGAGGTACTGCGTCACTGGTCTGTCTCTAGAGAAATTTCCCACCAATTACTAGATTATTTTGAACAACCAGAATGGCGATCGCTCCTTTCTATACATTGTTATATCAATGACCAACTCTATGTACGGGAAATCTCCAAAGCCACAAAATTCTATGCTAAACGTAGCAACATCAAACCCATCCCTGTGGGAGACTTGCGTCAAGTATTAGAGAAGGAAACAACCAAAGTTTTAGCTTTGTGCGATGATGTCCAACTAGTTCAACGTCTGTTGAGTGATTTACGTCGTCAATATACACCAGCACAATTATATCTCACTACATCTGTTGATACCTTCTTAGAAGCAACTAATCCCGTCGCGAATAAAGGTAAGGCTGTGGCCTATCTAGCAGAAACCATCCTGGGTTTACAAAGAGATAACGTTATGACCATTGGTGACAATTTCAACGATATAGAAATGATCCAATATGCAGGTTTGGGTGTTGCTATGGGTAATGCACCAGAACCAGTGCAAGCGATCGCTGATTGGGTAGCACCCAGTATAGACTTCGACGGAGTAGTGACGGCAATTGAAAAATTCTTGCTTTAAACATCAGAAAGGACACCGACGACTGGCCGTGTTTCGTCTCGGTGTCCTTGCTGGTTCGCTCCTCACACACCAGATACTATATCCAAGGTGATTTATTCCGTCAATAGCCGTAATTTAAATTTTTGCTAAGAATCATAACTCTATAGGAGCAATAACTCCTAATTTCTCCTCCAACACAGCTTTTAAGACCAATTGAGTCATGATCAGCAATCCCAATCTAGCTTGGCTTAAATTTGGGGAATTAATCCTCACTTCACCCCAAATTCGGCAATGAGCAGAGAATTTTTCCCAAGCTTGAGCCAATTTAACACCAGCTTGCTCCCATTTAATTGGGCGATCGCTGGGAGGACATACCCAATCGTCAACTATTTTTAACAAAACTTGAATTAACGCCATCTCCTCTGGCTGTTGCAGACACAATTGCTGTTCTGAATTCAACCAAGGTATGGGTTGAGTTGTGACAAAACTAGGGAAACAGCTATTGGTATTAATACTTGTTTCACATAAATTAATTAATTCTTCCCTCAGCGATAAACGCAGTATCGAGTAACAACGAGCATGAACATATTGCATTTGAAAAATAATTGGCACATCGTGACTTGATTTAACGATTGTCTCTTTTATCTCCCAAGGAACACTGCCTTGTGTAAAATTTTGTAACCAATTTGCTAAGGTTGAGTGTATTAATTCGATGTAAATCTTGCCGGAAACATCGGTTTTAACTGTAAATAAGCCCTCACAACCCCTAGAAAAATGAGAAGCGATCGCCCTAGCAGTCTCTAGAGGAGAAATGTGGGATGTCGCCATTCGCATGGCCATGCTAGAAATATATATAATTTTTTTACCATCTCCATCTAGATAGAGAGGAACTTTGGTACTTCCTATGCTTAGAATTGCCCTATCGCTGGTATAAACACTTAGGGTTTTTAATAAATAGCTATTTATTAGCTGTTTAATTGATGTATAATTAGGAAAAAGTAGCGACTGATGCACGTATTTTTTTCTAAAAATCTGCGGAGTGCGTTATTTTATCCTGTTTCATCTACCTGCCGATAGAAGTTTACTCTAGGTAAAGAAAAATGAGAGTAGGATAAAATTTAATGAATAAGCGATGAATAGCGAGTAAATTTTACTACCTTCATTGTACAGTAGGAAGTATAACAAAAGAGTAGAAGCTACAATAATGCTTTCTACGCTTTTGGATGGCTGGCGCTGTTAGGCGTTAAGCCTACCCGTTTACACAAAGACACTCCTTGCACCTTTTTTTATGACGTCTTTGTCTTCAGCCGAACGCTCTTTGTTACCTATGCAATCTCAATCCTCTTTTTCCGAGGCATCACGGCCTTTCTTGACTTGGCAACGCATTCTTGACTGGGCACAAGAACACTATCGCTGCCGCACCTTCAGCAAAGATGAACGTATTCCAGCTAGACCTGGTTTGCTGTACTTAGTGCAGAGAGGTGCTATCCGCATGGTAGGAACCGCTCAAGTCAGCGCCACTGCCAGCCAACTCACATCTCGGCGCATTAACAGAACCCCAGAAGAAGCCTTTTTAGGGTTTGTGGGCGCTGGACAGCCTTTTGAAATTGTTGCTCAGTCTCCATTTACACTCCAGTCCTACGCTCACGTTGACCAAACAGCCGTGTTGTGGATGTACTGGCATGATTTGGACAACTGGCCTCACTTCCGTCGGGAAGTAATGGATGCCTTTAGATATCAGCACCAACGCAAGTTGTTGTGGCTGAGTGCTTTGGGACAAAGGCGTACCATTGACCGTCTCTTAGGATTCCTCACCTTGTTGATTGAGGAATATGGAGAACCGGCAATGAGCGAAACAGATCCCGATGTAATTCGTGGCTATTGCCTACCCTTCCCTCTAACCCATGCCCAAATTGGCAGTGCCATCGGTTCCACTCGTGTAACCGTAACCCGTTTGATGGGTAAATTGCGTCAACGTGGCCTCATTCTTACCCAAGGGGATAATTTGATTTGTTTACCAGCAGAGTCCATTAACAGAGCGAGCTAAAACAGCTTTCTTGAGACTCTAGGTAAGAATCTGCACTCACGCCAATCTGTTTGACCACCACAAACAGATTTTGGGTAATCGGGTTTTTCCCGATGAAAGAACCTTGATGTTCGCGTATTTCTTGGATCAGAGCCTTGAGCAGCTAATCAGAACTGTCTCTGATCACAAGCAATGTCTAATTCATAGTTTGCCCCAAGACTCTAGACATCCAAGAACATTGAGGAAATATTTTCGGGGCCCAAGTGTAAAAGATGCCACCAGGACTATCAGCCACCTTTTTAAGGTATGGGTGGTCGTGCAGACACACTCCCAGAGGGGACTTAACCCTTGACCACCCAAGATGTCTTGGAAAATACTGGCAATATTTGGATGTTCACTTGTTCAATCACTTGCTCAAATCGGTTCAAAATCGTACCCAGTCCCAGAACGATTACCCCGGATAATTTTGACAAGTTGGACTGGAGCTTGGCGATCGCCTGATTTTAAAAATTTAATTTGACCCACAGCACCATCAGCCGTAAAGCTAGGTGAGGATAAGGCTTGTTGAATTCCCAAGCGAGTGGGATTTGTTTTTAAGGCAGTAATCAAAGCCACAGTGGCATCATAACTAGTGGCAGTACGCCAACTTACATCCGCTCCCCATAACTGCCGGGAATTTTGGGAGAAACTAGATTGGGAGCGACTGTGAATATGCCAAGGTACAGCTACCACCATTCCCAAAGCTTGCTGTCGGCCGACTTCTAAAGTTTTCAAATTATAGACGTTATCTCCTGCCAGTAAACTTAATCTTTGCTGGTTGACCTGCACTAATTGCAATGTCCGGTCTAGAGTGTCAGGACTAGGAGCTAACATTAACACTTGACTACCTTGTTTAATAGCTTGTGACAAAGTTTTACCAGGACTAAAACCAGGCTGTGATAAGTCAAATTCTCCTGATATTTGTCCACCTTCTTGCACCACAGAAGACACAAACTCTGATTTGAGGGATTGGCTATAGTTACTTTGGGAATTAAAGAATACCACTGCATTTTTTTTCTGCAAGGTTGTCATCATATAACTGACTAAAGTTCTAGCCGAGATGACATCACTGGGGACAGTGCGGAAAATATAGGGACTAAAATTAGTAATTTTCCAGCTGGTACTGGTAGGAGTAATTGCTACTAGTTCTCCGGCTGTATAGACCTGACCTGCTGCTAACGTCACATCGCTGCTATAGGGGCCGACTACACCTAATACAGATGGGTTAGCGACTAATTGAGTAGCAATTTTTTGAGTGAGTAGGGGGTGATCTTGGTCATCAGCAATTCCCACCCGTAGCTGTACTCCTTTAATCCCACCAATAGTATTAATTTCGTTTTGCGCTTGGGCAATACCTCGTAGTATTTCTAAGGCTGCATTGGGGTTAGTGCCAATGGGAACAGAAGCGACGATGGTATAACTTGTTTTGGCACCAATGCGGGCATTATTTAGGTACATCAGGGTTTCGGGGTCGTTGCGGTTCAAATTGCGGGCGACATTTAAATGAGCGATCGCTTGAGCAAATTTTTTCCCACCCATGGCTTTGACACCATCTTTTTTAGCGGGAGCAACTTCACCAGGAGTCAGGATTCTTTCCCCGAAACTAATAAGTGCTGTAATTTGTGAATCTTGGGGATGAGTTAGTTGAATAATAGTTAATAGCTCATCGAGAAAATAATTGGTGACCAACCAAACCACACCGCTAGCAATGCTAGTTGTAATTAATAGAGATAAAACTAAAACTTTTATTTCCTTTTGGGACATAGAGAAGAGAGAATTAAGCATTAACCATGAGAAATTCCAAATTAAACTTGAACTTGACAGTGCCACCTGAATAACTTCAGTTGTGGTCATGATTTTTTCACAGAATTAAATATAAAAATTTATATACTAAACGAAATAAGGCAGTGACACTAATGGCTGCTAATGCGGCAAATGAAGCCAGCATCAAGATTTGTCTTACGGTCATCCCACTTTGAAGATAGGGAATAAAAAAGATAATCGCTAAAGAAATGCTGGGAATAATCAGAAAATCCCGTTTTTCTAGCCAACGTTGGGTTTGAGCAAAAATTAGGGCGGTTAAAACTACACTGGATATACCCAAACCAATGATGGGGTTTTTGACTAAACTCAATAGAGCGATCGCAATTAATGCCCCTTCAAAGCCACTAAAAGCCGCACCACTCAAGATTTCCCAGCTAGAAAAATGCGATTGTCCAGAGATAAACTGTGGTTTTCCAGGGATGGTATCCAGGCTAGAAAGGGCTGCCAATACTGCCTCTGCTGACTGGAAACGCTGATTTGCTGCCGGTAAGAGCATTTTTGCCAAAATATCAGCGAAGTGGGGGTTAATGCTGACGAGAGAGCGCCATTGCCACTGATGATGTTGAGGATCAAATAGGTTGGTGGCTTTTTCCCCAGTTAACAGAGTGATAACCGTCACAGCTAAAGCATATAAATCTGTGGCAGGAAATACTTGACCAGAGGATATTTGTTCAGGTGGTGCAAATCCTGGGGTATAAATACCCGTAGACACATGAGCTTCCGGAGAAACATTCGTGACTTGTTTTACTGCTCCAAAATCTAACAGATAGAGTTTACCATCATGACGGCGGACGATATTGGAGGGTTTAATATCTCTGTGGATAATGCCTTTGTCATGGACAAACTGTAAAACTGGGAGAATTGCCTGGAGTAATTCTAAAACTTCAACTTCTGAAAACTTACCTTTTTCACTCAACTCAGCATCGAGATTTTGTCCCTGAATATATTCCTGAACTAAATAGAAAAACTGCTCTTTTTTACCGGGAAAGGTACTCTTAACAGTGACAGGAAAATCAGCAAATAATTCTGGGATTTGCTCATGTTCACGACCGAGTTGGGCTAAAACCTCTGCTTCTCTAGTAAATAGCTGTTGAGCGAGTTGAAGTTGAGATGAACTTAAATTACCTATGGGTTGGAGTTGTTTAACGACACAATAAGGCATTCCAGGTATACGGCGATCCCGTGCCAGGAATGCTGCTCCAAAGCCTCCTCTTCCCAGCATCTGAATAGGTACATAACGACCATCTAACAACAACGGCATTCCACAAGCAGTGCAGTATTTTTGCACTGTTGTTTTCAGAGTTGTGAGATCGTCCAAATCCGCACAGTAGTTGTTGGGACGTGGACAACTAGGACGAGTGCAGTAAAGTTCCATGTTGGTATTTGGTCATGGGTCAGTGGTCAAAAAATTTTCGATTTGAGGTTTGGCCGTTGGCAATTAGTTGTTTGGTTTGAGTTAGTCCGCTGAATAACGGTAAACATCTCAAATCACCATATAGCTAATCTCCAATTGCCAATCGCTAATCTCCAATAGTTTGGCTACTGACTCCAAATGGTTGATGACATTTTCAGTCTGCGTCGGCAAAGTTGCGGGTGACAGCATCCAATGTATTAACCACAAGATTTTTTGGTGATAACTTTAACGTTTCCTGATTCCATCCAGGAGTGGCAAACTGGGGTAAAATTTCCTGGCTAAAAGCTTCTGCGGCTTTGGATCTATAGCGATTGGGATTTAATATTAACCACAGTGTCCGCTTGACCACAACTCCTTCAATGGGAACGCAATGTAAAACACCCATTTGTAACTCTTTAGCGATCGCCGAAGTTGAGACAAAAGCCGCCCCTAAACCCGATTGGACAGCATTTTTAATGGCTTCGATGGAATTGAGTTCCATTTCAAATTTAAATCGCCTAGTGTCAATATCGCAGCGTGCTAAAACATGGTCAATTACTTTGCGGATAGTTGATTGGGAATCAAGGGCAATGAATTGAAGTTTATATAGGTCTTCTTTTTGAATGGTTTCTAGTTTGGCAAAAGGATGGAACGGCGGCAAAATCAGCGCTAGTTCATCTTCAGCGTAGGGAATTATTTCTAAAGATTCTACTAATTCTGCGGGTATTTCTCCACCAATAATGGCGAGGTCAACCTGTCCATTGGCTACACTCCAGGCAGTGCGGCGAGTAGAATGAACGTGCAATTGCACTGCGACATCGGGGTATTTTTGGCGGAACAAACCAATCATTCTTGGTAGCAAATAAGTTCCCGTGGTTTGGGATGCACCAACGATTAAAGTTCCACCTTGGAGATTTTGTAAATCCTCAATGGCACGGCAAGTTTCCTGACATAAACTGAGGATTTTTTCTCCATAACTCAAGAGTAGATGACCAGCTTCTGTTAATTGAGCGCGACGGCCGCCACGATCAAATAACGGGACATCTAACTGCCGCTCTAGGTTTTGAACTTGTAAACTCACGGCAGGTTGGGAGACATAAAGACTATCAGCGGCACGCTTAAAGCTCCCTTCTTGAGCGATCGCTTTGAGAATGCGTAACTGATCTAGTGTGAAAGGAAGGTCAGACATAAGGCTCAACCCACAAACAAGAAAGGAGCGGCTTTGGCAATAAATCAAGTTTCTCAGATGGCTGGGTATGATTTATTGGTTCGTAAAATTGGAAGCTTTACTCGAAAAAGACATTACCACAACATATTGTTTCAAGTCCTGTTTTCAACACTGATTAATCCTCTGATGATAAAATCTGCAAACAGAAAGGCAAGGGCCAAAAAGACGCGGATACCATATTTTGACTCCGCACTTCTGGTACATACTTCGTGGTATTGGTGTTACTAAATTTAGTTTTCTATAGATTACTTCACTTGTGTATATGCTGCCGAATCCTTGGTTTACCTCCAGTCATTTTGTCATGCTGGGGTTACAATTAACCTTTGCCATCGCCCATAGTGGTGGCGCTGCTCTGCGTCCTTGGGCAGAAAAATACATTGGACCAAGGCTGTATCGCATTTTGTTTGCATTGGTAAGCTTACCCTTGGCGGTGATTCTCATTGTTTACTTTTTTCAGCACCGTTATGACGGCTTGCAGCTGTGGCAAGTCCAAGGAGTGCCGGGGGTGAAAATATTAGTTTGGGTATTATCTGCAATTTCCTTTGTGTTTTTATATCCTGCTACCTTCAATCTACTAGAAATTGCGGCTATTCAAAAGCCCCAAGTCCATCTTTACGAAACAGGCATTATCCGTATTACCCGTCACCCCCAAATGTTTGGTCAAGTGATTTGGTGTATTGCTCATACTCTCTGGTTGGGTACAAGCTTTACCCTTGTCACTTCTATGGGCTTGATACTGCATCACTTATTTGGTGTGTGGCATGGTGACCGCAGGTTGAGCGATCGCTATGGTGAGGCTTTCGCTGCTGTTAAACAAAGAACTTCCATCGTTCCCTTCCAAGCTATTCTCGATGGTCGTCAATCTCTCCAATGGCATGAATTTCTGCGTCCTGCGTATTTAGGCATTACCATTTTTGTTGGTTTACTCTGGTGGGCCCATCCGCTATTAATAGAAGCTACAAGTAAAGTACAATGGTCGTTATAGCTGATCCCCAATACTCATAGCCGATACCAATTTAATCAAAACTTCTGCTGATCAGTTGCCCCATAATCAATGTAGGATGAATTCAAATAGCTGTTAGTAGAGTTATCTTGAGCCGATAGAATTTGTACTAGGAACATATTTTCTAGACATTACACCGCACTCAAGAGTTCAACATCTCCAAAAAGCCACTAAATTAATCGAGTTGGCTTTTTTCCATACTAACAATACAAAGCACTCCAATCTTACCCATTTATCACAAGCATGAGAGCTTATATCATTCAAAGCTGAATTATCCAGAGCCAACTACACAATTACTCAGCCAGACCCAGAAGCCAATTTCCCACCCCCAAGCCCAAATTCCTAATGGTATAACTTCTCCTGCTGGTAGCTATTTCCATAGAACAATCTTAATCATTCACGAGGTGTCATGGTGTTGTCGGTTAGTGAACGGACATTTACTCAAGAAGTTTTAGAATCTTCAGTTCCCGTTTTAGTCAATTTTGAAGCACCTTGGTGTGGATTGTGTCGGATTATTCATCCTGTGTTATTACAGTTTCAAGCGCAATATGGCTCAGAAATCAAACTAGTGGGGATAAATGCCGATCAAAATTTTAAGTTGTCTAACACCTATAGGCTCAAATCCTTACCAACCTTACTTTTGATTGAAAAAGGTATAGTCCGTCAACGGCTAGAGGGTTTTCGTTCTAGAGAAGATTTTCGTTTAGCTTTAGAAGAAATCAAACTAGCATCCAGCATTAGTCATAAAAATTACAATAGTCCCAAAACCATAGACTGGGAGTGCCGTTCAGCTTAAATTCGACTCTTGATGATCAACACCCCGTACTGTGTAACCAGTGTCAATTGATTCAAAATTTAGCATTAAAAACTTAACAACTTTTTAGCCAAATATAAAACCATGCTTAATACCCCACTCAATCATTTGCGAGTGGGGTATTTTATCCTCAAGGGTGTGTGTCACAATTATTAACAGTTAGGACAAGTTTAGGCAATTGAAGGCTAAAGTGATGAAGTTGCAAACACGGTAACGGCTGTTCTTTGCTCCTGGCTTGCTCTGCACAGAAATAGCAAAGACACAACCGTGGAAGTATGAAAATTGTCTGTTTACTCAATCCGTCACGACTTGTAACTTCCTCGAACCAAAACTACCCTCAAAGGGAGGCTGCTAAAGCGCCTACTATCGGCGTTCTCGAATGTTGTGCGAGACTTATAATTGACTTTTCGTTCTTCATGCTTTGGCCTTCAACCTCTTTCGTGCAGAATTCTAAAAGAAGTAGGCGTCAGTGATGGAAGTAATCTATCAGTATGCCTGGCTGATTCCAGTTTTGCCCTTACTAGGAGCAATGCTAGTCGGTCTAGGGCTAATTTCATTAAATCAGGTGACAAATCGCCTACGACAGCTAAATGCTGCGGTAATTATCTCCCTGATGGGGGCAGCAATGGGTCTGTCGATCGCTTTGCTCTGGAGTCAAATTCAAGGGCATGAGCCTTATCTCCGCACTCTGGAATGGGCAGCAGCAGGCAATTTTCACCTCACTATGGGCTACACCATTGACCATTTAACAGCGGTAATGCTGGTGATTGTCACCACGGTAGCCTTTTTAGTAATGGTTTACACTGATGGGTACATGGCCCATGACCCTGGTTATGTGCGGTTCTACGCGTATCTGAGCTTATTCGGCTCATCCATGCTAGGACTGGTGGTCAGCCCCAACCTGGTACAGATTTACATTTTCTGGGAATTGGTGGGGATGTGTTCCTACTTGCTGGTCGGTTTTTGGTACGATCGCAAGGCAGCCGCCGATGCTTGTCAAAAAGCATTTGTTACTAACCGCGTCGGTGACTTTGGTCTGTTGTTGGGCATTCTGGGGCTATTTTGGGCCACAGGCAGCTTTGAATTCAATCTCATGGGCGATCGCCTAGCTGAACTCGTAGCCACAGGTTCTGTCAGCAATTTCCTGGCAGTGCTGTTTGCGATTTTAGTTTTCCTCGGCCCAGTGGCCAAATCCGCTCAATTTCCCCTCCATGTCTGGTTACCAGACGCAATGGAAGGCCCCACTCCCATTTCTGCCCTTATTCACGCCGCTACAATGGTGGCAGCAGGTGTATTCCTGATTGCCCGGATGTACCCAGTGTTTGAGCACGTTCCCGCCGCAATGAACGTGATTGCCTTCACTGGAGCATTTACAGCTTTCTTGGGTGCGACCATCGCTATTACCCAAAACGACATCAAAAAGGGCTTGGCTTACTCCACCATTTCCCAACTCGGTTACATGGTGATGGCTATGGGAGTAGGTGCTTACTCTGCTGGTTTATTCCACCTCATGACCCACGCCTATTTCAAGGCCATGCTGTTCTTGGGTTCTGGTTCTGTGATTCACGGCATGGAAGCAGTGGTTGGTCACGACCCCGTTTTAGCCCAGGATATGCGGTTAATGGGTGGACTACGGAAGTATATGCCCGTTACAGGTTTCACATTTCTGATCGGCTGCTTGGCAATTTCCGGGATTCCTCCCTTTGCTGGCTTCTGGTCAAAAGATGAAATTCTAGGTGCGGCCTTTGCTGCTAACCCTCTGTTGTGGTTCATTGGTTGGTTAACTGCCGGTATTACCGCTTTTTACATGTTTAGAATGTATTTCTCAACATTTGAAGGCAAATTCCGGGGTAAAGATGAGAAAATCAAAACCCAACTTAAGCAAGCTGCTGCCGCTGTAGTAGCAAAATTAGCTGGGGAACCAGCACCCAACTTTGGCCCTGGGGCGATGAAGAAAGGAGAACTGGAGGCCCACTCCCACGACTCCCACTCTCATCACAGCGATTCTCCCCATGAATCCCCTTGGACAATGGTTTTACCTTTAGTGGTGTTGGCTGTACCTTCAATTTTGATTGGTTTGGTGGGTACTCCTTACGCCAACTATTTTGAGCAGTTTATCTTTTCTCCCACTGAAAATTTAGCTGAAGTGATGGAAAAAGCGGCAGAGTTCGACCCCCAAGAATTTTATGTGATGGCGGGTAGTTCTATTGCCATTTCCGTTGTCGGTATTACCCTAGCGGCGCTGATGTATTTATGGAAGAAAATTGATGCAGCAGCGATCGCTAAAAGCATTAAACCCCTGTATGAGTTTTCCCTCAACAAGTGGTACTTCGATGACATTTACTACAATGTCTTCGTCCTGGGTTTACGCCGTCTCGCTAGACAGGTACTGGAAGTAGACTTCCGGGTTGTAGATGGTGCTGTAAACTTAACAGGATTTTTCACCCTGGTTAGTGGTGAAGGTTTGAAATACCTAGAAAACGGTCGCGTCCAATTTTATGCCCTCATCGTCTTTGGGGCAGTTTTGGGCTTAGTGATTGTCTTTGGTGTTACTTAAATGGCAAGTTACAGGGGACGGGTGAGAGCAACATCTTTAACCTTTCCTCTGTTGTCATTGATTTCCATATCTATCTATAACCCTGATAGAGACGTTTATGAAAACGTCTCTCTTTTTATAGCCAGTGGTTAGGACATTAACTAATACCAATTCTCTAAAATAAGCCTACAGATGTGATAATAAGATTAAACCAGATAAAAGGTAAACAATGTCAGGGGTATATCAGCTAGAAATTAAAGAGACTGTCGCAGAACTCAAAGATTTACTGGCGATACAAAAAACTGCGATGGCTAAAGAAAGAGTGCAGCTACTATATTTACTCAAAACAGGGCATGGTCAAACAATTTCTCAAACCGCAGAAATGATTGGTCGAAATCGAGTGACCCTACACAAGTGGATTCGACAGTACAAAGCAGGAGGGATTGAAGGACTCTTAGAACAAAAATTTTCGCCAGGAAGACCAAGAAGCATCCCAAACTGGGCAGAAAAAGCATTAGATAAAAGATTGCAAGAACCACAAGGTTTTAATGGTTATCAAGAAATCGTCGAGTGGCTCTCCCAAAACTTGGGAGTAAATAGTTGCTATAAGACAGTACACAAGCTTGTGTATTATCGCTTGGAATCATGCCCAAAAGTTCCTCGTGACAAAAGC
>NZ_JACJTT010000037.1 GCF_014698825.1 Richelia sinica FACHB-800
ATGAAAACTTGTGTTTCCAGAGAATAAAGTTTCATCTAAGGATTGCTATTTTTTAGCTAATTAGCAACAGCACGCATTTCAAACACTGATTTTAGCGTATAATTTGACTATCTTTGCACTTAGCCTTTACCCCTCTTAAAAGCAGTCATGGTAAGGGTTTCCTTGTTTTCGGAGATGTCTATTACACAGAGCAAAACGTGAAGTAACCTATGATGCCGTGAGGCGTTGAGCACTACCAATAGGAGTACCTAGACTAGTAACAGAAGTTGTGAAGTAACCTATGATGCCGTGAGGCGTTGAGCACTCTCTATCGATAGCGAAGGGGTTAGGCGTTTTCATGTGAAGTAACCTATGATGCCGTGAGGCGTTGAGCACGATTGTTGCGAAGAAATAAAACGACAATTAAGAAGTGAAGTAACCTATGATGCCGTGAGGCGTTGAGCACTAATTCCTATTCCTGCAATTGAGCCGGACTGGATTTTGTGAAGTAACCTATGATGCCGTGAGGCGTTGAGCACAGGCAATTGACGACCTGTTTACCCGGCGCAAACCGTGAAGTAACCTATGATGCCGTGAGGCGTTGAGCACTTGCACAAATCCCTAAAGTTGATACGGAAATAATAAAAGTGAAGTAACCTATGATGCCGTGAGGCGTTGAGCACTCCGATCGATACAGTCACTAAATCTTTTTCTTTGTGTGAAGTAACCTATGATGCCGTGAGGCGTTGAGCACGGATATCACGCTTAAAAACTTCAAGCGAGACTTGAGTGAAGTAACCTATGATGCCGTGAGGCGTTGAGCACATTTAAAGCCTTGGAACCCTGTCCACTTCGGGCATGTGAAGTAACCTATGATGCCGTGAGGCGTTGAGCACAAGGTGGTGGGAATTTATCACGCGAGATGTACGAGGTGAAGTAACCTATGATGCCGTGAGGCGTTGAGCACTCATCCCAGGTCAACGCTATTGCTTCGGATGGACGGGTGAAGTAACCTATGATGCCGTGAGGCGTTGAGCACTCTTACAGTGCAACTTATAGTGTAACCGGACGTGTGTGAAGTAACCTATGATGCCGTGAGGCGTTGAGCACATTGATGAATATCAGAATATTTGGGGATTTAAAAAGTGAAGTAACCTATGATGCCGTGAGGCGTTGAGCACAGTAAATTGGCAATGTTAATTGACCGATGTGTGTCAGTGAAGTAACCTATGATGCCGTGAGGCGTTGAGCACGTTTATCAGTGGCGTAATTCTGTCCAGTTCCTCTTGTGAAGTAACCTATGATGCCGTGAGGCGTTGAGCACTAGCGGACACAATTATTAATGAACTGAAGAGAGGCGAGTGAAGTAACCTATGATGCCGTGAGGCGTTGAGCACGAGCATCTTGATACAATCATCCAGGGTGAAGCTGGTGAAGTAACCTATGATGCCGTGAGGTGTTGAGCACTTAGAAACAGCAGCAGAATTAGTAGGGCGGAAAGTAGCGAGCTTTCAAACCCAGAAGAGAAAGCACGTTTAATGTACGTAGCGATGACCAGGGCTATTGACCAACTAATTATTACCTGCTATCAGTCATCAGAATTTACCAACCGTGTTAAGTCAGCATTATCAAAAGTTGCAGGGTAATTCTTAGAGGAAAATTTATAGGGTGCAAAATGAGCGATTATGCAAATATAGAAATCAACGGTAAACCTGGATTAGTCTGGGGCAATTTAATTGTTCCGGCTGCTGGCAGGTCAAAAATTACAGTTAAAATCGTTGGTGATTTATTACAAACCAATATTCAATCATCTTACGGACTAGAAAAAAGGAATATTCAAACTAGAATTCAGGATGTCAAATCAATCGAAATTGCCTCTGGTCCCCTTAATTGGTTACTGGTTTTGGGGTTTTTAACCCTTCTTTGGGGTATTGGCATTATCTTTATTATTCTTTACTGCTTCATCAGACAAAATTGGCTAATAGTTTATACCGGAACCATTAGTATTATCGTGTTCTATAAAAAGACCCAAGATGTAGAGCGGTTTAGGTCTACCGTGCTGAAACTGGCTCGTCAACTTAATTCACCATCTTTACCAAGAACACCACCACCAGCACCACCCAGAATGCCAGGACAAACAACTGTTCAGTAGATTTTAAAGTTGGCGATCGCACTCACTTTTCGGTCTACTGACTTTCGTTTTTAAACGCCGCAGTGAAAGTTTGCAGCTTTTGCTTACGTAATGCTTGCACGTTCAAATGTATAGTATATTTGTCAATAATACCCGTATATCGGCTCAATGCCTAAATAAACTCAAAGCTTATTTATGGCAGATTCGATGTTGATGAGGTACAGCAACAGGATTGAGAATCACAGTTCAGCATCTTTAACACCCAACACTAAAAGTTTTATCTCAAACAGAGAGCGCCTCATTTTCGCCCAGGCAGAATAAGTATCAGCTTTTGTTTTATCTAACTGTGATTGTTTAGCCAAATAGCTTTCTGTGTCGTTGTTGCCACGAATATATCTAAGCTCGAATACCTTAAACTGATCTACAGCCCTTGCTCCCACAACTTGAGCTACTTGAAAATCAGTTCTTGCCTCATCAAATTTAACAAGTGCGATCGCTACTTTTTCCCGTGTGGTGTCTGCTAGTTGTGCGCGGGCGCGTTGAAGTTCTGCAACTTTAATTTGTAAGTCAGAGATAGCGATCGCATTTCTATTAGCTTCTGTATTAGCTCCTTGGCTACCCTGAAATAATGGAATACCAATCACATTGAGCAGCCCATTAATTAGTCCAGTTTCCCCGCGAAATATTCCAAGCAAATTGTCTATTAATCCTCTACCTTGTTGAGGTTGTCCAGCAGTAGGAGTTGGGCCAAGTAAATATTGTAATGCTGGTGTAAGAATAGATAACCGCACAGTTTTAGCATTTCGGCTTTGAGCTTCAGCAATTTTATCATTTGCTTCTTGAATCCTTGTATCTAGTTCTTTTAATAGTGTTGACTGCGAGACAGCTTTAGTCTGTAACTGCTCTAAACAACTAGCAGAAATCTCCAGACACGGCAGCGCCCCCCGCATAATCCGCCACATATCATCATTAAATTGGTCAGTCAGTAACTTATCAATATCTGGCCTGACAAAAGGATTCTGCTGATTCTTAGGGGAAATTTGATCAGCTTCCTCTTCAGCCTGTTGCGGGTCAACATCCTCACCACTATTTGTAGGTGTCGGAGTTGTTTTAGCTGGCTTATCCTCGGTTTCCTCATCCTCTATCGCATCTGTTGGAGCTTTGTTAGCGGGGGTTTGTGGGTTTACTGTCGGCTTTTGACGGGGTTGTTGATTTTGAACTATTATCTGTGGAATTGAAGCGATCGCTTCCTCCATTCTTAGAGGAAAAATTATTGCTAACAATAGTAATAGTAGTGGAGTATTTTCCATCCTTGCCAAGCCAAGGCTTGACTTTTTTAACATAACCATTTTTGGGGCTTCTAATAACAGGAATTTCAGCTATTTTATCCTCTATTGATGTTAATGAAATATTTAACTGTGCTAACTGATATTCCTTATTTCTTAATGCCTCTTCATATTGCAATCTAGCGCGTTCGTAATCTTGTCTAGCTTGGGTTTCTGACTGAATTCTCTTATTCTCCTCCACCGATGCTTGATACTCTTGCATCTGTCGGCGATTTTTAGCCGCTTCTAACCTAGATTTAGCTACACTCAGTTCCGATTCTGCCAAGGAAATATTAGTTTTTAATTGTTCCAATTCCTGGCTCTGGAGGATTGCAGAATTATCTAATTTGGCTCTAGCTTGATCAACTGCTGATTGTGCCTGATCAAGTTCAGATTGCAACTGTTTAAGCTTAGACTGCTCATGCTGCAAGATTTCTGACTGCATTTTCATATCATTCATTGCAGCTATCATCTGCTCTTGCTCTTGAATTTTTTGAGATGCGATCGCAAAAGTAGCCCCAGCTTTTTCAAATTCTGCGCGGCGCTCTGGGTTATCTGTTGTTAAAAGTTTGAAACGACTAGCTAAAACTGCCTTAGCCTGTTTTAATTTAAGTTCAGCTTGGGATATATTAGCTTGCTCCTCTTCAAAAGCACTAGGTGGTAAGCTCCTAATTAATGGTGTGGGTGGTGGTGGTGTAGGAGCAATCAAAGTCTTAGAGGTGAGGTTTTCAATTTGCAGTTTAATTGATTTTTTTTGTCTTTCTAAGCGTTCGCGCTCTTTAGAATTATCAGAAATTATATCGCCAGCTTTAATTTCATCCCCTACTTTAACCTTTAAAAAGCTAGGGTCATCAACAGATATATTAATTCTCAAGGGACGGTTTCTTTGCAGAACTGAAGCTGTTAACTGTTCCTCCTCTTCCTTGTCAGGCACTGATGGCGTTTGTATAACAGCTTCCGCTACAGCAGGTTTTTCTACATTTCTAGATTTTCCTCCCAGAATGAAGAATAGAGCCATCGCTCCTATGACCCCTACATTAATTAAAAAGTTAGTTCTAGCAGCGTTCATAAAACGGCTTAATTTTAGTTTTTATACCTTCAGTTCCCATTCTAACGAGTGCTTCTAATGGTTGTAATTGGGAAACCAAGTTAGGTGAAAATCTAAATCTGTTAGATACATATCTAACCTCAGTTTGGTCAACCATTAGCACTATTTTAGTAGCAGTATTGGCGATAACTTCTTTACTGATTTCAGAATCGCGCTGTGAAGCTACCACTACCGATAATCCATATTTTCTACCATCTGCAAGAATAATATTCAGAGTTTTAGATAATTTAACCTCTTTGGCTTCATCTATAAATAAATATGTACGTGGTGATTTATCAGCAGCTTCCCCTAAGATTCTGTGAGTATCCATCACTTGCTTGATAATAGATTCAGCAGCAATTGCACCAAGTCCTGGCACTTTACCAAGGGCTGATAAATCAAATCTAATTAATGGTAAATCTAAGATTGGCTGTGGTTTAGTAAATATTCCATACTCAAACATCGCTGCTAGCTTCAAAGCTAATTTCTGTGATTCTTTACAACCACCTTGGATTCTTGAATCAATTTCATCACGTAAATCTTGAAATGTAGGAGGCTTCCTAGTCCAGGTGCTAGGGTTATCTTGAACTATTCCACATTTTTTATAGCATCCCACTAGAATTTCGATAATTAAACCCTCTTGATTTGCCCCCATAGTTAAAGCTTTTCGGAGTGTGGCAGCTACAGCGATCGCTTGCAGTGCTGGGCCACCACCTTTAGTATCTAAATCAATGGTGAGGGGATTAATACCATGTGGTGATTCCATATCCAGGGAATAACAAACCTCTCCTGGTAATTGTTGATCACCGTGGAAATCAATCAGTATGCAGCGTACATTAGAAAAGAGCTTAGGTAGTTCATAGGCTATTGATTTTAATGTCTGTGTTTTACCACTTCCAGAAGTACCAATAATCGCTACATGACCATTAGGAAGCTGTGACGGATTCCAACAGCATTTTTCCCCTAAGAAAATACCTGAAGGTTGCAATTGCTCACCTGCTTTTTTCTTAGTTTGGTTTGGTGTGAGTGTGGGTTGTGGTAATGGTTTCATGATTGGTAATTGGTAATTGGTAATTAGTGATTAGTAATTGGTGACTAATTAATCCTGCATAGCTGCCTCCTAACTACTACTAACAATTGACCGCACTTGCAAAGAACCCGTAGCGAATTCATCCCCTAAAAATTTTATTACTATCTGTAGTGGAGCAGCTTCTAAATTTATATTGGTAGAAGTTGCATCAATAAACTTGAATTGATAAGGGTCGCGGGGAATAATAGAAGTGTCAAAATCATCAGCTGATAACTGACCACTAATAAATACCATTGCTCCAGCGCGGTTAAACTTAGCGATCGCTGCCCCAATCGGTTCATCCTCTAAGAAAATAGTTTCAATAGTGGTGATAGCATTAGTCCCCACATCTGCTGTAATTTGCTCAACTATTATCTGTGCATCTGGTTCAGTTGAAGCCTTGTATAGTTTATCGGTTTGCTGGTCAAGCACTATAAAACCTTGACCGTAGCTTTGAATAATTAAAAACTTGCTGTCAACCTTGACCCTATCTCCAGACCTCACACCCTTGATATTGGCAATAATTTTGTGAGTGCTACCAGATTGATTATAGATTTGTACTGCTCCAGAGGTAGAAGCAATTAATCTGTTGAATTGGTTGAAAAGCCCCCCTGAGTTGTTGATGTTAAAAACTGCCAGGGCGATCGCTATCAATAACACCAACACAAAATACTCAGCATTACTCCCAGTCCGTAAGCGTAAATTTCGATTACCTGGGCAAACGCAACGGACGGGTGATGGCCAAAACATTTCTACACCGCCCCGTGTGAAAACATCGGCAAACCAACCGAAAGTGTAACCAATTGTTAAGGCATGAACGAGATTAATAAACTGAGGATGAAACAGTGCTACACCATATCCAACAACTGCTACAACTGCACTGGCAACTAAACTGTGGGTGCAACTGCGGTGTGGCATTTTTGATTCAAAGAAGCTGCTAACCCAAGGCAAGACCCGGCCGGCTGGGGATGTAGAAATATCAATGTCTGGGAGAAGACCAGCGATCGCACCCACAGCAATAACAGCAGGGTTAGCAGTTCCAAGCAATAAGCTGGTAGCAGTACCACTAATCAGTAGGTGCGAAATCCCTAACATCACCTTATCCTCTGGCTTTCGCGGGGCAAGTTATATAACAGTCGTGATAGCCCAAGGAAGATAGCCGCGGCGATACCTCCAAAAATGTAGAGTGCTTGGTCGCTGGTTCCAAGCCCTATAAATCGCATAATTACAAACACAATTCCCGCCAGGAGTATTAGGGGTGTGATGTCAAAATAGCGGCGGTGGTCAGCACCTTCTATTTCTAATCCAAGATATTCTTCATCTACTGCCCGCGCTGCTAACATCGGATTTCCCCCGGCGCGTTCTTGCAGCTTGGCTAGTTCAGAGGGTTTAAGGTTTATTTCCCTCTCGGCTGCGGCCTGCACCATGATTTCTCTGATTGCGTACTCCGGCAGGGGTTTTAATTCGATACGGGGGATATTGATAAAGATGTCGGTGCGTGGTGGGTCAGTTGCCAGCAGTAGCATTGGTACGCCATTTCGCCGTAGATGTTTGAGCCACATTCTAAATTTAGCATCGCAGCAGTGAGCGTCATCGAGGACGAGAAAAGCTGTGTTTTCCTCTAAGAAAGTGGCGATCGCTCTCTTTAACTTGTCAGCAGTGAGAGATTTTCCCTCTAAATCCTCAGTCGCAATATCAAACTGATGAGCAATCTCCAAAAGCATCTGCTTAGGTGTCGCCGGTTCGATGAAGGCCACAGTGAAACCATCATTTTGCAGCTTCTCCACTACCGCAGCAGCTAGTACAGATTTACCACTCCCGTCTTCACCAGCAATGAGAATTGCACCATTAGCCAGCAATGATGCTGTAGTCCGGTTGAGTTCAGCCTGTCGGTAAATCTTGAACTCCCCAGGTGCAGTTATTTCCGGTTCAGTTGGCTCAGTCTCGTTCTTAGAGGAAAATTTTGGAAATGACAGCACTGCACTAATCCCCAAAGCTGCTAGAGATAAGGGGTTTAGTCCAGCGATGGCAATTCCTATTCCAGTTGCCAGCATTCCCAAAAACTTCAGGCCGCGTTGATAGAACCCATTGCGATGTTGATCAATGAGTCCGCGTATGCGAAAGGGTCAACGCTAGGCATCTGTGCAGATTCTTGGATTTTGGCTTTTAACTCATCTGGCAAGAGTTCAGGATTTTGAATGAAGTGTTGGGCCAACACATTCTCCGCTATGAGTGTACCGGCCGCTTTACTCTGTGCGCTGGCAATAATTGCTGCTACGTCGTCTACTGGGGAGGACTGCGATCGCTTTCCTTGTGGGCTGTAATTTGTATTTGGTGCTGGGGCTTGAGTTTGTGCCACAGTTAAAGTTGTAGGCGTTGTCTGTTCCTCTTCGATTGGGCCAGATGGCTGCGGTACTGGGTAGCCCTCCATCCGTCCGTTAGCCTTGATGTGTTCATGTAAGCCATCCATGTGCGCCACCTGCTCGGCATCCAAATGAGCCTTGCCCAATACCTTATAGGTTTTAATCCTTAAGTACCTCATTCGAGCGTACAAAGGATCACGCCCGATTCCATATTTTTTTTGTAATTCTAATATGGAAATTTTGAAATTTTCTGTCTCGTTTTCGAGGGTATCGGGTTGAGTGTCTGCCATAGGAATAGCGTTATGAATAGCGTTGTATGCCAGTTTATACATATCTTATCAGCAATACAATCGGGCAGCTATATTGTGAAGTTACGGAATGTCTGGTAAAGATTTATCAATTTCACCCTACAAGTTTTTAACAGACTCAATATTTATTTATAGTTGTGGGACATTCAGTATATACTGAGTGCAGTAATCAATGCAGTAATGCAGTATGTCAGTAATTGCTTTTGTTAATCAAAAGGGGGGATGCAGCAAGTCTACATCTTCCGTACACCTTGCTTGCTGGCTATTTCGTAAGGGTAACAAGGTTCATTTACTAGATGCTGATGCTCAACGCAGTAGTTCAATTTGGCTCAAGTCGATGGATGATGCCAACATCCCTATAACTGTGCTTCAATCGCCAGACGAACTCTTAGAGCAAATTCCAGAGTTAGCAGCACAATGTGATCATCTAATAGTAGATGGCCCGGCTGGTTTATCTGAAGCCAGCAGAGCAATATTATTTAGAGCCGATCTAGCTGTAGTTCCCTGTCAGCCTACAGGGTTAGATTTACAGTCAGCAAGTGATGCTGTTAGGTTAATCAGACAAGCTCAGTCTGTGCGTGGTGGTGCGCCCCAAGCTGCAATATTTATTAGCCGTGCAGTTAAAGGTACAAAGTTATTGAGTGAAGCGATCGCACTTTTGAGCAAATCTAAGGAAGCAACAGTATTGAAAACTGTGATTCATCAAAAACAAGCCATTGCTGACACCTTCGGTCAAGCTGCTACGATTTGGGATTTGCCAGGTCGCCAGGCTACAGAATCAGCACGGGAATATGAGCGGCTGTTTAAGGAAATTTTGGGGATGTTGAAATGAATAGAAAACGAAAATCCTTAGATGATGCCCTAGCTCGTGAATTTGTCTATGGTAAGGATGAACAGGAAGAAAAACCAGCAGAACAAAACCAACAAGAGCCTGAATTACCAACCTATCCAACAGCAGCACCCACGCCTCAACCAACTAAACCTAGTATTATGTCTCAGCTTGAACAACCTTCTAAAGAACCCACAATCAGACTAACTGTTGACTTACCAGAATCAATGCACCGCAAGCTGTCTGTATTGGCAGCTAAAACAAGCAGGAAAAAGGTTGAAATTGTGCGGCTTTTACTGGATGAAGCACTTAAGGATATAGAAGAGTAATGCAGTAATTGATGCAGTAATGCAGTAATCAAGTATTTGTGAAGCGATCTAGTTGTAATGACTGCGATCGCCCTTTCCTCTAAGAAAATTGGTAATTCAGTTCAGCATCATAGAAGATGTGGAGTGATTGCTTTATTATTTCCCTTAAGAATCCTTATAAATCTCTTCAATCCCAGCATTGATAGCAAGTTGGGGATTATCAAACTTACCTTTTAAAAAAGGATCTTTAGGATAATCAGGGTTAGAAAATTTATAAGGTAATGAATTTTGATATCTTAGTGCAAATGAGTATTTAGTTTTATCCTCTGGACATAACCATATATCAACATGATGATAACCTCTTAATGGTTCTTTATTCTTGTGCAGTGAAAACTGTTGAATAGTGTGTGCTGGTTGATTAACTTCCCAGTGGTAACGGCGGCGATCGCACCATACGACTAAATCATGCTTACCCTTTCTATAAGTATCATTACTTCCACAATTCGGGCATTTCAATTTTCATCACCTACTTTATATTTAATTCCCTCTAAAAATTATATTTGCTAATTTGAATTGAAGTTCTATCTTTGTCAATTAGAAGTAGATTTTTTTCAATTATTAGGATACATTGATAATTAATATTAACTATTTCATTAGTTAATGAATGTCATAAGTAAAGGTGGTATAATACCACCTTTACTTATGCTTTTAATTTAGATCGGGTGGCTGTAATAAGCTGTTAATCTCTGGTATATCAAGCAGATTTTTTGATACAGATATTCCTTCTAGAAATTCTAGCTTTTGTGGCGTTACTGGATTGATTTCATACCTCCCAGGTGTAAAGTGCATACGCCAAATATCAGCCCAGATGAAATTGATATTGGCTGCGGCGGCTGCTTGTTCATCCTCTGCCCTGTCACTAATCATCCATGAGGTAGTTAAATCAATTCCAAAGTCAAATACAGCCTGATAAATCATTCCAATCCCAGGCTTTCTGTATCTGAATTTTTCCTCTAAGAAATCACTATCTAGTGTGTGATCAGCTAATTTAACAGAACCATTGCTAGTAACTCTGTAAACTATTAATCCCTTCATATCTGGACAGAAATATATTGCTTCCAGATGAGGAATTAATTCAAGTGTACAGTGTTGTTCAGCGATCGCATCCTCTATACTTTTTAATGGCTTGCCAGTATCGCGGTTAATTATACCGCATCCATCCTGATTAGTAATACCAACTATTGTATAGCCCTGTCGTTTATGATGTGCAATCGCTTCATGCACACCTGTCATTATTCGCTGCCCTAATGGTGTTTGAATAAATTTACCATCAGTTGATTCTCTGACTGTTCCATCCAAATTTAAAAATAATCCTTTCTGCATAAATTGACCTCATTATACTTTTGGAAGCCTTCTATTTCGTACCCCTTTCGGGGGCTGCCATTTACCAGATTTATTTACATTAAAATTAATTACTCCCTCAGACAGTGCATACAGAATTTATTTAACTGTGCTGACATTGGTATCAGTCTGGGCTGCTATTTTTTCATAGCTCATGTAATGCACTGTATGTATGGCTTCAATAACGCTAATCGCTCTCTTTTCAGCCCTGCCTAGTAAGGGATGATCATCTGGGTGTAGCATTAAAAATTGCTGATTTTTTGGAGCTAATCTAGTTCGTCTATCTGCTGTTAATTTATCCATAGTTTCGTTTCCTTATAGGGAATTTTATACACAAATTAATTGCATAAATCACACCCCTAATTTATTAAGATTTCTTACTCTTTGCTCTCTTAATAAAGCCAATAATTTCTTTAAGCGGCACACCTTCTTTTTGCATAGATTTGATTAATGGAATTGCACCTACAGGAATACTATTAATGCTGCGGCCTTTCCACTCGCCATCAATCTTTTCCTCCCAGTTAAAGCCCCATCGCCAATGGTTAGGATTCTCAGGTTCCCGGTGTCCAATTACACGGGGATAGCTTACTATACTCCCATCTTTTAACTTCTTATTTTCAATATACTTATACAGACAACCTTTTTGCTTACTGGGTTTCGGCTGTTGTATAGAGGGCATAGCTTCCCGCTTTTCCTCTAAGAAATTTTCGGGTATCCATCCACACACCCCACAACCATCATCTAATTTGAGCAGAGGAGATTCGCAGCTAGGGCAACGTACACCCTTTGATTGTTGTGTACACTGCATAGGTAAACATTCCTCTAAGAATTTATCTATTAGAGATTGGGGGGCGATCGCTATCTCAGCAATCAGATGAGTATCTCTTTCCCAGTTGTAAGTTATGTCCTTTCCAGATGGGGGATTTTTGACTGTGCCAAATTCAAGCCAATCCACAACAAACCCAAATCCTAAATTCTGCTTGATAATTCCCAGTGATTCAGATTTATCAATAATGTAAGTTCCGGTCTTACCATTAGCCCTGGTGACTGGCTGCTGGCTCTCTAAACAATGAGTTGAGGTAGAGGATTCGCTGTAATGCGACGGCTGCGACTCTAGGATCGAGAAGATTTCCTGCTGCCGTGCGTTGATTTCTAATAATTCCGTTGCGGCTCTTGACTCCGAGGGGTCTAGCCAACTCTCTGGGATTTCGTACCACTGACAAAGGATAGCCGGGTTTAATACCTCGCCTTTGTTTATTAGCCCTAATCCCTTCAGTTCTGCTTCTTGCTTGGTCTGTCCAGGAGGCCGCCCTTTCCCAGTCGATGACAACGCTCCTGGCGATCGCAACCAACAATACTCGCTCTCTAATGAAGGGACTGGCAAAGTGGCCGCTGCCGATAACAAGCCATTCCGCATCGTACCCGCCGAGGGCAAGCTGTCTGAGTATGTGTGAAAAATAGAGGTGTTTTGTGCCTGGACTGTAGGGGCAGTTGAGGAGTCCTGTAACGTTTTCAATGGCAACAAATTTGGGTTGCAATTCTCTAATAATTTGGATGACTGCGGGGAAACAGTCCCTGTCATCCTCTGCTCCAAGCCGTTGACCTTCTGTGGAGAATGGAGGGCAGGGGGGACTAGCTGTGATAATGTCGATCCTTCCTGGGTGCATATAATATCCAAGTCTGCGTTCTGCCCATTTTGGAATCTCTCGGACGTTGCCGTAGTTTTGAGCGTTTGGATATCGTTTGGAGAGGATATCACAGCAGTATTCATCAATTTCTGCGACTCCGACGAGGTTAAATCCAAGTTGCAGCCCAGCAAGGCAGAATCCTGCACCGATTCCTGAGCAGAGGTCAAGTTGTGTGAGTTGCATATATTCTTAGAGGATAAATTTTTAGTTTTCTCTATGGGTAATTTTGCATACCCACTTTCTGCAACGTTTAGAGTGCGATTGCCTACGGTGAGAGTTAAATTTGCATTTTCCTCTAAGAATTTAGGAAAAGCTGTACCATCATTCTCTTCCTTGTTCATCACTGCCTCCTATGTATGCTTTGGCCATACCCGCCCAGTCATATGCTTCTATTTCTGTTTTACTTTGCAGTATTTCCCGCTCATCATTGGCGCTTCTTTCATAAATCTGGTGTGGCATTTTTAGAGAATTTGCAAGTTGGCGAATCTCCACCTGCCTTTGTACTGTCTTGCTCCAATTCTCACGATTAATGAAATCGAGCTTTTGACAAATTTCTGGTACAAATCTAGTATCGAAATTTTCTAGTGGGATATTTCCCCACTTATTGTCAAACTCATTACAGCCATGATTTTGACAAATTACATTTTTGTCTTGATGGGGATTGTAATCAGGAATAATCAACCTAATTAGGTTCAGTTGAATAAAACCACTATCTGCACAACAAAAACAGCGCCACCTTGGGTAAAAAACCCCTTTTTCTGTTGCCTCAGTTCTAGGGTTTATGGGCATTCTGTCAAATTGGGGTAAGTTCGTCATAATTCATTCCCCCAAATCAGATGATTTTCGGTTGCCCACTGATAAAATTCACGCCTCAACTTTTGATTGGGCATATCTTCAGCTTGAAACCCAGCAGGGCCAAGTTGGCGTATTTTTTCTAACCACTCCTCCCGTTGTGGGTGATTTTCCCACTCAGCAGCTTTCGATTTGGAGGCTTTCTTTCTTGAAGATTCCCAGAGCGATCGCAACTCCTCAAAGTTAGCCTCAATCCACTTTTGGGGTAATACTGGTGGATTTGGTAAACCTCTTGCCCTCTCAAAGCAAAGCTTTTCAAAACTCTCTCTTTCATCTTTTGAGAGAGAGTCTGTATAAGTCTGATAAGTCTGTATAGTCTGAGACGGCCTAGAAGCCTTGTTACAAGAGTGTTTTGAGTGTTGATTTTCGCATTTTTGAGAATTGCTTCTCATTTTTGAGAATTGCTTCTCATTTTTGAGACTACTTTCGCAAATTTGAGAATCTTGTTTCAAATCTGAGAATTGCTTCTCATTTTTGAGACTGGATACACCGTATAGGTTGCGAATACTGAAACCAGTATCTTGAAAATCAAATATTTCAAGCTCTTGAAACTTAGCAAGCGCTCTATAAAATGTAGCTTTGCTTATCTCGCACTCTTGCAAAAGTGCTAGTGTATTAAATTCACAGTAGTGATCACCCCAGGAATCAATCTCCACTAGATAAGTCCAAATCCTCCATTCAGCAGCAGTTAAATTGGACTGGCGAAGTTTTTTGCCAACTGCTGGTGTCAGGGGGTAAAAAGATTCATTAATCATGCTGCCACCTTAGTATTGCAAGTCTTAAAGGTGACAGCTTTGTGTCTTAAGGTTCCGTCTTTTAACGTTTGTAGAAAAAACTGAATTGCCATATCATTCCTTTATGGTTTCAACATGCCCCGAAAAGTTTCACACTTGTCGGGGCTGTTTTATTGGAATAAGATCGGATTGAGCTTTTAGCTAAATTCGATTTAACTGTCAGTTGAAGTATAATACGATTATTATACTCTTAGTATAATTAAGCAAGAAAAATCATGGCTCGAATTCACCAGTTATTTAAAAATTCGATGGATAAATATGGTGTGCAAGGCAAGGAGCTAGCGGCAATCACTGGAGTTAGCACTACTCACCTATCGGAGTTCAGAAATGGCAAGAAATCTGTGAGCCTAGAAGTTTTTGAGGAGCTTCTTGAAGGTATGGATCACCTTTCTCCTGGAGCCAAGAAACATTTTTGCCAATTATTAGCTGGTGAGAAATTGCGGGAGAATACTGACTTAATACAGCTTATAGATGATGCAGATGACGAAACGATTGACCAGATAATGCTGGCGATTGGCAGGAAAATGAAGCGGTCGCGGGAAGTACAACATAACTTAGTTAATTTCAGTGAAGCGATTGCTGTATAGTCTAATTGAAGCGTAGAATGATTATTATTCTCTATAGTCAGGTTGCTCATAATCACTATGCCAGAGGGATTATTTGTGACATCACAGGATGTGCGGCGAATGCTTGAAGAACTGTCTCCCCAGGAAAGGGAAGCCCTCTTAACTGAACAGATAAAGAATTTATCACCAGAGACCAAATTGCGCGTACTTGGCTTAAGTGAATCTGGCTTAACTTTGGTAACGGGGTCGTTTATCTGTTTAAATTCAGAGGTGGCGATAAATATACAAGATACCTCTGGCTTCGACCCTGAGAAGATTTTAGAAGCCTTGGTGGACTACCGCCGCGCTCAACGTGAGAAAAATTCTTAGAGGAAAAATAGCGTAGGCGTATCCCGTCGAAGGCATTGCCACACTTTAAAAATAATCATCACTTTGGTCAAAAGATGATTCTATTCTACAATTGGGTAGGCTTTTCTTGTCTGCTGTATTCTGGTAAGACACGATATTAGCATGAATGGAGTGTACGCCTCATATAATCATTTTTTCAAAAGCGATCGCATACTGAAGAAATAATGTTGCTTCGCTTTTCTTGCCTCCCTCCTAACGTCGGTCGAATATCCCCCCCGCCCAAGGGAGCGCTCAGTCGCCGCAGGGCTACCCCGGCTTTTCTATTGTGGCTACGGGGTCAAGGGTAAAATGCACGCAACTTGAGGTTGCTTCGCATTTTATGTTTGGCTCCACTTCGTTCCGCATTTTTGCGCCCTTGACTCCCTTCGCTTGAAAAAAATAGCCGGGGTTGTTTCTGGCTGGTCGTTTTGCGGTGAGGTTTTGCCATGTCTGCGGTTGTTCGTCGTTCTTTTGTTGGTTGTCCTGCTCCCTTGGCTGTTGAGGTTTGTGAGTTGGCGCGTTCGTTCCCCGGTCTTGGGGTTGTGGCTGTGCGTCCTTCTGCTCGGTCGTTCTCTGGTTGGGTGTGCGTTTGCTCGTTTGCGTCTGAGTCGGTGGCGCGGGCTTTTGGTTGTGCTGCGGTGGCTCGGTTCTTTGGGGCTGGGGCGTTTGTGGTGGTGCGCCGGTTTTGTCGGCGGTTTCGGGTGTCTGTGCCGTGTTTGTCTCCTGGTTCGTTGGTGCTGGCGTTGCGGCCTCGGTCGGTGAGGGTTGGCCGGTTTCGTGTGCGGGTTCCTGGGCGTGGGGCTGCGGCAGTGGCGTTGGCTACTGAGTTGGCCTGCTCGTTGGCGTTGGTGGTGGGTGGTGGCTGCTGAGTCGGCCGTCAGCTGCTCAGTTGTCGCTGTTCTAGTCGTTTGGGGGCGCGTTCCCCCTTTTTATGGAGTAAGGATTAATGAGCGATCGCAGTATGGAGAAGCCAAAAATGCACTTTCCCTGAGCCAGCCCTTGTAACCAGACACAGCAAAAAAAAGAAACTGCTGCCCAAACGCGGCTGTTACTCACATTGCTGGCCTGGTTACAAGCCTATGTGCATTTTTGGCTTTAAGAAAGAATCTGTTAACACCGCAGTCGGTTTTTTTGGGTGTAGTTGTGTTGAGGTTTATGAGTTATTTTAGCGTGTCGTCATGCTATAATAGTTGTATAAAATTATAGATATAAATGAAATTTTTTATGTTAGTTAAGAAAGGATTTGTTGATAAAAATAAAATTTGGACTTGGGTTAAAACCTGGGAAGATAAGTTAGTAAATGAAACTTGGAATGGCAAAGAGAATATTAGTGGTAGAAAGTGTTTATGGTTTGGTGTTGGTGTAAATTTAGGTGTTAAAAGTAAGGTTTTTGAAGGAATGGCAATTGATGATGGTTTGAGAAAAAGATGTAATCAGTTGTGGTGCGGTGACGACTGGAACAGCATTTTATTGTATAAATATCAGGCTGGATGCTCCCTCAAAAACCATATTGATAGAGAAATATTTCATAATAAAGTTATTGTTGTCAACATTAGCCAAGATAGCTTATTTGGTGGTAATATTGAATTTTATTACGACGGTAATATTTATAAATTAAGTAATGGAGAAGTGATTGAATTTAACAATAAAGTTATTCATGGTGTGAGAAAAGTAAACCATGAAAGATGGAGTTTATCTATCAGAAAAGTTTTAGTTTAAAACTGGAGTTTAGACTAAAACAGGCGATTGCGAAATAGATTTATGAATCCACCAACCTACGTGCTGTATTTAGCCGTTGGCCAATGCTGTCAAGTTGAGATTTAATTTTTCGGTCTGTTTCTGGTGTTGCGTCCTCGATTGTTGCCATGTAAGTCAGGAGTTCTTGCAACTGGGCGGCTGCTTCCTGAGAGTGAGTCCAAATCTGTGAATAATCCCACCTTGGATCAGGTAAGGGGTAATCAGCGTTAATTAATTCACTCAGTTCCTCGTTCATAATTTCGTTCTGTTTGCTATCATTAAATTGCCTATTGGCAATCGGGGAAACATCTTTGGTCGGATACCTCCCCGATTAAACCCTCTCTTAATGGCTGTGGGCTGGCGGCCAGTAAACTACCAAGTCAAAATCTCTGGCTCTGGGTCAGGGTCAAATTGCCATGTCTCTTTCAATGCTGCTTCCTTACGTTCGAGCCAGCAATATTCATATTGGCGTAAAGTTTCGCAGCCCAGGTACTTCCACGCTGCAAATATATGCTTATCTGGAATTTGTCCCTGTGCAGTTGAGTGAATCATCAGGTATTTGCTAGCAACTGCATCCTGATTAAAAGCTTTCTCTAATCCTGAATAGGCGTGGCAAGTACAAGTTACTTCGTATCTGCACAATTTAAGCTCGTAAAATTCGCCTGTGTTTCCTCTGGCGATCAAATCATCCCAGTTATCGCCCGGCTGTAATTTGTAGGGGTCAGCTTTCTGCCAAGAGCGATTAACTAAAACTTCTACAAAATCAGCTTTAGAAACAAAGCGTGATAAGCCTCTGATTTTTTTTACTGTAGTATGAGGAGCGGGGGTTTTATATTCTCTAATAATTTTATTGGATATGTGAACATAAACAAAATGCTGATATACATCAATGGTTGCGTAATCTATACCTTGTTTGATTTCTTCTGCTGTCCATCCCCATTTTTGTAATAGAGATTTTGTATTTTCTAATGAGTAAATATGTCTTAAAGCGTAGTCCTCGCTGTTATCTTCGTGCAGCAAGGATTTATGAAAATTAGAATAGTTGTAGTTGGATTTGATGTGAGCCTTAGCAGAAAAGCGTGTCATTGGTCGGATACCTTTTTCTAAGGATTGAATATAGCCATTATAGCATGTCGTCTTGCTATAATCAAGATTTTTATTTAATTAATAGAGAAAGATAAAGTTATAGTTCTTTATCTTTCTGTCCGAGTGGATGAGAAGCTGCTACCTGGACGCTTAACTTTTAATTAGCCGTAATATTCACGAAAAACATAAACTCCATATGGTTTAGCTCTTACTGAATCGTAACCTTGTATAAATAGCTCATGAGCGACAGAATCCCAGTTAATATGAAAAGACCAAAATTTAAACTTTTCCTCAAATTCTTTCCAATTAAATATTTCTTCAATTTCATCAGATTTTAAAACAAAATCTGTCTCTGAATCCCAATGTCCGCAGTAGTAACTGCCAAATTCCTCTGCTAATTTTTCAATATCTGGATCATTAATCACATCTTTTGCATAGTTTAACCATGCTGCCATTGCATCAGCATCATCAGCAAAATATAGCACTTGGGCTAATTTACTGAGATATTGCAGATTTTCATATTCACGCAAGGAGAAGCCATGAAAATTCTCATAATCATGTATCGCCCATTCCTCGCAAGCTTCGTAATCAGTGGTAGGTGACCAAGACAACATCCATTTAATATCGTCTTCTATATCTTCCGGTTCTTGGGTGGCATCAATCCAAATCCCGTGTAAATGCCCGTTATTGTAAGCTGACAAGCAAGCCACATAAATCTTAGGTGTATTTTCGTCTGTACATTCTCTTTCGTGGCGTGGGAATGGTAGACGGCTTTTTAAACTGCTGACGATAGGGAAACCCAAAGTAGGGAAGGTCACCCCCACTAAATTAACAGCTAATTCTAAAGCCTGATAATCAATTGTTTTTTCAGCAGGAATTAAAATTTTACCTACCTGTTGCACGTTGTAAAGCTGTTCAGCTACAGCTAAAGCTTCTGCTTCTGAATTGAATATTAATTGCATTGGTCGGATACCTTAAAATTCTTAGAGGAAATGAAGCGAGAGAGCGATCGCTGGATATGTGCGATCGCTTTTGGCTATTTAGAAAGGAATGACGAAACGCTCAAAGTAAACTTGCAAATCTGAAGGATTTAAAAGAACTTCTTTTCCTTTAGAATCTGCACAAACAATTCTTAAATATCTTTTCCCATCAATTAATTCACACTTCCCGCCAAC
The DNA here is from genome assembly GCF_014698825.1 of Richelia sinica FACHB-800. GTDB lineage: Bacteria > Cyanobacteriota > Cyanobacteriia > Cyanobacteriales > Nostocaceae > FACHB-800. The sequence continues at coordinate 19,086 of NZ_JACJTT010000037.1, forward strand.
AATTTCTACATAGTCGTTGAGGCTGGGAATAAAAATAACAGCAGGTGTAGTTTTATCAGGTGTCATTGGTCGGATACCTTTGTATTACTCATTCATTATAGCAAGACGACACGCTATAATAAAGCAACCTGAGTTTCGAGATAAGCTGAAACCCTTAATATTTTGTAGGCTGAAAAGCCTATTCTCTCGTTAAGTAGGTTCAAAAATACCCTTAACCCGAACTGAGGTGAAAGCAACTATGTGTAAAACTATGCCAGGAACTTTAAATAGTGGCCGTCGGGGGGGTAACCCGAATTTGAAAACCCATCAATATATATCTAAAGGTGGAGAGCCTTTGGCCGAAAAGCTGACGTTGAGGGTTACCTCTTCAATGATGAAAAATTTGAAAGATTTGGGGAAAAATTACCTTGATTTTGTGCGCGAGGCGATCGCTGAAAAGATAGAGCGGCATCAGGCCGCCGAACTGACTAGAACAGAGACAACTGAACTGATGACGACTGACCAACCACAGCAGCACACCCAAACCAACCAGGAAGTCCAGCCAGTGGGAACAGACCCCACGCTGCCGGAACAGGGAGTGAACCCAGGAAAACGACGCAAGGCAAGCCAGAACCCAAAGCAAACGCCAGTGAAGCCCAGGAGCCAGACCCGAAGCCGGAAAAGCACCGGGATTGAGAAGACGACGGAACAAGGCCAGTAGGACAGGGGGAAGTGGGGAAGGATACCCACAGGCCACCAGCAGCAGAGACGGCCCGGATACAGGCCGCAGAGCGAGCCGCGAAAGCTCCACGGCCCACGCCCCACTGGCCACTGGAAACGGCGAACACCTCAGCGGCAGGAAATGCCAAGCGGAAAAACGCATCAACCCCCTTGGCGCAGCCGACGAGAACACGAGAGCCAGAAGGGACGGCCGCCGCAGCCGCAGACAAAGGAGCAGGCGAACAACCCCAGCGACGGGAACCAGAAAAACCGAAGCAGGAAAACTGGGAAAAAATAGCTGAAAGCATGGTCTATATAAAATAGATTATATCTTCATTATAGCATGTCGTCTTGCTATAATGCGGTGTTTTTATCTGCCGGATTGCCCCGGCGCAGCCGGGGCAGGTTCTGTATGTGCGGAGCGACTAGAGCACAGTGTAGGGTGTGGCTGGCGGACTGATCTTGCGGAGAATGAGAAATGCTGGCCACCCAACAGCCAGCCACCCCGGAACGAAGCGGCGGGAGCGGAGCTTCTTTAGCGATGAGATTAAGTGAAAAGCCGTGTAAAGTTTTGTAAAAATAGCCCATTATAGCATGTCGTCTTGCTATAATGGAATAGTGGAAAGTTAAACAACGTGAAGCCGGTGGGCAAAGAACCCGAACGCGGGCGAGGGGGAAACGACAGGCAGCTAGGAAAACCAACCACCGGGAACTGTAGCCCGCGACAGGAACCGCCAGGCCGGAGAACCAGTTTTTTAAGACACTCTGGCCGCCAACCAACCCACCTGCTTAAACAACGCAGAGATACCTTTACCTCTCCTTTCTCTTTCTCTGATTCTTCTCCCCGCGAAAAAAGCAGCCCAAGATTTATGTCCAGCATCGGAGCGAAGCGGAGATGCTAAGATCAGAAATCGCTGCTTTTTTCGCACCGCTTTTTGGCTGCTTCTTCCAGGATTTCACCACTTCACCAAGAATATGGAGAAGCAGACAAAAAGCATAAAAATGCGTAGCAACATTGTTTCCAGTGGAGTGACCAGAGTGTAGTGTAGGGTGTGGCTGGCGGCCTGACTTGTGGAGAATGAGAAATGCTGGCCACCCAGCAGCCAGCCACCCCGGAACGAAGCGCCGGGAGCGGAACGTTTTTGAGCATACGATTAAGTGAGAAATTTTGTACAAATTTCTCTTAGCGATCGCTGTTAATCTTCAAGAAATTATCCTCTCTTGAAAATTACCTTGAAGCTTAAGCCGGGTGAAGCCTGGCGCACCTAAAACTTATCTAATAAATTTGCTGATGTAGAAAGCGATCGCTCCTCTCAAAAGTTAAGCCGGGTGAAGCCGGGCGCACCTAAAACTTATCTATTGCTCCTATCTTTTCGATAATCCCAAGGCTTTTGAAAATCTCCTGACCATACACCTAGCTTTTGAGATTGGGCATATTTTTGAGCATCAGTCACAGCTTCCCAATTTCGACAATCATTTTTGTATTGTTCATAAGGATAGGCGTGTCCGCTTACTACCATTAGACTTTGAACTAATTCAGTTCCCCGTTCCGTATCAATCCACACTTCTGCTACTGTGCGTCCATAGCGATCGCTGGTGATAATATCTAGTCCCACTTTTCCCTTGCTAGATGAGATTAGCGATCGCAGATAATCCCGTGATTCTTTCCCTTTTGGTTGCTTTAATTCTGGTGCATCAATACAGGCAAAACGAACTTTTAATTTTTCACCATTACGAGAAACATTAATAGTATCTCCATCGTAAGGTTGACTATCAACCATCCAATCAATAGAAGAAATTTTTTCATTTTTACCAGACACTTCTGATTGTCTGGTGGAGTTGTTTACCATACAAGATTGAAGCAAAAAAGCAATAATAAAAAGTAAAATTTTTGTCGTATTCATCTTGTCAAAAATAATAAATATAAGACATTATATAAGAGCGATAAGGATATTTCTAGGATTATTATGGCTACATCCAAATTAATAGGTGCAGTAGGAGTAGCAGTAGCTTTACTGTCTACATTTCCATTTCCATCCTTGGCACAAATCCCCTACCAAGGGCAAAGTGTTTACAAAGTCTCTATAAATGGAGATACGGTAGTTTATGTTAACGGCACTCCCAGCGGCAGCGCCGAAGTTCAATTGGGATTCGTGGATAAGATTAGCAGCAAAATCGCTGGCAGTTGTGGGGAAATCAAGCTCAGTTCTTCCTCTTTAGGTAGTACGCCCTCTATTCAAGTTAATAGTTCAAATGTGACTCTTTCCTCCTTGCCAATTCAGCTTCTGCCATCATGCACCAATGGAAGCTTCGTGGAAGCGAGAACGCAAAACTTTAGATCTCCGTCTGGAGATGTAATAATCGTGGGTCAGGTTCCAGCGTCCGCAGTTTTGATAAATATCCCTAAAAATACTAATAAAACAGTAAGGTTAAACGCCTGTGGATTCGGAACACTGAAGAACAGTAGTTCATTTAGTATTCCTTCAGCCTTCACGATAGGGAACAATTCTTACTCTCTCTCCTCTCTTCCCTCGCCTACAGATCCACCGGTATGTAGGGGTGGAATTAAATATCAGCCTACTGCTTGGGGTAGTTAGTATAGTTTCAGTTGGGGCTACCAAGCCCCATATTTTTTTATGTATGTACTTTATGCTTTAAGCATTTTGATAATAAATCCTCTTGGAAGGAGTTTAGGAGATATTTGGACTCAGCCTAAGATAGCAGTGTTGATTACACTGTGTGCCTACAATCTCCAGATAATTTGTGAACATAAGCAAGTAAAATTATCAACCTCTTGGTGGGTAGTAGCGATCGCTTTTGTGATTTTCTTAGAGGATTGTTTAGTTGCCTCAATTCTGTCTCCTGCTGGATTGGTGCGATCGCTTGTTGGCCATCCTCTCCACAGGTCAGGCTTAGTTTATTGGTTATTAATAGTAGTTTTCACCTTAACTAATTCACTTGTATTATCAATCAAACCAGAACTACTAAAACAGCAGATTAAAGGCTTTATCTGGGGCAGTGTAATTTTGGCAATATCAATATTTCCCCAAATTTTTCACTGGACAATTGATTACACAATTACAAATGGGCATTTTTACAATGGACATATTTTATATAGTGGTATTCGTAAAGGCTATCAACCTATAGGTCTTTACTCTCACAGAGGTCATGCAGCATTTGTTTTAGCTGCTGCTGCTGCTGGGTTATTAGGAAGTTGGAAAAACAAGATACTTACTAGTAGATATTTACTATTTTTACCAATCATAATTACTGCACTATTATTGACTCAAACTAGGGCAGCAATACTAGCTTTGTTCGCTGCCATAGCTTTTCTAGTAGGAGATAAAAGAGTAGTTGGGATAAGTGCGATCGCAGCCTTAATACTAATAATGAGTATTTCTACCACTAGAAATATAGAGGGCATACCTATATTAAATAAACTAACATCGGATAGAGTGTGGATATGGAAGATGTCAAAGGATGCCATCAGTGAAAATCCCTTTGGATATGGCATGGATGGATTCACCATTGCTCATCCCCAAATGAGGAATATAAAGAAAGAGATTATTTTCACTCCTTACACAAAGTCACACAATTTAGCATTGGACTGGGCTATATCTATTGGTATTTCTGGATGTATTCTATATTTATTAATTTTTGGATACTGCTTTTTTACAAATAAATCACCATTGCTAGCTGTTGCAATTGTATATTTAATTTATACCCTTACCTGGTTTGAATCAGGACAGTTTACGCATATTGCATGGTGGGTTTTAAGCCTATTTAATTATGAAAAAAATACTAATAATTTTATCTTTACTGCTGACTCAACAACCAGCAGCAGCGTGGAATCAACAGCTAGAAGCAGAGTTCCAGCAAAGGTCAAGAGAATATTTAGAAAAGTTCAAGCCCGGTGAATATGGTTCTACCGCCTATGAATATGAGAAAAATTCATATCCCAAGGCGATGATTGATTTTCTTAGAGGAAACAAGGAGAGAGCGTTACCGCAGGTTAGCGCAGCTATCGCTTTCCTCCAATCTGATGATGCAGATTCCTCTAAGAATAGTCACATTTTAGGATTTGATTTTTACTCAGGATTTACCTTAAAAGGTCAAATCAGGAAGTATTTTGGTTTTGGACAGTTCCTCAGCCCTAGTTACAAAACCAGGATGAAGGAAGCAATGAGGATATTTACCGCGCAAGACCCACTAACTAAACGCTTTCCTACAAAACGCAAATTCTGGGCAAGGTCAACAGATGACTGTGACACTTGGATTGATTGCAGAAATACAGATAACCTCCGAGCTATGCGTGAAACATCAGCTTACTTGATGGCAGAAGAGACTGGAAACGAGCGTACACGGCAAATCTACAAACAGAGGATTCAAGATAGGGTGCGATCGCTCTACATGATTGGTCAGGGAGAGTGGGATAGTGAAAGCTATCTCGGTCATGGCATCAGCACATATCTAAATCTGTATGACTTTGCCAAAGATGAGGAAGCGAAGGCAACTGCTAAATCTGCCTTAGATTGGTTTACTGTCACTGGAGCATTAAAGTATTGGCGCGGTGGGTTTGGTGGCCCCTCCAAACGTGACTATAGTAGTGGTAACTGTGTATGGTGTTCCGGTGCATCCCGTGCGCTGGGTTTGTATTTTGGAGATTCACCAGTCAAGGACACCACCAAGGATTCTGATTTAATTCATCTCATCACCAGTAGTTACAGGCCACCAATGGCGGCTGTAGCACTAGCGAGAAAACAATTCACCAAACCTCTAGAATTGCTGAACTCAAAACCACAGTATGAAAACTGGAAGCCAGGAAAAGATGAACGGCCACAGTTTCACGAAACTCTGTATTTTGGTCACAGCTTCCAGCTTGGTACTTTGGCACAGGGTAGCGGCGGTGATTGGAATGGATTTAAGCTGATGGCGTACAACTCGCGCCGGGGGGTTGATTATTTTATTGCAGCATCGGGTACGGATAACAAAATATCAACTTCCTCTGCTGGTAATAATGCTGTGGGGCAGTATCAGAATTTGGTTATTTGGTTAAATGATCAACCTGCACCATTTCAGTTTTTCGTGCCTAAGTCTGCAACTATAGAAATTCTTAGAGGAAAACTGTTTATCAAACTGGAGAAAACTTGGTTAGCAATTGCACCCATCAATTTAGAATTTGGTGCAGTCAACAGTAATTTAGATAGATACCCAAATGACCAGATTTTAACTGCCAGTGCTACAGGTAAAGGGGTTAGTGGTTTTGCACTTGAAGTAGGTGAAACTGAAACTTATGGGAATTATGAACAGTTTAAAAGGTCAGTTTTATTAAATTCCAAGTTAAAAGTTAGTAATAGCGATGCCTACGGCGGCAAGCTACCCACTGCTGAATACATTTCCTCTAAGAAAAAGGTGAAAGTACATCACCAGGGGCAAGAGTTACCTAAAGTGTGGAGAGATGGACGTTACCACGATTGGCGAACTCATTATGATGTTTATCGCAGTGACAACAAAGCGCCAATTTATCAGGCTTATAAATCAGGGAAGTTGGAGACTATTATTAATGGTTTGGCATCAAGTTACGCGATACCAAAATGAACTAGAAAATAATATTATGGCTTAACTGTAGCGAACTGCAAACATAAATGGTCAAAACCGCAAACAAGGCATTTTTGAAACCACATTATTTGCAAATAAGAGGCAACGAAACCTGTGACTTGAATCATAAAACGAGCTTTTAGCTCAAGATTTGCTTCACAAAGTAGGTATTCATTTTATGCTTCAGTATGTGGTATTGAGTTTATTATGATAATGATAATCGCGTAGGGGGTAAGAAGTGCCTTATGAGCTACTATCCCACACCACCCCCTAATTTGATTATTATTTTTATCTAATGAACCCAGAGGATAGCGATCGCCCACCAGAATTATCATAGGTAGACTCAATTTTTATAAAAACAATGGTTCTGAATCATAATTAGACCGTTGTGAACCATATCTTGAAATGAAAGTTGATAATTGTGCTGCTTTTTGAGTGTTGTTTATTTCAATTTTTGCCCACAAGTGTTTTTTAAACTTAGGCTCATATTATGGTGCAAAAAATTAACTCTAGCTCATTATTTGATGCGAAGTTTGATATCTTTTGTGGCTATAAAGCTTAATTTGGCGTTACTTATGGTTCATTTTATGGTTCACAATTTGGCTCATTTTATAGTGCAAGTCACAGCAAGTCACAAAACCGCAAACAAGGATTTTGAAACCACATTATTTGCAAATAAGCTGTAACCCTGATGTAGTCAGCCTTTGGAGAAATTGTCGTCCAGAAGTGTCCAGAAAAAAAGAACCAATTAGTCAAACACTTATACCCGAATAATGTGGTTTAATCTGAACGATATCCGTCCAATAAAATTATGAATTAGGTTTTAAACAGCAAGTATCGCCAACCTGCTTTCCTTGCTTGGTAAAGATTATTAAGTGTCGTGTTAGGTTTTGGTCATCATCTTTAAAATTGGACACTTTCATTCCCAAAGTGGTCATTAAGCGCAAATCCATACATGATAAGGATTTCAGACTATTTGCAGCTAATGTGGTTTCAAAGTCGTTGTTTGCAGTTTCATTCGGTCTTATTTGCAAATAATGTGGTTTTGAGTCTATTTTTATTTGCAGATAATGTGGTTTCAAAATTCCCTTGTTTGCGGTTTTGGGGATTTATGTTTGCAGTTCGCTACAGATAATCATTAGACCTGCCCTAGAAATATTCACTCCTGCTGCTTCAAAGGGGCTGCACCTTTTACGGGCAGAATCGCATCCTGGATCTTCTAAATCTGCGTTAGTAGTTTGGACTTCAAAGGGGCTGCACCTTTTACGGGCAGAATCGCAAAACCGCTATGGCTACAATCAAATGGAATAAAATTGCTTCAAAGGGGCTGCACCTTTTACGGGCAGAATCGCATTTTGTCGCGAGAGTTGATGTTAATTGAACCAGTGCTTCAAAGGGGCTGCACCTTTTACGGGCAGAATCGCGGAAGGTTGGCGTATTACGAGGGATTAGTAGAGGGCTTCAAAGGGGCTGCACCTTTTACGGGCAGAATCGCAACCCAAGTCCAACCCCAACTACAGGCTAGAGGGAACGCTTCAAAGGGGCTGCACCTTTTACGGGCAGAATCGCTTATTAGAAAATACAGAATTAAACCCGCTCTTTGGCTTCAAAGGGGCTGCACCTTTTACGGGCAGAATCGCCGCCGTAAAGATATTCTTCCATCTCGTCATGGGTGCTTCAAAGGGGCTGCACCTTTTACGGGCAGAATCGCATGACCGCAGTTAACCTCCCCCACCCGCCGACACACAGCTTCAAAGGGGCTGCACCTTTTACGGGCAGAATCGCTCCGCTATTAGCAGCAAGGCTACCAGTAGCGAGAGGCTTCAAAGGGGCTGCACCTTTTACGGGCAGAATCGCTCAAATATTGTTTGCTGGCATCAAATACTTAGTTGCTTCAAAGGGGCTGCACCTTTTACGGGCAGAATCGCTTTTTCTCTTTCCAAACTCTCACCCACTTGCCACTAACGCGGCTTCAAAGGGGCTGCACCTTTTACGGGCAGAATCGCTGGTGATGTGCCTTTGCATTTATTACGCAAGCCATACGATAGCTTCAAAGGGGCTGCACCTTTTACGGGCAGAATCGCGACAGGGAAGAACCTTGTACTTGGTGGGTAGATGCTGCTTCAAAGGGGCTGCACCTTTTACGGGCAGAATCGCACACCCATGCAGCAACTCACGAAGGATTAGAGGCGCTTCAAAGGGGCTGCACCTTTTACGGGCAGAATCGCTTAATGGTTGGTGGGCTTTCTATTCCTGCAATGGCTGCTTCAAAGGGGCTGCACCTTTTACGGGCAGAATCGCCAGGATAGACAAGCTAATCAAAAACCATTAACAATGCTTCAAAGGGGCTGCACCTTTTACGGGCAGAATCGCTCATCTGCACACGAGCGATCACTTAGTCGCCAGTGTTGCTTCAAAGGGGCTGCACCTTTTACGGGCAGAATCGCAACAGTAACGGGATTTGGCGGGTATTTTGTGGTTGCTTCAAAGGGGCTGCACCTTTTACGGGCAGAATCGCCTGCCCTTAAATTGGAATCGCCTAGAGGGATGCGGCTTCAAAGGGGCTGCACCTTTTACGGGCAGAATCGCAAAGGTGAATATCTGCAATACGTTCGCACACAGCGGCTTCAAAGGGGCTGCACCTTTTACGGGCAGAATCGCATTTGACCGCGAACAGCCGTTTTATTCTCAGTGCCGCTTCAAAGGGGCTGCACCTTTTACGGGCAGAATCGCCCTGGATTATTTTGGGATGCTAGCCCGGTGTCAACGCTTCAAAGGGGCTGCACCTTTTACGGGCAGAATCGCAAGATAAGCTATAAATCAGAGGACTTGGGGCTAATGCTTCAAAGGGGCTGCACCTTTTACGGGCAGAATCGCTTGGGACAACCAGGATAGAGCTAGGGGTGCAGATGGCTTCAAAGGGGCTGCACCTTTTACGGGCAGAATCGCTCTTCCCGAAGCAATGATTACCGCAAGTTACACCAGCTTCAAAGGGGCTGCACCTTTTACGGGCAGAATCGCGGTTTTTACCAAGCCTCTTCCATCCACCAAGAAGCTTCAAAGGGGCTGCACCTTTTACGGGCAGAATCGCTAGCAGGGTGGAAGGAGGGTGATAGCAAGGATATAAGCTTCAAAGGGGCTGCACCTTTTACGGGCAGAATCGCCTGAGTCTTGCCGTCAACTGCGGCTACAGCAACGCTATGCTTCAAAGGGGCTGCACCTTTTACGGGCAGAATCGCGCGTTAGCAGCTATACCTATCTTGCTACCACCACCGCTTCAAAGGGGCTGCACCTTTTACGGGCAGAATCGCCTTGGACTCTAGTAGTTATTATCCGTGACACATGATGCTTCAAAGGGGCTGCACCTTTTACGGGCAGAATCGCACTGGATTGGTTGCAATTGTGGGATTGCTTGAGTTACGGCTTCAAAGGGGCTGCACCTTTTACGGGCAGAATCGCCAAAACTCCGGGAAGGTAACGCACCTAAATCGGTCAGGCTTCAAAGGGGCTGCACCTTTTACGGGCAGAATCGCGTTGAGCATAACTCAGGAGGTGCGGCGATCGCTCGCTTCAAAGGGGCTGCACCTTTTACGGGCAGAATCGCCAGGGCTTCCCTCTCCAAGGGTTGCAATTTTCCGCGCTTCAAAGGGGCTGCACCTTTTACGGGCAGAATCGCCCCGCAGCGAAAGGCGATCGCCTCGTTGACAGACTGTGCTTCAAAGGGGCTGCACCTTTTACGGGCAGAATCGCACGAATTGGAGCTACCAAGAGACCGCAAACAATGGCTTCAAAGGGGCTGCACCTTTTACGGGCAGAATCGCAATTGGAGGGCTACAAGGCAGATTCGGAGATATTTGCTTCAAAGGGGCTGCACCTTTTACGGGCAGAATCGCATCTTTTTATTTGTTAATTAATTAGTCGTATGCCGCTTCAAAGGGGCTGCACCTTTTACGGGCAGAATCGCTTTTCACTATTGGCTAAGTTTGCGGGGATAGACATAGCTTCAAAGGGGCTGCACCTTTTACGGGCAGAATCGCCCTACAGGCTACTCAACAGATACTACGGGATAGTATTAGCTTCAAAGGGGCTGCACCTTTTACGGGCAGAATCGCTTGATAAGTTAGAAGACTTTGCCCTAACTGTAGAAGCTTCAAAGGGGCTGCACCTTTTACGGGCAGAATCGCCTACAGAGAGGCATTGCAAAATAAACCTAACCTAGCTTCAAAGGGGCTGCACCTTTTACGGGCAGAATCGCCGATTGACAATAGCACCAATCCGCCAGATGTTAGCTTCAAAGGGGCTGCACCTTTTACGGGCAGAATCGCGCAGCAGTAAGGAAGCATGTGAGGGTTTCTCGCGCTTCAAAGGGGCTGCACCTTTTACGGGCAGAATCGCATTACTAATCGATGACTAGCTTCTGCCAGCCTGCTTCAAAGGGGCTGCACCTTTTACGGGCAGAATCGCTTGTTGGCGAGTTAAAAAGCGGTTTTGGCGACTTACGAAGCTTCAAAGGGGCTGCACCTTTTACGGGCAGAATCGCTCTCTTTCCTAACAACAGTAGCGGGTTTTCAGTTGCTTCAAAGGGGCTGCACCTTTTACGGGCAGAATCGCCCATCTCCATAAACTTCAAGGTAACTATGCTGCACAACTGCTTCAAAGGGGCTGCACCTTTTACGGGCAGAATCGCGGCTTCTGTAACCACATCTTCAATCGGATTTTCTTGGCTTCAAAGGGGCTGCACCTTTTACGGGCAGAATCGCGTTAACAGCGTTGAGGAACTGATAGCTGTACACGAAAGCTTCAAAGGGGCTGCACCTTTTACGGGCAGAATCGCCATGGGTTAATAAAGCAGCAATGGAACATTTACAGAGCTTCAAAGGGGCTGCACCTTTTACGGGCAGAATCGCTACTACGGCTTAAAACCTTTGTCTACAAGGGTTTTTAGCTTCAAAGGGGCTGCACCTTTTACGGGCAGAATCGCACACGTCTGCTTTAAACAAGTTACCCGACTTTAATGGGCTTCAAAGGGGCTGCACCTTTTACGGGCAGAATCGCTTCGGTGAAGGATTTAGGATTGGTAGTGCTCCCTTTTGCTTCAAAGGGGCTGCACCTTTTACGGGCAGAATCGCAACCATGCAAAAATCCGATAGCTGGTCAGGCTAAGCTTCAAAGGGGCTGCACCTTTTACGGGCAGAATCGCCTCACCGTACCCAACCCCAGCGACACAGAACTTTACCTGTTTGCTTCAAAGGGGCTGCACCTTTTACGGGCAGAATCGCCACCTTGTTTTGTGACTGTCACCTTGGCGGGGATAAGCTTCAAAGGGGCTGCACCTTTTACGGGCAGAATCGCGGTAATGGCTGCCCCCAGTGCCAGTTTTGAGGAATTTCAGTGCTTCAAAGGGGCTGCACCTTTTACGGGCAGAATCGCTGTTGATTACAAAATTCCTAATTGCCGTAAGGGGCTGCTTCAAAGGGGCTGCACCTTTTACGGGCAGAATCGCTGCGGACTTTCTAAAAGCTTACTATATAAAGTTTTCAAGGTTCAGTTGCGCGGATGATATATATTTAATGAATTTTACCCCACATATATCCAATATCTACTTGACTTCAAAAGGCTCAAATCTTTTATTAGTAAGTGTTTTAGGATTTGCGCGGATCTGTTTTGAGGGTGTTTGTCTATAATCCTTACACAGCAATGATTTCCAGCCGTAGACGCAATAAAGCAGAATTACACCTACCCATCCGCGCAATTTACTCCTCTATAGGAACAAATACTCCCAGTCCGAAATGTGCTGCATACCCAAGAGCAATAGGCCCTTGTTTTGTATGTGCAAATTCTACTTCCAACCAATAGCCATGATCTAATGATTTACGCCCATTACCATGATGACGACGACGCTGAAATGCTTGCCAACGGTACTGGGTAATACCACTATCGCAACATTTAACCTTAACTAATGGTGTATTATCTGAGCTTTTTAAGCATAGCCATTCAGATTCTGCCTCTTTTATACAATTATCAGGAATGGACAAATACTTAAGACAAGTGAGTAATTTCAACGCCTGATCCTCTGGCCCATCAATCTGAAATTCAGTGTTAGGAATAAATTTTTTCTGACCATTACTATAACATTTGGGGTAGCGAGGCAGCACCATTGGAGTTAAACTGCGCCATTTTCTGCTGTTACCAATAACACGGTATTTCCCTTCTTGCTGCCTGGTATCTGTAGCATAATCCTCAACTCGTCCCAAGGAGATTAAAACTGTCTGGAGTTCAAATCCTTCATCTCCCCATACTTTTGGCAGGTTTTTCAGGGCAGGTACTGCTTGCTGGAAGTCAAACCCTTTTGCTGCATAAACTACTACATGGTCAATCTTCCCCTGTCGATTTACTTCTGGCAGATACCAAGCGTGTTGTTGTCCCTTTAAATATAACTCCTCTCTGTCCGCAGGCTGAATACTAGTATCAGGCTTTCTGCCAGAAAAGACGCTTGCTGGTCTTTGTAATTCGTCTTTACTCCATGCTATCAATGCTTGACGAAACCTTTCGCCCAAGGATACTGCTTCTGTGAGATTTGGTAAAACATTGGAAGCTAGAGCAAATCGAGCAAAAGTAGGTAGTTGTGAATTAATACTGCTGGAGTAATTGAATTTTGGATGGAGGGATTTTGGCTGAGATTTAATGATATATGCCTCCCAGCGACTACCGGGAATACCATTCCAACCTTCTCGATGCAAGTTGCCAATGTCTAACTCCAGGGCTTCTAAAATATCCGCAGGTGCTTTCCATTTACCTTTACCTTTTTTGGGTTTGGGCAAAACAGCGATCGCTGCTTTAAATCCTTCCAGTTCCTGATCTGTCAGTGCTACTAATACCTTAACTTGCTCCTGTTGTATCTCTGGTTTGTCTTCCCATTTGGCAGGAACAGCATTGCATTCGGCGGCAGAGTTACCAAGAAGAACTAAATCATCAATTACCTGCATCTCTACCCAGGATTCAGAACGTCCCAGATAACTCACTTGGCGACATAGTTGTTTGAGTAAATTTAGTTGGGACTGATTTAATTGCACATCTGTCCAAACTACTTTTACCACTGCATCAGGGGAGAGCGTTCCTCCTGGTAAGACTATAAAAGTGTCAAATACTTTAGTTGTAGTGGCTTTTCCTTCCTTCCATATAGGCATATAGTGCCTAGAATGGGCTATGGTACGTTCTGGTACTACGTAACTAGGTAGACAATTCGCTAAACAGGTTAATAATTGACACAACTCAGTTCTGGTGGGAGGTTGTGGTAAGCGATAGTAAGCTGAGACTAAAGCACGCAGAATGCGCCAAGGAGAAGGAGGCCACTCCACCACCCCTTCATTAACTTGATGATCCCAAGGGGTAGCGTGATAACGTCCGGTGAGAAATTGAATGGAAATTACAACACTCATTTTTTCTTTCCAGCCTCTTCAGCTTCGTACTTAACCGTAGTCACTGGTGGGTTAGCGAAGGCAGGTTTTGCTGCTGCCACTAGGTCTGGTAGTGCTTTGGTGAGAGTTGTCAGGTCTGGCAGTGCAAATTCTACTGGACGCTTGACAGTTATACTGAGATAATCCAAGTCACAGGCAGTCCGTAGACGTAATCCTCGCTCTAAAAAACTTTGAATTTTGTAGAGAGCGATCGCAATCAGCAAATCCTCAACTTCTGGACTTAAACGATAACCACGGATTTGCGCTAGGTCTAGACTGAAATAAGCTTTAATTTCTTCCGCAGTGTATTCTTCCCGATGGTAAGGAATATTACCACCACCTTTTTTCGCATCAGCTGATGGGTTTACCCGGTCATTCTTCACACCACCAGAACTAACTATGCCCACATTCCTGGCTTCAATAAAGCCTGAGAGCGCACGGGCTAATTTAAACCGTCCGGCAGCAATTTCTTTTTTGGCAATAAAAATGCCATGAAGTAGCGAGTTAATATCATACTTTGCCAACACTGTAGCCAGCTTGTGAAAGTCCACGGGGCTTTCTTTTGGTGCATCAAGTTCTTTGTTTAATCGATCAAAGAAGCTTCTGTCTTTGCCTTCCAAAATGTAGAACGAGTTGAGACGATGGGCTTCTAGTAAAGAATTGGTTAGCACCTTGTCTTCTTGCTTGACTACAACATAGGGTATACCCCGCAATGGCTGAACGACATCTTGGGCTACTTCTTCCCAAATTGTGCTTTCTAAACGATTTGCTACGCTTTGGGCGGATTCCAGTAGCAACATTGAAGTTTTATCACCAGGCAGTTGGTAAGTTGCTGCTCCCAAATCAGGGAATCCTGTGGGCTGAAACCGAGTTCCTTGCATTGGTACAAGTTCAGCTTCAATTAAAAGCCGCGATTCGTCTTTTAGCAATTCAAAATTCATTGATTACTCCTTTGAATTAGTGTTGGGGTCAAATCTTTTAATTTGCTTGAGTAAACGAGCAATACTGACATCAGAAATTGGGAATGCTAGGGCTGCGGCAATACGTCGAGTGCGATCGCCGGGTTCAAACATTCCTTCCCTAATAGCTGGATTAAGACCGCTGGCATACAATCGACGGGCAGCTAATCCAGTAGCTGTATAACAATCTCCAACTGCCAATTTTCCAAGCAGTGCAGGTACTGGAGGTAAGGTGAGGTCTTGAGCCAGGGTATTGAGATCGAAAACGATTTGTAGGGCATCTCGTTTCAGAGTCCGATGATGGACAACAGCTACAAGAGCATAGGCAATGGGAATTGGTAAAGTGGGAAGACTGGAATGTGGACGTTGTTTAGGGAGGTTGACTAAAGAAAGTCCACGAGCAATTTCTTCAATTCGCGCATCATCAACATCACCTTGAATCCAGCGCACAATGTCATCTAGTTGGGCTTGAGGAAAAGTCCATTCTGTTCCTGACTCAGTATTCAGGTTTTGTTCCTGCTGTTTTGATTGTTGCTCAGATTCAATAGTGATTCGCCTCAGCAGAGCGATTAAGTTATTCTCTAAAGTTCCTACTTGCCAGGTGGTAATACTATCGTCATTTTCCAGCCATTCATTTCTACCGTGTTTATTTTTCCTGACCCGCACTAATCTTTGGCGCAATTCTCTACCTGCTAAAGCCAATGCCAAGCGAAATTCCGTTGATGAATCATTGCAATCTTCAATCCATTGGGAATCAAGTGTTGGTATAGGTTGCAAAAATTTGTCTTTGGTGAATTTTAGAGAACGATCCAAAGTTGCTTCTGCTTCTCCCAAGGCAATTAGTACATCAAGTAGGGGCTTTCTGCCTAAGCTCAATTCAAAAATTGCTGTTTCTAACCTGCGGTGTACCCGTTTCACCGAAGCTGGGGCTTTCTCATCACTCACAGCGCGTTTGAAATGAGATAACCATCCATCTAACTCCACTAATCGATCAACCTGGGGATTGACAATTGGTTGGAAACGTCCCAAAGGAATGGCAAAGTATGAAAGACCATTGCGAACTTGGAAGCTATAGCGAATAAACTCATTAATTCCCCGTTGTTCTCCCTGACTGGAAATTGCTCTGGCAAAGTCTAGACCATCGCGTGCTGTCCGCCCTCCTACTTTTACCCGTCCCTCATTAAATAACAGTTCCAATTCCTTTAAACCTGTTGGTGCTGACCAGAGGGGTGTCCACAGTTCTGCTCTGGCTTCATCGCCATCAGCAGCACTGCCATACCCTATATTGGAAGGACGAACTGTGAAAGGATAGGCAAAGTCTGCTGCTTCTGACTGCTCGTAGCGACGAGTTGCACCGCTAGTAAACAGCATGATACCTTCAAGCATCAGTACATAATCCCAGGGGTTAACTCTAGAGTCCGCATCATAGCCTGGTGCTGCGTTGGCTCCCCCTGCGGCGATAGGGTTGAACTGTCCAATTTTTCCAGCAAAAGATAGTCCAGGAACTGTGACATCAAAGAGGGCAGCTTGCAGCAGTAAGTCTGCGTTCTCCTTTGGTGTCCCTGATTGAAAGTCGAATAGCTCCTGTAACTGCTGCATGAAAGTGCGACTAAACTCAAAGTTACCGTCGTTTCCTCCTGTACCAGTTAAAGGGGGAAATTTTAATTCTTCAGAACTAATCAGCGTACAACTATCTAGCCATTTGACGGCTCGGTCTGGCAGGTTATTCCGCAGTTTGGTTAGCAACTTCCTTTTCTCATCTTTGTCCTTGGGTTGGACAGTAAGCTTGAGATTATCTACCTGCTTTTGGGCGTTATGAACAGTTTCTCGGTAGTCTGCCAATCGCTCGGTTTGCGAGTAGAGGATAGCTTCTATTGTTTTCTTATTATCCTTTGGATAAAAACCAGTGCTACCGTTCCAAGGAGCAACTAATGGGCTAGGTTGATAATCCTGCAAAAAGAACTCTACTAGCTCATCTTTGGACAAGTTGGTAATTAATGCAAACGCATTATTGCGCCAGCAACCTTTAGCTACGGGGTCTTTCTTTTGTTCAACGACCAATCGTAATACACCCAAGGCTTTCAGGTAGTTGGATAAGGGTTCTGCCGTGCAACCTGGCAAAGGAATAATTTCAGGCATCAGTTCTCCTAAAAATGTCAGGAGCATATCTAGCAGAAGCACACCAGTCAGCAACACGAATAATGGTTTCTAGGAATGCCAGTTGAAAAGGCCCATGTTCTTCTAAAAGAGTGATCGCTTGTCCTGTCCAAGATGCCTCAGATTCATGCTCTCCCATTTCCATACAAGCTAGAGACAATTTTTGCGCTTCTATATCTACACCATTACCCAAATTAATCGCAGGGAAATCATCACCATCCCACACTCCCAGCGCATACTTTCTGTTTGGTTCTGGTGGCTTGAACTCTTGGGGACGTGCTTGGATACTCAAGCGAATCTTGCCGTGGTGTGCTGCAACTAAATAAGTTAACAGAAACGACTCTCCCTGTTGTAATGCCACCAAAGCACTTACTAACTCATGGCGGAACCCTTGACGTTCTCGTTTCATTTGACACTTGTGGTCAGATTTTGCCCAATATTCATTACCAGTTAAATCAGGACGATTACGAGTTAGCATTTCCTGAAAAACTTCATGGGCTTTGCCCAAATCATGCCACTGTCCTGCCCTTGCTAGTAAATCTGTGGTTAGATCATACTCTGAAAGATTTTCGCAAAGTCTTCTGACTTCATTCGCAACATCTTGTGAATGATCTGCCAAGGTAATATATGCCCCAAGCAAATCGGTAAGTGAATCTCCACCATCCAGATCAGCTTCAATTACCTCTGCTTTCACTGGCTCTGGCAGATCCTTGGTGTCTCCAGTAAAACCCAGAGTTACAGAATAGCCACCATCCGAGCAATGTAGTAGTAAGGACATTCCTGGATACAGGCTTGTAGCTCTTACCCATTTTCCTTGTAGCCCATCCCAAACCCAAGCGAAACGTTGCTGTTTTTTGAGATTCTCCAGCAATTTCCTCGCTTGATAGATGCTGACACGACAGAGTTCTTTTTGTAATAAAGCACCACTTTCAGGTTCTGGCCGATTGCCCTCCCAATTACGCCATGCGATCACAACATCCGTCTCATTGGTTTCCCGAATGAATGAAGAGATATCAATGTCATGACCAGCTAGGTCTGTTGAAGTATCGAACAGTTGTAACAGATCATGCTTGCGAGGAATTAAACCATCAACTTCTGGTGATTTGACTCTAATGGTTGTTAGAGATTTGGGCCCAACATCTTCTAAAGAAATCAGTAACTCTCGCGCTTCTGCCAATTCCTCTTTTTCGTATGGACTGGCAGATTCTTTCTTATTTAAATCAATATCAACCCAGTACACTGTGGCATGATCAGAACACTCTCCATAACGGTTACACCTACCCATCCGTTGAACTAAGGATGACCAAGGAGCTAATTCTGTAAACAAAATTTGAGCGGAGATATCTACACCAGCTTCAACAGCTTGAGTAGCAACGAGGATACCGGAACGGAACCCATACAATTTTTTATTCAGTTCCTCACGTTCCTGCCCTCGAAAGCGTGAATGGATTAACAATAGCGGAGCTTCTACTAGCTTCTGTTTCTCTAACTCCTGATAAACTGCCTGGGCACGACTGACTCGGTTACAAATTACTAATGTCAATGTACCGGGGGTATGGGCTTGAACTACTTCCAGAGCAAATGCTTTGGCATAGTCTTTTTCATTACTAGCTAGCATTGTTTTGGCTTTTATTAGCTGTTTTTTAGCCTCTATCCTCTGTTGTAGAACTGGATGGATTTTATCTTCCTCACTTAACTTCTGGACTTGACTGAAGTCGGGCTGATAGTTCACCGTTTGTAGGATTTCTGAGTTCAGAGTTGCACTCATCCACAATGACTTAGCTGTTCCGTAAGTCTTAAACTCTTCTCTAAACCCCTGAAGTTGTGCTGACGTTCTTAACCCTGCTCCCATTAGCTGTACTTCATCCATTACCCAAAGACAATCATTGTTCAATAGTGCAAAATGAACGGGCCAGCGGTAACGGCTCATACCATAGCCACGGTTAAGAGCGCGACTAAGTAGCTGGTCTTGAGTGCCAATCAAAATGCAGTCCTTTTCTGGATAGATGTCCCAACGCTGACTGACGGCTCCTCCCATAAGCAAATGAAGCTCCACTTCATCATTTAAGAGAGTCTTTTGTCGCCACCTTTCCACCTCTGCATAGGTTTGCTCAACTAAGGTTCGCATGGGTAAACAGTAAACCAGTCGTCTTGGAGTTTTTTGCCGAATTGTTTGGTCTGGATGAAATCTTCTCCGCCAAAGCCAAGCCAAAACAACTGCTGCTGTTTTACCTGCACCTGTAATCACATCTAACAGGAGAGGTAACTCTGATTTTGTAGCAAGATGCTCCTGATAGGGGAACGGTGGTTTATCAGTAATCCTTAGAAACCAGTCAGCAAAATTAGCCATAACAGCATTATTAAATTTAATTTATGCATCTTGACACTTTGTATCTATGCACAGAATGCTTTTATTTGACCGTAACAAAATAAAATTAATATATTCTAAGTTACTATTTATAATACTTAGAATACATTTCACATAATCCAGTATACATAAATATTCTTTTATAGATCAACTTCTGCAAGAGCGTCTTTCATAAGGAACGGAGTTTAGGTAAACTCTGACTAAGCAGCTACGCTAACGCTTCGTTCTCGGTAGTTTGCAGTACCTTCTCATAAGGACTGAATAGCGCGAACAATTGATTTTAGTGTGTAAAAATTTGAATGTCCCTATACCATTTTTGGGCAAGTTAGTAAATCACTAAACTACGTTCCGTAACATTTGTTTACAACGTGTCCCAATTTGCACATACCTCGGCGGATGCCCAAATACAGCAAAAGCCAAGATGCTTTTTCCCCACAGCTAGTGTCATTATTGAAGTACAAGGTTATTTATCTCGCTAAAAATTATCAATCAGAGGATTAGCTCATGACTGCTAATGATGGCAAGCCTAAGTATGTAGGAAGCTTGTTAATAAGTTATTTTAAAAAAAATCAGCCCTACAACCTTGATATTGGCTTTACCTTATTGGAAGTTCTCACTGCGGTATTGCTGATTGGTGTGTTATCAGCAATTATTGCCCCTAGCTGGTTAGGTTTCAGTAATAGACAGCGTTTAGGTCAAGTTAATGATGGAATTTTGTCTGCTCTCCGCACTGCACAAACAGAAGCCAAAAGAACCAAAACTAGCTATAGTGCTGAGTTTAAAATAGAGAATAATATTCCCCAATTTTTAGTTTATCCTACCAACAATCGCCCTATTTCTGGTTGGCAAAATTTGGGTAGAAACATTGAAATCAAACCCAAACAAGTTCTTTTATACACTAATATAGAATCTGAAAATAAAGCTTTTGCAGATAAAAAAGTGCGCGATACTCAAGCTGGATCTGGAAGAATTACCTTTGATTATTTAGGAGCTTTGTCAAAAATAAATGGTAATGACCCTGTAACACCATTAATTATTATGGTATCTTCACCTAAGTCAGGAACTAATCAAGCTAGCACCTTGAGACGTTGCGTGATTATAGAAAGTTTGATTGGAGGGATGCGAATAGAAAAAGATGATCAGTGTAAATAGCGGTGGTGCAAAGAATCGTGGAGAGTTTGTATCACCCAATTATATCCAAAACACAGACAATTATGAAAACAAAAAGATTATTAGCCATATTAACTCTAAGTTTAACCTTGGGTTTTTCAATTCCTAGTTATGCCCAAGAAAAATACATTGACAACAATTGTCAACAAAATCAATCATTAAAAGAAGATGATAGGTTTACTGTTTTCTATCAATCAAATTTTCAATCCAAAGGACAGAGTTATTGGTTTTATGCAGGTAGATATCTAGACGGCGGAGTAATTTTTTGTCTTTCTCAACCAGGATTCAAAAAGCCACGGACTTTAAATGAGTTAAAACCCATACAGTTTAATTTCATTGACAAAGTTGCCAAAGATACGCGCAATAAAACAGCATTTATTGTTGTAACTCGTGAAGGTAATGGTTCGCGTGTACCTATGAACGAATATCGGCTCAATTTTGCAAATGTTAATAAACCTACACTAACTAAACTGCGGACTTGGAAATCTCAAGATTAGTTTGGTTTTGATTTAGCGATCGCCCCACAACCCCGCAAAATTCTTAAGGGAAACGATGATTCACGACCTCAACATGACAGATACCGAATATGCCCAGCTAGTAGCACAGGGCTATGAACCCGATTTAGAACTTGAACTGATGGCACTCGGTGAAACTCAACAAGAGGCCAGGAAGTTAACGCGCATTGTGGGAATGGTGCAGAATAAACCCCCAGAAACTGATGAGGAATGGGAGAAATTTATGCAGGTATGGGAAAATGAGTAAAAAAGTTGCTATCGTTACTGGTGCAACTAGGGGAATTGGCAGAGCGATCGCTGTAGTTGTATTCTTGCAGAGATAATATCATCAACGTTCTGGCTTAACTTCTAGTTGATAGATCCTCATAGATGGGTGTTCGTCCATCATCCGCCAGTAATACCCAGTGGGTAGTGGTGACACACTAGCACCACAGCGGTACAAAAAAACTGGCTCGTCCCGCTTCATCACTTTTTTAATCGTTTGCTCTAGGCTGGGGTCTAGGCGATCGCTGTTATGCCAAATTAGATGGGACTTACCAAAGTAACCCGCATTCAAAAGACTTGCAAACAACCATTCCATTACCAATTGCATCTGTTCTGGCTCAACACCACTGCTTGATTGCCCGTAGCTGTCGATAGTTGGTTGGGCTGGTTTGGGTTTGAAGAAATTTAAGATTTTCATGAGGGTGAGGAACGCAATTGTTCATAGTGTAAAACCAGCGGTGATTAGGGGGCAAAATTTTCGTAAGGGATAGCGGTAAAATATTACTTATCAGAATATAACTTGCCAGAAGGTGCATTCAGATAAGTAAATGAGTGAGTCTACCGAAATAGGTGAAATAAGTGCAGTCAGTTCCCTAGCCTTAACTGCTCCCCTACCTCTGACTGAACACCCCGCCGCCGTGTATCTTTCCAGCCTGTCCCCCGGTTCTCGTCCGGCAATGAGACAAGCTCTTGATGCGATCGCTCGAACCTTAACCAGTAATCAGTGCGATGCGCTTACTCTTGATTGGGCTGCGCTCAGATATAAGCACACAGCAGCATTACGTAGTATACTAATGGAGAGATACGCACCAGCTACGGCCAATAAAATGCTGGCTGCACTAAGGAGGGTTTTGAAAGAAGCTTTGCGGCTGGAATTCATGGATGCGAGAGACTTCGCCCGCGCGGTGGATATTGCTAATGTCAAAGTTTCCAAGGAGTTACAGGGGCGTTGTTTATCAGCAGGAGAAATTAATGCCTTAATGCAAGTATGTTTTGCTGACCCTACCCCTATTGGTTACAGAGATGCGGCATTAATAGCTATTTTGCGGGGTGCAGGTTTGCGCCGGGGGGAAGTGGTGAAGTTAAATTTGAGTGACTTGCACTCTAGCAGCGTCAAAATATATGCAGCTAAGGGGGGTAAAGACCGCACAGTTTACCTACCAGATGCAGCCTTGACAGCGGTGCAAGATTGGTTGGAAGTGCGCGGTAGGGAGCCAGGCCCCTTGTTATGCCATATCAATAAAGCTGGGGCGGTGACTTTGAGACGGCTGACACCCCAAGCGGTATTATTTATTTTAGACAAGCGTGGTCAAGAATCTGGAGTAGAGAATTTCTCAGCCCATGATTTCCGCAGAACTTTTATATCTGAGTTGTTAGATTCTGGTGTAGATATTGTCACAGTGCAACGGTTAGCGGGTCACACTTCACCAGAGTTAACATCAAGATATGACCGTCGGGGTGAAGAAACCAAGCGTCAAGCGGTGCAGTTTATTAGTGTGCCGAGAAGAAAATAGAAGGACATCTCACTTAGCAATTAACAACTGACAATTAATCTCCTTGTTCTTTTAGCCAAGCTTGTAAATCTGCTAAGGTAGAAAAATCAAATAAAACATTTCTCATGGCTTCTAACTTTGGTAAGGGCAAAACCTGAATTTCTTCTATTAGTGATGAATTAATTTCACCAAAGCGATAATTTAGAAAACTGCTAATCCATATTATAGCCTCTTCTTTTTTGCCCTTTTGTAAAATATCCTGATAAATTACTGACTCTTGCATAATATCCTCACGTAAAAATTGACGAATAACATCTTTTTCAAATTTTAAACCTGCTAGAATCTCTGCACACCCTGCTATATTCTGTCTTTCATCCCTGTTAGGAATTTTAGCAATTTTTTCAGCAACCTGCCCTAGTAATTTAGACGGTGAATCGGTGCGGGTCAGTGGAGCAAGTGGTAATAATGCTGAATTCTGCAAAAACATTGCTGAGTCTTGTTCCCACATCCTAATCACACGGTAGTGATGTATAGTTGTTTCATCTCTAAATTCTTCAGTAAAAGCTACTTTGTTATCAGTTTCTTGTAAAAATATCAACACCTGGGTTACAGGAGATTTATATTGGCGCTTCAACCTCACAGAATAATCCAACATGCGAAAATTCAGTGGAGTTTTGGATTTAGGTAAGGTTTGAAATTCCAAGTGCATGATTCGGTTATCTGCTTTCAGGAAAGTTACAGAATCAGCGCGAATTGGTTCTAATGTTAGTTCGGTTTTTAGAATTTCTACTTGCTGTGGTTCTGTTGCCAACAACCACCGGATAAATTCGGCGGGATACTGTTCAGATAAAAATTTACAAGCGTTATCGTAGCTCAATTTAGTAATTAATTTAAAGATAGTTATTTAATAGATATTATACTGGTATTAGGTAAAATAAAGAGCGTTAATTTTATTAATTAATCATCATTGATGATGAGCATTAAGTGGGTTTAAAGCAAGCTTTGAGTCTTTGTTTAAATGAAATAAATGGTACGATTAGCACCTAGCTAATTTCTACTGCCTCACCGGATAATACAACCCATCTTTAGGCTGAAATTTCCACCCCAACCCACTTGGGTCACGATTCCTAGACCAGCTAATAAATTCCTGTTCACTCTTGGTTTCCCGCTCTGTAGTTAAACTATGGGGGGTAACGCCTAATCTCTGAGCTAAATTGTCATTGGGGAAGGCGCTGATTTCTACTGCTTGTTGATACTGATATGGATACCCTGAACGCCGGGGTCTGTTGTTACTGTATTTGCCAGAAGCAAGCGATCGCTCTATTTTCTCTAAGTGTTTAGCAACGATTTCCAACTTAGAGGCCAGCAGTTCATCTTGTTGGGAAAGGTGGGTTTCCAGCGATTCTAGTTTCTCCTCTACCTGCTGTAATTCGGTGGTTGCTCCCAGTTCCGCACTGCTATCAAATTGTGCTATCAATTCCTGTAATGCTTGCAGCAGTGCAGTTGTGTGTCCTTCGCGGTGGATTTTTGCTAATTGGCGTACTACGGGAATTAGTACAGTAGGCACGCGAATCATTTCGCTGGGTGGGGTCTTGTTGATAGTCATGATATCTATAATTGATATCGACCATTATAAACCCAAAGTTTCCCCCAAGAATTTTAAGGAGAGGTTTTAATAGTTGAGCCGAGTGCATCAATGCAATGTTTTCGAGATAAGCACAAAAAAATAGGATGGGATTTGACAAAGCTTGTTTTCTCATTATCTATCATACTGTTGCGTACAAAGAAGTACAGCAAATCATTTTATGACAATCCTTTTTATCCTTAATTTCCATAGTTGTTAACGTCGGCTAAGGAGCCATATTCATTACTGACTACTGATGTGACCCTTTTATGTAGGGACTGAGGGGAAGGAACCTCAGCAGAAAACGGCCCCTCAGTAAAATGGGCTACTGCCTCTATGCACAACTTTTACGTCGCACATCTTGGCTCAATCCCCAATATGATTGCTATACAACAAGCTATTAAACCAGCACAATATCTAGTAAGACAGCGAAGTTAAGAGGCTTGTTTTCAATAGTAGCGAATTGATTACTCTGGAAGGATAACGCACCAGTAATGTTGTTGTAACTAAACTGGCTGAGGGAGGAAGCACCAAATCCAACTCTAGAAACTTGGATTTTGTCACCATCTATCTGGTTAAAGTCTTTTATGATGTCAATACCTTCAAATAGTGAGTTGAAGACAAATGTATCTGCTCCAGTACCACCATTGAGTAAATCATTACCTACATCGCCAAAGAGTGAGTCATTCTCGCTATTGCCATACAGACTATCACTACCTGCGCCACCATTGAGCAAATCATTACCTACATCGCCAAAGAGTGAGTCATTCTCGCTATTGCCATACAGACTATCATTACCTGCGCCACCATTGAGTAAATCATTACCTACATCGCCAAAGAGTGAGTCATCCTCACTATTGCCATACAGACTATCACTACCTGCGCCACCATTGAGTAAATCATTACCTATATCGCCAAAGAGTGAGTCATTCTCGCTATTGCCATACAGACTATCACTACCTGCGCCACCATTGAGTAAATCATTACCTACATCGCCAAAGAGTGAGTCATCCTCACTATTGCCATACAGACTATCACTACCTGCGCCACCATTGAGTAAATCATTACCTATATCGCCAAAGAGTGAGTCATTCTCGCTATTGCCATACAGACTATCACTACCTGCGCCACCATTGAGTAAATCATTACCTACATCGCCAAAGAGTGAGTCATCCTCACTATTGCCATACAGACTATCACTACCTGCGCCACCATTGAGTAAATCATTACCTACATCGCCAAAGAGTGAGTCATCCTCACTATTGCCATACAGACTATCATTACCTGCGCCACCATTGAGCAAATCATTACCTACATCGCCAAAAATGCGATCACTACCAGCATTTCCATACAGAAAGTCATTGCCATCATTGCCGTTAAGTGTATCGTCACCATCATTGCCAAAGATTTGATCGCTACCGCCTGCACCAAAAATTGAATCGTTTCCTCCATTACCACTCAACACATTATTGACACTGTTCCCAAAAATTGTGTCAGCATTGATAGTTCCTGTTACTTGAGTGAAGTTCTCTACAGTGAGGGGAACAAGATTTGGAACATTGTTGACTGTAAGACGATTGCCTATAAGATCAGCTACAATTGAAACATTACCTGTTGCAGCAGATGCATCAATCGCATTTGCCTGACCAACAGATCCAACAATGCGCTCCACACCGATTAACTTATCTCTTCCAGATGTTCCTTTAGATAGTTCTCCTTGAGTCAGCAAGGTAATGGCTTGTCCTAGATTGCTGTAGTCTGCGCTGTCTGAGCCTTCACCACCTTCAAACGTATCAATACCAGTGCTGGAAATAAAAGTGTCGTTACCACGATCTCCTACAAGCGTGTTATTGCTGGCATTTCCAACAAATGTATCATTTCCTACTGTTCCAACTGCATTCTCAATGTTGAGTAAGGTATCACGTCGAGCGAGATTGATAAAAGATGTAGTTGCTCCATTTAGTAAATCAATTCGCATAGGATCAGCAGAATTGATATAGTTGACGATATCTATACCAGCCCCTCCATCAATGGAGTTGTTACCAGTACCGACGACGATTGTATCGTTACCGTTACTACCGAAAACGGTATCGTTTCCATCACCGTCAACAACTGTGTCATTACCATCTTCACCGATTAGACGATCATCTCCTCCTTCGCCATAAAGGGCATCATCGCCAGCACCACCAATGAGTTCATTTCCTAGATTGTTACCAATAATGACATCAGCATTTGCAGTACCCTTTACATTATTAAAGTTCACCACAGTAAATGATCCAACACCAGGAACACCATTTACA
The DNA here is from genome assembly GCF_014698825.1 of Richelia sinica FACHB-800. GTDB lineage: Bacteria > Cyanobacteriota > Cyanobacteriia > Cyanobacteriales > Nostocaceae > FACHB-800. The sequence continues at coordinate 45,690 of NZ_JACJTT010000037.1, forward strand.
GCTAAAGATTGGGTTTGTAGATTGACAGTAATAGATGCGCCAACTGCTGTAGAGGCATCAATCGTGTTATTTGCAACACTAGAATTAGCAATAATTCTCTCTATTCCTACCAGTTGATCTGTACCAAAAACACCTTTATTCAAAACCCCTGTCGGTCTGAGAGTGATGCTTGTATTTAGTTGACTGTAATCAGCAGTATCACTGCCTAGACCACCATTTACAGTATCATTCCCGCTGCTTCCTTGAAACAGGTCATTTCCATCATTGCCAGATAGAAGGTTATTCTGGCTGTCTCCAGTGATGGTGTCATTTAAATTTGTACCTTTGACATCATCAAAGTTCACCACAGTAAATGATCCAACACCAGGAACACCATTTACAGCTAAAGATTGGGTTTGTAGATTGACAGTAATAGATGCGCCAACTGCTGTAGAGGCATCAATCGTGTTATTTGCAACACTAGAATTAGCAATAATTCTCTCTATTCCTACCAGTTGATCTGTACCAAAAACACCTTTATTCAAAACCCCTGTCGGTCTGAGAGTGATGCTTGTATTTAGTTGACTGTAATCAGCAGTATCGCTGCCTAGACCACCATTTACAGTATCATTCCCGCTGCTTCCTTGAAACAGGTCATTTCCATCAGCACCTACGAGGGTATCATTGCCATTTCCTCCGTTAAGAGTGTCATTACCATTTCCTCCATCAAGGTAGTCATCACCATCACTACCATTCAAAGCGTCATTACCATCAAAGGCAAAGATACTATCGTTGCTAATAGTACCGTTCAGGATATCGTTAATGTTGCTGCCCAATAAATTAGCCATGTGAATTCTTTTAAAAAGGTCGTGAAATATTATCTTTCGCAGGATTGCGAACTATACGAGCAGAAACGCTTGATTTTATATTAAATTGATTGGTCTGGAAATTCTTAATGTATCTTAATAAATTTATAGTAAATTTAAATACGCTATACATAAAGTTAATTTAGGAGAGCAACAGACATATCTGTGTAGCGATCGCCCAATAAAAATTTCCCCTAAGAATTATTCCATCTGCAACTTTGTGAATAGCAGCAGAGGTTTTACCTGAAAGTTGTTGGTAAATTATTGACCGACAAAGTGAAGAGAATAAATTTTCTGTTTGCTGCGCTTGATTTAATCTGCCTACAATATTTATGTTTTATGTGAATACGTTTTTACTCTGATTTACTGTCAATCGTTTACTGGTAAATTCCCCATGAATCAAATAGTATCGTCCATCCAGCCGCACTGGTCACAATCCCAATGCACCCGCGAGACATAATCACGAATGAATTCCGCGCCGCACTGGGGACATTTCCCGGTAAATAATGGATGCCAGTCAATCAACTCTAATTGTTCTTCTCGTGTCCAGCGTTGCTTCGGTTGAATGATTTCTTCACCGTTGTAAAAGGTGCATTCCAGCACCAGTTCATCACCAATATATCTTGCGCCCTCTGGTTGCCACAGTTCTACAGGTTCGGCCTTGGGGTCTTCTCTAAAATCCATGCAACTATCACCAGTCACACCATCAGGATGAACAGCGCAGACAAGGTGGGGATTGTGTGAATAAAGGAGACAGCGACTACATTCGGGTATTTTAGGCATAATATCAATTTTTATATAAGTCAACAGGTTAGCTAGGCGATCGCTTTCCGCAATCATTTGCACAGAGGTAAATTTGGTTTCCTCTAAGAATTTTCAAATATAACGTGAAGTTTTGATAAAGAGGCAACCCTGTATATTTACGGTATAACATAGCTGCATAGCAAAGAAGTAAGGAAATATTGAAACCTTCTATATTTGGTGCTTGTATGACTTTGTTGTGAATCTAACACGAAACAACAATATTCAACTCAGTTGCTGTGATTGCCTGAGCATATTGTATTCGCTGGGGTATTTACTGAAGTTTTATTACATTAATTCTTTGTTAAACAAAGAAACTAAACAAAACATAAGCTAGCCTCTCTATTTACAACTGTGTTTAAGTGAATTTAATATGTTAGTTGATATATCACTTGCTACATCAGGCAACCCAGATGTTAAAAGTCAAACAACCCGTTGGGGGGCTGATTCGGGAACTGAGGCTGCTGACTGGACTGACACAAGAACAATTTGCAGCTAGTTTAGGTGTCACCTATAGCACTATTAATCGCTGGGAAAATGGACGTTCTCAACCTTCACCAATTGCTATGAAATTAATTCAGCAGAGGCTTGAGGAGATGGGGGAACAGGGTAAGGAACTGCTAGAGAAGTATTTAGGTAATTAAAAAATGCCAGAGCGTTTATTGCAATTAGATGATTTAAAAACTATTGGTAGTCCTGACAAAATTGCAGCCCTGTTTCAAAAGCTGGGTTATAACGCTGTTGCTCAACTTTTAAATATTGAAGATTTACACCTCCCAGCCCGTAGCACTGAGGCTATTTATGATTCATACCTCATTGCTGACCAGGATAACGGCGGTTTGCAAGTATTACTATTTCAACTACATCCTGATGATTGGACTTTTGCTAGTAGTCGCATGAGAGCGATCGCTATTCTCAAGAACGTTAGTAAACTTTCAAAAAAAGAATGCAATGAAGATTAGTTACAAGACATTTAAAGGAATCCAGGCAGCAGTGTTAGCTATTAGTTTAATAGTAATTACATTATTACCTAATTCAAGTAATGCTCAAAATAATAAAACCAGTTATGCGGACTTGCACAATTCTTTTAAACAACAGAAACCAAAATCAAAATTCAGTGCTAGACAAATTGTAAGAAATGCCTTAGAGCTATCAGCCCAAACAGGTTTTCCTATTTCTATAGATTTAAAATCTTTATCATCAACTGATGCCTGGAAAGTAACTGATTACATTAGAACATTATCGCCAAAACAACAAGATACAATCGTTACTTGGTATCAAACTAAAGATAGTGAAGCATATATTCAAGGAAATATTTCTAAGGGCAAAATATTAGTTGTGCCAGTAAAATATTTTTTTCAGAGGATAAATATTAACTCTAAATGTCCTTTTTCTCAAGATTTATGCTTGGACTTACAAAAATATTCAAAACTGAAAATTTCTGATGCCAAAATTTTAGATATTGCCCAGTATGCAATCTCAGTGGTTAATAGAGGACATAAAGTAGTAATTTTTATAACCAATGAATTTGGAGGAGATCGTCAAAGATTTAATAATACTTTCACAGCTATGTCAATGTCGCCTATCGTAAGAGATCAAATTCTTTTACTTGAGGATAGTCCCATAATGAACTCTTCAGAAGAAAAAATTAAAAGAGCTTTACAATTAAGCGGTGGGAAAGATACCAATATTTATGGCACTATTATTATTGATGCACGTAGAACAAAAATAGGTGAAAAATAATGAATACTAACTTAAAAAAAATTGCCTATATAAGCCTGAGTTCAATAATATTTTGTCAAGTCTGGATTAGCCTTTTATTTTATCCAGCAATTGCTCAACCTCGTTATCCAATTGATAAGTTGGATGAACTAGCACCACATTTAAGTGAAGAAGAAAAAAAATATATAGAAGAAAAAACAATTAATCAAGTTGCTAGTTTTCTGATGTTAATGATGCCAATTTTTGGCGGAGGAGGGAAAACAATTAATTTCACAAGAAGTTATAGATATAGAGGTACATTTGATTTTAAAGGAGAAGTGAGAAGCATTATACAAAGAACTATAAAAGGAGAGACTGTACAACTTGTTACGCAAAGAAGCAGTACAGTTCGCTTTAGGCAAGTGGGACGCTTTGATTTGTTAGTCGAAGAATTTTACCAAGGCAGACTAGTAAATTCTAATTACTTTAAACTTGGGCTAAGTGGTGCGATTAATTCTGGTTATTTAAGAGGGTTAAAACCAGAAAATATCAATAAATACGATACCTTAATTGATGAGGCATTGCAGAATAAGCCTGGTTTTGAACTGAAAAATGGCTATTCAACAGTGGATTACTAATATAGATATAGCAATCTTAAATAATACGTTAGAGTTCAAGCGGCCTCAAAGGATTTTTATTTACGTATTTTTTCAAGATTGGGTAGGATTGCTATACTGCTCTACTAAATTTTTAAGGGATAAGAGGATGCGATCGCCCTGCCCTATCTCGCTAAATTCTTGAGGTAAAAAAGTAATGGCATATTGGTTATTTCAATGTAAATTCATTAATTAAGGAATTAGCAGTCAATTCTTAGGGGAAATAAAGTTAAGCGGAATCAAGTAATCGCAACATCTACATTTTTAATTTATTAATTAATTTCAGGAGCATCAAATGTCTAAGATAAAAAATACCCAAACAAATCAAATAGTCAGTAAAAGCAAAGGCGCAATTGTCAAAGTATTGGCGAGACTAACGGCAACAGGATTAGTTAGTTTTGGTATTGGTGGTGCAGTCACTTTTGACCGTTACAACAGTTATTGGAATCAAACAATATTCCGTGTACAAACTGTTGATTTTAATATTTTATCTCATACATTACCTACTAAACTTTCCTACGCTTTAATCAAAAAGCAACCCCAGGAAGTACAGCGTACATTAGATAGTAATTATAGTTTATTTGGGCTAATTGTCACAGATGCTAGTGGACAGAAAATTATTGCTTATTCTGGTAAAGACTCTGGTAAATCCTTATCTTGGAAAGCAGCACTCGACCCACAACAATTAAAAAATCATCCTTACGATGTGTTGCTTGATCCTCCACCTATTTTTGCACAGTGGACTTATAGCAACTCCAGAGCTACTGAACGCAGTGCTACCAATTTTACTAATCAAGGTCGCGTTATAGGCAGAGTTTACTATGTTCGGGGTGTTAGGCCAACATTTCAAGAGGATTTGATTACACTGATAAGTAATCCTTTTTCTGGAAGTAGTAGGATTCAAACTTACACCACAAGTCTCATAGCTTGTTTTGGGGCTACTTTGCTTATTTGGAGTGGTTTGGAGTTTATTCTTTATAGAAAACGGGTTGGGGAAGAAAAAGCACAACAGGAAGTTGAATTAGCTCAAACAAAGGCTGAATTAACTCAACAGGAATTGGAGTTAACTAAAGAAAGGGAAGAAAAAGCACAGCAGGAACTTGAATTAGCTCAAACAAAGGCTGAATTAGCTCAACAGGAATTGGAGTTAACTAAAGAAAGGGAAGAAAAAGCACAGCAGGAACTTGAATTAGCTCAAACAAAGGCTGAATTAGCTCAACAGGAATTGGAGTTAATAGAAGAAAGAAATCAAAATTTAATCAATAATAACCAAATTTTACAAATTCAATTAGCTGAAAGAGTCAGTGAACTTCAATTGCTCCGAAAACAAAGAGATGATGAGCGTAGCGAACTTGAAAAAGAAACTAATAATTTGCATATTACCAATAAGAAATTAGCAAGTGAAATTATTAAACTCAAGACCTCAATCACTAATTTATCAGCAAATGCTAACTTTATCCAATTACAAAAGGAACTCAAAGAAGCTCAAGCACAATCACAACAAAATTTACAGCATAAACAAGAATATGAGCATCATATAAAACAATTAACACAAAAATTACAAGTTATTCACAATAAACAATTACAAGCTAGTCAACAAAATGAACAGAAAGATAATGAATTACAGGACTTACAACAACAAATAAATGAAATTGAAAATGCCCGTAGTTTAGCTAAATCTCAACTAGAAGAGTTACATAGAAACGAAAAAAATTACCAGGAAACTGTACAAAGATTAGAACAGCAAATAAATGAACAAAATTCTAGGGAACGAGAACTTCAAACTCAATTAGAAAGTTTACAAAATTCACTCAGAGAATATGAACAGAGAGAAAAGCTACTAGAAAAGCGTGCTGAACAGGCAAAAGCCGAGTCTGAGGCTTTAGTTGAAGAAATTGCGCGTGCTAAAGAAGATATGGGTAGACATCCTTTAAATGACTTTGAAATTGCTATTCAGGAATTATTGAAACAGAATTTTACTGATAGCAGACTTGAAACACAGTTTGATGTAGCAAGTGGTCACCAGGGAAGTAGGTTTACTGATTTTCTTCTTGTAACCAATAAAAGCTGTATTGTGTTAGAAGCTAAATCTTATACCGGAATAATTAAGCCTATTGATAATGTACGAAACTCTGGATGGGTTTGTGAAAAGGTAGGAAGAAGATTAAATATTTTGTCATGCTGGGGTAGAAATCCTTACCAACAGGTAAAATCCTACTGTGATTCTGTAATGAGCAATAGAAGTCTAGGTATTTCCAGAAAGCCTGTATATGGTGTTGTTGTATTTCCAAATGGTTCATGTATTGATGATAGAATTCAGTCCAACATAAGTAGATTTTACAGAGTCACAACACTAGATAATTTAACCACTACTATTCAGGCACTAGAAAATCAAGCTAACTCTTGGAATTAGCACAGATTAAATTAAAAATTTTAACCATATATTTGGTATTTTTCATGTTGAAAAATCGAAACAGTCGGTATTTCATAAACTTTCTTGTACTTGTTGGAGTCTTAGGTTTATTCAGTTGTAGTCCTACAGAACCCCCAAAACCTACACCTTCCCCAACATCTTCTGCTTCTGGCAGTACAGAATTACAATTACAAGCCACCACTTTAACTATTGGTATTCTCAGCCCTCCAAAATACTATCAAGGATTAGCTGATTATCTTAAACAGCAATTTGGTAATAAAGTCCAAATAGTTATTGATGGTGATGAAAAACTTTCTTATGAAGAAGCTCGAAAAAGAATGCTTAATAAGGAGTGGGATATTTCCTTTCCTCAATCACCAATGCTTTCCATAGCTGCTAAAAATAATGGTTATACCTTTGCAGCCCGAATGTTTCCCAATAGTCCCCCATATTACCAAGCTACGTTATTTACAAAAGCTAATAGTCCTATTAAATCTCTAAATGATTTAAAACCAACACATACTATTGCTATGGGTGATTTTAATTCAGCATCTAGTTTTTATATGGCTTCTTATGATTTATATGGTAAAACCCTGAAAGTAAATATGGGTCATAAATCATCTAAAATCAGAGAATTAGTAAAAACTGGAAAAGCTGATATAGGTGCTGCGGCATATATAGCTGTTAAGGATGACAAAGATTTAAGGATTATTCATCTTAGTAAACAAATCCCTGGCGGTAATGTTTATTTGTCTCCTAACCTTTCTGAATCTGACCGTCAAACAATTATACAAGTATTATTAAACGCCCCAGCTAACATTAGAAAAGATGCTAATTATGGTGCTGGGGAAGAAGCTGATTATTCACAGTTAATTAAAATTTCTGAAAGAACCGAGCAAGTTTTAAAATGTGCAAAATTTCCCAAAGAAAATTCTGTAGCTTCTGTTAATTTTTATTGTCCTGATGCAGAAATGTTGAATGTTAAGAAAAATCAGATAAAAATAGCCCAAAATATGGTAATTTTGGGCGAATAATTAAAATATATTAGTTAAGTTGTGATTATAAATTCCTTT
>NZ_JACJTT010000038.1 GCF_014698825.1 Richelia sinica FACHB-800
ATTTGTTTGTTCTTTTTATTTCATCTTATTCCTCTGTCTTATCCTTCCTTTTGTGGTTGCATTTGTTTGCTTTTTCTCAGGGTATCCCGTTAGGTGCAAGATATAAGTAAAACTTTTTGGTAGTTCGCTACTGTATCAATACCACTAAGAGTCAGAGTACCTGTGGCAAAGTTGTAGCCTGGTGTAATTGCAGTGCCTGTGGTATCAGCAAAGACAAATTCCTGGAAGCCATTGAGGGGATTAGCGATCGTGATTGTAGCTTTAGTGAGAGTTGATGAATTACGGTCTACAAGACTCAGGTTACTACTCACAATCGAGATGGGACTGCCAGTAAAGTTGGTATTAAAATCAATACCTGCAACAGCACTACCACCAAGTCGAGATAGTTCTAGGCTACCGCCAGCACCTATCCCCGCACTACCAAACACCACATAGCTTTGCCCCGATAAGCTACCGTTGGGTTTTGCCCCGTCTGCCCCTATAATCAGGTCGTCGAAGCCATCACCGTTCACATCCCCCGCATTGCTGACGGACGAACCAGATGAGTCCAATGCGGTAATACCGTTAATTTTGAACCCGTTGCTGCCGTTGAGGGCTGAGAGGTTGAGGGTGGAAGTAAAGCCCCCACTTTTACCAAACACCACATAGCTTTGCCCGGAAGAGCTACCGTTGGGGTCTGCCCCACTTGCGCCGATAATCAGGTCGTCGAAGCCATCACCGTTCACATCCCCCGCACTGCTAACGGAGCGACCAGAGAAGTTATACGCTGTAATGCCGTTAATTTTGAAGCCGTTGCTGCCGTTGAGGTCTGATAAGTTGAGAGCAGAAGTAAAGCCCCCACTTTTACCAAACACCACATAGCTTTGCCCGGAAGAGCTACCGTTGGGGTCTGCCCCACTTGCGCCGATAATCAGGTCGTCGAAGCCATCACCGTTCACATCCCCCGCACTGCTAACGGAGCGACCAGAGAAGTTATACGCTGTAATGCCGTTAATTTTGAAGCCGTTGCTGCCGTTGAGGTCTGATAAGTTGAGAGCAGAAGTAAAGCCCCCACTTTTACCAAACACCACATAGCTTTGCCCCGATAAGCTACCGTTGGGTTCTGCCCTATATGCGCCGATAATCAGGTCGTCGAAGCCATCACCGTTCACATCCCCCGCACTGCTAACGGAGACACCAGATGAGTCATCTGCTGTAATGCCGTTAATGACGAAGCCGTTGCTGCCGTTGAGGTCAAAGAGGTTGAAGGTGGAAGTAAAGCCTCCACTTTTACCAAACATCACATAGCTTTGTCCAGATCTGCTACCGTTGGGATCTGCCCCACTTGCGCCGATGATCAGGTCGTCGAAGCCATCGCCGTTCACATCCCCTGCACTGCTGACGGAGCGACCAGAGAAGTTAAATGCGGTAATACCATTAATTTTGAAGCCGTTGCTGCCGTTGAGGGCTGAGAGGTTGAGGGTAGAAGTAAAGCCCTCACTTTTACCAAACACCACATAGCTTTGCCCGGAGTAGCTACCGTTGGGGTCTGCCCCGAATGCACCGATAATCAGGTCGTCGAAGCCATCACCGTTCACATCCCCCGCACTGCTGACGGTGCGACCAGAGAAGTCATACGCGGTAATGCCATTAATTTTGAAGCCGTTGACAAGACGATTGCCACTATTGAGGTCAAGTTCTGGGGCAGCATTACCAAACACCACATAGCTTTGCCCGGAGTAGCTACCGTTGGGGTCTGCCCCGAATGCACCGATAATCAGGTCGTCGAAGCCATCACCGTTCACATCCCCCGCACTGCTGACGGTGCGACCAGAGAAGTCATACGCGGTAATGCCATTAATTTTGAAGCCGTTGACAAGACGATTGCCACTATTGAGGTCAAGTTCTGGGGCAGCATTACCAAACACCACATAGCTTTGCCCGGAGTAGCTACCGTTGGGGTCTGCCCCGAATGCACCGATAATCAGGTCGTCGAAGCCATCACCGTTCACATCCCCCGCACTGCTGACGGAAAAACCTGAGCGGTCACCTGCTGTAATGCCGTTAATGACAAAGCCGTTGCTGCCGTTGAGGTCTGATAGGTTGAGGGCGGAGTTGAAACTCCCACTTTTACCAAACACCACATAGCTTTGCCCTGAAGCGTTACCGTTGGGGTCTGCCCTGTATGCCCCGATAATCAGGTCGTCAAAGCCATCACCGTTCACATCCCCCGCACTGCTGACGGTGCGACCAGAGTAGTCACCTGCTGTAATACCAGTAATTTTGAAGCCGTTGCTGCCGTTGAGGTCTGATAGGTTGAGGGCGGAAGTAAAGCCCCCACTTTTACCAAACACCACATAGCTTTGCCCTGAAGCGTTACCGTTGGGGTCTGCCGAGACTGCGCCGATAATCAGGTCGTCGAAGCCATCACCGTTCACATCCCCTGCACTGCTGACGGATATACCAGAGTAGTCATACGCGGTAATACCATTAATTTTGAAGCCGTTGCTGCCGTTGAGGCCTGATAGGTTGAGGGCGGAAGTAAAGCCCCCACTTTTCCCAAACACCACATAGCTTTGCCCGGAGGAGTTACCGTTGGGGTCTGCCCCGTATGCCCCGATAATCAGGTCGTCGAAGCCATCACCGTTGACATCCCCTGCACTGCTGACGGATATACCAGAGCGGTCACCTGCTGTAATGCCGTTAATGACAAAGCCGTTGCTGCCGTTGAGGCCTGATAGGTTGAGAGCAGAAGTAAAGCCTCCACTTTTACCAAACACCACATAGCTTTGCCCGGAGATGCTACCGTTGGGGTTTGCCCGGTATGCCCCGATAATCAGGTCGTCGAAGCCATCACCGTTGACATCCCCTGCATTGCTGACGGAAAAACCAGAGTAGTCCCTTGTTGTAATGCCGTTAATGACAAAGCCGTTGCTGCCGTTGAGGTCTGAGAGGTTGAGAGTGAAAGTAAAGCCCCCACTTTTACCAAACACCACATAGCTTTGCCCGGAGAAGTAACCATTGGGGTTTGCCCGGAATGCACCGATAATCAGCTCATCGAAGCCATCACCGTTCATATCCCCCGCACTGCTGACGGAGAAACCAGAGTAGTCATTTGCCGTAATACCATTAATTTTGAAGCCGTTGCTGCCGTTGAGGTCTGATAGATTTAAAACTGAATTAGCCATAATTTTTGTGACTGATTTTAGTTTTGGAAATAAATCAAGATTGGAATTGAGTTTCTCTATCTAAAAATTGGCTTGTGGTTTTATCTCATCTCAAATCTCAGATGCACCTATGGTGATGACGCGCCGAATTTCATCAGTACGAAAACCTATTGCCATTGGTCGCCTGATTCCCGGTAAAACTGCCACGTCATAAAGTTCTTCGACTACCCCTTCTAAACGCAGTGAGTGAACTACATCCCCGCTTCTCAGGTCAATAACCAGTAATCCGCAGCGTGGTTCGGCATTTTTCGCTTGTAATTGTTCATCTAGGGGCAATCCGCTAAAGGTTTTATTGTGCCTGGGTCGAGATATGCCTACTACTGTAAAGTCTCCGTGAAAGGCTAAACCACGCTGATAACCTGGGCAAAAGGTCACAGGTTCAAACACTCCCCGTTCCAAATCTGCGTAACCAAATTCTCCTCTACCGGAGTTTAGTAACCACAGTTTGTCTCTATACCAACGAGGTGAGTGGGGCATGGAAAGTCCGGTTAGTATGACTTCGTTATTTTCCACATCAATGACGCATCCACCGTCTACCCGTTTATCTCTCCATCCTTCTGCCACATCACTTTGGCTGATCACAGTCACATATTTAGATTTTCCATCTTGCAATGCCAACCCATTGAGATGGCATCTGTCTTCAGCTGCTAACTTGGAGATAAAAGGCGGCTGCCACAGGGGAATGAAACTATGGGTTTCGCTGACGGTTGCCAGACAGCTAAACAGGGTATTGACAAATACTAATTTTTGTGTATTATTTAACTCTCGCTGGAGAACAAGATCGTGGATGTCTAAATCTCCAGTGATGTAGCCTACTTGGGGTACATAAAGCGCGTCATAACCTTGATGAATTTGCCCTGGTTCTAAGGCATTTTCAAATCGCCATAGTTGATATAGCGAACTCATGTAAAGGCTTGAACCTGTTGTATACAAGCCCATACATCGATCTAATGTCCGCTCGAATACTGACAGATGTCCATCCGGCTGTAAGCCAATAAAAAACACCTTCCCAGCTTGATAAGTCGTGCAGGTGAGGCTAAGGTTCTGTTCGTAGAGCCAAGATGTAAACTGGCGGGAGGCATTGATTTCTAACGAAGGTGTAGATGTTGATGTGGCGATAGTTGTATTCACTGGTTTTTAGTTTTAAGAAATAAGAAAAAGGATGATGTCAATAAGTAGTGTAACTTAAGGGATAATGCGGACGGAATTAAAGGATAAGGTGGTTCTTGGGAACTTTGGGTGTCTTGGTTGGGGAAAGGCAAAAAGCAGGCGGCTGAAGGCAAAAGTAATAATTTCAACCCTTAAGTTTATTGAAAGTAGTAACTAATATACTTTGCATTTCTTAAACTTCGTGTACCTCACTTAAATGTGAATTTATATAACTTGACAAGTGTTAAATCTATCTTATTGCACAGATAGATAATGTATCCTGTGGTGGAAGTTGAAAACAGAAAAAATTAGCTAGTTTAAGGATGTGGTAATTACAAAAACCACCTATATAAACCAGATTAATTTTTTAAATTGAGGTTCTTGATATGAGTTTAGAAGAAAGAGCAAAAGCTACAGCTAAAAATATTGAAGGTAAGGCTCAAGAAGCGGTGGGAAACGTCACAGGAGATCCAGAAGATAAAGGTGAAGGTAAAGCCAAACAATCAGAAAGTGAGCTACGTCATGCCGTAGAAGATGTGAAAGATAAAGCTAAAGATGCACTGAAGTAAATTTTTACTTGATTGATAGCTGGGAATTAAAAAATCATCACACCATTCCTAAATTAGTCTGCATATCAATAATTGATGAGGAGGTAAAAATGATTCTGCTTCAGCAGAGTCGCAAAATCCTGACAACTATTGTCTTGATTTTAGTCTTGACAATAACTACTGCTTGCGGCGGCGGTAATGTTTCACAAGTTGACAGGACAACTAACCCTTCAGTAGTTGGTAGAGATGTCACTTATTCAGAATTAGAGCGGGGCAATAGCCCCAGTGGTCAAAGTTTTGGTAATTGGGTCGTTCAAACATCCCAAGGCTTAATTCAAGACGCTTATGTTCGAGATAATAATAAGCTGGGTGTGGTGATTTCTCCACAAGTTCGTCCGAATGAAGTAAAACCATTAGCCAAATCTTTAGTCCAAGGATTCAAAAAGAATTTCCCTAATCAAGATGTGCAAGTTTTAATGTATGGCCCAGACAAAAAATTAATTTTGACTGCTAATTATGATAATCAAAGCAATCAAATTAAATATAGCTAAGACGAGGATAAAAATTCCAACCTAAACAGTGGAAATCAAATTTTGTCCATGGAATCATCAAAATCTGGTGAGAGATATTACATATAGGAGCATAGTCCTGTGACCAGCAGTGAACAATATAGACGCGAAATCATGAAAGATTTGGCTCAAGGTGATGTGGAATCTTTGGCTGACACTCCACAAACTACAGGCCAAGAATATCAAACATTTGATGATTTTGCTCAAAGAACAACCACAGACCAAAGGCGACAATTATTTAATGAGTCCCTGCATCCAGAACGCATTCCACCGAGTCAAATGGAGCCAGAATTACAAAAGGCCATTTCTCAAATTAAACCAAATGAACGAGATGATGTAGCACGGGCCTTTTTCAAGCAGTTGAAGGAGCGGGGACTGGACGACAGACGTTTAGAACAGCAACTAAATCTTTCTACTCATCACCCTAACCGTATGAGTGCTGATGATGTCAGCAAACTAGCATCCTTCGCTTATCACAGCCATCCTGATATTTTCCGTGAAGTGTTGGCAGAACAACCAGGTATCATCAAATTTCTCAGTAATCCTATTGTAGCAGGAATTATCGGCATTGCAGCAGCTAAATGGTTAGGCAGTCGGAAGTAAGAATTAAAGCAAGTTTCTAGAGAAAAAACACCAAGATGGGAACGACCCATCTTTTTTATTGCTTCCTTGAAGTATTTATAAAATCTTTATCCAGGAAGGGAATCAAAAAGTTCTTACTTTCATCTGTAACCATGACACAGCATATCTAAAAAAATATTTTGCAGATAAATTACCATTTAAAGTTTTAGTAAAAAAACAAACCACTACTTGAAATGACTGTATTTATGGATTTAATAATATAGCTAAGTAAATAATTAAACATATGAGCCTTTTACTAGTTTCGCAAAATACCTCAAGTTTATGAAAAAGAGCTTTTTTTCACTAGCATCAGCAGCGGCTGTTGGTATTGCTACTACTCACTTTATCGCTCCTGCCCAAGCAGCAAAAATAGCAGGTTTTCAAACCCTGGGCAGTCAAATGACTGGTATGCAAGTTACAGCTCATTTTCAAAATGGTGGTTCACAAAACCTAACTTGGGCTTCTAGTGACACGCAATCAGGTGGTGTCAATGGTAATGGTTGGTCTTTAAATCAATCAGGTGATACCTTTAATTCCCCATGGATTTTGAATGCTAGCCAATCTCTTTCTTCTTTAATTATTAATGCCATTCCAGGAAATACAGTTTTTGACGATGGCTCTCACCCTAGTACAGAAGGTTCTGAAAGAGGCTGGTCTTTTGATGTTTTATTAGGAAATTTGCCGACTTCATTTCCATATTCCCATCCTATTGAAATTTCTGCTGGAGACTTATTTGGCAAACTAACATTAACTTGGGATAGGGGTTTTACTGGTGAGCTAAAATTTCTGGCTGATACTGATACTATAGTTCAAGCTGTTCCTGAAGCAACTTCAGTTGTGGGTCTACTAGCATTTGGAGTTTTTGGAGCAAGTTCTTTAATGAAGCGAAATAGCATCAGAATTTAATAGTTAAATAGCATTTTCCACAAATCTATTTTTTTAACTTCTTTATTAGTGTGTCAAAAGCCAAGTCGCTCACTCTAGATAAACCACCATACCGAGAAATCAAAATTGTTGCCAAAATAAATCCCCAAATTTTTCACAGAATTTGGGGATTTAGGTTTAACTTAATATCAGTATTGAATTAAACAGTAGCTAATTCTGGGGTTGGGCGCTTGCTGTTACGAATATTGTGAATGGCCTGGGCATAATCAGGAGCATTGAATACAGCAGAACCTGCCACTACTGCATTTGCACCAGCTTCTAAAACTTGCCAGGTGTTATTGGCTTTGAGTCCCCCGTCTACTTCAATCCAGGGGTTTAAACCACGTTCGTTACAAATCTGGCGCAACTTGCGGATTTTTGGTAATACAGCAGGAATAAAGCTTTGACCACCAAAACCGGGGTTCACGCTCATAATCAAAACTAAATCACAAAGCTCTAGCACATACTCAATCAATTCTAAAGGTGTACCAGGGTTGAGTACCACTCCAGCCTGTTTACCCAGTTCTTTAATTTGACCAAGAGTGCGGTGGAGGTGGGGTGAAGCGTTATGTTCAGCGTGTACAGAAATAATATCAGCACCCGCCTTCGCGAAACCTTCCACATACTTTTCTGGTTCCACAATCATTAAGTGGACATCCAGTGGTTTGGTGGTAACGGGACGAATCGCCTCCACAACCAGAGGGCCTATCGTAATATTAGGTACAAATCGACCGTCCATTACATCAACGTGAATCCAATCTGCTCCAGCTTTATCCACAGCACGAACTTCGTCACCCAGACGACTAAAATCGGCTGATAGGATAGAGGGGGCAATAACAATAGGTTTTTCAGATAGGTTTTGGGTCATGGCTAGTGGGTTTTTAAGCGTCCTCGTCTGTAAGCATTGTAACAAAACATGGAGTTTTTGCTCATAATTTTTCTAATGGCCTATGACGCAGAGGAATTGTGAACACAGAGATGTGGATGCTTGATTTATCTGTCCGGTGAATTTTTCTGCCTTTCTTAACACCCTTACCCCTCTACTCCCTTCTCAGTTATGAGCAAAAAACTAATTTGGCTTAGTGGTTTGACTGTTTCTTTGATGACTGTGCCTGTTGTGGCTGCGGTTAAATTGGGAACTTCTTTAGGAAGTAATGGTATTGATGCACTGAAACTTCAGCAGGCTCCTTACAATTTGACTGGGCGAAAAATTGCTATTGGTCAGGTAGAAATTGGTCGCCCTGGTATGTTTGGTTGGGATAAGGCGGTATCGAAGAATTCGGCGCTTTCTCCTGTGGCGGTGTTTTTACGCAATAGTCCAGCAAAGTCAAATAGCGGTGTTGACACCCATGCTTATAATGTGGCTGCGGTGATGGTGAGTAAGGATAAAGCTTTGCCAGGGGTTGCTCCTGAGGCGCGACTATATTCTTCGGCGGTTGGTTCCACGAAAAATATGGGTCAACCGGAAGAGTGTTTATCAGCGCAACACATTGCTTTGCAAAATGGTGGTGATATTCGGGCAATTAACTTTAGTTTTGGTGAACCTTTGAGCCGCGATCCTCGCTCCGATGCTGTGTTAGATGGTAATGCTTTGCTGACATTATGTATTGACTGGTCAAGTCGGTTTCATGATGTCGTGTATGCGATCGCTGGCAATCAAGGTAGAGGTGGTATTCCCATTCCTACAGATAATTTTAACGGAGTTAACGTGGCTTTTTCATCCCGGCGAGATGGGATTTTTAGAAAAGTGGATGTTTCTAATCTGGCAGGAAGTAATCAAGGTGTGGAGGGGCGATTAGTTGGTAAAGAGTTTAATATTGGCGGTAGACGAGCCATTGGCATAGTTGCACCTGGTAGTAATATTCCTCTGCTTGCTCCTGATGGCAAGGTGAATAAAGGTACAGGTACTAGTTTTGCTACACCGCACTTGACTGCGACTGTGGCTCTGTTACAAGAATTTGCTGACAGACAGTTACACAGCAAACAATCCCGTTGGACAACTGATGCTCGCAATCATCAAGTGATGAAAGCGGTACTACTCAACTCTGCCGATAAAATTAAAGATGGTGGTGATGGTTTGCGTTTAGGCATGACCAGAATTGTCATTGATAAACAAAACCGAGACTGGTTAAATTCTGATGCTTATCATGACCCAAAAATTCCTTTAGATGCACAAATGGGCAGTGGACATTTAAATGCTTTCCGTGCCTATACACAATTTAGTGCTGGACAATGGCGACCTGCTGAAGCTGTGTCAGCTATTGGATGGGATTATGGCACAGTCAATGCTGGTGAATCTGTGGAATATGCTCTAGCCCATCCCTTAAAACAGAATAGCTTTGTAGCTCTCACTTTATCTTGGGACAGATTGGTGGAGTTAGAAGATAAGAATAAGAATCAACAATATGATGTGGGCGAAAATTTTCGCGATCGCGGTGTCAACAATCTTGATTTATATTTAGTCCCAGCTAATACCCAGTCGAGTGATTCTGGTCAACTTTGCTCATCTATCAGCGACATCGATAATATAGAACATATTTTTTGTCCTGTTCCCAAAACAGGAAATTACAAAATCCGTGTTCAGTTTCGTCAACAGGTCAATACACCTACTCAACCTTATGCTTTGGCTTGGTGGACTGTACCTGAAAATTGATACCTGTTGGCCAGGACAACAGACGCAAGAGGAACTGTTTCTAGAGAATATATTTTCTGGAAATTGCCCAAACCAACATCCAAAATAGCCTCCTCCCTGTTACCAAAACTGTAACCGTCGCAGATTCTGTGTTTTTAAATGAGATATTGAACACTTAACACATCATTACAGTCTAACTTGATGGTATTAGACAAAATCTTGAGCAAGTGAGGCAAAAGCATGTATCGACAAAAGTTAAGTGCTGTGCGAGAGAGTTTTTTACAACGACGTTATGGGGTGAGCTTGGGTAGACGCTATGTTTTAGCGGCTGCCAGCGTTGTGTTGTTGGGTGTCATGGGCTATTCTCCACTGGATAACAATACAAATATGGTTGGTAAGTCAAATTTACCTAGTTCAGAGTTAGGATTTCCCAAGGAAAATAGCCAATTTTAAATGAACTTTGATGATGATTGATAGTTGTCAGGGCCAAGACTGGTCAAAGATTGGATTGAGATTGAGGATAGTTGTCAAGACAGGGTGAAAAGCGATCGCTTTAAGGTAAGGTAGCTTCAGACACGCTTAAAGGATTGTTTGTTTCTACGGTTGTAGATGATTCGGCTGTCATGGGTGCAGCTATCTCTCCTGGTGTAGTCTCCTCAGTATCACTACTCTGGGAAATAGGACGAACGGCGTTAATGATGGTCTTAATCACAACTGCACAGGGAACCGCTACAATCACTCCCAACAATCCACCAATTCGGGCACCAGTTAGCACAGATATTAAAATCCATACAGGATTTAACCCTGTAAAACTGCCTAAAATGCGGGGGGCAATTAAGTTTTCCAAAATTTGCTGGACGATTACAGCTGCTAATAAAACTCTGGCTCCCATCCAAAAATCTTGTAATGATACCAATAGGGTTGTTAAAGCAATACCCACAGAACCGCCAAAAGGAATCAGGGCCATAATTCCAATAGTTAACCCAAACAACAGCCCAAATGGCACTTTCAACCACAGAAAGGTGGGAATCAAGGCAGATGCCATGCAGGTAGATAAAATGAGTTGGGTAATGAAGAAATTTTGAAAGCTCAGACGGACTGTTCGGGAAAAAGGATCGCGAAATCGGGTTGGCAGCCATTCCACTAGGCTTTGCCACAGTTCATCCCCATGCTGCAACAAATAGAAGGTCAAAACCATGGTCAGCAGGAAATCTAATAGACTAGTAAAGGTAACTACCGCTAGGTTCAAAACCTGTCCAGCAATTGCCTGTAATTGACCCTTGACGCGATCGTTAATTTGGACTACCAAGGCATCCAAATTAATTGGTAAGCCCAGATTTTCTGCTTTCTCGTTTAACATCATTAATTGGGAGCGTCCAGAGTCAATCAACTCCGGTAGACGTGCCACCAATTGTTGTGCTTGTGTGAGGGCTAAAGGAAAGAGTGTCACCCCCAGTGCCAATAAAATGGACAAAGCCATTAAAAAGACTAAAATAGCTACTTGTTCCCGTCTGGCTCCATGGCGTTCCATCCAGCCAATGGGGTAGTTGAGCAGAAATGCTAGCACTGAGGCTCCGACTAAAATCACAATCAAAGAATGGAAATAATCGAAAATTGCCGAGATTGCCCAACCGTTGAGAACTAATATCGGAGCAACTAGCGCGATCGCCCCGATCTGCGCTATTGGTGTCAGGTTCTGCCACCAGTCTAGTAGCTTGCGTGTCTGCATTTTAGCTGATTGTGGGATAGAACTAAATGGAATTTTTCTTCACATACTATTATCTCTAACTACAGGACTGTCATTCATCCTTCTCGTTTCTGATCAGAGTCAAGACCATGGATAATCTACCCCCTTTTGACCAATTTCCTAACCATGAAGATATTTCCGGCTCTAGAGCGCAGCTAATTTTATATCTCATTCCCGTCCTGGGTTTTTTCCCCTCTTTATGGACTCTCTATCGTCGTCAAGGTAATCGGTCACAAATGATCGTGAGTCGATTATCAATCACTTTGGCTTTAACTTGGATGTTAGGATATAGTTTATTAGCTACTGGAGCAGCAACTTCAGAATTTTTAGCATTACGGCTGTTAATTTTAAATAGCCTTTTCACATCGGGTTATTTTTTAGTTAATATTTGGTTAATATTTCGCATCATTCAAGGTAAATCACATCGGTTGCCTGGTTTTAGCAACTTGGCTGAGAGATGGTTACGTCAGCAGTGATTAAAGTATTTTTGTCGGCTCTGAGGTCAGGAGTATTTTTACTGCCACACAAAGACTTTACATTTCATCGTCCACCGGATATGGTCAAATCTGGATTATTACTGCCATACTTCAATAAACATATCGCGGTAGGGTAATCACAAAGGAGAAAGACAATAAATCAGTATTTATTTTTCCTGGGGTCTATAGTTAGCAATGTTAATTAAGAGTTCGCTATCATAGTCTGATTTGTCTACTTATATTGAGTTATTCGGCCAACTTAAGCTATTTGAACAGTAAGTGTGAGGAAGTCTGTGACCGGTCAAAGAACATCAGCAGAAGGAAATCCATCAGCAAAGTCCCAGTACCGAGGTAGAGTGCCGCGCAAGTCAAAATCAGGACGCTTGCTATGGTTTGGGGTTGGTATGGGTGGGATTGCTTTAGTATCAGGAATGGCAGGGGCATTGCTAGCAGTATCCTGGGACAGCAAACCTTTACAACAGGCAGAACTTAGTCCCCAGGAGGCACAGGTATTTGACGCTGAAAGTATTGCTGGGAGTGGACTGCAATTTTCTCAATTAAACCGTCCTGTCAATATTTTATTGATGGGTATGAGTGTTTTGCCTCCTGATGTCAAACAACCACCAGATCACACTAAAAACTTAGGTTATTTACCACAGCTGAATTCTTTTGACGGACTTTCCGATGTCATGCTGTTGCTTAAGTTTGACCCTGATCAGAAGAAAATTACTATGCTCTCTATTCCTAGAGATACCCGTGCGGAGATTGAAGGGTATGGAATGAGAAAAATTAATGCTGCAAATGTGGAAGGTGGGCCAGCTTTAACAGCAAAAACTGTCAGTAATCTCCTCAATGGAGTGGGAATTGACCGCTATATTCGCATTAACGTGTTAGGAGTCGCTAAACTGATAGATGCCTTGGGTGGGGTGAATGTTTATGTGCCTAAGGATATGAAATATCGAGATGACTCTCAACATTTATATATTAATTTAAAAGCTGGCAAGCAACATCTGAACGGAGACCAAGCGTTACAATTACTACGTTATCGTCATGATGAATTAGGCGATATTGGACGTATTCAGCGACAGCAAATGGTCATTAGAGCATTGATTGATCAAACTATCAACCCTACTACTGTTACTCAACTACCGCAAATTCTGGAGACAGTTAAGGAGCATATAGACACTAATTTAAGTATTGAGGAACTCGTTGCTCTATTAGGTTTTGGAGTACGTACTAATCGCTCGAATATGCAAATGTTGATGCTTCCTGGTCGCTTTAGTGAAACCGGAGAGTTTGATGCTAGCTATTGGTTACCAAATAAAGATGGCATTGCTAAATTAATGAGCCAACATTTTGGCTTAGAATCAACTTCTCAAGAGTTACAGGTTAATGACCCTAGCAATGTCCGGATAGCTATTCAAGATAGTACAGGCAGCGATCGCTCTCAAATCCGTCCGTTAATTCGCTATTTGGAAGCCGCAGGATACCGCAATATCTTTATTTCCAAGCCTTGGGGTGAGCCTTTAGAAGTGACTCATATTGTCGCTCAACAAGGAGATGGAGATAGTGCAGAATTGATTCGTAGCACTTTAGGTTTTGGAGAAGTGCGTGTAGAAAGCACTGGGAATATTGCTTCTGATATTAGTATTCAGCTAGGTAGAGATTGGTGGCAACATAAGAGCCTACTGGAAGGTAATGTCAATCGATAATTGACCATTACACATAAAAAGGCGTGAGACTAAACCCACGCCTTTATTATTACTACTTCACTTCTCCAGTTGTGAAGTATTACTGAATTATCATCTACCACGATATCGCTCGACTTTTCTTATAGGGAACGCCTGTAAAGGGTTGGACACCAATCACAGGATAGGCATCATCGCTAGGAGCGAAAATCCGCATAGCAGCTTCAGAAATATACTGAGTTATACTAGCAATTATCTTGGAAACAGTCATATCTTTGACTCCTTTTTGATTGGCTTTTACTGCCATGTCTATAATGTAATACTCATCTGATGCGATCGCTCATTTTTTCAATATATTGAGAAGTTACGAAATTTTTTGACACCTATGTTTGCAATACTTTAATGGCTGGAGAGTAAGCCAAATCAATTGTAGACAAAACTTAATTTATGAGATGTGTTGGCAGGAAGAAAAAGTAGACTTATGGGATAAATATTTGTTGTTTCGCGCAAAGTCGCAAAGGCGCAAAGGAGCAAGGAAGAAGTCAAGAATTTGGACTTTTGCGGGCAGTTTGATGACATTCCGCATTAAACTAAACCAGAACGTAAAGCTACTACCACCGCTTGTACTCTGTCATCTACTGCCAATTTATTCATAATTCCCCGCACATGGGTTTTTACCGTGTTAGGACTCAGATAAAGTCTAGCAGCAATTTCTGGATTACTTAAACCTTCCACCATCAGTTTTAAAACTTCTAATTCACGATTTGAGAGGTTAGCACTGTTGTTGCTATGGCTAGGTGGTTTGAGATTATCCACCACACGACGAGCAATTTGCGGGTCGAGGTAAGTGGCACCATCAACAGCCGCAGCGATCGCATTTAATAACCGTTCAATACTCGCACCTTTGATACAATAGGCATCTGCACCACTAGATAAAGCGGCGATAATTTCCGTCTCTGTTTGGTGAGATGTCAGCATGACTACCCGAATATCTGGCATTGCTGTTTTAATTTGTTGTGTAGCAGCAATACCATCTAGTCGCGGTAAGCCAATATCCATCACCACCAATTGGGGTTTTAACTCCAGTGCTAATTGCACACCTAAATATCCATCTTCTGCTTGTCCGACAATCTCTAATTGGGGATGTGCCATTAATGATTGTTCTAGACCCAATTGCATCATCGGATCATCTTCGACAATTAACACACGCAATCGGGAAGCATCAGGGGAAAGATGGAGAGGGGAGCTAGGAAACATTATTCTTCAATACGATAGCCTAGTTCTGCCAAGTGCAGCCGTGAATGTCGCCATTTGGGTTGAACTTTGACAAATAGTTCTAGATAGACTTTACCGGAAATCAATTTTTGAATTTGTTCACGAGCAGCACTACCCACAGATTTGAGCATAGATCCACCTTTACCAATTAAGATGCCTTTTTGGGAATCTCGCTCAACGTGAATGGTAGCCATGACACGGGTAATTGTTGGGGTTTCTTCCACTTTATCAATAGCGATCGCTACTGAGTGGGGTACTTCTTCCCTAGTCAACAACAAAATCTGCTCCCGAATCAATTCACCCATGATGAACCGTTCCGGTTGGTCTGTGACCAAATCAGCGGGATAATATAGGGGGCCAGTTTCTAAGTTATTAATTAATAAATCTTGCAGTTGCAACAGCCCTGTACCATCCTTGGCAGAAAACTTGACGGATGGCCATTGGTGAGCATTTGCCAAATCCAGATAACTCTCATCTATCCGTTGAGAATCTGCTGTTTGTTGGTCGATTTTGTTAATACCGACAATGACTGGTGTGTGGCTACGAGTGAGTAAATCGGCAATATAGCGATCGCCCGTGCCACAAGGTACGGTACCATCAACTACAAATAACACTACATCTACCGACTCAATCGCAATTTTGGCATTTTCTACCAACACTTCTCCCAATTGATGATGGGGTTTATGAATTCCCGGTGTATCTACAAAAATTAGCTGGGCCGCATCTGTAGTCAGAATCCCACGTAGGCGATTACGAGTAGTTTGGGCTACTGGTGAAGTAATAGCAATTTTCTGCCCCACCAATTGATTCATCAAAGTAGATTTACCAACATTAGGGCGACCAATCAGACCAATAAAACCTGATTTAAACCCAGGAGGAGCTTGAGGAATAGTCACTTCTCCGGCAAAAGATAATGTATAGTTATCAATACTAGGCAATTTTGGTTCTACCTTCATATCATTCAACTAAGATAAAATTTTTTTCAGTTCAAAAACAGACATTAAATACCCCTAGCATTCCCAGGGTTAAACTGTGTTTAAGGTTTAACAAAAAATTTATTCCTCACATTACCTACTATACCAACAGCTAATTCCCTTAATAAATTCGGTTAGGTATCTTGCGTTTTCTCGCCTAAAATTTAGTATAACTTTTTTAATTCCCAATTTATTAGAGTATATCTACTGTTGACATTCATCTAAATTTATATTTAATTTTCCGCAATAAAAAAGCATAATTACTGAAGTAACTGCATCAGAATGAATCAGAATTTTTACTGATAGATTCTGCCCATATGAAATTTTAGGTTTGGGATAGGGAAATATGGACTGGTTAAAATTGGCACTTTCCCATCTGGATATTTTATTGTCAATAATCAATAAAATATCAGCAATAAAATTGTGTAATTGAATGAATCACCAAGATTTATGATTCGCTCATTAGACATCTGGTAAAAATAAATATGCGTTTCCCATCACCCTTGTAGAAACTTTACATGCCAAGTTTCTAGAGTCTTTACTAATAGATATCTATAAAATGATAAATTTTGATGTAAATTGATGTTACTAGATCATAAATTCGCCAACAATGATAGATATTTTGTTATCGTCTTGGCAAACAACTCTTCAAAATTTTCAGGTTGACCCTGGTGCTGCAAATAGAGTATTTTGGAATTTAGTTGAGATTTATTCTGAGTCCAGTCGTCACTATCACAACATCCAACATATTTCTCAAGTCCTCAGCACAATTGATATTTTAAAAAGTTATACCCAAGACTTACCAGCTATTCAATTAGCAGCTTGGTTTCATGATTCTGTATATCATACTCAGCTAAAAGATAATGAAGAGAAAAGTGCTAGATATGCCCAGGATGTCCTATCAGATTTAGGTGTTCCTTCAGATTTAGGTGTTCCTGCTGTTCATATTATCAAAATTACCAATTTAATTCTCAATACTAAATATCACCAAGGAGAAGATATAGATAGTCAAATATTACTTGATGCAGATTTAGCAATATTAGGGACTAATTCCACCACATATCAAGAGTATGCCCACGCCATTCGTGAAGAATACGCTTGGGTTGGGGAGACGGAATATATTACAGGGAGAAAACTGGTATTAGAAGGATTTTTACAGCGTCCCTTTATTTACTATACATCTGTGATGAGGGAATCTGCTGAAGAGTTAGCTAGGTTGAACATTCAAAGAGAAATTTGTGCACTGTGCTTAACTTCTGGTGCCAACACCAACCGAAACTAGAAATCGGGATTTTGGTAATGCTCAGTTAGCGGCCAAGCTGCGAGAATTGAATATTGACCCTGAGCGTTGAATGATTTCCATTATGGCCGAACTGCCCACAACCCTAGAAGATGCGATCGCCCAATCTCGTGAAGCTGCCAAAGCCGCTTTAGCCGATGGTTGTACTCGTGTTCAAGTAGAGTTACTCTTTCCAGAACTCAAACCGATGCCTGTGGCCGAACAATTTCTGCCCTTGTTCGCTGAATATGAATCCCGTCTGAAGGTGTTCTTTGCTGATGCTGGTTCTGCCGCTTTAGCCCGTCGTGATTGGACAGATGTTCCCTTCCAAATTTTTGATATAGGTACAGGTAGGGCTGCTTCTCTGCAAACTAAAATTCAGCCAGAGGACGAAATTTTCCTATTTATTGCCCCCACTTCTGTGGAAGTACCCCAATTAGAAAAACTCTGTGAAACAATAGGCGATCGCCCCCTCGTTTTATTAAACCCACGTTTAGAAGATTCTGGTGTTGTTGGCATTGGTTACGCTGCTAGACAAACCCGCAAGCGGTTCATCAGCACCATTGAATCTTGTTATTACCTCCGTCCCGTTGACGACCAAACCGCAGTTTTTCGCTGTTATCCTGGACTGTGGGAAGTTTGGGTAGAAACCAACGAAGAATATCAAAAAATTGCTGAACTACCTAATAAACCTAGTGGTGATGACTTAGACTTAATTATCGCCAGAGGACAAGCACCAACTACCACTAACACAGAAGCTGTTCCAGGGAAAAAACCCAGTGTGTTTAAGAGTTTGCAACGGTTTATCAAGGCATTAAACAGTTAAAACTTGATATTAAACTCCCCACACTATCCCTAATGGTGACGGTGTGGGGTGGCTATGAACAGGATATCAAATCACTTTGGGGTGACAGCTTTTTCCACCCATTCAATTACCTGTTTGCCTAGACGAGTGCCATCTAAACGGTCTATTTCCCGAACTCCCGTTGGACTGGTGACATTAACTTCTGTTAAAAACCCACCAATCACATCAATACCCACAAAAATTAAACCGTCCTGACGTAATTTATCAGCTAGGTGAGTACAAATTTCCTGTTCTCTGGCAGTGATGCTAGTTTGAGCAACAGTCCCACCTGTCGCCATATTATTACGGAAGTCGCTACCACTAGACAAACGATTCAAAGCACCTATAGGTTCACCATTCAAGAGAATAATCCGCTTGTCCCCCGCTTTTGCTGCTGGGAGATAAGTTTGCACCATGACGGGAATTTTGCCTTGCTGGGTGCTGAGTTCCACAATAGAGTTAAAATTGCGATCGCCTGCTTGCAAAAATAAAATCCCCTCTCCAGCTTTATTTCCTAAGGGTTTGAGTACCGTTTCTCCCTTGGCTTCCACAAATTGTCGAATTACCTGCTTATCAGCACTGACAATAGTTTCAGGAATACATTGCACAAATTGTAGTGCATACATTTTTTCATTAGCCGCCCGGATGCCATTGGGATTATTAATCACCAATGTTTTGCTTTGGTCAATGTAATCTAGAACATAAGTCGCAAATAGATAGGCATCGTTCACTGGTGGATCTGTTCGCATAAATACAGCATCCATGGTTTCCAGAGGTGCAAAAGAGCGATCGCTTAACTGATACCAAGGATTCGCAGCCAACCATCGGCCCTCACCTAATTCTACTGGCACCAGTTTTACCCCTTGTAAGATTGCCCATGCTTGATTATCTACCACACTCAACCAGTTAGTTTGAGTAGCGTACACCTCGTGACCTAACAATTGTGCTGCTTCCATAAGGGCAACGCTGGTATCATGACCAGGGTCAAGCTGATGGATAGGATCAATGATAAAAGCCAGTTTCACCCTTTTTACCTCAATTACCAGAGAATGTAATGACTGAGCATCGGAAAATAAAACGTGCATAAATCCCTTACTAAATAGGAGAGATAGCACGATAAAATAATTGGAGTATGCTGTTATACCAAGTGACGGAAAACAGGAAACAGGCTTCGCTGTCAGTTTCGACTACACGGTAGTTGAGCATAGTCGAAACTTAACTACCGCGTCAGCCCAACGTCACCAGTGCTAAAAGCCTTTGGATATCTAGGCTTTAGTGTGAGTTAATTTCCTCACTGCCTTATCTACAGCTATTTTGATCAAAAATTAATCTAATTA
Source organism: Richelia sinica FACHB-800 (assembly GCF_014698825.1). Lineage (GTDB taxonomy): Bacteria > Cyanobacteriota > Cyanobacteriia > Cyanobacteriales > Nostocaceae > FACHB-800. Next base: position 19,270 of record NZ_JACJTT010000038.1, read on the forward strand.
GCACTTTCCACAGCTAGTAAATTATCTAACTTTCCTTGACGATCTAAAGCATGGATATCATCACAACCGCCAATATGCTCATCGTTGATAAAAATTTGTGGTAAAGACCGTCTGCCATTAGCCCTTTCTTGCATCTGACTTCTGGCAATTTCATCTCCATCAATACCGTATTCGATAAAATCTACACCTTTATTCTTGAGTAGAGTTTTTGCACGGATACAAAATGGGCAAGTAGCCCAAGTGTAAATTTCTACCTTAGCAGCCATAACCACCTCAATTGGAAATATTTCTTAATTTTAGAACCTGGAAATATCCTACGGGAAGCCTATTCGGGCTAAGCATATTTAAGAAAAATTAATAAAATTAGCTATATTCCCGTTGTGAGGTACAATTAATTGTTTATTTAAAAACAAGACTGACTCTCAAGGATTTTTATAGCATGATTGTTACTTTGATGGTAGCTTGGATTATATTTATCATCCTTTGGAAATTAGTTAAAACAACCATCAAAACTGCCTTAACCTTTGCAACTATCGTCGTCTTATTGTATTTCGGGTTTGGTGTGACTCCACAAGATATATGGAATCAAATTACTAAAGTGGCCCAAACCTATTTACAATCATCACCAAGCCGATAAAAGCAATTTGCTATTGTTCGCGCAGCGTGCCGTAGCCATACTCCTGTTCGCTCTGATCACTTTACTTCTTCGCTGAGGCAATTCTAGCTAAGGCATCTTTCACAGTCGGGGGTAGCTGACGCATAATTTTACCCCGTTCACGGTCTAAAGCTACTAGGGTAACTTGGGCAGTAACATACAACTCCTGCCCATCATTGGAGACAATAGTGTAATCCCAATTGATGCGAACTCCGCTCACTTCCGTCATTCTAGTTCTGACGATCGCACTCATACCAAGTTGCAATGAGCGATGATAGCGGATTGATAATTCTACTACTGGTAAATCGCAACCCAAGGCAACTAACTCAGCAAAGTCAATACCTATAGATCGCAAACACTCTACCCGCGCTTCTTCCATCCAGGTGATATAACTACCATGCCAAGCGATACCACCATAATCTGTGTGGTGGGGTTGGACTCTAACCGGATATTGAAACCAATTCTCAAATACAGTCCTCGTAGCCTTATCAATGGCAGTGATTGGTGGTAATTGGGGTTGGTTTACTTGTTGATCTGGCATTTTTAGTAGATGTGTGGCAGTAGTTCTGACAATGTAACTGTTTGTAAAACTTCTGCATTTTGCAGTCACCCTTGATCTTACCAGTCAATCTGTTTGATTGACAGAGTTTCTGCTCAGGATTTTGAGGTGGTCAACACATTATATATCAACTAGGGGATATACCATTCCGACACGGTAATGGTGAAGAGGCAATCAGACTGAAAGAATCAGACTACAATCACCAATTACCAATTACCGAGAGTAATTCCCTCATGAACATTGATTTTGATAAATTAGCACTTCTTAACCAGGGTTTTATTACCACCCGAAGAAGCCTGGATAGAATGCTTGGCAAGATTAGCTAGTTCTTGTAGCTGGTTAATTGCCTCTGCACCTTCTAGCTTCATCAGTTCGCGGTCATCACGCATTTCTGTCCAGGTAATACCATAATCGGATACTAAAAACCGAATTAGGTGGTTATCTCCTAGACTCACCATAAATGATGCACTATTCATTTGGTCGCCGCAAGTATAGCAGGAAGCAGGATAACCACGTCTTTCTAGTACAATTGCCAAGGCTTGCAGGTTCATCACCAAGTCTTGTACAAATTGTCTGTGTTGATATGCCAATCTCAAAAACACTTTTGTCCTCCAGACACCACAGTCATTTGAATTTCTTTTATATTTTCTTTAGATTTTCTCATTAACTAGCATTGTAAACTATTCATTACAATTTCCAGCTAGTAGTTGATTCGTTAATTGATTACCTTGCTAAGGGTAGTAGATAACGACTCTGGATACAGTATCAAACTATTCAATTTGCTAGTTACCAAGATCCGACAGAGTTACTAAAGTTAACACCATCTCCAACTAGGTCAATCTCAACTGGTAATTTCTCTAAGTCATCCGCTTTCAGCGTAACTCAAATACTGCACTAGTCAAATCGCAAAAAGTTAGATATTGGATTTTCCTCAGTAATATAAGGCTGAATTTATACTATTATTTCAATCAGACCTGCTTTTTCTTCAATTTGTTGGTACTTGCTTTAAGTTAAGCTGTACATGTTCTAAAGCACAGATGGGAATGATACCCTTAATCTCTTGCCCCCTACCGTTGATTTTCGTTGCTAATGGCATAGGGGAAGGAGATGTATGTTGTATGCCTGTCAGGGGTTTGAGGGTCTTAAAGCTGCAAATTTTTCCTGGCAGCTAACTCACCGTTAATGGCATTTTCAGTAGTAAAGTTAACAAAATTTATGTTACTGGGATTAAAAATTTTGTCAATCTGCCTCAAGTTAGATCACAAAAATTTAGATAAATATTTTTAACGACAGGGTTCAGGGGAGGTGAAAGCAGAAGTTGAGGATGAGGTATAGGGGAGAGTAATTTTGCCCTTGTTCTGTTCCTACTTCACTTTCACCTGTTCCCTGTCACTAATTAAACTACAGTCCACCAACCGAAGGCTGGGCCGATAAAACGAATTGTCACCCATGCAACTACCATGAGGATAATTCCTGCCCAAGCACCGCGAGTAGTCCAAGTCACAAAAAGTTCGGCTTGAGTTTTGGTGATAGGAACCCAAGGCAAGATGCGAGTTGTGTCTTGGCCGTATTTGTCACCTAAGGTAGATTGACGGCGTTTTGCTTCACCCATAGTTAGTGCTTCCCAAATTCAAAGTACAATTTTAGATTTTAATTAGTCCTTAGCCTAGAAACTAAGCTGAATTCTCTTCATTAGAGGCAGAAAACATATTGGGATCAAGATAGTTCAGACGTGCTAGGGGGCTGAGGGCAGAAAGGATTTGCGCTCCATAGCTACGGTTGACGACACGACTATCAAGTAGGGCAACAATACCTTGATTTTCGCGCACAGGTGCGATCGCTCGTTGCAATTCATTCAATGCAGTGGGCAATAAGTATAACCGAAACCAATCCTGGTGCGATCGCTTGTAATAAGCCACCCTCCCCGCTACCAAAGGATTTTCCAAGGATGGCAAAGGCAATGTTGCAATAATTAACAATTGAGGTGCAGGTAACACAGTTTGATGTTCTCGCCAAAATTCCCAACCAGTCACCAAAATCCCATTTTCATCAAGACAGGTTTTCTCCACCTGCACCCGCGAACCAAACTCCGAAGCCAAAATTGCCCCAACCCTGGACTTAAGGGGGACATCTCCCACCAATACCACCGTCAGACCTGGTGCAGTAGCACTCAAACACACCAAAGTCCTCACTTTGTGAATCAATGCCCCTTGGAATTCTGGAGTATTGGGTAAAGGCAATTGGTAGGGGACATACAACTGAATTGCTTCCCCTTGATTCTCCGTCGAAAACTTTAAACAAGTTAAATCGCCTAAACCAAAGTGTTTGCGGAACAAAGGCGCTTCCGTCTCTGGTTCCAAAGCACTACCCACCAACACCACAGGCTGACGCTGCCAAATAGGTGAGAGGATATCGCTTAATTCCAAAGGTGTATTGTGGAGCGAAAATAAACCTTGACGACGGGCAATAGTCGCCCAAAACAGATGGGGAGATAAAGAGGAAGTTTGCCAATTTTGGAACTTATGCCAAAAACTAGCCCAAATTTCTGGCATTTCCTCTAGTTGTAGAGATTCATACAAACTTTGTAAAATTTCCGTCTCTGGCTGGGAAATCACATAACAATCATAGGGATTAGCAGGATGCTGAAATAATTCATGGGTCAGTTGTACCCGTGCTTCCCGAATGACATCCGCTTGGCCAGGACAAGCCAGCATCAGTTGATCCCAATCATGGGGTTGAATCACCTCCGTCAACTGAGAACTGACCCAAGCTTCTAAGTCATCCACACCATCGATAATAGTGGGAATATTGGCAGGAAACTGATTACTGCCCGTCAATTGAGCTTTAAACCAAGCTTCTGGGGAAGTTAATAGCAAACCTTGAAAATCAGAACTAGGCCAGGAGTCACCTGTTCTAATTGGCTTATTCGCAGGCAGCCATTGTTGCAACCGGGGAATTTCTACTTTCAACAATCGCTGTTGTACTGTCTCTGGAGCCACTATAGTCACAGCACCAGGCCACATCAGTGCCGAGGCCACAAAACTAGTGCGATACAGTCCTTGATAGCCACAAACGGCCCCAACTTGAATTAAGGCACTACGTCCCAACCGCAGAGCGCGTGCTACCAACCGTGCCATCGTTAAATGATGGGGCCAGGAAGGGAAACCCGCCTGCGATCGGAGGAAGTTATGTAATGACAAATGAACTTCTGCTTCAATCACGCGCTTTTAATCCCATAACAGTGACTTTTTCCGAATTGCCCCACTTCTATTATGTTGTCATTAGTTAACTGAGTTTAGGAGTATGCCTTACGCTACGCTATTTAGGAGAAAACTAGCAGCATAGACATTTAGAGATAAAGAAGAGTAGAACTTGATCATTCTGTAACTCCTGCAACTTCTGCAACTCCTGAATTCTTCCCCAACCACTGATTATTCACAAATTTCCCCGCATTATGCCAACTTACACAGGAATTTCCAGCGAAGCCTTTAGGCATCCACTGGATCGCCAAGCCGAGCAAGCTTTACGCAGTTTACCGGGATTTGATTTAATCGCTCGTAAATTTGTGGAATTTGTCTACGAACGCCCTCAGTTAGTCTATCTCATGGGTAACTCCATCCAAGTTGGGCCACGCCAATATTCCACGATTTACCAGATGTTTCGGGAATGTGTGCGGGATTTGGATATTTACCCAGAACCTGCACTGTTTGTCTCACAAAATCCCCAAGCAAATAGCTATGCAATGGGGCAAGACCATCCTTACATAGTTATTAATTCAGGAATACTCGACTTACTGGACGAAGCCGAAATTCGGGCAGTGTTAGCCCATGAACTGGGGCATATTAAGTGTGGTCATACTATTTTAATTCAAATGGCGATGTGGGCTATGAATGCTGCTTCCATCATCAGTGAATTAACCTTTGGTATAGGTAATTTTGTTGGTCAAGCTTTAATTTACGCCTTTTTTGAATGGCGGCGCAAAGCAGAGTTATCGGCAGATCGTGCAGCTATGTTGGTGCTTGATGACTTAAATACAGTTATGTCAACGATGATGAAAATATCGGGTGGCAGTAACAAATATGCCCACGAATGTAGTTTACAGGAATTCATCAAACAATCAGAGAATTATCAAGCATTAGATGAAAATGGATTGAATCAAGTATACAAATTCTTGATGTATAGTGGCGCACAAGGAATGATGCTGACTCATCCCTTTCCTGTAGAACGTGTGCACTATTTACAGACTTGGGTGGTGTCTGAGGAGTATCAGCAAATCAAGAATGGTAATTATCAGCGATCGCCTGCCACTGGTGCTGTTAATGTTAAACCAGAAACACCAGAATCTGAAGCGGAAAAACTCCGGCGACAAATTGAAGAATTGCAAAAAGAAATTGACAAAATGAAAAAATCTGATTAAGTACTTAAAAATTTAGAGAACCAGGGAGAGCATTCAGCCCTCCCCTCATATCCCAAATCAAGCCACAAGCGATCGCACTGTAAAATCTTCAAATTGCTATTTCAGTAGATTTTGCAATGCAGTTTTTAATTTATTCCTTCTTTTTTCAAAAAAGTCTTCAAAGTCTTTAAATTCAAGACTTTGATTTATGTCAATATAGTTATCTGTCAAAAATTTATCTTTATCTGGTTGATCTGAAAGCCAATCTTGAAAAGGTGTATCGTTTTTTGTAATATTTTCTAAACCTTCCATAAGCTGCAAATTAGGTAATTTATCTTTAAGCTCTTGAAACACTCTATGTTTATCAACATTAATATTATTTGCATTTAATTGAGCATCGGTAAATTGCGATACCGGGTGTATATGGTCTTGATGAAACTTTACATGACCATATTTTAAATTTGGATATAAAAAAGATAAAATAAGAAACGCATAATTACCTTTTTTATAATCAAGAAATTCGTCTATATCTTCATCAGTCACTTTTAACGACCTATTTGATGGTAGTTTTGTTTCTGAAATTTCTGCAAATGAAAACTCATGACTTTTCAGAATATAATCATTTGTTGACTCATCTTTTTGTGCTAATGAATTTCTAAAATTTGTCAATACAGTATCTCCTTGACCACCAAAGACATTTTTAAGTAAAGAATGGAATAGGAATTTTTTGATATCATTCTTCGTTTGCGGATTTAGAACACCACCCTTTATTATGTAATAAGCAATTGGTATTATTGCATTTTGAGATGTAAGATTAGAACCACTTAATCCATATTCAACAAGCAAATCAATTGTTGTAGATATCGCATTTTTTATTTTTTGCCACTCAGTTTTTATTTTTGTAACATTCTCAGTTTTAAAACTACCGACTTTAAAAATTACAGAGCAATCTGTTAACATTAAACAACTTCTCATTACAAAGTCATTATTGAAACTAAAGTCATCACCCTTTTTATTTATACTAGTAATAAATTTTTCAATTTCATCTCTTCCATCTTCCCAATTTGCAACAATGGTAGAGAATAAAAGATCAGTTTTTGACAAAGTAGTTCCACCACTATTAACTCTAACAAATATTTTTAAAATATTGTCTAAATCCTGCTCTTCTATCTTGAAATAATTTATTAATTCATCCCTAACAATTCTTGAATGAAGGTCTCTGAGTGTCCTTTTAATTCTATTTCTAACAGAACTTTCTTTTAGTGCAGATGTAACATCTACGTTTTCCATATTATGAGTAAGAAGTTCATCATATTTTTCATCAATTGGAGGACTATCTTTTTCCCATGTGAGAACCTCTCTAACAGGAAACCAAAGTTTATCTTGACCACTGTTGCTTGCTTCATCTTTGGTAATAAACTGAAAAGAATAATTCAATTCATTATCTTCATCAGTATGTACATCACTTAAAAGATTTAAAAACAGTGTCTTTTCGGGAAAACTACTGTCACTACTCCATTTAGCTCGTCTTTTTCTAACAGAATATGTGCCTTGTAAAGCTAGATAAATTGAACTTAATCGCTGTTGACCATCTAGCACTCCAATAATTTGATCTTTTAATTCAGGATAGGGTGCTTTATCATTAAGATACTTATCTCTTTCGTGGTAGTTTTGAAGAAATTTATAAAAGACATATTCATTAATATGAGGTTTATTTAAAAACCAAAAAAGAAATGTTCCAATAGGATAACCCTGTTGAATAGAATCAAATAACTTCTCTATTTGGTCTTGCTTCCAAACAAATTTTCTTTGTATTGCCGGTAGATACATTTCATTATTGCCAATTTTATCAAGCACTTCCTTAATTGTCATCTTCTGATAGCTCATAACCTTATCTCCGTAGTGCTAACCTTGGTTATTATCAAACAAAAATTAGTAGTTTGATAAATCTCCTCAAACTGCCCAAAAATATACTACACTAAACTTTTTTATTCCACAATTTTTGTAACAATTTCTTATACCATAAATTACCCAAAAAGAAAGAAGTAATTGAGTGGGTTCAAAAATAGGAATGTTAGCAATTTTTTCAGTCACACCAGATAACTGAGCATCCAAAGTACCAAAACACTCTTCCTGGCGAGAAGCTATCTAAGAAAGTTATCCTTCTTGCTTCTACTCTTAACGTTTTTGTAAATAAGATGGTGATAAGTTCATAATTACCTGCTTTCCTTACCTACTTAAATTATCTCTCAACTCTAATTTCTCTTTTTCTCTTTGTTTATTGTTATTGGAGGATTTAATAATTGATCTAAATATTCTTTAGTTAAGGGATCGTTATATTATCTATTCATGTGATTATAGAAAAAAATACACTCAATAAATATGAAGAAAATTATCAAATAATATTTAACAACCAATATTATAAATCGCAAAAATGGTTAAATATAAATTATAAATTTCACTTGTATTCAAAGTGATTAAAAAAGATTATTGACTAGATAGACTTAAAGTGCAAACCCGTTGCAACATATTCTGACTAGCAACACTATCAGCAGAAATTAGAAAATATTGAGGCCAATAATCTATAAAAGTAGTGTAGGTTTTCCAGCTAGGATTAGTAGTTAATTTACCATAATCACATGATTTGGTATACGCATTTCTTTTTCTGCCACCAATATTGTATTCAAAGACAACAACTTTTACTTTTGGATATTTATCATTATCGCTATAAAATCCATCTTCATTGTTAAGCGTATCATCAGCTAACATGATTTCAAATTTAACGCTATTCTCATTTAGTTTTATGATTTCACCGCTATTAGTTTGACCAAAATCTACCCACTTTTTTTGTTGAGATTGAGCTAAAACAGGTGTTGTAATTATAGATAAACAAGAGATTGGGATTACATATTTGAGCAATTGCATACTTTTAAAAACTCACATTCTTGCATTTAGATGTGATTAATTAAATATACACAATCTCAGTATTTTTTGGCAAATAAACAATTGTTACAATAAATATTTAAAATCCCCGACTTCCTTAAGAAGTCAGGGATCTATTAGCATCTATTTATCGTTTAAACCTGAACGATTTTTTCTTTAGCCAAAAACTTCTCCAATTCAGTCAATGCATCAGCATCAACCTTAGTCTGCATTGGACAGAATTTAGGCCCACACATAGAACAAAACTCAGCAGTTTTATAAATATCTGCTGGTAAAGTTTCATCGTGATATTCTTTTGCCCGGTCTGGGTCTAAAGATAACTCAAATTGACGGTTCCAGTCGAAATTGTATCTGGCTTTCGACAGTTCATCGTCTCTGTCTCTTGCACCAGGGCGATGTCTAGCAATATCTGCCGCATGGGCAGCTATTTTATAAGCAATTAAGCCATTACGGACATCTTCAGCATTAGGTAAACCTAAATGTTCTTTAGGAGTCACATAACACAACATTGCTGTCCCATACCATCCTGCCATAGCTGCTCCAATGGCTGAGGTAATATGGTCGTAACCAGGAGCAATATCTGTCACCAAAGGCCCGAGAACATAGAAAGGTGCTTCTGAGCATTCTTCCATTTGCTTGCGGACGTTAAACTCAATTTGATCCATGGGAACGTGACCAGGCCCTTCTACCATGACCTGAACATTATGTTCCCAAGCCCTACGAGTGAGTTGTCCCAAGGTTTTAAGTTCTGCTAACTGGGCTGCATCGGTCGCATCATGGGTACAGCCAGGACGGAGTGAGTCCCCCAAACTGAAGGAAACATCATATTTTTTGAAAATCTCAATGATGTCGTTGAAATGGGTGTACAGGGGGTTTTGTTTATGGTGATGCAGCATCCACTTAGCTAAAATACCGCCACCACGGGATACAATACCTGTAATGCGGCTTCTGACTAAAGGTAAATGCTCAATTAATATTCCTGCGTGGATGGTTTGATAGTCTACACCTTGTTGGGCGTGCTTCTCAATGACATGGAGAAAGTCATCAGCCGTCAGATTTTCCATTCTGCCGTGAACGCTTTCTAGGGCTTGATAAACTGGTACTGTGCCGATGGGAACTGGTGAAGCGTTAATAATAGCGGTGCGAATTTCGTCTAAGTTACCGCCACCTGTGGACAAGTCCATGACGGTATCAGCACCATATTTAATAGATAATCTGAGTTTGGCTAATTCTTCTTCTACGTTGGAAGAGTTAGGAGATGCGCCAATATTGGCATTGACTTTACATTTAGAGGCGATACCAATAGCCATCGGCTCTAAATTTGTGTGATTAATATTAGCAGGAATAATCATCCTTCCCCGTGCCACTTCTTCACGGATAAGTTCCGGTGGCAGGCTTTCTCGCTGGGCGACGTAGTGCATTTCTTCCGTAATCACACCTTGACGAGCATAGTGCATTTGAGTCACATTAGCTTGTCCACGCCGCTTGGCTACCCATTCTGTTCGCATATTTAATTCCTCAATATACAGCTTCCCTTCGCTGGTATTACCCAGAGTCAGGTGTTAAGGGTTTGATCTCAGCCTGATTAACAGACACCCCTAGCGTCAATTGACTTCTTGCATTGATAGTTTTTGCTTCACTTCCATACGCAAAGAAAAGCGCCAAAATCAACGGCTTTTCTTGAAGTCTAACGTCGATTGTAGCACTTTTTTAAAAATAGGGGGATCGGCTGAAAAACTAATAGTTTGAGTTTAGTTAGTTTTTCTACCAAATACTAGATTTTAGTTATCTTTTTATTTGTCCAAAAACTTTATTTATTGACTGGTCAGAGGTTGATCAGTTATTCATTACAAGCCTTATCTAGGTACAGGTACTTGATTAAGTATGGATGTAATTACTGCATCAATTTTTAACCCATCTAATGTTGCTTCTGGCTTCAAAAGTAAACGATGACGTAGCAAAGGTGCGGCTACGGTTTTGACATCATCTGGGGTGACAAAATCACGACCAGCTAACCATGCTGTAGCTTGAGATGTTTGTAACCAAGCACCTGTGGCACGGGGAGAAACACCTAAAGCTAAATCAGGATGTGAGCGAGATTTCTGGGCTAGTGCTAATAGATAATCAATGATGGCATCTGATACTTGAATGTTATGTACTGCTCGTCTGGCTTGCAAAATATCTGCAACTGTAGCGATAGGTTTTAATTTGCTAATATCGAGACGTTTAGCAGCAAAACCTGCTTGACGATTTAGTAACATTTGTTTTTCGGCTGCTTGGTCGGGGTAATCAACTAACAGCTTGAATAAAAATCGGTCTAATTGTGCTTCCGGTAAGGGGTAAGTTCCTTCAAATTCTAGGGGGTTTTGGGTAGCAATAACCCAGAATAAGTCTGGTAATGGTAAACTTTCACCATCTAAAGTAATTTGCATTTCCTCCATAGCTTCTAATAATGCTGCTTGAGTTTTGGGAGGAGTGCGGTTAATTTCATCTGCTAGTAGGACTTCTGTAAAAACAGGGCCTTTTTTTAGAATAAAGTCACGACTATTTAAGTCAAAAATATTTGTGCCAATAATATCTGATGGTAAAACATCTGGTGTCAGTTGGATGCGGCGAAAATCTGATTGAATTAATTGAGCTAAAACTTTAACTAAAAGTGTTTTACCTGTGCCAGGTACTCCTTCTAGAATAATGTGTCCGCCAGCTAATAAGGCAACTAACAATTGTTTGATGACTTGCGATTGTCCAACTACTGTTTGACCAATTTCTTGTTCTAAGTCAATTAATATAGAATGTGCTTCACTCATGAGATAATAAATTAATTACTGTAATGTTAAAAATACAAAATTTCTACTATTTAAATATCATATGGGATATGTTTAGTCAAAATATCCAGTTTGTTAAATTATCGGCAATTGTTTTTAATGATTAACTTTCCGGATGTTTTGCCATTTTTGTAACCATGTTAAAAGTTGTTGTTCATTGATACGATGTTTTTTGTTTTGAGATGCAAGTAAAGAATTGAGTTCGTCTGCACTTAAACCAGTTTTTTCTGCCCAAACTGTAAGTAATATAGAAGGTTCTACAGGTGTGTTACCTAAGCCCAAGGCTTTTTGCAGTTGAATTTGTTCTTGTTTTCCTAACATTTCAATTACAAAGTCGCTAGCTTCGGCTTTTTGTAAGACTCCTGCTAATGCTTGGATATATGCTTGACTGTTGTCTATAACTGGTGTTTGTAAAGTTACGGGCTGACCAAATCGCTGATTTTCTGCCCAAATTAACACCAACAACAATACACCAACCTGTATGAGTGCTGGAAATAAAGGAGTTTTTGTAAAATAACTTAATAGACTATCTTTGCCTTCTTTGGCTCTTGTGCTTTGGTCTTTGTAACCATGAATATATTCATCTACGAATATTTGCTGGTGATTTTTGGTGACTAAATTAGCTAAATATTCAAAGTTGGCGTTATCTTGATAGGCATTGGCAGCTAAATTGGATGTAGTGGCAAAAATTACTTTACCTTTACCATGGTTTTCTTGCCAGAGAATAGCACCAAAGCGATCGCCTAAAACCAGATTTTCTTGTTGCTGATTCATTATAATATGGCGACGAGTAGTATCAATCTTAACATCTCCCACAGATGTTGCTAGGTTACTACTAAATTCAGCCCCGCTCACTGGTTCCTTAATACCTAGTTCCACCAGAGTATTGCCTTTTTCTAGCCATTCTTTCTTCTCACTGGAGATAAACGGTGCTTTGAGAGCACTATTTACCTGGATGAGAGTCACAGGAGTTTTTTGGCTAACTATATCATCAAAGGGCTTTTGCCAACGCTGGATATTCACACCCTTTGCTTGCATAAAAGTGTACCAAGCACCATAGCCACTGGGAGAGCGATTATAAGTAGATCCATGATTAATCAGCGTTTGAGGAGCAGCTAAGAGAGTCAATAATATGATTGCAGCAATGGCGATCGCTCCCCACCAAGCAAAGCGGTTTAGGGGTTTCATTTTCCTCAGGATTAATACTTATGAATTAAGATATTAATAATACTATAGACTTTTTACAAGTCTAGTCTAGTTTAAGGAAAAATTTCCCCATAAGCTTGACGACATTGTTGATAATTCTCTGCACCAATCTTTGTTTGACCAAAACATAATTGTTCGTGAGTGATAATTATAGTTTCATAAGCCTGCATCGTCGTCACTGTTGAACGTAGCAATTGCAGATATTCTCCGTCAGTCCGACTTGCTTGTGCTAAAATGACTTTTCCCTGATCCAACTGCTGCAACATCGCTAAATACAAACATCTGCAAGCTTCACCATAATTGCCTAATTGTGCCAACTCCTGTGCTCGAAGCAATAAATCATCAGTAGATATCTTGGTTTCAGCCGCTTTTGGCGTAATCATCCCAGAATTACCCACAGCAGCTAACCAAGGATAGATGTATGGGCTAAACTCTTGCCATAATCGCCAAACTATCCAAGCTAAGAATAAGCCCAATAACAGCCAAAAAGTAATTGTCAGTAAGTCCTGTAACCAAGGACTCATAGACCAGCCATCAGGTAATTGTGGTAGATTCCTTTGCCATCGAGAAGATTGATATTCCAGCCATTCGCTCACTTGTTGCTGGACTAAAGAAAGCTGCCAACCCCAACTACTCTTTTCAAAACTTTCTGTAGACATATTCAGTCATTAGCCATAATCAATATCTCTTGCATTTTAAATTCTCATTCCCATTCTATGTGAGGTGGCTGGGAATAAATTTTTGAGCAGCCTTTTGAAACGTCTCTATCAGAAAAAGTACAGTCCATCTAGATGCAAAACTTCTCTGACATGAATTTTTATCATTGGAGGCAGTAGATTAATCTGCAACCAACTCATCTAAACTTTAGCAATCGCTTTTTTAAGCTTTAATTTTTAATTTTTAATTCTTTTTTGTGGTATTAAGAACTAATATACTTCTTTGAATCATTATCCACCCCACCAACGCAAGTAAAGCACCCAAAGCCAAAAATCCCCAATCCCATAGCCATTGATCCTGCCCTGGTTTAACATGATGTATTCCCAAAAGTTGATGATCTATCAGACCTTCTAATACGTTAAATAAACCAGCACCAACCAATATAGAACCGATGAATGTCTGTGATGACCAATAAACATCTTCACGTCCACCAGCGCACCAGAGTAAAATCACTCCTATCAATGTCAGTAACCAATCAAAAGCGTGAAATAAGCCATCTCACAACATGTTTAAATCTATATTAGAAATCGTAGTGAGTGGTTGAAGATTACTAATCATGTGATGCCATTGGAGAATCTGATGGAGGAGGATACCATCAACAAAACCTCCTAAACCTAGCCCTAGAAAAACTCCAGCCACAATGATTGGCCCTATTGCTGGATTTGCTGCGCTCTGATCTTTCATTATCAGCCTCAAACACCTTCTTTTCTACCACAATAAAATGGTCGTTTGACTAACAGCTTCTATCTAGAGGTAAGTGCTAGTTCACCATCACTGAACTATTGTTTCCTGTTAGTATGCACAGACATCATAAAATTTTGATATATAAAAAAGAGCAATTTTTCAGATGACCATTTACTTTTACAAGGTTTGGCAGCCCTATGGCTGTTTTTCAAATTTTTCGCCCCACTGTATCGAAATTGATGGTACTCACTGGCCAACCGTTGAGCATTATTATCAAGCTCAAAAATTTGTAGGCAGTCCAGATGCAGTAATTATTCCCTTCATCCATGCAGCCTCTACACCAGAGGAAGCTGCTGCTTTAGGGCGATGTAGCAATTATCAGATCCGTCCTGATTGGGATTTAGTCAAAATTACTGTGATGCGGGCTGCTGTGTTCAAAAAATTTATGACTCATCCAGAAATTAGGCAGATCCTATTGGTGACAGGTGATGAAATGTTAGTTGAGGATTCACCCAGAGATTATTTCTGGGGTTGTGGTTTGGATAAGTCTGGTGAAAATAACTTAGGTAAAATCCTCATGAGTGTAAGAACGGAAATTCGTCAGATGATATCTTACTCAGTGATTTCTCGTAAAGAATTATCGCCTTAGCATTTGTACTTAATGTACAGATAGAGAGGTTTTAGTTGTGATCACTTTGTTGCTTCCCCTCTCTATCAAAATTTTCAGCGATTAATTCAGGATGATGGAAGGTGAGAGTAAGAAAATCTGATGATTTATATTCTGACTGACTATAATTAGTTTAGTTATAAATACTTATACTTGTCTTCATAAATATTAATTAATATTGACCGGAAAGCGATACAAAAATTTATAACCTTAGGGTTTTTCCTGATAAATTAGGGCGATAAAAAGAATTTAAGTAATCAAACGGAAACATTCTTCTATATATAGATATAAAATCTGATTACATCATCTGATTTAATTTTAGAGTTCTTCACGAAAATACACAGAATCAAAATTTGATGACATAAATACTAACCGTAGAGTAAAAACAATCCCATTGTGTAGGTAGTTAGAGGCAATGACATTAGTAGATAACGCAAATCGCTGGCAGGATGACTTAGCGCAAGAGAATTTATTGCATCGGATGATCAAACAGATCAGGCGATCGCTGGATCTCAACGAAATATTAACAACTACTGTCAACGAAGTGCGAAAATTTCTAGGTACAGATCGAGTGAAAATATATCGATTTGATACTGATGGTAGTGGCGAAGTCATTGCCGAATCTAGAGACCAACACAGCCTACCATCCTTATTAGGATTGCATTTTCCGGCAGGAGATAT
Organism: Richelia sinica FACHB-800; assembly: GCF_014698825.1. Lineage (GTDB taxonomy): Bacteria > Cyanobacteriota > Cyanobacteriia > Cyanobacteriales > Nostocaceae > FACHB-800. Next base: position 34,603 of record NZ_JACJTT010000038.1, read on the forward strand.
TCCTCCAGAAGCTAAGGAAATGTTTTTATTGTCACGGCAACGCTCAATAGTTAATGTTAAACAAGGTACTATTGGTTTATCACCGTTACGGTCAAAAGATACTGGGAAAAGTTTACTAGCAGATAATATCTACTATCGAGCAGTAGATCCCTGCCATATTCAGTATTTACAGGCAATGGGTGTAGAATCCTCCCTCGTAGTGCCCATCTTAAATTACGAACCACACGAAGCCACAAAAAAACCCAACCTATGGGGTTTGTTGGTATCCCATCACAGCCAACAAAAAACCATTGTCAAACGGGATCTCAAAGTAGTGCAACAAATAGCAGATCAAGTAGCGATCGCTATTTCCCAAAGTAACCTGTTTGCAGAAACTCGCGCCCAACAGCACCGTGAATTCATCATCAATAAAGTCACCAACCTCCTCCACCAACTCCCCACCATTCAAATCCCCCAAGCCCTAGAAGAAACAATTACAGCTTTCGACGGCATAGGTGGCAGACTTTATATAGAAAAAAATGGAGAAATATACACCTGGGGAGAACAGCCAAAATTACCCTATGAACTAGAAAATACCAACATTGAACAGCATCCTGTTTGGCAAAGATGGATGGCTGAGTATAAACCAGGGGAAATTTTCACCACCCCAAACCTCTACACCCAAACCAACTTAAGAGTTTTAGCCCTAGCCTTTAAATCAACGCCCATTTTTGGGCTGATGGTAATTCCCCTCCATTACCGTGAAACCTTTCTAGGAGTTATCAGCATTTTTCGCCCCCAAGTCAATACAGAAATCCTCTGGGCCGGAAGATGTGAACAAAATCGCCGCCAATATTTACCCAGCCTTTCCTTTGATGTTTGGCGAGAAGAACGTAAAGGCCAAGCACCAGAATGGACATCAGGAGACATATTACTTGCACAAGCTTTGTGCCACAACTTCTCCATGGCCATTCAGCAACAGCAAACTTATCAACAGCTACAAACCCTGAATACCAACCTAGAAACCAGAGTTCAAGCAAAAACCTACGAATTAGAAAGATCCTTACTCCTCACACAAGTCATTAAACACGTCACAGATCAGATTCGGAGCACATTAGATTTAAGCACCATTTTACAGACCATAGTTAGAGAAGTGCGGATTCTTCTCAACTCTGACCGACTGTTGATTTATCAAATCCATTCTGAGTGTGATGGAGAAGTCACTGTAGAAGAAGTCAAAGGGGACTGGCCATCAGTATTAGGGATCAAAACCCCACCAGGATGTTTTCCTCAAGATTTGGCAAACGTTTACCTAGAAGGCAAAACCAGAGCTATTAATAATGTAGCCACAGCCCAATTGACACCTTGCCATCAAGAATTTTTAGACAGCATACAAGTCAAAGCCAACTTAATTGTCCCCATTAAAATGGGGTCACAACTATGGGGATTACTAATTGCTCACCAGTGTAAGGCTCCTAGAAATTGGCAAGATACAGAAATCGAGTTACTCCAACAGCTAGCTGACCAAGCATCCATTGCCATTCAGCAGGGCCAACTTTATGAACAAAGCTGTTTAGCTCAAGCTAAAGCCACTGCAAAAGCTGAACAACTAGAAAATACACTCCTGCAACTCCGAGAAACCCAGACTAAATTAATTCACACAGAAAAAATGTCTGGTTTAGGGCAGTTAGTGGCTGGTATTGCCCATGAAATCAACAACCCTGTCAATTTTATCTATGGCAACCTGTGCCATGCCAAAGACTATACAGAAAGGCTCTTAGAAATTTTACAACTCTATCAATCCCAGTATCCCCAACCTAACACAATGATTAATTCTGCCTTGGAAGCCATAGATTTTGAATTTGTGGTTGAGGATTTACCAAGAATTATGTCTTCCATGCAAGTGGGTGCTGACCGCATTCGCTCAATTGTTCTATCATTACGTAATTTTTCTCGTTTGGATGAAGCGGAATATAAAGCCGTTAACCTCCATGAAGGAATAGATAATACCTTAATGATTTTGCAGCATCGACTGAAACCCCATGGGATCTTTCCTGGCATTGAGGTGATTAAAGACTATTGTGATTTACCAAAAGTAGAATGCTACGCTGGGCAAATCAATCAGGTGTTTATGAATGTCATCAATAATGCCATTGATGTGTTGAGTGATCAGTTTGAAGAGCCTAACGCCACACATACTAACAACTTTTCACCAATAATTCGCATTTCCACGAGAATTTCCGCTGATAATTCCCAAGTCCTGGTAAATATTGCCGACAATGGCCCAGGTATGAGCAAGGAATTAAAAAATCGAATTTTTGAACCATTTTTCACCACCAAGCCTGTGGGTAAGGGTACAGGGTTAGGTTTAGCCATTAGTTATCAGATTGTGGTAGAAAAACACGGTGGACTAATGGAATGTATTTCCGAACCTGGACAGGGAACAGAGTTTTGGATTGAAATTCCTCTGAAATATCAAGGTAATACCAATCAATAAAGCCAGAATTGAGGAATTGACCAGTTAATAGTGGGTTGATTGTTTTCATAACTTAAAATATTAGCAAGTATTTACTCACGTATTGCTTCAATAAATATTCCAGTTAAATTAAACAATTCGCCCGCAAATTACCAGTAATTACTAAACCTTTGTTTACCTAGAAGTAAAGTTTAATGTCAAGGCTAATCACTGGCTGATAAACCTGTTATTCTAATAATTGAAGCTGATAGAGAAAGCTTCCCTGGCAGATAAAACAGCTAGAGTTGAAGTGTAGTAAGAGGTAAAAGCGCTGTTAGATTCAAATCTGTCTCGTCAACAAAACGCAACACCCAACGCGAACGCTTATATTCCCTAAGATGAAGTGAAATCGGGGGCTATATTACTTGGTTGAGTCCTTGTTAAGCAAGGTAGTTTGGCTAAGTACATCCCTGGATAGAATAAACAAGGGTAGGGAAGAACCAAGCTAGTAGATGATTGGGTGTTGTTGTTTTTGAGATCCTTGCTCTTGACCAGCAGCAGACTAGTCAAATTTAGAAATTGGCAATCCCACAGTAAAATAGCAAAAGATATTTGAACTAAAGACATTTGATATAGCGCCTTATGTCCATTATTGCGCTGAGAGCATGGTACATACAAGATTATGAGCCAATTTCCGAATTGGAAAAACGTCCTCCAGATATTCGGCTTAGTAAAAAAAGCTTACTAAAATCAGGTTTAAGGGCTGACTTCCTTGAAGATATTGATCAAGTCAAAGCTGCTGCTTGGTTTGGGTTGTATCTGGAGGGAGAAAATATAGAATTTTATATTGAAGGTAGTGGTGGTTATTGTGTCGCGAATATTGACTTAATTAGTCATGAAATTTATTTTACGAAGCAGTCTTTATTAGCCCAGTTAGAACCAACTATTTTTTTCTCATATCAAACCGAATTTTCCACAGCTAGTGAATTGCTCAGAGAAGAATTACAAAAAAGTGTGGTAACTTTAAACAAGCGATCGCGTCTACCTCTGACATTGGTAGAATCATCCCGTCCTAGTTCTGCACCACTACGGCTGAGTCGTACTATGCTGCGAAAAATCCGTAGAAGTTTGTTGTTTATTGCGGACACTACCGCCCTGACTAGCATTACTAGTCAAGAAACACCCCTACTAATTCCTAGCCCTCATGTTTGTCTAGAAATTGGCTATGCTCTTCAAAGTAAACGCTCCGAACAGATTTTGTTAGCGCAAATGCAACGTCCAGAAATATCAGGACAATTGCCCTTCGATTTACCTATTCAACAAATTTTACAGTTTCACGATAGTTCAGAACTAAGTCAAGTCCTCACCCCATCATTAATGAACCAATTAGCAAGATTCAAATTATTTTTCTAATTTTCAATAGTTGATATCAGAAAATCAACTCCTGTGAAGTTTGACAAAATCAAGTTACTCATATAACTATGAGTAAGCGTTAAAGCATAAATCACAAAATGGGAACTGTTTTCCTGTGAACTACCGTCATAGGTGGAAACAAAGTTGATGAACTATCCCTTGATTTGGTTACATCTTCCTGCTTACCCCCATGAAGACATCATTGCTGCCCATAGATAGCAGAACCTACGACTATTCTATGTCTCCCATTCCACAATCAGATTGACCGTATGCTTACTCTTTTCATTGTGGCGTGACGTGGTTAACAATGAGTTGGATGTGTTTCTAATGACGTGAATTTATGCCTAGAACGCCGAACGAATACGCAGTCTTCATACTCCTGGAAAGTGGTCACAGAGAAGAAGTACGTTTTCCCACTATTCAGGATTTTCAAAAGTGGTATAGCGGGGAACTTGTACCAAAATCTAGTTCCAATGATTTTATTAGCGTGCCGATTAAAAATATTCAAGGGGAATATATGGTGGTACGCCCTTCTCGCATCGTGGCTATCAGAGTGGAACCAGTTTTTAGTTCTAGTGTGGAAAGATTCAACTAAATGATGAAAAAAACCCTTGCTTTGCTGTCCTTAAGTCTGGGAATGACCCTTGTTCATCCAATTTGGTCAGTGGTTGCTCAATCTCCCAGTCCAGAACCATCACCAGCAATTACCACTCCTGAAGCATTGCCAGCTTTGGTGCCAGTACCGTTAGAAACGGCTTGTCCTTCACCCAGTAATTGCTTGGGTTGGGATGAACAAATTTGGGGTAGTAGAGGTAGAAGGGGCGATCGCTCGGCGCTGCTAGTATCTATAGATAACAGTTTGCGTTATCTTTCCACCAACGCAGCAGCTAAAGCCTACGAAAATTACCCCATCCAGGGAATTACCCTAGATCGTGTACGCCGTAGTTTACAGCGGTTTCGGCAACTAATAGTAACATCTAGATCAGCAACAGAGTTACAAGCAGCCGTGCGACGGGAGTTTACCTTTTACCAGTCCACAGGCAACGATGGCAAGGGTACAGTGAAGTTTACATCCTATTACGAACCTGTATATACAGCCAGTCGGGTCAGAACTTCAGTTTATAGATATCCTGTTTATCAACTACCACAAGATTTTCCCACCTGGGCTAAACCTCATCCCAAACGAGTGGAGTTAGAAGGAAAAGATGGTTTACTTGGGGATAAAAGCCGATTACGAGGTTTAGAATTGCTGTGGTTCCGCGATCGCCTCGATGCTTACATGATCCATATTCAAGGTTCTGCCCAAATCCAGTTAACAAATGGCAAAAGAACTGCCATCGGTTTTGCTGGTGGCACAGATTATCCTTGGACAAGCATTGGTAGGGAACTAGCAAAAGATGGAAAACTGCCACCTCAAGGCTTAACTATGCCCCGGATACTTAGCTTCTTCCGCCAAAATCCCAAGGAGTTAAATAACTATTTGCCCCGTTGGGAAAGGTTTGTCTTCTTTAAAGAAACTGGTGATAGACCTGCCACCGGGAGTATTAACGTTCCCATTACACCAGAACGTTCTATTGCCACCGACAAATCTTTGATGCCTCCCGGTGCATTAGCCCTAATTAATGCCTCTATTCCTTACCCCGCAGGTCGTGGCAGGTTAGAATACCGTCGAGTCAATCGCTTTGTTATGGATCAAGACACTGGCAGTGCGATTAAAGGGCCAGGCCGAGTAGATTACTTTATGGGTACTGGTCAACTGGCAGGCGATCGCGCCGGCGTAACTGGTGGTAACGGAGCACTATACTATCTATTACTCAAGGAATAGTTACAAAAACAGGAGATATAGGGAAGCAGGAGACAAAAATAAATACTGTTCCCTGTTCCCTGTTCCCTGTTCCCTGTTCCCTGTCACCTGTCACCTAATATGGCGGATAACCGAAATCATCTTCATCAGCATAAATATAGGAACCAGTGACACCAGCCACCTCTTTAGCTGGTTCCACTTTCAAAGTTTCCCGACCAAAATCTTTGTATTCCTCAAAGGTTTTACAAATGACCGTTGATTCGGGAGCATCAGAAGCAATCATATATTCTGTTAAAGTTGCTGCCGTCGGATGCTTGTAATCTACAGTCGAAGCTACCAATACCACATTAGGTTCAATCCCTCTTTCTTCACAATCAATGATTGGGCAGAAAATTCCATGAGCGTGAAATAGCGGGCCTTTTGGCGATACAGGTTGCTTACGAAAACCTGCGTAAGCCTTTTCTAATTCAGCCACAAAACCGCCACTAATGCGACCTTGCTGATATTCACAATAGGTTTTGCTAAAACTTGCCCCTGCTGCACCATTTAATGTTAATTGCAACGGATATTGATGTAAAAAAGTTTTATTTTCTCCAACTATAAAAATTAAATAGCGTGTAAAAGTTTTAAACTTCAGTTTATCTGCCAAAAAGGCATCATAATTTTCCTTGAGTGTGCCTAATTTAATTCCTGTTTCTCTGTCCTTTACTGACAATGGCCCCCGACGGACAATTACCAATCTGGGGGTAGTGGTGATAAAAACTTGTTCTACACCAGAGCTAAATTCGTGCTCTACCTGTTGCCAATTGTCATCTGGTTGGAACCCAACTGCCTGAGCATTGTCTCGCTTAATCGCCAAACCATAGCTTTGCATTCCATCTGCTCCATACCGAGGATTAATCATCTGGCACCAGGGTAGGATTTGAGATGGTGGAGCATTAAATTTTTCGTCCTCAAAGTCAAACTTAGCAGACGCTTTCATCGTTTTTGGTTATCCAAGTGTTTGATTTTACCAGTTTATATTTTGTACCATCCATTCAGAATCTGAGGCACTCTCTGAAGTAGATTTTAACAACCCAGTGCAATTTTAGATTTGAGATTCAGATGGCAAAACTATCTTTTCTCCTCCTGCCTCTCTATGTCCCCTGCTTGCCTTATTGTTCTTATGCTCCTATAGCCAGAATCAAAAAATTAGAGTATAAAATTGAATAAGTGGCAGAGATTTGCAATTGCTTGTCAAGCATAGGGTTACGTGAGCAAAACAGCTAAAATTCTATTTTGGCATCAAGAATTGTCAAAAATGACACATTTTTTTATGAACAAAATGAATAAGCTTTTACAAATCATCTTCACCAGCGTTATTATTGCAATAACATGACTCATTCTTAGACTCAGCCTTGACCATTGCCTCTAGGCAGAATCAAAGTATTGTGGTGGTGATTACCGTACAAAACTGAATCTTCCAGTAATAGACTAGAGTAAGTTATGGTATAGTTATAAAGCTAAGACTAGCTTTGCCCAACCACAACGCTCTACGCACTGATAACAATTGCAAAACGGAAAGCAGTTTTGATTAAGCATTTACCAAAGGAAATCTGAACTCAATCGAGGTTATGACTCAGCAAGTAATTCACCCTATGGTGAAATTGCAGCGTAACGTGCAATCACTCGTAGAATCAAAAATTATCAAGCCTACTGATAGCATTTGGAAAATTGCCTTGCTCTATGGCAATGACTGGCAGCACTGGAAGCAGGAACTGCTGGATTTTGGATTTAGTATGCAAGATCCAATCAGCGAACTGCTAGCAGTAGAAGCTTGGGATGAAGAATAACAAATTAATGACGGAACTCCAGGTCAAAAAACAGCCAATTTTGTAGGATGCGGTATTAACACATCGTGAACGGCTAATTTTCAATGGTGTGTTACGCTAGCGCCAAAACGCAGCCATGCCCGCAGGGCTATACACAACCTACTAATCCAGGATTTTTGACATTTGTAGTTGCTCACCGCAAGGATGAGGTACTAGTATTGGCAGGCAGCTAATGCCTGTGCCAATTCTTGTGCACTTTGATAGCGATCGCGTGGCAGAGGTTCTGTGACGCGCTCGATCACATCTCGAATTTGGTGATTAATAGTAGGAATACTTTTGACATCAAAGCGAAAAAATCTGCCCTGCTGACGATAGAACTTAAAGGGATTTTCGCCTGTCAACAGGAAAATTAAAGTCGGCCCAATAGCATACAAGTCTGATTGAGTCAAAGGTTGTCCCCGTTCCTGTTCAGGAGCACAATAACCTTCTGCACCAATCCTTGTACCTGGTGCTGTACCCGTTTCCTTGACAGCGCCAAAATCTAGTACCACTATGCAATTATTGGCATTTCGCACCATTAGGTTAGCCGGTTTAATATCACGGTGAATTAGTGGTGGGCTTTGGTTATGGAGATAGGTAAGAATATCACAAGTTTGGATCATCCAAGCGATCGCTTGATTTGATGTTACAGGTCCAGTAGTGCAGATACGTTTCTCTAAATCCTGGCCATGAATTAATTCCATCGCTAAGTATTTCTTGCCCCCTTCGACAAAAAAGTCAAAATACTTAGGCACTCCTGGATGATTTAGGTACTTTAAAATATTAGCTTCCCTTTGAAATAACTCTTGGGCTTTGGCAATTCTGGCCATGTCCGCATTCATTTGCTTTAGCACTAGCAATTGCGGTACTCCCGTTGTCACCCCAGTAGCATCCCATGCAAGGAAAGTAGTACCCATTCCTCCTTGTCCTAAAGTTCGTAGTACTTGGTAATGACGAATAGTTTGTTTAACAACTATGGGTTGTCCACAATGGACACAAAAAAGATTGCCAGGGGAATTACCTTCATGAGTACAGTGAAAATTTGACAACCCAGTTGGAGGAGAGGTCAGTGATACTTTGTAGGTGGGTTGGTTTAACCAACTATTTGCTATCGGTAACTCTTGAAGTTGGAATTTGAGTAAAGGCCCACCCTGAGCCAATTGTAAGATGGCATTATCTGGTAATTGACTCTTATTAATCAAAGTTCCATTGAGAAAAGTCCCATTCGTACCTTGACTAACGACTTGCCAATAATCACCTTTATTTTCACCAAAAATTTTTCTAATCTCTAGATGATAACGAGAAACTAAACTATCATTTAAAACAACGTCATTATCCACCGCTCGACCAATGCGAATGAGGGTGGAGTCATCAAAGCACCACTGCTTTAGTAGTGTTTTGCGTTGCGCTTCTAACAGCGTCAAAATAACCACAATAAAACCTAAAAAATAAGTGGAAAAAATTTAAATTGAGAAATTGTTAAACAGGTGACAGAATTTTAGATTTTCATTTGAGATTGGGGATGAGATGTGTTCTAATCCCACCTCATATCTAAAATTTCTAGCTCAACCGCTCATTCCCATTTAGTATTTACTAACTTCTGATTGACCTTCAGGTTGGTCTGTAGATGCAATATAGATGTAGAGTAGCTGGCAAACTTGGGCAGGTAGAGCAAAATTCCTATTGCTAGATGAACATAGGCGTTTTAATGAATAGTTTCTTGGCTGGGACGAACTTTTACCCGTACCAAAACGGCAGTAATGTTGTCATGACCGTTATGTTGGTTTGCCAACTCAATTAAATTGAAAATGCCTGTTTCTAGATTAGTGTTACTACTAAGCAAAGGGGCTAGATGAGTTTGCCAATTGATTTCTAATAAGTCATTATCTGATAAACCATCCGATGCTAACAGTAGCAGAGTATCTTCATTTATACTAAAAAACTCCACATCTGGATGGATTGATTTTTCATGACGTGGGCCTAAAGCTTGGGTTAGTTGATAGGCATCTGGACGGGAATAAGCAATGCTGGGGTCTATGCCTTTGGCTATTTCTTGTTGACCAACTTCGTGATCTACAGTTAGTAATTCTAGTCCTCGCTTGCGAGTGATGCGGTAGAGACGACTATCTCCAACATGGGCAACTGCTGCTTCTGTGTCCTGGATTAATAACATGACCAGGGTCGTACCCATTCTGGCAACACCAGACCGAGCATCCTGTTGATTGAGGTTGTAAATGGTCTGATTAGCTAAATAGACTGCTTCACGAATGGTTTGTTCCGATGGTAGTTCATGGTCTAGCCAATTTTCTTGAAAATATTGACGCATAGCATTAACTGCTAATTGGCTAGCTATTTCTCCACCGGCATGTCCTCCCATCCCATCACAGAGAACATATAAGCATTTGGCTTGGACTAAGCGGCTTTTGGGAAATTCCAATTTTTCAATTTTGGTTTCTATGCCAAAATAATCTTCGTTATGACGACGTTGACGACCTACATCAGTCATACCCACATCTTCTAAACTGTTTAACTGCATGGAAAGGACGACGGTGGGGACATCATCGTTTTTGGCAATACTGTCTGTGGTTTCTTCGTCTAATTGTAAAACTGTGGGTGGTGAATTATATTGTGGCGTGGGAGGGCTGACATGCCTTGCGGCTATGGTTTCTAGGTCTGCGGCTATTTCTTCGAGGCGCGATCGCAATTCCCCTAGTGTTTGAATAGTACCATTTTCTAAATGCTCTAACATCTGCACAACTGCCCCAATTTGAGTCCGTTGGGACTGTCTAAATAAGGTCTGCCAAACTCTCCCCAAAGTCTTGATAGTTAATTCCTGAGATTCTGGGTCGGCATCATTTTGATAATTTTGTGTATCTAGATATAACCTTTGCAGCGCAATTGTTTGGTCTTCATCTAGTCGCAGATTCGATAAATCGAGTAAACTTTGGCGACAACCAACTGATTCCAACACCGACCACAATTGAGTCATCTGATAAAACCAGTGTAAAATTTGCAGTGGACTGGTGGTGTCTTCCTGCCAAACATCAAGTAATAAATCCCATTGAGAACGGTCTTCAATGAGGATAACCTGCATATTATTATGTTCCCAAGCATCATGTATTTGGGGTATTTCCGCTTGAGTTTTTGACTGTAATTCAATATAGGCTTTGGCTAAAGGTGGAATTTTATTTTCACCTAATGATGGAATGGGCAGCCCCTTTGGTTCATGCTCTAGTATGGCTTCAATGGGGGATATTTGATAGGGTTGGCAGTCTAAAACTCTAACTTTCACTTCCGTATTGGCAGCGATAACTTCTGGGGTTGGTAACTGCTCTAATAATTGATAGCGTTCTTCAGGGTCTAAATAGGAACCGATGAAAAATTGTGGGGGTAAAGTAGAAACAATTGTGTCACTACTTTTGGCTTTTGAGGCTGGTAATAATTGTGTTGTTGATGCTGAAGCAACTTTTACAGGCTTTTCCTGAGTAATGATTGCCCACCAAATCGGCCCACATTCTGCACCGCAGTTATGGCAGTTGAGCAAATTTAGCTCTACTGGAGTGCCACAGTCAGGACAAATTTTGTGAACCAGAGATGTCCCACAACTTTGACAAAATTTATTTTGATTAGGGTTTTCAAATTTACACTGAGGGCAAATCAGCATAGTGGAAGTTCCTTGATTGTTTTCTAAGGTGCTTCTAGCCACTAAGATCAAAAGTGCCACAATTAGCTGACTCTGCCTAGAGTATATCTACAAGACATTGTGCATTTACCAGAAGTTTCTGGATAGCAGTATTAATTGTGACGCATCTTAGCGAAATACATTAAGTTTCGTCCAGGGTATCGCTGACCCTATGTAATGATTTAGCCAAGAGGATTAAATCATTTTGCATCTTATACTATTCGATTTATAGGAATAGCTAATTTGAGATGTAGATTTTGTTTACAAAGGCTTTTTAGTAAATATTCAGTGTCAGTAAATCAACTATACCTCTAGGTAACTACAAGTTCTACTCTGGGAAATTGATAATTTCAATCTGTCAAAGGATGTTGAAATGCTATCTGATACCATAATTTTGGCAATGGGAATGAAAAAGTTGTGGGCTAGCTAAGAGGATATTGCTGTTTTTTTCAGATTTTTGATTTCTAAGGGGGTCAGGTCACGCCATTGACCAGTTTGTAGTCCATCTAGTTTAATCTGGGTAATACTGACCCGGATTAATCGCAAAGTAGGGAAACCTACAGCCGCAGTCATTCTTCGTACTTGGCGATTTTTACCTTCCCTCAAGGTCATTTCTAACCAAGCTGTGGGCACGTTTTTACGAAATCTGATTGGGGGAATGCGATCGCTCACCTCTAGCCCCTCTGGTAACAGTTTAACTTGGGCTGGACGTGTCCGGTAATCTTGAATGTCTACTCCTGTACATAATTTATTAATAGCTTGGTCATCAGGTATACGTTCTACCTGTATCCAATAAGTGCGTTCATGGCCAAATTTGGGATGGGAAAGACGATGTTGTAATCTACCATCGTTTGTTAATAACAGTAACCCTTCACTATCCCAGTCCAATCTACCCACAGGATAGATATCGGGAATGTCAATAAATTCTTTGAGTGTTCTATGTTTAGGACTTTCCTGGGTAAATTGGCTTAAAACTCCATAGGGTTTGTGGAAAATGATATAGCGATAGTCATTGGTCATTGGTAATCAAAATTACAACGAAGTTAAGAAAAGCTACAAGCAGCGGAGTCTCCCATTTTACATGGTTATTTGGGAGGGCGATCGCTCTACTCAACTATTGAGTTTATACATTAGTCAATCCCAGGTGATAACCAGGAATTATTTATCCCCTGTTTTTCTCTCTTGCTATAGACACAAGACGAAGAATAATTTTTTCAGATTCAAAGTTGACAAAATAGTTAATTACGTTTACTTTGGTTTCATCTTGATAGTTTTCCCAAAATAATATTCACTTAATATCTTTCTCATAGTCATGAGTGGAACAATTCCTGTTACCACCTTATGTTTACTATTTATAAAATATGTAAATTATGCTTGGCTAAACATTATTGAAAATATATGCAATGAAGAGTGCTGTTGTCGTCATCATACAGAGCTTATTTTTACACATTAATATTCGTAGTTCATGCTAATTTTCGGCGTTGCTGATGGAAATATGAATATGTCTCACGCCAAGTCACAAATAATCAAAGTTAAATCTTAATCTGACACATTTCAGCTTTTCCATTAATTCATGCTATTTAACAATAATCCTAGTTCAATAATGCAGTTTGCTAGCTTCAATCTGAAAAATTTATTGTTACTCTGTACTTTAACTTTATTTATTGGGTTAATTTATATTACACAAACACCTACAAACCAGGCGCACCAATTAGAAAGTGCGGGTAAATTCACAATAGAATATGCTGATATTAGACAAGAAGTTTATAGGGAAAGACAGCGTAAATTTCAACAATTACAATCCTTTGATAAATTAGCACAAAAACTCAACCAAACTTTGGTGATGCCTGAGGATATTAAGATTGTGCTGGATGAATGTGGCACTGTTAATGCTTATTACAAACCCTCAGAACATAGTATCTTCATTTGCCATGAGTTGATAGATAGGTTTACGAATGTATTTAGAAAAGATGAGCAAAATCATCAATTAGATAACAATGCTCTGCCAATAGAGACAAAAGTTGCACAAAGGGTCGCTGGTACAGTTATATTCACCTTGTTTCATGAATTGGGACATACTTTGATTGAAGAGTTAGATTTACCTGTCACTGGCAAAGAAGAAGACACTGTGGACGAATTTTCCACTATTTTCTTATCGGAATTAGGAGAAGAACAGGCAGCATTAGCTGCGGCTGTACAATTTGGTTTATCAGGCAAAGGAGAAATCAATCAGCATCCCCAAAATCTACCATTTTGGGCAGAACATTCTTTAAATTATCAGCGATTTTATAGCATTATTTGTTTGGTATATGGGAAAAACCCAGAGAAATATGCTGATTTAGTGGCAAAGATTGGTATTCCCAAAGAAAGACAAAATTCTTGCCAGGTAGATTACAATAAAAAAGTTAAGTCTTGGCGGACATTACTCCAACCTCACTTACAGACAAATGCCAGTTTATTGTAAAAATTTTTGATGTAATTTGCTCACAAATATATGGTTCCAGCGAAAAGAGTCTATATTTTACTGACTTTAGGAATATTAATAGCTGTTATTCTGGCAATATTGATTAATATTTATGCTGCTATCACTATTACTTTATTACTTGATATTTTAATTTTAGTCTTAATGGCGGTTGATGGAATCCGAGTTAAAGCCAATCGAGTACAAATTATTCGTGAATTACCGACACGTTTATCCATTAGTCGTGATAATCCAGTGGTGCTGAAGGTGGAATCAAGAAATAGCGATGCTGTATTAAAAATTCGGGATTACTATCCTTCAGAATTTGTCCCATCTCAAACTATATTAGAAACGGTAATTCCTGCTCAAAGTAGGGAAGATTTAACATACATGGTTTACCCCAAACAAAGAGGAGAATATAACTGGGGAAAAATTCAAGTGCGTCAATTGGGAAGTTGGGGTTTAGCATGGGATGATTGGCAAATTCCCCATAATCATACAGTGAAAGTTTATCCTGATTTAGTAGGGTTGCGATCGCTCTCCGTCCGTCTCACCCTCCAGTCCTCTGGTTCCATCCGCAAGGTCAAGCAAATGGGAATGGGAACAGAATTTGCAGAACTGCGAAACTATCGTACTGGTGATGATTTGCGGTTTATTGACTGGAAAGCCACAGCGAAAAGATTAGGTACTTATGGTAACACCGGACCCTTAGTGCGGGTTCTGGAACCGGAACAGGAACAAACTTTATTGATTCTGTTAGACCGGGGTCGGTTGATGACAGCGAGAGTCCAGGGTTTGCAGCGATTTGACTGGGGCTTAAATACTACGTTATCCTTAGCATTAGCCGCATTACACAGAGGCGATCGCGTGGGTGTAGGTGTATTTGACCGACAAATTCATACTTGGATACCACCAGAACGTGGACAAAAGCATTTACATAAACTCATTGACTACCTCACCCCCATAGAACCAGAATTACTAGAATCCGATTATTTAGGTGCTGTTACTTATTTAGTTCAACAGCAAACCCGCAGAGCATTGGTTGTCGTCATTACCGATATTGTAGATATAACTGCCTCTTCAGAATTGCTGGCTGCTCTTTCCCGATTAGCACCTCGTTATTTACCTTTTTGCGTGACTCTTCGCGACCCGTTGGTAGACCAATTAGCTAACAGTTTCACTGAAGATATTTCCCAAGCTTATACCCGTGCTGTTGCCTTGGATTTACTAGCACAAAGACAAGTGGCTTTTGCTCAACTAAAACAAAAAGGTGTATTAGTTCTTGATGCACCAGCTAATCAAATTTCTGACCAGTTAGTTGAAAGCTATTTACAACTCAAAGCGAAAAATAAGTTATAAATATTTACATAAACAGTAGCAATTTAGGAAATATATAGTGCCCTTTCTAACACAGTCATTGATTTTATTGCTGAATAAACGCATATTTATTCTTGATTGTCAATGATGTATTTCTAAAGTTATGGATAAGAAAATACAAATTTTTAGAATTTATTTAGATTTATGATCATCATCAGACAAAAAAGGGAAGACTAAAACTTAAGTATTTCTGTTTTCCCTAGATTTTATGACAACAACAGGCTATGAAACGTCTAATCTCGTTCCTGTACAGGAATGTCAAAAAGAGTTAAATTTGACATTACAATATCAAAAAATATTAGCTAGAATTTTGGCTAAAGTTCGCTCCTTTGTAAAGTTAGAATCTTTGTGTTCTAGTTCTTGTCAAGATATTTGTCGGCAGCTAAAAATTGAGCGAGTTGCTATTTATCGTTTTAATGAGGACTGGAGTGGTAGTTTTATCAATAATTTGGGTTTTGCAGAACCTCCTTGGAATGGACTGAGTGCCTTTGGACAGGATTTGGTGTGGGGAGATTCTCATTTGCAAGAAACCCAAGGAGGACGGTATCGCAAAAATGAACCTTTTGCTGTGGCTGATATTTATAATGCCGGACATGCACGTTGCCATATTGAGGTATTAGAACAGTTTCAAATTCATGCCTATGCGATTGCTCCTATCTTCATCGGCCCAAAACTTTGGGGTTTACTAGCAGGTTATCAACACTCCGCACCCCGACAATGGCATCCTAGCGAAGTTGAATTTTTAGCCCAAGCTGCCAGCCATATTGGCATAGCAATGCAGCAAGCAGAAATCCTCGAACAAACTAAAAAACGGACTGAGGAACTGCAAGATGCGATTATACGCCAACGAGCTTTAGCTGAAGTGGTGGGGAATATTCGCTCATCTCTAGAGCCAAAATTAATTTTAGACACCGCTTGTCAGGAACTGTGCAAACTCTTGAAGCTAGAACGGAGTGCAGTTTATCGCTTCAATGAAGACTGGAGTGGTGAATTTGTCAGCCAATTTGGTATGGTGGAAGCTCAGTGGGACAGAATTAATCCTTTTGGGAGAAATTTAGTTTGGGAAGATAGTTACCTGCAAGAAACTAAAGGTGGAAGATACCGCAACAATGAAAGTTTTGCAGTCAACGATATTTACCAAGCTGGACACTCACGCTGTCATCTAGATATTTTAGAGCAATTCAAGATTCGAGCTTATGCCTTAGCACCCATTTTCATCGGTACAAAACTTTGGGGGCTAATAGCAGCCTATCAACATTCCGGGTCACGCCAATGGATAGATTATGAAGTAGAATTTCTTGGACAAGTAGGAGCGCAATTAGGTGTAGCACTTCAGCAAGCCGAGAACTTGGCCCAAAGCAAACAACAGGCTACTGCTCTCCAAGATGCGATCGCCAGACAAAGAGCGCTCACTGAAGTAGTAGGAAAAATTCGCTCCTCCCTAGATATTGACTTGATTCTGAAAACCACTTGTCAGGAAGTATGTAAACTCCTGCGAGTTGAGCGAGTTGCGGTTTATCGCTTCAATCAAGATTGGAGTGGCGAATTTGTCAATCATTTTGGCATAGTAGAACCACAGTGGGACAGCATCCACCCCTTTGGCAAACATCTCGTTTGGGAAGATACCTACCTGCAAGAAACCAAAGGTGGACGCTACCGCAACAATGAAAGTTTTGCAGTCAACGATATTCACCAAGCCGGACATACACGCTGTCACCTAGATATTTTGGAGCAATTTAGAATTCGTGCCTATGCCTTGACTCCCATTTTTGTAGGACGGAATCTGTGGGGATTATTAGCAGCCTATCAGCATTCAGCACCTCGTCAATGGGAAGAGGTAGAAGTAGAATTTTTAGGACAGGTAGCCAGCCAACTGGGAGTAGCCCTGCAAAGTTCACACATGATGACCCAAATCCAAACCCGTGCTGATGACATGCAGCAAGCAGCTGAACAAAGACGGATTTTATTTGATTTGGTGGTGAAAATTCGTGAATCCTTAGATTTAGAGATAATTTTTAATACAACAGTACAGGAAGTCAGGCGATCGCTCAAGGCTGATCGAGTCGGTATCTTCCGCTTCGACCCTGACATTGGTCTTTGCAGTGGCGAATTTATCGCTGAAGATGTAGTACCCAAATTTGATTCTGCCCTAGGAGTCAAAGTTCAAGACTATTACTTGAGCGAGCATTACGCACCAAAATATCAGCAAGGGGAAGTGCAAGTTGTATCTGATTTGAACTGCTTAGGCTCCAAAGTTCCACATCTGGACATAATTGAGCGGTTTCAAGTCAAAGCCCAGATAGTTGTACCACTGATGGAAGGAGATAAATTGTGGGGGTTAATGTGCATCCATCAATGCACCCATCCCCGTCATTGGGAAGAAGAAGAATTAACATTTGTCACCCAAGTAGCGGCTCAACTCAGTGTAGCTTTACTTCAAGCAAATTTATTCCAACAATCCAGCTTATTGGGTCAAACCCGTGCAGAAGCAAACCAACTGGCCCAAACACTCAATGAACTGCGAACTGCCCAAATGCAAATTATCCAGGCGGAAAAAATGGCCAGTTTGGGGCAATTGGTCGCAGGAGTAGCCCACGAAATTAATAACCCAATTAATTTTATTTACGGCAACTTAGAACATGCCCAGCAATACACCCAAGAATTGATGTGTTACATAGAGCTATGTCGCCAACACCATCCCTATGTAGTACAAGAGGTACAAGAGTTTTGGCAAAAAGCCGATATAGAGTTTTTATTTGATGACTTGCCTAAATTATTTCAGTCCATGAAAGTTGGCACTGAGCGCATTCGGGAAATAGTTACATCTTTGCGTAACTTCTCACGTTTAGATGAAGCAGAATTTAAAGCTGCAAATATTCACGAAGGCATAGATAGCACATTAATGATTTTGCAACACCGCTTGAAGCCTTCAGCAGACAGTCCCACTATTGTTGTCAACAAAAATTATGAAGCATTACCTTTAATCGAATGCTATCCCGGTCAGTTGAATCAGGTATTTATGAATTTGCTCTCCAATGCCATTGATGCAATAGAAGAGCGAAATAATCATCTATCCCCCGAAGTGATTGCGGCTAACCCCAGTGACATCCATATTTCTACTCACCAACTCAATCAAGAATGGATTGCTATTCGCATTGCTGACAACGGACTTGGCATGGATGAAACAGTTCTTTCTCGACTATTCGATCCATTTTTTACCACTAAAGTAGTTGGTAAAGGTACAGGTTTGGGACTTTCTATTAGCTATCAGATTGTCACAGATAAACGTAAGGATTCAGGTGGTGGGGTATTGACAAGTGTGGTATGGGAAGCAGAATATAGCAATTATGGAAAAAGACCTGCCACCAAAACTAGACAGTGAAAGCTTAAAACA
>NZ_JACJTT010000039.1 GCF_014698825.1 Richelia sinica FACHB-800
AACTGTTTTTGTTGCTTTTCTTGGCAGGTTCATCTCAAACCTCCTCGATGGCAAGGGTTTTAGCCTCTCTCTCCTATTTTAGTTCCCCCCACTTTGACAGAACAGGGATAAGTGCATACTGCAAAGAACTAGCTGCCAATTTTGAGTGGGCAAACAAGCTCAATTCAATGGCAAGGCAGGCATCAGCAGATAGGGCTTGGGCTGCAATTTCTCGGTTTTACAGCAACTGCAAAAGACAAGTTCCAGGCAAGAAAGGGTTTCCAAGTTTCAAAAAACGTGGACATTCTGTGGAGTACAAAACCACAGGATGGCGGTTATCAGAGAATAGAAAACATCTCACCCTGACCGATGGTTTTGAGATTGGGAGACTAAAACTAGTTGGAACTTACGACCTGCATTTTTATCAAGTCAAGGATATTAAGCGTGTTCGATTGGTAAAGCGTGCAGATGGTTACTACGCTCAATTTTGCATTGCTGTTGACCGAGAAATTCAGGTAGAACCAAGCAAAAAAGTTATTGGCTTAGATGTTGGTTTAGCTCATTTCTACACTGATTCCAATGGGGAGAAAGTAGACAACCCTAGATTTTTGAGGAAATCCGAGAAGGCATTAAAACGCCTACAAAAACGGGTTTCTAAAAAGTTCACAAAAGGTAAACCCCAATCCAATAACTACAAAAAAGCTAGAAACAAACTAGCGAGAAAACACTTGAAAGTTAGTAGACAGCGTAAAGACTTTGCTGTGAAGTTGGCAAGGTGCGTAATCCAATCTAACGATGTGGTTGTCTATGAAGACTTGCAAGTGCGAAACATGATTAAAAATCGCAAACTAGCCAAAAGTATTAGTGATGCTTCTTGGTATCAGTTCCAGTGTTGGCTTGAATACTTTGGGAAGGTATACGGCAAGATAACTATTGCTGTACCACCACACTGGACAAGCCAAAACTGTTCTCATTGTGGGGAAACTGTTGTCAAAACTTTGTCAACCAGAACCCATGAGTGCCCACATTGCGGAACTGTTTTAGACCGAGACGAAAATGCAGCACTGAATATTTTGGCTAAGGGATTAAGTACGACGGGGCACGTCGGAACTCACGCTTGGGGAGAGAACGACCTCTACTTGGATCTGGTGACAGGTTCAAGTAAGTTGGCTCGGTGAACCAAGAATCCCCGAAATTCTATTTCGGGGAGTGTCAACCCTAGATGATGGTTATTATAGCTGTAGCGAGGATAATTAGGACATTATTAATCCTTGAAACGTAGATATAACAAGGCTTTCCCTCCTGCCTTCTGTCTTCTGCCCTCTGCCTCCTGCTATAGTTGTGGAGATAGACGACTTTTGAGTGGTTCTACGGTTGCTTGAGTCTGGATTAAGCTTCCTCTTGATTCTCTACTTTCTGTCCTGGGGAAGATTCATACAGGGCATCTAATTGTTGACGAGCATCTTCGACGTTAATCGAACGCATAATTAACAATGGCTCTTTAATGATGTTGCCAGAGTTATCTAATAATTCAGGATGGGGGGTGTACTGCTGTTTGGTTCCATAATAACCAAAGCTACCAGGATTACCCATAGATGAGGATTTTTCTGGATAATTCCGCTCCCGATCAAAGCTAAACATAATGAGGTTGCGGATTAAGTTGCCCACAGCGATAAAAGCCAGGATAGTGAAAGCCAGAATATAGAGTAGGTGTAGCATAGCTATTTCTCCAAGACAGCAAGTTTGAAATTTTCTTCTTTTGGCGTTAAATTGCCGTGAATTGGCGATTTATGAACCCATCGCCGGCACATTTATTTGTTTAAACGCTGATTTTTTAGGGGATTTTTTATATTTGGTAAACCTGTTATTCAGCTTACGGTAACATGGGATACATTACTTTGTTAATGAAGATAATGTTAAGGATTTTATAGAATTTTCTCCTTTTGCATACCGGATAGCTGATTTGGCCTATTGTGCCTGGGTCTGATGGAAACGCATCCCTACTTTCCAGCATTCTGTGACCAGTTGATGCCAAGGCGCTAATGTTGCCATATCTATCCCTACTTGGCAGTCACTAGCATTAAAAAGCATTTTGACTGCATTTAACTCTAATTCTGCTTGTTTGATTCTTCCCAGTAACTGAGATTGTTCTTGGTCGCTCATAAACGGCATTGTCTCATTTTCCAGTAATTGATGCGATCGCCCAAACCAATATTCA
Organism: Richelia sinica FACHB-800; assembly: GCF_014698825.1. Taxonomy (GTDB): domain Bacteria; phylum Cyanobacteriota; class Cyanobacteriia; order Cyanobacteriales; family Nostocaceae; genus FACHB-800. Next base: position 2,198 of record NZ_JACJTT010000039.1, read on the forward strand.
AAATCCTCTAACAATGGCTCCAAGACTGTTTTGAGCAAATCAGCACTTGGTAAATTGGCATCTTGCATATATGAGGAGCGTATTTCTAAATATCTTCTTAATATTAACGTTATTTACGCTTCTTAACAATTGATTCATATATCCACATATACCCAAAAATATTAAAAATCTGTAGTTTAAAATACAAAATCTTATTATAAAATTTGGACTCTAGGTTTGTACAGTCCTTGAAGATGAAGGTTTTCTATATCAACAGGTAGAATCGCTGATACTTCATAACTGCCAGAATGCCGTTGTAGTTCGCAAATGGCACGTCGTTAAGATAGATTAGGGAATATCATTTCCTGGAAAAATATATTTTTCAGAACTTTATTTGTAATCACTTCGCCAATGGTTCAGCAGCCGATGTCGCCTAATCAAGAACCCAATAACTCAGAACAACCAGAAAAAATCTATTTACCGCGTACCAGCGAATCCGAGACATTAAAAAAGATTCGCCACACCGCTTCCCATGTCATGGCGATGGCAGTACAAAAGCTGTTTCCCAAGGCGCAAGTCACAATTGGCCCCTGGATTGAAAATGGATTTTATTACGACTTTGATAATCCAGAACCATTCACTGACAAAGACTTGAAAGCCATCCAAAAAGAGATGGTGAAAATTATTAACCGCAAATTGCCTGTAGTGCGGGAAGAAGTGAGTCGAGAAGAAGCAAAGCGCCGGATTGAGGCAATTCAGGAACCTTACAAGCTGGAAATTCTGGCAGATATTAAGGAAGAACCGATCACCATTTATCATTTAGGTAACGAATGGTGGGACTTGTGCGCTGGCCCCCATGTTGAAAATACTAAAGATATCCACCCCAAAGCCATCGAATTAGAAAGCGTTGCTGGTGCTTATTGGCGAGGAGATGAAACCAAAGCCCAATTACAACGGATTTACGCGACTGCTTGGGAAACCCCTGAACAACTAGCAGAGTATAAACGCCGTAAGGAAGAAGCTTTACGTAGAGACCACCGCAAGTTAGGGAAAGAATTAGGTCTGTTTATTTTCGCTGACCCAGTGGGGCCTGGTTTACCTTTGTGGACTCCCAAGGGAACTTTGTTAAGGAGCATTTTAGAGGACTTCCTCAAACAGGAACAGTTAAAACGGGGTTATTTGCCTGTGGTGACTCCCCATATCGCCAGGGTAGATTTATTTAAAACCTCTGGACATTGGCAGAAATATAAGGAAGATATGTTTCCTTTAATGGCAGAGGATGAAGCCGCAGCAGCCATAGAACAGGGTTTTGTCCTCAAACCGATGAACTGCCCTTTCCATATCCAAATATATAAGAGTGAGTTGCGTTCCTATCGGGAATTACCGATGCGGTTGGCAGAATTTGGTACTGTTTACCGTTATGAACAATCGGGGGAATTGGGTGGTTTAACGAGGGTACGTGGTTTTACGGTTGACGACTCTCACCTGTTTGTTGCCCCTGAACAGCTAGATAATGAATTCCTCAATGTTGTCGATTTGATTTTAACTGTGTTCAGAAGTCTGCAACTGAAGAACTTCAAAGCCAGATTGAGTTTCCGTGACCCAGCCAGTGATAAATATATTGGTGGAGATGAGGTTTGGAATAAAGCGGAAGGTGCGATTCGTCGTGCTGTGCAAGAGTTGGGGATGGAACATTTTGAGGGTATTGGAGAAGCGGCTTTCTATGGACCCAAACTCGATTTTATTTTCCGTGACGCATTAGACAGGGAATGGCAATTGGGAACAGTTCAGGTAGATTACAACTTACCAGAACGGTTTGACTTGGAATATGTGGCTGAAGATGGTTCCCGCAAGCGTCCTGTGATGATTCACCGCGCACCCTTTGGTTCTTTGGAACGTTTGATTGGGATTCTGATTGAAGAATATGCTGGTGATTTCCCACTGTGGTTAGCACCTGTACAAATTAGGCTTTTACCTGTGGGTGAAGCCCAGTTAGACTTTACCAAGGAAGTGGCTGCAAAGATGGTGGCTTTGGGCATTCGTGCAGAAGTAGATAAAAGTGGCGATCGCTTGGGTAAGTTGATTCGCAATGCTGAAAAGGATAAAATTCCCGTGATGGCGGTAGTGGGTGCCAAGGAAGTAGAAACCAACTCCTTAAGTATCCGTACCCGTGCTTCTGGGGAATTGGGAGTGATCGCTGTAGATGAGGTGATCGATAAGATTAAGGGAGCAATTACTAATTTCAGTAATTTCTAGATATCCCTTGATATTGGTGGGGTAGGTGAGACAGCCTACCCTTGACCGAGAGTCAGATAATTATTAATTATTGACTCACGACACGGACGTGATCGCCATCTTTCAAATATCCTGCACCATCAATCACTACCTGTTCACCTAACTTTAAGCCTGCTTTGATAGCCACTTTGTCACCTGGCATCAGTTCTGCCACAGCGACTTTTTGACTACGCACTGTTCTCACTTCTACATTTTGGTCATTATCCAAATCTTCACCGGATAAGACAAAAACAATCACACTACCATCTGCTTGGCTTTGTATAGCTTTTTGAGGAATTACCATGCCTTTGCTAGTATCGACATTGATTCTGGCACGGGCAAACATACCGACTTTAAACACATCATTTGTGGGTAAATCAATTTTGACGGTGGCTTCTCGTCTGGTGTCATTGATAACGGGTTGAATTTCTCGCACTCTTCCTTGTAAAGTTACTTGTCGATTCAGATCCGAGGTAACTTCCACCACAGAACCAATTTTAATTTGAGCAAGTTCCACCTCTGGTACTTTGGCCTGAAGCTCTAATTTACCCTCTTTAATAATGGAAAATAGTTTTTGTGTTCCTCCTACCACGGTTCCCACTTGGGTTTGTGGTGGTACACCAGTGACATCTCCAACTCGCGCTAACTTCTCAGCAATAATACCAGCAACAGGCGATCGCACTATTGTTTGTTCTAATTGAGTTTTTAATTGTTCTATCTTGGCTGCACTGCTACGAACTATCGCTTGGGACTTATTCACCATCGCCACACCATTGCCAATATTAGCTTTGGCACTAGCCACATTAGCCATAGCCGTCCGCACATTTTCTTGGGCTACCCGCACCGACTCCACCAAAGTTTTGACAGTATAGGCACGGGTATCATATTCTTGCTGACTTACAGCACCGGAAGCCACCAGTTGTTGATAACGCTGTAAATTCTTTTGTGCTTCCTCTAATCTTGCCTGTGCTTGGGCTAAATCTGCTCTTCTTTGTTGAGCGATCGCTTGATTTGCCGTGATATTTGCCTGCTTTGATGCCAAATCAGCTTGCTTTGATTGCACATCCGCTTGATCTGACTCCATGTCAGCCCTAGCCTGATTAATTTGAGCTTGTAGTACAGAATCATCTAATATCGCTAAAACTTGTCCTTGACGAACAAAAGCGCCTTCTTTTACATTCTCAGGAATTTTTTTGATTTGTAAACCATTAGCCTGGGGTAACACAGGAATCAAATCACGGGCAGCAATAGTACCATTTGTATCTAAAGTCTGATTAACACTTCCAGATGCTACAGGTGCAGTTGTGACAGTCATAGCTATTTGTATAGGTTGACTCTCCACTGCCTTGGTTGGAGAAGGAGAACGAGGACGCAATAAACTCATTCCCATCACCGTCAGTCCCATTCCTAAACAAGTTCCCAACAATAAGGCCATCATCCAAGAACGGTTACTTCCCTGGGGTGCTAAATGCTGATTTTGTTCATCCCCATACTTCACAGACTCTACTTCCTCTACTTCTGAAAAACCATCATTGCCCATCGTCCAACCTCCAATTTTCCACTTGGCAACTATCCAGGGAAATATTTATTCACAAATTTAATGACCTTATTTCACTATTACGCAATTAAAGCCGGGATAGGGAAAACCAGAAAATTTGACCATTTGGTAAAATCACCAGAACATCAAGCTACTTTTCTCATCCTCTACACCCCAAGTAGCCATTTTTTCTATGCCTGAGGTTAATTACCGTAACGTAAAAGCTGAAGCTAGGACATTCAACCGCTAAAATCTAAGTAAAATCAACAATATACCTGAAAAATGAGTCTAAATGCACAAATTTGTTTATTTAGCAACTACCCAAAGTCATAAATTAGCCAAAAAGAAGTAGATCATGTAAACTAAATCCAACGCACCTTAAACATCTTTGGAGACTAGCTCCAAGCGCAAATCAACCACCAATGTTACATATACCCAAAAATCTACATTCTCCAAAATACCTACTCAAACAACTGAATATATTAAATAACTAGTTTGAAAACATAGAGAATCAGAGAATAAATTTATGTTCAATACAACAGAAATTATAATTGATGCTTTTGTAAATCAAATTCGTGAAGGTTATCGTCGTACCTACGGAGGCTTAAAAACAGATTATCAAGACATCATTGCTTGGGCTGGTAATATGGCGTTGGAAAACATCGCCAACAGTGATGCCCTATATCATAACGTCGAGCATTCTGTTCTCGTCACCCTAGTGGGACAAGAAATTTTGCGGGGTAAACATATCCGTGAAGGTGGTGTTTCCTGTGAAGACTGGTTACACTTCATTATCTCCCTAGTCTGTCACGACATTGGCTATGTTAAAGGTGTTTGTCGTCAAGATAAAGAAGCAGAAGGCTTATATGCTACTGGTCAAAATGGAAGTATGGTTTCCCTTCCTCCTGGTGCTTCTGATGCTAGCCTCACGCCCTATCATGTAGACAGAGCTAAATTATTTATTGATGAGCGATTTGGTGGACATACCTTAATTGATGCTGAAGCAATCAAGCGAAATATTGAATTAACTCGTTTTCCTGTCCCCACCGTTGATGACCACCAAGATACTAACAACTTTGCTGGTTTAGTTAGGGCTGCTGATTTAATTGGTCAATTGAGTGACCCGCGTTATTTGAAAAAAATCACTAGCTTGTTCTACGAATTTGAAGAAACAGGGATGAATAAAGTCCTCAAATATAAAAATCCTGGTGATTTGCGGAAAAACTACGCTAAGTTTTATTGGCACGGAGTTTATCCCTATATCAAAGATGGGCTACGTTATTTATCTCTCACTCAACAAGGTAAACAAATCCTGGCTAATCTTTATTCCAACGTCTTTGTGGTAGAACATGAAAAACAACAAGAAGAGTTGCAATATTTAGTCGAACAATTACATGCGTAAATGGGGAATTGGGGAAGAATAAATCATCATTAATGCTTGGTAAATACCCTCTTCCCAATCCCTAAACTTTTTGATATTCAGAGTTATTTACTGTTGCATTACAACTATGAATTGGTGGCAGAGACTACAAAAAAATCCTCTGGCAAAATTTGGCGCTATTGTACTGTTATGTTTCTATTTAGCAGTTATTGCGGCTGATTTTCTAGCCCCATACGACCCCTATGATTCCCAGCCCAATGGCTCCCTTCTGCCCCCTACCAAAGTTTATTGGACTTCTCCCTCAGGCCAGTTTATCGGTCCCCATGTCTACCCGACAACTCAAGGGGATACTAACATGGAAACTGGAGAACGCAAACTGATAGTAGACTTTAAACAGCCTACACCTTTACGATTTTTTGTTTCTGGGCCTGAATATCGATTATTTAGAATTAGTATGCCCCTACCTCCCAAATGGGATGAAGTAACTCTCATTCCTGGCATACCTTTAAATTGGCATGTCTTTGGTACTACAGGCAAAGGTAAATATAATTTATTGGGAACCGATGAACAAGGCAGAGATCAATTTAGCCGCTTGTTATATGGTGGGCGGATTAGTATGTTCATTGGTATTTTTGGTATTATCATCACCTATCCTTTGGGTCTAATGATAGGTGGAATCTCTGGTTATTTTGGTGGTGTAATTGATAGTGTGATTATGCGCTTGGCAGAAGTTTTAATGACTTTTCCTAGCTTTTATCTATTAGTGGCATTATCAGGTTTTTTAAGCCCCCAATTAACTAGTAGTCAGAGATTTTTAATGATTGTGGTGATTACTTCAGTTATTAGTTGGGCTGGTTTAGCTAGAGTTATTCGCGGGCAGGTTTTATCTATTAAAGAGCGAGAATTTGTCCAAGCAGTACAAGCTATGGGTGGTAACCCTATGTATATTATTCTGCGCCATATTTTGCCGCAAACAGCTACCTACATTATTATTTCCGCTACACTGACAATTCCTAGTTTTATTGGTGCTGAAGCTGTATTAAGTTTGTTTGGCTTGGGTATTCAACAACCAGACCCTTCCTGGGGAAATATGTTGTCTTTAGCCAGTAATGCCTCTATTTTAGTTTTACAACCTTGGTTGATTTGTCCCCCAGCCATACTAATTATTCTCACAGTATTAGCTTTTAACTTGCTGGGTGATGGTTTACGGGATGCGTTAGATCCCAGAAGTTTACAGAGATAGAAGGGCACAGAAAAAACGACAAAATTAGCCGTTTGGACATTCACTGAAGCTGTGTCCAACTGTGTCCGTAGTAATTGAGCTTTTAGAAATTCACACAGAACCCTGTCACCTAGCCACAACTAGATTGCTAAAGTTTTTGCTTGTATACCAAAATATATATACTGGTGCGTTACCGTATTCTAACGCACCTTCCTCAAGCCATTGAGGTTTTAGATGTGCGATTTTAGATGAGGAATTGCTATCAATTAAAAATTGCATCAATTTGTAAATTGTCAATCCCAAACCTAAAATCCCCAATCTAAAATTAAATGACTAAGATGCTGATTCTCTCGCTACCTGTGAACCTAGTTTTGGATTGCCACCAGAAATAGAAGGTTCGCGGCGGTTAGTCCGTAGTTTGGGCTTAGGTGTGGAACGTCTGTCTTCATCACTACCGCCATCTTTGACCCAAGAGGAACGGGTACGTTCACCATCACGACGCTTCATAATCTTGGGCTTAGGTGTGGAGGAAACTTCCTCGACGGGAATGTCTACACCTGATTGTAGCCAAGCGGGACGGGTTTGATCGTAAGCAATTTGTAAAGCCGCAGCAGCGATCGCTTGAGCATCATATTTTTCAATCAATTCGCTGATGATGGGGAGGAAGGAAGCTAGTCTTTCACCTGTCAGGGCTTCTGCTACCTGCTCCTTCAACTTATTGATATGTCTGGCTTCAATTTGGGCTTTGGTAGGAATAGACAGCACTTGCCAGTTTTGGCGTACATGGCGTTCAAAGGCTTGCTGTTTACGGCGTTCAAAGGGTTGCACCAGGGAAATCGCTGTTCCTTCTTTTCCTGCCCGACCAGTCCGACCAATGCGGTGAACATAGGTTTCCACGCTATCAGGTAAATCAAAGTTGATTACGTGGGAAAGTTGGTCAACATCTAAACCTCGTGCGGCAATATCAGTAGCTACTACCCAGCGCACCTGACGATTGCGGAAGCGAGTTAACAGACGTTCTCTAGCTTGTTGAGACAAGTCACCGTGATATTCATCCACGCTATGTCCCGCAGCTTGCAACTGATTAGTCAATTCGGCAGCAGTACGACGGGTACGCACAAAAATTAAAGCAGTTTCTGGATCTTCCATTTCCAGAATTGGTTGTAGGGCTTTAGCTTTTGTCCAATGACGAGGAATTAAATAAGCAACCTGATTAATTTTGGTTGGTGCAGCTTTGGGCTGTTCTACTGTGACAGTGACTGGAGAATTGAGGAACTTATTCACCAACATGCGAATAGATGGGGGCATGGTGGCGGAGAATAAAGCGGTTTGCCGTTCAGTGGGGGCTTGAGAGAGAATTTTTTCTACATCGTCAATGAAGCCCATACTCAACATTTCATCAGCTTCATCTAACACAAACCACTTGACTTGATCCAGCTTTAAACTACCACGCTCTAGCAAATCAATTACTCGTCCAGGAGTACCAACAACTATCTGTACACCACGCTTGAGTTGTAGAATTTGGCGGTCAATTGATTGACCACCATAAATTGCTAATACCCGTAAGCCTGAGTTACCAACAAATTGACTGATGGCATCATGAACTTGAATCGCTAATTCACGAGTGGGTGTTAAAACCAGTGCTTGCACGGCTCTTTGACCTGCATCCAATCTTTCTAAAATTGGCAAGGAAAAAGCGGCGGTTTTACCAGTTCCAGTTTGAGATTGACCAACTACGTCACGTCCATTCAGTAATTGGGGAATGGCTTGGGTCTGAATATTTGTAGGTGCAGTAAAACCAATTTTAGCTAATTGTTCTGCACGCTCTTGGGAAATACCTAACTCTTGAAAAGAAAGACTCATCAACTCTCCTAGATTTTATTGTGAATTTTTGACTTGTAAACCGATACTTTATTTGTAAATTAGGGCATGGTACATAGGGCATGGGGCATGAACAGCAGTGATTCAGTCATGAATCGCGATTGATGCCTCCGAGCCGCCTGGCGGCGTAAGTTTAACTCCTCATGGGAGTGACAGTGGTTTGTGGGAGATAACCCCAAACCGCCCTGGTTGACCAATGACCAATGCTAATAACTAATAACAATTTGACCATAGAGGTCATAGGCATCGGCACTGTGAATCGCTACTGGCACGATGGTTCCTAGCCTAGCCTCTATGAGAGCAGCGTCGCGAACGCCTTTAACATAGACTTGACCATCGACTTCGGGAGAAAATCTACCGGAACGACCGATTAACTCTCCACTTTCAGGGTTTTCTTGTTCAATCAGGACGTTGACTATTTTGCCAACTTCCTGCTGATTTTTTCGCAGGGAAATCGGTTGTTGGAGTTCCATCAACCTGTTGCGGCGTTCTGCCATCACTGCTTGAGGAACTTGATTGGGGAGGGAGTAGGCTGGAGTACCCTCCTCTGGAGAAAAGGTAAACACACCAACATGATCGAATTCATGCCGTTGGGTAAATTCTAGTAAATGCTGGAAATGTTCCTCGGTTTCTCCAGGAAAACCAACTATAAAGGTTGTCCGCAGCACTGCTGAAGGTAGTGCTGTTTTCAGCCGTTCTATGATCCCGTCATTGACTCTACCTTGCCAAGGACGGTTCATGGCACGGAGAATGTCTGGGTGGGAATGCTGTAAGGGCAAATCTAAGTATGGTAAGACATTTGGTGTTTCTTGAATGGCAGCAATGACATCTGAAGTGAGTCCAGTGGGATAGGCGTAGTGCATTCTAATCCAAGGGACATCTACTTTCCCTAAAGCACGCAATAGTTCGGCTAACTGGGGCTTGCCATACACATCCAAACCATAGTTGGTGGTGATTTGGGAAATGAGGATGATTTCTTTAACCCCTTGGTTTGCTAGCTGTTCGGCTTCAGCAACTATTGATTCAATAGTACGCGATCGCTGGTTACCTCGAAGATGGGGAATTATACAAAATGCACATCGATAATCGCAGCCCTCTGCTACTCGTAGATAAGCTACCCCTTCTGTGGTTGTGCGATAGCGGGGTGTTGTTTCATCGGCGATGTAGGTAGGTTCTGCGCTAATTTCCTTAACCCTTTCTCCCTGTTCTGCCCGCTCAATGACATCCACAATCTTATGGTAGTCTCCTGTTCCAACTACCGCTACAGCTTCTGGCAACTCTTCCAATAATTGTTCTTGGAAGTGCTGGGCCATGCAACCAGTAATAACGATTTTTTTATTGGCTTCTGCTAATTCTACCAAAGTCCTGACTGATTCTTCTCTGGCAGCTTCAATAAAACTACAAGTGTTAACAATTACGTAATCTGCTAATTCTTCATTTGTATCTACGCCATAGCCTGCTTTTACTAGCAGTCCTAACATATGCTCTGTATCAATTCGATTTTTCTCGCAGCCCAGGTGAGAAATGGCAATTGTTGGCTTTTCACCCATATTTTGAATAAATTTTCTGTTTTGTTCTTTTTACTTAAACATTTCAGCACTAGCTAGGTGCTGTTTGCCCACACCCCTTTCTAAAACCCTAACAGTGACCAATTATCACCGCTTGCACATCTGTATGTACTGATGACTCTAATCAATCATGTAGATAGAGGTCATGCTATGATGTTTTTATTGATTTGTTTTCTAGGGTAATGTTTGGTGTCTTTGATAACAATCGACACTCTTAATATTTTTTAACAGTTCGCTTATTGGTATTTTACATTACCGCAGCGTGTGCGTTGTTAAATTACCCGATGCCTTCGGCACGCTATGCGAACGGGGAGCCGCCCAAAGGGCTTGTAGTGAGAAGTCGCTACCCTCAGCGAAATCGCGCTCTTTTGTGAGAAACCACGCGAACACGATTACGCCTATCAAGCAGTAATGCTGCCCTGGCAATCAGGTTTGACCTACGATGGTGCGTAGGTAAGATACCTAAACCACGGAAAGCTGCCTTTCGTCTTGTGAGTGGCAAACTCCTCTTGTAGCCAGGTTTTATCTTAACATATCTTATGGAAGGTTTAACGCCAATTTCAACCTAGAGGAAGAGGTAATAAACTGACCCTAATCAAAACAAATTGACTAATTTAGTGAAAAGTCAAGAGTCAATGTTCGGCTCAAGTATGAACTTATGTATACGTTAGACCTTGATTGAGCCAAGGTTAAGACGGAACCAATGGGAAACAAGAGCGAACAGGGATTAAATCGAGCAAACCATGACTTGACCACCTAAAATTGGCTGGACAAATAACATCGCGCTCTGATCTGTTTATCCTTCATCCTTAGTCAAAAAACTATGAACTCAGGACTTTGCCAAGCAAATTAAAGACGTGGACTTACATCAGCTATTTAAAACTCGAACACCAATCATCGGCGTAGTTCACCTACTGCCATTACCTACATCACCGCGTTGGGGAGGTAGTCTCAAAGCGGTGATTGATCGTGCTGAACAAGAAGCAACCGCCCTGGCCAGTGGGGGGGTAGACGGGATTATTGTCGAAAATTTCTTTGATGCACCGTTTACTAAGAACCAGGTTGATCCAGCAGTTGTGAGTGCTATGACTGTAGTCGTGCAAAGGATACAAAACTTAGTAACTTTGCCCGTGGGCTTGAATGTTTTGCGGAACGATGGCAAAAGTGCGATCGCCATTGCTGCTAGTGTCAAGGCCCAATTTGTCCGTGTGAATGTACTCACAGGTGTGATGGCAACTGACCAAGGATTAATTGAGGGAGAAGCCCATCAATTACTGCGTTATCGACGGGAACTGGGAGCAGATGTGAAAATTTTCGCTGATGTATTAGTGAAACACGCCCGACCTCTGAGTTCTCCTAACCTAACAGTAGCCGTAAAAGATACTATTGAAAGGGGTTTAGCCGACGCAGTAATTTTATCTGGTTGGGCCACTGGTAGTCCGCCAAACTTAGAAGATTTGGAGCTAGCTAGTGGGGCTGCGGCTGGGACACCAGTATTGATTGGCAGCGGAGCTAGTTGGGAAAACATCGGCACGCTGTTACAAGCAGCAAATGGCGTGATTGTTTCTAGTTCTCTGAAACGACATGGTCAAATAGAGCAACCAATTGACCCGATTCGCGTCAGCCAATTTGTAGAAGCTGCACGGCGGAGTTGGAACTCCAAAGGGGAAAGTAAATCAGTTTCTTCTGTCAAATTACACTCGTAAGGAAAGTAATTAGGTAAGCGGTAATGGGGAAAATTAATTTCATCACCAATTACCGATTACCAATTACCAATCACTAATCACTAGTAGCAGTATTATGATTCGCCGCCGTTCTACTCCTTGGATTCATAAATGGTCACGTCAGATAATTGGAGCGATCGCAGGCTCTGGTGCGTTGATCACAGGCTATCTTACCTTTGAAAAATTAACAGGCAGAAACCCTGTTTGTACCTCACCAGAGGGTGTGAAGGGCTGCGTAGATGTGCTGTCTAGTCCTTGGGCAACGGTGTTGGGTCAGCCACTAGCACTGTTTGGGTTTCTGGCATATGTAAGTATGTTGACATTTGCCCTTCTACCTTTGGTATGGAAAGGAGGAGAAAGCAACACCAGCCGTAAACAGCTAGAAAACTTGACTTGGTGGTTACTCCTGGTTGGAGCGATCGCAATGTCAGTTTTCAGTGGTTATTTAATGTATGTACTAGCATTTAGTATTAAAGCCCTTTGTCCCTACTGTATCGGTTCGGCCTTCTTTTCTCTGAGTATGTTAGTAATTACTATCTTGGGACGAGACTGGGAAGATATCGGCCAGATTTTCTTTACCGCCGTTATTGTCGGTATGGTGACACTGATTGGTACACTAGGAGTTTACGCTGGGGTAAATACATCAGGTAACGTTGTCGAATCCACAGACGGTAAACCTGTACAAATTACTTTTACACCCAAAGAAAAACCCAATCCAGAATTTGGTTGGCAAATCACCACTACTTCTGGTGAAGCAGAGATTGAACTAGCAAAGCATTTAGTTAAAATTGGTGCAAAAGAATATGTGGCTTATTGGTGTCCCCATTGCCACGAACAAAAACTCATCTTTGGAAAAGAAGCTTATCAAATCATTGATGAGAACGTAAAAGTAGAATGTGCCCCTGATAGCCCCAAAGGTCAACCAGAGGTGTGCAAAGCAGCAAAAATTGAAGGGTTCCCTACCTGGATTATCAATGGTAATAGTTATAGTGGTGTACAAAACCTGGATCAATTAGCTCAAGCTACTGGTTATACTGGGCCACGTAACTTCAAATACTTTAAATAAAATACTTTCAATCAAAAGTAACAGTGGCGGTAGAGAGCAGGACACAGGAATTTTGTGATGCTATTTACCGCTATCTCTTTTTCTATCTTTTCATGTCGATGGGAAAATACGACACTTTAGACCTGAAAAACCTATAAAATCATACATTGCCAATGTTTGATTGTTGGTTGTTCAGTTTTCACTGGTGTAGCTCGTTGCAAGATATACAAGAAATATTCCCTAATAATACTCAACTTGTGGTGGATGCAAACAATGTAGTATTGGTTGCTAAATAGAATATATAAATCATAGGGTGCAGTTTTGGCTCAGGGAAGACAAAAGATGAATTCTGTTTTAGGCTAAGGGTCGGTGAGCAACTCTTTGTCCGATAAATAGGTGATTATGGCTCTTTTCAGTTGTCACTATACAGCAGATGGCAGCTTATGACTCTCTGGGTAGATGGCTTTTTCCTGAAAATTTTTACCTTATTACCTATAATCTGCTGTAAATCAAAAATATAGATTGGCGGTTTTGTTCCAGTCCTTTACTAATTACTAAGTAGTGAGGAAGTGGTGACAGAGAAATGAAACTATCACCTTGTCATGGTTGATAGGTCTGGAACATTTTTCACATAAATACAGTAATTAATGTCTAGGTACTAAATTACCAATTACCAAATCAGATTTTCCTCGCTCGGTAATAGGAATGTGTCAGCAATTATATGGTCATTTTAGCCAATTAATGTTGTCAGGAAAAAAAATCCTGGTGAAAGGACGTAGAGAACTGATAACAGCCTCACTGATTAGTTTATTTGTGCTGGTAGTGCGATCGCTAGGCTTGTTCCAGTCGTTGGAATTAGCAGCTTTAGATCAATTATTTCGTTTACGTCCTACTGAACCACTCAAGGATCGCATCACAATTGTGGCTATTGATGAAGAATCTTTGCGTCAAATTCGTTCTTGGCCGATTTCCGATCAAGTGGTGGCAGAGTTATTAAAACAAATCAATTCTCATCAGCCTCGTGCCATCGGTTTAGATATTTATCGAGATATGCCTGTGTATCCAGGTCATGCAGAATTGGAAAAAATATATCAATCTACTCCTAATTTAGTTGGTATTCAATTACTGGCAAATAATCAAAATACTAGGGTATTACCTCCACCTATTCTCCAAACATTTGGGCAGGTGGGATTTAACAATGTATTATTAGATCCAGATGGTACAGTCAGGCGAAGTCTATTGTATTGGCATATTAATCATCAAGCTTATGAAAGTTTTGCCTTAAAATTAGCGTTAATATACTTAAAATCTGAAGGAATTAAGCCCCAAAAAGCAGTAGATAATCCCCAAGATTTACAGTTAGGTAAAGCTGTATTTACGAGGTTGAAAAGCAATGATGGTGGATATGTGGGGGCTGATAATAGGGGTTATCAAATTTTAGCGAACTTTCCCAAACTCGATTGCGCTGGTGAATCAGCAAGTAATTGTCATTATCCTACGGTGTCTTTGGTAGATGTGTTAGATGGCAAGGTTGCTGATAACTTAATTCGCGATCGCATAGTTTTAATCGGTTCTACTGCACCAAGTCTTCAGGATTTCTTCTTTATCCCTTACTCCAGTCGGTTGAGTGGCACTGCTAAACCAATTACTGGTGTGGAATTACAGGCTCATTTTATTAATGAGTTTATTAGTGCAGCTTTGGTAGGAAGGCCAATTTTCCAAGTCTGGCCCAAAGTTCTAGAATCACTGTGGATTGTTACTTGGGCTGTAGTTGGTGCATTATCAATTGGTAACATCCGTCAGCCCAAAAATAGTATTATCACCTTATTATTTTCGGCATTGATACTAATTGGCAGTCCCTATTGGGCATTTTTATGGGGTTGGTGGATACCGATTGTACCTGCATTTTTGGCTTTTACCAGTTCAGCCATGGTGATCACTTATAGAATTGCTTATATGCAGGAAGAATTAAAGCGTTCTAAGGAATTTCTACATCATGTGATCAATACTATTCCCGACCCAATTTTCGTAAAAAATGAACAACATCAATTGATTGTTTTAAATGATGCCTATGTAAGTTTGATTGGTTATAACCATGAATTATTAATAGAAAAGTCAGATTATGACTTTTTTCCCCAACATCAAGCAGATGTATTTCGACAACAAGACAAACTGGTTTTTACAACTCGTAAACCCCATGAACATGAGGAAGAATTTACCGATGCTAATGGTAATACCTATATGATTGCTACCAAGCGATCGCTCCATAGAGATGCTGCTGGTAATTTCTTTTTGGTGGGCATCATTAGAGATATTACTCGCCGTAAACAAAAAGAAGAAGAACTCAAACGTACTGCTGCGGAATTATCTCGGTCTAACTATCAATTAAAGCTACAAGAAGACCACTTACGGCAATTGGCATATTACGACCCATTGACGGGTTTATGTAATCGCAAATGCTTTTTGGAAAAGTTATCAGAATCCTTATTGAGTGCGGAAAATCATCGCTTAATGTTGGGCTTACTGTTTATTGATTTAGATGGCTTCAAACAAGTAAATGATACTTTAGGCCATGATATGGGTGATTTATTATTAATAACTATTGCCCAAAGATTAAAAAACTCTCTACGTGCTAGTGATATAGTTTCTCGTTTAGGGGGAGATGAATTTACAATTATTATACCTACTTTGTCGAACTTACAAATTGCTGGACAAATAGCTGAGAAAGTATTGGGAATTATTACAGAACCTATTTTATTAAATGATACAACTGTGAAAGTTTCCGCCAGTATTGGTATTAGTGTCTATCCTCTCCACAGCCAAGATATTGACAATTTAATTAAACAAGCAGATATGGCTATGTATATGGCGAAAAAATCTGGCAAGAATGCTTATCAGTTGGCATTATCAAATCTAGAGTAAATGCCAGCAAATTTACACTTTTTTCGGTCGTCGCACTTGGTGAGAATTAATCGGTCCCAGAACTTGATTCAAGGCCCGTAATTGTTCTGCTGTCCCCATACACATGAGGGTGTCCCCTGGCATTAAAATTGTATCTCCTGTGGGCCCGCCAATCAGATTACCATCCAATCGGCGAATAGCAAGAACTAATGCCCCTGTTTGCGATCGCAATTTGGCTTTTTGCAAAGTTTGACCAACAAAGGGACAAAAGGCAGGATCAAGTAAGAATTCTTCCATGTATAATTGGCGATCTGCACCAGAAAGAATTCCATCCACAAAATCTAACACTTGGGGTCTGAGGGCAGCTGCGGCCATGCGCTTACCTCCCGTGATATAGGGCGAAATCACTGCATCTGCCCCACCTCGTTGCAATTTTTGTAAAGCTTCTTCTGTACTAGCGCGAGCGATCGCTCTAATTGCGGGATTCAGAGTTTTTGCTGATAAAACCGTGTATAAATTTTCTGCATCGGAAGGCAGGGCAGCAACAATACAAGTTGCTCTTTCAATCCCCACCTTGAGCAAAGTATCATCTAGGGTGGCATCACCTTGATAGATGGTGTAACCTTCATTTTGCGCCCTTTGGACAGATTCTATCTCCGAATCTACCACCACAAAAGCTACACCTTCAGCCCTAAATTCCTTGGCAATTTGTCTACCAGTCCGACTAAACCCACAAATAATATAATGCCCTGATAAAGATTCCATGACCCGCCTTTGTTGCCTTAATCTCAAACCGTCTTGAAAATACCCTTCGATGACTGCGGCCGTAAATCTATTGACAATGTAACCAATATTCACCACACCCATTAAAATCAGGGCAATGGTAAATAAACGCCCTCTGCTGCCCAAAGGGTTTGTTTCTCCATATCCCACAGTGGCTAGGGTAATCACTGTCATGTAGGCCGCATCTTCCCATGACCAACCCTCTACCAGCCAATACCACAAGGTACCAATGAAAAAAATACATCCCAGGGCCACTGCCCCAGCCATTAATTCCTGTTGAATACGCCGATATTTATACTCTAGGGGAGAGTAAATAATTTTTTTTTCACAGTAATTACTTATGTATAAATAAAGTTATGAAAGTCACATAGGGTTGCTTAAATTATAGTGGGAGTTTGAGCAAACTGTAATGCTGCTGACTATTTCACAGCCATTTCCGCCATTTAATTGGCAATTTTCAATATTTACGAAAAACTAGTAGAGTAGACTTTAAATCAGTTAACAGTGAACAGTAAAAAGTTATCAGATTGAGGGAAAGGAATTAAAATTCACCACTAACCCCCGCTTGCATCTATGAGGTTTCACCAAGGGATGAAACTGATAACTAATAACTGATAGCTAATAACTGATAACTGTTAACAGCTTATCAGGAGGAGCGGTAGTGAGTTTCCAAACTCTAGTTGCACAAGCCACCATGCCCCCACAGTCCAATGTTGCCCCATCTACGCCCTTTGATGCAGATAGCTTTAATCAAGCTGTCATGTCCACCTATGGACGCTTCCCCATTGCCCTAGAACGAGGTGCAGGTTGCCGTGTGTGGGATACCCACGGTAAAGAATATCTAGATTTTGTGGCTGGTATTGCCACCTGTACTCTAGGACATGCCCACCCTGTGATGGTGGAAGCAGTGACAAGGCAAATCCAAAAGCTGCACCATGTTTCTAATTTGTACTACATTCCTGAACAGGGTGAGTTAGCCCAATGGATTATTGACCATTCCTGTGCAGACCGGGTATTTTTCTGCAATTCCGGTGCGGAAGCTAATGAAGCAGCGATTAAACTGGCACGGAAATATGCCCACACAGTTTTAAATATCGATAAACCAATTATTCTCACTGCTAATGCTAGTTTTCATGGCAGAACTCTAGCTACTATTACCGCTACCGGGCAAGCCAAGTATCAAAAATACTTTGACCCTCTAGTTCCTGGCTTCCACTATGTTCCCTATAACGATATTACTGCCATCGAAACTGCCATTGGGGAATTAGATGAAGGTGATTATCGGGTGGCAGCTATTTTATTAGAACCTTTACAAGGGGAAGGTGGTGTTCGTCCTGGAGATATAGCCTATTTCCAAAAATTGCGGCAAATCTGCAATGAAACGGGTATTTTGTTGATTTTTGACGAAGTACAAGTGGGGATGGGACGCAGTGGTCAGCTGTGGGGTTACGAAAATCTGGGTGTGGAACCAGATATTTTCACCAGTGCCAAGGGACTGGGTGGTGGTATCCCCATCGGTGCAATGATGAGTAAGAAATTCTGTGATGTGTTCCAACCAGGGGAACATGCTAGTACCTTTGGTGGTAATCCTTTTGCTTGCGGTGTAGCCTTAAGTGTGTGTGAAACCTTGGTAAAAGAGAAGATTGTGGAGAATGTACAGAACCGGGGAGAACAACTGCGTCAAGGTTTAGAAGCGATCGCATCTCGTTATCCTCAGTATATCTCTGAAGTCAGAGGATGGGGCTTAATCAACGGGTTGGAATTACAAGCAGATACTCAGTTAACTGCCGCAGATGTGGTCAATGCTGCCATTGCAGAAGGTTTATTGTTAGTTCCTGCTGGGCCGAAAGTGGTTCGCTTTGTGCCACCGCTCATTGTCTCAGAAGCAGAAGTCAATCAAGCACTACAAGCTGTTGACAAAGCATTCGCTACCGCTAGTCTCCAGGCATAAACTCAGGGTGTGGGGATGAATATTTCCCTACACCACTTGACCCAAAATCTGCTATCAGCAATAATTTCCGTCTGCCAACTTTGAAAAAGACAAAACCGTTGCCATAATGGGGAAATGTTGCCCTTGGGGTGCTGACGCGAATCCAGGTTCTTTAAACTGAATGAGTGAATAAAACTATTGCTGAAGGGGCAATGGTTTGACAATTCCTTCAGATTCAAGACGTATCAGCTTAGTCAAGATTCTTAAATTCCCTATGTTAGCAGACAAAATTTTGCAGAATGGAAAATATAGTCTGATTGAAGAAATAGGTCGTGGTGGATTTGGTATGACCTTCAAGGCTATGCACCACTATTTGGGTCAAGAAGTGGTGGTGAAAACGATTAATGATAAACTGCGCCAAAATCCTGATTATGCCAAGTTTGAACGCCAATTTCAGGACGAAGCCAGAAGATTAGCAACTTGTATTCATCCTCATATCGTCAGGGTCAGCGACTTTTTTACTGAGGATGGATTACCTTACATGGTAATGGAATATATTCCTGGGGAAAATCTAGGTGAAGCCTTTGTTTTACCAGGTATACCTCTAGCGGAAGCAATAGCAATTCATTATATTCGCCAAATTGGTGCAGCTTTACAGGTCGTCCATCACAATGGTTTGCTGCATCGGGATATTAAACCGGATAATATTATTCTTCGTCAAGGCACTCAAAATGTAGTTTTGATTGATTTTGGTATTGCACGAGAATTTAATAGTGGTGTCCAGCAAACCCATACTGGTTTGGTCAGTGAAGGTTATGCACCGATTGAACAGTATCTATCCCAAGCACCCCGCACCCCAGCTACAGATGTTTACGGTTTAGCTGCTACTTTGTATGCGCTGTTGACAGGACGAGTACCTATTCCTTCATTATTGCGCGATCGCGAACCGATGCCATCTCCCCGTGAACTACAACCTCATTTGAGTGCCGCTGTAAATCAAGCAGTGATGCGGGGAATGGCTGTGGAATCTCGGTTTCGTCCAGCTACTGTAGGTGAATGGTTACAACTTCTTCCAGGTGCAGGCATAGATATCACCCCCCATATTCTCCCCACTCAAGCAGTACCAACTATTGATTTATCTGTACAACCAGCTGAAAAAGCCGCTGCTAATTATTCACCCATACAACCCCCAGAGGGAAAAGTTTTGACTGGGGAAAAAACAGCAGTGACATCTAAAGTTTTGATGAGTGTTGGTGTAGCCTTAGTAGCAGCTACCGCAGGTTTTAGCATCACCAAGATGTTACCCCAGTTCCAGAACCAACCAGATAGTAAGTTGTTGTTTGAACAACCCATTCAACCCGCTACCACACCTAAATTTACCCACAGTCTACCCAATCGTCAAAATGTAGATAGTCTCAGGAATACTGAGACAGAATCGACATCAACCTCAAGTTATCGACGACGTAAACGCGATCGCAATGTGGAAGCGGAAGCTAGTCCTAGCAAAAATAATAACATTCCTGCCTCTGAACAATCTTCCCCAGTGACTGAGGAAAAAAGACCAACAACTGCTACTTCTGAAAAACCTACTCCTGTAGTCACTGCATCACCATCTCTGATTGAAAAAATCAGAGACTCAAAATCTACTCCCGCACCAGAAAAACCACCCGCTACGGTAGACCAAACATCCACCCCTGTGAGGGAAAATAATAATTTACCTCCCGCACCAAAACCAGAAAATTCCCTACCAGACACAACAGCACCAAATTCCTCTAGTCCTGCTGGTGTGGTAGTGCCAACTGAAGAAACAAATTCTGTCCCCTCAGTTGACACACCATCGGACAAAGAAGATAAACAATTAAATTTGCCAATTAACCAAAATTAATTTTTTGCCAATTGATTTGAAACAATAATTTCACCACGTTGATTGATGGTGATTTGATTTTGGGGAAAATCTGCATTATTTAAATAACGCAACAATCCCACAGTCCGAAAATATTGGTCAATTTGGGGAATACCTTGTTTATTTAAGTGAACAGGAATCACTTTACTAGCCACTAAATTACCTGTGGAATCTAGTTTCACTTCTAATATCATCGAATAGGCAGTTTGTGCTTGTGTAGATAAAGTCCGGTATCCCAAAAAGTTACCTAAAGAATAGGCGATCATTTTGCCTTTATAGAATTCTATAGCTCTAGGCACATGAGGCCCATGTCCTAATATCAAATCTGCTCCCGCGTCAATCATTTTTCTGGCAAATTGCACGGAATTACCCCGATTTTCACCATAGAAAAACTCTGTTTTATTTTTCACTCGTAAAGCACTTGTTCCCTCTGCACCCACTTGCATAGAAACAATCACTATACTTGCTGTTTCTTTAGCTTTTTCTACCAGTGCTGTAGCAGCTTTAAGATTGTGAACAGAGTTGTAAAAGTTATATGTTGTAAAACCAATCATCGCAATTGGCACATCTTGAACTTGCAAATAAAGAATTTGATTTTTATGACCTAATGTTTTAATACCAACTGAATGCAAATTTTTGATAGTATCTCGCAATCCAACGATGCCAAAATCTAAAGCATGGTTGTTAGCTATGTTGAAAACATTAAATCCCACATCAGCAAACAGTTTGCCATAGCTAGGTGGAGAACGAAACGCAAAAGTTTGTCCACGACTAATATCTTTAGAACTGTAGGGATGATTGGTTAAACTACTTTCAAAGTTGCCGAAAACAATATCAGCCTTCTGTAAGTAACCTCTGACAGTGGGGGGGATGAGTAGATTGCGATCGCGTGGCAGTCTATGATTAGGAAAATTAGTACCAGGGATAATATCACCCACTGCTTTAATGGTCACGATATTATCGTCTGTTTCTAAATTAGGATTAGGATCTGGATTAGGTAATGGACTCTCTACTGTAGCAGCATCAGATTCCTGCAATTGTCCAAAGCGAATGATTGTTCCTAAGCCAATACCCAGACAAAAGCAAACACTCAGAAAAGCCAACGAGAAGAATTGCACGCGACGGCGATTTCTCATATTTTACTCCTACACCATACTCAGAGTCGAGCTTAGAAGTCAGTAATTTTTCTCACTCGTCTAGTATAGTTTAGTAGAAGCTATGAATAGGGTGTTGCAAAGACTCTGAGGACAAATTTAACTATGCTTAACAGAGTTAAGGGTGATTTAAAGTAGGTAGCAGGTGATAGATTAAAGTGCTAAAAGTCTGACATCAAAATCATAAAAATACCAATTTAATAAACCACGAAGACAGATATCGCTAACGCGCAGCGTTCAGTAGGTATAGGACACCAATGAAGAAGATGGGTAATCCTCAACCGGTAAGGGAATAACATTTGAAAAAATAACGGAGAGGGGGGGATTTGAACCCCCGTTGACGTTGCCGCCAAAGCGCATTTCGAGTGCGCCGCATTCAACCACTCTGCCACCTCTCCAGGGAATTTATTTACTTGTAAAGAGAAAATGCACGTAATTAGTGCCTTCAGCAATTATAGCACAATCACATCCAAATTAGTTATTTTCATCTTCATCCTGAGTCGAATTCTAACCTCGACAGGATAATTTCTTGTCTGAAAAACCTGATTAGCAAACAGTTAAAACCTATCAACATTGACATACTGCTGAGAAGATTTTGCCGCTTCTCCACAAGTACGGGGTGTAGGAAAAATCTTGCCAGGGTTGGCTAAACCTTGGGGATTAAACACAGTTCTTACCCATTGCATAGTATCTAAATCAGTATCACTAAACATATCCGGCATATAGCATTTTTTATCTGCACCAATGCCATGTTCACCAGAAATACTACCGCCTACTTTCACACAAAGCTTGAGAATTTCTCCTCCAACTTCTTCAACTTTCTCTAATTCTCCTGCGACAGAATTGTCAAATAAAATCAATGGATGTAGATTCCCATCTCCAGCATGGAAGACATTAGCAATTTGATAGCCAAATTTTTGACTTAATGCTGCAATTTCTTGCAAAACATAAGGTAATTTGGTTCTGGGAATTACCCCATCTTGAACATAGTAATCAGGACTGATATGTCCAGCCGCAGCAAATGCCGCTTTACGACCCTTCCACAACTTTAATCTAGTTTCCGGGTCAAAGGCAGTAGTGACATTTCTTGCCCCATTCCGTTTGCAAATTTCCTCTACACGCTGCTTATTAACTTGTACTTCTACATCTAAACCATCAATTTCCACCAATAGAATTGCTGCGGCATCACGGGGATAACAATTAGTGGCTACTACATCTTCTACAGCGTTAATGCTGATGTTATCCATCATTTCCATACCACCAGGAATAATCCCTGCACTAATAATGTCGGAAACGCTCTCTGCGGCTGCATCTACACTGGTAAAATCAGCTAACAGTACGCAAATAGATTCAGCCGTTTTGAGAATTTTTAAAGTAATTTCTGTGGCAATTCCTAAAGTTCCTTCAGAACCAACAAATACACCTGTTAAATCATATCCTGGTGTTTCGGGAATTTGTCCACCCACATCTACAATTGCACCATCAGGTAGGACTAGTTTTAAACCCAAAACATGGTTAGTAGTCACACCATATTTTAAGCAATGTACTCCCCCAGAATTTTCAGCAATATTCCCACCAATGGAACAAATAATTTGGCTGGAAGGGTCGGGAGCATAATAAAATCCTGACCCACTCACTGCTTGAGTTACCCAACTATTGATAACTCCTGGTTGAACAACTACACATTGATTTTCTAAGTCTAAACTGAGAATTTGGCGCATCAAGGAAGTGACAATTAAAACTGAATCTTCAATTGGTAATGCACCACCAGATAAACCTGTGCCAGAACCTCGCGCGATGAAAGGAACGGAGTATTGATTACAGATTTTGACAATTTCTGCGACTTGTTCTGTTGTTCTAGGTAAAACTGCAACCGCAGGACGTTGACGATAGCTAGTTAAACCATCACATTCATATGTAATTAATTCTTCTTTGCGTTGCACTACTCCTTTTTCACCAAGGACTGCAATAAATTTTTTGATAATCGATTTCCAGTCAATTTTTGGTTGATTTTGAGTCAGCATGGATTTTTGATTATAGAACGTAGATATGGAGAGAAAATTTTTCTTTATTGCTACTTTTTAGTGAATTGGCAATTATACAACTTGGTATCAGCTGTAATGGTGAGTTTTTCAGCTAATAAGGGTAATGTTACCGAATTTATAGCATATTTCAGCTAATTTACGTAGTTGAATTATTGACTTTAGTAGTAAATTTATATTTATGATCATTTTCCTAAGGTTGATATAAGCAGTAGCTTGGTCAAAAAATTCATCAGGGTGTTGATTTTGAGATACGCATCTTTAATTTTCTAAACAAATAACTATTTTTGCCAAATTCGGGTGCAGATGACGTTTAACTTACGACTTATATTTACTCGTTTGGGATTAATGGCAGTTTTAGCCTTGGGTTACTACGAGATTGCTCAATTTTCTCGAATTCTGGCTTCTACTCCCCAAAATGTCACTCCAGTTTGGCCTCCTGATGGTTTTGCAGTGTCAGCACTATTAATATTTGGATTTTGGATTTGGCCAGGAGTGTTAGTTGGTTCTTTCCTGGCAAACATTTGGGCATTTATTGATCACGCTAACATTATCACTATTGTTTCTTCTATTTTAGAAGTGTTAGCGATCGCTGTTGGCACTACCTTAGGTACCTTACTAGGCTGTTTCCTGCTTCGCAAATCTATCAGCAATAAGAAACAGTCTAGCTTAATGAGCGATCGCTCGCCCTTAAAAAAACTCACCCATGTGAGCAAATTTCTATTTTTCACCGGTATGTTAGGCCCTGTAGTCAATGCTACTGCGGGAGTGCTAGCTTTAACATTAGGTGGCAAGGTACCTTATAGTAATTTTACAGAAGTTTGGTTAACTTGGTGGGTATCTAATGTGGCTGGAATTTTTATTTTTGCTCCCGCATTGTTAACCTGGGGAGAAGTCATTCAAACTTATCTAATTACTGGTCAAGAACAGTTGGTTTTTCGCATTCAACCCAGAACATTTTGGCGGATTGCAGAAGCTGTTTTGTTACTAAGTATAGTTTTATGGATCGGTAGAAATGCTTTTTGGGGGGGATATTTCATCGAATATATGCTGATTCCCTGCTTAGTTTGGGCAGCATTTCGCTTTGGACAACTGGGTGCAACCAACCTGATTGTGATTGTAGCAGCGATCGCTGTACTAGGAACAGTCCGAGGACTAGGAGCCTTTGTCCGTCCCAACTTGAATGAATCTTTGATGTTACTACAATGTTTTATCACTGTCATTGTTTTAACTACGTTGGTTTTAAATGCAGTGTTGACAGAAAAGCAAAAAGCAATTCTGACTCTGAGTAATTCAGAAATGGAACTACTTGCCACATCTGCCGAACTCAAACATACAGCAGCAATTTTAGAACAACAAAAAACAGAACTATATCACAAAAATTTAGAACTAGCAGAAGCTAAAAAAATAGCAGTAGATGCGAACCGGGCCAAAAGTGAATTTCTCACTAACATGAGTCATGAACTCCGCACACCTCTAAATGGCATTCTAGGCATTTCCCAACTCTTAAAACATGAATCTAATCTGACAAAACAGCAAATAGAAGATATTGACATCATTTATGATTCAGGCTCTCATTTATTGACATTAATCAATGATATTCTGGATATTTCCAAAATTGAAGCGGGAAAAATGGAAATTGAATTCACTGATTTTCATTTCCTCAATTTTCTCAAAGGTTTATTAGAAATATGTCGCAATTCTTGTGTAGATAAGAAAATTGATTTTAATTATGAATTTGATGCAAATATTCCCATAATTGTTAAATCAGACGAAAAAAGATTACGGCAAATTCTGTTTAACTTATTAGGTAATGCCATTAAATTTACAGATGTAGGAATAGTAAAATTTCAAGTTAAACTGATTTATAAATATCAAAACAATGATACTCACATTGCTAAAGTTCAATTTATAATTACCGATACAGGTGTAGGCATACCCGTTGAAAAATTAGACAAAATATTCCTAGCATTTGAGCAAATAGGTGAAACTCGATTAAAATCTCAAGGTACAGGATTAGGACTAGCTATCAGTCAAAGAATAGCCCAGATGATGGATAGCGAAATTAAAGTGAGTAGTCAGTTAAATCAAGGCAGTGTCTTTAGCTTTGAACTAGATTTGATCGAGAAAGAGATATTGACTACTGAAGAATTATTACAGTATATAGATTCTAATCAAATAGAATTTGATACTACATTTTCTCAAAAAATGCCTTTAAAAATATTATTAGCAGAAGATAATATTATTAATCAAAAAGTAGCAGAAAAACTATTCTTTAAATTAGGATATAAAGTTAATATTGCCATTAATGGCTTAGAAGTAATGGAAAACTTAACTAGGCAATTGTATGATGTCATTTTTATGGATATACAGATGCCTGGATTAGATGGTATAGAAACTACAAAAGCAATTCATCAAGAATATGACCCATCAAATCGCCCTTATATAATTGCCATGACTGCTAATGCTATGGAATGTGATAAAGAGCAATGTTTAGCTGCTGGCATGGATGATTATATTACTAAGCCTATAAAAGTAGGAGCCATTATTCAAGCCATTCAATTGTTGCAACAAAAACGAAACTCTGGCTTCAATTACTTTTAATTCCTCTCACCTTCAATAGATATCTTCAGAAATTAAAGATACCTTGTCTATAATCCTTGTAAAGACGTTCCGTGGCTAGGGATTCTCGGCTCTACCTTCTTTTTCACCAGATGTCTAATATGAACCAGTGACAATTTTGGCAGTTTATATCAAATTGTTGGGCATCTGGGCGATATATTCCTTTATCTCCCTGTAAAATAGCTGTTCTTACCTTTCCATCCCAGCCAACACCGACTATACCAGCCCCAAGAGTTAGAAATCTAGCTGTTAAAGTCGTTATGAAAACCACTAAGCTGGTAAATAGCACGTTCAAAGTCTCAAGACTTCTCCCCTGGCTCACTAGTTGTAACTAAATTATGTTTGAAGCACTATCTGACCGTTTAGAATCCGCCTGGAAAAAACTGCGGGGACAAGATAAAATTTCCCAATCCAACATTCAAGATGCTTTGCGGGAAGTACGCCGCGCCTTGTTGGAAGCTGATGTCAACCTCCAGGTCGTTAAAGATTTTATTAGCGAAGTTGAAACCAAAGCCCAGGGAGCAGAGGTCATCACCGGCGTGCGCCCTGACCAACAGTTTATCAAAATTGTTTACGATGAACTGGTACAGGTAATGGGGGAAGAAAATGTGCCCCTGGCAGAAGTTGAAGGTAAAACCACCATTGTGTTAATGGCAGGGTTACAAGGTACTGGTAAAACAACAGCATCTGCTAAATTAGCTCTACATTTACGGAAATTAGATCGTAGCTGTTTGTTAGTAGCCACGGACGTATATCGACCCGCAGCAATTGATCAGTTGATTACACTGGGTAAGCAAATTGATGTACCAGTATTTGAATTAGGTAGTGATGCCGACCCGGTGGAAATTGCCCGTCAAGGTGTGGAACGGGCCCAAGCAGAAGGTATAAATACAGTCATCATCGATACAGCAGGGCGCTTACAAATTGACCAAGATATGATGGCGGAATTAGCCCGCATCAAGGCAACAGTCCAGCCTGATGAGACTTTGTTAGTAGTAGACTCAATGACTGGTCAAGAAGCTGCTAACCTTACACGTACCTTCCATGAACAAATTGGCATTACTGGGGCTATTCTCACCAAGTTGGATGGTGATAGCCGTGGTGGTGCGGCTTTGTCTGTCAGACAAATTTCTGGTGCACCAATTAAGTTTGTGGGGGTGGGTGAAAAAGTTGAGGCCCTCCAACCCTTTTATCCTGACCGGATGGCTTCACGTATTCTGGGTATGGGTGATGTCCTTACATTAGTAGAAAAAGCCCAGGAAGAAATTGACTTGGCCGATGCAGAAAAAATGCAGGAAAAAATCCTGTCTGCCAAGTTTGACTTCACTGATTTTCTCAAACAGATGCGCCTGTTGAAAAACATGGGGTCTTTGGGCGGAATCATGAAGTTGATTCCAGGGATGAATAAACTTTCTGATGACCAATTGAAACAAGGAGAAACACAGCTAAAACGCTGTGAAGCGATGATTAATTCCATGACCGTTCAAGAACGGCGTGACCCCGATTTATTGGCAAGTTCTCCCAGCCGTCGCCGTCGCATTGCCTCTGGTTCAGGCTATAAAGAAGCGGATGTGAGTAAACTAGTAGCTGATTTCCAAAAAATGCGATCGCTCATGCAACAAATGGGTCAAGGTCGCTTCCCTGGAATGCCTGGTATGTTTGGCGGTGGTTCCATGGGTGGTGGGCCACTTGCTGGTGGTCGTCCCGCTAGCCCAGGTTGGCGTGGCTACCCTGGAGGCGCACCCCCAGCCGCGAAAAAGAAGAAAAAAGAAAAGAAAAAGAAAGGCTTTGGCACTCTGTGAAGAGAGGTGACAGGGAACAGGTGACAGGTGACAGAGAGAAGAAGACAGAAGTTACAGAAGTTGCAGGAGGCAGAAAGAAGAAGACAGAAGTTGCAGAAGTTGCAGGAGTTACAGAATAATTAATGCCATTGCTGCTGAATTCTTGCATTTTTAAACTCCTGTTCGCGCAGCGTGCCGTAGGCATACTCCTGGCTTCTGAACTCCTGAACTTCTGAACTCCTGAACTTCTGAACTTCTCATCATTACCAATAGCCTTTCCTACCAAGCAAGTGCTAAAATTAGCATTTCAGCGTCGGAAGTTTTAGCAAGAGGCATTTAGCCTGCTCACTTCCTCGTGAACTACTCATAAACTCATTACCTAGAAACAGGAAAACAAGTTCTCACAATGATCAAACTGCGCTTAAAGCGATTCGGTAAAAAACGGGAAGCAAGTTACCGCATTATTGCTATTAATAGCCTGACTCGCCGTGATGGTCGCCCCTTGGAAGAGCTAGGATTTTACAACCCTAGAACAGATGAAGTAAAATTGGATGTTGAAAACATTGTTAAGCGACTAAAGCAAGGCGCTCAACCTACGGACACAGTTCGTCGCATTCTAGAAAAAGCTAACGTTTTTGAACAGGTCAGTGCAACAGCCGCATCATAAGCTTGCTCACTCTTCCACAGCTAGTCCAGATTACGTTGGACTAGTTAAATTTCTGATTCAGCCGTTTTTAGAATCTCCAGATTCTTTAAGCGTTGATTGTGAAATGTCTCACACTTTGAAACGGGCATGGATTCGCATTGCCTTTGACAGCGAAGATAAAGGAAAAGTGTTTGGTCGCGGGGGACGTAATATACAAGCGATTCGCACGGTAATAGCCGCATCAGCAGAACTGGCTGGGTACTCAGTCTACCTAGACATCTATGGCAGCACTGCCCAAAATCGGGATGGTATGTCTTTTGATGAAGAACAGGAAGAGCGACTACCACCACCTAGATCAAGAGAAAGACGCGGACATCATCCCAGACCGATTGCGAAGCCCCGTACTCGCTAGTCTCATCAGTCTACTTGCTGGTAGCAGACAGCAGAAAGAAGATTGCTTGTCTCGTCTTGTTTCCAGCCTTTTTACCGGATAGTTATTTTCGCCATGCTGCACTAAGTTTTCACTGGTTCAGCACGGCGTAAGTAATACCTGGGCTATAGTTAATCGCCCAAAAAATTTGGTAAACTAATTTAATTGCCAAAAAATAACCAATTTTTGACTATTTTTGGAACTCCTATTGAGGATTTGAGTCAGTGGATTTTTCATTTCTATTGAAGCAATTACAATAGGGTTTAGTGTTGAACCTAATAAACCAACTCTGGTGATCTCTGTCAGGAGGTGAAAGCAGGGAGTGGCTGAAGTTCGTTTGGGTGAACATGAGTCGATTGACTCAGCACTAAGACGGTTTAAAAAGAAAATTCAAAAAGCTGGCATTTTGTCAGAAGTTAAACGCCGGGAAAGATATGAAAAACCTAGTCTACGGCGTAAACGTAAAGCAGAAGCAATACGCAAAGGCTTTCGTTAACAGTTTTTCCCTTTTCCAGGGAAAAATTTGAAATCAAAAATTAGCAACTAAGAGGCGCAATTAATTGCGTCTCTGTATTTTTTTAAAAATAAAAATTATATGGCAGATGCCTTAACAATTCAGCTGCCTAATATTCCGAGTGCGATCGCTCTGGCGGGATATGGGGAAGAAAATATCAAACTCCTCTCTCGACAAACAGGAGCGAATTTAGTATTGCGTGGACAAGAATTACTAATTTCGGGTACAGAGAAGCAAGTTGACCTAGCGGCAAGATTAGTGCGATCGCTGGAAAATCTGTGGAGCCAAGGGAATAATATTTCCAGTGCCGATATTCTCACAGCCCGTCAAGCCTTAGATGCTCATATCGAAGACCAACTCCAAGACTTACAGCGCAACATCCTCGCTAAAACCCGTCGTGGTCAAGAAATTCGCGCCAAAACCTTTCACCAGAAAAAATACATAGAAGCCATTCGCAAGCGTGACCTCACCTTTTGCATCGGCCCCGCTGGTACAGGTAAAACCTATCTTGCTGTTGTCGTCGCCGTTCAAGAACTCCTTTCTAACCAAGTCGAACGGCTGATTTTAACTCGTCCCGCCGTTGAAGCAGGAGAAAAATTAGGATTTCTCCCCGGAGACTTGCAGCAAAAAGTCAATCCCTATCTCCGACCCCTGTATGATGCCATCAACGAATTCATCGACCCCGAAAAAGTTCCTAATTTAATGGAAAGGGGTATCATCGAAGTTGCACCACTAGCCTATATGCGGGGACGCACCTTAAATAACGCCTTTGTCATTGTCGATGAAGCCCAAAATACTACACCTGCTCAAATGAAAATGGTGTTGACCCGCCTCGGCTTCAACTCCCGCATGGTCATTACTGGAGATATTACCCAAACCGACTTACCACCAAACCAACAATCAGGTTTAACTGTAGCCTTACAAATTTTAAAAAACGTTGAAGGCATCGCCATTTGTGAATTTACCCAAAAAGATGTCGTTCGCCATCCCTTAGTTCAGCGCATAGTTGCTGCCTACGAACAACACGAAAGATAGGGATGACAAATGGCTATACAGCCGTCAACCACATTGCCAAAAGAACCAACCACCAGGTTTTCCTGATTGATGTCGAAGAAAAATATACCCAATCCCTGCATCTCCAAAGTTAGGGCCGTCGCAAACCCAATGTTGTGAAGATGGATAAATGTAGATTCCGTTTTGAGTAGCAGGTTTTTGGAAGAACTTGTAGGAACTGCTCAACTGACCAATAAATATCCATCTTTCACCTGGTGCTTCACTTGAACTCTGCACCCACTCTGGAACACTTCCAAGTTTTGTTTCGGTGTACACTCTGTCCCGCATTTCATCCGGTAGATTCCAGCGTTGCTCATCAGCATAAAATGCAGATACCTGATCTAAAGAGATGCCATCATCCTGGGCCAGCCAATCAACGATACGCGCTTCAGGTTCAATGGGTGGAGAATCTGCTGGCATCGGTGTGAGACCATCTGAGAGTTCATCTGGATCAAGAACAAAACAGGCATTAGCCCCAGATCCCCCTTCCCAAGTTGGGCATTCCCCTGGGTTGTGGTTGCATTGAAAAACAAGGAGTGTACGACCCAATTTACCTAAATCTAGTCTCTCTGGGTTGTGGACAAATTGAGCCAGAAGCGATTGGCTTCCTCCACAATGACTACAGATAGGGTACTGTTCTGGTTTTAAACCCCAGGGTAGACCTCCCAGCTTTTCTTCCAATTTTTCTTGAGGTGGGAGATCCGGGCTTAACTTGAGGTTAGGAATAAAGTATCTCAATGACTATCCCTCTTTTGCTCTCTCAGCTTAACTTTGACCCCCGACAGATAACATTAACTGCATATTAACTAATGACTTAGGCTGTATAACTCTTTCTTATCCGGAAGACTTCTTTTTTAAACCTCTATTTTGGATATTATACAGAAGTTGTCTTTTGTAGAAAAGTCTCAATAGATAAGTTTGAGTAAGTTTTATGTAACGGTAGTGTAACCCCCGCCCTTACAATGGGTAATAGTGAAAAATTGACAAATGACAAATCTCTATGACAACAACATTGAAAGAGTTTTTAGAAGCTTGTGAAAACTTAGGAACCCTACGGTTAATTGTGACTAGCAGCGCCGCAGTTTTAGAAGCAAGAGGCAAGATAGAAAAACTATTTTATGCTGAATTGCCCAAAGGTAAATATGCAAATATGCACACCGAAGGCTTTGAATTTCATTTGAATATGGACAAAATTACTCAAGTGAAATTTGAAACAGGAGAAGCTAAAAGAGGTAACTTTACAACCTACGCCATTAGGCTTTTAGACGAAAAACAGGAAGCAGCTTTAAGTCTATTTTTACAATGGGGTAAACCTGGTGAATATGAACCAGGACAAGTGGAAGCATGGCAAGCATTAAAAGAAAAATATGGTGAAATTTGGCAACCATTACCCCTTGAATAATTAATCTGCTAATTACAAATTAGGAGTAAATTTTTAGGGTGTGTTATGCCAATAGCTAATGCCAATTTTAAACACCATGAAACAAATAGGTAGGTTGGGTTAAGCAACAGCGAACCCAACAAATACTTATCAATGTTGGATTATATCTACGGCACGATACGCTAACTATCTAGCTATACGTTCTCTGCCAAAACTACATTGGTAGTAATAATTTTGGGAATTGGCATAACACGCTTTTTATAATCAATTTGCATATTTATTCAGAATAAAATCTCAAATTGTGATGATATTTAAGTGGATTTGGAGTATTTTATTGATAATTTTCCTGCTAATACCAAGCCAACCAGCCGCAGCAGGAGAATTAGCAGAACATTTAGCAAATTTTCCCCATTGGGAAAAATTAACCTCTGTCAAACCAGCTACAGGAGATTTAGTTTATCCTGACTGGATGGCTGGAACTTGGCAAGTTAAAAGTACCTTAGTTGATTTAGCTGCACCTTTAGCACCAGATATTTTGACTCCTGGCTTTGCAGGAAATCGCCAGCAGTTAAATAAATCCGTAGATTTTTTAGTGAGATTTATCAAAGTAAAGCCAAAAATTTCTCAATCAACGATTATTCCTAAATTAGAAAATCCAGCAGAAATATTAGTAGCTGACCGAGAATTTAATAGTTTGAATTTAACAAAAGCTTATTTAGGAGATGATGCAGTTATTTCCACGAAAGTAGACCCAGAATCACCAAATCGTCAAATTACCTTTTTGCGGGGAGAACGTCAATTAGTTTCTATAGTTACCGCACGGGCTATAGAAACTAAGCCTGATGGTCAATTTATCGCCACAGAGGTTTTTCAACAATTATTTAAAGGTGGTTCGCGCCCATATTTTAATACTGTAGAATCAACCACAGCTTATCAGCAATTATCCACAAATTCACCTCAAATTATTGCTGATCAAGTCACTGCCGTTTACCTTTCTCCCCAAGATCCAGATTACTTTAAAGCTGGTTCCCTCCCCGTAGCACTTTATCGTTATCAGTTGGAATTTTCTCCCATATCACCGTAAATTAACCGACCAGGCAACTTGCTCAAGGAAAGAGTTGACAATTTTGTAGTATAACTGTAGTATCTAATTCTTAGCTCAGGCTCACCCTTGAGGCAAGTGTGCATCATGGCTAAATTTAGAGACTTAATTGATTATTTCCGTCCCTACTGGGGGTGGAGTATTTTCAGCATTACGACCTCCAGTATTTACGAAGTTATTGACTTAATTGTACCTTATGCAACTGGACAGATTTTAAACGTTCTGTCTAGTCAACCCTTAGATAAACCACTGCAAGATGCGATCGCTCTTTTTTCTCGTGTTCTCAATTACCCAGCTAACCAATTCTTAACCATTGGTGTATTACTTGGTCTTATCTTCCTTTCTACAGTCGCAAGAGCGCCAATAGAACCTTGGTTAACAAGTTGGTTCCATTGGGATATTGCCTTAAAATCTCGCCGATTGCAAGGACAAAAAACCATTGAAAAAATCCTCACCCTCCCCTTGGAATTTTATGATGAAAATAATCCTGGACGCATTGCAGGTAGAGTAGCAAGGGGATTAGCTAATCATACTTGGGGATATCCAGAAATTGCTGGACAATTGCTTCCTAAGTTATTCAGAATCGTCGCCATTTTCTTGATGATTTGGGTAATTGATTGGCGAATTGCTGGTTTATTATTAATTTCCTTTGTGATTATCATCGGCTTAACTTTACGAAAATTAAAGCGGCTGATTTGGCATGAAGAACGCCTAGATAAATACATGGAAAATACAGAAAGCCGCACTTCAGAAATCATCACCAACATCAAAACCGTCAAAGCCTTTGCGACAGAACCAAAGGAACTGAAACGACAAAAACAACGCCTAGATCGAGAGTTAACAGTAGTTGATTATCGTATCCACAAAGGGTATGTCAAACTTCTCACCTATCAACGCACAATGGTGCAATTTTGTGTGTTTATAGTTTTGGGGTTAACTTTAGCCGAAACCTTAAAAGGAAAGATTACAATTGGTCACTTTGTCATGACCTTAACTCTTTCCAGTATGGCTTATGCTGAGTTACAACCAATTAGCAACTTAGCAGAGGTGTTTGCTAGGCGTATTTCTTCTATGTTGAGGTTCCATGATTTTCTCCAAACACCTTCAGGAGAGGCCACAATCGATTTTCTCTCACCAGAAAATATTGCAGATACAGATTATCAATTTACAGGAAAAGTAGAATTTTCCCATGTCAGTTTTGGCTATGAAGATAAACGCAAAGTTTTACAGGATATTAACCTGTTAATTGAGCCTTATCAAACAGTTGCATTAGTAGGAAAATCTGGTTCAGGTAAATCTACATTAGTGAAATTGCTTTTGCGCTATTTTGAGCCACAAACAGGAAAAATCTTGATTGATGGTCAAGATATCTGCACCTTAGATGTCAGCAAGTATAGACGAAGACTAGCAATAGTTCACCAAGAAGTAGACATTTTCAACGGTACTGTTTTAGATAACCTCACCTATGGCAGACCAGATGCCACTTTAGAGCAAGTACAGGCAGCCTGTAGGATAGCCAGAGTTGACGAAGTAGTTCAACACCTACCTCAAGGTTATTACACTGTGGTTGGTGAACGGGGTGTGAGGTTGTCAGGAGGACAAAGACAGCGGTTAGGAATCGCTAGAGCATTGTTAGTGGAACCGGATGTGCTGATTTTTGATGAGGCAACTTCTAGCCTAGATTATGAATCTGAACGCTCAATTCAACTAGCTATGCGTGCTATTCAGGGAACTCGCACCACAATTATCATTGCTCACCGTCTCAGTACCGTGAGAGAAGCAGACAAAATCGTGGTTCTTGACCAGGGGAAAGTAGCGGAAGTTGGCAGCCATGAAGAACTTTTGCATCAAAATGGCATTTACCATCGCCTCCACTCTCTCCAAGAAACAGGAGGAATAATCGCCTAAGGGGCTGCCAGGAAATAAATTATCCAGTCTTGTGGGATGGTCTTCTAGTCAGGGTTCAAGGGGCACTGAACGTGGCGTTAGCCATGATATGTCTGCCCCACAGAAATTAATTAGACATTTGGTGGTAATTAAATGTGCGTGGTTTGAAGCCCTTGTAGAGACGTTCCGGTGGAACGTCTCTACATTCATTTTCACCAAAGGTCTATTGGATATTTTTATTTGGTTGTCTCTCAGGAAAACACCCAGCAAAGCACAAACCAAAATTTTTTCTTAACCCTATTGCCATTTCTAAAAACCAGTGCTAAGATGTTAAATCGTGGGACAGCAAGGGTCGGTGTCCGAGTGGTTAATGGAGACGGACTGTAAATCCGTTGGTTTACGCCTACGCTGGTTCAAATCCAGCCCGGCCCACCTTCAATTTTAGATTTTGGCTTCTCGCAAGTTCAAAATCTAGAATTGCTAAAAGTTCGCCCGTGTGGCTCAGTGGTAGAGCACACCCTTGGTAAGGGTGAGGTCACGAGTTCAATCCTCGTCACGGGCTTTTTCAGAATAACGAAAAAACAATACTTATAGCAACTTGCATAAACTTGTATCTTAACACAGCTGCAATGTTTAATGGTGCGTTAGCCTCTAGCATAACACACCCTACGAAATAATTGATATTTTCTTATGACTTACTCATCCCCAATTCTAAGATGATCAGTGTTCAGTAAATACTATTTTGATTTACGAACTACACCCCGCCAATTTAAACTTTGCTGGGCGGAACGTTCTCCTAAGAAGCGAGTAGCAACTATTTCTAGATCAATATTCATCCCAGATTGCAGGGCTGCATCAGGAATTCGCAATTGTCCTAAAGCTAAAGTAAAGCGATTATAGTCACGAGTGACTAATTGTTGAGGAATTTCCCCTTCATAAACAGTTTGGTAATCAGAGTAACCAGAAGAAGTATCTTGCGCTCGATATTTGATTTTAAATTTAGTATTAATAGCATCAGATTTAGCTGCTAAATCAACTATTTTTAAGTTGAGATTTTTACCTGTACCGGCAAATTCTGCCACGGCTAATCTAGTAACATCGCCTGGTAAAATGGCATTTTTAACTGTAAAAGTAGTCAAATTTCCTTGAGTGGTAGCACTGCCATTAATCCAGACTTGTTGAGGAAATACTATTTCTACTTGTTGATTATCATTTAAAGTCAGTTTGGCTGTTTCATTACCAAAATCAGTGATAGCTTGTTTCTCTTGCCAAATAAGTTGAAAATTAGCTTCTAAACGTTGGTTAAATTCGTAATATTGGTCAGCTATCACAGAACCAGGGGCTAATAAAGAATCGGCTCCATTTTTTGATAACCATTGGTTTTTCGATAAATTGACTTTTTTACTGGCTAGCTGGGACAGAGTAGCAGTGAAAGTGGGCGTATCATCTGCTAAGGGTTGTTGACCTTTAACCAGCCATAACCGACCCAAGCTACCGCGACTGCCGTCTTTCCCATCTCTTCCATCCACACCATCGCTGCCATCAGTACATCTATAGGTCTTTTCTGTACATTTATGGTCTGGACTGCCGGGAGTGCCTTTGCAGGTTTTGACTTGCCAACGCCGCCGCCGACACTGGCAACCTTCTGTTCCTAAACCACCCCTGCCACCTCGTCCACCTTCGCCTCCCCCACCTTGGACAGAGATAGTGCGTAAATCGGCTAAATTGCTGTAATACACCTTGAGATCACCACCATTTCCCCCTTTGCCACCATCTCCACCTTGACCACCGTTTCCACCATCGGCTGCATTTAAATCACGTTCTCTGTCTTCTGCATAGCGACCACAACGAGGAGAGGAAGCATTTTCGCCGTCTTCCCCATCTTCTCCATCTTTTCCTGATAAGTCGAGATTGACTGGTGAACCATTGCTATAAACCGTTTTGTCAGACCCGTCCCGTCCGTTTCTCCCATCTCGTCCACTACGACCGTTGTCTGCATCTTGATTGTCATATCGAGAAATTTTCACTCTGTCTTCAGCTGCATTGGCTGGACATAGCAAGGAAGCCGAGGCGGGTATGAAACCTGTAAATAAAGGAAAAATCAGCAGTAAAGATAGATTTTTGGCTATATTTTGGTGCATATGCTTATCCCTTAGTCCATGTGGAAACTAGAAATGCTGACATAAATAAGTGGTTATTTGCTCCCTTGTAACCACAAGACGGGTGATAGAGAAGAGAAAATAGATTATGTCTAGTGAAATTTTTTTATTATCACTAAAAGCAGTAGTTATATTTAATAGGTTTCGGGCCAAATAGTAGTAGTGTATGTATGTTGCAGCTAATGTACTCTAGATAAAACTAAAAGTCATGCTATCTGAGCGATCGCTAGATGGTTATACTGAAGGTCTAATTTCAATTACGGGACTAGATAAAAAAACTGTGTTCTAATATACACTTGTATTCTTAACAAAACACGGTATTATAAAGGCTAATATTATGGCACGGTTTTACATGCCTGGGATGGTCTAGGTGAATGATGATTGAACACGGTGCAGAGGAAGTAGACTGTGCGAATTCCGCTAGATTACTACCGAATTTTAGGATTACCCTTAGCGGCAAGTGATGAACAACTGCGGCAAGCGTATAGCGATCGCGTTGTCCAGTTACCGAGGCGTGAGTATTCAGCCACAGCCATCTCTGCTCGCAAAGAATTAATTGAAAAAGCTTATGAGGTGTTGTCTGACCCCATCCAGCGCAGCAGCTACAATCAGCTTTATCTTGCCCATGCCTATACCGCCGATGGTGGAACCACGCCAGGCGAAAACGGTACCGAGCCACAGAACAAAAATGATGATCTACAAAGTCTTCAGATAGAAATTACCCCAGACCAATTTATTGGCGCTCTCCTGATTTTGCAAGAGTTAGGGGAGTATGAAATGGTGTTGAAACTTTGTCGTCCCCATTTGGTCAATCAACCCCATCTCCAAGTCGTCAGAACTGGTAATAGCTTAAATTTATCCCCAGACGAATTAGAAGAGGACTCAGAATTACCAGATATTCTCTTGACCTTTGCCTTAGCTTGTTTAGAACTGGGACGGGAACAATGGCAACAAGGTCACTATGAAAGCGCCGCCACATCCCTAGACACTGGTTTAGAGCTTATTTCTCGCCAAGGATTATTTCTCAATCTCCAAGGAGAAATTATTGCGGATCTCTATAAACTCCGACCCTATCGGATTTTAGAGTTAATCGCCTTACCAGAAGAAAATGTTGAGGAACGAAGACAAGGCTTAGATTTATTACAAAGTATCTTAGAAGAACGGGGTGGGATTGATGGCAGTGGTAATGACCAATCTGGGTTAAATATAGACGACTTTTTGCGATTTATTCAGCAATTGCGCTATCACCTCACCGTGGTAGAACAACATAAATTATTTGAGGCGGAAAGTAAACGCCCTTCTCCTGTGGCTACCTATTTAGCTGTATACACCTTAATCGCGCGGGGTTTTGCTCAACGTCAACCGGCTTTAATTCGCCAAGCCAAGCAAATGTTGATGCGCCTGGGTAAGCGTCAAGATGTCCATTTGGAACAATCTCTGTGTGCTTTGCTGTTGGGACAAACAGAAGAAGCGACCCGTGTTTTAGAATTAAGCCAAGAATACGAAGCATTAGCTTTTATTCGCGAAAAATCTTTAGATTCTCCAGATTTATTACCTGGACTGTGTTTATATTGTGAAAAATGGCTACAACAAGAAGTATTCCCCCATTTTCGCGATTTAGCCAAGCAGCAAGCTTCCCTGAAAATTTATTTTGCTGACCGTCAGGTGCAAGCTTATTTAGAGGCTTTACCCAGTGATGCAGAAACAACCAGCGAATTGACGGTAATTAATCGTCAATCTGTGAGCCAGACACCAGCAAATCCCCAAACTCTCCACAATGGTGCTGGTGCGGCTCATTCCCTTGGTTATAAATCCCCACCCACTGGGGAACTGAGAGCCATACCCAGGGAATCACCAGAATATTCTCAACGTCCTACTACCAGAAGTCAAATTAATCCTGTATCTGTAGGTGGTCAAACACGAGAAAATTCAGTTATTCAGGGAACGGAAACACAGCTAGGTAGAAAAAATACCGATGGTGTCCATAGTGGGATCAAGCCTCCTGCCTCTGTATCCACACAACAACGTCGCCGCCGCAATTCTACAGCCACTGCCAGCCGTAATCCTAGTCCTGATCATCGCTCACGTCCTCCCCGACGGAGACGCACCTTGATTGGCTTTCTACAAAGTAAGAAACGGTTGCTGTTAGTCATAACTGTGGCATTAGCAAGTCTTATCGCCTTGTGGTTACTAATATCTAGCGCCTTTGGTTGGTTAAGTAATATCTTGAATCCTGGCCCTGTTTTACAAGGAGAACAATTATCAATAGAACTTAATCAGCCACCGATTGAGATTCCTGACCCCAATAGTCAGCCACCAGTTCCAGAAGTAGGATTAACCAACGAAACGGCACAGCAAGTAATTAGCACTTGGCTATCTACAAAAACTGCGGCTTTAGGCCCGAATCATGCCATTGATAGTTTAGGAGAAATTTTAACTGGCCCTGTTTTAACTCAATGGCGCTCCATTGCTAAACAAGAAAAGGAAGAGAACCGCTATCGTAACTATAGTCATGATGTGAAAGTTGAATCTGTAACTCCTCTAGGAACGGATTCAGAACATTTTTTTGTAGTTGCTAAAGTCCAGGAATTAACTCAGTTCTACGCCAATGCACGTAGGCAAAAATCGATTCAAGAGAATTTACAAGTTAGATATGAATTGATTCGCAAAGATGGAGTTTGGAAAATTAAAAGTATGTTTGTGCAGTCGAAAACTACTAATCCTGTAGAAAATTAAAAATATTATTGATGATGTTTTTTACTTGATATCACTGTAGACTAGCCATTTGTTAAGCAGATAAAGCTTCAATCGAAATAACCAGGGCGGGCAGGATGCCCACCCCACAAGAGTTGTAATTTTAGATAATATGCAAGTTAAATTTCCAATAGCTTAGGACATTAACTAAAAATTAGACACCCCAGAGGTTTTAGCACTGTCACCTGTCACCTGTCACCTGCTATATATTAGCGATCGCGCCAAATATTCACTTTTTGATCAAATCCACCACTGGCCAAGGTCTGACCATCAGGACTAAAAGCGACTACACTCACCCAGTCCTTATGTCCTCTTAGTATCTTTTCTAACTTTCCTGTGGTTAAATCCCACAGTCTAATTCCATCTTTCCCAGCACTGGCTAAGGTGCGTCCATCGGGATTGATAGCTATGGCATTGACCCAGTTATTATGTCCTTCCAGGGTTCTGATTTGTTCTGCTGTATTCACATTCCACACTTTAATTGTGCGATCGCGACTAGCACTAACTAAAGTTTCGCCATTAGGTGTAAAAGAGATTCCAGTAACTATATCCTGATGGGCATCAATTTGGTGAGTTACTTCACCAGTTTTTAAATTCCACAGCTTGATCACACCTCTTTTGTCACCACTAGCTAAAGTTTGTCCATCAGGACTGATAGTTAATGAATAGATAGCATTATCAAATCTCACTAAAGTAGCCAAGGGACGCTCTTGTTCTAAATCCCACAAGCGAATCCCATCTAAACCACCACTGGCTAAAACCTGACCATTGGGACTAATAGCTAAAGACAAAACTTGAGTCATATGTCCCACAAAGGAACGAGTAAACTCTAAAGTTTTTAAATTCCACAGATTAATTCTATTATCACTACTACAGCTAGCGAGGGTGTTACCATTGGGAGCGATCACTAGAGACTTGACTGATGTTTGATGCGCTTTTGTACTGCCTAGCTTTTTACCTGTAATCGGGTTCCAAAAACGGATAATCCCCTCATTATCTCCCCCACCACTCACCAATATCTTACCATTGGGACTAAAAGCTAAAGATTTCACCGTCCCTGTATGTTCTGAGAAGGTGTAGACCAATTGTGGATTAGTAAAACTCCGGCTATCTGAGGTTTTATCAGTGTATTGGTTAGCAGCATAGGCAGAAGATATCTGCAAATCCTTTTCTATGGTCACTGGCAAAACCACAGCCGCTATTAATGCCAGTAATACAGTCTTTCCCCTACCTTTTCCTGCACTCCTCACCCTATTCCCTCACTGTGCTCACCTAATGGGATGATTTTTTCTTAGAAACATTCAATACTGGTAAAGCCGAACTAGACGAACGGGGTGGTAGATAATGTTGTACCACAGGTTCTTCCGGTTCAGGAGGACGCTGCTGGATGCGCCATAACTTCACCGCTAAACTGATACCTGCTGTTCCTAACCCAAAAGTGAATAACGACCAGCTATCATCCAAACCACCAATTAGCGCATCTACCACTCCCATAGTGATTAAAGCACTAATAATTGGTTCTCTACGATAGGCTGACTTTAAAAAACGAGGTAATTCAGCGTTCATCACAGCTTGCTTGGTTTTAAATAACCTGTTGTGTAAATTTATTCAGATATTTACTGATAACCGACCTTTGGTAATCAAGGTCTAGGAATGCAAACAATTATAATTGTCTGTGTCCAAAAAGAAAGTACGGGAATTCACCCCCTTAAATTACTCTCTTCAATTTGGCAGTTGCCAGTTGTTGATATAACAATGGACAGAGCGTTTAGGACATTAAATAACACTAAAACTTAGCCAGTAAAAGGCTTTTAGCACTGTCACCCCGCAGGGGTGCGCCAGTCGCTCATGGGGGAAACCCCCAAGACCGCGCTGGCTTACCTGTCACCTGTTAACTGTCACCTGCTATAGATTGTAGTTTCCCAGTGGCACTAGACACCTATATATATTCTCTCATTCACCTAAATATAGACGTTACATCAGGGGTAGAAGTTCAGAGACTGGCCAAAAAGTTAAAAACCAGCTGGGTTACAGCTGGTGAAAACTCTTGTAATTCCTGACTGACAGCGTTTTAAGCAGAAAATAGAGTTATTTCAAGCCTAGCCAAGAGAGTACACCTTGGTTGGTGGCATATTCGATGACTACCATCAAAATAAAACCAATCATCGCGGCTCTACCATTTAAACGCTCTGCATATTCATTGAAGCCAAACTTAGGTTCTTCGAGCTTGGGGGTGACGGTTGGTTGTTGCTGAGTCATGATCAAGAATTCCTCTTTTATTTAATGTGATCGACAAACGTGATTTGACAGGTTTTTATTTTCAAATGATGGCAGGGATTGATTTGACGAAATCCAAACACACTTGCTCAGAGAGTCTGATGGTTGCCCCTAGCTTTACAATTTGTAATGTTTCTTTATCTATTGTAGAAATTGTTGGCCATTAGTCAAGGTAGAAGAAAAAAACATGCTTGACAAAGAATTGACAAATCTTTGAATTTTGAATTACTGAATACTGAAGTAGCGGGATAGATACTGGCAGGCTAAAGTGAAACAAAAATTATTAGAGGCTGTCAATGGAAATCGGCGTTCCTAAAGAAACTAAAGATCAAGAGTTTCGTGTCGGTTTAAGTCCTTCTAGTGTGCGGGTACTGCAAGAAAGCGGTCATCAAGTCTTTGTCCAAACCGAGGCTGGTACTGGTGCTGGATTTGCAGATGAAGACTACAGTATTGCAGGGGCGAAAATTGTCCCTACACCAGAAGCAGCTTGGAATCGGGAGTTAGTGGTAAAGGTAAAAGAACCACTAGCAAGCGAGTATAAATTTTTGCAAAAAAATCAATTATTATTCACTTATTTGCATTTAGCGGCCGATCGCTTGCTGACAGAAACTTTAATTGATTCTGGCATTTGTGCGATCGCTTACGAAACCGTAGAGCAACCAGGAGCAAACAGACTACCTTTGCTTACCCCCATGAGCATCATTGCCGGTCGCTTAGCTGTGCAGTTTGGGGCCAGGTTCCTGGAACGTCAACAAGGTGGTCGAGGTGTGCTTTTAGGTGGAGTACCAGGAGTTAAACCAGGAAAAGTAGTAATTTTAGGTGGTGGTGTCGTTGGGACAGAAGCCGCTAAAATTGCTGTGGGCATGGGAGCGATCGTCCAAATCCTCGATGTCAATGTAGAACGCCTATCCTACTTAGAAACTTTGTTTGGTTCCAGAGTTGAACTGATTTACAGCAACTCTGCTCACATTGAAACAGCCGTTAAGGAAGCCGATTTACTGGTTGGTTCAGTGTTAATCCCTGGTCGTAAAGCACCAATCCTAGTATCCCGCGAATTAGTTAAACAAATGCGTCCTGGTTCGGTGATTGTAGATGTAGCAGTTGACCAAGGTGGATGTATAGAAACCCTCCGTCCCACATCTCACACTCATCCTGTTTATACAGAAGAAGGAGTAGTCCATTATGGCGTTCCCAATATGCCAGGTGCCGTACCTTGGACAGCAACCCAAGCCCTCAACAACAGTACCTTACCTTACGTAGTGCAGTTAGCGAATTTGGGTGTCAAGGCTTTGGATGTAAACCCAGCTTTAGCAAAAGGTTTGAATGTGCAGAACCGTCGTCTTGTTCATCCCGCAGTGCAAGAGGTGTTTCCTGATTTGGTGAGTTAATTGCTGTGGTTTCACATAGCGAAAGCAAGTTGAGGTTACAGCAATTTTTGGGTAGATATCTACAGCTTTTTTGTTTTACGCACAGAGCAAGTGTAATGAGATACACCCATATTGCTGTAATTTCATCGTGGATAGTTTGCCTGGCAGCGCGGATGGGTAGGTGTAGAAAATCTGATCAACCAACAAACGCTGTAATGTCTAGTCTGGCAAGGGTTACAGCGATTACTCACTATTTTTGATTCGCGCAAGTTCTGAAATTGTTAATGGGTAAAGGGTTGGTGATATTTCTTATGGTCAGTATCTTTTCAAGCGATCGCTCTAATGCTATATTTATAATTAGTTCGCGCTACCGTACCTTGAAAACTAAATATAGTAAGGGTTTCTACCCGCCGCTGTTTTAAAACTCATAAATCCCTATCAGGGATTGAAACATGAGGTATTCTTCCTGGGGCTGGACGGGCTAAAACGGTTTTAAAACTCATAAATCCCTATCAGGGATTGAAACGGGAGGACGTACCAGACAGAACTCAGCCCAGTTACGTTTTAAAACTCATAAATCCCTATCAGGGATTGAAACTCGACCGTCACGTCCTGGCAAGCCTCTGCTTCCATCTAAAGTTTTAAAACTCATAAATCCCTATCAGGGATTGAAACAAAATGGATGGGATGGTTTAAATGGTGCTGACGGTAGGTTTTAAAACTCATAAATCCCTATCAGGGATTGAAACTGTCCATCACGACCGGGTAAGCCACGCTGACCATCCCTACGTTTTAAAACTCATAAATCCCTATCAGGGATTGAAACTCCTTCCTCGATTTCAACCGACAAAATATCGAGTGTTTTAAAACTCATAAATCCCTATCAGGGATTGAAACTTACTTCCTCTCCTATCTGGTTTTGGTTGGTAGATAAGCTCCAGTTTTAAAACTCATAAATCCCTATCAGGGATTGAAACTACAGCATCAGAAATTATTCTATTTCTATCGCGTTTTAAAACTCATAAATCCCTATCAGGGATTGAAACGCCTACCTTTTTCCGGTGAGCTTCATTGCTCCATTGTTTTAAAACTCATAAATCCCTATCAGGGATTGAAACAGGAATTGGAAATCTATCATCTGGAGGTGATAGATGACTAGTTTTAAAACTCATAAATCCCTATCAGGGATTGAAACATTGGTGTAGTGAAGAGAAATGGAGCAAGTTGGGTTTTAAAACTCATAAATCCCTATCAGGGATTGAAACTCTTCAACCATTTCTAAATCCTCCACAACTTGTGGGTTTTAAAACTCATAAATCCCTATCAGGGATTGAAACACATAACTGTAAAGAAGGTAAATCTTCAGCCTGTACGAGAGGTTTTAAAACTCATAAATCCCTATCAG
Organism: Richelia sinica FACHB-800; assembly: GCF_014698825.1. Classification (GTDB taxonomy): domain Bacteria; phylum Cyanobacteriota; class Cyanobacteriia; order Cyanobacteriales; family Nostocaceae; genus FACHB-800. Next base: position 46,900 of record NZ_JACJTT010000039.1, read on the forward strand.
GGATTGAAACTTATAACGATTGGGGAACGATAGGCTTAAATTTAAAATTTGTTAAATCTAGGGCTGTGCATTGCTGCCCATAACCAATATTTAATATGAAGTAATAGTCTGTTCATAATTTTTTCTTCGTAATTGGGAATTATAAATTACAGAGAATTTGGAGTAACTATTGTGAGTGAGCCTGTCGGACTGTCGCAATTTGATGTTGTGTCCATAAATAAAACTAAGAGTCCTTTAAACGCTGCAACTTTTAAGGTGATTGAGTTTGCTATTAGTTTGGCGGGGAGGTTATCCAAGGAACTTAGTGGGGAGACATGGAAGGAGTGGTATAAGGATGGCGTTGAGTGTGAGGTACTTCGCATGGACGGGACTGGCTGGCAGTCGGGGAGAGTGAGAATTTCTCTAGAATTTATCCCCGCCGATGAGGAGGAAGATGAGGAGGAAATGGAAGCTCAATTAGAAGATGTGACCTCTCCCCAGTTGCCAGAGTCTCCCCTGGATGACTTACGTTCCGAACTGAACATTCAGTAGTTCAGTTGTGCGGCTGTCATAATAGAATGGGGACAAAAAAAGACGGGTTACCAATTTGGTAAATTCGCCTTAATTTATATGTCCGTTCCCATTCGCTTGTTTTTGGGCGATCGCATGTTTTAAAACTCATAAATCCCTATCAGGGATGAAAACTTAGCTTATTTATGTAGTGATAGGGTCATTACACAGCCAGAGGTGATACAATTCTTTATGCCACTTTTATGCCACTTAAGCCATAATCATAAAATCTAATCTAGTTCAAAACCTAAGCGGGCGATGGGACTCGAACCCACGACGTTCACCTTGGGAAGGTGACATTCTACCACTGAATTACACCCGCAAATAATTACAGTTAGCCAAACGAAGCTAACCATAATTATACCATAACCAATCAAAAGACTAAGAAATAGATTTTTCTTTTGGTGCTGGCAGACTCATCACTTCTTGGTGTTCGGTAGAGTGATGTTGGTGACGACCAAAAATGCGACGGATAATCTTCACAATACTGTTTTGGAAGTCGTCAACATAACTGAAGATAACTGGTACCACAACTAGAGTTAGTAGAGTAGAAGTTGTAAAACCACCCATAATTGCAATGCCCATAGGTTGACGGACTTCAGAACCTGCACCAATGCCTAATGCTAGGGGTAAAGTACCAGCTATGGTAGCTAGGGAAGTCATCAAAATTGGTCGCAGACGTGAGACACCAGCTTCAATTAATGCTTGGCGTTGGTTTTTTCCTTCTTGCATGTTGATGATGGTGTAGTCAACTAACAGAATCGAGTTTTTGGTAACGATTCCTAAAAGTAGAACTACTCCAATGAGGGCATACAATCCCAAGGGTTTTTGAGCAACCATTAATGCAACTAATGTCCCTCCTAAACAAAATGGTAAGGCCGCCATAATTGTTAAAGGGTGGAGAAAGTTGTTATACAACAGGACGAGAATTGCATAGATACACAACAGTGCCAAACCTAATGCACCACCAAAACGGCTGAAAATATCCTGCATAATTTTTGCACCACCAAAGGGTTGCTGTACCACCCCTGGGGGTAAGTTTTGCATGATGGGCAGTTTGTTCACTGTTTGTAATGCCTCTCCCAATGGCAAACCTTGCAAGTTGGCTTCTACAGATACCTGTCGGGCGCGGTCGAAACGGTTGATGGTTGCGGGGCCACTACCCAGACGAATATCTGCTACTGCCAAGAGGGGAACTAAACCACCATTTTGACTGGGAACTTGGAGATTTCTAATAGTGTTGATATCTGTACGCGCTTGGGGGTCGATTTGGACGCGGATGGGAATTTGCCGATCGCTCAAATTATATTTAGCTAAGTTGGCATCGTTATCACCAATGGTAGCTAAAGAAGCGGTACGAGCGATCGCTGCTACTGTCACTCCCAAATCTGCGGCCCGTTGGGGGTCGGGAATCACAAGAATTTCTGGTTTAGTTAAACTAGCACTGGAAGAGACTTCCACTAAACCAGGGATGTTTCGCATTTGTTGTTCTAATGCAGTGGCAGCTTGTTGTAGGGCGGCGGGATTTTCGCTTCTTAAGAGAATGGCTAGACTTTTCCGACTTTCTCCTGGGCTTTGGGATTCAAAACTAATCTTTGCCCCAGGAATTTGTTGCAATTTGGGCCGCATTAGGTCTTCAAATTGCTTTTGAGAAATGGTTCTTTCTTCTTTGGGTTTGAGTTTAACTGCTAAAGTTGCAGAGTTAATTTCTTCTGTAGCTAAGACTTTTTCTACAATGGGACTGGTTCGCAACAAGTCTGTGGCTTGGGTAACTACCTGATTGACATCTGCCAAGGTTGACCCCGGTGGCAATTCCACTGCAATGCTAGAAAGAGCATAATCCCCATCATCCACAAAACCCTTGGGAATCACAGGTACTAACATCAAACTAGCAATAAAGAAACCCAAAGCGATCGCTATTGTGGTTAATCTATGGCGTAATGACCACTGTAGCAAAGAGCGATAAGGTTGAAATCTGCGGGATGATTGGGGGTTGGTGGAAGATTGAGGTAAAGAAAATGAGAAATTACCAAAGCGGATATTTTTTGGTTTTTCTTTCTGGGTGTGGTAGTGATTTTTTAATAAATAGGCCCCCATCATCGGTGTTACCATCCGCGCTACCAAAGTGGAGAAAATTGTAGACACAGCCACAGTTACACCAAAGGGTTGAAAAAACTGCCCTGGAATCCCACCCATAAAAGCCACTGGTAAAAATACCGCAATAATGGTAGCGGAGGAAGCTATCACCGCTAATCCCACTTCATCAGAGGAATCAAAAGCTGCTTGCCAAGGAGATTTACCCATAGCCATATGCCGTTCCATGTTTTCAATTTCCACAACGGCATCATCCACCAAGTTACCCACCGCTAAAGCCAAAGCCAACAGGGTCATGTTGTTGAGGGTATAACCCAAGGCTTGCTGCACCGCAAAGGTGGGAATCATCGATAAAGGCAAGGCTACGGCAGTAATTAAAGTGGCTCGCCAATCACGTAAAAATATTAAAATCACCAGTACGGCCAGTATAGAAGCCTGAATTAATTCATCAATTGTGCTTTGATAGGATAAGCGCACAATATCGGCTCTAGTAAAAATTAAATCCAGTTTGATATCTGGAGGCAGGGTTTTAGTTAATTCCTTGACTGCGGCTTTTACACCTTCCTCCACAGTTACCATCACACTACCCGTACTTCGCAACACCTGGAAAGCAACCACAGGTTTATTATTTAAGCGGGCAGTTTTGCGGATATCACCAAATTTATCTTCAACGGTTCCCAAGCTAGATAGGGGAACGGAACCACCACCAGGTAAGATAATTTCATAATTTTGTAGCTGATCTACACTGGTCGCACTACCCAAGGTGCGGATGCTTTGCTCACTACCCCCTAATTCTGCCCTACCACCTGGTAAGTTAATATTTAAGGCGCGAATTTGGTCATTCACTTGGGTGGCAGTAATGCCCAAAGACTTTAATCTATCTGGGTTTAAGTTAATGCGAATTTCTCGGTCAATACCACCAACTCTTTTAATTTGAGCTACCCCAGGAACTGCCAATAGTCTCCGACTAATTGTTTGATCAACTATGTTGCTGATTTCTTCTACAGATCGCTGTTCAGAACTCACTGAATAGGTGATAATGGGCCCACCAATAAAGTCTAGCCGTTTGACAACGGGATCATTGATGTCTTGAGGGAGAGTTTGACGAATTTGGGCGATCGCATTTCGCACATCATTGGTAGCGCGATCGCTATTGGTTCCTAACACAAAATTGATGTTAGTAACAGAAACACCATCACTTACTTTAGAAGTCATGGTATCAATATTTCCTAGTCCTGCTACCGCATCTTCTATTTTTTTTGTCACCTGAGACTCTAATTCTGCGGGGCCTGCACCTGCTTGAGTAACAGTCACCGTCACACTGGGGACATCAATATTAGGGTTAATATCAATTCCCAAGGTGATAAAGGAAAACCAACCAATTACCGTGAGAATTAGAAATAACACTATTGTCGGGACTGGTTTTTTAATCGACCAAGCCGAAATATTAAAGGACATCGCAGAATTCCAAATTGAGAAATGGGGGATTAAGACAGCTTATTTTTCTGCCCTCATACAATAGTTATACTGAAAAGCGATGATTTTGGCTGGCAGATGTCAGCTTCCGCACTAGGATTATAATTAACTTGCAATGATTACAGCAGATTGCAAGTGTATGGCACAAAAATAGACATCTCCGAAAACAAGGAAACCCTTACCATGACTGCTTTTAAGAGGGGTAAAGGCTAAGTGCAAAGATACTCAAATTATACGCTAAAATCAGTGTTTGAAATGCGTGCTGTTGCTAATTAGCTAAAAAATAGCAATCCTTAGATGAAACTTTATTCTCTGGAAACACAAGTTTTCAT
>NZ_JACJTT010000004.1 GCF_014698825.1 Richelia sinica FACHB-800
CTTCAGGATTGTTATGAATATACTCGACTATGTTGCTCATAATACCAGGTTACATATGCGATTTTATCTGGTTATATCATAATTTTATTCTTTTTCGGAGATGTCTAATAACGTAGTAATAAGTTGTGCATGGATGCAGGGTGAACTACCCCCATAGTGTGACGTTGGTCACGGGTGCGTAGCAGGTATTGTTTGAAATCAGATAAGGTACGAACACCTTCGTCGTAGAAGCGTTTGGCTAAGGTGATGGCGTTACCATTTCTGGTCATAGTTAAGGATGTCACCACTGGTAGGGGTTGGTTTTTATTCCCACCCAGAGATAACCACATGGGCATACCAGAAGGCATTTGGGCTGCATCTAAATAACCGCCACTCATACCATCAACAATACCGCGCCAGCTGCTTTCCCGGACGAGATTCACCTCATCTAAACCATGCTTGGTGAAAAAGCCTTTTTCTTTGGCGATAGCTAGAGGGGCGCAAGCGGTGAGGGGGAGAAAACCTATTTCTAGGTTGACTTTTTCTAAACCATGACGGGAAATAGCTGCGGTTTTCCGGGCCCGGATTTTCTTGATGCGTTTTTGCTGGTTGAGGAAGTAAATCATTTCACTCCGCAAGCTGTAGTAGCTGGGGTGTTCTACAACTTCCATCCGCTTCCGGGGTCGGGGAATATCAACTTCGAGAATATCACCAATTTTGGATTCTGGGCCATTGGTCAACATGACAATTCTGTCAGACAACAGCACCGCTTCATCCACATCATGAGTTACCATGACTGCGGTGACTTGATTTTCTTCGCAGATTTGCATTAATTGTTCTTGCAAATTACCACGAGTTAAAGCATCCAAAGCACCGAAGGGTTCATCTAATAGTAATAGTTTAGGACGAATGGCTAAGGCACGAGCGATCGCTACCCGTTGTTTTTGACCACCAGATAACATCCCTGGTTGTTTGTCAGCATGGGGACGTAAGCCCACCATATCTATATGTTTTTCAACAATAGCCTTCCTCTCTCCCGCCGGCATACCGTTTAAAACAGAGTCTACAGCCAAGGCAATATTTTCTCTGACAGTCCGCCAAGGTAAAAGAGAATAGTTTTGGAAAACCACCATTCTATCTGGCCCTGGTCTGGTAATTCTTTGTCCTTCCAAAGTCACCAAACCATCTGTCGGTAAATCTAACCCAGCAATCATATTTAACAGTGTCGATTTACCACAACCAGAGTGACCGATTAAGGAAACAAATTCACCTTTTTTAATTTGTAGATCAATACCTTTAAGAGCAATATATTGACCACCACCGGTTAATTCAAAAACTTTATCAATTTGATCAACAGCAACAAATACAGACATAATTTTTAGTGATTGGTAAATGGTATTTAGTAATTAGTAATTGGTAATTGGTAATTGGTAATTGGTGGTTATGAGTTGGCAATTATCCATCTCCATGCCACCAATTAACCGCTGTTTCACTTATCTTTGTTCAGCAGGTAAAATCAAAGTTTGAATCCAAGCCATTAATTTATCTAACAGCAGACCCACAACACCGATATACACTAGAGCCAAAATAACTTCACTGACGCTATTATTTTGGTAAGCATTCCAGATGAAGAAGCCAATGCCAACGATACCGGACATCACAATTTCTGCCGCAATAATCGCCAACCAAGCCAAACCAATGGCAATTCTTAAACCGGTGAAAATGTAGGGTAAGGCAGCAGGAATAAGAATGTTAATAAAGTATTCTTTGCGATTGAGTTGCAGAACTTTAGCAACGTTGTTGTAGTCCTGGGGAATTTGGGTAACACCTACCGCAGTGTTAATTAAAATTGGCCAAATGGCAGTGATGAAAATTACGAATAAAGCTGCTGGTTCGTTTTGGCGTAAGGCTGCCAAGGAAATGGGCACCCAAGCCAAAGGTGGAACTGTTCTCAGCAATTGGAAAATTGGGTCTAAAGCCTTAGACATAGTTTGGTTAATCCCAATCAAAATGCCTAATGCAATCCCAACAATTGCCGCCAGAGTGTAACTAATAGCAACACGTTGGAGACTAGCAAAAATTTGCCAGAATAGCCCTTTGTCTGTACCACCTTTGTCATAGAAAGGATAAAGGATTAGAATCCAAGTATCTTGAACTACTTGTATTGGTCCCGGTAAAGTAGCGCCAGGAGTCCAGGCAAACAATTGCCAGACAGCTAAAAATATAAGTATGGCAATTGCTGGGGGAACTAGATTAGGAAATTGTTTTTGTAGATTGTTCAGGAAACTATTGTCAAAACTAGGTCTTTTCTGCGCTATTGTCATGTTTTTTCACTCCTCTGATGATTATTTGTGAATAATTGGGTTAGAAATTCAACGGCAAATTGTGTTTCTTAAACGCTGACTTTTTTGATTTTCAAACTCTTGAGATATTCTTCTGGTTTCTCTGGGTCAAACTTGATGCCATCAAAAAATTCTTCCACACCACGAGAAGTGTTAGTAGGAATATCAGCCGCAGGAACTCCTAATTCCTTAGCTGCTTCTCTCCAAATATCTTCCCGGTTGACTTTCTTGATTAATTCCTTCGCTTTAGCTGCACCATTGGCAATGTAATCTTGTGGCAAGAATCCCCAACGCACGTTTTCTGTGATGAACCACAAATCATGGCTTTGATATGGGTAGGAAACACTACCTTTGCTGTCTTTCCAATAGTAAGCAGCCATGGATTTATCATCTATTTTCCGTCCATCACCCATGTCATACTTGCCTTGGAAGGGGTCGGCTAAAATTTCTGGTGAAGATAAACCAAAATAATTTCTACCTGCGAGAATTTGTGCCGCTTCCTTGCGGTTTTCAAAGTTATCTAACCATTGCTGGGCTTCCATGATGCCTTTAAGTAGGGCTTTGGTGGCTTTGGGATGTTGATCAACCCAGTCACCACGCATAGCAAAATATTCTTCTGGATGATTTTTCCAAATCTCTGCGGTTAATGCCGCCATGAAGCCAATTTTGTCTGTTACCAAGCGATAAGGCCAGGGGTCGCCGGTACTGAAAGCATCCATTGTACCTGTTTTCATGTTGGCGACGGTTTGGGCCGCAGGTACGGTTAATAGTTTGACATCTGCGTCAGGGTCGATGCCACCTGCTGCTAACCAGTAACGAATCCACAAATCTTGGTTAACGTGGGGGAAGGTGAAGGCTGCGGTAAATGGTGTGGAAGATTTGAGTTGACTGAATAGAGATTTAGCACCAGCCAGTTGTAAACTTATACCTTTACCTTGGTGTTTATTAGCGATCGCTATACCATTACCATGGGTAATTAGTTGAGCCAACACATACATGGGAATTGGTTTATTCCCTTTGGTAATCTTACCTTCTGTAATCAGGTGTGGCATGGGCATTTGCCATTGTCCACCATCAATACCACCACCAGCAGAACCAATTTCGACGTTATCCCGTGCAGAACCCCAAGAAGCTTGTTTAGAGAGATCAACATCGGTCATGCCATATTTGGCAAAGAAACCTTTTTCTTTCGCAATAATTAAAGGTGCAGATTCAACAATGGGAATATATCCCAATTTAGCTTTGGTAATTTCTGGTTGTTGATCGGCACTCAGATTAGCGACTGGTTGGGCAGCTGGCTGTGTAGAACTGCCACCACCTGCTTCTGGTGGATTACCTAAACACCCTTTTAGTAATACGGCACTAGCAGAAACTCCAGCTGTTAGAATGAATTTACGGCGAGAAATTTGGTTAAAAAATTCAGTCATAAAATCTCCTTAAGTTGGCAATTTTATTTTTTAGGCATGAAAAAGAGAGCAAGATTAATTAGATAATGCTTGCCATTTCATTAACTATATTTAGAGCAGCAAAATCGCATTTTCTGAAAGAAAATGGCTGATTTCTCTATGGGAACAAAATTGACATTAATTTTAGGTAATTTAGGAAATCACCTGTTTGCATCATAGCGGTGTAGGCACGATAAAACCTAGCTACAGACTTATCAGACTGTTTGTTGTTTTCCTTTTGCCTGCTATAGATGATTTGACTAACTCAGTGTGATGAAGCAGCACCACTTAAGTAGTTGAAATAAGTTTACAGTCTTTCGAGAGAAATTGGTTCATTCTCAATCAGTAAATATTAAATAAATATTGGATTAGACATATAAGTAAAAACTTATATAAGACCGGAAAAATTAGCCCACTTTATTGATGGATTGACTTAACTCTATCATCAACATTATTCGAGATAATGGTTGATAGGTTTTTTAGGTGAATTTAGTATTGATCAAATGCAATATATAGATAAAATCCAATGTAATAGACTTAATCAAGGCAATAAATATAGATAAAAATCATAGTAACTATCGTTTAAATTGATAAATATCTACCTTTACCTTGGAAAACAGCTAGGGATCAACTTGAATTCAGACTCAGACTATTGATTAAAGGGTTTGCAAAAACCTATCAATATTTTTTGTTCCAGATGTGGGTAGTAGAGTTACCACCATCTGGCATTAATTGGGACAGTGTTCTATGCCTAAAGACATAGGGGTTTTGTTATCAAAGGTGAAGAAAGATTTATTGGCCTAAATTAGCCCTTGATTTTCATTAGACTATAGGCATCAAGTCAAGATTTGTATATTGTCAAACGTAACACCTTGACATTTAAACTCAGGTGCATGTCATGAACTCTAGTCCGTCTGATGGGGAATCTCCAGACAATGACTCTTTGTCCAAAGTAGCCACCCCAGCGCAGCAGAATAAAGAGAAGGAATTATTTCCAATTGTCGGCATAGGCGCTTCTGCTGGTGGATTGGAGGCTTTCACACAGCTATTGAGCCATTTGCCAACTGATACTGGTATGGGATTTGTGTTAGTACAACATATGAATCCCCGGCAAAAAAGTATGTTGACAGAAATACTTTCCCGGACAACCCAGATGCCGGTAACTGAAGCCGAAGATGGGATGCAAGTGCAACCGAATCATGTGTATGTGATTCCGCCCAATGCCACAATGACCATAGCAGCAGGGAAACTGAAACTTAAGCCGCGTGAGAAGACTTACGGGATATCAATGACTGTTGATAGTTTCTTTTTTTCCTTGGCGGAAGCGATGGGAAGTAAAGCTATTGGTGTTGTCCTATCGGGTGGTGATGGAGATGGTGCTAGAGGTTTAGAAACCATCAAGGCCGCAGGAGGTATTACCTTTGCCCAATGTGAGGAATCAGCAAAAGTTAGTAGTATGCCGAATACTGCTGTAGCCTCTGGTTATGTAGACTTTATCCTCACCCCCCAACAAATTGCCCAAGAACTAGCAAACATCAGCCGTCATCCCTACGTCAACCACCCCATACTGATCAAAGCAGCGGAAGTGATGCCACAAAGCACAGATGCGCTATCAACAATTTTTCATCTGCTGCGGGCGGCTACAGGTGTTGACTTTAGCCATTACAAGCAGACTACTCTGAAGCGGCGGATTCTGCGACGAATGGTTTTGTATCGGTTAGATAAGCTAGAGGATTACGCTCAGTATCTCCAGAATAACCCAGCGGAAGTGACGGCGCTATATCAGGATGTGCTGATTACTGTCACCAGTTTTTTCCGAGACTGGGAAGCATTTGAAGCTTTGAAAACCAAAGTATTTCCGGTTCTGGCTGAGGGACGCAGGCCGGATTCACCCTTCCGCATTTGGGTAGCAGGATGTTCAACAGGTGAGGAAGCTTACTCAATTGCCATCTGCTTACTGGAATTTTTGAGCAAGCAGGGGATCAATATCCCCATCCAGATTTTTGCCACGGATATCAATGAGGTGGCGATTGAGAAAGCCAGAAGCGGTATCTATAAGCCCAGCCAAGTTGCAGATATCTCTCCTGAACGTTTAGGGCGTTTCTTTGTGCAGGTAGAGGGTGGTTACCAAATTAGCAAGCCAGTGCGGGAACTGTGTGTTTTTGCCAGACAAAACCTCATTAGTGATCCGCCTTTTTCTCGACTGGATCTAATTACTTGTCGCAATGTACTTATTTATTTAAGTTCTGCGGTACAGAAGAAAGTAATGCCTATCTTCCATTATGGACTCAAGCCCATTGGCTTTTTGATGTTAGGTACTTCTGAAACAGTAGGCGAGTTTTCTGACTTATTTACACTGCTAGATAAAAAATACAAGATTTATTCCCGGAAAATGGCACCTGGAAGGCTGGTCATTGAGCTAGTAACCAGCAACTATCCTTTGGAAACGATAAAACGGCAACTGCCAGTTAGTGAGGTTAGTAGGGATGGTTTAGAAATACAGAAACAGGCTGACCAGATTGTAATCAACCAATACGCCCCTGTGGGTGTGATTGTTAATAGCGACCTAGAGATTTTGCAGTTTCGCGGACAGACCAGTTCCTATCTAGAACCTGCACCGGGCAGACCCAGTTTTAATTTGCTGAAAATGGCTAAGGAAGAATTGCGTCTGGAGTTACGCACTGCTATTCATCAAGCTAAAAGGCAAGAGTCAGTAGTCAAAAGGGAAGGTATAGAAGTTAGACGGGATAATCAGGTGAGGCTGGTTAGTTTTGATGTAATTCCATTTAAACCCCAAGGGGCAGAGGAATACTACTTTTTAGTTCTGTTTGAGGAAAGTTTGGAGTTAGTCACTCCTGTACCAGAGGTCATTAGAGACGGTGCAGAGTTGGAAAGTGAAGGTGTGAATTTAAATGAGTTTGAGCAGAGACAAAAAGCTAGTTATCAGAAAGAAATATCCTTACTTCAACAGGATTTAGCCAGCACTAGGGACTATCTGCAATCTATTATTGAGGAGCAGCAATCTACTAATCAAGACTTGAGAGCAGCCAACGAAGAAATTCTCTCTAGTAACGAAGAATTACAAAGTACGAATGAGGAACTAGAAACTGCAAAGGAAGAAATTCAGGCTACGAATGAAGAATTAAGCACGATTAACGACGAATTACAAAGACGGAATCTGGAATCAACTCAGGTGAGCAATGACTTGCAAAATCTCCTCAGTAGTATCAATATTCCGATTCTGATGGTAGGAGGTGAGTTACAGATTCGCCGCTTTACTCCAGCATCTGGGGACATTTTCAATCTGATTCCCACGGATGTGGGGCGGTCGTTAAGTGATATTAAGCATAAATTAAATATCCCTGATTTAGAAGCACAAATCTTAGAGGTGATTAGCACCCTAAATTTGAAAACTCAGGAAGTTCAAGACCAAGATGGCCACTGGTATGATCTGCGAATCCGCCCCTATCGGACCATAGATCACAAAATTGATGGTGCTGTGGTAGTTTTAGTGGACATTCATGCCCTGAAGCAAAGTGCCGAGGAACTCAGAGAATCCCGTGATTATGCAGAAGCGATTGTGGGTACTGTACGGCAATCTTTAGTGGTGCTGGATCTCAATTTACGGGTGGTGACAGCTAATCAATTTTTCTATGACACCTTTATGGTGGTGCGAGAAGAAACAGAAAATTGCCTGATTTATGAAATTGGGAATGGGCAGTGGAATATTCCCCAGTTGCGATCGCTCTTAGAAGACATTCTTCCCCGCCAATCCCAGTTTCAAGATTTGGAAGTGGAGCATACATTTGAGCAAATCGGTCACAAAATCATGCGCCTCAATGCGCGGAAAATGCCACAAATAAGCGATCGCTCACTGATTCTTTTGGCAATTGAGGATATCACTCAGCAGAAGCAGTTAGAAGCAGAACGTACTCATCTTCTCGGTCAAGAGCAGTCAGCCCGTGCTGCGGCAGAAACAGCCAACCGCGCTAAGGATGAATTTTTATCGATTCTCTCCCATGAGTTGCGAAATCCGCTGAATTCTCTAATGGGGTGGACTCAGTTGCTACTGAATAAACAACTAGATGAAGCTACAACTCATCAGGCATTGGCAGCAATTGAGCGTGGTGCTAAGGCTCAAAACCTACTGATTGGGGATTTGTTGGATATTTCGCGCATTAGCACCGGTAGGTTTCATTTGGATGCCCAAACCATTGAACTTGTGCCTGTGATTGAGGCCGCCATGGAAATTGTGCATCTGGCCGCAGCAGCGAAAAATATTCACATTGAATCAAGATTAGATTCTTCACCCAGAACTTTAGTCGGAGATCCAATTCGCATCCAGCAGGTAATGTGGAATTTACTTTCTAACTCGATTAAATTTACGCCACGGGGGGGCAGAATTGATGTTACCTTAGACTACACTGATTTCCAAGCAGAGATTCAAGTAAAGGACACTGGAATAGGCATCGGTGCAGACTTTCTCCCCTTTGTGTTTGAACGGTTCCGTCAAACTGATGGCAGCAGAAGCAAATCAAATCCGGGATTGGGACTGGGCTTGTCGATTGTGCGTCATTTGGTAGAACTCCACGGAGGCACAGTGACGGTAGAAAGTCCAGGTGTGGGGCAAGGTACAACTTTTACTGTCAAACTACCTCTGCAAACTAACCTCCAAGTAAGTGAAGTAGGAATAGAACCTGCTATAGAACCTACTATAGAACCTACTGCCACCTCCACTTCCCTGACTCCCCCACCTTCCCCAACCTCTTGCCCATCCTTGGCAGGTCTGCGGGTGCTGATTGTCGATGATGAACCAGATATCCGCACCTTATTCCACATTGTGCTGGAAGAGTGTGCAGTAGAAGTAACAGAGGCTGGATCTGCAAGGGAAGCACTATCAATACTCACAGCTAACCCTGGTAGTTTTGATGTACTCTTATCTGATATCGGTCTACCGTTGGAGGATGGTTACGCATTGATTCGGCAAGTGCGATCGCTCAGTCCTGAAGCAGGAGGACAAATTCCCGCTGCGGCACTAACTGCCTATGCTGGGGATACAGAAGAAGCAGAGGCTGTGGCCGCTGGATTTCAAATGCATCTGACTAAACCCATCGAAGCTCCTCAATTGATATCTGTAATCGCTTCCTTGGCAGGACGGGTGAGACATGAATGAGGAATGAAGAGGCAATATCCAAGAACTTGGGAGTTTCTCAGGAATTTGGGCTGGTATGATACCAACCCCATCAGGTAGAACACTTTATGTCTAGGAAACTCCTTCTTCAACCACAACCTGTTGTAATTCGACAATTCCCCTAGATCCATCAATCCTGACTTGCTGACCGTCTTTGAGGAGAGAAGTTGCCCCGCGTACATCCATGACTGCGGGAATTCCGTATTCACGGGCAACGATCGCTCCATGGGAAAGTTTACCACCAGCTTCAGCAATTAAGCCTCCAGCCCTGACGAGAAGGGGTGCCCAGCCTGAATCTGTGTAAGGAACAACCAGGATTGTATCTTTGTTGATGGTGCCAAAGCCTTGTAAATTCTTTAACACCTTGACTCGCCCTTGCACTTGACCATGACTAGCGGGAATGCCTTGGAGGCAATTATCTTTCAGGTCAATCACCGGTGTGATGGGATGGGGTGGATTGAAGCCGTAGACGAGGGGTGGTACTTGCTGAATTTGGCTATCTTGGAGATATTGCGATCGCCTGTTTTGAATTAATTGGCCGATTTGATTTTGGAGTCGTGAGTCTGAATTATCAACCAACCGCCGAATTTCTGATAGTTCTAAAAAGAAGATATCTTCTGGTTGCTGTAATAGCCCCTGCTTGAGCCATATCTTTTCTAGACTGACAAATGTCCAACGTAGTTCCGCTAGCAGTCGAGAATATACTTCTGTGACTCTACCTTTCAAATCTACACGTCTTTGGACAAAACCCTGCTGACGGTTTTGCCCATCTTCTATACTTGCTAATTCCTTATCTTGAACGAGTTGGGCAAATAATTGTTTGACCAGATCCGGTTGTTCTTTCCAGGTAGGAACAGCAATATCCGTAGCTACATCGCTTAAATAACCGTAATCTTCCAGTAATTCATCAAATTCTGCCAACACCTTTTTCCCATCTGGGAGTTTCGCTAACTGGGCAAAAACTTCTTCGGCTGGACATTCCTGTAAAATTTGTTTAGCATCAGCGGCCAGAATGCGTAGCGATCGCAAAGATGCCACCTCTGGAGTCACACTGTGATCAATTTGCTCATCCTTAATCCCTAAAATAGACTGGCGCAAAGCCGCACTGATAGGGGCTAAAATGCTGTAGTGGGTACTCAAATGCAGCAATTCGAGAATTAAATCTACTCTGCTTAATAGTTCTGATGGGCCTAATTCATCCAGCACGATATTGGATAGCTTCGTCAATCCAGGAATAAATTTTTGGCGATAATCTCGCTTAAATTCCTTCTCTAAACCCATTTCTCGCCCTAGTAGCTTGGCTAGTCCCGGTAAATTAGCCCAGGTAGAATCGAGAGGAGGCTTACTCATGTGGGCACCTCTGGTTAAAAAGTCCAGACTTTCTGGAGGTAAACCCATTCTGGTGAAAATTTCCCCAATGAAGGAAGCATTAAAGTAAGCTCTAGAGTAGTGTAAGGTAGCCGTAGCAGTAAAATCTAAATTGGTAGCGCGATCGCCCAAAACCAAAGTAAAAATTTCTCCCCACACACCACAAGTCAAAGGTCGATTAATTGACCAAGTTAAGGGGTGAATTACACCAGGAATCACCTCAGCCGCAATTTTCCTAGTCCAGATGGGTAAAAGAGTCGTAATCGTTCTGGTTTGTAAGACCCAGAGAGTTTGTCCGTCGTAACTCCATTCAATATCCTGGGGTACACCATGGTACCGCATTTCCAAGCGACGGGCTAAATATGCCACCTGCTTGATTAAGGCTTGGGGCACTTTGCCCGTGCCTTCAAACTGCACACAGGACAATTTATCATCACCCACCACCATGACCCGATATTGTTCTGGTGTGACTTTGCCAGAAACCACTTGTGTGGGGTTGCCAGACACCGCTTCAATTACTACTGCATCACCTTGCTGGGAAATAGGGTCGCGGCTGAAAGCAACGCCAGAATAGACACTCTGGACTTGCTGTTGAATCAAGACCGCCATGGCCCCATCCTTAGCTTTGCGATCGCTGCGATATTTCACCGCCGCAGGATGATTATAGGAGGCTTGGACTTTAGCGATCGCTTCCTCTAACTTTTCTTTACTGGTGACATTTAAAACTGTTTTATAAAGTCCTGCCGCTGAAGCTTGTTCTGAGTCTTCCCCAATGGCTGAAGAACGGACTACTAAAGGAGATAATTCCGATGGTTGAAGTAAATCAATCAACTGTACTGGATCATAGTATGCAGGGAGAATCCAACCCTTAGGAACTGGATAACCCCAACGCTTGATTTGTGATAATGTTGCCGCTTTTCCACCTGCAAATTCAGCGTCTAATTCTTCATCCAAGCTGATAATCGTCGATTCATTGCGGAGATACTGCATCACCTGCTGGGATTCTCCTTCCGCTTCCTGTACAGGTAGTTCCAGGTCATCAGGAATTTGTTTGTAAATCCAAAAAATTAACCCAGCTAAGAAAAAAGCTGCCAAAATTCTCGGTACATCTTCAGCATGAAGAATGGCAACAAATAGGGGAAACATCACCAAAACCCCATATTTGATTGTGTCTTTTGACCGAAAAATCAAAAAACTAATGCCAGCCACCAAGGAAACAAATCCTGTCACTAAGGGGTCATGTAACACAAAGCCCCACACCACATTTGTTGTACCTGCACCTCTACCCGCAGCATATCTACCCACTACCAAAGCAATTAGGGCTACTAACTCCCAAAAGGAACTAGTAGGAAAGAAAATCCGGGCTAAGGAAACAGCCGCTATCCCTTTCAGTGCTTCTGACACTACTGCCAGAATCCCTACAACTTTGCCTCCGTGATAAAAAGCGGCAGCAACACTGATATTGCCTGTACCAACTTGTGCCAATCTTTTACCCTTAAGGGCGTAAGTAATCCAGCCAATTACTGGTATTGCCCCTAAGAGTGGGCAAAAAATTAAAATAACTAATAGACCCCAAAGCTCAAACATTATTTATTGATTTCAGATGTTAGATTTATATACTGCCTGACTATTCCCAACACCAAGGGCGATTTACACCCCAGCTAGGACTAGAAATAAACGCACAGATTGTAGCCTCAATCTCTCCAGATGAAAAGTAACACAACCACAGGAAAGCTATTCACTGTGCTTTCCTGCCTCAAAATCCATTTTGAAACTACACACACTTTGTTTTTACAAGCATCTTGCCACTAAACAGGAGTAAAGTTGTACAAGCAACTACCATCTTCCAGGATAATCTGGAGAATGTATGACTGCCTGAAGTCGGAAATTATATAAAAGCAGGCAAGAATAAGGATTTTTATTAACGCTTGATGCTAATGCAGCAGAAGGCAGGAGGCAGCAGGTGAAACACAGTTACTGTTTCAGTTTTAGTTTTCAGTTTGCACCTCATTGATTTGCAATCTGCTGTCAATCAAATTTATTTCTTATTTAATTGTGTTAAATAGGTTTTCTGTCACGCTTTTATGACCAAGATGGATGTGTGACTTTTTGGTCTTCCCTGAGGAGAAATAATTGGTGAGTACAGGACACTGAACAAGTAAATAAATATATAGACATTTAAATATATAAATATATAAATATTTATATCTTGCTAGTGCCCTGGGGGATAAAAAGTTTTAGTTAGTTAAGTGCATAGGCAGCTTGTAGCGCCCACAGGATCAGTGCAGCGATTGATCCCAAAAGCAACACAGTGGATACAGTGACGACTTTTGGGGAGTCTGCACCTTCAAATTTCATAATTCCTCGATTTAAATCGGACATAGCTTTGTAAGCCTCCTTTGTTACAGTGCTAATCTGTCCGTTTTGATTTTAGTCTTTCTCTATGGCAATAATGCAAAATTTACATGATTATTTTCTGGATCAAAAAAAGTCTTGATTGATTTAAGGTGTATATGATTTTGTCAAGTATTTGCAAAAAATAGTTACATAGCTCATTGCCAGAAAATTTAGTAAAAAGTTGGGGCGGGTTCACCAATATTCTCGTTCTTGTATGGTGATCCAAATAAACGGGCCCCTACTCACCTTTCCTGGTCAAACCTGCTGTTGGGATGTAGTCCAAGGATATTTTGCTCTCACCTCGCAATTCCTCGAAGGGTATAGTGGGAGCCTCCTGGCGGAAATAGGTGATATTATATGGCAACCTCATCTGTTTACTTATACAATTTGAGACAAGACTGATTTTTCTCCCAATTAGTCTTATTTTTAGTGAGCAGGTTACAAATTCGGGGTAGAACAACTATCTCTCAATGGCAAATGGTAGATCGGATTAACGATATTGCTTGGCAAGCTCATCAAGGCAGTGTAGCTGCTATTATTCAGTTATTGAACGAAAAGCTGGCTGATTCTGGGGTAAGAACAAGAGCCATTTTCGCTGATGGTATACTACAACTTTTGTGTGAAGCTGCTACGGCGGAACAACTTGAACAGTCTACATTAGTAGAACAAATTCAGCAGATTCTCAACTCTATTGCACCGAGAAATATTCGGCGGGTGAATATTAACAGTAGAATTGTCAGAGAACAGCAGTTACTATGGCTTGATGAAATTAATCGCGATCGCGAAAATCAATTACTGTGGTCACAGGAAATAATTCTAAGTAAAGGTAATATTATATACCAAGTTACTCAATATTTTACTGAAGCTTCTATTGAATCAGCTAAACCGATTTTACCAAAGACCAAATTTTTACTAAATAACAAAGATTATTACAAAAATCCAGTTCAACAGTGGTTATTAGTTTGTGCGGGCTTGTTATCACTGATTTTATTTGCCTGGGTAGTTGATTCATTGTTTGGTAATACTTTGAAAAGTTTTATCCCTGTGAATATTTCCTCCACCGAGGAAGAGAGTGAGCAAACAACTACACAAGTTGCCAACAATTCAGTCAAGACCAATGCTGTGAAGTCAGGAGAAGCAGCAACTGATGATTATTTTGCCGCTGCTGTGAGACTAGCTAATCAGGCTTCTGATGCCGGTAAGACTGCCATCAACCCTGCACAGTGGCTAGAAATAGCTGCAAGGTGGCAAAGAGCTTCTGATTTAATGGGTAAAGTTCCACCCAGCCATAGCCGTTATCAAGAAGCTCTAATTAGAACTAAATTATACAAGGAATATAGCGAAACTGCTCAAAAAGAAGCAGAAAAGCGCAAGTCTTTGTAGACTTGGCAATTTCTGGTCATACGTCTTTTTGCTGGGTTTCTACGTGGGTTTTTAACCTATCAACCACATTGTAATCATCGGCACCGGGAGGAGTTCTGGATTCAATGATTCCCTCTGTGGGTCCGCCAATAGCCTTCCACGCAGCTAAACCGCCCTTAAGTTGAGAAACATGATAAAACCCTGCGGAACGCAAAATTTGCGCCGATGAGGCACTTTCTTGGTCATTAGTACCGTAAACGTAAATATCGCGGCTTTTTTCTAAGGTGGGTACGGCCCGTTCTACCAATTCCTCTATCGGCATGGACATAGCACCTAGTATATGTCCCTCATTATAAATAGAGCGATCGCGCACATCGAGGATTGTAAAGGCTGGTTCTCCCCATTCCAGACGAGATTTAACTACATGGACATCAGACTCTGCGGTGACAGGTGGTTGTGGTGGAATTATCCCACCTACTAGATTGTTATCCATAATTTTTTTGAGGTAATTACGGTAACAGTAATCTAATTGAATATATTGTGTAATTTATCTTTCTGGGGAATGAATCCCGTCATATTCATGCTTTGGATATACAGCAGCAAACTTAAAGCTAGCACAGCACATAACCTAGCCAAATTACACTCTAAAAAAATCTATCTACAAACTGATTAATTTTATAGATTTTATTCACAGAATAATCATATTTTCGTCTTTAAATATTTCTTGAGTGATAGATACATCTATTCATTTAGATACTGTTTGTAAAGTTTAAAAAATACATGAAGCTATGGATGTAATGAATAATAATCATAAAATTTTGGTTGTCGATGATGATTACAGTATTTGTAATCTGATTTGTCGGTTTTTAGGTCGAAAATATCAAGTGGAATCAGCACTAGATGGAAAAACAGCCATCAACTTATTTGCTGAATTAAATCCTGCCTTAGTCATTTTAGATTGGAATTTACCTGATGCCAGTGGTTATCAAATTTGTCAAGACATGCAAAGCCGAACTAATGTGTTAGTGATGATTCTCACTAGCCGCAATGATGAAGCAGATAAAATTAAAATTCTAGCAGCAGGTGCAGATGACTTCATGACCAAGCCTTTTAGTCTTGCCGAAGTGGAAGTCAGAGTAGAAGCTTTACTAAGACGTATCCGCTATTTACACCCTCATCAATCTCATCGATTGGTATTTAAACAATTAGCAATTAATCCAGAAGGTAGGGAAGTAACGGTTAATGATATACCTATAGCCCTAACAGCATTAGAATTTAATATTTTACATTTTTTAGCTAGCCATCCTGGTCAAGCTTGGAGTCGTACCCAACTTATTCAAAAAATTTGGGGTTGTGAATATGTAGGAGATGGCAGAGTTGTAGATGTACATATAGGACAACTACGTAAAAAAATGGAAATCGACCCCAGTTTACCGAAATTAATTAAGACTGTGCGGGGATATGGCTATAAGTTCGATCCACCGGGAAATAACAAAATATAATGGCAATATTTTTGATGGGAAATTAATGGTAATCGCCATTTTAAGCCACTTGTTCCGGTTCAGTCTCTAACTTTTGTCCAATTTTCGGTTCTGTACCTGCTAACAGTCGTTCAATATTACCGCGATGGCGGATAATTACATACAAACCACCAGCCAAACTAAAGAGAATATAGGGTAAAGGCTGTTGAAAAATTACCATGAAAATGGTAACAAACACAGCACCAGAAATTGAACTCAAAGAGACTATTTTGGAAATGGCGACTACAACTGCAAATACACCTAAAGTTGCTAAACCGACCTGCCAATTCATGGCTAACAAAATTCCCAAACTAGTAGCTACCGATTTACCACCAGTAAAACCCAAAAAAATCGATTTACTATGTCCTAAAATTGCAGATAAGCCGGATAAAGTGACTAACCAAGGTTGCCAAATTATCACGTCTACTGTTGGTGGTAGTAAGCCTTGATTGGGTGCAAATTTGAATAAGACGTAAACTAGAATAATTGCGAAAACGCCCTTTAAGCAATCAACTAATAAGACAAATCCCCCCGGTACTTTACCCAAGGTTCTCAGAACATTAGTTGCTCCCGTTGAACCAGACCCGACTTCCCGAATATCAATTCCCTTTAACACCTTACCAGCAATATATCCTGTCGGAAAGGAACCCAACAGGTAAGATAATATAACAACTACCCCACACAAACTTAACCAAATAGCCATAGTTAATCATTAAAAAGTAAAAATTAACAGTTAAAAAATTAAGTAGAAGGAGTTAGAAGTTAGCACCGTTGAGTAATTAATCTCTGAGCGAATTTGCACTGAGGCTAAAAGCCGCCATTAAAGTATTTTGTCTTTACCATCAATCAGCTATACTTCTAAACTCCTGTAACTCCTGAAGCTAATTAAAAATCATCATCAAAGTCTCTATCTCGCATAACTTTCGGGTCAGGAGCAAAAGCTAGCCACAGGGGGAATTGTAATAATCCTAAGCTAATTTGTTCCTCAGAATCATCAATGATAATGAGAGGTAATTGATTAGCTTTGACCAATCTGTCAGCCTTCTGTGCTAAAGCCGTAGGTGCTTCAAATAATGTTACCCCACGGTCAGGGCCAAATTCTGGGCGGCCTATGCCTAAACAATCTTGTAAACCGCGTCGCCATTCCCCTAAACGCTCTGGTGTGTTGGCTAAGATGAGGGTACGGACGCGATCGCCATATAGTTTGTGTAAAATCGAAATTGCCGCGGAAGCCACCAAAATATTTTGTAAGCGGCTACCCATTGTCCGTAAAGCACCCCGTCCTCCCAAATTAAAAAACCAATTTGATACTCGTTCAGCGTGAATTGGTTCAAAGGTACGGCGTAATTGCCAAGCTGGGCCATAATAATCAGGCTGGTTGCGAAACTGGTCAATTAAACGGCGGACTTGTTTATTAGTGTCTTGAAATTGCTGTTGAGCAAATTGAGGTGTACTTTGTTGTGGTTCGGCGGGTTTAGCTTCCTTAGCTACTGGTTTTTCCCTTTCCTTCACCACTGGTGGTACCAGCTGTAATTGCTCTGCCGCAGAGGCTAAATCTTGTAAACTACCTGTGAGATAGTCTTTAAAACCCTGTACCCGAATTGCCAAATCTTGAGATGTGCCAGCGAAAGTAGTCCGCATTTCATTGCGAATTCGTTCTTGACGACGTTCTAGCTGTTCAACGGAAATTTGCAGTGCTTGTTTACGTTGTTCTAGTTGTTCCAAAGACTCCTGCACAATTTTACTAAGTGCAGTTTGAGTTTCACTTACCTGGGACTGAAGAGTTTGATATGTGGCTTGAAGCTGGTCAATTTCTGCCTTCAGTTGGGCTTCAGTTTGTTGTAGTTCCGTCAATCTCGATTCTGCTTCTGACTGTAAGAGGATATTTGACTCCACCACCACAGTTTCTACTGCTAATTCTGCCACAACATCTTCTGCGGAAATTTCTGCTTCAACACTAGTTTGTACAACTGTAGCTACTTCTACTTGGGGTTCATCTGCCAAAATTGGTGCTTCTGTTTCCAGCATTAACTCAGAAGCAGGCTTTTCTGCTGGTTCTGCTGTCGGTTCTTGTTCTTCGGTTTGCTCTAACCACTCATCAAATGATGCTGGAGTTTGAGGTTCCTCTGGATTCATAAAATAATACTAAATTCCTAATGACACAAATAAATGGTGGAAATAGAACTGCCTATCACCTATAACCTATTCTTAAATTCGTGGACAACGCTGTTCTAAACAAGATTTTAAGGTTTTAGGGTCAAATAAAATTGGTAAAAAGTGAATGCTGTTAATTTCCTTAAAGTAAAACAGGATTGGCACTTTATCCCAAAATATACGCCAGTTTTGCCACTCTTGGTAGGGAAACCGCCGAATTAGCTTGTCTCCTCGGTACAAATCAAAAGCTGTATCGGTAAACAAAAATCGCAGGCTAACTGCTTGCAACATTAAAAATAATCCCAGTATTCCCAACAATCCTCCTAACCAAGGTTGTACCAGTAGTAAGGGAATAGCTGCTACTACTAAGAACACAGGAATATTGTAACTTGGCTTGAGTTCCACTGTAGTTGTGGAATTAGGTACAACTGAACTGTTCATGATTGCAACTCCTCCCTTGATACATCAACAATCATTTTTATTCTAAAAGGTGAAGTGTTTAGAATCCTTGCATGAATGCGCTACCTGTTCCCTGAAACATCAACCAAGACAAGAAGAAGTTACTGATAAATATGACTAACAAAGCTGTGACAACTGCCGTAGTAGTTGATTGTCCCACACCTTTAGCGCCTCCTGTGGTTGTCAAACCCCAACTACAACCAATCACAGCTATTAAAACGCCAAAACACCCGGCTTTAATTAAACAACTGCAAATATCCCACAAGTGAAGAAAGTTTCGGGCTGAGTTTAAAAACACTGTATTGGAAAGATTGTAAATATTAGTAGCAATGATTAACCCTCCTAACATCCCTGTAATCAAAGACAGCAGGGTTAAGATAGGTAACATAATTAGACAAGCTAGAAGCCGAGGGATGACTAGATAATCAATGGGGTCAGTCTTTAGCATTAACAACGCATCTATTTGTTCTGTGACGCGCATTGTCCCAATTTCTGCCGCGAAGGCTGAACCGACTCTACCAGCTAAAATTACTGCTGTCAGTACAGGGGAAAGTTCTCTGGTTAAAGCTACCGCTAACACTCCCCCCACAAGATTACCTGCACCAAAGTTAATAAACTCCCGTGCTACCTGAATTGTAAACACCGCACCCACGAAAATAGCCGTTAACAAGGCGATAAAGAGGGAATCTGGCCCCACTGCGGCTAGTTGCTCTAAGGTATTGCGACGGTGTATCTTACCTTGAATCAGATGAATTAATATCTGTCCACCTAAGAAAACAGCCGCCAGCAGTCGCTGACTCCATATTTTTAATTCTTTAGTCATTGGTCATTGGTGATTAGCCATTGGGCATTTTACAGCTGTTATAGATATAATCTCTCCTTATCTCCTTATGATTGGGTCAAACATTAACTTAGTTTAAAGAAACTCTCATAAAGTTAAGCAGCTTCTAACTGCATTGTTACTACCCTCAAATGATACACTGAATAAAAAATCCTTATTCTGCAATGCTTTGAGTCCTGCCAGGAATGTGGTGAAGTTAAAGCATAGAGGATAAGCATTACCCGTATCTTTTAATGAAAACTTAAGATTTTTGACAGAATGAAAGTTGAGGGGCGATCGCACGTATTGTAGAAAGTAACAGATATTTTCTTACCAATTCCTCCTTTACCTTGGAGCTTGTCAGATAATGACTATGTTTACTAATTTTATTCGCTCCCTACTATTGACTGCCCTGTTCAGTTTTATTGCTCCTATTTTCCTGGTCGGTGGTTTCTTGCTGTGTTTAACCCTGGTGGGCTACATTCCTGGCTTACAAGTCATCACCGAGAACATTGCTAGTCCTATTTTGCATTTCCTCGCCACATTTGGTAGCGGTAGTTCTGTTCACGGTCTATTGGTTATTTGCTTGACCTGGAGCTTTGTGGGTGTATTATTCGATATTTACGTTTATTACCGTTGTCAGATTTTGCGGTTAGATTCTTAAGCATAATTAATCTTTTTGGTGTGCAGGCTGATTAACTATCAAAATTTCTAACTAGCCTATGACCATAAACTTAACACAGGCCAAATTATTAAGGATTGTTTAGGGCAGAAATTTTACCATCACCGCAGTTGAAATCTGGGGCAAAACGAAATTAGGCATATATGACCAAAAACCAGGCTAAACCACGGTCAATTCACAATATTCAAGCCATAGCAAATTATTATTACAATATTGATTAGCCCAAAACCCTGTTCACCATGACAATGGGCATTTTATGATTAAGTTTATTAATGAAGTTATTTGACTACTCATGGTTTGGCCGTTTAAGTCCAAGTTTCGTAAACAAATTGCTCGGATTGAAATTACTGGTGCGATCGCATCTGCAACTCGCAAGCGCGTACTAGAAGCTCTCAAAACAGTAGAAGAGAAAAAATTTCCAGCGTTACTACTACGCATTGATAGTCCTGGTGGTACAGTCGGCGATTCCCAAGAGATTTATAGCGCCCTCAAGCGGTTGCGAGAAAAAACCAAAATCGTTGCTAGTTTTGGTAACATTTCCGCTTCTGGTGGCGTGTATATTGGCATGGGAGCCGAGCATATCATGGCCAATCCTGGTACAATTACAGGTAGCATTGGTGTAATTTTACGGGGTAATAATCTAGAACGCCTCCTGGATAAAATTGGTGTCTCCTTTAAAGTGATTAAATCTGGCCCATACAAAGATATTTTGGCCTTTGACCGCGAACTAACCCAGCCAGAAGCCGAAATCTTGCAAGATTTAATTGACACCAGCTATCAACAATTTGTGCAAACAGTAGCTGAAGGCCGTTCTTTAGCGGTAGAAACCGTCAAAAGTTTTGCTGACGGTAGGATTTTCACAGGACAGCAAGCAGTAGAATTGGGAGTAGTAGACCGATTGGGCACAGAAGAAGATGCTCGTCGTTGGACAGCAGAATTAGTCGGTCTTGATCCAGAAAAAACGCCTTGTTATACGCTAGAAGAACGGAAACCATTATTGAGTCGTCTTCTACCAGGAAGTCGTCAAGTAAAATCAGGTCTAGGTGCAGGTATCGACTGGCTAGAATTTGAAATGTCTACCAGCGGTTTACCCCTGTGGTTATATCGACCATAAACTCATTATCAATAGTAGGGAGGGGCCAACCCGTACCTACCAACTTAATCTAAGGAGGATTTAGGAGTGGAATGGCAAATGCGGGCTATTCGTGGTGCAACAACCGTTGCAGAAAATAGTGTAGAAGCAATTCGTGAAGCGGTGACAGAATTACTTGATGAACTGGAACAACGTAATCAACTCCATCCATCAAATATGATTAGCGTGACATTTTCCGTCACACGCGACTTAGACGCTATTTTCCCCGCAGCCATTGCTAGAACCCGTCCTCATTGGGATAGCGTGGCCATGTTGGATGTTCAGCAAATGCACGTTGAAGGCAGCTTACCACGCTGTATCCGCTTTTTGATCCACGCTAATTTACCAACTTCCACTCCCATCCACCACATTTATTTACGTCAAGCTGCTAAATTGCGCCCCGACTGGAGTTTACCGCAAACATTACAAACTTCACCCCAAGCAGTAGAGACAAAAGTGTGAACTACATTGTTGATTTAGCTTCTCTGGTCTGGATGTACCATAGACATCTGGCATCAATATTTTGTGTTTCCTGCCAAGTCTTGGGGTATTGGTAAGAATTCTCATGCAAAAATTATAAATGCCTCTTGTTCAAGTGCCAGTTGTCGCAGAAATATCAATTAACCAGCGTACAGTTTGCGGAAAATTAATCACAATTAACAACACAATAAACTGTAACACCATAAAAGGGATAGCACTCTTGTGAATATCAAATGTACTCACCTCTTTCGGGGCAACACTTTGTAAATAGAACAAAGAAAATCCTACAGGTGGAGAAATAAAAGCCGTTTGTAAATTAATAGCCATTACCACCCCAAACCATACCATATCAATATTCAAGGCTTGGGCTGCTGGTACAAATAAAGGCATAGCAATAAAGCAAATTTCCATAAATTCTAGAAACACCCCTAGAGCGAAAATTGCTAAATTACTGACAATCACAAATCCCCAATAACCTCCAGGTAAACTAGTTAATAAATCAGTAATCAGACCTTTTCCACCTAAGGCATCAAATACTAAACTAAACATCGCAGAACAGAATAAAATCATCACCACTAAAGCTGTAATTACGGCTGTAGAGTGAGCAGAATCACGAATTAGTTGTGGTGTTAAGCGTTTATTAAATGCTGCTAATATACAAGCCCCTACTGCACCAACTGCACCTGCTTCTGTAGGTGTAGCTATACCAAAGAAAATACTCCCTAATATGGCAAAAATTAAGATGACTGGAGGAACAACAGCTTTAATAACTTTTTTTAACAGCTTAGTCCCTTGAGGAATTTCCACATCCGCAGGGATAGATGGAACTTTTTCAGGTTGAAAAAAAGCCAGTCCCAAAATATAGAGAATATAAGAACCCGATAACATTAAACCGGGAATTAATGCCCCTAAAAATAAGTCACCGACAGAAACACCAATTTGATCACTGAGAATTACTAATACTAAACTGGGAGGAATTAATTGAGCTAAAGTACCGGAAGCAACTATGACTCCAGCCGCTAATTTTTTATCATAGCCATAGCGTAACATTACAGGTAATGATAACATTCCCATGACAATGACAGTAGCAGCTACCACACCAGTTGTGGCAGCTAAAACGGTTCCCACTATGACAACTGCTAATGCTATTCCTCCTCGTAAACGGCTGAAAACCATGCCCACAGTTTCTAATAACTCTTCTGCTAATCCTGATTTTTCTAAAACAGCACCTAGGAATACAAAAAAGGGAATAGCAAGTAAAGTAAAATTCGACATTGTGCCGAACCAACTATTGGCTAATAGTAAGAGACGGGCAGGATTGAAAGCCCCTACTGTCATCCCAATTAATCCAAAAATGATGGCTGTGCCTGCGAAAGAAAAGGCGACAGGATAGCCACTCATTAAAATTAGAAAAAAGCCAACAAACATGAAAATGGCTAACCATTCAGAACCCATAATTTATCCTATGTATTTGCTATTCAATATTAATATTTTCTGAAGTTTCTAAGCGAATTTTATCTACTACTTGCTGATAGCCTAACAATACTGCTAAATATTTAATTGCTTGAGAGACACTTTGTAACAGCAAAAAAAATAATCCTATAGGCAGCATAGTTTTTATTGGTGCGCGAGGTAAGCCATTGGCATCAGCAGAAACCTCCCAATTTCCCCAACTACCATCACTTAATCTGCCCCAGGATTGCAAAACTGGGTTGAATGTTACCCAAATACCAATTAAACAAAAGGGAATTAAAAATAAAATTGTTCCTAAAAAATCAATTAATGCTCGTTGTTTATCACTCATATTGGTGTAGAGAAAATCAACTCTGACATTTTCTCCGTGACGCAAAATATAAGCAAAACCTAATAAAAAAGTGACAGCAAATAAATACCATTGCAACTCTAACCAGGCATTAGACGATAATTGCACCCCCAAAAAACGCCCTAGATAACGGGCTATCACATTAAAGAAGCCCACTCCAATGGTCAGCAAAACTAGCCAATTAGATAACCATCCCAATTTATCGGTAAAGTTGTCAATGATTTGGGAAACCTGTAGCAGTTTACTAATAATGGTCGTTTGTTTTGAGCTACGCATAGATAAGAACTATAAAAATTAAATCACTTTATTTTATCTAAGTTGTTGCATCATTGTATGATATTCTGGATAAACCTGATGGTTGATTAATAGTGAGTGAGTCAACCTCATGTAATTACAGAAGCTTGTGGCTAATACCGTTTATTTGTGTGGCTACATATATTTACCCCCCAACTTCGCAGTCCCCTCCTTGCCAAGGTGGGACTATAGGGGTGTTATTATGTGTATCTTCATAAATTCAGTTATGAAGTGAGTGAAGTGGTGTAATTTCATTCCCATATCTTTAATGTTGATATAGTTATAAATTGTTATGAAACGTCGAGCTATTGTTAACAGATTATCTCAAAGTGCGATCGCTGCTACAGGGTTGGCTATAGTTGGAGGTTGTCAAAAGGCGCAAAATCAAGCCCCAAAAGCCTCAGCAGACACCAGCAACCTACCAACCATTAGATGGCAAATGGCCACCAGTTGGCCCTTATCCCTAGAAACTATTTTCGGTGGTGCACAGGTTTTAGCAGAACGAGTCAAAGCCCTCACCAACGGTAAATTTATCATTGAACCTCGTGCAGCAGGAGAAATTGCCCCTGGTTTAGAAGTTCTCAACGTCGTTTCTCAAGGTGCAGTTCAAGCTGGACATACAGCCTCTTATTACTACATCGGTAAAAGTCCTGCCCTAGCTTTTGGTACATCAGTACCTTTTGGACTGAATGCCCAGCAACAAAACGCTTGGTTATATCAAGGCGGTGGTTTAGCCAAACTACAAGAAATCTATGCCCAGAAATTCAATGTCATTCAATTTCCAGCAGGGAATACAGGTGCACAGATGGGGGGATGGTTTCGCAATGAAATCAAAACACTCAACGACCTCAAGGGTTTAAAAATGCGTATTCCCGGTTTGGGGGGACAGGTAATGGCCAAATTAGGGGTGACAGTCCAAACACTCCCAGGAGGAGAAATCTTCCAAGCCTTACAAACAGGGGCCATTGATGCTGCTGAGTGGGTAGGCCCCTACGATGATGAAAAATTAGGCTTAAATAAAGTTGCTAAATTTTACTATTATCCTGGTTGGTGGGAACCCGGCCCAACCTTAGAAGTACAAATTAATCTAGACGAATGGAAAAAGCTGCCACCGACATATCAAGCAGCTTTAGAAACAGCAGCATATGAGTCAAATACAACCATGCTTGCTCGTTATGATGCTCGCAATAATGAGGCATTAGAAAGATTGTTAAAAACAGGTACTCAAGTTCGTGCTTATAGTGACGAAATTTTAGCCGCAGCCGAAAAAGAATCTTTCGCTTTGTATGACGATTTTGCTGCTAAAGACGCAGATTTTAAAGCAGTTTATGAACAGTGGAAAGCATTTAGAGACCGGATGTACACATGGAACAATCTCAATGAAGGCAGTTTTAGCCGTTATATATATGGAAAATTGAAAGTATAGTCAGCATTAAACTAAAACCGTTTTTAAAGATGGACTGTAGAGGAATTGAACCTCTCTTTCCCCTTCGAGAACAATCGAAAAAAAGATATGCTTTTGGAGGGGGTGATTTGACCACTAATCTAACAGCCCTTTTCCTTTCAACTCTTGTATTATAGGATCAACATCTTCTTCTTGCAAGTTGTATTGACTTTTTAGGAGATTTTTCATAAATTTCCTTTGTCTTTCTACATTGTTAGAAAATTTCTTAAAACTTTTTAAGTTGATTTCTTTTTCCTCGTCCCTCGCGATTAAAATTTGAGCTATTTCTGAAGGACTAGGTTTAGCAAGTCGGCAAAGTTCTTGAGCAATATCTTTAGTAACGCGCGAAAAAAGAATAAAATCATCGAAACCGAGTTTACTATATTCATTAGGAGCTTCAACCCGATATTGCTCAACCACACTTGCTTTATTTTCGTTAATTTTTTTCAAAAGGTTTAAAACCTTCTTGTCTTCTTTGGAAGAACTGTGCATAAATGTATTTCTTATTAAACGATAATATTCAAATATTTCACATCGTATTCCTTTTCCTGTTTCATCTAAATCATATGGTGTAATATTCAGTCTTGTTAATAAATATTGTAGTTGACTCTCCTTATCACTCTTTTGAGTCCATTCACTGCTTCGTGGATGTTCACTTATAAATTCCCTGATAAACTCTTCTGCTTGTTGATAGACTGATAAAATGTACCATTGAGATATACGAACACGAAATATATCTAGTTCTATTATATCTACTTTAACACCATGCTTTTCAGATAGATTCTTAATATATTCCTCTTGGCTAAGACTTTGATTTCCTATTGCTGTCAATTCTCTAATTGCTAATTCATTACATTCTACAATCGCATCAAATCTTCCTAAATTATTTTTTAACTTGAAGTAACAACGAAAAGCAAAGTTTTTATTTTCCATAATAGATATAAATTAGATTTGCTATATGTTATATGTATAAATAATTACTAATTAATAACTCCTTTCCCTTTTCTGCCTTCTTTTGCTTATAATTATTCATGCCATACTGTACCTCAAATTCCTTAATTTGAGCAAAGTCAAATAAATCTCTAATTTCTGCACAGTCATCATAGGTCAGTAACCACTTGTGGTGACATTGCTTTAAATTTTCTGCAAATCTGTGATGATCAAAACTAGTATGTAAATTGCCTTTTACCCCATAGAGTTTTGATTTTGTGGGTTGATAATAAGGAGGGTCGAGAAAAATAAAGACATTATCTCCCTCAGCCCTCAAAAGTTTTTCATAATCACCACAAGTAATTTCCACATCTGATAAATGCTGACTCAGATTTTCTAATCTAGAAATAGACGATAACGTGAATCTTTTCTCATAAGCTTCTTGAGAATATCCACCAGAGTCCATAATCCCTGAAAAAGTAATGCGATTCATAATAAAAAAACGCACTGCTCTATCAAAATCACTATATAAATTTTCTGGATTTTTAAAAAAATTATATAATTCTCTCCCGTCTGGAAAGCTTGCTTTTAAATGTCTAATCTTTGACACTAAATTTTCAATATCATCTTTGGCATATTGCCAGAAAGCATATAAATCAAAATAAATATCATTAATCCAATATTTCCTAATACTGTCAGCCAAGAAAGTTTTGGCACCCAGAAAAACCGAACCACCACCAATAAATGGTTCTCGAAACTCAAGTGTATCTAAAGGAATATGGGGCAAGATAAATTTAACTACTCTAGATTTTCCCCCAGGATATCGAAGCGGACTTTTTATTAATTTATTCATCATCACTAATAAAAATTATCTATACTTCATCCGCGTTTATCTGCATTCGATTAATATTTTCATCATCATTTTGGAACACGCAAAACATCACACCAGTATATCTAATCAATCTAAAATCTAAAATTCTTACCAACTGGCTGAATGGCTTCAGGGGTAGTCTATAGTATGCCACAATAGCGAAGAGCAATAGCTAAAACAGCATTAGGAGTTTTATTTGTGGATTCCCGATATAACCCAGCCACAATTGAGGAAAAATGGCAAAAAACATGGTTAGAACTTGGCTTAGATAAAACACCCCAAACAAAAGACAAGCCGAAATTCTACGCCTTATCCATGTTCCCTTACCCATCCGGTAGCCTGCACATGGGTCACGTCCGTAACTACACAATTACTGATGTGATAGCCCGCCTCAAACGAATGCAAGGGTATCGGGTACTACATCCTATGGGTTGGGATGCCTTTGGACTTCCCGCAGAAAACGCCGCCATTGATAGAGGTGTACCCCCTGCTAAATGGACATATCAAAATATCGACCAGATGCGGCAACAATTACAGCGTCTGGGTTTATCTTTAGATTGGGAAGCTGAACTTGCTACCTGTTCTCCTGACTATTACAAATGGACACAGTGGATTTTCTTGCAATTTTTGCAAGCGGGTTTAGCTTATCAAAAAGAAGCCGCAGTTAACTGGGACCCCATCGACCAAACAGTATTAGCCAACGAACAGGTTGACAGCGAAGGACGTTCTTGGCGTAGTGGGGCAAAAGTCGAACGGAAATTATTAAGACAATGGTTTTTAAAGATTACCGACTACGCAGAAGAATTACTCAATGACTTGGATAAACTGCCTGGTTGGCCGGAACGAGTCAAATTAATGCAAGCTAACTGGATAGGTAAATCCACAGGTGCTTATTTAGAATTTCCCATAGTTGGTAGAGATGAGAAAATTGGTGTCTATACTACTCGCCCAGACACTGTTTTTGGTGTTAGCTATGTGGTATTAGCCCCAGAACACCCCTTAACTCAACTTGTAACCACTTCAGAACAAAAAGCAGCAGTAGAAGCCTTTATTACTGAAGTTACCAACCAAAGCGAATTAGAGAGGACTGCGGAAGATAAACCCAAACGGGGTATCCCCACCGGTGGCACAGCAATTAATCCATTTACAGGGGAAGAAGTACCCATTTGGATAGCTGATTACGTCCTGTATGAATATGGTACAGGGGCGGTGATGGGTGTACCTGCCCATGATGCGCGAGATTTCAAATTTGCTAAAGAACAGAATTTAGTTATCAAAGTGGTAATTGTTCCAGAAGCTGGTGCAGAGGAAACTTTAACAGCAGCCTACACAGAACCAGGCATTTTAGTTAATTCTGGTGATTTCAATGGTATGAGTTCCCCAGATGGGAAAGCAGCCATTGTGGAATATGCAGAAAAAAAAGGTTATGGGAAACTGCGAGTGCAGTATCGTCTCAGAGATTGGTTGATTTCCCGTCAACGTTATTGGGGCGCACCTATCCCAGTGATTCACTGTCCTGAATGTGGTATTGTTCCAGTCCCTGATCAAGATTTACCTGTGAAATTACCAGACGAAGTGGAATTTACAGGTCGGGGTGGTTCACCTTTGGCACAGTTAGAAAGCTGGGTGAATGTGCCTTGTCCTACCTGCGGTACTCCAGCCAAGCGGGAAACAGACACGATGGATACTTTTATTGATTCATCATGGTATTTCTTGCGTTTTACTGATGCGAAAAACGAAAATCAGGTGTTTGATGCCAGCAAAGTTAATGACTGGATGCCTGTGGAACAGTATGTAGGTGGGATTGAACACGCAATTTTACACTTATTGTATTCCCGCTTCTTCACCAAAGTATTGCGAGATAGAGGTTTACTAAATTTTGATGAACCATTCCAAAAGTTATTAACTCAGGGAATGGTACAGGGTTTAACTTACATGAACCCCAATAAAGGTGGTAAGGATAAATGGATTCCTTCTCATTTAGTTGATGCTAATAATCCTGTAGACCCGCAAACTGGAGAACCTTTACAACGCCTCTATGCCACCATGTCTAAATCAAAAGGCAATGGTGTAGCACCAGAAGATGTAATTGCTAAATATGGTGTAGATACAGCCCGGATGTTCATCTTATTTAAAGCGCCTCCAGAAAAGGATTTGGAATGGGATGAAGCTGATGTGGAAGGGCAATTCCGCTTTTTAAATCGGGTTTGGCGGTTGGTGACAGATTACGCTGCGGCGGGAGTTTGTAAGCAAAAAGCTGAACTGGATAAATTAAGTAAGGCGGAAAAAGATTTGCGTCGGGCAATTCATTTAGCGATTCAAGCAATTACAGAAGATGTGGAAGATGAATATCAATTCAACACCGCTATTTCCGAATTGATGAAGTTAAGTAATGCCTTGACTGATGCCAGTTGCAATAATTCGCCAATTTATGCGGAAGGGATTAAAGCTTTGGTGATTTTGTTAGCACCTTTTGCCCCCCATATTGCTGATGAATTATGGCAATTGTTGGGTAATAAGGGTTCTGTCCATACCGAAACTTGGCCAAGTTTTGACCCTGCGGCTTTGATAGCTGATGAGATTACTTTGGTAATTCAAATTATGGGTAAAACTCGCGGTGCAATTCAAGTACCTTCGCAGTTAGATAAGGCTGAGTTGGAGAAATATGCGCGGGAGTCTGAGGTGGCACAACGTTATATTGAAGGGAAGGAAGTTAAGAAGGTGATTGTCGTTCCTGGTAAGTTGGTGAATTTCGTTTTGGGTTAGGTTTTGTTTGTAGGTTGGGTTAAATGAAATGCAACCCAACACATTTATTATTGGTTGATGTTGGGTTTCCTTACGTCAACCCAACCTACGGAGTGATTGAACCACGAAGACACGAAGGACACGAAGGAAGGAAGAAAGAAAGAAAGAAGAAGATAAGTGATCTTACATCTGCAAGAGATTATTATAGGTATAATCCCTTTATACAGTTAAAACAGTATTATTTATTTATGCACATACAAAGAATCCAAGTACCTGATTTTCGGGCTTTGAAAAATGTAGATATTAGTTTTGAGAAGGAATTCACTCCCCGTATTTTTCCCCTCGGTAGTCAAAATGGAGGTGGTAAAAGTACATTGTTACAGTTGATTTTCGTGTTGTTACATTGTGCTGGTAATCCTGATAGAGTGCAGTTTATTCAAAATTTACTCTATGGTTTTGAGGTTAATGATGAATCTGGGAAAAGGACTTTAGCTATCATTGATATTTGGGATGGTAGTAAAACTGTAAGAATTGATTTTTTAACTTGTAATGAATCTTATATTTTAAAATTATTGGTCGAAAATCAGGAAATCGATCTCATTTCAGATTTTAATTTATCCATCTCTACAGAAATTAAAGTCAAGAGAAAAAAAATTTCCTATTTAGAGAGAAAAATTACTACCCTCGAAACATCCAATACCAGATTAGCTAATCTGGGAAAATATGAAACTAGAAAATTTATGTTAGAAAAAGAATATAATGATTTAGAGAAAGAATTTGCATTTAATTTTATTTTCGACAGACTTGATATTACACATATAGATAATATAATATCATTTGATGATTTTACTCGTAGAATGTCAAATATAATTGAAAAAAGAATAGAGAAATATAGAGTTGAATTGGGACAGGAGCGTTATAAATATGAGCGGCTTAACAATTTATTAAATAGCTACTACGACCTTTGCGAGAAAAAAAAATTAATACACATTTGTGAATTATTTTCAAGTGAAAATGAACCTAATCAACAAGCTTTACTGTGTAAGGTAAGTCAGATAAATATAGATAAAACCAATGAATTTTTAAGTAGATTATCAAATCAAATATTTCTAACTGCTCATGTTTCTCAGATATTTTTATTTCTATCATCCGATGATAGAAAATCACTATTTAAAAAACAGAAAAATAATCAAGCTAACTATTATCAACAGATTAAAACAGCTAACTCTAAATTACCTGGATTTTTTACCTATGACTTTCTAGCAATAGATATTCTGATTGAAGCATTCAAAAAAGCACGGGATGAAGATTTTAAACAAGCTGTAGAACAAGGTGGAAATTATGGTAATAATTATGTAAAACTATTAGCTGAACTTAACAGTCTTTTGAATAATAAAAAAATTAATGTACAAACAGATTTATCTGGAATTAATTTTAGAATTGATGGTGATGAAACAGAACTTTATCCAGAAGATTTAAGTCATGGAGAATTGAAAAGATTATGTATTTATATGTGGTTAAAATATAATAACATTAAAGATGCAATTGTTCTAATGGATGAATTAGAAATATCATTTCATCCAGATTGGCAATATCAAATAGTTAGAGATTTAGAAGAATGGGGTGCGACTAATCAATATATTTTAGCTACTCATTCCTATGAGATTTGTCAAGCGGTTACACCTGCTCATGTTAAAGAATTAGAACCGAAATTACGATCAAAAACAATTTAATAATTAACCTAAAACAAAATATGAGTTTAAATGAAACAGAACTAAAAAAACATTGTTTAACTATTCTTAATTCTGCAAGAATTAGAGATAAAATTGTTGTTTTATGTGAAGGTTCTATTCCCAAATTACAAGGTAGACCTTCACCACAATCTTACAAGCAAATGGAAAAGATGCCAGATGCTAATTTTTATGATGCTTGTGTACCTACATGGTGGACTCAATATAGACCGCAATTTTTTAATTGTGGTGATAGAAATGATGTTTTGAATACATATTTTAAAATTTTAGATTTGCATAATGCTGATAGCAGTCAGTCATTTTTAAATCCTGACTTACTTTTTGCTATTGTAGATTTAGATATTCAATTTGCTGAAATTCAGGAAAATTACAGTTTTAAAAATACAGAAGATATTTTTTATAGTCTTTATCATCAAGGAAATATCAATGAATCTAACACACATCATCATCGTGTATGGGTGACTGGATTAATTCATAAAGAGGCTTATTTTTTATTACCTGGTATTCAGGAAGTTTTTGATAATCATTATGTTAGTTATCCGTTATATAAAGAAAATACTGTGAATTTAGAAAATATTTATTTAGATATGGTTGATGATATGACTAATGATAAAGATTTACAAAATCATTGGTCAAAAGTATTCCAGAGAATTAGTTATCTTTCTAGTTTGGATGGTGTGGAAATAGATAAATTTCAATATTCTTGGAATCAAGAGTATTGTAATAACCTAAGTTTAGATAATAAGCATAAATTAATCAATACCTTGTTAATGCTTGTAAAATCTAAAGAATATTGGCGGCAAATTTTACCTGATGAGAATTGGCCTCATTCGGAACATAAATTTAGAGAGCAGTTATCACTGGAAATTGGTAAATTTTATTCAAAACAAGATGGAAATGTTGCAAATCATATTCCTTTTTTCTTTAAGACGCTATACAAATTAATTGAAAAATAACCTTTTCTAGTCGGCTTCAGCCGATTTTTGTTATTAGAATGGGAATTAATTCCCAGACGAATTATTTTCTGATAATTGTATGGATAACAGCGAGAGATCAAGGAAATTCATTTCCCACAGAATTACAAATTGATATTAGATAATCTTGTGAATCTTGAACTCAACGCTGCTACACCTAGAATGGAATGTGTGTCTGTTATAAATTAATGTAATCTTTGGTTATTTAGTCATAAAGTGTTATTTTCCACAGAGAATAGGTTTTGCTTTCGCTTTCTCCTAATAATCCCCCTAAATAGTGTATCAAGTCCTTTTTTGCGCTTCATGACCAAATACATCATCAAAGCTTTGACTTGTGTCTGTGTCCAGGAAAATGATTCTGAGGGTAAGGAGTCAATTTTCACCTTTGTGAAATAGCTGTTATGTGACCAGTACCTTGGTGTCTATGTTTCATGACCGCAAACTGACAAAGACTTATGATGTGATGATGCTTTCTCTATGCTTATTTCCGAGTTAAGGGAAAGAGTTGTGTCAGTCTTCAGCAGTTTGGGGAATCAATCCAATTTGAGAACAAGTATTAAATATGTGATGTATTAGCACCAATTTGAGCCATTATGAGTTTTGATGGCAAATTCAGACGATTTATGAATCAACAGCTGTATTCCAAATATAAGGGCAACATTTTAGTTGTTGATGATAATTTAGACAATATTAGTTTGTTAACTAAGATTTTGTCAAAGCAGGGCTATAAGGTGCGAGTAGCTACTAATGGGAGATTAGCTGTGCAGTCTGTTAATGCTAATCCCCCAGATTTACTTTTATTAGATATTAAAATTCCTATTATTGACGGTTATGAGGTATGTAAACAACTCAAGGCAGTGGAAAGAACTGCAAACATACCAATTATTTTTATTAGTGCATTGGATGAAACTAATGATAAAATCAGTGCTTTTGAGGTGGGTGGAGCAGATTATATTACAAAACCGGTGGAACCTATAGAGGTTTTGGCAAGAATTGAAAATCAATTACGATTGCGAAGGTTTCAGTTGGAATTACAGATTCAAAATGACCAATTACAACTGTTACTTAGCACAACCCAAGCTGTTGGATCAGCGTTAGATGTGGAAGAAGCTTTAGCAATTATTGTGAAAAATATTTGTGAAACTTTGGGTTGGAATATGGGAGAGGCTTGGATGCCTAATTCGGAGTTAAATGTGTTGGAATATTGCCGTGGTTGGCATATTCAAGATGAGCGTTTAGATAAATTTTGTGAGCAAAGTCAAAAGTTAACTTTTGGGTTGGGTGATGGATTGGTGGGACGAATTTGGTTGTCCCAACAGTTGGAATTGGTGGAGGATATTAGTCAGGATTGCTATACAAGTTTTAAGCGGCAGAAAATAGCTATGACTGCGGGAATTAAAGGGGTGATGGGAATTCCTATTATTTTTAATCAGCAGGTTTTGGCGATTTTAGTATTTTTCCATAACCAGGCTATGATACTGGATGAGCGATCGCGTCAACTAGTCACCGCAGTTGCTAGTCAAGTGGGAGGGATGATTCAACGGAAAAAAGCAGAGGAGGCGCTACGATTTTCTGAAGCTCGCTTTGCAGGGATGTTGGCAATTGCCCAAGATGCGATTATCGCTGTAGATAGTAATCAAAAAATTACCTTATTTAATCAAGGTGCGGAAAAGTTATTTGGCTATACATCTGGAGAAATTATTGGTCAATCCCTGGATAAGCTGTTACCGATGCGATTTGTCAATATCCATTGTCAACATATTCATAAATTTGCTGACTCTCCTCAACCCACTAAACAAATGGGAGAACGGAGAGAAGTATTTGCTTGTCGTAAAGATGGTTCTGAAGTGCCTGTAGAAGCTTCTATTTCTAAGTTAGAACTAGGAAAAGAAAAAATATTTACGGCAATTTTACGAGATGTAACTGAACGGAAACAGTCGGAAAAATTCCTGCGACAACAGGCAAAAATAGAAAAATTAATTACTAAAGTTAGCCAACAAATTCGGCAATCTTTAGATTTACAAGTAGTTTTATCCACGACAGTCAAACGGATTCGGGATTGTTTAATGGCTGATCGCGTAGCAATCTATAAAATGGAATCTGATGATGATGGAGTTTTTGTAGCGGAGTCAGTCCATGAGGGATATTCACCGTTATTGAATCAAAAAATTCCCTCTACTTATATCAAAAAATTTTACAACCAATATAATCGGGGTGTAACAACAGTAATCAATGAGATTCAAAAGTCTCAATTAACAACGGAGATATTTGAATTTTTGCAACTTTTTCAAGTCAAGGCGCTGATTATAGTGCCTATTTTAAATAATAACTGTTTATGGGGTTTGCTGGCTGCTCACCAATGCGGTTTTTCTCGGCATTGGAAGTCATTTGAGGTGAACTTATTACAACAATTAGCCAACCAGGTAGCGATCGCTATTCATCAGTCACAACTCTATCAACAGGTGCAAACTGCTAATCAAGAACTAGAACGACTGGCTAATCTGGATGGTTTAACCCAAATCGCTAATCGTCGTCGATTTGATGAACATATCCATTGTGAATGGATGCGGCTAAGACGTGATAAATCGCCTATCTCTTTAATTTTATTTGATGTAGATTTTTTCAAAATGTATAATGATACATACGGTCATCAAGCAGGTGATGATTGCCTACAACAAATTGCTGATGCTGTGAAAAATCTTGTCAGACGAGCAGGTGATTTAGTTGCCCGTTACGGTGGTGAAGAATTTGCTGTAATCCTTTCTAGAACCGATAGTCAAGGGGCTATCTACATTGCCAAAACTATTCAAAATACTGTACATAGATTGGCAATTCCTCATTCCAAGTCCAAAGTTTCCAATTATGTAACCGTCAGCTTGGGTGCAGCTACGATGATTCCCAACCTAAATTTGTTACCAGAAAACTTGATCAACGCCGCAGATACAGCATTATACATAGCGAAACAACAGGGACGCGATCGCTTTTTTATTGATTTATAGTTTTATCAGCTAAAAAGCCTATCATTTGCATACAATTTTCTCGTTTAAGTTAGGTGTAGGAGATAAGTCTACCCACTAAAAACCAATACTTTCCTTGAAATCATTCATCCAAGAAAGAGGAATTAAATTATCATGTTGCAGCCGTCCTACAACAATAGCAGGATGTATACCAATACGCGCTGCAAAATCAACAACATCATTTTTAGATTTAAGTTGTGCTAATTCTCCTTCATACTCAGAAGGTATTAAAAATTCCCGTGACCATTGATCTGCTTCCCGTTCTTGTTCAGATTCCAAACTTTCCCCACTATCCCATTCATCAAGAAAAATATTTTCCTTGTTATGTAATAGGATATGTGCTGCTTCATGGAAGAAATTAAACCAGAAGCGATCATTGGTTGTACCGTAAAGTGAAAGTTGAATTAGTGCCTTATGGGGATTTAACCATCGCGCTACACCACTAACGTGCGCTCCTTTAATTGATGGTACTAAAACCAACACAACCCCAGATTCTCGGCATAATTGTTGCATCCGTGGTTCAAATTCCTCTGGTGGTAACACAATCAAAGAGCGAATTTCCCGCACTGCTTTTTCAAACTTGGGTTTACTGTATTTAGGACAATCTAATTTTTCTGCTTCTATTTCACCTAAACGTAACCATGCAGAAATAGCACCAACATCACTTTGTTCTTTGCGAGTGCGACGAAAATTAACTTCTAAACTTCCGTAGCATTTCTCCCACTCTTCTGGTGAAGCAACACCGAAAAACTGCAACAACTTTTTTACTACTTCTGGTTTATTCTTGGCAATTAAATTGCACTTGGGAATTTTACCTTGGTTCATCAATTCTCTGACTGGTAACTTATCTAACCAAGATGTCCACTCCTTTAAACGGTTCTCCTCATCCTTTCTCGCTAAAGCAGCACGATATTGGGCTTCATATCTGAGCCAAAATGCTGCTGTCATACCTAAAACCCGTTCTAGCTTCAAAGCTGTTTCTTCATTAACAGGTGCTTTGCCATTAAGCAGCAAACTAATGTGTTTTGTGGTGTAGCCTAAACGCTCTGCTAATTCTACTTGTGTCCAATCACGCTCTTCTAAAAATTCAGCAATGGCATCACCAGGGGAAGATACCCAATCTGGAGTAAAGGGTCGGGTTGTCTTAGTCATGGTAATCTCCAATGAAAACAATGCAAACAGCAATAACTTTCGACCAATCAATGCTTCCATCCTCTGTCAAGGGAATGGGGTCGTTATCAGGCTTAAATACAAGTCGTTTACCACCTTCTAGATTTACTGCAAATTCACCTGCCCGATCTCCTTTTAAGGGATGGGGATGACCTATTTCTAATTCTGTGACACAGCTAACAACACTAATAAAAGTTAACTGGGTTTGCAATTTCTTAGCACATTTTGCACCTAATTTCCTTTGTGCTAGTTTTGGCTGCTCACATAGGTCTTGCAGTTTGCTGTTAGCGAAGGTAATTTCCATGCGTTAGTAGACTAATACAAGTTTACCACTTTGGTAAAGAAATTTTTTATATTCCAGAGAAGATATCATATCAATTAATGTAATCCTTTACCGTTTTGGTAAAGAAATTTGTTATATCCTCAAAGAATTTGTATTAAATAATACTTTACCATATTGGTAAATAGTTTTTTTATGTCTCTAACGAATCCAGCATATCAACTAAAGCATCCATTTCTAGCCAAAATTACCCTAAAAAATTAAGGACGAGCGTTAAACCCGTCCCCATGCTTATTACTCAAAGCCTTGGATTACCTGATTTTGGCTGTTTTCTCTTCAAGGCGACACCCGGATTTGAACCGGGGAATGGAGGTTTTGCAGACCTCTGCCTTACCGCTTGGCTATGTCGCCGCATTCACCATTAATCATAATATCATAATCATAGCATCAATGCTATCCTCTGGCAGAAATTTTTTTGTAGTTGCCAAGAGGGGAGGGCAGAATTGATTTTACTCAACCCTAAACCCCTTTCTCGTACCTCCAGACTCAGGATAGTTTCACCTCATCTGCAAAACTGTTCCAGCGGACAAAGTAAAATGGCCCAGCGACTGAACCCCAAACATGCTCATCTGTTTCTGGGTCTCGTCCTCGGTCACGACTAATAAATTTGTCTGCGTCAATTTCAAATTCGCTGTCTAAATAGGTTGTTTGACCTTTGCGGACGACCATACAGGCTTTTCCTGGCTCTACTTTACCTTTGAAGCCACTACCAGTCCACTCTACAATCATGTTACAGCCAGGTAATTTTTCCAGGCGATCGCTTGTTAAATTATAAAGACGTGTTAAATCACGGGAAGCACCATAAAAGTCTTTTTCATCTTTAACGGTGTAATTTTCAATCAGAATATTCTCCCCACTACTAATTAACTTCAGAACCCGCACTCGATAGGGGTCATTGAGTAGATAGTCATAAGCTTGCTCCACAAACAAACCCACCCCAGATAAAACTGAATAAGGTAGGGGACGCATACATACCCGAATATGGGCAAAAAAGGCTGGATTTTCAAACACTTGAGCTTGATTGCTAAAATCAGCAGCCATCCATCGAGCTAAGGTAGCAATATCAGTAGAATGGGTCATTACAAGAAACTAGCTCACCAATTGTGAAAACGTCATCTGGGATGATCTTAAACTTTGATGGTACTCCTGGATGTTGACTCTTGGTCGAAGTTTCTGGAACCACACCAGTTCTCAGGGGAGAATTGACCGCTTAACCGAAGCGTCCAGACACATAGTCGCGAGTGCGTTCATCCAAGGGGTTGCTAAATATTTGCTCTGTTGCACCAAATTCCACCATTTGACCAATACGAGTTTCATCGGTGCTAAAGAAAGCAGTGAAATCAGAGACGCGGGTCGCTTGCTGCATGTTATGAGTGACGATGACAATTGTTAACTCTTGACGCAGACTATGAATTAATTCTTCAACCTTCATAGTTGCAATTGGGTCTAGGGCTGAACAAGGTTCATCCATCAGCAACACTTTTGGTTTAACTGCTAAAGCGCGAGCAATACACAGACGTTGTTGTTGACCACCAGAAAGACCCAAGGCAGATTTATCTAGTTTATCTTTTACTTCATCCCACAAAGCTGCCCCTTTGAGGGCAAATTCTACCACTTCATCTAATTCTGCTTTTGAAGAACGGTTGGCT
The DNA here is from genome assembly GCF_014698825.1 of Richelia sinica FACHB-800. Lineage (GTDB taxonomy): Bacteria > Cyanobacteriota > Cyanobacteriia > Cyanobacteriales > Nostocaceae > FACHB-800. Next base: position 38,339 of record NZ_JACJTT010000004.1, read on the forward strand.
ATTCTCACTCCATAGGCCACGTTTTCATAAATACTCATGGGAAAAGGATTAGGCTTTTGAAACACCATACCAATTTCTCGCCGCAGACGGTTAATATTCACACGGGCATCGTAGATATTTTGTCCTAAAAATTCGATACTACCCTCTACTGTCACTTTTCCTTCTAATTCACTAATACGATTGAGGGTTTTGATAAAAGTTGATTTACCACAACCACTAGGGCCAATAATTGCGGTTACATAATTTTTATAGATATCGAGGGAAACTTTTTCAATGGCTTTAGCAGTTCCATAATAAAAACTCAAACTTTTAACTTTGATGGCGGGAATTAGGTTACTCATGTTTAGCAAATGTACACAATGAAGATGTTGTCAATTTATTTTTCTTTTGGTAGTCACAAAGCGAGAAAAGAGACTAAAACACAGGACTAGGGTGAGTAAAACAATGGAAGTAGTCCATACTAATTGGCTTTTTTCTGGTGCAGGGTCATTGTAAAGATTAAAAATTAATACCGGTAAAGAAGCAGTAGGATTGAATAATCCTTTTGACCAATCCAAGCTAAATAAAGCTGTAAATACTAAAGGTGCTGTTTCACCTGCTGCACGAGCTACAGCTAAGAGAACGCCAGTTGTAATGCTGGGTAAAGCTGCACTAATGACCACCCGTACTATGGTTTGAAAACGAGTTCCTCCTAAGGCAGCAGAGGCTAGACGTTGGTGCATAGGAATTAATTTCAAAGCCTCTTCTGTCGTGAGAATAATCACGGGTAACATGATAACTGCTAAAGCAAATCCTCCAGCTACAGCACTAAATCCTTTAGTGACTAAAACAATCACACCATAGGCGAACATGCCAACAACAATGGAAGGAACTCCTGTGAGAATATTAGTAATAAATCTGACAAAATGGGCAATGGAATTTGTTTGACCAAATTCTGCTAAAAAAATCCCAGTCATGATGCCTACAGGTAAACTCATGAGGGAGCCAATGAGCACCATGACGATAGTGCCAACGATGGCATTGGCAAATCCATTGTCAATGACTGTATTCATCAACATTTCTGGTTTGAAACCAGCCAATCCTCTATTCATAATTTCCCAGAGGATAGACACAAGAGGAATCAAAGCTAATCCCGTCAACCCAAAAGCGATCGCATTCATCAAATAGGTGAATAATTGGCGATTAGCTGGTAGGGGCTGGCGTAACTGTGTCACTATTGATTTGTCTATTTCGGAATTGAGATAACTACTCATAGTAATTGGGTATTTGCTCAGGGGACAAGAGGATAAATATTGATACTGATGAGGGATAAACTTTTATAATTTAATTTTTCAACGATTATTTTTATTCCCAATCCATTGCACTAAAAATGCTGCACCCATATTAATAGCTAGGGTTAAACCAAACAAAATTAAGCCTAAATAACTCAAAGCACCAATGTGTAATCCTGGTTCGGCTTCGGCAAATTCATTAGCGATGACAGAAGGAATTGTATAACTAGGGTCAAGAAACGAAAAACTAATTTGAGCAGAGTTACCAATCACCATAGTGACTGCCATTGTTTCACCAAGTGCGCGACCTAGTGCTAACATTGTGGCGCTCACTAATCCAGAAAATCCGGCTGGGAGTAAAACGCGAAAAATGGTTTCCCAACGGGTACTACCCAAAGCCATAGATGCACTTCGCAATTCTTTGGGAATAACTAATAAAACATCGCGGAAAATAGAGGCAATGGTTGGCAAAATCATGATTGCTAAAATCATGCCGGCTGTGAATAAGTTGGTGCCGACTGGATCTACGGTATTGAAGATGGGTATAAAATTACATGTACTAGCTAGCCATTTTTGTAGGGGTTCCACTAGGGGAATAAAGATAAAAATCCCCCACAAGCCAATAATCACGCTAGGAATTGCTGCTATCAATTCAACAATAAATGCCAGACCATTCCTGATGGATACAGGTAAAAAATTTTCGCTAGTAACTAGAGCGACTGATACACCAATGGGTAGGGCGAAAAAAATCGCGATCGCACTACTGGTGACAGTGCCGTAAATATACGGTAATGCACCAAATAGCTGATTTCCTGTATCCCACTCTTGACTCCATAAAAATCCTAAGCCAAAGGTGCTAATGGCTGGTTGAGCTTCTTTAAAAATTATCCAACTCATGAAAAAGAGGATAATTACTGTAGTAGTTGCAAATAGATACACTAACCAAGTAAATATTTGATCAGCGATGAAGTTATGACCACTTTTAGTAATTAAATCAACTTTTTCATCATGATTATTTGTTGTTAAATTATGGCGGTTTGAGTCTAATGGATTATTCATAATTGCTTGATTAATATTCATCCAGTGATAAAAGTAGAGTGAGTCTTCCTCACCCTACACACACAATTTGAGAAAAGCCAGAGATTACTTGACGCTGCTATTCACTGTCTGTAATACTCTGTTGACCACATCAGCAGGAATTCTCGTATAGTTCAGGTCATCATTAAATTGTTGACCATCTCTGAGTACCCAATTAATCCATTTCTTAATTGCGTTAGCTTTAGAATTATTGGGATAATCTCTATAAATCATCATCCAAGTCAAACCAACGATGGGATAACCTTGTGCTGGATCTCCTACAAATACCCGAAAATTATCAGGAAACCTCACAGTTGATAAAGCCGCATTAGCCGATTGCAAGGAAGGAGCAACAAACTCTCCTTTTTTATTTTGAATTTGAGCAGATTTGAGCCTATTTTCAGTAGCGTAGGCATATTCGACATAACCAATAGACCCAGGAGTACGAGCTACTAAAGCAGCTACACCGGGATTCCCTTTTCCTTTGAGTGCGTTAGGTAGAGTCCAGCGTGGTGCAGTATTGGCACCAATTCTACCTTTGAAATAAGGGCTAATAGAACTTAAATGGTTGGTAAAAATGAAGGTTGTACCACTACCATCGGCACGAACTACAAACTTAATTGGTTGATTTGGTAAGTTTACCCCTGGGTTATCAGCTTTAATTCTGGAATCATTCCAATTGGTAATTTGACCAGAAAAAATGGCTGGTAGTGTAGCGCGAGATAATCTTAAGTTGTTAACACCAGGAACATTGTAAACCACAGAAACAGCACCACCTGCTGTGGGTACTAAAATCACACCGTTTTTGACCTTGGCAATTTCACTGTCTTTCATTGCCGCATCACTAGCACCAAAGTCAACTGTGCCTGCCATGACTTGACGAATACCACCACCACTACCAATTGCTTGGTAATTCACTTGCAAATCTGGATGTTTCTTTTTCACTTCACGAGCATAACGTTCGTAAAGGGGAGCAGGAAAGGTTGCTCCTGCACCGTTCAGGGTTTCAGCTTTCGCAACTGCTGTCAAAACTGGACTAAGTATAACAGCTGCCGTCACCATAGAAGTGGTAACGAAGCGATTCAAAATGGTGGTTGAAAAAATCATACTGCCTCGGATTTAAGGTTATTTTCCTGCCGGAATTACAGCCTTAAATAACGTTCATTGGCTATGATTAAGAAAAATTTAACGAAATATCAAAGACTAATTAAAATTTGTTTAAAACTATACTTTTATGCTTAAAAAGCATAAATTTTGCATATTTTTTACTCTGAATCAGGCAATATTAAGTATCAAAAATATTGATAATTTTCAGCTAGTGTATTTTACCCATATCGTTTCTTTTTGCATCTGCATATATTTACCCCCAGCTTCGCCATTCCCGTTGCCAAGGGGGACTACAGGGGGTGTTATTATGTGCATCTTCAGAAGAAATTGGTATCAACTAAAAAATAATTGTTGATGAGGATGATTGATTGGTACTATCACCCCATATTCATAAATAAACCCTAGCAGGGTCATCTCACACGACTGCCTGCTAGGAATATGTTGCATATTTTGGCCATGTTTGAGGGGATGAACGCTGATTATGACTGGATAATTGCGTATACCCTAGCAGTAGCATAACTATATCAGGTGTCATTCTCGGTTAAGAACAATTAGGTGATTGGTTAAGTTGCTATTAAAACTAATCTGGCTATTGAATTTTTGTACAATTTGCTGGTAAGTCTGATTCACCTGATTGGGTGAATGCAATGTTCAGGCAGGGAATATAACCTGAAAACAGAACCTTGTGTAATCTGGTTGGTGTTTATGCTTACAAAATAAAATCTGCCCAGCTAGCAAAGCTCCATTGTTATCATCTATTGATTTTTTCAAGGCTTAGAGAGTGGTTGAAACTGTAAAATTGCTTCATCAATCAGATTATCCACAAGAGGCTATCACTCTGCTACCAAAGGTTGCCGCTCACATCACGGGGATGTTTTTCCAACTCCACCAATGTCATGATGGTTCCCAGACTTTTGTATATGTTAGTTCCGGCTGTCGGGAACTGTGCGAAATAGAACCAGAAGTATTTCAAGCTGATTTTTCTATTATCCACAAGCTGATTCTGCCTCAAGATTTAGAAAGTTTTATTGAGTCAACTGCTGTGGCCATGGCGACTCTAAAACCTTGGAATTGGGAGGGTAGAATTGTTACTCCTAGTGGTCAACTGAAGTGGGTACAAGGTAGTTCTCAAGTTCAACCTTCAACTAATGGGACTATTTTGTGGGAAGGGTTGTTAATAGATATCACTGACAAAAAACAAGCAGAGACGAAATTACAGGCAACGGAAGCGCGATATCAAGCGTTGTTAGCGGCTATTCCTGATTTAATGTTTCGCATTAGTCGGGATGGTAACTATTTAGAAATGAAGCGGGATAGTAGTAATTGTCCGCTGCTACATGCAGAAATTCTGGGCAAGAATTTACATGATATTTTACCAAGTGATGTGGCTACAGTTGGACAAAAAGCGATCGCCCGCACTTTGAGTTCTGGGACTTGGCAAACCTGGGAATATCAAATGCTCACACCCTTGGGAATGCGCGATTATCAAGCGCGGTTGGTGGCTAATGGCAAAGATGAGGTGTTGGCTATAGTTCGGGATATTACAGAATATAAATATGCGGCGGCTCAATTACAATTATCTGCCCAACGCGATCGCTTGCTCACAGAAACTCTCGCGAGAATTCGTTCTTCCCTGAATTTAGATGAGATTTTGCAAGTGACTGTGACGGAGGTACGCCAATTTCTAAGGGTAGATCGAGTTTTCATTGGCTTGAATGATGCCCATGGTGGTGCTAAAACTGTTGCTGAGTCAGTTAATCCCAAATATCCATCTATATTGGGCTGGTCTGAACATGAAAAAAACTATTACAGTGAAATCAAAAGTCTGTTTGCGACTAATCGTGTGCGGGTAGTGGAAGATACAGCCAAGATTGCAGTTTCTCCTAAGTTAAAGTCCCATTACCAAAAAACCCAAACCAAAGCTTCTTTGGCTGTACCGATTATTTTGGAAGATGAATTATTAGGGGCGTTAATTGCTAATCAATGTTCGAGTATTCGTCATTGGCAAAGTATGGAAATTGACTTACTCCAACAATTATCTGAGCAATTAGCGATCGCTATTCAACAAAGTTTAATTTACCAAAAACTGGCTACTCTCAATTCTAATTTAGAACGTCAGGTAGCAGAACGCACAGGGCAGTTACAACAAAAAATGCAAGAATTGGAAGAACTGCACCGAGTGAAAGATGTCGTTCTACATACAGTTGCCCATGATTTACGCACTTCTGTCATGGGTAACTTAATGGTATTTAAGCATTTAATCAATAGTCGGGAATTAAGAGCAACTAACAACTCCGACCCTGTGATGGTTCCCGTCTCATACTCCATTCTGGAACGGATGCTGCAAGGTAATGAGCGGCAATTGGGAATGATAGATTTACTCTTAGAAATTCATTCTAGTCAACAGCAAGGTGTGGCTTTAGAACGAGAGCCAGTCAAATTTAACACATTAATAGGAGATATCTTAACGGAACTGCAACCATTATTTTCACAAAACCAAGCTACCATTACCAATCTCATTACCACAGATTTACCCACAGTCATGGTAGATGCAGCCAGGTTGCAGCGTGTAATGACTAATTTATTTGATTACAGCTTACAGCACAATCCTCCCGGACTGAATTTCACCCTCAAAGCTAAAATGACCGGAGGTGTAATTCGTATCCAAATTCAAGATAATGGTACTGCCTTGAGTAAACTAGAATGCGATCGCCTCTTTGATTTATATGTACGTGATCCCCAAGGGCCTGGTTCTACTAGCCATGGTCTAAAAATGTACCTATGTCGGCAAATCATCCAAGCCCATGGTGGAGAAATTGGTGTCAACAGAAGCCAACAGCAAGGAATTAGCTTTTGGTTTACCTTACCTTTAATGTCTGAACAGGCTTAAATGCGATAACGTTCCCAATCAACGTTAGCATGTTCACCATTGTGAGCTAGGCTACTTCTACGCCACGTAACCTTTCCTCTCAAGGTATTCAGTAAGGCTTGCTCAACTATATCTGACAGGTTATCCCAAGATAAATCATCTCGTTGCAGCAGTTGTCTCAGTTCTTGCAGGGCAATTCCTGAACCGTTATTGTTATCTTCTGCAAAACTGAGGGCATCATTAGCGCGGAGAGGATCTCGTTGTACAGCAATAATTCCCTGACGCACGGCTGTGGCAATTTTTTGATAAAACTCTGTTCTCCCTCGATGCAACTGCCTTTGCCATCCTCTTTTACTCGTGGCATAGAGGGGAGGAAGACGATTTAAGGCATAGGCCACCACCTCTGATGGTGTGATGTATCGAGCAATTTTCAATGGCAGAGATTGGATTTGTCTGTCTACCTCCTCAACTACTAGCAATTCCATGACATTGCGTGAGTTCTTGGAGAACTTATACTCTTGAGGACGTGATAACCGAGCAGAAGTTGATGAATTAAGGATTGGCATAATTACTTAAGACTAAAGAGAGTTTGTAAGAAACCCTGAATAGTAAATTTGTTACATACCATTTTTATTTTTTTTTATCAACCCTCAATATATCTATTTTGTTACTTCTATGTAAATGTGGATTTTACGGATTTTATTACTTTAAACCTTACGTATATATATTTTTGAAATCTTTAAATTTATTACCAATAAACAATGCTGTGGTGTCCTTTTATTAACTGCCCGTAAGTATCTTTTGTTGCTATCTTCTAGGAATCAATGTAGTTTATCAAAACTTTAAAACTCTAACCGTAAATTTCAGAAAATATTAATATCATTCGCCAGCCAACGTAGTATTAAAAAAATCCCCGCTATCGAATATTTACAGATGCAACTTTTTATTTATCACTATTAGCCATCTCATGGTCTAGTCAAAAGGTTTTTATTTAACTACCTGGGTCTAGGTTGTTGTGGCAATCTGGAAATATCACCACATCTTCTAGCTTATGAATAAATTTGGTATTCGGGTCATAGCAATTGGATGGAGAAAAGTTAAAAAGGTCTGGAGAACTGCTTTTAGAACTCCCACAAGTACAGAAGCAATCTTAGCTATATATGCTCCTTGTCCCCAGGAACAGGAATGGTTGGCTTTTAGACATAGTTTTTTGTGGAAACGTCTCAATTTATGGTTATGGCTAGCTTTGGGTTGTTTATTGACTTTCAGTTTACGAAATATTTATGACTTTTTCTTTCCTTTACAAGAGCTAAGTCAAGTATCACCAGTGATCAAAAATCAGGGAATAGTAATTAATGCTTTTTTATTATTAATTTTAATAATCTGCTTTGGTTTGCATAAAACTAAATTTGGTCGCCATTATCCAGGGTGGCTCTTTTTGGGATCATCCCTATCTCTGAGTTTATCAACTCAACTATTTGCTACCTTCAAGGGTGTAGCACTCCCTGACACCTTTGGTTGGACTTTATTATTCTTAAGTCAGGCAACAATTATGCCTGTGTGTTGGCAACTCCATTTAATATCCCAATTGGGTGTTCTTGGTTATTATTTTGGTATCAATACTATACTAAAACTGAACACTGGATTACCTCATCATCCAGAACTGTATAGTGTCACATTTATTTTATATATTTTTTGGTTTTGTGCTATTTGCGATATTAGTATTTATCTATATGATCGACTGCAACGCTCAGAATTTTATGCTCGACGTGAACTCGAATCTGCTTGTCAACAATTGAAAGTAGCCGAAGTTAAATATCGGAGTATTTTTGAAAACGCTGTGGAAGGCATCTTTCAAAGCAGTCTGGATGGACATTATATTACTGCCAACCGAGCCTTAGCCAAAATTTACGGTTTTTCTTCACCGGAAGAAGTAACCGCAAATTTCACTAACATCGAAAGTCAATTATATGTTGACCCCAATCGTCGTGCAGAATTTATCCGCTTAATTGAAGAAAAAGGTATTGTATCTGGCTTTGAATCCCAGATTTATCGCTGTGATGGCAGCATTGTCTGGATTTCCGAGAAAGCTTATGGTGTGCGTGATGAGAAAGGTAAAGTGCTTTACTATGAAGGATGGATTGAAGATATCACACAACGCAAGCAAGCGGAAGAAGCATTACAAGAACAATTGAATTTTTTACAAGTTTTAATAGATACTATTCCCACCCCTGTCTACTATAAAAATAGTTGCGGTATATATTTAGGCTGTAATAAAGCTTTTGAGTTAGCCTTAGGGCTATCTAAGGAAGATATTCTGGGCAAAACGGATTATGACTTAGCACCCAAGGAGTTAGCAGACCAGTATCAAACCGCTGACAGGGAATTATTAGTTTCTCAACAAGTACATAGCTATGAAAGTTCGGTCATCTTTGCAGATTGTACGGCCCATGATGTGATATTTTACAAGGCTGCTTTTGCGAAAGCTGATGGCACTATTTGCGGTTTAGTTGGTGTAATTTTAGATATTAGTGAACGAAAACGAACAGAGGAAGCATTAAGAGTCTTTATCCATGCGGTTTCTCATGATTTACGCAACCCGGTGCAGGGGACGGTGATGGTGTTGCAAAATCTGCTGTCACAACCAGATAAAAATATTGCTCTATCTCGTTCAATTTTAGAACGGATGCTGCAAAGTAGCGATCGCCAGTTGAGCTTGATTAATTCTCTCATGGAAGCCCATGTCAGCGAAACCCAAGGTATGGTACTGCAACGCCAACCTATACAATTATCTGAGGTGATAGAAGATGCGATCGCAGATTTACAACCAATGCTGACTGCAAATCAAGCCACCCTCACCAACTTAGTCACCAACGAACTACCCATAATTCAAGCTGACCCTACCCAACTGTGGCGGGTTTTTTCTAATTTAATTGTCAACGCCATTAAACACAACCCACCGGGACTATTATTAAGAATTGAAGCCATTTATCAAGGAGATAAAATTTATTGTTCTGTGGCTGATAACGGTGTAGGTATTAATCCTCAACAAACCCAAAGATTATTTGATTTGTACTATCACAGTACCAATATTCGCTATTCCCTCAGTTTGGGACTAGGACTATATTTATGTAAGCAAATTATTTCTGCTCATGGTGGTGAAATTGGTGTACACACAGCACCACAAGCAGGTTCAACTTTTTGGTTTACGTTACCTGTACATTAATTCTTCCTGGCCAAAGTCAAGCCGTCCCCAATGGGAACTAAACTGAGAGTCACACGCTGGTCTTGATGTAACTTTTGATTAAAAGCACGAATCACATTGGTACTATTTTCTTGATTTTCTGGGTCTGCGACTCTACCTGACCACAGGACATTATCAATTGCAATTAAGCCACCGGGTCGCACTAATTGAAGCGATCGCTCATAATAGTTTTCATAGTTACCTTTATCAGCATCTATAAAGGCAAAATCAAAAGTTTCTGCTTCCCCTGCGGCCAACAAATGATCTAATGTCTCTACAGCTGGGGCAATCCGTAAATCAATTTTATCGGCTATTCCCGCCTTTTCCCAATAACGACGAGCAATACTTGTAAACTCTTCACTAACATCACAGGCTACCACCTTACCATCCGCTGGTAAAGCCAAGGCAACAGATAAAGAACTATAGCCAGTAAAAACCCCTACTTCTAAAGTTTTTTTAGCACCAATTAACTGCACCAACAAAGCCATGAATTGACCCTGTTCAGGAGATATTTGCATCTGAGAAAGTCTGTGGTTGGCTGTTTCTTCACGCAACTGAGTTAAAATTTCTGGTTCGCGCAAAGAAATGGCAAGTAAATAATCGTACAACTGTGGTTCTAAACCTAAGGTTTTTCTTGACATGAGCTATTTTCCCCTATAACCTGCAACTTGTTGCTTGATAATAATTGACGCTGTTTACCAATGAGTAAAATACGGTATTTCGACCAATTTACCGTATTAACTTAATCACCAGCAACCACAGTCAGATTAAGTAAGTCGATGCTAAGTATCTAAACTCTATGTAGAGAAACGGTGATGTAGGGTGTGTTGTCGCGTAGCGCAAAGCACTGTCAATGCTTGCAGGTGCACCATTTTGAGATTAGACAAAAGTTACGCTGTAGCTAATTTCTTATATCTGTGTGGTGATGAAAGCGAATACCAATGAAAATATCATAAACAAACTCAAAGAAATCCTTTTTCTGTAACAGCCCTGAAGTTTGCGGACTACCTTTTTCATCCAATAGTGGTTTCATCAGATAGTAAGCTGGCTGGTAGTTATACCAAGGAATAGAAGGCCACAGATGATGAATTAAGTGGTAATTCTGCCCCAAAATGAGGATATTCAACAGTTTACCAGGATAGACGCGGGCATTTTTCCAGCGATCGCGCTCCACAAATGGACGATGGGGTAAATAATCAAAAAATAACCCTAAGGCAATTCCCACAATAAAGGCAGGAATAAACCAAAAGTTGAGAATATATCCCAAGAAATGATATTGGACAGAAATATAAACGATAGAACCAACAATCAAACGGCTAATAAACCATTCCAGTAGCTCGTATTTACGCCACAGTCGCCGTTGGAAGAAAAATACCTCATGGTACAAAAACCGCACCGCTATGAGCCACAATGGCCCACCTGTAGACACATAATGGTCGGGGTCGTCTTTGGGATGATTCACATGGCCATGATGCTGTAAATGAACCCTTGTAAAGACAGGAAAGGCAAAAGCTAAGATTAATGCACTGCCATGTCCTAACATGGCATTAATAATTCGGTTGCGATGGGCTGACTGGTGACAAGCATCGTGAATTACTGTCCCAGAGCAATGTAAGGCTAAAGTATTAATGCTAAAGCATAACCAATGGGGCCATTCCCAAACCCAATATCCAAAGTTAGATAAAACTAACATTGTCACTACTACTAAAAACATGAGTAGTGTGGGATTGAAATCACCAGGAGGCTCTAACAGTTCTTTAGGCGGGATTGTCAGTGGCTTTTTTGCCTCCGACGTGAGCATTATTAACTCCTTCTTCATCAAACATTACAAATCATATGATAAATCCTTAGTGAATAATAAAGATATGTAAAGTTATGTAAAGCAAGATTTATTCATCTCATTGCCGATCAGTATAAGAATAACGCTATGATTCCAGACTATACCTTTGTCTTTGCTCATAGCCTCCTTGAGGCAGGTATGGGGTGCGATGTATAAAAAAGTAAAAAATACTTATTTCTCAACTCTCACCCAGAAATAGACATAGAAGCAAATCAAATGAGCTTGCTTTTCCTAACTGCTGACATTGCTATAGCAGTGACTGAAAAGGAAATGCTACTCAATTTACCATTAATTCCCAGATAGACCCTGAAATTCAGTCCTTATGCAATTAAGAGATTCTCTGCGCCGAACTAAAATTGTTGCTACCATAGGGCCTGCCACTAGCAGTCCAGAAATGCTGAAGGCAATTATTGAAGCTGGTGCAACAACGTTGCGGCTCAATTTTTCTCATGGTACTCACGCTGACCATCAACGCAATATTCGCCTGATTCGCCAAACTGCTTTTGAACTTAATCAACCTGTGGCAATTTTGCAAGACTTGCAAGGGCCAAAAATTCGTTTGGGTAAGTTTGAAAATGGCTCTATAGTTTTAGCAAAAGGCGATCGCTTTACTTTAACAAATCGTCCCGTCGCGGGTACACAGGAAATTAGCTGCGTCACCTATGATTACCTAGCAGATGAAGTCCCCGTCGGCGCAAAAATCCTCCTGGATGATGGAAGAGTAGAAATGGTTGTGGAGGATATCAACCGAGAAAAAGGTGATTTATACTGTCGAGTCACAGTTGCCGGTAAACTCTCCAACAACAAAGGGGTAAACTTTCCAGGAGTTTACCTATCCATCAAAGCCATGACCGACAAAGACCGCGAGGATCTGATGTTTGGTCTTGACCAAGGTGTAGATTGGGTAGCACTTTCCTTTGTTCGCAACCCCCAAGACTTAATCGAAATTAAAGAACTAATCTCCAGCACAGGTAAAAATGTGCCTGTAGTCGCCAAAATCGAAAAACACGAAGCCATAGAACAAATGGAGTCTGTGCTGTCTTTGTGTGACGGTGTGATGGTGGCTAGAGGCGACTTAGGTGTAGAACTACCAGCAGAGGATGTTCCGGTCTTGCAAAAGCGTCTAATTGCTACCGCCAACCGTTTGGGAATTCCCATCATCACCGCTACTCAAATGCTAGATAGCATGGTGAGTAATCCTCGACCCACCCGTGCGGAAGTATCCGACGTAGCCAACGCCATTTTAGATGGTACAGATGCAGTCATGCTTTCCAACGAAACTGCTGTGGGTAGCTATCCAGTGGAAGCTGTAGCCACAATGGCGAGAATCGCAGAACGGATTGAACAGGAAGTATCTCAAAATTACACCTCCCGTCATGGACGAGATAACCGCCGTTCCATTCCCAATGCTATCAGCCAAGCTGTGGGTCAAATAGCTGAGAACTTAGGTGCAGCTGCAATTATGACTTTGACCCAAACCGGTGCCACTGCACGCAACGTCTCTAAATTCCGCCCCACCACACCGATTTTAGCCGTTACACCCCATGTTAATGTCGCTCGACAGTTACAGTTAGTTTGGGGCGTGAAGCCTTTGTTGGTATTAGAATTACCTTCTACAGGACAAACATTTCAAGCAGCTATTAATGTTGCCCAAGAGAAAAGTTTACTTTCTGAAGGCGATTTAGTTGTCATGACTGCGGGCACACTTCAAGGTGTGTCTGGGTCTACAGATTTAATTAAAGTTGAAGTAGTAACTGCGGTACTAGGTCAAGGAATTGGCTTAGGTCAAGGTTCTGTAAGTGGCCGCGCTAGAGTAGCACATAATGCCCTTGATGTCAGTAACTTTAACCAAGGTGATATTTTAGTTGCACCTCGTACTGGTGCTGATTATGTTGAAGCAATTCGCAAAGCAGGTGGAATTATTACAGAAGAAGAAAGTTTAACGAGTCATGCTGCTGTTATTGGGTTACGTCTTGGTGTGCCTGTAATTGTTGGTGTAAAACAAGCCACACAAGTCATTAGAGATGGGGCAATTTTAACTTTGGATATGCAACGGGGTTTAATTTACTCTGGTGCAGTGGGAACTTAAGAATTACCGATTTCAAGATTCCTACAAACAAAATCATTTTCAGTTGTTAATTTTTGCAACTTAATCAAAATTAACTCGTTTATCAATCTGGCAATGGGGAATTTGGTAGTTTGCTAAAGACCCGATGGAAACGCCATTTTCCTCGTCAGATTATATTAATAGGTAATTGTTTAAAGCCTAGTCGCTCAGAGAAAATCGACAAATTCCTAATTATTCGATTCAGAGACAGTTTCTTTGTGAGAATGCACGCTAGGAGTCAAGCTAATTAAATCATCAATATTCCGTTTCATAGTTTGACAAATTGTATCCAAGGGTAAATCGTTAGCATCATAACCGAAGGGGTTTTCGATTTCTAAACCTATAGCTTCAATACCTAATAAAGTGAAGCTAACTAAAGCAGTAATTAAACCTGTCCACCAGCCTAGACTTTGAACAATTTGAAAGGGTAATAATAAACAATATAATAACAATAGCTGCTTGAGATGAATTGCATAAGCTAAAGGCATTGGTGTTCTTAAAATTCGTTCACAAGCCCCTAAATTATCTACTAAAATGTTCAATAACTCTTCCATGGATGTCAACTGGTAGCTATTGAGGCATTTACGATTGTATTGTTGTTGTAAATAATCACTAATCCAAAATGCCACCTCTAAGGGTGGATTATTCATAATTTTAAGTTTGATATACTGGGAATATTGCATTAACTCTTCTAAATCACCGTTCATAGGTTCGGAACGTAAATGCAATTTAGTAGCTACAGAAAAAGCAACTAACAAGTTTAATGCGGCAATTTTATTGTCTTTATCCTCTGGTATTTTTTCATCTACACATACCCAAATTTGTCTGGCTAAGTTGCGGGTTGTATTGACTATAGCACCCCAGCATTTTCTCCCTTCCCAAAAGCGTTCGTAAGCTGTATTAGTGCGAAATACTAATAATAAACCTAAAACTATACTGGGAATAACACTGCCTAAGACAGGTTGAGAAACTGGTAATTTATAGTAATAAAGTATAGAAATTAATAACCCAAATACTCCACACCAGAGAACTCTTTGGTAAATCGCTGTAATAACAGAACCTTTAAGTTGTAAGGCCAAGCGAAACCAAGTTAGCTTTTCCGTTGTCATGTTGTTCAAGAAATTGCATAGTATCTATATAGATATAAAGCGAAAACAGCACCATGACAAGATTGAAAGGAAAAGGTTAATCTGATTATCCGAGTTCCTGTAGATGGGGATATAGATTTAAGCGTCGGTGCAGTTACTCGCAATCTGTGGCACAAATTATATCAATTTAAATATATTTAATTATGTAAAAACATAACTAATAGATATCCGGTGGTAATTAAAGGTAAAACCCTTGTAGAGACGTTCCACCGGAACCTCTCTACATTCATTTTCACCAGATGTCTAATCATGTTTCTACGGCTTTGGATTATTTGCCAGAGGGAATTGAATTCACTACTGATAAATTTGTGTAGCCTTCAACATATGGTAAGTAATGATTAATTGGGTGATAGCTAGGGGATAGCTTTGAAGTGTTTCCCCTGTTGTACCAGCTATTTTACCTAATTCGGGGTTAATTTCGCGATCGCATACATTTTGCAGATAAGGCATATCTGAACACATGACATGCTCTATTTTATTCACCTGTTCTAAGGTTGCGTGTCCATCTACTTCTAATACATCCACTGGTTTACCCATATCTCGGCCTAGTCCTAACCGCACAGCTGCATGAGCATCACCATCACTAGAGTGAACAATTTGGGTAAAATCTGGATGGGGAATGGTAGGACGCAAGACCAACCTGACATTTAAATGCCCATTAGCTTCATCTTCAGCATCCTGGGGTGGATAAAAGGTGACAACGATATCAGACCATTGTCTTTGCGGACGAATATAGTGTTCGGAGTCTGGTTCACGTTTGTCTAGTTCTGCTCTCACTTGTTCTTCTGTATAACCCCGTTTTTGGGTATCTCGCTTAATTTTCCATTTAGCGCGTAGTTCTTCTGGAGGAGCAAGATAGACTTTCACATCGTAAGCGTCACGGGCCGCACGAGTAGAATAACCAAGCAGTCCTTCAATAATTACAAACTTATTGGGTTTGATATATTTTGGTGGCTCGAAGGTTCCTGTACTGTGGCTGTAAACTGGTTTGAGAATTGCCTGTCCTGTGCGTAATAGTGATAAATGCTGCTGCATAATATCTAAATAATTGCAGTCAGGATGGAGCGCTGTAATGCCAATTTCTGCTCGTTGTTGACGATCATACCGATGATAATCATCTGTACAGATGAGGGTAACATTTTCCGGCCCAAGTACCTGAGCAATTCCTCTGGTTAGTGTTGTTTTTCCAGCAGCACTATCACCGACAATACCAAGAATGATTGGACGGCTCATTTTACCCCCTCTGACACGATCAGATTTATTAATAAGGTTCGGACAGAATAGTTTCAATTTTAGAAGGCAAGTCGTCAATTATTTCAAGTCTTAAGAATCTACGCAACATCTCTACACATAGAATGTTTTTCCTCTCTCTCAATGAAGATTTTTGATCATCTCAGTAAGTCATAGAGAAAAATTCAATGTATATAATGTCACTAATTTCCTTTAATTATTGAATTACCGTCACTTTCACAACCTTCACCGGTCTTCCTCTGTTGGTTGATTTTTGGGTTGAACTGAAGTCTACTTCATCACATTTGGTTGAGTTAATTAATTTGGGAAAGTTAATCAAGTTGAGAGTAGGTAGAGTGATTTTGATGGAATGATGATGTTGATGTCAGCAGCTTTGGGATTAAATAAAATCATTAATGTTGATTGTACCTGTGAATCCAGTCACTTCCACAATGCCATCGGTCGTGGCATTGAATCCTGCTATACCATCATTAATAGCCACAAAAGTTCTACTCCCAAAAGTAAATTGTGCGGCAAAATTAGTACCAAAGTTAGTGGTAGTTAATTTGGCTGTGATACCTGCATTATCTAAGGTTGCTACTGCACCCACATTAATAAATCCACTACGTTGGGTGGATAATTGAAATAAATCTTGACCTGCATTAGCGTTAAAGTCGGTGATGCGATCAAAGTTATTTAATAAAGAATGGGTAAGGGTTTGATAATTAAATCTATCTTGTCCTAATCCTCCAGTTAATGTATCTTTTCCTCCTCCACCTGTGAAGATATCATTACCATCTAAGCCAGTAAGTATGTTATTGCCACTGTTCCCTGTGATTCGGTTGTGCCCAGCATTACCTGTGCCGTTAATGGCTGTTGTTCCTGTTAAAGTCAAATTTTCTACATTGCTAGGGAGAATAGCAGTCGCACTAGATTGAAGGGTATCCGTAATTGTGACTGTAGCTGTAGATGTGCCTAAAAGTGTGTTACTGGGACTAGCTAAGGTGACAGTAAAGGTTTCATCAGCTTCATTCAGGGCATCATTGACTATGGGAATATTGAGAGTTCTTTGGGTTTGTCCAGGGTTAAAGGTGAGTGTACCAGTGATAGGTGTAAAGTCAGTATTGGTTGTGGCAGTACCAGCAGAGGTTGTATAGGTGACGCTAACTGCTTGGGTTGAGGGTGCATTGAGGGTAACATTGACGACTGCTTGATTATCTCTCCCTTCCACCACTGTCAGATTTTGAATCGAGATAGTGGCAATGTCATCGCTGAGAATTGTCCCCACACCTTGACTATCACCAATCATGCCATTGGTAGGGTTAGCAAGATTGACCAAAAAGTTTTCATCAGCTTCTGATGCTGTATCTCCTAGCACCGCGACATTGATGGTTTTTTGGGTTTCTCCTGGGTTGAAGGTGAGTGTACCAGTGGTGCGACTGTAGTCGCTACCTGCGCTGGCAGTTTGGTTGGCAGTTGCGTAGTTGACTGTAACGACTTGACTGCTAGCACGAGAAAGGTTGACGGTAAATATGGCGTTGCTGCTACCGCTATTACCTTCTGTCGCTAGAACATTATTAATGAAAATATGGGGTTGATTATTATTAACGTTTTGATTACCAAAATTAACTTGGGCAAGAGTTTGATTGGCACTAAGGGTGATAGCTTGAGATAGGGGGCCAGATGTGTTTGCTCGTAATAACCAATTAGTACCTGTGACATTCACGGCAGAAAAGTTAGCTGAGTTGAAACTATTAGCAGCACTAAAGGCTAACCATGATTTGCCACTAGGGTTATTTGTATCTCTGGGTATCCAGGTGCTATTAGAACCGTTACCTCGATACAAAGCGGCAACAAAGAAAGTACCGCTAACGGTGGTGGGTGTGATGGCTAGGTTAGCAAATCCAGTGTTACCTGTAAAATTTGTTGCTAGTTCGAGAACTTTTTCGTTGCTATCAGGGGTATTATTACCGTTTAAATCTCGATAGAGGAAAAGTGCGCGGGGATTTCCATAACTGGATAAACCAACGGTGATGGAGTTGAGAGTTTCTGTTGCAGATTTGGCAGTGAAGGCATTAAATATCATTGTATCGCCAGAAGTGTAGGTGATCGCTCCATCCAATACCCCATCATCTAATTTGTATGTTTCTAAGCCAATGGGACTGTTAGTGTTAGGTGCGGTCTGTTGCCAACCAGAGGGTAATAATTCCGCAACGTTGTAAGTTCCTGGTGCTAAGTTGTTAAAGCTATATTCTCCGTTGGCATCTGTAACAACAGAAGTTTCTCCACTATCTAGTTTTTTGTTACCGTTACTATCGAGAAATACTTGCCAACCACTGAGGACTGGTTCCCACTGATTCCAAACACCATTACCATTTAAATCGTTAAACAGGGTACCAACTATTTTTCCTAAACCAGCGTTAGGGGCTGTGCCAACATCTAGCTGCAAATCAAGTTTAACATTACTGGTATTGGTAGCATTGATAGTCGTGGTCTGACTTCTCACCAAACTCCCGTTACGGAAAAACCTGACTAAATATTGTCCTGGGTCTAACAGGGTTTGATAACCCCCAGCGTTCATGGTTCCTAAGTTTTGCCGAAAAGGAGTGCTATTGAGTCTGGTGACATTAATTTGCACATCTCCTAGTCCTTCCCCAGCATCATAGAAATTATCTCGGTCAAAATCTCGAAATGCTACTCCTAACAAATATCCTTTGTTAGTCAGGGTATTATTATTAGCAAAGTTTTGTGTGACGACTAAAGACCCAACGGAGGTCGCAGGATTATTTTCTGGAGTGATGGATAATCCTACTTCTCGAAAATTATTATTTATCATGTTGCCACGATGTGCGGCTGGGTTTTGAATACCTGTAGATGTGAGTCCCCAGTTGATGGCAAAGGCTGCGTAGCCATGAAATACAGATTTTCCGTAGGCAAAGACGTTTTCTGCTAATCCTGTCCAGTTAGTATATCCTACATTATTAACGCGATCGCCTAAACTTGGTTCTCCTGGTAGCTGATGGGATTGCTGATCTTGATTAATCATAAATTGATTGTGACCAGCGGCAGCTTCGTTGAGTAAACTCGACCAAGCTAAAGGTTGGGCCGCAACCAAACTACTCCACTGATTGGTAAGTTCTGTTAGACGCACGTTAAAATAAGCCAAAGCATTTTTAACGTCAGCATCTGAACTATTCAGCAGCAAAGATAGTTCTGCCGCAGGATTTAGCCGAAATCGGTTCATCAATTCCAGCATTTCTTGCTCAAGTGCGGTTGGTTGCGCCATAACAATCTTTCTGGTGTTTGTAAGATAACAAATTCAGCATAAAAAAATAAACTGGTTTCTTGTGAGCGAGATTATACGGTAATTAACCAAGTGGAAAAATTACGCAAAAATATCAATTTCTGGATAAATTTGTCATGAAACTACTGTAAATTTCCAACAAAATCCCATCTATGGATAAAGGTCACATAGTGATTGTATTTCTGCTAAACATGTTTCCTTTAGTCCTCTATCTTAATCTGTTAATTTAAGTAATATCCCTTAGATATTAAGCATTGCTCTTTATTAAAGCTTATTCCTAGCTATTTAAAATTATTAATTGCTTTACGTCGAAAAAAATTAACATTGATATAATTAGCACATCGACTAACTGTGTATTAATATAGCTATGGATGAGCAACATTTATACGGGAACCATAACCTTTTTAATTCAGCTTCTGAACTAGAGCAAAAAGGTGCTGACAATGGTATGGCGACATCTGTTGATCCCCTTCCAGCACATCTGCACAATTTTGGGGCTTATCCACAGCAATTACCAGTTATTCATGAAAATCAAGCAATTTTTAATGCTGTTATTCCGACTGCTAGATGGAACAGTGTTTTTGGGTGGCAGTTTGACCATCAAATAGATTACCCAGTCAATTACCCATTTCCACTAGCATCACTTGGTGAGAGGAACACTAACAATTCATCACCCATATTTTCCATCAGTGATAGAGATGGCTCTTTAGTGGGGAATACAGAGAATATAGACCCTAGCAGCATACAGCTACCATATCAAAGTATTTCTACTATCCTCCAACAGGAGGTATACCCAAAACTACAACAGATTGCAACAGCCCCTCATTTTCAACAATTAATCCAATCTATCTTCGGAAATCATATCAACATTGAAAAACTACATGAAATAGGTAATAACTGGCAAATAGGTGAATTCAGCACTTTGCCACTCATTGAAGTCAGAGAGGAATTTGTATTCCCCACAAACACAATGGGTGCTTTTGCAGGAGAGATAGGAAAGATTTATCTTTCACAAGAATTAATCACTCACAGTGAAAGTCGAAAAATTGCCGATACCATACTAGAAGAGATTGGGCATTGGCTTGACAACCAATTGAATCGGCATGACACACCTGGTGATGAAGGACAATTGTTGACAGCCATCATTACAGGTCAACACCTCAATAATGAACAAATTGCAGCAATTCAGACTGAAGATGACTCAACTACCATTTTCGTAGATGGCCAATCTTTAAACGTTGAGCAATCAACACTACCAATAATTACCATTGCCGCTACAGATGCCACTGCCAGAGAAACAATCACAGGACAAACTACAAATCCTGGAAGATTTACCCTCACCCGCATCGGCAATTTAGCTGCATCCCAAACCATTAATTACACAATTACAGGCACAGCCACCAAGGGAACAGATTACACCAGTTTACCGGGGACAGTCACCTTTGCTGCCGGTGCATCCACCGCCACAATTAATGTTGCACCCATCAACGACAGCATTTCCGAACCCACAGAAACAGTCACCCTCAACTTAGCCGCAGGGACAGGTTACAGTTTGGGCACCGCGAAAACTGCCACTGTGAAAATTACCGATAATGATATCCCCGTCATTACCATTGCCGCTACAGATGCCACTGCGGGGGAAACAGTAACAGGACAAACTACAAATCCTGGAAGATTTACCCTCACCCGCATCGGTAATTTAGCTTCATCTCAAACCATTAATTACACAATTACAGGCACAGCTACTAAGGGAACAGATTACACCAGTTTACCGGGGACAGTCACCTTTGCTGCCGGCGCATCCACAGCTACCATTAATGTCGCACCCATCAACGACAGCATTTCCGAACCCACAGAAACAGTCACCCTCAACTTAGCCACCGGAACAGGTTACAGTTTAGGCACCGCGAAAACTGCCACTGTGAAAATTGGCGATAATGATCAATCGGTTGAAACAACTGATTTAATTCATTTCGTCAATAATGAATCTGTAGTTGTCTGGTTATCCAATGGAGATGGAACATTTAATGCTGGTCAGCCCTACACTCCTCGTAGTGGTTATGCCATGAGTGCTAATAACTATAACTTTAAAACTGGCGATTTTAATGGAGATAATAAAACTGATTTAATTCATTTCGTCAATAATGAATCTGTAGTTGTCTGGTTATCCAATGGAGATGGAACATTTAATGCTGGTCAGCCCTACACTCCTCGTAGTGGTTATGCCATGAGTGCTAATAACTATAACTTTAAAACTGGCGATTTTAATGGAGATAATAAAACTGATTTAATTCATTTCGTCAATAATGAATCTGTAGTTGTCTGGTTATCCAATGGAGATGGAACATTTAATGCTGGTCAGCCCTATACTCCTCGTAGTGGTTATGCCATGAGCGCTAATAACTATAACTTTAAAACTGGCGATTTTAATGGAGATGTTAATATATCTACAAGTTATATAAAAGATATTGATTTTTCATTCTATATTACAATCAATTCACCCAATGGTAGCGAATCCTTACAAGCAGGATCAAGTTTGAATATAACTTGGACTGATAATATTGCTGAAAATGTCAATATCGATCTCTACAAAGGTGGCAATTTTTACGTAACTTTATTTAGTAATACCCCTTCAGACGGGAGTGAAAATTGGATATTAGGTAATAATTTACCAGCAGGTTCAGATTACTCAATTAAGATTACAAGTATTAATAATGGTAATGTTTATGATGTAAGTAATCGTAATTTCAGTATTATTGCATCACCGCCTTCATCAGATCCATTTACCCCTCTACTGACTCAACAAAGTGCACAATATTTTAAAGACCGCCCTCAGTTCTATACGACTGGAAACATTTTTGCTCAATCAATGTATGGTTCGAGTCTTATTAATGGTACTGGTTATACAGAAGGAAATTGTACTTGGTACGCTCACGGTCGTGTGAAAGAACTGGGTGGCAGCACTGCTGCACTTAACTCGATGTCTGGTAATGCTAATCAATGGCATAATCAGCTTTCTAATGGAGCGACCATTGTAGGTATTAATGACGTACAAGTTGGTGATATTGCACAATGGATATCTGGTACAGCAGGTCATGTAGCCGTAGTTGAGAAGGTTTATATTGATAGTTCAGGTGCTAAAAGAGTTGTACTTTCAGAGTCCCACTATAGTGCAAATTATGACGGTGGAGGAGCTGGAACACTACATCGTATTGTTGATTACTATGCAAGTAATCCTAATAGATATATTAGAGTTCCTAAAGCTTAATCTATATCTATAGATATAGTTCAGTTCGATCCAGTTTGATCTCATTTCTATGAACAATGGCGGTAGGGGTTTAGCATTGCTAAACCCCTACATCTTGGGGATGTGCGGAGAGCGATCGCTATTCTGGGAATGATGGGAGGGCGATCGCTGTTTGGGAATGGTGGGAGTGCGATCACTTTTAGGGAGATGTGGGGAGGTGCGATCGCTATTCTGGGAATGATGGGAGAGCGATCGCTGTTTGGGGATGTGAGGATGTGCGATCGCTTTTGTGGGGATATGGGAGGGTGATCGCTGTTTGGGAATAGTGGGAGAGCGATCGCTGTTTAATGAAAAAATTGAAGGCGATATAATGGCAGTAATGCAGTATGGGAAACAGTTATGATTCAAACCTTAGATGCTCTGTTCGATGGTGCAGCCCTTCTTCCTGAAGTACCTTTAAACATCAAATCAGGTACGCGTGTTCGGATTATTGTTGAAAGTGTGTTACCAGATAAAAAACCAAAACCAAAAACATTCTTGCAAACTGCCAAATCTTTAAATTTACGAGGTAAACCAGACTGGTCAACCAATATAGACCAGTATTTGCATGAGGAAAATACCTCAGAAAATGAATGAATTTTTTTTAGATACATCTTTTGCGATAGCATTATCTGCAATTACAGATCAAAATCATGCCAGAGCAGTTGAGCTTGCTGAACAAATTGAAGCTCAAAATTCTCATCTCGTTACAACTCAAGCGATTTTACTAGAAATTGGCAATGCTCTTTCTAAGTAAAGATATAGAACCGCCGCAGTCCAACTTCTTGAATCCCTGAAATCAGACCCAAACGTTGAAATAGTTCCTCTAACTAATGAACTGTACAATGCTGCTTTTCAACTATTCAGAAGTCGTCAAGATAAAGAATGGGGATTGGTTGACTGCATATCATGTATTTTGATGCAAAATCGAGGAATTACTGATGCTCTAACTGCCGATGATCATTTTAATCAAATGGGATTTCGGGCGTTACTAAGAAATTAATGAAACAGGAATAGGGAAGCAGTCCGTAGGAATCGCTGTTTGGGAATGATGGGAGAGCGCTGTTTGGGATGATGGGATGTGATCGCATTTGGGAAAAATATGGGTAGTGCGATCGCTTTCCCGTTCTTTTGGATGATAGCGATTTTTGGGGATGTGGGGAGATAGAAATTTATTTATACTGCGAATTCACAAGTATGTAAATTTATTCCGTATTCCCAGAGATTGAATCTCAGTCAGCAATCTTCTTCAGGCAAATTTTTTGGGCAACCTAGATTTGAAAAATCTATAATTGGCCTAGTGGTAGGGAGCAGTCATCATCAATTTGGCGGCAATACTGCTCATTTCACTGTTGATCCTGTGTTTGTGGGAATGCGGTTCATATTTTATGAATAAATTTTTGGCTGTAAGTTTAATCCGAATTATCCTCTTTCCAACTACCTTGCTGAGTTTAGGCATAGGTATGAGTACGGCATTAGCTCAAAATAAATTGTATAGCCCCATTCCTCTCGCTAATAGCACAGAAATTTCTGATACTCTATCCGACAAGGATATCCCCACAGGTCAAGGGGGATTTGCACGGGATTATATTGTTAAGTTAAGCAAGGGTGATAATCTGGCTGTGGATTTATCATCGGACAATTTTGATAGTATGATTACCTTGCTGGCTCCTGATGGTTCTACCTTGGCAGAAAATGATGATGGCCCTGATGGTACAAGTAATTCTTTGTTGTTTACCCGAATTACAGAAACGGGAACTTATATTATCCGTGTGCGCTCATTTGGTGAAACTGGTGTAGGTAACTTTAAACTCAAGGTGACGAAGTTGCAACCGATGAAATGAAGTCAGCGCAGGTAGAGAAAAAGAGCGTTGCTGATTGAGAATATGAATTTGTCTCACCCATAGATGCGAAGGTGCAAAGGTACGAGGAAAAACAAAGGTAATTTTTGCATTTCATACTCTGATTCAGCAACGGCAGAAACAAAATGTAGAGAGGTTCCATGGAACTTCTCTACAAGGTTGATAGAACAGAGAGGTTTAACCAGCTTTAATGAAAAATGGTGAGAATACAGAGAAATAAGGCTTCACTCCACTCGACTACTGCACCATAGGTATCTCCTGTGTGTCCACCTAATTGATGATGAAACCAAGCAGGGATGATGCAAGCGATCGCACTACCAATAATTACCATCCCTATTGCTAAACTGAAATTATCACCATTTATCCACCAAACTATCCCACTCCAACCAACCAGCAACAACCATCCTGGCAATAAATCGCGGTAGGTACGAATTGCTTGTTTATGAATTGCGCCTTTACCTGTAGGTTTGAGATAGGGATAAAAAGCGATCGCTACCTGTTGTCCCCACCTTCCCCAACCACAAGCAGCTATAATTGCTAAATCTCGATTTGTGCTGATATCTGTGAGAGCAGTGGTTTTTAATAATAAAATAGCGATCGCTGCCATAGCCCCAAATGCCCCAGTAGCACTATCTACCATCACCTCTAACCGTCTTTTGGGATCAGTGACCGCTAACCCATCCGCTGTATCCATTGCCCCATCTAAATGTAAACCTCCCGTCAGCCACAGCCAAACTAAGACTACCGCAACACTGCGAGTTAATACTGGAACACCTAAATAATTCATCCCTATATCCAAAGCACACAGGATTCCCCCAATCATCAAGCCGATAATTGGTGTAAAGTATGCGACCTTTTGAAAATCTAAACCAGGGAAATAAGGTAAGGGAATAATAGTATAAAATATTATAGATGCTGCAAAATTTAGAAGTTGTTGCTTCCACCATGGGAAAGGCTGAACGGCAAATTCTGTGATTTTTTCTGTTTGATTATCTGACAATTTTCTAACCTTTTTGGTAGCAATAATACGTAAAATTTATGAGCTTCACTCCCACTCCTCACTGTGAACGGAGAAAGGGGATTAATTGGTTATTAACACCCTAAAAGCAGAAATTGAAGTTTTTCTCATCTTCACAGCTACTCATCTTCCCTGTTGTGATGTTGAAGAGGTCAAAAATTCATACCCATATGAAACAAGAATGAATACCTATGAAAACATACTTATTTAATTTTGAACTTTTAATCTTTAATTTGTATGAGGTTTGTATAATTCTGACCAAACATTGATATCTTGAATAATGAAGACTAGATGTATCATTTTAACTCAAAGATAATGCAAATGTATTACTTAAATATACCAAATATCGCTAGATAGTCTCAATTTTCCTGCTTTTTCAGCTTGAATGAGCAATTTTGTTATTTAAGTATTTAAAAACCAAGTGTATTTAATCACAGTGAACAGTAAATCCAGAGACAATACAAATAATACTTCCCGTACCGGAATATTTAATGTTTTCTGTTTATTTTTTGACTTGCTTATCTTCTATAATTTATTGCCTGCTCATGCCCAAGTTGTCACCCAAAATGTGACCCCAGCGCAGACACTTCCAGAGGCACTACCCCAGACTCCCATTTTACCTACTCCCCAGCCGTTACCAGAACCGCAACCTTTACCACCCCTGGAAGAATTATTACCAAAACCAGAAACTACCCCATCAGTTCCCCAACCTTCCTTAGAGCAAATACCCGGTAAAATCACAGTCAGACAATTTGAAGTCATTGGTAGCACTGTTTTTAGCCAGGAGGAATTAATCAAGGTACTGCAACCATTCACCAATCAACCCATTTCCTTTGCAGAGTTACTTCAGGCCCAGGAAGCCGTCACCCAACTGTATCTTAAATCAGGTTACATCACCTCTGGAGCATTTATTCCTCCCCAAGAATTGCAAAATGGTGTGGTGAAAATCCAGGTAATTGAAGGGGAAGTAGAGTCGATTTCTGTTACAGGTTTACAAAGACTCAATCCAGGTTATGTTCGCAGTAGATTAGCTTTAGCGAGTAAAGCACCTTTAAATCAAAATCGGTTGCTGACAGCGTTACAGATGTTGCAGTTAGACCCGCTGATTGGCAATTTATCTGCTGAACTGTCCGCAGGTACTCGGCCTGGGGTGAGTGTATTAGAGATAAAAGTGCGAGAAGCTGATGCTTTTTCCACTCAATTTAGTATAGATAACCAGCGATCGCCTAGTGTGGGTAGTATGCGTCGTCAGGTAAAAATTAATCATAACAACTTACTGGGATTTGGCGATCGCTTCCATATTGGTTACGTCAACACCGATGGTAGTAACTCCATTGATGACCTCAGTTACACCGTTCCCATTAACCCCTACAACGGCACTATCGGTTTTAGTTACAGTCAAACCCACAGTAACGTTATTGAAAAACCTTTTACTGCACTAGATATTCAATCCCAATCTCGCAGCTATCAGCTGACCTACCGACAACCCATTTACCAAACCCCTAATCAAGAGTTTGCAGTGGGATTAACTGCTTCTCGGCAAGAATCAGAAACATCTCTCCTCAATGAACCTTATCCCTTATCTGCTGGTGCCAATGCAAGGGGAGAAACGAGAATTTCAGCCTTGCGGTTTTTTCAAGAATACACTGAACGGAATAGTCAGCAGTTATTTGCTCTCCGTTCTCAATTTAGCATCGGCATTGATGCCTTTGGAGCGACTATTAATAATGAATCTCCAGACGGTGAATTTTTTACATGGCGGGGACAAGCCCAATACTTGCGTCTGTTAACTCCAGATACTACTCTATTATTAAGGTCTGATCTGCAAATTAGCGATCGCCCCCTAGTCCCCCTGGAACAATTCAGCGTCGGTGGACAACTCAGCGTCCGTGGCTATCGTCAAGATACCTTGTTAGCAGATAATGGTCTATTTGCTTCAGCAGAAATACGCACGTCCATTGTGAAAATTCCTCAATGGCAAACTACTGTACAACTAACACCATTTTTTGATTTTGGTACTGTTTGGAATAGTTCTGGAGGAGAAGACAGCCCCTCAAAAAGTACCTTATCTTCCTTCGGTGTAGGTTTGCGCTT
The DNA here is from genome assembly GCF_014698825.1 of Richelia sinica FACHB-800. Taxonomy (GTDB): domain Bacteria; phylum Cyanobacteriota; class Cyanobacteriia; order Cyanobacteriales; family Nostocaceae; genus FACHB-800. The sequence goes on from NZ_JACJTT010000004.1 coordinate 65,796, forward strand.
ACTCGTTGGGGATAGATTCAATGCCAGAATAGACTGGGGTATTCCCTTGGTGGAAGTTAACAGAAGTGGCAATACTCTCCAAGAAAATGGGATTTATTTTTCTGTGGAATACACGCCTTTTTGACAAAAAACTCAGTATTTATCCCATTACCCCAGCAAACAGGAAATAGGAACCAAAATTTTCTGTTTCCTAGAACCAACAGGAATATTAAGATAAGACCCAAGGGATAGTTAGTATCTGCCAAAAAATTGCAAATTAGGCAATTTTAACTAGGCTTAACCAATCTAGAAGTAACGATATATTTAAGAATCTATCCCACTTATATCCATTTTTTTGTTGTTGAATCTATGAAGTCTTATTTAGCTGCTGCTATTCAAATGACCAGCGTGCCGAATTTAGAGAAAAATTTGGCACAAGCGGAAGAATTAATTGATTTGGCCGTGCGTCAAGGTGCAGAGTTAGTGGGGTTACCAGAAAATTTCTCCTTTATGGGAGACGAGAAAGAAAAACTAGCTCAAGGAGATGTCATAGCCCAAAAAAGTGAGCAGTTCATCAAGATTATGGCACAACGCTTTCAAATTACCATTCTTGGTGGTAGCTTTCCTGTCCCCGTACCCGATACTGGCAAGGTTTATAACACTAGTATTTTAGTAGACCCCAACGGTCAAGAACTCATCCGTTACCAAAAAGTTCACCTGTTTGACGTTAACGTTCCCGACGGTAATACTTATCAAGAATCAAGCACTGTGATGGCTGGTAAAGAATTACCATCTATCTATCCGTCCAGTGATTTGGGTAATATTGGCGTTTCCATTTGTTATGATGTGCGCTTCCCAGAACTTTACCGCCATCTTGCAGATAAAGGCTGTGATGTGGTGTTTATTCCTGCTGCTTTCACTGCATTTACAGGCAAAGACCATTGGCAAGTATTATTACAAGCTAGAGCCATAGAAAATACCTGTTACGTCATTGCACCAGCGCAAACTGGAACCAACTACGCGCGTCGTCAAACTCATGGACACGCCATGATTATCGACCCCTGGGGCACAATTTTAGCAGATGCTGGAGAAAAACCAGGAGTAGCGATCGCCGAAATTAAACCCACCAGATTAGAACAAGTCCGTAGACAAATGCCATCCTTACAACATCGCGTATTTTAGAGACTATGGAGAATACCCATGTATGTGGGGTTTCTCCTTTTACTGAATTACCGCATCACACCTGGAACTAACTATGACGACGGCAAACCCGCGAAAATATCATGATTATTGACCGGGGCATGATTTTAGCAGATGCAGGGGAAAACCAGGAGTAGCGATCGCTGAAATTAAACTCACTATTTGCTAACAACAAAAAACCGGGAAACTAAAACGCTCCCGGCTTCTTTATATATGGGTATAGTATAGCTACACCCTGTTTATTACTGAGAAAAATTTAAAAAATTAAACTTTAGCAGCAGCTTTCATTACTAATTCGCCTTTAGCATATTTAGCAGCAAAATCTTCTAAAGAAACTTGCTTAATCTTGCTTGCGTTACCAGCAGTGCCAAATTGCTCATAGCGGTCAGCACAAACCTTCTGCATGTATTTAATAGAAGGCTTGAGGAAGTGACGAGGATCGAATTCCTTGGGAGCTTTTGCTAAAGCTTCACGAACGGCAGCGGTGATAGCCAAACGGTTGTCGGTGTCGATATTTACCTTACGTACACCGCTCTTGATACCTTTTTGAATTTCTTCTACTGGTACACCGTAGGTTTCAGGAATTGCACCACCAAATTCGTTAATTAGGGCAATCAAATCTTCGGGTACGGAAGAAGAACCGTGCATTACCAAGTGGGTGTTGGGTAAGCGGCGGTGAATTTCTTCAATCCGGCTGATAGCCAAAATTTCGCCTGTAGGCTTACGGGTAAATTTGTAAGCACCGTGGCTGGTACCAATAGCAACAGCTAAAGCGTCTACTTGAGTTGCTTCTACGAATTCAACTGCTTGGTCGGGGTCGGTTAACAGTTGGGAGTGGTCAAGTGTACCTTCAAAACCGTGACCGTCTTCAGCTTCACCTGCACCGGTTTCCAAGGAACCTAAACAACCTAGTTCACCTTCAACGCTGACACCTAAAGAGTGAGCTACGTTAACAACTTCCTTGGTAACTGCAACGTTATATTCAAAGCTAGCAGGGGTCTTAGCATCAGCTTCTAGAGAACCGTCCATCATCACGCTGGTGAAGTTGTTCTTGATTGCTGAATAGCAGGTAGAAGGAGCATTACCATGATCTTGGTGCATAACGATAGGAATCTGAGGGTAGGTTTCTACCGCAGCCAAAATCAAGTGGCGCAGGAAGTTTTCCCCTGCATAAGAACGAGCACCGCGAGAGGCTTGTAAGATTACGGGGCTATCTGTCTCAGCCGCCGCCTTCATGATGGCTTGAATCTGCTCTAGGTTGTTAACGTTAAAAGCGGGGATGCCGTAACCGTTTTCAGCAGCGTGATCCAAAAGCAGCCGCATGGGTACAAGCGCCATAGATAGTCCTCCTAATGTGTTTGTCAGCTAGTCAGTTTTAGACAGGCGTAATGTTTACGCTAAATCTTTAGAGTTTTTTCAACTTATAGGAAATTATATCTAGTATGGGGTGTTTATGTTGAAAAAGTTTACGGCCTCACTATATCGACAGTAATCTATGCTTTTGGCATACTGTTGTGATTTTAGCTACTCTCAAACAGAGTGAATTTGGTAGTTAGTGATGCCTTTGATGATTGTGTCTGATGGTGCTGGTTTAGTAATTAATCACTAATGACCAACGGTTGAGTTTACCAATATCTTGGGGCGAATAATCGATGATTTTTAATTGCCAACGACCTCTTGTAGATACAGATAATAATTGTTTGAGGACGGGGTGCGATCGCATGGTGTATGTTGTTTGTAATTTTGTCCGTCGCCCTAAGGTGCGATTTTGTAATAAAACTTGTTGATTATTGGGGGCAATTAAATAAATTTCTAAATCACCTAAAAAATCATGGGTGATATTGACACTGACTTGAATATCTGCAACGCTGACTGTTTCATTAATGGCGATCGCACTTTTGACTCCCTGGAGATTATAGTCGGGAATGGCTAGGGCATTGTCATTTTGGCCTTGTATTTGGTTGCTGATGCTGGCATTGGCGGTTTGTAAATTGCGTCCAGCTTGCACTGCCTTCGCGGCATTGACCTTTCCATAACCAAACCAGATACTATGACCATTTTGATTGTAAGTGCCGCCACGCATCCCTAGTTGGGGGTCTGGGTCATAGTCAACGATTTTGTCTGCTGTTTCTTCCAGGATGCGTTTTACTTGTTTGGCAGTCAAATTAGGATTGGCAGATAAGACTAGGGCCGCAACTCCGGCGACAATGGGTGTAGCACTGGAAGTCCCACCAAAGTTATTGGTAAAGTTGCCAGGATGATAACCAGCTGCCCCGATTTGATCAGTAGTTAACATACCTAATCCGTAGAGACGGGAAGCGATCGCTGGTTGACTTTGCACAAACCCAACTTCTTGAAACCACATAGCTGGTGAAGCATTATTACTGGGAGCACACACAGAAATATTTTCGCCCCAGTTACTATAAGCGGCTTTTTTATTCAAACTGGTGGAAGCAGCTACAGCAATCACATCAGGATGGACAGCAAAGCCATTTAACCAGGTTGTATTACCATTAACTATGTTTTTGGGCCAATTTTGCTCATTGACAACGCCGTTAACGGGACGGTTAGCGTTACCTGCGGCAAAGACAATTACACAACCTTTTCCATTTCTACCTTGGGTGGCAGCGCGGGTAATGGCTGCATTCTGGCGTAAAGATAAAGGAAATTTGACAGAAGATGCACTCCAGCTACAGGAAATTACACTGGCACCCTTAGCTATCGCCCAATCAAATATCAATTCAATGGATTTATCATCTAAAAAGCCTGTGGTGCGAATGGGCATCAACGCGCAACCAGGGGCAACTCCTACGATACCCTGACCATTTTCCTCCGCTACAGCTAATCCCGCACAAGCTGTACCGTGGCTACTTTCCTTTTCCTTGGGTAAAGGTAAAAAATCGTTTTCCTTTAAATCTCTGGGGGCTACTACTTTGCCATTACCTTGAAAATCTGGGTGATTGAGGTCAAAGGAATCATCAACCACTGCCACCACCACAGAACGGACACCACGAGTAATGTCCCAAGCACCTTCTACAGAAATATGGGAACTGACACCTAATTGATGACCACCGTTATTGTTGAGATACCACTGTTGGGTATAGAGGGAATCACTGGGTTTGTAGTGGGGTTCCTGTTGAATGAGGATATTCGGTTCTGCCGCTAAAACCTCTGGCAATCTTTGTAACTGATTGGTGATTTTGATGGGATTTTCTATTGCCTGTTTAGTTACCAAAAAGACAAAAGTATTTGTTAACCCCAAAACGGGTTGCTGTTGGGTTAAATTGTGCATAGAGGCGATGGCATTGATTTTATTGCCATCCACCCAAGTAGCAAATTGAATTGTAATTTCATCACCCAGATACACAAATGTGCTGGGATGATTCTGGAGTTGATAGGCATGACTGGCAAAAGCCACCCTCCCATCGGCCCGGGCCTGTTCCATCGCCATTTCCAATTGAGCCGGAGCCGTGGTAAATATTTCTAATTGGGCTTGGGGAACAGTTTGTCGCCACACACCCCAAGTAATCTGAGATAGCTGGGCAGAAGACAGCTGACGACTGGGGCGGATAGTAAACCGATTTGCGGTCTTTTCTAACATCAACTCTTCACCACCACGTTGCAAAACCAATCCTTGCTTACTGATGGAAACACCAGAGTTGGGAAAATCCGAGGAAGTGATGCGATCGCTCATAGGGAATGATGAGAAGATTATGCAGGGGCAATGGGAACTCTATTTAACAAACTTCCAGTCTAAATCAGAGAAACCAGATAAACTGATGATTTAAAACTTTGCTTTATCTGATGCACAAACAGAGTTAAGATACCCGAAGTTTCCACACATTTTGAGATCATTGCATTAATTAATCCCATGAACGTTGCTTCTCCCGTCATTCGCTACACTTGCTTGTCAATTATTACCTTGTTAGGACTCCTGTCTCCTGTCCATGCTCAAGGTCAGCCTGCTGATAACACTCTTCGCCCTTCTACTCCCAGCAACAGTATTTTAAGCATTGAAGGTGGTCAACGTCTCCTCAAAGAGTCTGACGATGCTGTAGCTGGACAAAAATATGATGTAGCTGCGAAAAAACTGCAAGAAGCACGTCAGTTGTTTAATCAGCTATCTAATTTTTATCAAGACCTTAACTCTAGCTTTTCCGGCATTGATAACAGAGTTTCCGATTCTCAACGCAAAAAAGCTTTAGAAACTGCCCAACTTCGTGATGAAGCCACCTATCGACTAGCTTTAGTACACCGGGCACTCAATCAACCTGAATTTGCAGTTCCTTTGTTAGTGCAAATTATCAAAAGCCAAAACCCCACTAGGGAATTAGGGAAAAAAGCATATCAACAATTGTTGGAATTAGGTTTTGTTGATGCACCCTACCCCCGACAAACTAGCAGTTCTTCTACTTCATCCCAATAATAATATCTAGTCTCATTCCCTTGTTACGAACAAATACCCCCCACCAATGGTACATATGCCTTACCGTTGGTGTTCCATTACACTTATACCTTATTCTCTTCCAGCCTAAAAGGAAGACAAGGAGAAATATCTTCTTTTTCCTCCCCCTCTCCCCATCTTCTCCTCTCTTTCTGTCACCTGTCACCTGTTAACTGTCACCTGCTATATTTATTGGCAATCTATGGTAACTCTAGCAAGAATCTGTACCTGCCACATCTTTGCTAATAATAGAGAAGTGAGTTTTTAGGAATTGCGATGATTAGTCCGGGGCAAGTTGAGGCAATGATCAAGGCAGAACTGCCAGATGCTCAGGTTCAAGTACAAGACTTGACTGGTGGTGGAGACCACTATCAGGTGACAGTAGTTTCATCGCAGTTTGCAGGCAAAGGACTGGTACAACAACACCAGTTAGTTTATGGTGCCTTGCGACAAGCTATGTCCACCGAAGCCATTCATGCCTTGGCTCTCAAAACATATACTCCCGAAGTGTGGGAAGCAACAAAGTGATTTTTCGATTGGAGATTGAATAGTCATCATCTCTCATTCACAGATCAAACTCTAAAAACTGTATTTACTATCAGCAACAAGGAAATAAACAGTCATGACACCAGAACTCCAAACCAAAATTGATAACTTGGTGAAAACCAATAAAATTTTAGTGTTCATGAAGGGCACTAAATTAATGCCTCAATGCGGTTTTTCTAATAATGTGGTACAGATTCTCAACTCTTTAGGCATTCCCTTTGAGACCGTCAACGTTTTGGATGATTATGAAATTCGCCAAGGCATTAAAGAATATTCTAATTGGCCAACAATTCCCCAAGTTTATATTAATGGTGAATTTATTGGCGGTTCTGATATTTTGATCGAGTTATATCAAAAAGGTGAGCTACAAGAAAAGGTAGAAGTTGCTTTAGCTTCCTAATCACCACAAGCGATAAAAGTTTTTCTGGTTCTATGGCCCTTGTCAATTAATTTACAACTAATTTTCAGGGGCTTTTCTTAATTTTAAAATGGGTAACTTAGTCTCCTGTAACCACCACAAACTCAGCGTCATCACTGTTGCCATTAATAACAAACCCGCAACGAAACGAAAGGTCATTTGTGAACCAAAAACTAATGCTTCTACAGGTGCATTGGTAACATCAATATTAACTGCAAGATGGGCGGTGGTAATGGTGACAAAGGAAAATAATGCACCTACCAAAGGTACACCTGCGGTCTGTCCTAATATCCGGGATAATGACAATAATCCTGAGGCAATTCCTAGTCTATCTTTAGGTGCAGCCCCCATAATGGCGCTGTTGTTGGGAGATTGAAACATACCTACTCCCAAACCATAGGGAATAATGGCAATGATATAGCTCACTAAGGTGAAATTAGTATCAAAGGTACTGAAGAAGAAACAACCAATGGCCATTAATACCAGTCCGATGAGGCTAATGATGCGGGGACCAAAGCGGTCTGAGAGAAGACCTGCTACAGGAGCCGTCATGACAATCAAAATCGGTGGTAAAGCTAATAATAAACCTGCTTGTTCTGTAGAATAGTGTTGAACTAAGTTGAGAAAAAAAGGAAGAATAAAAATTACTCCTGCCATGACAAAATTGCCTAAAAATCGCAATCCTAAACCCAAGCTAAATTCTAAAGATTTGAAGATTCGCAAATCTAGCATTGGTTCTGAAGAATGAGCTTCTACCACTAAGAAAGCAGCTAAGGAGATACCAGCTAAAATCAATAAAATCATGGCTGAGAAAGAATTGAATCCTTCCCTCTGAAATAAGGTAATACCCAAGGTAAAAGCAGTTAAGGTGATGGTGAGAATGATTGTTCCCAAGACATCAAAGCTGTTTTTGCTGCTGTTTACAGTGGTCGCAGGAACTAGATAAGCAATAATTAAGGTGCCGATAATCCCAATGGGGACATTAATTAGGAAGATTAATGGCCAACCTCCCAAACCAATTAATAGCCCACCAGCACTAGGGCCTAACATGATACCCAAGCCAAATACACCTGCTCTAATTCCTAGTCCTAGTCCTCGTTCTTCTGGGGGAAAGACTTCGACTATCATTGCTGTTCCTAGTCCAGAGAGGAAAGCCGCACCAATTCCCTGAAGTACACGACAAACGATTAAAAAGCCTATACTAGGTGCAAGTCCGCACAAGAGTGAACTAATGCTAAAAAGTATCATACCAATCATGTACAGATACTTTTTGCTGCACATATCACCTAATTTTGCCGCACTCATGACAAAAATAGCGATCGCTAGCAAATAGCTTAAAACCACCCACTGAATCGATGTAAAGTCGGTGTGGAGCGAGTCCACCATAATTGGTAGGGCAAGATTGACTATGTATACATCTAAAGCAAAAATGAATACACCTATACTAATTCCCAGGATTGCCCACCATTTACCTGAATTTTTGGGATTTTGTTGAATTTTTGGAGCTTGTTCTTCCTGGTTTTTTGATGTTAATACCATGTCATCTAGATGAACCAATTAAATTTTTGCGATTGCAGTCTTTATATCTTAAATGTTTCTGCCTCCTAGCTGCATATTCGCCTCTATTCTCATCAATTGCCTCTCGGTAATTTCCCATAATTAGCCAGACATCATATTAGTAATTAGGTGTTTAATTGTACAACGGTCTATAATTTCTGGTAATTCTGTTTCGATATCAATTGGTGTTCCTCGTTTAGCAATGACTTTAATTTCTTGGAGAATATTGGCTACTAACTCTTTATTTTCAGCCAGTTCTTCTCTGCCAATCTGCTTAATAGCTAGTTCCACTGCTGTATAACCTGATTGCATTCCTAATGCTAAGTTATTTTTGAGACCGAGAATTTCTGGATTTAAACTTTGGTAGAGTTTTTCATCTTTAGCAATAGCTTTGACATGGACTCCGGCATAATGGGTAAACGCATTCTTCCCAACTACTGGATGGTGAGGGGGAATAGGAATATGGGCATGATCACTAACGAAATCATATAAATCTTTTAAGTAATTCAATTGCCAGTGGGTTTGTTCTCCTACCATATCAATTAAATTAATGAGCAGTTCTGCTAGGTCAACAATACCTGCTCTTTCACCTAAACCCATGACTGTGACATCAATAATATCAGCACCTGCTCTGTAGGCATCCAGGGCATTAGCTAAGGCTAAACCTCTGTCATTGTGACAATGCACCTCTATTTGGGGATGTAAATCCAGTTGTGCTAGTTCTTGTTTGAGGACTTTGACAATATTATAAATGCTGCGTTGGGGATGGAAAGGACTGGTATAACCTGTTGTGTCAGCAATACTGATGATGTTGGCCCCTGCTTGAATAGCTGCACTTGCAGCTTTCACCACATTCTCAATAGGCGATCGCACCGTGTCTTCTGGTGTATAACGAATTAATAAATCTTTTCTTTGCTCTCTAGCATGACTAATCACATGAGCTATTTTGTCAGTAGCTGCTTCTAAACTGATATCATAATCTTTCTGCAATCTAGCAGTAGAAACACTAAAAAATACGCCTAAAAAATCAACTCCACAATCAATAGCTTTTTGGACATTATCAATGCGGCATAATGAATGAGCACCTATTTTGGCTTTGAATCCAGCTTTGGCAATGCGAGTAATTGATTTATGAATTTCTACATCTACTGCTGGATTTCCCACTTCGATAATATCCACACCGATGCCATCTAAAAATTCGGCGATAGTCAACTTGGCTTCTGGAGAGAAATACACTCCGGGAGTTTGTTCTCCTTCTCTCAACGTGGAGTCAAGAATTTTAATCATACTCTATAATTAATGAATAAATTTATGGGAAGAAATACTCATATCAATCATGGTTAGCTGGGCGATGGATAGCCACCATGTTGATGGAGAAATTGCAATTCTGGTCTGACAAAAACTTGATATATTAGCTTTCTTGCAACAGCCAGCTATGACTATCAAATTTCAAATAGGGATTAGATGTTTCCAGTTACAATATTTAATTAAGACGCGAAAATAGATCAATCCCGTCTCCTCCTAAGTGAATTATTAACTAATCTATTTACTGAACTTAATATTAAGAAACAATTAATAGCTCAATTACCTATTGGAATATGTATGTATAGAAAAAACGAATAATTGAAACCGATAAAATAATTAAAACAACTTGTATAGAATCTTCATGAAATCACATTAGTCTAGATTATACCAAGATTTTTCAGTAAAACTGGATACCAATTAAAATGAAAATCTTTTATTTATTTAATGTTTCATGACATAACACATAAATTACATTAATAAAAATATAACTGCAAACAGAAAATTAACAGTAGTTTACCAAATTTTGCACAAAATTCTGAGCAACGACCCAAACCATTGTTCAAAATTGCTGCAATTAAAACATATTTAGGGACTGGAAAGATATTTCATCTTGACTATTTTTCCTTAGGCAATAGGATGGAAAAACAGCGTTAGGGTGCTCATCAATATCCTGAAAGTTTTTAGCCAAACCATCACCCCGCAATTGTTGATTTACCCACTAATCAAAAGTCCCTCAGTGTCAAACAACTGAGGGGACAAAATCGATATGCACTATTCCCAAAATTTTATGCCGCTATACCCCGTTGACCAATACAGAAAATATGCTATAATGACCTGCGGTATTAACGGTTGTCACCTTTCATCCCTGTGAGGGTATCTAGTAGTAGTCTGGTTGTGGTTCAGGTTGTACCATTGCAAAATTAGAAGCATCGTACAAGTAACGGCTAGCTTCTTCCTCTAGACGATGGATCAGATAAGGTTCAATGGCATTACTATGTCGCAGTGCGGCTAGATATCCATCCAAATACATCCGCATATCATCCATACGATAACCGCGATTCCATAGCTCGACGAAGGCGTCGGTGAGTCTTTGGTAATAGCGAATGGTTTGTGTGTCTTGAAGCATAACTGCTGTATTAGTCTCTTTGGAATGAGAATTGTAAATTATTCACTTTAAAAAGTGAAGTATAACTTCCCTTTTTAAGTATGAACGCCTAAGTCAAGATTGTTACTTTGGGCTAGACCCCCCATAGTCTAGAAACTTAATTAGATCCTATTGCATAAAACTGGAAATATTATAGTTTCCGTATGCTATTTTTATAATTCCTTCAGTTTCCTACTCAGTTGAATTGTTTACGGCTACGGAGTACAAGCTGTTCAAAATCCGATCAGCTAAGGAATCGGGCGTACAATAGTTGTCAGTTACAGCTTGCTCAATTTGTCTCATTTAACAGCTTAACAACAGTCTAGAAGCAAATAGCATGATCAATCTGCTCCTGGATAAAGTCTAACAAAAATTTAAGGAAATTTTTATTTACGCTGTAGGTAAAGGATAAATTAAATTTTCTGCAAGTTTTTGTAGGAATGAATGTAAAGTTATTGCCCTCTCAAGTAACAAAAGCTACAAAACATAGAGCATGAGCTTGTTAATTTGAAATTCATCGACGCTAAGGGGTCTTACCACTGTGGGTTCGGTTTGTATTGAAATCGTTGAGGGGAATCCCCATCTGAGGTCGTTGCTGGGTTGGCACTTGCAACAACTGGAATACCGAGTGCATCAAGCCGCCAGTATTTATCAAGCAAGGGAAGTATTTCTAAGCCATCAACCAACTCTAGTCATTCTGGATGCTGACTTGCCAGATGGCGATGGCATTGAATTTTGCCGTTGGTTGCACCGCCAGCAGCAACCTTTGATTTTAATGCTATCTGCTCGTAGTAATGAAGCTGATGTTGTTGCCGGCTTAAAAGCGGGAGCAGATGATTACTTAAGCAAACCTTTTGGAATGCAAGAGTTTTTAGCTAGAGTAGAGGCACTAATTCGCCGTAAGCGGACACCGACTGCCCCTGCTTATTTAGATTATGGCACCTTGCAAATTGATTTGGTACAGCGCCGTGTGAGGTTTCAAGGGGAATTTATTGATTTGACACCCCAGGAATTTAGTTTGCTGTACGTTTTAGCGCAAGCTGGTGGAGTACCTTTGAGTAGGTCAGAGTTGTTGCGTCGTGCTTGGCCGGACGCAATTGATAATCCCCGTACCATTGATACTCATGTATTATCGCTGCGGAAAAAGGTGGAACTAGATCCGCGTCAACCCAGCTTAATCCAGACGATTCGCAATGTGGGATACCGATTTAACATGGAAATTTTGAATTCTAATATTCCTCCATCACCAACCAAGCTAGTGAAGGAGAGATTTACTAATCAGCGCTCTACTTTAACAACCCAAACCAGTTAACGGGACACAGGTGGGAGGGGAGAGACTTTCCAGGGTTCCCCTACACCTGCTTTAGATCCATTCGGCTGTTGCTTGTGCTTCTACCTGGCTAAGATGGGTTTTTAGCTGTTGCCAATTAATTTCTGTAGCTGGTTGATTTGTGAATATTTGACCTTGATGAAGGTGTAATAATCGGGTAGAAAATTCTGCGGCTAACTCTAGTTGGTGATTGACCATCACAATGGTGATGGAGTGGGTGTGAGGTAGTTGGGTGAGGATGTGGATGAGGTGAGCAGCAGTACCGATATCTAAGGCTGATGTGGGTTCATCTAGTAGTAAAATCTGAGGTTGGATGACTAAGGCACGAGCGATCGCTACAAGTTGTCTTTCCCCAGAAGATAAATGTACCTCTGTCTTGTTTAACCAAGCTTCGGGAATATGTAATTGTTCTCGCCAATAATTAACTCTTTCTTGGATAATTTGCTTAGATATACCCCGCAATACCAAAGGATAAGCTAAGGCTTCCCCCACCATCATCCCCAATAATTTTGGTTCCTGCATCACCATTGTCACCGCTTGACGTAACTCCAGAATGGGGATGCGGCTATATTCCTGATTATCTAGATAAATTTTGCCACTGGTGGGTTCAGTTAAGCGATTAATTAGACGTAAGAGGGAAGTTTTACCTGCACCAGAGGCACCAACAATATTCAGTCGGTCTCCTGGGGAGACTTGCAAGGAAATATCCTGCAAAATCGGATATCCTGGCAGATTACCCTGGTTTTGAGATTTCAGGCGTGTGTATAGATTAACTTGCTCTAGCCTGAGCATAGCTGTTTACCAATTACCATTAACAGCTACATTAATAGTCCAAGCATCTACTAATAGCAACAGCAGAGTAAAACCAAAGAGAATCATATACATCCAAGGTTGTGCTAAAGGACGAACATCTGTAGTGTTAATCCCTGTTTTGGCTTGAACAATATTTACTAATCGCGCAAACCCAGCTACACGCATCGGTAATAAATAAGCTTTTCCTTCTCGACTCAAGAAATAATAAACCATGCCACCTTGTCCTGTAGTCCGGGGTTTTAACTCTTTTACCTCAGACCAAGACAAAGACCAACCTTTACGAAAGAATTTCGGCACCCAATTAGGGTATGTGACTTGAATTGTTTGTTCATCAACTATGACTCTTTCTGTCAACACTGCATACAAAGCCACAAAACCAATACTAATTCCTACCCATAACAAATTGGGGGGAGTAGGTGCAGCAGTAAATGAGGCTAGAAAAGGTAAAGGAATTGTCAGTGCTAAGTATAAACTCAACAAGGTGATGCGAATTAAGGGTGATAGACGAAAAGTCGTAGTTGAAGTTTCAGCTAAGTTTACGGTCACGGCTCGATTTTCATACTAGTTATTTTTTAATTCTAAACACAAAAGTATTGATCACCCAATGACGGTAGGTGGAAATTGGATAATGACACCAATGCTATTGCTTTAATCAGCAATTAAGTCATGGGGACTGGGGAGTTATTTCATCTTGATTTCATTTAGGGTAGGCATGTTGGTAAATGAATAGTATTGAGCTAATAAAAATGCTTATTTACTCTCCAGAACCAACCCTCAGCAATGGCTTACCAACATCATCCCTATTGACAAATGTGACAGAAGCATTAGGTCAAGTTCCCATTGTCCAGTTAAATAAAATCCATCCAATTTGTCAGCATCACCATTTATATTTAAAATTAGAATCTTGTAATCCTGGTGGCAGTATTAAAGAAAAAAATGCCGCTTATCTGGTGGCAGAAGCTGAAAAACAAGGTTTATTAAGCCCTGGAGGCACAATTGTTGAATCTAGTTCTGGTAACTTTGGAATCGGGTTAGCAATTGTTGGTGCAACTAAAGGTTACAGGGTAATGATTGTGATTGATGCCAAAACCCCTGTAACTATGCGAAGAATGCTCACTGCTTATGGTGCAGAACTTGTGGAAGTGCCATTAACTGCTGCTGATGCCCAAGGTTCGATGCAGGTGGCCAGAATGGCAAAGGCCCAGGAGTTAGCAACGAGTATTCCTGGGGCTTGGTATCCTTGTCAACACAAAAATCCTAGTAATACGGTTGCCCATGAACTGTGGACAGCGCGAGAAATTGAAGCTGCTTTTCATGGTGCACCGGATGCGATCGCAATTGGAGTCAGCACTGCGGGACAATTGGGTGGTATTAGTCGCTATTTTAAACAACATTATCCCCAAACCAGAATTATTGGTGTAGATGTGGCTGGTTCGGCAATTTTTGGTACACCCAGACACCCCTATAAGATGACTGGACTGGGTTTATCCTTTGTTCCCCCCAATTTTGACCCCCAAGTGTTAGATGCTGCTTATAGCGTGGATGATAGGTTGGCGTTTTCAGTTTGTCATGCTTTAGCTAAACAGGAAGGAATGTTGTTAGGCGCTTCCACTGGTGCAATTGTGGCTGCTGCTTTAGCGGATGCCCAAAGGTTTACTCAACCTCAAACCATGCTCTTGCTTAATCCTGACCGGGGCGATCGCTATTTAGAAACAGTTTACAATGCCGATTGGTTAACAGCCCAAAATATCCATATTCTCAACAATGCCAATCTCATTACAGCTATTTGTGATCTATCACCTGTACCGTTAAATATCGTAAGCAAGAAGTAAAGTGAAATTACAAGCACCCCAATCTCCAAAAGTGAATTTAGGGACTTTATGGCGGGAGTTTTTGCCTTTATCCCTGAGTGATGTGACTATGGCTTGTGGTGACCCGATGATGACCACTACATTAGCTCATCTTCCTGATGCTCAAATTAATTTAGCAGCGGTGGGTACGGCCAAATCCTTAGCGATATTTTTTGAGAGTCCGATTATTATGATTCTCCATGCGGCTAATGCGTTAGCTGCTACTCAAGATTCACGTAAAGCATTGTGGCAGTTTACATTGTTGGTAGGTGGAGGACTGACTTTTTTATTAAGTTTGTTGGGACTACCAATGATTTTTAATGTGGTGGGTGTCACACTGTTAGGCATTCCATCAGCTATGTTAGCTACAGTTAGTCAAGTATTATTACTCATGGGTGGTTGGCCTTTCGCGATCGCCTGGCGACGTTATTTTCAAGGACTATTAATCTATCATGGTCAGTCCCACGCTATCGCCAAAGCTAGTATTTGTCGGTTATTCACATTAGCTGTAGTGCTTACAATCGGCTTTTTCTGCAAAATTTCTGGAGGTGTACTAGCAGGAATTGCCCTCATCACTGGAGTGATAGTGGAAGCTATTGTGGTGACAATTTTTGCCAGATGGTCTGGTGCAACCTTACCACCAGAAACAGCCTCAAAACCTAATTTACCCCGCAATTTACCCCAGGTATGGAAATTCTATTTACCCCTAGCTAATTCCATGATGGTGGTATGGGGAGGTAGAGCTATATTAATTAGTATCCTCGCGCGTGCTGAAGATGGGACAATTGCCATTGCAGCTTGGTCTGCGGCTTGGGGACTAGTGTTGGTAATTGCCAATTCTACCCGGATGGTACAACAAATGGTGATTAAATATCGTCATCAAGTTAGCGATCGCCAACTGTTAACCTTTGCTGCCAGTGTAGGTGCAGTTTGTTCGAGCTTACTGTTATTGATGAGTGTAACACCAGCGGGCGATCGCATCATTGAAAGTTTTATCGGTAATGATTTGACCCTAGCTCAAAGTATTAAACCTGTGCTGACAATTTGTATAATTGTGCCATTATTTGTAGCATTACAAAATGCGACACAGGGTTTTTTAGTGAGCGAAAGTCGTACCAGTCACGTTAACTTCTCTACATTGTTAGGAACAGGAATTTTATTAATAGTTGCTACTTTTGCTATTAATCAAGGTCTGAATGGAGCAATAGCAGCTGCTATAGCAATGATTACATCTATGTTAGTAGAAGTTATTTATTTAATGTGGCAACGAGTGGCAACGTCACAGTAAATGTACTACCTTGATCAATTTGACTTTGGACTTCTAATTTACCCTTGTGAGTTTGGGTAATGGCTAAAGCAATAGCTAAACCTAAACCCGAACCACCTGTATTGCGAGAACGATCTGCATTGACTCGATAAAAACGCTCAAAAATGTGGGGAATATCAGCAACAGGAATACCCATACCCGTATCTTTGATGGTAATAATTCCTTGTTTATCCTTGGTTGTGAGATTAATTTGCACTTGCCCACCAGCGGCTGTATATTTAATAGCGTTACTCACTAAATTTAATAACATTCTATAAATTTGACTTTCATTACCTTGAATATAACAATAATTTTCTTCGGCAACGTTAATAGATAATGTCACGGCTTTTTCCATTGCCATTGGCATTAATTCTTCTTCTACATCTGTCACCAAATCATTTAAACAAATTTGTTGCCATTTAGCTGCTTGTGTCCCACTTTCTAGCTTAGACAATAATAATAAATCTTGTATCAATGTCACTAATCTTGTTACTTGCCTCTGAAGTGATTGTTGAGTCGCTTGCGGAATAGAATTTGTTTCGACAATTGTTTGTAAAGATGCAATTGGCGTTCTTAACTCATGGGCTGCATCAGCCGTAAATTGTTGTAATTGTTGATATGACTTTTCAATTGGCTGCATAGCTAAACCTGCTAACCACCAACCAGTACCACCAATCATGATCATCGAAAAGGGAATACCCAATCCTAACAATAAATGTAAACTATTCATATAATCATTTAATTTTTGAATTGAGCGTCCTACTTCTAAATAACCCCACAATTGCCCATTTTTGATTTTTATAGGTATTAAATGTAAATGGTAAAGCTCACCTTGGCGATTTCTGATATCATAAGAATGATTTAGGTAAACATTAGAGGGAAATTCATCAGGATTATTGCCAATCGCTGCAATTACTTCCCCCGATGGTTTTAAAAACCGGAGATAATATCCTTGGGTTAATAAATCAGATAACTCTGACTCTGATTTGATGGGTAAACAAACTTGTTTCTGGAAACAAAGTCCAGGTAGAGATTTTTGAGTATTAATAGATAATTCTCCAGGAGTTTTTAAATCTTGCTGGAGTTTGACCTCAAATACCTTGCCAAAAATTTGCAATTCTCGATCAACTGTGCGAGTAAAAGCTTTTACCATCACAATGTGAGCAATATAACCACACAGAAGTAAAGTTGAACCCATCACTCCAGCATAGGCAAGGGCTAATTTTAATCTAGAATGATGAAATAGTGAATTATTGGTCATTATCCACAAAAACGATAACCAAAACCCCTGATAGTTTCAATTGCATTGGGAAAACCACATTCTAACAATTTGCGTCTGAGTAATCTTATTTGTGCAGCCACAACATTACTCACATTATCACTTTCAAAATCCCATAGTCTGGCACGAATTTGGTCATGGGTGAGAATTTGTTGCGGATGCTGCATGAAATATTCTAGTAATTGAAATTCTTTAGCTGTGAGGACAATTGGTGCATAGTTTTTCCCAGCTACATTAATCACTGAAAAACTACCATAATCTAACATTAAAGAACCTATTTTTAATTGAGGTGGTTGAAAATTAGGTGATCTCCTTTGTAAAGCTCTTACTCTTGCTAATAACTCCTCCATCCCAAAGGGTTTAACAAGATAATCATCTGCACCAGCATCTAAACCAGTTACACGGTCATTCATGCTATCTCTTGCTGTCAATAGCATGACTGGTAATTGATTTTTTTGAGACCTTAATCTTTTACATAATTCTAATCCTGATAACTTTGGTAACATCCAATCTAAAATCGCCACTTCATACCTCAACGGTACGGCGTTTAAATATTCCCAAGCAGTTTCTCCATCTTCTACCCAATCTGCTATATAATCCCGCTGCATTAGAGCATGGTAAATAGTATTTCCTAAATCATGTTCATCTTCGACTAATAGCAAACGCATAATTCAAACAATTATCCATATTTATCTGTGTTTATCTGCGTCTATCTGCGGTCAATTATTGCCATTATCCTCACTCATCAGCAAATTAAGGTAAATATTTCTGCACTACAGTCCAACCAGTGAGAGATACCCAAGTAAAACCGACAAATAGGAGAATATTACAACCAATATGTACCGATTTTACCCAAGGTTTGCTGGCACTAATTTGGGTAGCACAAACAGCAGATATTAATACCAAGATAACAACTATTAAGCCAGCAGCTAAATGGGATGAATGCCCTAAAGAACCAAAATGACCGAGAGTGCCAATAATACCAATAGCTAAAAGTAACAACACTAAACTCACCATACTAATGCCGATGATATAGTGGAACAACCTCACTTCATCTCGATTGCTGATGACAGAACTTTGTCCTGTAGTTCTCATTCTTCCCATCCAAATCCCAGTAATTGCTAAAAATAGATATGCTAGCAGGGATAATCCCATTGACCAAGCAGCGATTTTCCACAACCAGATAAAAGAAGGTAGGTGCATAAATTGAACATTAAAAATGGAAAATTACTTAAGTGAATATATAACAATGGACAGAGCGGTTAGGACATTAAATAACACTAAATAGGAGTTGAAAAATGCAAGAATTCAGCAGCAATCGCATTAATTATTCTGTAACTTCTGTAGCTTCTGTAACTTCCTCTGTTAACTGTCACCTGCTATAACTTAATCATATTCGCCCTATGTCCATTTAAAAATTATCTACAACCACTCATACAAAATTGATAAAAAACATCATCAAACTTTATACATCAAAAATTTATACCCAAAATATCAAAATTCAGCATAATCAATAAAAAAGGTTGCTGTATTCAGCAACCCAAATATTAATCAACATTGTTTTGTTATTCAACAGATGCTAATTCAGGGATTTGTATAGTTTTTGTGGTATCTTCCATATCTGTATTAATTTCAGACACCATCATACTGGTGTTGTTCAGACTGATTTCTGACTTTGGGTCTTCGTCACCCCCATCACTGCTCAGTTCACTAAGAGCAAGGCGATCGCACGGTATAGTATCCGATAAAATAGCACTTGCCATCATTCCCGTGTGAATCTCCATTTGTGCCTCTCTTGGAGCTTCAAAAACCAGCCTTTGTCCAGGAAAAACAACCCTTTCAAAGTACCAGTTAGGAATGTTGGAGATGCGAGCCACCTGGATTTTATTCGTGGCATTGACGTAGCAGCAGAGAGTTGTCCCCGAATGCTCCGGTGGTAGAGGATCTAATATTTGAGCCATAACTGCTGAGGAGCTTTTACGCCACAATTTTACATTACACAAGCCACGCTAGCATCCGATGATCCCCAGTTGCTGTAACTCCGACTACCAACTGAAAATTTCTGCATTATTTCTAGCCAAAGAGATATTTATTTTCTAAAATTTTGCTAAAGAAAGCAACATCTTCTAGAAAAATACATTATAGACAATAGATTTTGAGATTTTGTCGGTCATCTCCATCCCTAAATGAATAAAGTCGATGTTATGGTAAATCTATATGAAAAATTTCTTCATAAAATATATCAATCCATAACCAAGCATAATTTTATGCAACCCCATCTTCATCTTTCCCGGTTTTGTTCATAGGAGCCTGACCCATATCAATTATTGGTGTCAATGTCAAGCTAAATCATGAGCAAGCAAATCCACAACCAACAAACACTCCACCACTAGATAATTCTCTCAATGGAGTGTGGTCGAAATCAAACCACTGTTCAAAATTGCTGAAAAGCATGATTTACTTGCTTTTGCCATTTTGAATTTTGAATTTCCCCCGGAGATACTCGTCTGAATTTCCACCAAGGCAAGATGGCAGATCAAATACCTATGACTGACAATAAAATTCTCTATGTTCGCCTTCCCTGTAACCCCATTTTTCCCATTGGGGTTGTTTATCTTTCTGACCACGTTCACAAACTATTTCCCAACATCGAACAGCGCATCTTTGATTTGGGTACAGTTCCACCCTTAGATTATGCCTCTGCCTTAGATCGCTGTATTGATGAATTTCAACCTACATTGCTAGTATTTTCTTGGCGTGATATTCAAATCTACGCTCCTGTAGGTGGACGTGGTGGAAATCCCCTGCAAAACGCCTTTGAATTTTACTATGCTAAAAACCCCCTGATTAAATTACGGGGTGCATTAGGTGGATTGAGAATATTCATCGCTTACTATGTGGAATTATGGCGAAATACCGGATTAATTAAACGGGGTTTGAAACGCGCCCAAACATATCATCCCCAAGCGAGGACAATAGTTGGCGGTGGTGCAGTCAGTGTTTTTTATGAACAATTAGGTAAAAGCTTACCTAAGGACACCATTATCTCTGTTGGTGAAGGTGAAACACTCCTAACCAAATTTTTATCTGGTCAAGAATTTCGAGATGAACGCTGTTATGTGGTAGGAGAGGCTAAACCCAGAGAACGGTTAATTCACGAACAACCCACCCCCTTAGAAAAAACAGCCTGTAACTACGACTACATCGAAACTATCTGGCCAGAATTTAACTATTACCTGCAAGAACAAGATTTTTACATTGGTGTGCAAACAAAACGTGGTTGTCCACACAACTGCTGCTATTGTGTGTATACCGTTGTGGAAGGTAAGCAGGTACGAATTAATCCTAGTGATGAAGTAGTCGCAGAAATCAGACAATTGTATAATCGCGGCATTCGCAATTTCTGGTTTACTGATGCTCAATTTATCCCCGCGCGGAAGTTCATTGATGATGCAGTAGAACTGCTGCAAAAAATCGTTGCTTCTGGGATGACAGATATCCACTGGGCTGCATATATTCGGGCCGACAACTTGACACCAGAACTGTGTGAGTTGATGGTGAAAACCGGGATGAACTATTTTGAAATCGGTATCACTAGTGGTTCCCAAGAATTAGTTCGCAAAATGCGTATGGGTTACAACCTGCGTACCGTTTTGCAAAACTGCCAAGATTTAAAAGCCGCCGGTTTCAATGACATAGTTTCTGTCAACTACTCCTTTAATGTCATTGATGAACGTCCGGAAACTATCCGCCAAACTATTGCTTACCATCGAGAATTAGAACGGATTTTTGGCGCTGATAAAGTTGAACCTGCTATCTTTTTCATTGGGCTACAACCCCATACCCACCTGGAAGAATACGCATTTCAACAAGGTATTCTCCAACCGGGTTATAATCCCATGAGTTTGATGCCCTGGACAGCGAAAAAACTGTTGTGGAACCCTGAACCCCTTGGTTCTTTCTTCGGTGAAGTCTGCTTACAAGCTTGGCGACAAAATCCCAATGACTTTGGCCGAGAAGTAATGAAGATTCTGGAAGAAAGATTAGGCTGTGCTGATTTAGAAACAGCACTTTCTGCACCAATAGAAAAGCAGGAAAAGCAGTTAGCTGGCGTATTATAGAAAAGATACTCCAGTGCTGAGTAGAGAGTAGCAAGTAGTGAGTCGTGAGTTCTAAACTTCTCACCCTTTCACTTCTCAGCACTCAGAATTTACTACTCAGCACTGATGTAATCCCATGTTAGAAGGTTCAATTCTCCAACAACTAGAAACGGCTCATCGTCATAGCAATCGACCCATTCGCTTTGGGGTCTACTATAAAAATACTCTTGTGTCTTTGTGTCATGCTTTAGAAGACCATATTCTAGCACAAAATGATCAGCCCTTAATGATTACTGCGTTCCAGCGCGGTAAATGGTATCTGCAAGAAGCCCAAAGATATGCAGACATCGCCGAACGTAGCCAACAAGTTGTGATTATGGCAACCGCTGATGCTGGTTTTACAGAACATCCCACCAGTCAAAGGCCTAATGTGGGTTTAGTGCCTTTAGCACCAACTGACCCAGTATCCCAGGAATGGCACTTAATTATTTTATCACCTCAATACACATCAATGGTGATTTGTCAAGAATTATCTGAAGCTGACTATGGCATTGGTGGATTACCTAATTCAGACCTAGAACGGAAATTCTATGGTTTGTGGACATTTGAACCAGATTTAGTCAAAGAAACCGCAGAACTAGCGATCGCTCATATTCAAAAATATAACCCTTCCTTAGCTGCCAAACTCAACACTTATACACAAACAATCAACAGGCGTATCGCCTCACCGGAAGACATAGGTGCAGTAGTCTCCCGTGTCATTGACTACCTGCGAACTGGAGAACAAAACCTATCCATACCTGCCGCACAACGCCAACAAGCTCTCAATCGGAACCTGATTGCCAACGAAGTCCAGGCTTGTTTACGAATGGCACAGCTAATGGACATAGCAGACATTGATAACCCCATGGCTGCCGCAGAAGTAGCCGCACTAGCAGAAACAATGGGTCAGTTATTAGATTTACCTGCATGGCAACTCAAAAGACTGCGTTTGGCAGGGTTATTACATCGAATAGACCCACTACAACACAGTGATCCGCACAATAGTTCCCCTACATCGAGAACCACACAAGAACATAGGTCTAGTTGCCCTCTCATACCAGGGGCGCAAGTATTACGCACCATGCCCCAATTACGAGCCGTGGCCCAAATCATCAACCACCAAAACGAATGGTGGAATGGCACAGGAGAACCAGCTGGTTTAGTAGGTGCAGAAATTCCCCTAGAATCCAGAATTTTAGCCTTAACTGCCGAATATCAATGGCTCATTAACCAACAAAGATACTCACAACAAAGTAGTACAGAAATATTTACTCAAGCCTTAGAAGAGTGTCGGCAGCAACAATCAACCCGCTTTGACCCCCAACTGGTAGATACCTTAGCATTATTAGTCATGGGTTTACAGCAGGGCCTGAATTTGCCAATTATGACCCCCAAAGTTACTAGTAGTATGTGGTTGCTGGAATCACGCTGGGACAGCTACAACAAAAACAGTGAAGAAATCAAAAGCTTACATTAACTGACACTCATCGGCAGGTTACGGAATCTCAATATGAACATAGAATCTATTAAACTTGGAGAACTCAAACAACTCTCAGGCGCAAATTTAGAAGATGAAGAACTCGACCAACTAGACTTACGCCAAATTAACTTAGCCGGCGCAATCTTAGTAGGTACTAACTTTGCTAAATCTAACTTAGAAGGTGCCCATTTTGAAGGTGCGAATTTAATGGGTGCTAACCTCCAACAAACAGACTTGCGAGCCAATTTAATGGGGGCTAACTTAATGCAAGCAGACCTAACAGGAGCAGATTTACGTGGCAGTAACCTGCGTGGTGCTAACCTGATGGGTGCAACCTTAACAGAAGCGTCTTTAGCAGGTGCTTTTTTAAGCGGTGCTAATTTAATGAGCGTGAATCTTCAAGGTGTAGATTTACGGGGGTCAGACTTAAGAGGTGCTAATCTCAAAGGTGCCAATCTCAAAGGTGCAAACTTAAGTGGTGCTGATTTACAAGGAGCATTATTACATGAAGCTAATTTGGAAGAAGCTGACCTGCAATCAGCAAATTTAGCTGGAGCAAATTTAACTGGGGCCAACTTATTATGTGCAGAATTATTAGCAGCACAATTAACAGGAGTTAATTTAGAGCGTGCTTGCGTTTTGGGTACATTATTAGAAGGCAATTTGTAATTGCATCATTGTTATCTCTAGATTTACTAATTGCAAAATGATTGATAGCTATAGTCGCATTCAAGAATGGTTAACTGTGTTTGCTTATATAGGATTTACATTATTTATTATTGGGTGTGTTTTTATGTCCTCAAATAAGTAGAATAAGCTTAATTATTTCTTAAAATAACTGCATATCATTTCCCCAGGGCTATGGGGTATAAACTGGGATACAGTTCCATCTTGATTTAACTTAAATTTGGCGCGACAGTTATAAACTTCCATGGGTGTTTTGACTCCATCTATGCTCACAGATGCTCGATATTCCCAATACTTTTTAGCACTACGTTTAATGTTCAAAATACAAATTTCATGTCCTTGATAGTGGCGACATACCAATGCGAATGCAGGAGCATTGACAAATAAAGAAAATAAAAATAAACCTAGAATTATTAGATATTTCATAATTGTTTAACCAATGAGATGAGACATGGTAAAAATGTTTTCCTAGCCATATCTACACTGAATGAGAAAACATTTATTCAGTCATAGTGCGAGTCACTTTACTCCGCATCCATAAAGCTAATCCACCCATAAATATAATTCCCATTACCCCTTGCAGAGGATTATTATTCAACCCAGTTATCCATTCAGGAACTATACCAGAATACTGGGTTAGCTCTCCCACATTGATAATGTAGTAACCCCAAACTAACCCCCCATGTAAGCCAATTGGCAAGCCTAAACGCCCATGTCTCCAGCGCTTACCCCAAACCTGAGTTAATCCCAACAATACTAAAGCTGGAAATTGGGGTAATGTATGAATAATTGCCTCTAAAGGTTTAATAAAATGGGCTAAGGCAAAGACTATGGCATCTATCCAAGCTGCCAATTGGGGGTTGTAGTCTCGTTCCAACTCATCTAATAACCATCCCCGAAATAATAATTCTTCAGCAAAGCCAATACCTAAACCCACAAGTAAACCTTCTAAAATGATTCCACTTAAGGAAGTTTGGGGTTGTTGCCACACTAACCAGCCTAATGCACCTTCTAGACCAAAAACAATCAACAGGCTTAATAGTCCAATAGCCAAGCCAGAAAGTAAATCTACTCCATTGAATCTACTAAATTCCAAGCCATAATGGCGTAATGGCTGCGGTAGGTGATAGAGTTTTTTACCCCATAATCGCAAGAGAATGATAAATTCTGTATATAATATGACTAGTGTAATGATACTAACTAAATTGCTATCCTGCACTAGCAAGTAAATGGGTACAGCGATCGGCAACCATAGTAGTAATAACAGTAAAATAAAATAACCCAACCTCAAAGGGGCAGGATGTTGGGCTAATTGATTTATATTAATTTTCATTTGTTAGTTTTTCGTCCAGCCTTTAATGCAGTTTGTAACACTGCCAATGAACAAGATTTCCTGTTTAGGTGGTTTATTAACACCCTGCTGCTCATTAAATGGAGAATCTTATTGTTTGGTCTCTCCTTGATTGTTAATTTACTCATTTTTCTCTCCTCCCTTGCTGTCTCCAAGAGAGCAAAGGAGAGATGCTCAAATTAGCTTTCTATTCTTCTGGCTCAATGGTACTAGTCAAACCATGATTTTTTAGAGTTTCGCAATAAAATTCAGCGTGTTCTAGTGCACAAGTAATCACTAAAGCTAATCCATTGCTGTGGGCTTCCATCATGATACTAACAGCCTGGGGTTGGGTTAAACTGGGTACAGTGGTCATTAGTACCTGAACTACATACTCCATAGAGTTGTAGTCGTCGTTATGAAGCAAAACGCGATACCGAGGGGCGAGCTTGCGGGATGTGGAGCGCTTCTCTATAGTTTCGACTGACACGGTTCTTTGCTGTTCTAGCGATAATTTACTACCACAAAATGCCTGTTTTGCATTTGCTTAACAGTTGTTTACTTAATCTTATAGCATTTTTGTGCTATTGATTCAGACAGAAGAAATTTTGCTGTCCATTACTAGGGACAATAGTTCCCGATTCACAATTCTTGCCCCTTAATGATTATGGATACAAGCATGAAATTTCAATCTGGACAAATTGTATCTTTGGATGATACCCACAGAACTCTTTATGCAGAAGTGATTGAAGTGGTTATTTCTCGTCAATTGTGCTGGGTGCGTCCCTGGCTATTAGTTGACTATTCACAGGAAGAACCGTTAATCACTGATGTGCGAGATGTATCAGATATTTTATGGCCTTTACATTTATTTCGAGCGGCTCTAGATACAGAAGTAATTACCCTGTTGAGTCATATATTGCCTAAAGAATTTAAAGGGGAGCCAGATGTGGTTGCTCAGAGGGAATTTAATCTGTTTATCCATCAAATTTGGCATTCCTATCAGCATGGTCAACGATGATCAATAATCTATGTTGATCATGGGAAATAATCAGGATAAATTCTCAATTGTCAAGGAAAATATCTCTGGCAATATTTTATTAATTATTTGGTTTTTGTAATGACTATTACGTGAGTGATGAGGAGTTTTGATAGCTAGATGATGATTTTCAGCTAGGAACAAGTTGGACTCTTCCAGCATCCATCTCTGCCATCAATAATTCTAGTGCTTCATAATCGACATCGGAGATGTAACCTAGTTTGGTTAATTCCGAGTTGATTTCATTTTCTATTTCTGGAGTTAATTTTTTAATGTAGAGGGCTTTCTCTACTAATTGACGAATGACATAGCGAGGTTTCATAAGACATAAACTGAATAAACTAAATGTGATTTCCACTTATTATCTAAGTCAAACTCAGTATAAAATGTGATCAAGATACCTGATTGGCTGTGATCTACATCACTGTCTTGGGTAGATGGGCGATCGCTAATCACTCTAATTTTTCCCCTGACTTAGGGTGAAAGTTTAGGGCTTGATGGCAACTAAATGTTGCTTAAACCTTCTTAATTTAAGGCTTAAGTAGAAGTATACACCATTGTTACAGATGATTAATCTGCATTTAGTCAGTCTATGTTGATTGTTTTGTAACTGCTGGCAAAAAAAAGTATAGATCAGCACATTTTGACTTGGAGTTTTGACAATCTTTAAACAGAGGTGCTAAACAAGTAAAGATTCCACAAAGAGACCATAAACTTATAGTCAATTTGCTCATAAGGATTTATGGTCAAATAATCGGCAACTTTAAGGCTGTAAAGCTGAAAATCAGGATGTAAATATGCCAAAAATCTTCAACAATAGCGATATTACGGTAATTCGTCCCGCAGGGTGCTTGAATGCCACAAACGCTTGGGAATTTGAAAGGGATTTAACGGCATTACTAACTAAGGCTCCACGCACCATGTTACTAGTGGATCTGGCATTAGTAGAATCTATCGATAGCGCAGGTTTAATGGCATTGGTATCTGGGTTTAAGCTAGCAGATAGTTTAGGCTGGAGTTGGCGATTAGGTGATGTATCTCCGGCTGTAAAAATTATTTTGGAATTAACCCAACTAGACAGGGTGTTTGCAAAATCAGCATCTGGATCAGATGAGGACACACTCAAAAATCATCTAGTAGTGTCGTGCTCATACTAGCTATGAGCAATCCCTAGTCACAGCCTTCTGCCCTCAGTAGAGAGTAAGTTTGTGTAAAAGTGTGATAAGTTGCCGAGAACAATGCAGTTGAAAGACCTAATCAATGCTAATGTTGGAGGTGATTAGCTGTAATTTAGGGTAGCTAGAAGAGAGCATCGGTGGCTGTTTTAGTTGAACAATTAATTACATCAGATATTTTAAAACCTGCCCGTTATCTAGGGAACGAGCGTTTAGCAGTACACAAGCCTTGGGATTCGGCCACAATACGCTGGGTGTTAACTTACCCGGAAGTTTATGAAGTGGGTGCGTCAAATTTAGGGCATATCATTCTCTATAACATCCTGAATGCCCAGCCGCGTCAGTTGTGTGATCGCGCTTATTTACCAGGAACCGATTTAGCCGCCAAACTCCGCGCTACGCATACACCATTGTTTGCTGTCGAATCTAAACGCTGGCTGACAGAATTTGATATTCTGGGTTTTAGTCTCAGTTATGAGTTAGGTGCAACCAACATTTTAGAAATGTTGGATTTGGCAGGAATTCCACTCACATGGTCAGAACGATTACAAGGTAATCACCCGTTGATTTTTGCAGGTGGACAAACGGCAACTTCTAACCCAGAACCTTATGCCGATTTCTTCGACTTTTTCGCCTTGGGAGATGGTGAAGAATTATTACCAGAAATTGGTTTGGTCTTAGAAGAAGGGAAAAAGGCAGGGCAGAGTCGGACAGAAATCTTACTAGACTTGGCACAGATACCAGGTGTCTATGTCCCCCAGTTTTATGAAATGCAAGCTGTAGGTGCAGTCTATCCTCTTTATCCAGATGTGCCAAAACGGATTTTGCGGCGAGTTGCTACTCCTATTCCTGCCTATTCCATTGGTCTAGTCCCCTATGTGCAAACCGTACACGATCGCTTGACCATAGAAATTCGCCGTGGTTGTACTCGTGGCTGTCGCTTCTGCCAACCAGGGATGTTAACCAGACCAGCACGGGATGTAGAACCAGACCAGGTGGTTACAGCCATTGAGCGAGGTATGGCAGCTACAGGGTACAATGAGTTTTCTTTGTTATCTTTGAGTTGTTCTGATTATTTAGCCCTACCCGCAGTGGGGATGGAAATCAAGAATAGATTAAAAAATGAAAACATTTCCCTGTCCTTGCCTAGTCAACGTGTAGATAGATTTGATGAGAATATCGCCAACATTCTTGGAGGTATCCGCCAAGGGGGTATCACTTTTGCCCCAGAAGCAGGCACTCAAAGAATGCGAGATATCGTCAATAAAGGGTTGACCAATGAAGAATTGCTCAGGGGCGTGAAAACAGCTTGGGAACAAGGTTGGGATAAAATCAAGCTGTACTTCATGATTGGTTTACCGGGAGAAACAGATGCCGATGTCTTAGGCATCGCGGAAACCGTGCGGTGGTTACAAAGAGAATGTCGAGGTAAAGGTAGAAAACCAATCAACTTTAACTTGACAATTTCTAACTTTACACCTAAGCCCCATACACCTTTTCAATGGCATTCAGTATCTACATCTGAGTTTCAACGCAAACAAGAATTACTCAGGCAAGAGTTTTGGCGAATGCGAAATGTGAAGGTTAATTTCACAGATATCCGCATTTCCGCTATGGAAGATTTTATTGGCCGGGGCGATCGCACTTTAGGGAAAGTTTTACATCGTGCTTGGCAATTGGGTGCGGGCATGGACTCTTGGTATGACAGTGTAGACAAAGCTTTTAATGCTTGGGGACAAGCGATCGCCGAAGCTGGACTAGACTGGAAATATCGGCAAGTGGAAAATGGTGAATGGAATCTGTTTTCTGTAGACAACAGTGAACAAACCACAATTTCACCTTTAGATGTGCCTCTGCCTTGGGACCACCTGGATACCGGCATTGAAAAACAGTGGCTGCAAGCAGACTTGAAACTGGCCCTAGAAGCTGCAACTGTACCCGATTGCTCCTTTGAAGGATGTTCCCACTGTGGTGTGTGCGGTACCGATTTTGGTCACAATATCGTCATTCCACCCCCACCTATTCCCGAATTTGCTGGGGAATTCGTTCCTAATACCACCAAAACCCAACGTCTCCGCGTCTGGTTTGGTAAACAAGGAGATATGGCTTTAGTTAGCCACCTGGATTTAATGCGCTTGTTTGACCGAGTAGTACGTCGTGCAGCGTTACCAGTTGCCTTTACCGGTGGCTTTCATCCCACTCCCCGCATTTCCTTAGCCAGTGCCTTGGCACTAGGAGCCACGAGTAGTGGGGAAATAGTGGATTTTGAGTTAACTCAACCCATGGATGTAGCAGATTTTCGCAGCCAATTGTTGAGTCAGCTACCTCCAGATATCCCTGTGTATCATGTGGCAGAAATAGATTTAAAATCCCCCGCAGCCAACCAATCTCTCGAAGCTGCCGAGTATTTATTGACAATTGCCACACCAGGAGAGGTAAGTGCTGAACAATGGCAAACCTGGCTGGAGAACATCTTAGCCACCAAGGAAATCTGGACTGAACACACCACTAAATCTGGGAAACAGCAACTGATAAATCTGCGCGATCGCTTATTTGAGTTAGAGTTCATCTCTCACCAAATCACCACCACAGAATCTCAAATTGTTTGCCGCTATCTAGGCAGTTGTCGTCATGATGGTGTAATATTGCGTCCTGAACAAATGTTGTCTATGCTGGAGACAGTGGCTGATGCAGAATTCCACCTCTTGCACATCCATCGTCGCCAACTAGTTTTAGGGCTAAAGCCGTCAGCCCCAAATCCATCTTTGTTGGTCTAAATCTCAACAATTGACACTTGTTCGTTCCTGACTCAATTCAGGAAAATCCAGCAGTGTTAAAATCAGCCCCCAGCAGCTAATTTGACTACACTGCTGAGTTAGCAAAATTTTCTCTCTAGGGAAATTATTCCCACCTTGATGCTTGTAGACAAGAAGACTCCTAAGTCCTTGGCAGCAAGCAGCAAAAATCAACACTCAGTCCCTATTCAGTTAATTTGAGTAAGTCTGAGATGGCGCAAATCCAGCGCAAATAATTTGTCAAGGGCAACTTGCTAGTAGTTATCCTGATGTAGGACATCACGGGAATTGATTTTTAGCAAGGTTGCGTTAGAATGAATTGAAGAGAAATTTTCTGGCGCTGCATTGCATGGACTGATTCGCAACCCTGAGATTCAGGAAGCAAGAGCAAAAATAGAAGAGAGCAAACTCTAGGATCGTATCCCAGACAAACTGTGGCAGATTAAAAACACGCTCTCTACAGCTACTTTGTGAATCAATCACTAATATCAGCGCACTGGCTTCTCTCTATACTTTTTACAATACCTGCTGAATACCATTACCCAAAGTGGTGAAGGTATTGCATCAGAAATCAACCAAGGACGGTTGATTTAACTATTTAAACAATATGCAGCCGTTCTGGAAGAATCAGGCGTGTAAACGCAATTACAGTGTCAATTGCTCCTTAACTTTGAAGCTCAAATTTGCAATTTTTATGATCCGTAGCACCATGTAGGGCTGCCGGTAGGGGCGAGAGGTATAACAGAGAGCTTTCTCCACGAACCCCTTAGGTGCTACCAGTTTTTGAGGAAATTGAATGCCAAAACAAATTATCATCGCGGAGCAGCATCAAATCGCTGCTGTATTTTCGGAAGATCAAATACAAGAACTTGTTGTTGCTACAGGTCATCACCAAATTGGTGATATCTATTTGGGAGTAGTCGAAAACGTATTGCCTGGGATAGACGCTGCTTTTGTGAATATTGGCGACCCAGAACGTAATGGTTTTATTCATGTGACTGATTTAGGCCCCCTGCGATTAAGACGCAGTTCTGCCGCCATTACAGAACTTTTGACTCCCCAGCAAAAAGTTTTGGTACAGGTGATGAAGGAGCCAACGGGAACCAAAGGCCCAAGGCTCACTGGTAACATTACTTTACCTGGACGCTATGTTGTATTAATGCCCTATGGTCGGGGTGTAAATTTATCACGACGGATTAAAAGTGAAAGTGAGCGTAACCGACTACGGGCCTTAGCGATTTTGATTAAACCAGCGGGTATGGGCTTACTAGTCCGCACCGAAGCAGAAGGAAAACCCGAAGAAGCAATTATTGAAGATTTGGAAGTGCTGCAACGGCAATGGGAAGCCATTCAGCAAGAAGCAGTCTCCACCCGCGCACCAGCTTTACTCAACCGAGATGATGATTTTATCCAGCGTGTCTTAAGAGATATGTATGGTGCTGATGTCAATCGGATTGTGGTTGATTCCAGTACCGGCTTGAAGCGGGTAAAACAGTATTTACAAAACTGGAGTGGTGGTCAAACACCACAGGGATTACTGATTGATCACCATCGCGATCGCTCCCCCATTTTAGAATACTTCCGCATCAACGCGGCAATTAGGGAAGCTCTCCGACCCAGAGTAGACCTACCTTCTGGGGGTTATATCATTATCGAGCCAACGG
Source organism: Richelia sinica FACHB-800 (assembly GCF_014698825.1). Classification (GTDB taxonomy): domain Bacteria; phylum Cyanobacteriota; class Cyanobacteriia; order Cyanobacteriales; family Nostocaceae; genus FACHB-800. Next base: position 97,279 of record NZ_JACJTT010000004.1, read on the forward strand.
AAGCATTAACGGTAATTGACGTAAACTCCGGTTCCTTTACGCGATCGGCAACCGCGAGAGAAACCGTGCTGTGGACAAACTGTGAAGCTGCCACAGAAATTGCTCGCCAGTTACGTTTGCGAAACATTGCTGGTGTAATCGTCGTGGATTTCATTGATATGGAATCACGCCGTGACCAATTGCAAGTTTTAGAACACTTTAATAAAGCCCTCAAAGCTGATAAAGCCCGTCCCCAAATCGCTCAACTGACCGAACTGGGATTAGTAGAACTGACCCGGAAACGTCAAGGTCAAAACATTTACGAACTATTTGGAGAAACTTGCTCCACTTGTGGTGGTTTAGGTCATACTGTCCGCTTACCAGGAGAGACAGAAAACCGAATGCCTATTCCAGCTACAGATATTCCTGAAAGATTTGTAGTTCCCCAACCCCAAAGAGAGAGAGAACCAAGAGAAGCAAGAGAAGCAAGAGAACCACGTATCCTCAATACCCGACTGCCAGAACCACGGGAAACCTACGAAGGCTTTGGCGAAGTGTTTGAAAATGACACTGGCTTCAATGCTATGCACTTAATCAACCATCCCAGCTATCAGGAATTAGGGGATAGTAGCAAGCGTCGCACCCGTACCCGTCGTAGTCGTATTGGTATTAATGGGGTAAATGGTAAAGATGAACCTCGCTTAGGTGGTAACTCCTTAGGCTTTATCAACGAACAGGATTTAGATTTAGATAATGATGTGGATTTACCACCTCCAGAACTTCCCTCTCCTGGATTGGGTAAATCTGGTTGGACAGAAAGACCAGAACGGACAAAGGTCAAGTTAGACCCCATTAAATCTGTCGTTGAACCACCAGAGATTGTCTCTGTGGAGATGACGAATCAAGAACAAGACCAGTACGCGGAAATGGGCGTTTCTCCCTTACTCAAGTTAGATCGGGAAGTGAAGAACACCAGGAATTTAATTATTAACATTATTCAACCTGGCCAAGCTCCCTCTGCTTTTACTGAGCCAACTCCAGAAGTAACTACCCCAGAAAAAGTTATTTCTGATCTTCGACCAGTCAAAATCCAAACCCAGACGATAGAACCACAAGAGTCTTTATTTCCTGCCACAGTTGCACCGGAAAGCTTGAGTCCTGTAGGAGATGAAACTGAGGCTAACACAGCGACCATGATTAATCGTCGCCGTCGTCGTCGTTCTTCAGCTGTAGAATCAGATACATCTCAACCGGAAGACTTTTAGCCTGACCCTATGGGAAACAAAAAGCTAATATCTGCTGTGTCGTCACCAGCACCGAAAAGTGAATCGATTTGGCTAGAAATGTCTGAGATTCAGGGGTTGGTTGCTGGTGTCGATGAAGTAGGACGAGGCTCATTATTTGGGCCTGTAGTTGCTGCTGCCGTAATTTTGCCGGTACAAGCTTTGCCAGAATTGATGGCAGCAAAAATTAATGACAGTAAAAAGTTATCTGCTGCCAGAAGAAAGCAATTAGCTAAGAAAATTGATGACTTAGCTTTAGATTGGCGGATTGGTTATGCCTCTACGGCGGAAATTGACCAGTTAAATATTTTACAAGCTACTTTATTGGCAATGAAGCGGGCTGTCTTGAAGTTGGAGGTGGAGCCAGCACTGTGTTTAGTGGATGGTAATCAGTTAGTCAGGGATTTACCCATACCACAACAAACTATTATTAAAGGAGATGAGCGATCGCTCAATATTGCCGCTGCTAGTATCATGGCTAAGGTATGGCGCGATGATTTAGTCCTGCGGCTAGCTGCTAAATATCCTATGTATCATCTAGAGCGAAACAAGGGTTATGGAAGCCAGCAACATCTGCTGGCGTTGCAGAAATATGGCCCCTCACGTCTACATCGTCAATCTTTTAGACCTTGCTGTGTCACATCAGAAATATCCACAGTTTAAATTACTCAAAATTCAAGATGGTTAATTCTGAGGAATCATCTTCGATTCCTTGTGTATAGGTTTGACTAACCCAATGAAGATAATCTGCTAGCAGATGATGCTGTAATCGCTGTTTAATCGTTAACAGGACACTTTTGAGTAATCCATTACCTGTGGTTTCTAAAATTGGCTTAGGGGTGAGGGAAAATGGCATTGGCAAATCTATCTGTACTTCTAAATCAGCCCTACCTTCCAGTGTTGTGCCACTACTAGTTTGTTCGGGAGACAAATAGCCCTTTAAATTCAGGGCAAATCTTTGGTTAACATATTCAAAGCCCAAAATTTCACAGCCTAATGAGCGTAAATAAATAGTACCTTGGGAATCTGCCCAAACTCTCATATCAACAGTAGGTTGTATACTTAAAGACATAAAAGTTAAGGGGCGCATCTTCAGGCGAAATATGTCCTCAGACATTTGTTTAATGCGGCTATTATCAGCCAAGGCACTAACTAAACGTTGGGGCTGACGCAAGTAATGTTGAATCGGAATAGGCTGCTTGGGGACAGCAATTACCACTGATTGAGAAGCATGAAACTTGGTAGCCATGAGGTAATCACAATATTTATTCTCTAATTTTAATATTTTTTAATAAACTAGAGTGAATCATCAAAAATCACTAACTTTATTAATCATCAATCAAAATTGGTGATTAATCAATCAAATTTTTCACTAGCATCGACAAGCATGACTCTATCTATTGCACATTTGGGACCTCCTGGTACTTATGCAGAACAAGCAGCTTTTTTCTATCTCAACTGGCTCAAAAACCATCAAGGTATAGAAGCTGGTTTGCAACCCTATCCCACCATTGCCCAGTCTCTACAAGCTGTAGCTAACCAAAAGGCTGATTTAGCTGTGGTTCCTGTAGAAAACTCCATTGAAGGAGGTGTGAGTATGACTGTAGATACCCTGTGGCAGTTGGATAATCTGCGAATTCAACTGGCACTGGTATTACCTATTACCCACAACCTCATTTCTTGTGCAACTAGCTTAAAAAGTATTCAAACTGTTTATTCTCATCCCCAAGGTTTAGCCCAATGTCAGAAGTGGTTAGGAGAGTTTCTACCAAATGTCAATTTAATTCCCGCTAACTCTACAGCAGAAGCTTTACAGCTACTTGCTCAAGATGACACGATTGGAGCGATCGCTTCTAGTCGCGCGGCAAACCTTTATGATCTGCCTATCCTTGCTACAGGAATTAATGATTATCCAGAAAACTGTACTCGGTTTTGGGTCATCACTCAAGGTGACAATCCAGATATCCCGCACCTATTTTTGGACAACCCCAGACGTACCTCTTTAGCTTTTAGTGTCGCTGCTAACATCCCAGGTGCCTTAGTGCAACCTTTACAAGTGTTTGCTCAACAAGGCATTAATCTCAGCCGGATTGAATCCCGTCCCACCAAGCGGTCATTGGGAGAATATTTATTTTTTATCGATTTAGAAGCAGATGCTGATGCACCTGTAATGCAAACAGCGTTAACTGAGTTAAATAATTTTACGGAAATTTTGAAAATTTTTGGTAGTTATAATATTTTATCAATTCCCGGTTAAACCCCTTGATGTGGAAAATCAGAAGCTAATAACTGAGAGTGAAATGAGTATTCAGAATGCTTGTTAGAAATACTACAAGCATTTTGAATTTGTGATTTTCAATGTATCTCAACCCATTTCATTAAAGGTGTCTTTGAGGACAGAACGTGCAGCTAAATGGTTGCGCGTAGAAATTAAAATTTCTGCTTCTCGCTCTAACCTTGCCACTGTATCTTGTATTTCTAGTAAAGATTGTTGTTCTGAAGCCACACCGTAGAGATTACTAGCAACCCAATAAGACAATTCTGTGGGCAAGTCCGGCAAATCTTCTGGTAAATCAATCTTTTGTTCCGTTAATTTAGCAGAAAGACGCACAACGTCCTGCAATAATTGTTGTACTTCCGCTGCCAAAGGACGTAAATCTTTGGTGGGAGGTTGGTCTTCAATCCACTCTACTAAACCAACACGATAAGGTTTCTCTCTGACATACTCTAAAACACGAAACCTTTGCTGCCCTAAAGTTAACATTTTCATCCGATCATCGGGCAAACGCTGGTAGTGAACAATTTCTGCACAACAACCAACATTGGCAATTGTTCCTTTGACTGGATCAACCATCAACACTCCAAACCGGCGATCGCTCTCCAAAATCGTGTTCATCATAATTCTGTAGCGAAATTCAAAGATATGCAGAGGTAAGGGTCTGGAGGGAAAAAGAACCACTTCCGGTAAGGGGAACAGGGGTAGCTCACGAACTGCGATTTTAGAAGATGATGTCATTGTTACTTGGGTATAAAATTTACTTCTTAAAATTTGGTTTTTCCTATTTTCCCCGTACTTGCTAACATCTTATCATTTGTTTTCCAGCTAAATAAAAAGCCCTGAGAGAAATTTTCCCAGGGCTTAGTAAAAAATCAATGCCAAAACTTCAGTAATCAATAGTTCATTGTTTTTTGCTACTGACCAATAATGACTAAATTAAAGTTTGACTTCAATATCTACACCAGAAGGTAAATCCAACTTCATCAAAGCATCAATAGTTTTAGAAGAAGGTTGATAAATATCAATGATGCGGCGATGGGTACGGGTTTCAAAGTGTTCGCGAGAGTCCTTATCAACGTGTGGCGATCTCAGCACACAGTAGATCCGTCTTTTGGTTGGTAGAGGAATAGGCCCAATTGCTGTAGCGTTGGTACGATTAGCGGTGTCTACAATCTTCTCGCAAGATGTATCTAATAAACGTCGATCAAAAGCCTTTAAGCGAATTCTAATTTTCTGCTGCTGTAGAGTTGCCATCTTTAGTTTTCCTGGTTCTGTGAATTTTAGACTTTAAATTGAAGGTTTGAGATTTTAGATTTTAGATTTTAGATACAATCCCAAATCCAAAATATAGAATCCAAAATTTGGTTGGGGGAAGCGAAAGGAGCAGAGATGTATTTTAGTATCTCCGCTCCTTGTTCATGAGAGCAAAAAGGTGGGTGTTATTTAAGAATCTTAGAAACGACACCTGCACCAATGGTGCGACCACCTTCACGAATTGCGAAACGCATACCTTGCTCAATCGCAATGGGGTTGATCAGTTCTACTGTCATTTTAATGCGGTCTCCGGGCATCACCATCTCGGCTGCACCACCATCATCAGCGGTGAAAGCTTTGATTGTACCAGTTACATCAGTTGTCCGTACATAGAACTGAGGACGGTAGCCAGAGAAAAATGGTGTTTTCCGACCACCTTCTTTTTCAGTCAGTACGTAAACTTCACCTTCAAATTGGGTGTGAGGAGTGATAGAACCGGGTTTAGCAATTACCATACCCCGTTCAATGTCGGTCTTTTGAATACCCCGGAGCAATACACCTGCGTTGTCTCCAGCCATACCTTCTTCAAGACTCTTCTTAAACATCTCAATTCCAGTGACGGTGGTAGCGCGAGTATCTCTGATACCTACCAATTCAACGTTATCGCCGACCTTAACTTTACCGCGCTCAATCCGTCCGGTTGCTACTGTACCACGACCAGTGATGGAGAACACGTCTTCTACAGCCATCAAGAAAGGCTTATCAATGTCACGCTCAGGGTCGGGGATGTAGGAGTCTACAGCATCCATCAGTTCGTAGATTTTATCTACCCAAGGATTTTCTCCCTTTTGGATCTTGTTGTTCTTGGTCATTGCTTCCAAAGCTTGAAGACCTGAACCTCTAACGATGGGGATTTCATCACCATCAAAGCCATACTCGGTTAGTAGTTCTCTCAATTCTAGTTCTACTAATTCGAGCAATTCAGCGTCTTCCATCATATCTTCTTTATTCAAGAAGACTACGAGTTTAGGAACACCTACCTGACGTGCTAAGAGGATGTGTTCACGGGTTTGGGGCATAGGGCCATCGGTAGCAGCTACCACGAGGATAGCGCCGTCCATTTGTGCAGCACCAGTGATCATGTTTTTTACATAGTCAGCGTGGCCTGGACAATCTACGTGAGCATAGTGACGCTTTTCAGTTTCATACTCAACGTGAGCGGTATTGATGGTGATACCCCGTGCTTTTTCTTCGGGTGCGTTGTCGATTTGGTCGTAAGCTTTAGCTTCTGCTTTACCCAAAGCAGCCAAGGTCATGGTAATAGCTGCTGTTAAAGTTGTTTTACCGTGGTCAACGTGTCCAACAGTACCGATGTTAACGTGGGGTTTATTCCGTTCAAACTTTGCGCGTGCCATTAATGCTCGTTTCCTTTTTTAATTAAGCGTTCCCTTTACTTTTAGCTATGATTGCCTCAGCTACGTTGCGAGGCACTTCATCGTAGTGGCTAAACTCCATGGAGAAGATACCGCGACCTTGAGTTTTAGACCGGATATCAGTGGCGTAGCCAAACATTTCTGCCAATGGCACTTTTGATGCTACTTTCGCCAATCCATTTTCCGTAGTTTGGTTTTCAATCTGTCCGCGACGGGAAACTAAGTCACCGATCACAGTCCCCATGAAGTCTTCAGGTACTTCTACCTCTACTTTCATCATTGGTTCGAGAAGTACGGGAGAAGCTTTATGTGCTGCTTCTTTCATCGCCATTGAACCAGCGATTTTGAAAGCCATTTCCGAAGAGTCTACATCGTGGTAAGACCCGTCTACTAGTGTTGCTTTGACATCAATGAGTGGATATCCAGCAATGACACCAGATTCACAGCACTCTTTCATTCCTTGCTCTGCTGGTCCAATGTACTCTTTAGGTACAACACCACCAACAATCTTAGAAACGAATTCAAAGCCTGTACCTGGTTCTCCTGGTTCCAAATCAATCACAACGTGACCGTATTGGCCTTTACCACCACTTTGACGAATGAACTTACCTTCAACTCTAGTCACAGCTTTGCGGATGGTTTCACGGTAAGCTACCTGGGGTGCACCAACATTGGCTTCCACTTTAAATTCGCGCAACATCCGGTCTACCAGGATTTCTAGGTGTAATTCGCCCATACCGGCAATTACGGTTTGATTGGTTTCCTGGTCAACGCTGACGCGGAAAGTGGGGTCTTCTTCAGAGAGGGCTTGTAGTGCCTTGGACAATTTGTCCATGTCGTTCTTGGTTTTGGGTTCAACCGCAACCGAGATGACAGGCTCAGGAATAAACAGGGATTCAAGAATAACGGGTGATCCTTCATCGCATAGGGTATCACCTGTTAATGTGTCTTTTAATCCTACTGCTGCTCCTAAATCACCAGCCCGCAGTTCGTCAACATCTTGACGCTCGTCTGCTTTCATGAGCACTAGGCGAGAAATACGTTCTTTTTTATCTTTGCTAGCGTTAAGAACGTAACTACCTTTTTTCAGTACGCCAGAATAGACGCGAATGAAGGTTAAGCGACCGTAAGGGTCAGCCATAATCTTGAATGCTAGAGCAGCGAGAGGTTCGTTGTCATCGGAACGACGCTCTACTGTTTCACCATTAGGTAATGTACCTTGAATAGCTGGTACATCAATGGGTGCAGGTAGGTAATCTACTACTGCATCCAGCATTAATTGCACACCTTTGTTTTTAAATGCTGAACCGCACAGCACTGGGACGATAGTGCCAGCGATTGTACCTTTGCGTAGGGCTGTCCGAATTTCCTCTTCTGTCAGTTCTTCACCCTCGAAGTACTTGTTCATCAGATCGTCATCGGTTTCCGCTACTGCTTCGATCAGCTTGTTGCGGTATTCTGCGACTTGTTCTTGTAAGTCGGCAGGAATTTCTGTTTCTTGAATATCGGTACCTTGGTCGTTGTTGTACATGTATGCACACATCCGTACCAAGTCGATAATGCCTTTGAAGTCGGTTTCGCTACCGATTGGCAATTGAATGGCGATCGCATTTGCCCGCAGGCGATCGCGCATTTGCTCATGCACTCTATAGAAGTTGGCACCAGTGCGATCCATCTTGTTAATAAAGGCAATCCGAGGCACTTTATAGCGGTCTGCTTGCCGCCATACAGTCTCAGACTGGGGTTGCACACCACCTACTGAACAAAAGACGGCAATTACACCATCTAGCACACGCATGGAGCGTTCAACTTCGATGGTGAAGTCAACGTGCCCAGGAGTATCGATAATGTTAATTTGATGATCTTTCCAACTGGTACTGATGGCAGCCGCGGTGATGGTAATTCCCCGCTCCCGCTCTTGTTCCATCCAGTCTGTTACAGCAGTTCCTTCGTGAACTTCTCCAATCTTATGAATAATTCCAGAGTAAAATAGTATTCTCTCTGTTGTTGTTGTTTTTCCCGCATCTATGTGCGCCGCAATACCGATATTGCGTACTTTCTCCAGCGGGTTTGTGCGTGCCACAGTAGCCTCCTATAGTTTTTGCCTCATGATATCTTGTATATTACTCTTTGTTAAGATTCTATACTTTTACGGGAAACCGTCTTCTTAGGGAAAATTAGCGATATACCGCGATCCATTGGGCGATATATCGGTGATTTTTTTAGTAACGATAGTGTGCAAATGCTTTGTTAGCTTCGGCCATGCGGTGCGTTTCTTCACGTTTGCGAATTGCACTACCTGTTTCATTAGCCGCATCCATTAACTCGTTGGCTAATCTGCTGGCCATGGTACGGCCAGGACGTTGACGGGAGAACTGCACTAACCAGCGCAATGCTAGGGTAGTACCACGCTCTGAGCGTACTTCCATTGGTACTTGATAGGTCGCACCACCAACACGACGGGCTTTCACTTCTACTAAAGGTGTGGCGTTCCGCACTGCTCTTTCAAAGGTTTCTAGCGCATTTGCACCAGTACGTTCTTCAATAGTTTTTAAAGCGTCATAAACTATTCTAGCCGCAAGAGATTTCTTGCCATGACGCATTACTCGCCTCATCATCATGCTGACAAGGCGACTATTATAAACTGAGTCAGGCGGAACTGCGCGCCTTTGACTAACACCACGACGAGACATACTTCATCCTTAAAATTCGGAAATTTGGCAACGAAATTATATGCTATCAGAACACCGGAAAGTAAAAGCGGTTTAATGTCCCGCTGATTTTCCTCTATTTTTTGTCTCTAGATGCAGCGAGGCGAAAAGAATTGACCTCCAAACCGCTACCAGATACACAAGGCGACAACATAAGAAACTTTAATATTTAGATTAAAGCGCTGCTATCGCGGATAGGTTTTTTTTCACACCCTGGCACTTGCTCGCTTAGTGTGGGGTGCAATTTGATTGCTGACAAAAATAGGTCGCCTTTGAGTTCTTTGGGAGTGGCGGTTGAAGTAAGACGATTAATCAATTTAAGTAGGATTAATCGCCTTGTTCCTATTTTTTCGCTTCTTTCGGACGCTTAGTTCCATATTTGGAACGACCTTGCTTCCGATCTTTCACTCCGGCTGTATCTAAGGTGCCACGGATAATGTGGTATCTCACGCCAGGTAAATCCTTGACCCGACCACCTCGAATCATGACCACAGAGTGTTCTTGTAAGTTATGACCGATACCTGGAATGTAAGCGGTGACTTCAAATCCAGAGGTCAATCTTACCCGCGCTACTTTGCGGAGGGCTGAGTTGGGTTTTTTAGGTGTAGTCGTGTAGACTCTGGTACAAACACCGCGACGTTGAGGGCATTGTTTCAAAGCCGGGGACTTGGTTTTCTGACGCGCTTTTTCGCGTTCACTACGTATTAGCTGCTGTATGGTTGGCATGAGTTACAGCGCGTGAAGCTGCTTATGGTCTAAGTTTTAACAAATCCTGATTATATCGTTTTTTGTGATTTTTTGTCAATCACTAGTGGTCAGTTGTCACTGGCTGACAGTCCATTATAACTGACAAACGACCATTGACTACTGACTAATGGAGAAAGAATTACCACAGCTACAGGTGCTGATGGCTTGTGGGTTATGAAAACGAAAACCCCCACCCATGAGATCCTCAGAATAATCTAATGTTAATCCATTAATATAATTTAGGCTCTGGGTATCTATAACAACTTGAATACCATGCAAGTTAAAAACTTGATCCTCAACTGTTGTTGCTTCATCAAAACAGAGATCATAAAACCAATCAGCACAACCTCCAGATTTGACCCGGAGACGAAGCAGAGTATTGGCAGGCTGTTTTGATTTTAATCGCCCGATTTCGTTGGTAGCAGATGGACTCAATTGAATCATGGAATGTTTGTGACAGAGGTCAACTCCATGATTTATGTTACAGGAGTTCGGGAGTTTAGGAGTGTCACTTTGATCATAGCTTGGGGTGACAACATTGAGTGGGTTGGGACTCAAGATGCGATCGCTGGGGGTGAACTAGAGGAGACAGGAAGATGAAGAGCAAGAAATTTTTTACCTGTCTCCCGTTCTCTATGCCCTAATTACTACTTCTGGGTGCGGGCATAATCATCTTGGTAGCGAATAATGTCATCTTCGCCTAAATATTCGCCATTTTGGACTTCAATTAAGACTAAAGGAATGACACCAGGATTTTCTAAACGATGGACTGTACATTGCGGAACATAGGTAGACTGATTATTACTCAACAAAATTTCGCGATCGCCACAAACTACCTTAGCTGTTCCTGAAACCACAATCCAGTGTTCACTACGATGGTGGTGCATTTGCAAGCTGAGGCGATGTCCAGGTTTAACTTCTATGCGCTTAATTTTGTATCCCCGCCCTTCTTCCAAAACCGTAAAAGAACCCCAAGGACGCAATTCAGTTGCAGCAACACTCTTATTAGCACTAATATTTGGAGACATTGGTAGAGAATTGTTCAGTGTGGTTTCAGAAAGTTTAGCCATAGTTACCTCATGTAGAGACATCACAAAGCTGTGATTATTTTTAACAATGTATGGATCAAGGGCGTTTTGACGCTGCCGATGGTCAGAAATGTAATTTCACCTAGCTAAACATAGCAAAAACAAATCTGTTTGTGTAAAAGGTTGCTATACCGGTTTACCTATCTATACCAAGTCTTTATCAAAAACAATCCGTCTTTTTCTGAGCTTCAAAAAATAACTACAAAATTTATATTTTCCAAAATTTTCGCTAACAGGAACATGTTTTATTACTGCTATTTTTGATACAATTATATCCTTGAATGAATATTAGCTAAAAAAGAATTGCAGTCAATTAATGAAATATTCGTGAATAAACCTATTATTTGATTTTCTGTTATGGATGTTAAAGCACTTTTAGAAAAATACGCCCAAGGAGAACGTAAATTTCATGGAATTAATCTTAAAGGTATAGATTTGAAGGGAAGAGATTTAAGTCAGATAGATTTATATAGAGCAAACTTGAATGGCTCAGATTTTAGTGATGCTACATTAGTAAAAGCCAACTTTTGGGAAGCGAGTCTAGCGAGAGTATCTCTAAAAGGTAGCAATCTCGCAGGAATCCAAGGTGGTTCAGCTAATTTAAGTTATGCCGATCTAAGTAATGCAGATTTAAGCCGTGCAAAATTAATTAATGCTAATCTACAAGGTGCAGATTTCACTAGAGCTAATCTGATTCAAGCAGAGTTGAATGGTGCAAACCTTCAAGGTGCAATTTTTTATAAAACTATCCTACGGGGTATTAGTTTAGAGAAATTTAATTTATCAAATTTGAATTTTATCGCCGCAGACCTAGTTGGCGTATATTTAGGAGAAGCTAATCTTAAATATGCCTATTTACAAGGTGCCAATTTAGAAAGGGCATGTTTATCAGATGCTAATTTAATGCTGGCAAACTTTGATGGTGCAAATCTGAGAAAAGCCAATTTAAACGGTGCAAATATTTATGGGGCAAGTTTTAAAGGTGCTGACCTAACTGGTGCGATAATGCCTGATGGAGAAGTATACAAACCGACATCTACTGATTTAGATTTCGGACAACCAGTAACTATTTTAGGAACAGAGATATCCATGACTCGCAAAGTAATTCGTACTGACAAAGCACCTGCACCAGTGGGGCCGTATAATCAAGCAATTCTGGCTTCTGGGCAAATGTTGTTTGTAGCTGGACAAATTGCCATTGATCCTCGGTTGGGTGATGTTGTCTATACTGATGATGTGACAAAGCAAACCGAACAGGTAATGAAAAATCTAGAAGCTATCTTGACTGAAGCAGGAGCAACATTTGCAGATGTTGTCAAGACTAGTGTATTTTTAGCAGATATGAAGGATTTTGCTGCAATGAATGCGGTTTATGCTCAATATTTTCCTGAAGATACAGCACCTGCTCGTGCTTGTGTGCAAGCTGCTCGTTTACCTAAAGATGTATTAGTGGAAATTGAATGTATTGCTGTGATATCTAATACTTAAATGTTGGATATTTAGATATTTGATGACTTACGCAATAAGTTAGAGTTTCTAGTAGTTATATTCACAAATTGCTACTACAATTTTTACTTAATGCGTAAGTTTTATATTTTTTTATTATTGACTATTATCAATATTTAATTATGTTGCTAATCTGTAATACTCCATAGAAAATAATTCTAGTTTTTTAAAACTAAAAATATGAACTATGAAAATAAATTTTACCAAGGCGAAACTGCTAATCTTTATTATGTAATAGGCGAATTTATTGTTGAATTTAAAATACTATATTTTGTAGTCAGTAATGTTTGTAAATTCCAAGTCAAGAATAAACTTTCCAGCCCTACTAGAATCATTAGATTTTTAAATAGCAAATATACAGGAGGTAAAGTTAGTAATAAAATGGAAGATGCCTACCTTGAGCTACTAATGATTCAAAAAATTTTATAAAAATATGATTTACAAACTCGTATATGATACAAATGAAAGTTTGAGTGTTTTAAATCAAGCATTACAGCAGGTACAAGATAGATTGATTATGGTTTGTCTTTGGGTAAGGAAGCAGATTGTTGATAACAGTAAAGTTCAGGCAATAAGAAATTTATTAGAACGTGGTATACGGGTTGATATAGCCTGTGGATATACATCAGATATTCCTGATTCTTTACCTGAAATAGAATTTTACAATTTGATTAAAAGAAAGGAATATAGTGGGTTACAAGATATCTATACTTTGGAAGTCGAATATAAAACATATTTTCAATTAAAATTTATCGGAACTCATGAAAAGTATTTGATTTGTGATGATAAATTTGCAATGATAGGAAGTCACAATTTTTTAAGCTCAAAAAACACGAAAATAAAAGAAATAGGAGTTTACACAACTGATGAAAAAATTATTCAAGAATTGATACAGCATTACGATAATACAAAGCCTATTGTAGATAGAGAAAAAACCTGTCAAGAATATTGGATTGAAGATTGCATTGATGAATTAAGCCGGAATATACCTAATTATTCGACTGATGAATATACTGATTACTACACTGATATGGATCAATTTTTTTCATATTAATTGAATTATGAATTAAAGGGAAATGGCAGCTTATTTTTTTGGTTCTTGCGTAGATTTTATGGTAATTGAAGATTGATTACCACAAAACCCTTACGGTGCAAGGCTTATAAACTATTATGCGTAATATTTTTAATGAAATGCCTACACAATAAGGTTTTCAATGATTTGGAACTGGGTTCTCCATAAAAAGTACCGAAGAACCATTTTTTTGACTTGCTCCTGCTTCACTTCTGGTCACTCAAAGTTGTGGTTTCTGCAATCACACACAACTAGTGTAGCTAACCACCAAGTAATTTTTACGATTGATAAATTACTCTCAAATTTTTGATATGTGGTAGTTTTTACGCAACTATAATTTTATGATAACTTTTGTTATTGAGAATTATTTAAAGAGAGTTAATACCTCCTTTGCGAGTATTTTAGATCCTATATTATTAAATCCTTCATTTTGAAGAATAGCTAGAATATCATCAAAACTTTTTTCCGGTAAACCGACTATTTTACTAGATATATCTTGTGATTTATTAATATCTTGGCAAGCTTCATATATCAATATATATACTTTCTGCATTATCTCTTCCACAATTTATTTCTCCCTGCGATACTTGATTTTTACGTAGACACGCTTACCGTGATATCATTATATATTATTATCACTAGCTAGTTGCAGAAGTTTTTATTTTAACCCTTATCCCTCTTCTGTCACTTTCCGGGAGGGCAATCTCTGAAAGCTTTATCAGTCCATCCATACAAGCTATCCTATTAGAAAAAAATGGGTGTTGCATTTGTGATTAGCAAAAAATTGTGCGATCGCTTCCTATGCAAAGACTCTAGAATTCAGAAATGGCAAATGTTTTCGGAGAGTGACAGAACAGGGATTACACCTCAAACCCTGTTTTTGGTAAATTCAAGTGAATCAAAAATCACCTCCCCCTTTTAGGGAGAGGTTTTATACCCAGTTTTCTGATAAATTCTACATTTATAAATTACTCACTGCTGTGGCTATTTTTCTAGAAACAAAAGGTAGGATTTCGCGATTTTTAGCTTGGGCTTTTCCTTCTGTAAACACTATTAACAAATAAGGACGTTGGTCTGATAGTTCAATATAAGCAGCATCATGGCGTACTGAGCTTGTCCAACCTGCTTTTGACCAAATTTGACTATTTTCTGGTAATCCAGCGCCTAAGAAGCCTGTAACTTGGTCTTCCTCTACATCTTTGGGTAAATCGTCAGGGTTCAGACTGCGTTTGAGTAATGCCATGATGGATTGCGATCGCTCACTCGACACAGCCACCCCGCCCACAATACTATGTAATAATCTGGCAGTGGCATTGGTAGTCACCATATTTCGGTTTTCAAACATTTCACCGTAAAAAATTCTTTCCCGTCCATAGGGCCCGTCACCCCAAGTTTTCTGACAAACATTTATCGCTGCTAATTCTTCCCATCCTAAAGATTGATAATAGCGGTTGATAATTTGCCGTTGATATTTCCAGGTTTCAAACGGCCCTGTGGGTAATTCTGGGCCGGAAGTAGTACCACTGAGGATATCCACAATTAAGCTAGTGGCATCATTACTGGAATCTACTATCATATCCTTCATCGCTCTTTCCAACTCTGGAGAAGAGTGGGCCATCCCTTTAGCTAACCATTCCTGAACAGCTACCACATAAAACAACTTCACCACACTAGCAGGGTAAATTCTCTCTTCACCACGATAACTATAACCCCGTACAGAATGTTTCCAAAAAGCATTTGGTGTCAATGCACCACCAGTATTAACTGGTACAGGAGGATCATAAACTATCCAAGTCAAAGCAATTTGGTTATGATTTAAACTCGGAAATGCAGACCAAGTTGCTTCTAAAATTTCATTACCAAGATTTTCCAGTTGTCCGTTGTGATTAAAAAAAACCATTTGTGAATAATGTCCTATAATTTAAACTCTCAAATTCCCCATTCCCCAACGGGAGAATATCAATGTACAGTGGATCTAAATTTATATGATTCTCCTGAGTGTAAGCGCTTGGCAACTCAAGCCGCTACTGGTCGAAATTTACACTTAACTTCTAACCATCAAGATGCAGCTATTGAGGTTTATTTGTGTGAAGATGATTATCCAGGTTGGGTATCAGTCAAAGATTTAACTTATCTCCAACCTGCTACTGTAGCTTATCAGGCTCAATTATTATCTACAGCAGAAATTAAACAACTCCTACCACAGGTAATTGCTTTTACTCAACAGGCAATGCAGGAAGCTAATTTTTATCTATGGGGTGGGACTGTAGGGCCAAATTATGATTGTTCTGGTTTAATGCAAGCAGCTTTTAAATCTGTGGGTGTTTGGCTACCAAGGGATGCTTATCAACAGGAAAGTTTTACTCACCCTATTGAGATCAACGAGTTACAACCAGGAGATTTAATTTTCTTCGGAACTCCTCAAAAAGCTACCCACGTGGCATTGTATCTGGGAGATGGTCGCTATATCCACAGTTCTGGTAAAGACCAAGGACGAAATGGAATCGGGATAGACCAACTTTCTGAACAGGGAGATGAGGTTAGTCAGTCATACTATAAACAACTACGAGGGGCTGGTAGAGTTGTAAAAAGTTATGAACCACAGAGGGGATAATTTAGCACAAATACTCTCGCCGTGAACCCTTCAACCATCAGTAAATTTTGAGTAGCTTATGCCAAGTAGTTTAATTTCTCAGCAAGTTGTGGGAGAAGATGAAGTTATTTTACCAGTGGTGCCAAATGTTTCTGTTGTTGTCCCCGTGCGAGATGAAGTAGAGAGCTTGCCGTTATTACTAGAGGCAATTTCTTCTACTTTAATTGCTAGTGAGTTAAGTTATGAAATTATCTGTGTTGATGATGGTTCTACGGATGGTTCTGCGGAACTTCTCAAGGAACAGGCACAAATTCGCACTGACCTCAAAGCGGTAATTTTGCGGCGCAACTATGGACAAACGGCGGCAATGGCGGCTGGTTTTAATTATGCCATAGGTAAGGCTGTTGTGACTTTAGATGCTGATTTGCAAAATGATCCGACGGATATACCTATATTATTGGCCAAGTTGGATGAGGGTTATGATTTGGTCAGTGGTTGGCGACAGAATCGGCAAGATGGGGCAATAAATCGGCTATTACCTTCTAAAATTGCTAATTGGCTGATTCGTCGCACTACTAGCGTACATATACATGATTATGGTTGTTCTCTCAAAGCTTATCGGGCAGAACTGGTTGCTGATATGAATCTTTACGGTGAACTGCACCGCTTTTTACCTGCCCTTGCATATATAGAAGGTGCAAGAATTACAGAATTACCTGTGCGTCATCATGCCCGACGCTTTGGTCAGAGTAAATATGGTATTTCCCGGACTTTTCGGGTGCTAATGGATTTGCTCACTATTTTATTTATGAAAAAGTTTCTCACCCGACCAATGCACGTTTTCGGTTTGTTGGGTTTAGTTTCAATGATATTTGGGTCGGGAATAGGAATTTATTTAACCTTCGTCAAATTATTTTTCCATGTGGATATTGGCAATCGTCCGTTGCTAATTTTAGCAGTTTTATTGTTGGTAACCGGTGTACAGTTATTTTGCTTTGGTTTGTTAGCAGAATTGCTGATGCGTACTTACCATGAATCCCAGGGACGACCTATTTATCGGGTGCGGGAAGTAGTGGCAAAAAATGTTAAGTAACGTAACAATAAAAATATTACTCTCTTAGCATTAACGAAGTATTTGCCTTGAAAGCTTTTGATGGTTTGCATCCTGAACTGCGACGTAATCTGCTGATGCTATTTGCAGCAGGTTTATTATTCTGGTCAGGGTTATCGGCTTTCTTGCCTACCTTGCCACTATATATTGAAGAAACTGGAGCGACGAAGCAACAAATTGGCATTGTCATGGGTAGCTTTGCTGTGGGGATGTTGCTGTTTCGTCCGCAATTTGGTTTTTTGGCCGATCGCCAGGGCAGAAAAATAGTATTGTTAATTGGGATGGTGGTAGCAGCGATCGCACCCTTGGGTTACTTATTTGCTAAATCCATAATTCCTCTCATGGCTGTTCGGGCTTTTCATGGGATTTCTATTGCTGCCTTTGCCACAGGTTACACGGCATTAGCCGCAGATTTTTCACCAGAACACCGACGCGGTGAAATCATGGGTTACATGAGTTTAACTACTCCTATCGGCACAGCTATTGGCCCAGCTATAGGAGGGTTGTTACATGCTAGTTATGGTTATACTGCACTATTTTTATCCTGTGCAGCCTCAGCTAGTTTAGGGTTCCTTTGTCTTTTCCCCGTTGTTAATCCAGTCATCAATAAACCACCGCAAAACGAAATAGACAATAGATTTTGGCAACTATTACTTAGTCCCCGTGTCCGTGTCCCTGCTATTGTCTTGTTTTTAATGGGCTTATCCTTAGGATCTGTGCATACCTTCATTTCTCTATTTATCAAATCCACAGGAGTGGATTTCAACGGTGGTTTATTCTTTACTGCTGCGGCTATTGCCAGCTTTGGTGTCAGGTTATTTACTGGTCGCGCTTCTGATAAATATGGACGAGGTTTATTTGTCACCCTCAGCTTAATCGTTTACACCTTGGCTGTAGCTTGTATCTATTTAGCAACTACTCCTGCTCAATTTTTCTTGGGGGGGTTCATGGAAGGTGCCGCTGCTGGTTCCATCTTTCCCACAATGTCAGCAATGATGGCAGATAGAGCATTACCCCACGAACGAGGAAAAGTGTTTGGGATATCTTTAATGGGGTTTGATATTGGTTTAGTAGGTGCAGGGCCAATTTTTGGGGCTGTGGCCGAAACTATAGGTTATCGGAGTATGTTTAGTGTAGCGATCGCACTCACTACCATAGCCACAATTGTCTTTCTCACCCAATCTAGCAAAAGTCTCACTACATCATTACGTTTCGCTCTAGGTCGGGGTATAGATGGCTATGCCTTAAAATAAACAAAAAAACGATGGCACAAACGTAATCTTTTCGCGTTTGTGCCATCATTTTTTTAACGGGCGAGGAGGGATTCGAACCCCCGACACCGTGGTCCGTAGCCACGTGCTCTAGTCCACTGAGCTACACGCCCTTAACCGCACGAATTTCATATTAGCACAACCTCAGCCAATGACGCAAGATAATTTTTCAATTTCTCCCCAACTCACCCACCTTGATCACCAAGGGGAAGCCCAAATGGTGGATGTATCTGCTAAAGTTCCCACTGTGCGGGAAGCTGTAGCTGTGGCGATAGTGCGGATGCAACCAGAAACCTTTGCTGCTATTCAAGCCGGAAATATTGCTAAAGGAGATGTGTTAGGAACTGCCAGAATCGCTGGCATTATGGCGGCCAAGCAAACATCTAACTTAATTCCTCTGTGTCATCCTTTACCTTTGCACAAAATCAAAGTAGAAATTACCCCAGACTCTAACTTACCTGGTTATCAAATTTATGGCACCGTCAAAACCAAAGCAGAAACAGGCGTAGAAATGGAAGCTTTAACTGCTGTTTCTGTTGCCGCACTGACTCTGTACGATATGGCGAAAGGTTTAGAAAAATCTATTCAAATTGAATCTATTCATTTAGTTAGTAAAACTGGTGGGAAATCAGGTGATTATTCCCCACCAGTTGTATGACCTACTGAATCTCACCTATAGCTTTGTTGAGTTCAGCAGGAGTTTCATATTCCTCATCTTCTGGCAATCGTTCTAACAGAGAGAGAACTTCTCGATCAGCACCTTGTTGTTGTGCATGTCTAATCAATTCTTGCTTATCAGCAGGATAATCTACTCCTTTTAAGTGTTTTTGAACTTCAACTGGATTGGCTTTAGTCATTTGTCTACCTCAGAATGTTTTTTCCATCTTCACAAGTGTATTTATTAACTCCCTCTACCAAAAAGGTGATTAATTTTGATGGTAAATAACATTCAAAACTCAACCAGTTGATTGATGAATAAAAGGATTTTCTTTTAATAAATTTTCCCATCTTCACCCAGGAATATCAAAAATATCCTTGACTCTCGCCAGCAAATATGCAGTCAATCCACCCCACCAAGTCAAGAAATTTTTTCAAAATTAATGACAATTATTTGCACTTAGTGTATTCTTAGATTAAGAACATCAAATACCGCCAACTCCCTATTAAAGGGAGTTAATTTGTCATAATTACTGCAAATATATTGCATTTTGAGGGCAATTCCCTTGGAATCCTTTAGCACCGAAACCGGCATCAAGTATTTTGTGAGGGTAAATTGGGCAGACCGTTGGCAAGTTTATCAACGCCTAAACGAGCTAGATATTCCTTGTTTTTGCCAAGCGAATCAGCCATTGCAGGTAGAAATAACCAATGCCAATGTTGCCATGCAAATATGGAGCGTACTCAGATCCTGTACGGCTTCTCGACAAGAATTAATATCCACACTAGAAAACTGCTGGCATCTTGCTTCTCAGTAGTTTTAACCAACAAAGAATAATCGATTTTGAGAAATTAGGTGTAATTAAAATGAGTTTATCTCTAAATACCAACATCCGAGAATTTTGTATTGAAGGCAGATTTTTAGACTTTGTGATCGAAGATGGGTATAAATTAAAAGGTTTCTTAATTAAAACTGTGGAAGGAGAATTTTATGTAAAATTAGCGAAAAATCTACGCATTAATTTTGATTGGAAACTACCTAAAGGAACTTGGTTGCAAGTGGTAGGGACAAAAAAATTTGATCACAAGAAAGGAACATTCAAATTCAAAGCAGAACGTGTTATTGCTAAAAATTCTGACCAGGAAAAAGTTGCATCAGTTTCTCCATCACCGTTGCATCCCCAAACTAAACCAGCTAAAACCCAAAGTATTCTAGTTTGTCAAAAGTCAGATTGCATGAAGCGTGGTGGTAAGGCTTTGTGCCAAGCTTTAGAGTCCGAATTAAGAAAGAATGGTTTAGAAGATAAAGTGACCATAAAAGGTACTGGCTGCATGAAGCAGTGCAAAGCTGGCCCTAATCTCATCATGCCAGATAAAACCCACTATACTCGCATTCAAGCATCACAGGTTCCAGGGTTGGTAAATAAGCATTTTGGTAGTAACAATCAGAACCGACTGAGTGATGTAGCAAAAATAATGACTATTTTTGCTGGAGTTTAATTACTAGGTTTGGTTGTCCCTCTTTCATTAAACTGGGAATCACAAAAATAATTTCCTAATTTTGAAATCCAGATGTGATAAAGGTTTGAACATTTTATTACTAACAAAATATGGCGAACATTTTGAAACATTAATAAATCGCCAAAACCCTTGTTAAATCAAGGTCTTAAATTTTGTGTTCCCTAGAGTCATGGAAGAGGGTTATGATGAGAAACCAAAAATACTACTTGGGTTTCTGAGTAAGTCAATGTTCAATATCTCATCTATGTTGAGACATTTTGATATAGAGTTTGTTGTATAGTGTAAAGCCTTGTCGTTTGTTGCGGGTGCGTTAGCTTTTAGCGTAACACACCCTACAAAATAATTGATAAATTAAGATCACATTTGATCTAAATAATGACGTAACTTACTACTAAAAATATCAATTACTGTCACTACCACTAACAAAACTAACATCATGGTTGTGGCTTTAGTGTACTCAAATCCATCAATGTAACTTTTTAACTGAAATCCAATACCTCCTGCACCTACTACACCTAGTACAGAAGCAGCACGAATATTATATTCAAACATCCACATGGTGTAACCTAAACCCAAAGGTAACACTTGGGGTAATATGCCATATTGAGCAATTTGAATTCTAGATGCACCAATAACTTGTAAAGATTCTAAAGAACGTTTATCTACGGCTTCTATTGCTTGTTGATAAAATTTAGCGAGATAGCCAATGGTGTATATTGATAAGGCTAAAGTACCTGCGGGTGCGCCTAAACCTGTGGCAGCAACGAAGATTAAACCTAAGATAATTGAAGGAACGGAACGGACGGTATTTTGGAGTAAGTTAGCTAACCATTGCAACCATGGAGGTGCAACATTATTGGCACTAGCAATGGCGATGGGTAAGGAAAGAATAGCACCAATGGTAGTGCCCCAAAGAGACATTTGTACCGTTTCAATTAATGCCTTTATGGCAATGTCAACAACTGTGAAATCTGGAGGAAATAGACGAGAGATAAAATCAGTGATGTGGGGCCAACTATCTTGAACAAGTTCAAAATCTACTTCTAAACCTCTTAATGCCCAAACATATAGAGAAACAAGAATGAAAAAAATGATGAGAGGTTGTACCCAAGGGTACATGTGTGGAAGTTGAGAATTCAAAGGTTTTTTCATTTTGTGGAAGTTGGGCTTGTTTCTAAACTCAATGCTTGGGAAAATTGGGTTTGTAGGTTGTCACAATTGCCATCATAACTGATGCGTCCGGCATCTAAAATAATAGCTCGATGGGCATATTCTGCGGCTATACCCAAGTCGTGAAGAACTGTGATTATAGTTAAGCCATGCTGAGTATTCAGGTCTGCTAAGGTTTGCATGACCTGTTGTGATGCCACTACATCTAGGCCTGTAATGGGTTCGTCGGCTAAAAGTATTTGAGGTGATTGAATTAAGGCACGGGCTATAGCGACCCGTTGTTGTTGTCCACCACTGAGTTGACCAGTTTTTTGATAAGCCTGGTCTTTTAATCCCAGTTGTTCTAATAATTCTAATGCCAAAAGGCGATCGCGTTTTGGAAAACCAAACAAGGTTTGTCCACTATTTCTCGCACCCAAACGTCCACACAGGACGTTTTCCACTGCTGTTAATTGTCGAATTAGCCCACCACCTTGAAATAACATCCCAATGTGACGACGGACTTGTGACTGTGTATGGGGTGTGATTTTAATTCCATCAACGATAATTTCTCCCTTTACCAATGGCACCAAACCCACTAGAGATTTCAGAAATGTTGACTTACCTGCACCATTTAGTCCCAGCAAAACGACAAATTCTCCTGGGTTAATTTGGCAATCAATACCATTAAGGATGGGACGGTGTAGAGACTTGACATAAGCTGTCTCTAGGTTGCGACATTCAATCAATTTCACGCTGGTGTTGTGTAATGGGTCATTGGTATAGGGAAACAATTCCTGTAGTGTTTTTGGCTGTAATTATGGATCAATACCTGCATTTTTCAATGCGTCACGTACAGGACGGAGGTGACGGTTGTGATCAACTCGTACCAATTCTGTAGAATTGTACAAGTTTTTGAGCAGTTGGTTGTTTTCGGATTTATTTAACTTCAATAAAGCATTAATGATCTTTTCTCTGGTAATGACCGGAACATCATCATCAATAGCAATACCATGGGCAGGAACACCAGATATCTTATGCAATATCCGCAATTTGCCTCTTTCTTCGGCGGTAATGTAGGGTGGGAATAGGGCATATTCTGACACTGCGGCTACATCGGCTTGACCACGTAACACAGCTTGTAAAGCTTTGCTGTAGTTGCCACCATATGTAATTTGCCCAAAAAAGCCATCCAAGCGATCGCGATTTTCTACAAATCCCTGTTTTACTAACTCACTGACCGGGAAAATGAAACCAGAACCAGAAGTCGGGGAGGTAAACGCCATTTTTTTACCCCGTAGTTGGTCTAGAGTGGCTTTCGTAGAATTTTTGCTCTTGAGACGGCTATTATTAGGAACCACAAATACAGAGTTGTAAGTGAATCTGCCAGAATAATTGTCACGTACTTCCGCTAAGAACAAGCGTGCATTTGCTAATTGTTCAGCCTTCAAAGCTGGACGACTACTCAAAAAAGCCACATCTGCTCGATTTGCTCTCAATGCTTCTACGGCTGCGGTATCATCACCAATTTGCGCCTTCACTGGCATTCCCAACTCTTTAGATAAAAATGCAGCGACAGAGTTGGCTTTATTCTGTAAATCAGTGGAATCCGACCGACTAGGAAAAACTATTGTTAATGATTTGAGGCGTTTAGCAAGTAAGCTTGGTGCTTGTGGATTGGAAGTGGAGTTAGCGATGGTTGGTTGAGTAAATCCCAAGGTGCTGAAAGCCAACCCACTCAGGGCTAATAAAGTTCCTCCAACACCCAACAAGCTTTTTTTGCTTACCTTCATGTTTATTGCTCCGTGCAGACAATTCTCAATAAATTTGCAAATTAATTGCAACTAGCTCAACCAATGAATCTAAGGGTTTTGGGAATAAAAGTCAATAACTATGGCTATTAATTACTCGATGCAAGTAATAATTGCTATGGCTACATTCCTGTTAAATCCGGTAAATCTAAGGCAATTAACAAAGCTTGCGCTAAATGATCCATCACAGCTTGAGAAACAATCCCTCTTAAACGCAAAAAGCGGGTCTTTGATAATACCCGCACCTGATCTGCCATTGCGATAGAGTCTTTTTTGAGTCCGCCATCTGGTGCTAAAATTAAGACTTGGGTAGGGTAAACTCGCTTCCCCGTTTGATAAGTAGTGCAAGGTACTGCCAAAACTACTGGGCTAGACAAATTAATTGCATCCCGACTGACGATAATTACCGGGCGAGTTCCTCCTTGTTCCGAGCCTTCAGTCGTTTCTAGCCGCGCATCATACACTTCACCCCTTCTCATTTTGGCGTTTCCCCTAACTGCAACGCCTCCCACTGGGCCGTAGCAAATTCCACCTCTAGTTTTAATACTTCTGCCTGATAATCGGGATCACTAGCCATTTCTGCTAAAGCAGCATCTATTTCTTCTCTTTTTTGCGCTGCTAGTTCCCGTCGCAAAGCCTGAACAACAAAATCATTTCGACTTTTGGCTTTTCCTTCCAGCACTGCTTTGTCTGTAGCTTCTAGCAGTTCCCTGGGGATAGTTAACGTCGTGCGGACGGTTTCTGCTTTCATACCGTGTGGATGCTGTGATGTCTGAAGTGATGCTTTACATGATATCGTTTTTAGCATCAATTTCCTAGGAGAAAATTTCCGAAGTTAGGAGTTACAGAAGTATGGCTAACGCCACGCTGCGCGAACAGGAGTTCAGAAGTTCAGAAGTTCAGAAGTTGCAGCAGTATGGCTTCGCTAACAGGAGTACCTTGCAAAGCGAGGAGCTTCGCTAACAGAAGTATGGCTTACAGTAGAATGCAATATGGGGAGTTTAATAGATGTTGAGTCAAAAATATGGCTATTACCAATCAATTTTGACAGGATTAGTCAATCTGAGTTGTATGATTTTGTTCATTCCTGCTGTACAAGCTCAACCTTATCCTGATGGTTCTAAACCAAAATTTTTTATTTGTCCTGTGGGGATGACTCGGTTTGCTACCTATGTCACAACACAGCATGACTTGAATCTTTGTGGTCAAGAAGATGCTGATGCAACAGTTTTAGCGATGCGTGTGCGTCGTCAGCAAAAAGTTTTGACTGTGGATATTATTAATAATCAAAATGAGGTGTATACTGCCCGTTCTGCCAATGGTACTGTCTATAAATTGGATACCAAAAATCGGGTTTTCACTATTAAACCGAAAAGTGGCAAAGTCATCATAGAAAAAATTATTGCCTCTGACTAATATATTCAGTCTTTTGCTAGAACAATGCTGGTAATATCTGCACAGGAGCGATCGCTTAGTCAAATATCAATCATCCTGCTTACCAAAAAACTAGCAAATTGTTTACAAATACTTCCCACTTGTCCAGCTATTTGTTATAATATTTAGGCATAGGGTCAGTATTTACCTCAAAAATACTCTAATCAAAGATTTCATACATAATCAAAAATCCAACTTACAGTTCTTATGAATCAACCATAAGAACGTTTGAGTGAACCATCTGCGTAAAGTTCTAGTGGTACTAACTCGGTTTTACCGTTAACTTTAACTTGGGAATAAACTACTTTTACCAATGGAGCATGGTTTTCGTTGTAGCGTAACATAACTTTACCTCCCTTTCATTTTAGGGATGTGTTTAGTCTTTTGTGCAACATTTAACTCAAAGTTGATTTGGGGTTGTTGCTATTAGTATTGTCTTTTTTTGTTTGATCCAATTTTAACAAAGATTTTAGAAATAGACTATAAGTTTGACCCAAATATTGTAAAGATTGGGTAAAAAATGCTATCTTAGTTATTTGCATAATGATTCTCCGCTAATATACTCAATCACCGAAAAGACTCACCAGTAGAAACATTTAATTTGAGTGTGGTGTCTTTGCCCTTGACAGATTTTTTTTTGTCAGTTACATAATTTACTTCACATTGCAAGGGTAAAATTTCGTAAATCTTTTCCTATTAACTCATGAAAACATCTTACGCATTGTCAACTCGCCTGGATTTTTACTACCAGCAAATCAAGACGATTATTTTGGCACGTCAAAATCCAATTACAGGCTTGTTACCGGCGAGTACAGCAATTACAGCCCACGGTGACTATACAGATGCCTGGGTGCGAGACAATGTTTACAGTATTTTAGCGGTGTGGGGTTTAGCTCTAGCCTATCGCAAAGTTGATCATGATGAGGGACGTACCTACGAACTAGAGCAAAGTGTAGTGAAATTAATGCGGGGATTGTTATTTGCTATGATGCGACAATCCCATAAAGTAGAGAAGTTTAAATACACCCAATCTTTGCTAGATGGACTGCACGCCAAATATAATACCGCCACTGGTGATGTTGTGGTGGGTGATGATGAATGGGGGCATTTACAACTTGATGCTACATCTATCTATTTATTGATGTTGGCACAGATGACGGCAGGGGGATTAAAGATTATTTTCACCCTAGATGAGGTGAATTTTGTCCAAAACTTAGTGTATTACATTGGCCGTGCCTACCGTACCCCTGATTTTGGCATTTGGGAGAGGGGAAATAAAATTAATCATGGTAATGCAGAATTAAATGCTAGTTCGGTGGGAATGGCAAAAGCTGCGTTAGAAGCTATGAACGGACTAAATTTGTTTGGTGTTCATGGAGGTCAAGCTTCAGTAATTCATGTTCTGCCAGACGAAATTGCTAGGGCCAGAAGTACATTGGAGTCCCTGTTACCAAGGGAGTCGGGGTCAAAGGAAGTTGATGCAGCAGTATTGAGTGTGATTAGTTATCCTGCATTTGCGGTCGAAAATGCTCAGTTACGCGATCGCACCTTAAAAGAGATTATCACTAAACTCGCTGGTAACTACGGCTGCAAGCGATTTTTGCGCGATGGACACCAAACTGTGTTAGAAGACACCCATCGTTTACATTATGAACCTTGGGAACTCAAACAATTTGAAAATATTGAATGTGAATGGCCGCTATTTTTTACATATTTAATGATTGATAGTATATTTAGTGGCAATCAAGAAAAAGTTAAATATTATCAAGAACATTTAAAATCATTACTAGTAGAACGGGATGGATTGTGGTTATTACCAGAACTGTATTACGTGCCAGAAGAAAACATTGAAGCAGAAAAATCCCAACCCCATTCCCAAACTAGATTACCAAATGAAAATATCCCCTTAGTTTGGGCCCAAAGTTTATATTTTGTGGGACAAATGTTAGATGAAGGTTTAATAGCTATAGGTGATATTGACCCTTTAGGTAGACATTTGAGTGTGGGTAAACAGCGTGATGTTTCTGTGCAAATTGCTTTATTAGCAGAAGATGAAGATTTACAGGCGCAGTTAGAAGTTTACGGGATTGAGACTCAAACACCCAATCAAGTTGAACCAATTCAAATTAGACAAGCTGGGGAACTGGCACAAATTTATACCCAAATTGGCCGCAATGATAAATTGGGTTTAACTGGTCGTCCAGTGCGAAGATTAAGAACTCTGACTATTTCTAGAATCTTTCAAATTCGCAATCAAACACTTGTTTTCTTACCTGCTTTTTTAGATTCACAGCAGTTTTATTTAACATTAGATTATCATTTTTTAGTTGACCAAATTAGAGGCGAACTGGCTTATATTCAGAAGTCTTGGAGTGATTTAGGTCGTCCAACTTTGACCTTAATGATTACCCGCACTATGTTGGAAACTGGTGCAGAAGCATTATTAGAATTAATGCAGGAGTTGAAAAACGGCGTGTGTGGTGGAGTGAGAGTGAAGTTAGGAAGATTAAATCAGTTAATGCTCACCGCCGCTATTCAAAGAATAGATTTTATTCCTGAAGAAGAATTATCGCCTGCTCTAATTAAAAATGCAGGACTACGTTGCTACTATCTCACTTCCTATCCAGAAAAAAATTGGCGATTAGGACACACTCAAGAGTTCCAAATGGAGTGTGAAACTAACTTAAGTTTATTGCTAAATCACTTACGAGAATCAGAAAATATTTATGAGCAAACAGAATTATTACAAACTCTAAAAAGATTACAAGGATTAGAATTTGATACCGGATATGGTGGGCCTAATTATCCAGTTACCGTTGGTGATTTACTGGATGAAATTTACACCAAAGCAGGGTATTTAGGCTTGTGGGCTGTAGTCCGTCGGGCTGCGGCTTTGTTGCAAATGGTGGATATTGGTTTATCGGATGCAGTCACCAGTTTGTTAATTCGGGGTAAGCAAATTGCTGTGGGCAGGGCTTACAGTGAATACTCCCTGATAGTTGTTCCCATGTCTCACACAGAAATCGCTGACAAAATCAATAATTTTTGTCGTGAAGACATTCGCGATCGCGTCCTGACCCAAGAAATTTTAATTTATCTCGGTGTCTTAATCAAATCAGAACCAGAATTATTCCAAGGACTGCTGACACTGCGGGTCGGTTATCTCATCCTGCTAATTACCAGCGAATTAGCCCAGGAATTACACGCCACCCAAGACGAAGCTTACGACCATTTAATGCAGTTGTCACCCTACGAAGTGAAAACCCGCTTACAGAAAGTTTTAACAGGCTACAGTCGCATGAGTAACCTGTTACGTCAGCAGGAATCATTACACGTCAAGCAAAAAGAAAGTGATATTGCCTGGGTCGTCCTACCCATCATTGCCACAGAAATGGAAGTTCCATCGGGAGGATGGCGGAGATTTCGTCAAGCTGAAGGTGCATTAAATCGAGTCCCCCAGGACTTCTTTAAACAAGTGTGGTTGTTAATGCACCATTGTAAAGGCATTGTGATTGGCGATAAATTAGAACGACGCAACCGTCTAGAAGGGGATTTGATGATTTCCGAAATGACAGCAGGAGAACGGAATTTTGCCCTGCGAATCGAACACCTGCTGAATAAAATCGAAGCACCAGAATATCGTCAAGTCAATATTGAAGCATTAATGGAACTGAGTGCGATCGCTGCAAACAACCCCAACCTGCAAATTGAAGAATATATCGTTTTAGATGTATTAATAGGTCACGCAGTGCGGTTAGCATGGTTAGAGAATCATCCCGATCGGGGCGATCGCTACGATGAAGATAAAGCCTCCGCATGGCGGTATTTTTACAACACCTCACCCCTTGATTCCGCTGGCTACATCTTAAAAGCCTTCCGATTCCTCACAGAATTTGTCAAATAAATTTAACACCCTGGCCATCATGTTTCCAACAAACACCACCGCCAGGGTATGACAAAATTAGATGATTTAATCAAACTACTTAATAGAAACAGCATCAACATCAATGGTGTTTGTGCTAGTCGTATTATCTTGATTTTGCTCACTACTACTCTGATTAGCATCACTCTGGCGATTTTTCCAGCTTTCCACCACTAATCCAGACACTTCCGACACCAGCAGAGTCAAAAGTAAAACATCGTCCAGTTCACCAACAATCGGGATAAAATCTGGAGCAATATCAAATGGGCTGACAAGATAAACTAATGTACCGATAATTACCCACCAACGATATTTAGGGTTTCGTAGCAAATTACGATACCAAGAGTACAGAGATTGAACGGAAAATTTCATGTTTGTAGCCTCAAGTTACCTTTTATTTTGACAAATTATGCTTTAAACTTCCGGTGGGATAAACCGCCATAGTGTGTATTGAAGATGCTACTTGTCAGATAAAACTGACTCACTGTAGCTCACCCAAATGCCGAAAATGGCAATTAAAATCAAAATGCCTTGGCATAGTTGCTTTAGTAATGGAGGGAGGAAACTAACACAGTGGATATTTTAGAACTTTTCCAGAAAGGCGGGCCAGCAATGTGGCCCTTACTCACCTTGTCAATTTTGTCCCTAAGTGTAATTTTTGAGCGTTTATGGTTCTGGTTACGAATCTTGACGCAAGAAAAAGAAATAGTAGATCGTGTAATTGATGCTGCTGGTGAAAATTGGGAAATCGCTGCGACAATTGCCCAACAAGCAGTAGATCAACCCATTGGACGCTTTCTCTATGCACCTTTACGCTTACAGAAAAGCGATGCCGAAACATTTCGACTAGCTTTAGAGTCTACTGCGGCTGAAGAACTAGCAGGAATGCGAAGGGGAGAAAAACTACTAGAGGCTGTCATTGCCCTGTCGCCTCTGTTAGGGTTATTAGGTACTGTTTTAGGTCTGATTCAATCTTTGCGTTCAATTCGACTGGCTGATTTAGGCACAGAGGCTGCGGCTGGGGTAACAACAGGTATTGGGGAAGCTTTAATTAGTACCGCCGCAGGGTTAATAGTTGCAATTGTCAGTTTGGCATTCTATCGGTTATTTCAAGGCTTTGTTGTCAACCAAGTTAAAGTTTTTAACAAAGCAGGAAATGATATGGAATTGCTCTATCGTCAGTCTCCTCCAGACATGAGCAAAATCTCCTCAATTTTAGAACAAGAAGCAGCAAAGGAAAGTTTCACTCGTCCTCGGAAGCGGAATAAAAACAAATACTTGGATCATAACGAAACATCTTTAGAAGATAACGTAGCCACACTCCCCCCAGAAGATACTTTGACTAATGTAACTACTAATTCTGCTACACAACCAGAAGATGAAAGTTAACCTACATACCCCAGTTGAAGAAGTACAAATTCAAATCATTCCTTTAATTGATGTTGTCTTTTGTATTCTCACATTTTTCTTACTTGCAGCACTCCAATTTACTCGTCAACAAGCCATCAATGTTGACTTACCTAAAGCGAGTACAGGTACAACTTCTGCTGCTAGTGCGGAAAGTAAAAATAACATTTTACCAGTTACCATTGATGCCATAGGTCAAACTTACATCGAAAAAGAACCTGTTAGACCAGAAGAATTAGAAGTCAGGTTAAGACAGTATGTACAAGCAAATCCTAATGGTGTTTTGGTTCTGAATGCTTCACGTACAGCTACTTATAATGATGTAATTACTACCTTAGATTTGCTGCGGAAAGTAGGAGGAAATCGGGTTTCTTTAGGAATTATCCCAGGGGCTGGTCAACCATTAACTGGCATACCCAACTTCCCTAATAATCCGGTAGTTCCTATTCCTAATACCATTCCTGGTACCAATCCCCAAGGTAACGTTAATCCAGGAATTCCTGGTGATTTGAATAATTTTCCTCCATCTGGCAGTGGAGTTAGTCCCAGTGGAACTGTTCCAGTAATTCCTAATTCTGGTATTCCTCAAGTACCCCCACCACCTGGTAGTTCTTTGACAGTTCCTAACTCTGGTGTTCCGCAACCACCTGTAAATCCCCAAGGTACCAATTCCAATCCCCAAAGGTGAATTGTATTTTTCAAAATCAACATCTATACTCCCCCTTCTTTCTCTTTCATAGGTGAAGCAGGGGGAATTTTTCAGTATTTTAGAATTTGTTTATTTATTATTTTATTTAGTCATTGCTATAATTTCTATCATTTCAATTTGACAACAAATCTTAAAAATAAAGATATATGAAATAAATTTTCTGCACCCAAAAAACTAGTGGTAGGTTATTGATAATAGGTGCAAAAGTCAAAAATTTCCTCACTATCATCAAATTATCTCTCTAATCGCCATTCACGTTTCAGGGGTTGTGGCAATGAATCTGACAACATTATTAATTGTTTGGTTAGTCACTGCTATTAGCTTGTGGCTGATTAGTAAATTACCACTAGGAGTAGAAATAGATACTCCTGGTAAAGTCATTATTTCCGCAGCAGTTTTGGGTATTATTACCACAGTAGTGAAGCCAATTCTCAAGTTAGTGTTTGCCGTACCAAATTTAGTCACCTTTGACTTATTATCTGGTATCTTTACATTCTTGATTGCTGTGGTTTGCTTCAGCCTTGCGGCTTGGTTAGTAGAAGGATTTCGCTTACGTTATGGTCTTTGGAGTGCTATTTTAGGTGCGTTCGCACTCACAGTAATTAACAATCTCATTTACAAACTTTTGGGTGTTTAAAGCAACCTAAATCATAACTTATAGCCGTAGACAAGATGGTTATGACATGAACCACAACTAAAACCTGAACACTGAAAGGCTTTTAGCACTGTCACCTGTCACCTGTCACCTGCTATAAAGTCATGAGATGTGCTCAAGAGTCATCAACATCAAGTTAGTAAAACTCTAGTTTTTGACTCTTGAAAGCCAATTTTAGATGTGGAAATTGTTGGTTTATGCTTCACTATTTGTGGTGGATACAAATCTCAAATCTAAAATTGGTGATGAATTATTCCTGAGTAGAGGGAGGAGCAACGGCAGCACTGGATTGTTGTTGACGCTGCTCTCGTTTTTTGCGATCAGCAACTAGCATGTCTGCCATGACAATGAGAGCTTGAGCCATTTTGTCCAGATTTGAGCGATATAAATCTAAATCCTTGATGATTTTTTCCTCAGGCAGATGTAAACCATTAGCGATCGCTTTGAGTGCTTCTGTTCGTTGTTTGTCATCCTTGACAAATTCAGAATCAGCAGATTCTAATAAAGAGAATAATCCTATCGCCAAGAGGCGACTATATTTAAAATTGCCATTTTGAGCGATCGTTTGCAGTTGCGCTTGCAAATCACCATCTCGATCTAACGGTGTAGCTTGACTCAACCAAGCAATTAAATCTTTCCCTGGTAAACTTTGAGCCACACCTTGCAACCTTAAAGCATCCTGTCGATAGCGGTGTGGGTCTGCTTCCACTGCTTGACAAAGTGCATTAAAAATTGATTCTTGATCCTGTTCTGGTTGATAGCCTTGCATGAAGCGATCAAAAGTAGTGACAACGCCCAAGGCATAAATGGAATTGTAGCTAAAATCAGCATTGACTGACAGCAGATGCATTTCCACCATCAACTCTTCTACCACCCGACGGTAAATCGTATTGATTGGACGGGTATGAAGGCTGTAGAAAGTTCGCTTTGTATCAGAAACAGTACGGACGTTATTCACAAGGAAAATCTTAAGGGCGACGTATTCTTATTCTCTAGTTTAAATGCTACTTTGCCAAGTTATAGATTCATCGGCGTTGGTTCAAAAAATTTCTGGAAAAATTACGTGTCATAATAAAGGCTGTTCGAGAATTTACTACATTTATGAGTTTGTCACCACAGCTAATCACTTTAGGTCACTATCTGGCTGGGGAATTCGACAATCGAGAACAGGCCATAGCCGAACCAATTTGGTACGTCCATTTACGTTTGTGGCAAAGAATAGTCCCTCTATTTCTGGAAGATAGTATTACTCTGTTTGCAGAGCAAGCCAACATTGTCAAACTTGACCAGCCTTACCGACAGAGGATTATGCGGTTAAGGGTCTCACCTCATGGTGACAATTCTCTGCAAGTCCAGTATTACATGCCGAAAAATCCAGATGCTCTCAGAGGTGCAGGAAGCAACCCTGCTTTACTTCATCATTTATCCCCTGATGCTTTAGATTTGCTACCAGGCTGTATACTTTCAGTGACTCAAAGCACAGTTACCCCAAAAGAATATAAATTCGTTGCGTCCCAACCCACAGGTAGCCTTTGCCGCTTTACTTATCTTGGTAATACTATACAGGTGTCTTTAGGATTTGAGGTGACAGCAAACCAATTCCTTAGCTACGACAAAGGAATTGATTCAGAGACCGGAAAAGCCACTTGGGGAGCAGTGACCGGCCCTTATCGCTACACCAAAAGGCTAGAATATTGAGTATTTGTCTATAATTTAGGCTTAATTTCTCAGCCAAAATTTTGATTAACTAGTGGTGGTACTGGATTGAATGTTTAAAGCTTCTGCTTCAGTTTCAAAAATTTCAAATACCGTATCCATCATTGTCACTTCAAAAACCAACTTGGCTTCTGGGTGAACATTACAAATACGGAAACTACCTTTGACTCTATCAGCATCACGCATTCCGGCTACCAAAGAAGTTAAACCAGAACTATCAATAAAGTTAACTTGAGCTAAATTGACAACTACATGACGACTGAGTTTAGAAATACATTCCTGTAATTTCAGGCGAAATTGCCATGCAGTAGTGATATCTAGACGACCCGAAGGTGTTAAAACAATCACAGTCGTGCCGTCTTCGGTGGTATGGGTTTTTTGGTCTATATTAATCACAGTACCTCCCTTGAAGATTACCCTGAAGATAAACTACTGGTTGATATTGAATGTCAGCGGTGAGTCAGAATCAACTGCTCTAATGTCAACTGGTAGTGAGATTGAATTTAGTCATTTTTACCAGAGTACAAGTTACTTGGCTCACTTGTTCAAAAATGGTATAGCACAGATTTGTAAATTTACAAAGTCGCTATGATAAGTACCACTATGTTGGCAAAGTGGATACATGTAGTAGTTTAACTCACTCAGCGCATACTGAATTAGCCAATGAAGTAAAGGAGTAGGCAATAACTGGGAATTATTGACTGATGTGCAGAGTCATCAATACAAAATCGCCTAATTTCAATTCCAAATTGATGAACTCGGCACACCTGTTAGCGTCAATACTCACAACTCAGAATTAGGCATGTTTCCAGTTAATCCAATCTTGAGGCTTGAGGAAGGTGTCATATAATTCTGCTTCTGGGGAATTGGGTTCTGGTTGATAGCCATATTCCCAACGTACTAGGGGAGGAAGGGACATAAGAATGGATTCTGTCCGGCCATTGGTTTGCAGACCAAAAATTGTACCCCGGTCATAAACCAAGTTAAATTCCACATATCTGCCGCGACGATAAAGTTGGAAATTTCTTTCGCGATCGCCATACTCCATACCATGTCGCCGTTCGACAATCGGTGTATAAGCTGGTAAGAAGGCCTTGCCACTATCTTGAATAAAGGCAAATAAATCTTCCCAACTCCGCTGTGGTATGGGTTTGAGTTGGTTACTGTAAACCGCAGCAGGACCTTGAGGATCGGGTCCACGGTACAAAGTACCTTGACCATCTTGGTAGTCAAAGAACAAGCCACCAATGCCTCTAGTTTCACCGCGATGCTTCAAATAGAAGTATTCATCACACCAACGCTTAAATACTGGGTAATATTCAGGATAATGTTGGTCACAAGCTTGCTTGAGAGTGCTGTGAAAATGGGCAGCATCCTCAGCAAAGGGATAGTAAGGTGTTAAATCGGCTCCGCCACCAAACCACCACACTGGGCCGGCTTCAAAATAGCGATAATTGAGGTGGACAGTGGGCACATAGGGATTGCGGGGATGTAATACCAAAGAAGTACCAGTGGCATAAAAACCATGACCTGCGGCTTCTGGACGTTGAGCGAGAATGGAAGGAGGGAGATGAGAACCCCAAACTTCAGAAAAGTTTACACCTGCTTGTTCAAAAATAGCCCCTTCTCGCAAAATACGCGATCGCCCACCACCACCTTCTGGACGTTCCCAACTATCTTCTTGAAACTTACCAACACCATCTAAAGTCTCTAAAGCTTGAGTGATTTCCTCTTGCAGCTTTTTCATAAATTGGCTCACCCTAGCCTGAGCATCTGGTGCTGGCAGAGACTTAGAGGATTCTGTTGTGAGAGTGGGGGTTTGCGCGTTGATCAACATAGATTCCCGAACCTAAAGTTACAATTGCCCAAAAGCGACAAATTTTTGAGTTACTAAATTTTTCGGCAATCAGAGCCAAAAATCTTGCTCAATTTGCCAAAATTGCTTTTCTTTTACTGGTCGAGCATTTACACATCGATGGGCATGACTAGAGCTATTGTCCCTCAAATGCGTATAGGCTTGTATATTAACCAAGTTTTTTTTGAAATTCTGGCTCAAAATATTCTGGTAGTCGTACCAGAATTCAGTTACTTAGTCTAGAAGATGGGGAGTCACAATAGCTATTAGTTTACAAACCGTTATTTATTGTCAATACTTCCCATTCAAGGAAGTATTTCCCCATTTTCCCCAGCAGACAAATTGAATTAATCGCAAATTAACTTTTGTAACCGGAAATTTCCGGTATTCATCAGCTTGATAATGCAGGATCACGAAAGTGCAAGGTTGCTTATCTAAATTTATTCAGCGTCAGAAACGCCGGTTTTGTGCCTCTCTAGTGCGAACCTATCGAGAAATTAGTTCTGCTTCTGTCGATGAATTATGGCAAAAAGTCGTTGACCTAACAGATGTTTCTTGGCATCCCATGCTTAAAAGTACCAATGTCCCCTATGGGCTAGTACCGAAACCAGGATTGATTTTTCAGGCAATGACACGCTTTTGGCCTATTCCCATTCGCATTTTTGTCGAGCGAGTCAATCCTAAACAAATGCTAAGTATCCGCGTCTTAGCAATTCCCGGCATAGAGGAGAGAGTGATTTATCAAGTTGAGTCCACAGTTTGCGGAACTTACCTTTCCTATTCTGTGACCTTACGTGGCTGGTTATCACCTTTGATTTGGTCTTTATCTCGTCCCTATGTAGATAAAGTCGCACGTTCCCTAGTGGAAGCAACAGAAAAGGCAGCCCTATCTCCAGGCAAGAAAAAATCCCTCAACGATAGTTGTTTTGATTTTTAGGGGAGAAGCTAGATGACAGGAAACAGGTGACAGGTGAAAGTATATATCCTCCCTGCCGCCCCCTGCTTGTGCATCTCTATCTCTACGTCCCCAAGAAAGTTAAGATTCAAGTAGGTGTGAATTAAAATTTTTTAAATTTTTTAAAGGCGGTAACGGTAAACACGCTATGTATGATGTCCTAGATTCCCAGTCAGTCCTAGAAGTATTGCGACCAGTTCAAGACCCAGAACTGCGTAAAAGTCTGGTAGAACTGAATATGATTCGCAATGTCAAAATTGACGGTGGTAAGGTTAGCTTTACTTTGGTGTTGACTACTCCCGCCTGTCCTTTAAGAGAATTTATTGTTGAAGACTGTCAAAAAGCTGTGAAAAAGCTGCCTGGCGTAACTGATGTCAGCGTGGAAGTCACAGCAGAAACACCCCAACAAAAAGATTTACCAGACCGCACTGGTGTGACAGGGGTGAAAAATATTATCGCGGTGTCTAGTGGCAAAGGTGGTGTTGGTAAAAGCACTGTAGCAGTGAATGTGGCTGTTGCTCTAGCACAAACAGGGGCCAAAGTTGGTTTATTAGATGCGGATATTTATGGGCCCAATGACCCGACAATGTTGGGTTTATCAGATGTGGAAATTGCTGTTCGCAGCACAGAGAAAGGTGACATTCTCGAACCTGCTTTTAATCATGGTGTGAAGCTGGTTTCCATGGGATTTTTAATTGACAGAGACCAGCCTGTGATTTGGCGGGGGCCAATGTTGAATGGGGTAATTCGCCAATTTCTCTATCAAGTTGAATGGGGCGAATTGGACTACTTGATTGTGGATATGCCCCCAGGAACTGGGGATGCTCAATTAACTTTAACTCAAGCTGTGCCCATGGCCGGGGCAGTAATTGTCACTACACCACAAAC
Source organism: Richelia sinica FACHB-800 (assembly GCF_014698825.1). Taxonomy (GTDB): domain Bacteria; phylum Cyanobacteriota; class Cyanobacteriia; order Cyanobacteriales; family Nostocaceae; genus FACHB-800. The sequence goes on from NZ_JACJTT010000004.1 coordinate 134,284, forward strand.
TGTGGCACTGTTGGACTCTCGCAAGGGTTTGCGGATGTTCCAGCAGATGAATGTCCCAGTGCTGGGAATTGTGGAAAATATGAGCTATTTTATTCCTCCTGACCAACCAGATAAGCAATATGACATTTTTGGTTCTGGTGGTGGTTCAAAAACAGCAGCAGAATTGGGCGTGCCATTGTTAGGATGTGTACCACTGGAGATTTCTACACGTGTTGGTGGTGATAGTGGTGTACCTATAGTCGTAGCAGAGCCAGATTCAGCTTCTGCCAAAGCCCTCAAAGCGATCGCTCTTTCTCTGGCAGGAAAAGTATCTGTGGCGGCTTTGACCTAAGCACAAACCATAAGAAATATTAATGATTGTCTGTTTCCTGGGTCTGAACCTGGGATACAGCACTGGATATCGCAAAGCTCAAGTCTCTTTCGCACAATGTTATTAAAACGTTCGCTCCCGAAATTTCGCTGGCAATATTGGGTGAAGCCCTGGCAAAATATTGATTTGTTACTATTTTGCCTACCTGTGGCCGTCAGCATCTTTGGTGGCTTAATGATTTTGAGTACAGAACTCAAACAGCCGGTGACAGATTGGTGGTGGCATTGGTTAATTGCAGGCATTGGGGCAGTTATTGCCTTGTTTTTGGCTCGTTTCCGTTATGAAAATCTTTTACAGTGGCACTGGTTCACCTATGGGATGACCACTGTGAGTTTGATTGCTGTGATGGTGGCTGGTACTAGTGCTAAGGGTGCCCAAAGATGGATTAGTGTGGCCGGCTTTAATGTCCAACCCTCGGAATTTGCCAAAGTTGGCATCATTATCACCATCGCGGCAGTGTTACATAAAACCACAGCTGCCAAAATCGAAAATGTGTTCCGTGCCCTAGCGATTACAGCTATACCGTGGGGATTAGTATTTTTACAGCCAGATTTGGCTACTTCCCTAGTATTTGGAGCGATCGTTTTAGGAATGCTCTATTGGGCTAATGCTAATCCTGGTTGGCTCATACTTTTAGTGTCACCCATACTAGCGGCAATTTTATTTAGTTTTGCTTGGCCACTATCCACACCGATAGTTTTGTTCAAAGATATATTTTTGACACCATTGGGATTATTGTGGGCCTTGACGATGGGGGTTCTGGGTTGGTTAACTCTACCCTGGCGAAAATATGGTATCAGTGCCATTGGTTCCTTGTTTCTCAATCTCTTGGGTGGGGAATTAGGAATTTTTCTGTGGAACCATGTGTTGAAGGAATACCAAAAAGACCGTTTGAGTGTATTTATGAACCCAGACCATGACCCTCTAGGGGCTGGTTATCACCTTATTCAATCTCGTATTGCTATTGGTGCTGGGGAAATTTGGGGTTGGGGCTTATTTAAGGGGCCAATGACTCAACTGAATTTCGTCCCTGAACAGCATACGGATTTTATCTTTTCGGCAGTGGGTGAAGAATTTGGTTTTATTGGTTGTTTAGTGGTTCTATTTGTTTTCTGCTGGATTTGTCTGCGTCTCCTCCATGTTGCTCAAACTGCCAAGGATAACTTTGGTTCTCTGTTGGCTATTGGTATGTTATCGATGATTGTGTTTCAACTGATTGTGAATGTGGGGATGACAGTTGGTTTAGCACCTGTCGCGGGAATTCCTTTACCTTGGATGAGTTATGGTCGTTCAGCGATGCTAACTAATTTTATTGGTTTAGGGATAGTGGAGTCTGTAGCTAATTTCCGTCAGCGGCAAAAGTATTATTAAGGTATTAACAGGTAACAGGTTTGATTGAGTGAATTGGATGGTACTAACCTGTTGATGGCAAAATATAGTTTTCAAGACATTGAGTGATGGGGTTGAGCATAGTGCTAGACCCCTATTTTTGTGGAGGAAGACAGGGAGAGGAATACGGAGGGCAATTTGTGACAATTGAGCATATTATCTTAACGTAATACCAACGGGTTTGCTTACTCTGAGTTTCTTGGTAGTTATGAACAACAAAATTATCCCTACAGCGGCTTTTCTATTCTTAATCTCTTTACCTAGTGCGGTACAAGCAGCTAATTATGAACACATAAGACAGTTATTAGCCACAAAACAATGTGAAAATTGTGACCTCAGCAATGCTGGTTTGGTCATGGCTGATTTATCTGGTGCCAATTTAAGCGGTGCCAATTTAAGTGGTGCCAATCTCAGTCGTGCGAATTTGACTGGTGCGGATTTGCGTGGTGCTAACTTGAGTGGTGCTAGTTTGTTTGGGGTGAACTTAAGTGAAGCAAAACTGAGTGGTGCGAATTTGACTGGTGCGGATTTAAGAAATACTTATTTAATGAATGCAGAGTTGCAAGGTGCCAGTCTCAATGGTGTGAACTTTCAAGGTGCTTTGGGCATACCTTCGCAAATTGCTAAACCAGAGGATTTTTATGCTTGGGGTGTAGCGGAGGCAGAAAAAGGCAACTTACAAGCAGCTATTGATTATTTTAGTCAAGCGATCGCTCTCAAGCCTGACTATGCTGGTGCCTATTTGTCCCGTGGTGTGGCCAGATACCAAAAGTTAGATAGACAAAAGGCTTTAGCAGATGCTCAAGAAGCAGAAAAATTGTTTGCATCTCAAAATAATCCCGATGGTTTGAATACAGCCCAAGCTTTTGTGAAGGAACTACAAACTCCTTATACTGAAAAGGTCAGCACTGGTAGTCCCAGCTTTTTTGATTTTGTGGGTAGTATTGGTTCTGTTTTACTGCAATTTTTGCCTTTTTGATGGCGAACAAAATTTCAATTATGCAAAATTTTTAGGGTGTATTGTCTACACCCTAAATGGATTTTTTGAACAGGTTTTATGGTGATTGATTCACTAAACTTGCGGTATCAAGATATTTTTTGATAGAGGGCAGAGAAAAGCGCACAGTTTAGGGGTTTTTAAGAGATGTTGATGATTAACGAACTGTGCCTTTCAAGGCTTCTGTATTAACTGGTTTGATGAAGAATATCCGCAGCAAATTGACAACTATGGCAGTGATCAAGGGAATTTTACGCATCAGTTTCAAGAACTTAGGTTGAGAACTGCGCTCAATAGCGGATATTTTTAAGTTGTAATTTGAGCAGCTATGCAGAAGAGGGAAAAATTGGGGATGTTGGGTATTGAGCATAACTGGAAATGCTCTACCTGCGGTGTCATTGGTATTGATAACTACTTGACTGTCAAAGTCTGTGGGGTCAATTCCCAATGAATGATAAAAACTTGCCCGTTCATGCACTGTCAAGGTGTGGGTAGCAAAGACTGAGAGGAGGAAAAATCTGCTCCAAAGTCTTGCTTTCCAGTTGTTCCACATTTTTGGTTGGGAACGTAGTAAAGCTTTGAAGATATCACCATGGCGGTTTTCATCCTGACACCAACTTTCAAAGTAGCGGAAAATTGGATAAAACTGATTTTCTGGGTGTTTTTGTAAATGGTGATAAATCAAAATGTAGCGCCAATAGCCAATCTTTTCTGATAAATAAACGGTGTAAATTACCCATTCAATGGGGAAAAATGTATAAGTACGGGTTTTGGTAATATCAGCTAAATCTAGGGATAGTTTAAAATCACCCATGGCTTTATTCAGAAATCCAGCATGGCGGGCTTCATCTCTGGCCATGAGGTGAAATAGTTCTGATAATAATGGATTGCGTTTTTTGAGTTGGCGAGATAGTTCTTTAAACAGCAGAAATCCAGAAAATTCAGAGATACAAGAGCGTTCTAAATATTCAATAAAACCACGGCGGGCTTTACCTTCAATATGTTCCCAAGATTTGGCAAATTCTTCATCTCGCACAAAGTGGTTACGGTTATAGTCTGCCCGCATTTCTGCCACCATGGCTTGTAACTCGTTTTCTTGGGCGGAAAGATCCAAGCTGGCAGCGGTGTCAAAGTCTGTGGTGTAAAACCGAGGGGTGAGAATAGTTTCTTGACTGGGCTGCTTAATTCCCTCTTTCGGTGCTTTGGGGGCTGATTGGGGGATGCTACTAACCATGGTTGCTCCGTTAATTAGCTAAATACTTAGATAACTAACAAGTTATGATAAGAGTCATCATTTGGCTAGTCCCTGGAGTTGAAAGTTTTGCTAAGACGGATTGTTAGCATTTATATACAATGGCGAAAATCAACTTGGGCAAGGGTTTTAGGCATTAAGATTGGCAAAATCGGCGCTGGAATTTTATTAAGTTTTGAAAAAAAACATTTTTTATTGGCTTAATAACTATAAAGTGATTAATCGATGTTAAACTCTTAAACAGTTGAAAGGAATTGCGGCATGGGAGCTTACTCAAAGAATCATCTGCGGGAATCCACAAATCTAGATACATTGGTTAATTCAGCTAATAACCCACCTGTAGATTCACGCCAACGGGCCAAGCAGTTTATGCTGAATATACAGGATGAAATTTGCGCCGCCCTGGAAGAACTGGATGGAGAGGCCCGTTTTCGTCAAGACTGCTGGCAACGTCGAGAAGGTGGAGAAGGACGTACCCGTGTGATTCGGGAGGGTCGAGTATTTGAGCAAGGTGGGGTAAATTTTTCTGAAGTTTGGGGAGATAGTCTACCACCTTCGATTTTGAGTCAACGCCCAGAAGCTGCGGGACAAGGCTTTTTTGCTACTGGTACTTCCATGGTGCTGCATCCTCGCAATCCCTATGTCCCAACGGTGCATTTAAACTATCGTTATTTTGAAGCTGGGCCTGTGTGGTGGTTTGGTGGTGGGGCTGATTTAACGCCTTATTATCCCTTTACAGAAGATGCTATTCATTTTCACCAAACTTTTAAGTCTGCCTGTGACCAACATCATCCTGAATACTATGCCACTTTTAAACCTTGGTGTGATGAGTATTTCTATTTAAGACATCGCCAAGAACAACGGGGAATTGGTGGTATTTTCTTTGATTATCAAGATGCCAGTGGCAAGTTGTATGTAGGTTCTCAGTCTGATAGTCCGGCAGCACTTTATAGTGAAAAAGTGGGGACAGTCACTCGGAATTGGGAAGATTTATTTGCTTTTGTTCAATCTTGTGGCAAAGCATTTTTACCTGCTTATTTACCCATTGCCCAATTAAGACAAAAAATGGCATATGGGGAAGGTCAGCGTCAATTCCAACTCTACCGTCGGGGTCGTTATGTAGAGTTTAATTTGGTATACGATCGCGGTACGGTATTCGGTTTACAAACCAATGGTAGGGCGGAATCTATTTTAATGTCTCTGCCACCTTTAACCCGGTGGGAATATGGGTATGAACCAGAGGCAGATTCACCAGAAGCCCAATTAACTAAGTTTTTCCTTCAGCCTCAAGATTGGGCCAGTGGTTTGATAGCGGCAGAATACAGCATTTAGTGGAAAAATAGTGAGTTCAGTTGTTTTGGTAATTGGTAATTGGTGAGAAAAATAAGTTGAAATTTAGCCATCAATTATCAATTACTAATCATAGGTTGAATCAGAATTTGATGTGTATTTTTGATGCGATGGGCACATGAAAGTTTTATCACAAACAGTTAAATTTGATGCTGATTTACTCAAGAAATATGATCAGCCTTTACCCCGTTATACTAGCTATCCCCCAGCTACAGAGTTAACAGAAAATTTTAGCCATGTAGATTTTACAAATGCGATCGCTGTTGGCAATGAGAAAAATACCCCTCTATCAGTCTATTGCCACATTCCCTTTTGTGATAGCCCTTGCTATTTTTGCTGTTGCAATACTGTAATTACACCACACAAGGTCTTAGCAGAACCATATCTCAACTATCTGATTCGCAATATTCATCAGGTGGGGTCGTTGATTGATAGCGATCGCACTGTACAACAGTTACATTGGGGTGGAGGTACTCCTAACTATTTATCTCTCAGTCAAGTTGAGACTTTGTGGAGAGCATTAACTGACCATTTTCGCTTTGATGATAATGGGGAAATTTCCATCGAAGTTAATCCGCGCTCCCTTGACCGAAACTACCTATTTTTCCTCAAGCAATTAGGCTTTAATCGCATTAGTTTTGGGATTCAGGATTTTAACTATCAAGTACAACAAGCAGTAAATCGCATTCAACCAGAATCCATGTTATTTCAAGTCATGGATTGGGTGCGGGAAGCTGGATTTACTAGCGTTAATGTTGACCTGATTTATGGTTTGCCATATCAAAATTTGGAAACTTTTAAAGATACTGTTCGCAAGACTATTAAATTGAATCCTGACCGCATTGCGGTTTTCAACTTTGCCTATGTACCTTGGTTAAAGCCTGTTCAGCGTTTACTTCCTCAAGCAGCATTACCATCACCAGGGGAAAAACTAGATATCATGCGGATGACCATTGAGGAATTGACAGCTAATGGTTATGTCTTTATTGGCATGGATCATTTTGCCAAACCCAACGACGAATTAGCGATCGCTCAACAAAATGGCCAACTACATCGCAATTTTCAAGGATATACCACTAAACCAGAATCAGATTTGTTTGGTTTTGGTATGACATCCATTAGTATGCTGCAAGATGTCTACACTCAAAACCAGAAACAATTAAAGCGTTATTATCAAAAAGTAGATCATGGAGAATTACCAATTGAAAAAGGAGTAAAACTCCACCAAGATGACATTATCCGGCGGACAATTATTATGGAATTGATGTGCCAGTTCCAACTTTCACCAGAGGAAATAGAGAAAAAATATCACTTACATTTAGATTTCAAGTTTGCGGAGTATTTTCAACAAGCAAAATTACAATTACAACATCTAGAGACGGATGGGTTAGTGAAGCTATCTACCGATAAGATTGAGGTTACACCTGCGGGAAGATTACTGATTAGGAACATAGCCTCTATATTTGATGCCTATCTTCCTAGTCGTAGCTTGACTGATTTTTCTAAATCAATTTGAAACCAAGTAACCTACAATTCAAAATCTCAAATCTACAATCTCAAATTCCAAATCTCATGACCAATTTCATCTCCAATTCACCAGGGAAACCGGAACCACTCCATCTCAACTGGACAGCAGTAGCATTTTTCGGGGTAATTCATGGATTAGCAATGTTGGCCCCTTGGTTTTTTTCTTGGGGTGCATTAGGTGTAACTATATTTCTCCACTGGTTATTTGGTAGCATTGGTGTGTGTTTAGGCTACCATCGACTGTTGAGCCATCGCAGCTTTAAAGTCCCTAAATGGTTAGAATATGCGATCGCTATTCTTGGTGCATTATCCATTCAGGGAGGGCCGATTTTCTGGGTCGCTGGCCATCGTTTACATCATGCCTACACCGAACACGAAGATAAAGACCCCTATTCTGCTCAACGGGGTTTTTGGTGGAGTCATATGCTGTGGATTTTTTATCCCAAATCTGAGTTTTTCGACTACGATTATTATCAAAAATATGCCCCTGATTTAGCGCGAGACCCATTTTATTGCTGGCTAAATCGCTATTTCTTAGTTTTGCAAATTCCCGTAGCCATACTGCTCTATTTTATGGGTGGTTGGCCATATATCATCTATGGTGTATTTGTGAGAGCCGTGGTTCTCTGGCACACAACTTGGCTAATTAATTCTGTTACCCATATGTGGGGATATCGCACCTTTGACAGTAATGATAATTCCCGCAACCTTTGGTGGGCAGCTATTCTTACCTATGGTGAGGGTTGGCATAACAATCACCATGCCTATCCTCATGTGGCAAAATGCGGTTGGCGTTGGTGGGAAATTGATTTAACTTGGTGGGTAATTGGACTGTTAAAGACTATGGGTTTAGCTAAGGATGTCAACTTACCCCCGGCTTCAGCTTTCTCAGAATAGTTGAATTCACAACAAATTTTATAAAATCTATAGGAGTAGGTAATACAGCCTATCCTATCTCTTGGCTGCGATCGCAGCTTTTTTATTTTGAGGAATTATTTTTATGACCTTCTGTCCTGCCTCTATCAAAAGTATTAGTATTGGTTTTTACTTACACCCTGAATTTTCAATTATTTTCTAAATCTTAACCGGATCTTATTTAGTCTTTAGACAAAAATACTTAATGTTACTGATGGAATTATTCTAGTTCCAACATAATCACCATTTACCAACAATGAACTTATCAAGACGTAAATTCTTCTCATTAGCTGGTGCTAGTGCTGTTGGCGTAACCATGCTTTCTCCTTTGGAAGCCTTCTATGCCAAAGTTGCCAATGGTCAACGTGTGCGTGGGACTGGATATGGCCCTTTAGCAGCCAAACTGCCTGAAAATGCGGATGAACTCATGGGTGTTGTGCTGGGAGGAATTGATTTAGGTAGAACTCCTTTACTGGAACTTCCCCCAGGTTTTAACTACACAGCTATCTCCTATACAGGGCAAATGATGAGTGATAATACGCCTGTACCTGGATTGCATGATGGTATGGCGGCTTTCCCAGGTGAAAACAATAGGACTATTATCGTCAGAAATCATGAACTGGGTTTCACAGCTAACGGGGTAATTGCATCTAAGCAATATGACCGCACTGCCGGAGGGACAACAACTCTGGTTGTGGGGCCAAATCGTCGAATAGAAAAACATTTTGCTTCTTTAGCGGGAACTGTTCGTAACTGTGCTGGTGGCCCAACTCCTTGGGGTTCTTGGGTAAGTTGTGAAGAAACTTTAACTATTCCTACTCCTAATAATCCTAATAATCTAGCTACTAAGAAACACGGCTATAACTTTGAAGTACCAGCAACTGAAGATGTGCTAGTTGCTGACCCTATTCCTCTGGTAGCTATGGGACGATTCAACCACGAAGCGATTGCAGTAGACCCGAAAACTGGTTGGGTTTATCAAACAGAAGATGAAGGAAATAGTTGCTTCTATCGTTTCCGTCCTAATCAGAAAGATAATCTCCAAAGTGGTGGAGTGCTAGAGGCTTTAGTCATTGAAGGAATGCCTAAAGTTAATACTCGCAATAATTTTCTGCAATACAAAAATAAACCTTTACCTGTTAGTTGGGTAAACATAGATACGGTTGACCCTGTTAACAATGATTTTAATCTTTCTGTACGGAAACAGGGACAAGATAAAGGTGCAGCTATCTTTAGTCGTGGAGAAGGTTGTTGGTATGGCAATGGTTTAGTTTATTTTACCTGTACTAATGGTGGTAATATAGGACAGGGCCAGGTATTTGCTTATAACCCTGACAATAATACTCTTACCTTGGTTGTTGAATCTATAAATTCTAATGAATTAAATGCTCCTGATAATATTACTGTGGCACCATTTGGTCATCTCTTCATTTGTGAAGATGGTAGCGGTACAGAATATGTACATGGGGTGAACAAAAGAGGTGAAATTTACCGGTTTGCAACCAACGCTATCAATGGCAGTGAATTTGCTGGTGTTTGTTTCTCTCCTGATGGCAAAACTATGTTTGTCAATATCCAAACCCCAGGAATTACTGTAGCTATTTGGGGACCTTGGACAGGAAGAAATGCTTAATCGTTCTCTGTGAGAATAGGTTAATTCAGTTTTGTAGAGATGTTCTAGGGGAATATCTCTACAAATAATTGGCAGATGAATATAAAGTTTAGACAATTGAGAATAGTCATGCACAAAAGCATCGTTAAATTTGGCATGTCAATTTTGCCATGTTCATTAATAATTTTATCTTTGCCCCAAGCAGCTTTATCTGAATCTGGTAATTCAACAGCAAATGCAGCCAGAGATTTTCTTTGTTATATGCAAAGAAGTGATGGGCAAGTTATCAATCTGACCAAACTGTGTGGTATTAAAAAAAATCCGGTTCTCAAATCGACAATTTCATCCACAGATCAGCAATTTTTACAACAGTACAAATTTTTCTTAAAAAAAAGATTAGGTGGTTCGCCTTTGATTAGTAGTGCTCTCTCACAGGCAGAATCATCTCCAGAGAATGTAGTTAAACGTGCTAGGGGAATTTGTGGGGTAATTCAAAGCAGAGATTCAGCTAATTTAGATGCAATTTCTCGCAATATTGATGCCGATCTTATGAATACTATGGCTGTGGAGTATTACTGTCCTGAATTAGATGATTAATTAAATATCATTCTCTGTTGTAAATACTTATGTTTAATGCAATTACTAAATCGCCTTGGCAACGGCTAAAACAATCGGAAATTAACTGTGAAGAGGCTTTAAGGTTAATAGTCAATGAAGATAAAAATGTTTGCTTTGCTGCCTTAGATGCAGAAGTGAGCAACCGCTTTTTTAAATTATTTCCTCATGTCCAAGATATTCCCCCTGTTGTTCCCCTATTATTGTGGCGGAATTGTTATTATTTAGGGAGTCCAGTGGCTCTCACACCAAATATAATTCAGAAACTGAGCGATCGCACCCACACCGATATCAAAATCATCTCGATTTCGGAAAAAAGCTATAAAACCTGGTATCTCACCCAAAATCTCGACCTCAGCAAAATCAATGATGATACCTTAGTTAACCCCTTAACCAAAGAATCAGAACCAGAAAACATTTCTGAAGTCACAGAACTCTATCTTTCCAAAGCCTCAGACCAAATTGAACGAGTCAAAACCATCATTAGTGGTGCTTTACGCAACCGTGCCAGTGATATTCACTTAGAACCCATTCCCGATGGGTTAAGGGTGCGCTATCGCATCGATGGTGTATTGCGAAATATTACTACTTTACCCCTGGAACTCAGCCGCAGAGTAGTTGTGGCCCTGAAGGTGATGTCTGACTTAGATATAGCTGAAAGTCGTCGTCCCCAAGATGGACGTATTGGGGAAAAATATAACTCTGGTGACTCACTCAACTTAGGGTTAGACATGCGGGTAAGTACCCTCCCTTGTGTTGGTGGTGAAAAGGTCGTGATTCGTTTACTACCCCAGCGTAACCCCTTCACAGATATGGATAAACTGGGCTTTTCTGGTGCCACATTGCAAACATATACCAAATGGTTAAGTCAACCCCAAGGGATGATTATTCTCACCGGCCCCACCGGTTCCGGTAAAACCAGCACTTTGTACACAAGTTTGCAAAAGGTAGCCACAGAGTCAGTTAATGTCGTCACAGTGGAAGACCCGGTAGAATATGTTTTACCAGGAATTACCCAAACCCAGGTGAATGAAGCCGCAGGCATGACCTTTGCGGCAGGTTTACGGGCAATTTTGCGTCAAGACCCAGATGTGATTATGTTGGGGGAAATTCGGGATGCAGAAACGGCAGAAACGGCAATTAGGGCGGCTTTAACTGGACATTTGGTGTTTACTACTTTGCATACTAACGATGCTGTGGGTACAATTCCCCGGTTAAAAGATATTGGCCCCGACCCCGGTTTAATTAGTGATGCCCTGTTGGGTATTGTGGCCCAGCGTTTAGTGCGTCGGGTATGTCCCTACTGTGCAGAACCTTATACACCTAATGCGGCTGATTTACGCAAACTGGGCTTAGAAGCAACATCAACCACAACTACAGGTTGGAGACGAGGTAAGGGTTGTCCTCAATGTTTTAATTCTGGCTATTTGGGTAGGGAAGCAATTGTGGAGTTATTGGATGTGGATGACCGGGTACGAGAGTTAATTTATGAGGGAACGATGACTCAGTTACATCGTTATCTCCAAGAAATTAACTTTGTTTCTTTTCGTGTGTCTGCTATTCAAAAGGTGACAACTGGGGTGACGACGATAGAGGAGATATTGAGGGTGTTACCTCACAGTGTTTTTGCTTATCAACATGCTCATTAACTCTTTTTTCCTTACACCCTGCATTATCTTCCCACTCAACAGCATCAATTAGGTAGATATTCCCCCACAAACCCGTCACGATGTCTAAGATGTAAGTAAAGAAAGATTTCGTAGCTGAAGAGCATGAAACGCATCGTCTTAATTGCTGGGTTTGAATCGTTTAACGCTGACTTGTACCGGAAAGCCGCTTTTTTGGCTAATTCACGGGTACAGGAGTTGGATATTCGGGTGTTTAGCGATCGCGATATTAACACTAAACGCAGCGAGGTAGAAGCCGCACTCCAAGGTGCAGACGTGTTTTTTGGCAGTTTACTCTTTGATTATGACCAAGTGGTATGGTTACGGGAACGTGTCGCTAATATTCCCATTCGTCTTGTCTTTGAGTCTGCACTAGAATTGATGAGTTTAACTAAGATTGGTGCCTTTGCTATTGGTGACAAACCCAAAGGAATGCCAAAACCAGTTAAATTCATTCTCGATAAATTCAGCAATGGCAAAGAAGAAGATAAACTTGCTGGTTATATTAGTTTTCTGAAAATCGGTCCCAAACTCCTCAAATTTGTTCCCGTTCAAAAAGTTCAAGACCTCCGCAACTGGTTAATTATCTACGGTTACTGGAATGCTGGAGGTACAGAAAATGTTGCTGCCCTATTTTGGACATTAGCAGAAAAATATTTAGATTTACGAGTTGGTGAAATTCCCCCACCCATCGAAACACCCAACATGGGGTTACTTCATCCAGACTACCCAGGCTTTTTTACATCACCAAAACAATATTTAGATTGGTATCACAAAAAAGAAAAGGGCAGAAAGAATTTACCTGTCATTGGTATTCTCCTTTATCGTAAACATGTTATTACTAAACAACCTTATATTCCCCAATTAATTAGCAAATTTGAAGCATCAGGTTTAATTCCCTTACCCATTTTCATCAACGGTGTAGAAGGACATGTAGCTGTCCGCGACTGGATGACCACCGACTATGAAACACAACAACGTCAACAAGGAAATATTGAAACTCCTTCTCTGTCCTCCGAAGCAGTGAAAGTTGATGCAATAGTTTCTACTATTGGGTTTCCCCTGGTGGGTGGGCCTGCGGGTTCCATGGAAGCAGGACGACAGGTGGAAGTTGCTAAACGCATTCTTAGCGCCAAAAATTTACCTTATATTGTGGCTGCACCTTTGCTAATTCAAGATATTTATTCTTGGACACGTCAAGGTGTGGGAGGTTTGCAAAGTGTAGTTTTATATGCACTACCAGAATTAGATGGTGCAATTGATACTGTTCCCCTTGGTGGTTTAGTAGGAGAAAATATTTATTTAGTTCCTGAACGGGTACAGCGTTTAATTGGCAGAATCAAAAACTGGGTGGCATTACGTCAAAAACCTGCCTTTGCCAGAAAGATAGCCATTATTTTATATGGGTTTCCCCCTGGTTACGGTGCAGTGGGTACAGCAGCATTATTAAACGTTCCCCGCAGTTTAATTAAATTGCTTCACGCTTTAAAAGCACAGGGTTATCAAGTTGGTGATATTCCTGAAGATGGTGAAGAATTAATTCGTCAAGTAAAAGCAGCAGATGAAGAAATGGAAACATGGGAAAAAAATAAACCTTTTCCCATTGATGCCAATACAGTTAATGCTCGTAAATTAGAAAAATGGTTAGGATATCTCCGCACTTCTCGCATTGAAAAACAATGGAAATCTTTAACCAGTAGTGGGATTAAAACCTATGGAGATGATTTACATATTGGTGGTGTGCAGTTAGGAAATGTGTGGATAGGTGTACAACCACCATTGGGTTTACAAGGCGACCCCATGCGGTTAATGTTTGAGCGCGATTTAACACCCCATCCCCAATATGCAGCATTTTATAAGTGGTTACAAAAAGAATTTCAAGCAGATGCAGTTGTCCATTTCGGAATGCACGGTACTGTTGAATGGTTGCCTGGTTCCCCTTTAGGAAATACAGGCTATTCTTGGTCAGATATTTTGTTAGGAGATTTACCAAATTTATACATATATGCTGCTAATAATCCTTCGGAATCGATTTTAGCTAAACGCCGTGGTTATGGGGTATTAATTTCTCATAATGTTCCCCCCTATGGTCGGGCTGGTTTATATAAGGAATTGGTAGCATTACGGGATTTAATTGCTGAATATCGGGAAGATCCGCAAAAGAATTATGTCTTAAAAGAAGGAATTTGTAAAAAGATTCTGGATACTGGTTTAGAAGTTGATTGTCCATTTATAGAGGCGAAAAAGTTAGGTATTCCCTTTACACCAGAAAATATCAGGATGTTTAGTGCCCATGCTTTTGATGATTATTTGGTGAAGTTGTATGAGTATTTACAGGTGTTAGAAAATCGCCTGTTTTCTTCTGGTTTGCATGTTTTGGGTGAAGCACCAAATGAGGAAGAGTTACAAGGTTATCTCAATGGGTATTTTGGTGAAAAAATAGAACTAGAAAGGCAAGAAGAAGCAAAGTTTATTACAGATTTGCTCAATCAATCTACTGATGAATTAACTAATCTTTTACGAGGTTTAAATGGTGAATATATTCCTCCTGCACCTGGTGGAGATTTGTTACGGGATGGTGCAGGTGTGTTACCAACTGGTAGAAATATTCACGCTTTAGATCCTTATCGAATGCCTTCTCCTGCTGCCTATGAACGGGGTAGAGAAATAGGACAGAAAATCATTGCTCAACATTTACAAGAACATGGCAAATATCCTGAAACAGTCGCAGTTTTATTATGGGGTTTAGATGCCATTAAAACCAAGGGTGAATCTTTGGGAATTTTATTGGAATTAGTGGGTGCTGAACCAGTAAAAGAGGGAACAGGAAGAATTGTGAGATATGAATTAAAACCTCTGGATAAAGTAGGACATCCCCGCATTGATGTGTTAGGAAATTTATCAGGAATTTTCCGCGATAGTTTTGTGAATATTATCGAATTATTGGATGATTTATTTCAACGTGCTGCGGATGCTGATGAACCAGAGGAACAGAACTTTATTCGCAAACATGCGTTGACATTGAAAGCGCAAGGTGTGGAAAATGCTTCTGCGCGATTATTTTCTAACCCAGCAGGTGATTTTGGTTCTTTGGTCAATGATAGAGTCGTGGACGGTAACTGGGACTCTGGAGATGAATTAGGGAAGACTTGGGAAAGCCGCAATGTGTTTAGTTACGGAAGACAGGATAAAGGACAAGCAAGACCGGAAGTTTTGCAGACTTTGTTAAAAACAAGCGATCGCATTGTTCAAGAAATAGATTCGGTAGAATATGGTTTAACTGATATTCAGGAATATTATGCCAATACTGGGGGATTGAAAAAAGCCGCAGAACAGCAAAGCGGGAAAAAGGTACAAGCTAGCTTTGTGGAAAGCTTCTCTAAAGATACAACACCCCGCAATTTAGATGATTTACTGCGAATGGAATACCGCACCAAATTATTAAACCCCAAATGGGCCGCAGCAATGGCTAATCAAGGTTCTGGTGGTGCATTTGAAATTTCCCAACGCATGACAGCTTTAATTGGTTGGGGTGGTACTGCTGATTTTCGAGATCATTGGGTCTATGACCAAGCCGCAGATACCTATGCTTTAGACCCAGAAATGGCGGAAAAATTACGCCAAGCCAACCCAGAAGCATTTAGAAATATTGTCAGCAGAATGTTAGAAGCCCATGGCCGCGGTTTATGGAATGCTGATAGTAATAGGTTGGAAAAGTTGCGTCAATTATATGAGTTAAGTGATGAAGAATTGGAAGGTGTAACGGTTTAATGGTAGGGTGCGTTACGCTATCGCTAACGCACCACATTTCAACAAATATTTTAAAACAGTTCAATAATACAATCTCTCAATATCTCAATTAACTCTTCTTTACTCACTTTATCATCAGCAACTTGCATTGTTAATTGATATGCTTCCTCTGGTGTCAGATTTAATTCATAATCATTCAAGTTCAAAAACGTCACCATTACATCAAAAGCAGTGCGTTTATTTCCATCTATAAAAGCATGATTTTTACAAATGTGAAACAAATATGCTGCTGCTTGTTCATAAATTGTCGGATGTAATAATTCTCCGCCAAAACTTGCTTGAGGTTGATAAATAGCAGAATCTAATAAACCTTCATCTCGGATACCATGTAATCCACCATAAAGGTTAATCTGCTTTTTATGTATATTTAATACATCTTCTTTATTAATGAATTTAGGATTATGCCAGTTTTCTATACACATAATCCCATTTTTCCGTAGATGCTAAAGAAATCAGCATAGCTTCTGATTCTTGGGGTGTGATATCTCCCAAATTAAAAGCATTAATCTCTTGTTCCGTGAACAGATTTGTCTTTAAACAAGCCTTGATAAGTGATTGTAGTAAGTGCTTTAAAGATTCCCTAATAATTAATAATTTATAAAAATCTTTATCTACAATCTGTACATTTTCTATTTTAGATTGATTAAATTGTTCTACAATATTTATTGTTATTTTTTTGAGGATTTCTTGATTTTTGGTAATTAAGTATAAATCAAAGTCTATAAATTCTATATCTATACTTTCTTTCATTATAAAATAATGTTTTACATATAGTAACAAAGGTAATTCTCCCTTGGTTGATTGTTCACAAATTACCTGATATAGTTTGCTTTTATTAATCAACTTTTCAATTAACTTTCCTAATTCCTCTTTAAGTTGAATAAGAGATATTTCCTGAATATTAGCAAATTCAATCATCTCCGCCATTTTTTCATCGTGCGGGTTAGCATCATTTAAGCATTTTTCCAGGACTTCTATCCTTTCCTGAATGCTGTCAATCATCTCTTGGGGGAATGTCAAAGTATATACCATGCTTTACGTATTTCTCTGGTGATATTATGCGCTTTCCTAAAACTATTTTAACTAACAAATACATAATAATCTAGTCTACCACTTCCTCTAAGATAAAAGGTTGGGTTAAACGAAGTGCAATCCAACACATTTACAATTAAAATTTAATTACCACATAAGAGAAAAAGTGTCGTCCTGTTTATTTATCTAATAATCAGGTGGCTTTAATATAGGGTTCAAATTTGTAATTCAAATCCTGGTAATACATCTTCTCCAGAAAGTACAGCAGGAAGTTGGACAATTTCTACAGGTTTTCCGATTCTATAAATTTCTACTTCTTTATCTTGGGGGTTAATTAACCAACCCAAACGCAAACCATTTTCTATATATTCCTGCATCTTTTCTTGCAGGGTTTTCAATCTATCGGTTTTTGATCTCAGTTCAATGATAAAATCTGGTGTAAGTGGGGGAAATTTTTCTCGTTCTTCTTCTGTTAATGCTTCCCAGCGTTCTAACTTTATCCAAGCAACATCAGGTGAACGTTTTGCACCATTGGGAAGTCGAAATATTGTTGAGGAACTAAATACTATTCCTAGTTTTGTTTGGTAATTCCAATTACCTACTTTGATAATTAAGTCAGCTTCACTACGGCCGCTTTCTCCTCCTACTGGTGGCACAATAATTAATTCTCCCTGTGCATTTAGTTCTAAGCTTACATCTTTATTGGCCATACAGAGTTGGTAAAACTGATCATCTGTAAGGCGAATAATTGGATCGAGGTTTAAGGTGACTGTATTCATTTAACTACTCTTAGCCTTAAATCTGGGAGTATTTTGGTAGGCATTCCCAACCAGAGTTTGGAAATGATAGAATTCTTATCTTCATTCTAGAATAATTTTAACCTGGTAAGCATTCCCAGTCTCTGACTGGGAACGAGGGAAACAATGTTATACAAGATTTTTACGTAAGCTGCATTTTTGTATGTATTTTTATACAATAAATGTGGATTTATGTGAATCTCTTTTACACATTGACATACTGCCAACAAGTTAATGTAGTGAAGTAATAAATTTAACTACTTTTAATTATAAAACAGTATAATATGATTTATATCTGTTTGTTAGTATCATCTGACAACTTGTGACATTTAAAACTTTAGGATTACTTAACATGGCTGTTAATGACATCTTGTTTTTAGAAAATACTCTAGAACAAAAGAAAAATCTAACTGCTACTTCATTATCAAAAAGCGATTTTTTTGAACTATTTACATTTGAGCAGATTTTAAAAAAATTTGATCTATCAAATGATGAATTATTATCTGGTAAAACAGGAAAAGGAGATGATGGAGGAATAGATGGTTTTTTTGTTTTTATTGAAAATAGGATAATTGATGATTTTATGGTATTGGATAATAATGAAAAAGCAACCATAAAAATTAGTCAAAGAAATCCCTCAATAGAACTATATTTAATTCAGGCAAAAGAAACACCTTCATTTAGTGAACAAGTATTTGATAAAGTTATATCAACTATTATGACTATTTTTGATTTTAGAAAAGAAATATCCGAATTGAGTAAAAATTACAATCAAGAGTTGATTAAGAATCTAGACAAATTCAGACAGGCTATTAAACAAGCTGTACACGCTAATTTATCCGTTAATTTTTTCTATGCAAGCACAGGCGATAGAAACGAAATTCATCCCAAGGTTTTCAGTAAAGCTGATCTTTTTAAACAAACTATCTCTCAATACTTGCCAGGATCTAGAGTGAGTGTAGAATATTGGGGCGCACGTGAACTATTAGAACAATCACGACAAGAAGTTACTTACACTCTAAATTTAAACTTTTTGAAAAATATTTCCAGCCATGGTCAATACGTTTTGCTCTCTAGTCTGAAAGATTATTATAATTTTGTCACAGATGAGCATGGCAACTTACGTCGATATATTTTTGAGTCCAATGTTCGTGACTACCAAGGAGATGTTGGAGTTAATCAAAATATTCGCAATACTTTAGAAAGAGAAAATGACATAGCAGATTTTTGGTGGCTAAATAATGGTGTAACAATTCTTGCGTCTAAAGAATCTATTTCTGGTGATACTATTCAACTTGATGATGTACAAATAGTTAATGGACTTCAGACTACTACTGAAGTGTATAAATATGTACGCAAACAAGACAAAACAAAAAATATTGATAAGGCAATTTTAATCAAAGTTATTGTAATTCAAGATCCTGAAACTAGAGACAGAATTATAAAAGCAACCAATTATCAAACTCCTATTCCAACTACTCAAATATCAATCGTAACTCAGTCTATTCAAAGAGACATTGAACATTATTTCTTAAATCATAATTGGTTTTATGATCGCCGTAAAAACTATTACAAAAACATAGGTAAACCTATTGATAGAATTATAAGCATAACATATTTAGCTCAAGCAGTCATGGCAATAGTTTTATTTGAACCGCATAAATCATCAACAAAAGGAAGTCCATCTTTAATTATAACCAAAGATTACGAAAGAGTATTTAATCAACGTTTTCAACCAGATGTATATCTATTTTGTGCTAGTACATTAAAGAATATTGAGACATTTATTCGGAACAATGAATCTGAACAATCAAATGTTTTGAAAGATATTGATAGGCGTGAAATTCAAACAATTTGTACACCTGAAAATCTTTATACATTAAGGTTTCATATTGCAATGCTTCTCACATCTAAATTAGCAGGTAAGTCTAATTACAAACCAGATGATATAAAAAGCCTTGTCTTGGAAGAATTATCAAAAGATATTCTCAAACAAACCATATCTTTACTTATTAATTTTACAATTTCATATGCAAGAAAATATAAATATTCATTGCATGATGTCAAATCCATCGTCAAAGACAAAAATTTTACTCAGTATTTGCAAAAACAATTGATTTCTTGAGTTAATTAATTGTAGGTTTAGTTAAATGAAGTGCGACCTAATACATCTACAGTAAAATTTGATTAACACATTAAGAGAAACATTCTAGAAATTTTATGATTGCCAATCATGATGTTTACATTACTCCCGAACAATATTTAGCACTAGAAGAGAAAAGCCCAGTAAAACATGAATACATTAACGGCTATATCTACACAATGGCTGGAGCTTCTGACCCTCATGTTACTGTAACATTAAATATCGCTTTTCTCATTCGGAATCACATTCGCGGTAGTGGATGTCGAGTTTTTACAAGTGACATGAAAACCAGAATAGAATCTATAAATCGTTTTTACTATCCTGATGTGATGGTCACTTGTGATGAGAGAGATAAAGCCAATTTAGTTTATAAAAAATTTCCCTGTTTAATTATTGAAATATTATCTGATTCTACAGAAGCATTTGATCGTGGTGATAAATTTGCAGATTATCAAAATATAGAGACTTTACAAGAATACGTTTTAGTTAATATTAAAAAACCTAAAATAGAATGTTTTCGCCGTAATTCTCAAGGTTTGTGGGTATTACAATCTTACACAGAATCATCTTTTGATTTACAAAGTATTAATTTCCATGGAAATATGGATGATTTATATGAAGATGTGAGTTTTATATAGCACCAAACCAAGTTGAATTTTCTGAGTTTCGTACATCAACCCAACCTACAATTTTAGTTGGTGGAAATTTCCTAACTCCCTTGTCTACAGCTATATCAAAACAATCTTATCTTCTCCTCTCTGGGTGAGACAATTGTGAATCTTGGCGGGCAAAATGCCCACCACCAATGATGCTACTTACTCAAAACTTCCTTCAAAGCTTCAACCAACCTATCCACACTTTCAGGACGGCTATTAAAACCCATCAAACCCACACGCCAAACCTTACCAGCTAGTTCTCCCAAACCGCCACCAACTTCAATGTTATGCTCAAGTAATAACTGCCGTGCTACAGCTTTCCCATCCACTCCATCAGGAATGCAAACAGTAGTTAAAGTTGGTAATCTGTATTCCTTCGCAACGTGCATTTTTAAACCAATACTTTCTAACTGTTCCCACAGATATTCCACATTCTTTTGATGGCGTTGCCAGCAGCTAGCTAAACCTTCTTCTGCGACTAAACGCAAAGCTTCCCTTAAACCATAATATAAATTAATTGGGGCTGTGTGGTGATAGGTGCGATCGCTTCCCCAATATTTCCCTAACAACAACATATCTAAATACCAGTTTGCTACCTTAGTCTCCCGCTTCTGTACCTTCTCCATGGCCCGGGGACTCATGGTAAAGGGAGAAGCACCAGGAGAACAACCCAAGCCTTTTTGACTGCAACTATAAGCTAAGTCCACACCCCACTCATCTAAAAAGATGGGAACACCACCCAAGCTGGTAACAGTATCTAGTAATAGCAATGTGCCATGTTTGCGGCATAATTCCCCTACTCCTTCCAAGGGTTGACGGGCACCGGTGGAAGTTTCTGCGTGGACTAAAGCAAAAATAGCTGGTTTATGAGTTTCTAAAGCTGTTTTAATTTCATCTAAAGAAAATACCTGTCCCCAAGGTTTAGTTATGGTGCGAACATCTCCACCATACCTTCCTGCCATATCCACGAGACGATTACCGAAGTAACCAGCGACACCAATCAATACCACATCTCCTGGTTCTACGGTGTTAGCTAAGGTAGCTTCCATGGCAGCTGTACCTGTGCCACTAACGGCGATGGTATGGGGGTTTTCTGTTTGCCAGACGTAGCGCAATAAAGATTGAATTTCGTCCATCAGGGCTAAAAATGAGGGGTCAAGATGCCCTAATGGGGTGGTATTCATGGCTTGTAAGACCGCAGGATGGGCGTTAGAGGGGCCAGGGCCTAATAATAAGCGGTTGGGGACTTCTAGGGGTGAGAGTTGTAAACGTTGACTATCGTTGATGGAAATTGTAGATGTCATATTTGATTTCGAGGCTAAATAGTAATTAATGGCATGATAAAGCGATTAGATTACCGATGTTTTCATCAGCCTCAAAATTGTCTATCATTCGTGAGAAGAAGCCATATTCCTCAAGTCTTAAAGTAGATGTAACAGGTTGTTAAGGCGATATGGTCTCATGAGTGAAAAACGTTCTAGTTTAAAACCATTACCAGGGGCAAATCGTCAACTGAGGCGTAGGTTAGACTGGAAAGGAGAAATAGCCTTAGCTACAGCACCGACCGCTGTCGTTTTGTTGGTTATGTATTTTGTCGAAGCACTCACTCAACAACGCCTATTATTTGCTTCTTTAGCTTCCAGCGCCTTTTTAATTTATCTTGACCCCCAACATGGTACAAATGCTATCCGCACTTTGATAATTGCTCAAATGATGGCTGCTGGTATTGGTTTTAGCACTTATATATTTTTTGGTGGTGGCTATATTTCCGGTGGACTGGCTATGGTGACAGCTATTTTCTTAATGATATTCCTCGATGTTATGCACCCACCCGCTGTTGCTACATCTCTCAGTTTTGCTCTTAAAGCCAATAATGTTAATAACTTGGTATTATTTGCTTGGGCATTAGCAATTACATCTATTCTAGTAGGTTTAGAGCGTTACGCTCTGTGGTTATTAGCACATTATCGAGATTAATCATCTCAGGTAATGGCGACTTAAGAATAAATCGCCAACCCATAACAACTAATTCCCCTACAGGACTATTTCCCTAAACTCGTCATCCTATAAAAACGCCCATTTTGAGAAAATCTTTCTGCCATCACTTGTTGATACACAGCTTCATAACCATCTGTCATTTGTTCCACACTAAAATTATTTTCCACATACCGTCGGCAGGCATAACGGTTTAACCTTCTGACTTTGTAAATGGCATGTATACATTCTTGGATATCTGTACATAGAAAGCCAGTTTCTCCATGGGAAATTACTTCTTCTGTTGAACCTAAGCGCATGGCAATAACTGGCGTACCTGTAGCCATAGATTCTGCCATTACTAACCCAAAAGGTTCTCGCCAAGTAATGGGAAATAGAGTGGCTACAGCACCTCCCATCAACGCATTTTTTTGTGCATGATTAGCTTCACCTAAATATTGAATTTGTTCCCCATCAATATGGGGTTGAATTTCTTTTTCAAAAAATTCTTTATCTACCACATCTACTTTACCTGCCATCTTTAATCGCCAACCTGATTTTTTGGCAATTTCAATTGCTAAATGTGGGCCTTTTTCCGGTGACATCCGCCCTAAAAATGCTAAATACAGTGGTTCTGTGGGTTGAGGATAAAAGTCATAGCTATTAACATCTATGCCATTGTAGACAGTTGCGACATAATTCAAGCCCAAATTGGGTTGTCGTTGAGCATCAGAAATAGAAATATAGGGCTGTTTATTGGCGTAAGTAAATATCTTTTCATTATCTGAAGTAAAAATGCCATGCAATGTATGTACTATGGGCGTTTTGACTAAATTAATGTATCCTAAAGTCGCATGTCCCATGTGAGAATGAATAATATCAAAATCATCGGCTTTCTCAAATACAGCAGCCAGTTGCATTAGTTCATAAATGCTGTAATCTTTGATAGTAGAATCAAGTCTTAAGGCACGGGGATGAACAGAAATTAATTGCGCTAAACTCAGAGAATCTCCAGATGCAAATAGTGTGACTTCATGCCCTCTCCGCACTAATTCATCAGTTAATAACCCCACTACCAACTCTATGCCACCATAAGCAGGAGGTGGTACTCTCTCCCACAGTGGTGCAATCTGAGCAATCCTCATAATCTAACTCCTGAAAATGAAATGTAAATTGATTGGTGTTACTTGTGTAATTGACAATTAATGGATGGCGATAACTGTATTAGTTAATATCGATCAACACCAATAACAGAAACAATCGCTTCAAAATCTTATGCGTTGACTTTGATATTTTTTGTCTATCTCAGGTAGGTAAATCACCTTCCCCCTGAGAAATAAATTAGTCAAAAATATAGTGGCAGCAAAAATTAAAAATTCTGTTTATTTTCCTAAAAAAGCAAAATTACCTGAAAATTGCCTTTATTTATTCTGGGGAATAAGTGGCGAAGAAGAGATGAAAATACATATCTAATTTGGGCGTAGAACTTGTTAATTAGCTTTTGTATCTTTTCAACATCATCAATTTTTACCCATTGCTACAGTAACTCATGCAGTCAATTGACTTTCTGCACAAAAACTGCTAGTGTAAATACCGAAAAATCATTACCAAAGCAACATGAATATATCTCAGCACAGCAAAAAACCGCGTGTCCCTTGGCAGGCGGTTTTCTCAGCCATGATATTTGTATTCATGTACTTACCAATTTTTGTACTGGCTTTCTATAGCTTTAACAAATCGCCCTACAGTGCAACTTGGCAAGGCTTTACTTGGCAATGGTATCAAAAATTATTCAATGATGAGCGGATTTTATCAGCGTTAAACCATAGCTTGTTGGTAGCTTTTGGTGCTGTGGGTATTTCCGCTGTGTTGGGAACCTTGATGGCTGTGGGATTAGCTCGTTACGAATTTCCTGGGAAAAAAATCTACCAGAGTATTGCCTATCTACCATTATTAATCCCCGACATAGCGATCGCTGTAGCTACCCTCGTTTGTTTAGCTGCCTTTGCCATTCCCCTCAGTCTATGGACAATTGTTGCTGCCCATGTGGTCTTTTGTCTGGCCTACATTGGCTTGGTTGTCTCCTCCCGTTTCAATAATCTCGACCCCCACCTGGAAGAAGCTGCACTAGATTTAGGTGCAACCCCCCTTCAAGCCTTCATTCAAGTCCTCTTACCCCAACTCATGCCAGGGATAATTTCTGGCTGTCTACTCGCCTTTGTTCTCAGTTTAGATGACTTCCTCATTGCCAGTTTCACCGCTGGTAGTGGTGCTAGTACCCTACCCATGGAAATCTTCAGCCGCATTAGAACCGGAGTCAAACCAGATATCAACGCCCTCAGCGTTATGTTAATTTCCATCACCGGGATTGTCGCTTTAATTGCCGAATTAATTCGCGCTTCAGGTGAAAATCGTCCCTAAGTAGGTTAATTGCCTCCAGTGATTTACCCCCTTGACAAAACCGTGGTTTTGTTTATAATTTATTTATAATGGGAATCTGTGCGCGCATATATATAAGATATACATAAATTCCAAATCAATTTCAACTCAGTTTTTCCCTTCCCCCACATAAATCAATTCAACAAATTCATTTCCATCATCTTTTCTTCATAGAGAAACTGTCACTTCTATAAATAAATCGATTTTTGCAAATGGATAATATTGGGGCTAACTTTGGACAAGATCCCATCTTCCCTTCATTATGCAAATCTGCCAAAATCCCAATTGTTCCAACCCCTTCAACCCCATAGGCAATAGATTTTGCATCAGTTGTGGACAAACCAACTTTGGACAACTGTTGAGAAACCGCTATCAAGTCCTGCGGCTGATTGGTGAAGGTGGGTTTAGTAGAACTTATGCTGCACAAGACGTAGATAGACTTGATGCACCCTGCGTCATCAAACAATTTTTCCCCCAAGTGCGGGGAACAGGACAACGTGCTAAAGCCGCAGATTTTTTCAAAGAAGAAGCCATTCGCCTTTATGAATTAGGAGAAAATCATCCCCAAATTCCCCGTTTGTTAGCTTATTTTGAACAAGCCACCAGTTTGTATTTGGTTCAAGAATTTATCAACGGGTCTACCCTTCTCCAAG
The DNA here is from genome assembly GCF_014698825.1 of Richelia sinica FACHB-800. Classification (GTDB taxonomy): domain Bacteria; phylum Cyanobacteriota; class Cyanobacteriia; order Cyanobacteriales; family Nostocaceae; genus FACHB-800. The sequence continues at coordinate 159,482 of NZ_JACJTT010000004.1, forward strand.
AAGTTCAACAAAAACCCTACAGCGAAGCGCAAATTCGCCAACTTTTAGCGGATTTATTACCAGTTATTGACTTTATTCACCAAAACAATATTATCCATCGGGATATTAAACCAGAAAACATTATTCGTCGTGACACAGACGGTAAACCAGTATTAATTGACTTTGGTGGTGCCAAACAAGTCACCCAAACAACTATGGGTAGACAAGCAACAATTATCTATACCGTTGGTTACGCACCCACCGAACAAATGGCAGGGTTTACTTGTCCAGCTAGCGATTTATATGCTTTAGGTGTCACCTGTGTGCGGTTACTCACCCAAGATTTACCTGTTCAAGATGATTACGGTCAACTTAACGATCCTCTATATGATCCCATGAATGGGGAATGGTTGTGGCAAGAACGTTTAGAAGAAAAAGGCATCACCATTAGCGATAGTTTAAGAAAAATTTTAAATAAATTACTCGAACATCTCCCCAATGATAGATATCAGTCAGCGGCAACAGTGCTAGAAGATTTAAACTCATCAGACTTCCCGGTCGCACTCAAATTTTCTTCCCTTCCCCAACCACCATTAGCTCAACCACAACCTACAAAAATTATTGTCCCCTTACCTCCCCTCAAAACCTTTGATTTTTACGTCGTCACCGTAGACACCAAAGGTAGAGAAGTCAACCGTGACAGACTTAGTGCTAAATACTTTGAGGAGGAATTAAGTAGAAATGTTGATCTAGAAATGGTCTCTATTCCTGGTGGAAAATTTTTAATGGGTTCTCCCAATTTAGAAGGTGATGCAGATGAACGTCCTCAACATCAAGTCACCATCAACCCTTTCTTTATGGGGAAATATCCCATTACTCAAGCACAATGGAAAGCCGTTGCAGCTTTACCCAAAGTCAAACAAGCTTTAAACCCCTACCCGGCAAAATATAAAGGTGCAAATCTACCAGTAGAAAATGTATCTTGGTACGAAGCGGTGGAATTTTGTTTACGCTTGTCTGCAAAAACTGGAAGAGACTATCGTTTACCCAGCGAAGCAGAATGGGAATATGCTTGTCGTGCTGGTACAACCACTTCTTTTCATTTTGGGGAAGCAGTCACTGCAGAATTGATTAATTGTAATGGTGGTGATATTTACGCGGTGGAACCCAGAAGTAAATTTCGCAGAGAAACCACCAATGTAGGTAGTTTTGAAGTAGCCAATGCTTTTGGTTTATATGATATGCACGGGTTAGTGTGGGAATGGTGTGCTGACCCTTGGCATAATAACTATGTAGATGCACCCAATGATGGCAGTGTGTGGGAAGATGGGGGTGATAAACATAGGCGAGTATTGCGTGGTGGTTCTTGGAATTTCAGTGCTGAACTATGTCGCAGTGCTAGTCGCAGTTGGAATGAAGTGGATGGTGGGTTGAGAATTTGCGGTTTTCGAGTGGTATTTTCGGCAGAATAGAAGACAGAAGTTCAGAAGTTCAGGAGTTCAGAAGTATGCCTTCGGCACGCTGCGCGAACAGGAGTCAGTAGGGGCGGGTTTACAGATATCATCAACTATAAACGAGAATTTTGGTAAACCCGCCCGTACAGAATAATTCATAGCATTACTATTTAATTCTTGCATTTTTAAACTCCTCTTAGCGTAGCTTCTCTGAAAAAGGCACGCTTTAGCGATACGACTACGCTCGACTTCGCTCAGTACAAGTCGAGCGTAGTCGAGATACAGTGTTAAAAGCCTTTGGCTGTCTAAGTTTTATCGTTAGTTAATGTCCTAACCGCGCTGTTCATTGCTATATTGACAGTTAAATCTATTTTTGCTATGATGAATTCGATAAGGAAGAACTACGATACAATAAAATATTAATTACTAGCCAGTAATACGCAAGCAAAAATATTCAAATCAAAAATATTTACCTCCATTCCCTTGCTGCCTATCAATCTCGTGATGACAAACTGTATAAGACAAAGCAGGGATCGCCAAAACCATACATTAAACTGGAGTTTGACCAATATATTTGAGATTTCCCTATGGATGCTAGGGTACTTTGGCAACGATACCAAGATTGGTTGTATTACCACCAAGGCTTAGGACTGTATCTAGATATCAGTCGGATGCAGTTTAGCGATGCCTTTGTGGAGTCGTTGCGGCCGAAATTTGACAAGGCATTTGCGGATATGGCAGCCTTGGAGAAGGGAGCGATCGCTAATCCGGATGAAAACCGCATGGTAGGACACTACTGGCTGCGGAATCCAGATTTAGCACCATCTCCAGAACTGACACAAGAAATAGTCCAAACCTTAGAACAAATCGAAGCCTTTGCGGAAAAGGTGCAAACAGGTGCTATTCATCCTCCCAAATCTAGCCGCTTTACCGATATTATCTCCATAGGCATAGGTGGTTCTGCCTTGGGCCCCCAATTCGTGGCAGAAGCCCTGTCCCCTGATTTTCCCCCTCTGAAAATTCACTTTATCGATAATACCGACCCCTCAGGTATTGACCGGGTACTCACCCAACTGAGAAATAACCTTTCTAGCACTTTGGTCGTAGTGATTTCTAAATCCGGCGGTACTCCTGAACCCCGCAACGGCATGATAGAAGTCAAGAAAGCCTACGCTGGACAAAACCTAGATTTTGCCCAATATGCAGTTGCTATTACCAGCGTTGATAGTAACTTGGATAAAATTGCTAAATCTGAAGGTTGGCTAGCCAGATTTCCCATGTATGATTGGGTGGGCGGACGTACCTCAGAAATGTCTGCGGTGGGCTTAGTACCGGCAGCCTTACAGGGAATAGATATTCGTGCCATGTTGGATGGTGCCAAGGAAATGGACGATGCCACCCGCATCCCTGACCTGAAAAAGAATCCCGCTGCACTACTCGCTTTATCCTGGTACTATGCAGGCAACGGTAAAGGCGAAAAAGACATGGTAATCTTACCTTACAAAGATAGCCTGTTGCTCTTTAGCCGTTATTTGCAACAGCTAGTCATGGAATCATTGGGTAAAGAAAAAGACCTAGATGGCAAAACTGTCTATCAAGGTATTGCCGTTTATGGTAACAAAGGTTCCACCGACCAACACGCCTATGTGCAACAGTTGCGGGAAGGTGTACCCAATTTCTTCGCTACCTTGATAGAAGTATTAGAAGACCGTCAAGGGGCATCCCCAGAAATAGACCCTGGTGTCACATCCGGTGACTATCTCTCTGGTTTTCTCTTGGGAACACGCCAAGCACTGTATGAAAATAACCGTGATTCCATAACAGTCACCATTCCTCAAGTTAATGCCCGCACAGTTGGTGCTTTAATTGCCTTGTATGAACGGGCAGTAGGGTTTTATGCTAGCTTGGTGAATATTAATGCTTATCACCAACCAGGTGTAGAAGCTGGTAAGAAAGCTGCTGCGGCTATTCTGGAATTACAACAGAAAGTCATATCTGTGTTGCAACAAGAGAAAAAGGCCCTTTCTCTGGAAGAAATTGCTCACAAAGTTGGCACTCCTGAACAAGTTGAATCAATTTACAAAATTCTCCGCCATCTTCAGGCTAATCAAAGAGGTGTGGTGTTAACAGGTGATTTGAGTAAACCAGGCAGTTTAACAGTTTCTCTGGCGTAAAACAGCATATTACCTAAGAGTGTTGTTATTTCAGCAACAATTCTTCATGATTAAGCATCCTCCTCAAGGCCTATTTGTCTGATGGGGATGCTTATATCGTTGGTGGTGATATAATTGACATTGGGTTTAATGAAGACAATTTATTTCCAGGGTGCTTTTTTTAATTAATAGATAAGTCACGTAAGTAATAAAATCTATCAGTTGTCCAGTCACTACCTTTTTCTCTACCTAAATAACCAGTTAGAGGCGATGACAGTTCTATTAAAATTTCGTGTATTTCTTCTGGTTTTAATTGCTGTTGGGGCTGTGACCCAAAATATGCCCCATGTAAAGCTGCAACTCCAGCAGACTCGGTTCCTGAGTTTTGCAGATAGTTTTTGACCACTTGAATTATGTGCGATCGCAACTTGATATTTTGCTCTATTTTATTAAGATAAGCATTAATTTTATCATCGGCTGCTGAACCAAATGGTTCGTTTTGCAAATATGGTTTTAAATTTAATAAATCTATTGCTCCTGGGAATTTAGCTTTAAATTCAACTAGTCTTTGTAATGTTTCTGGACGAATAACGTTCATTTCATTTCCCTTTGCTGTCAATTCAGCATCTGTTGTTAATTCTCCAGCAGCCATAATAATTTTGATACAACTATTGTATTGTTGTTGTAAATGCTTCAAGCCTAGTTTTACCAGTTGTGCTGCTGTACCATCAGGAACTTTTTCTGTCTTTGTTGCTTTACATTCTCCTACCACAAGGTAGGGATATTCACAATAAAAATCCAAACCACCAGCACCACCTAATTTTTCAGGGTCTAGATTAGCTTTGGAATTCATATTAGAAGCAGAAAAGCCAATTTTTACTAAGCTTTTACGTACTAATTTTTCAAATTCATTACCATCACTAGAGTTGCCAACTTTAGCAATTTTCTTGATCCAAATTAAATCCCCATCTACTCTATCTTGATTGTACTGACTGTTCCAACCTAATAAAACTCTGATTTCATGTGTTAACTGCTGTGCTACTGTGTTGGTGATTGATATTTTTGATAATGCATTGTGTAATTCTTCTAGCTGAGGATGCAAAGGTGGTTCTAGATTTTCTAATTGACGTTGATACTGTTTAAATCTTTGTTCAGTTAATATAGGTTGAGTTTCTGAACCAGTAACATTATGTATGGCAATAAATCTACCTAGTTTATCTTGACTACCTGGATTAATTGTAAATTCATAAAATTGAGGTAAATGATAAACACGCAAATAAGCCAGAAAAATATTTTGCTGTTTTTCTAAAAGTGCATAAAATACTTCTGGTGTCCAAATAGTTAATTTAGAAAAGACATCTAATGATTTAGTTTTATCTATAATTTGACAAAATTCACATTTACCCCACATTTTAACTGCAACTGTTTGAGAATTAGTTGACTTGATAGCGGTTTGAGCAGTAGGTAAAAAACTTTGACTATAGTATTTTTCAATTGGTATTAATAAGTTTGTATGAGCAACAGGATAAAGAGCAAATTTCTGCCCTGGACGAAGAAACATATTAGGTAAAGCTGCTATTGTTCTGCCCTGTATTAAAGCTTCAATATCTGCAACAGGTAAACATAATGCTGTGGGTAGTGAAAAAACTTGACTCATTTCTATAAGTAGTTCAAAATTATTGGCAAAAGAATATGTTTTTATAACCTAGTTATACCAATTTAAAAAATGATTGTTACAGATGTAGGTTGGGTTGAGGTACGTATCCCTGCGCGACGCTGCGTGAACACGCAGTGTGCCGTTCGCGGTAGCGTTGCGTAGCAAAGGCATAACCCAACACTCTAAAACCTTGTAAACGTTGGGTTTCACTTTGTTCAACCCAACCTACGCATCTGTCGCATTCTTTTATGGAATTGGTATTACTACCTTAATCAATGAGGGTTTAGTATTCCTAAACCCATAAAAAATGAGATAACCTGTTATAGATTTAATTCAATTACCCGATTATTCACAACGCTTTGGGGAATTCTCATTGGTAAGTCTTCATCTGTTAAATTATCAGGTTCTTGACCGGAAGGGTCACTTAAAATTTCCCTAATCAAAGGATTATTGATAGCTATTTGCTGCTGTTCTATAAATCCAAAAATTTCGTCATCTGTTAATTCATAAATCTCTCTATGATTCCACACAAACCAGATAGCTATGAGAGGTTTAATATCTTGACTCTGTAAACTCACCCATTCTCCACCCTTTTCTTTCAAAAGCCTTCGCAAATTTTCTCTAGCTAATGTGGCACTAGCAGCAATTGTTTTTGAACGTACCAAGCAACCACGAGTTAAATCAAAAGTTTGATAATCGATTAGTTTACGCAAAGCTGTAGTAATTCCTACACCCCCTGCTATCTGTACTACATCTACACCAATTTTGATTTGCTGTTGATTACCAACAATTTTAAAATCAATATGTTTTTGGTTAGGTATTTCCTCAATTTTCTCAATTGTTACCCCTTCTATTGTTTTACCTATTAATCTTTCAAAGGCAAATTTCAGAGATTGGGCAATTATTGATTCATCTTCAATGAGAGAATCTATATAAGCTTGTGTATGTACTAGTTCACTTTGGTAGTATGGTTTAACGGAATATATTTTTATTTCTACTATCGGTGGATCAGGGTTGGGTATTTTTTCATCAATAAAATTATCTGCACACCATTTTAAAACTGATCTAACTGTAGGCTTAGATTTGCCCAGAACTTTAAGTTTACCTGCGTCAAATGGGTATAAGGGATGTGGTGGAGTTTGTTGATTTTCTTGGTAAAAATCTTGTAGCCAAGTTTTAACCAGATTCACAATATCATCAGAATTGAGATATTTTAATGCTATTGGCTGTCTATCTGGTTGTTCACTCACTAACCGATCAATTACTGCTTCAGCTTGGGGTAATACCCTGATTTGTTGATTCCATGTATCAGGATACATGGCTAATAATAAAACACCTCGTTTGATACTTTGATATAAATCTTTGACTAAAGTAGCAATGACTTGTGCTGTGGTTAAGCCAAAATCTGAAATGTTACCATCATCTAATTCATCAAAGCAAATCACCGGAATTTTATAATAATTAGTTATATCTAGCAGTTGGCGAGCAATATTCATTGATACAATTTCTTTATCATTACTTTTAATATTAGGCAAACCCATTGCATTAGTGTAAGTTTGTGATAACTCTAGCCCAGATAACCAATAGCTAGCATAATTAACATGGTCTGATGAAAGTGTCCACAAAATAGCTTTTACTATATATGGATTAGGGATTTCTGGCTTATGTTTTAGGATAGCTTGTGTCAGTTGTCCAATGAATTTATTTGAGCGTTCACGTAACCACTTGGGATATATATCAGAAATATACTGTTGCGGTGAATATTTACGTTGTATGGCTTCGTTAATTAATGAAGCCGCAATTTCTTGTATTTGCATAACATTTTGTTTGCCAAATGCCCTTAGGCTAGAGGCAACATTTTGGAGAAATTCATATTTAATTTGATTCAAGTTATCATATTTACCCATGTAAATAAATACATAATTATCTTGCGGCTGTAATCGATGTCTAATGCGACTAATAATATGGCTTTTCCCTAAACCTTTCTCTGCTGTAATGGTTATACCTACTGTTTGATACTGTCCTTGATTAATTTTTTCAAGGGCATCGAATACAGCGTTAGAAGCATGAGAGTTAATAGAAGGAACATCTGGAAAGCTTTTTCCCCATATTTGCTGTGGTCTCACTACCATATGTCCTGCAAATGGGTTGTGAGATTTAAGTAATTCATCAATACTAGATGTGTTATTAGTCATAATAGTGTGAGTTTGTTGTGTACGAAATAATGATATTTAAACGTTCAAAAGTTTGGCGTAACAACGTAATCCATCTAATTCTGTGGTGACAGAATCTTCTATTTTGTCAGGGGCACTATCTTCTATACTTCCTCCTTGTAATTGGAAAATATCATCAGCTTGCATTTCTAATAGCCAATCATTAAAATTTGTTCTATTTACTCGCTCTCCTATAGTTCTTCTCAGCCGATAAATCGGAACTAAATGATTAAAGTTATATTCATAATTCAATTTTTCATAAACTTTTAAAGCTACATTTTTAAACTCTTCGTAAGAACTAATCAACCCAGGTTTAGTCCCATTACCTGATGCAGCTGATGCAGTTACTAAAATCTCAGTCTGACGCAACCAGCGTAATAATGAATTTCCTATCCAAGCACCAACATTTTTGTCAAATTTAAACTCCTCATTACCTAAACTTGCACCCAATACCTCTAAACCAGTAGGTGATGTGAGAGTGTAACCAGTTTTGGAAATTGCGATCACACCTTCTTTCTCTAGTTCCTCAAAAATCCGCTGATAATCCCCTATTTTCTCACCTTTCGCTACAATCCGCTTGCTTATTTGACCCTTCTTTACTTCTTGCTGTACCCCTCCCAAGTCCCACAAAGCAAGTAACAACCGGGTTTTGACGTGCAGGTTCTGTAAATTCTTGCTTCCAGCACTCATTTTTAGTATCCTATTTAACTTTTTAAATTATTATAAATATTTTGTTGACTACTTTGACAACCGTAAAATCAATGTTGATTGTCTGAAAATTCTTTGAATTAAAATATATTTTCTTGGATAAAAAAAACCACAATTTTACTAACTTTTCAATTTGCACTGAAAAATAATGTCAATAATATGTTATGCAATACCTTTCTAGACAAACAAGATGAGGAGATTCTTTCTAAATATTAAAAACTTTGACATTGAGGCTTTTTACAACTTGGCAATCCCAATAGACATGTGGTGCGATTAAATATGTGTTGTCTATAATCCTTGTAGAGACTTTTCTACATCCATTTTCGGAGATGTCTAATATATGTTCATGGTGTATTGATCAACAATTTCTTGTTGGTATAAGTCACCGAATTTATCTCCTGTATCCATTCAAAACCCCACGACTATAAAAAATTGAGGTGATGGACATCAGTGAACTCCATCACCTCCAGCAATTTTTATCCTCAAATCACCAACTCAACAGGATAGGTATAGCCGTAGACAATGCCGTTAGGACATGAAGCAAAACTAAAACTCAGACACTGAAAGGCTTTTATAACTGTCACCTGTCACCTGTCACCTGCTATATTAACAAGGTGAACAAGAGAATTGTATCTGCATTAGACGGGTATTGCTTCCCGTACCTGAACAGCTTCACCAGTCAAGCTAAATGCACGCACTTCGGTGATTTTCACTGACACTATTTGTCCTTTGAGTTCTTGAATATCACCAGTGAAAAAGGTGAGACGATTTCCCCTTGTCCGGCCCATCACTTGGGTGGTGTCTTTGGGATTTTGGTCTTCTACTAATACCTCTTCAACACGACCCAAGTAACGCTGCGATCGCTCTGCTGCTTTTTGTGCCACCAGATGATTTAATCGTTGTAGGCGATCGCTTTTTACCTCTTCGCTTAATTGATTTTCCCACACAGCCGCAGGTGTACCAGGACGAGGAGAATAAGCCGCAGTATTTAACTGGTCAAAACCAATATCATCTACAAGTTTGAGAGTATTTTCAAACTGCGCTTCTGTTTCCCCAGGAAAACCCACAATTGCATCTGCACTAATAGAAGCATCAGGCATATACTCACGGATAGTATCAATAATCCGGCGATATTTTTCCTGAGTGTAACCCCGTGCCATAGCCTTCAACACATCATTATCACCAGATTGGAAAGGTATATGGAAATGTTCGCAAACCTTGGGCAACTCTGCACAAGCCTTAATCAACCTTTCCGTAAAATAACGGGGATGGCTAGTGGCAAATCGGAATCTTTCAATTCCTGGCACATCATGGACGTAATAAAGCAAATCCGTCAAAGTATGTTTGTAGCGACCCTCTGGAGTCACACCAGGTAAATCTCGACCATAAGCATCAATATTTTGACCGAGTAAAGTAACTTCCTTGTAACCTTGTTTTCCTAAAGTTTCAATTTCCGCACGAATAGCTTCTGGTGTCCGGGACTGTTCCACACCACGCACATTAGGAACAACACAATATGTACAACGCTCATTACATCCATAAATCACATTTACCCAGCCAGTGATTTTGCTATCCCGTCGGGGTTGGGTGATATCCTCCATGATATGCACCGCTTCTGTAGCCACAACCTGATTACCTTCAAAAACCGATTCTAATAAATCTTTGAGACGGTTAGCGTGTTGAGGGCCCATCACCAAATCTAACTCTGGCACACGGCGTAACAGCGATTCCCCTTCCTGCTGGGCCACACAACCAGCAACAATTAAAGTTAAATCAGGCTGCTCATGCTTACGTTTGGCCTGTCTACCTAAATAAGAATATACCTTTTGTTCGGCATTATCCCGAATTGTACAAGTGTTGTAGAGAATTACATCTGCACAATTAGGGTCTTCTGACCACTCAAAGCCCATGTCTTCTAAAATACCAGCCATACGCTCTGAGTCGGCTTTATTCATTTGGCAACCGAAGGTGGTAATGTGGTAGCGGCGGTGAGAACTGGTCATTGGTAATTACGGAGATTTTTATATCTCTCTACAGTGTAGCAAAGCTAAGACTCTGGACGATTTGAGACCTTGAAAAATCAAGGCTACGCTCTTATGACTAAAAGTTCTGAAGTAGCTCACCCGAAGACACTGCTGATAGCCCAGCCATACTCCTGTTCGCGTAGCGTATTCCTCAAGCCTTGTGTCTTTAAAAAACTGTTGGTAAGTTTAACAGGTGTCAGCAATCCAGCCGGGGTTATAAAATCCTAGCAGAAACAACAATTACGTTGGTTGACCTTGCCATGATACGTCTGCTCATTCCACAAATTAGGTAATTAAACTTGCACCTAAGAAACATTTGTCGGATGTTCTGTAATGACTAAATTAAACGATTTACCATGCGCCTAAAAAATCGCCTCTTCTGGATAGCCGCCTTAATTGCTTGTGTGATTGATCAAATTACCAAATATTGGATTTTACAGACCTTTGCCTTGAAACAAACTCTACCATTATTACCGGATATTTTCCATTTTACCTATGTAAAAAATTACGGTGCAGCCTACAATTTATTCAGTGAAAAAGGCGAATGGTTGAGGTGGCTATCCTTATTCATCAGTTTATTATTAATCGGTATTGCCTATTTTGGTCCCGCCTTAGCTGTGTGGGAACAATGGGGTTATGGATTAATTTTAGGCGGAGCAATGGGCAATGGTATTGATAGATTTCGACTTGGTTATGTAGTTGATTTTCTCGATTTTCGCCTGATTAATTTTGCCGTATTTAATATGGCTGATTCGTTTATTACTATTGGTATTATTTGTTTGTTTATTGCTTATTGGCGCAATACACCCAGTTCCCAGAGGAAAACCAGATAAAAGCACCATAAACAGGGGGAGTAATGCTAAAAATATCAATCCCTTCTGTCTTTCTGCTCACATATTGGAACTTCTGCAACTGTTGATACTTCTGTAACTTCTATGACATTCTGGAACTTCTGGAACTCCTGTTCGCGCAGCGTGGCGTTAGCCATACTCCTGTTCGCGTAGCGTGCCGTAGGCATACTCCTGTTCGCGTAGCGTGGCGTTAGCCATACTTCTGTAACTTCTGAACTTCTGGAACTTCTGAACTCCTGAACTCCTGACCCCCGAAACTCCTTTTTGCTTGAGAGTAAAATGGTGTAAGAATAGCATCAACAAGGCCCATTCGCCAGATTTTGCATTAAACGCTGTAATGTGATATAGCCGATGAGTTCCCCCCAACACCCGCAAAAGCCACAAACCATACTGGGTCAACTGACTCAGGCTGTAAATACTATTCAAGCTAGGGTTGATTTTTCTAAACTGGCCCTGAAACCTAATGCTAAAGTACCGGAAATTTGGGTGCAGGATGCGGGGGCAGATAAAGCTGAAGTATATCCATTATTAGGCGATCGCTATATTCTTGGCCGTAGTTCTAAATCCTGTGATATTGTCATCCGTAATCCAGTTGTTAGCCAAATTCACCTTTCCTTATCACGGGATTCGTCTCAACCCACACCAGTTTTCATCATTAAAGACGAAAACTCCACCAATGGCATTTATCGTGGTAAGCGTCGCATCACTTCCCTAGAACTACGCCATGGTGATATTTTCACCCTCGGCCCACCAGAATTAGCTGCATCAGTGCGCCTACAATATGTTGACCCTCCCCCTTGGTATGTCAAAGCTATTTCCTGGGGAGTCTGTGGCGTTGGTGGTGTCAGTGCCCTCTTAGCTTTAGTAATTGGCTTTGAATGGACGAAATTTACTGTGCGGCCTTTACCAACCGCAACTCGCGCCCCTGTAGTCGTTTATGCCCGTGATGGCTCTACACCCCTACGGGAACCACGGACGACGGCTCACATCGATATGAAAGAGTTGACTGATTTTGGCCCCTATTTACCTGCGGCTGTGGTGGCTTCGGAAGATAGCCGCTATTACTGGCATTTTGGGGTAGACCCATTGGGTATTTTACGTGCAGTCTTAATTAACAGCCGCAGCGGTGATGTACAACAAGGTGCAAGTACAGTTACTCAGCAGGTAGCTCGCAGTTTATTCCGGGAATATGTCGGCCGCCAAGATTCTCTAGGACGGAAATTACGAGAAGCTGTGGTTTCCTTGAAACTAGAAACTTTTTACAGCAAAAATGATATTTTGCTGATGTATTTAAACCGGGTATTTCTAGGAGCAGATACCTCTGGTTTTGAAGATGCTTCTCGTTATTATTTTGAAAAATCAGCGAAAGAATTAACCCTCTCGGAAGCAGCTACTTTAGTAGGTATTTTACCTGCTCCCAATGCCTTTGATTTTTGCGGCAATGGGCCTAATAAATTGGCCGCTTCAGAATATCGCAACCGGGTAATTAAGCGGATGCTGGAAATGGGCAAAATATCCCAAGAAGATGCCAACCGTGCCAGACGTTCCACGGTGCGAGTTAGCCCCAAGGTTTGTGAACAACAAGCTAAAACCATTGCTCCCTATTTTTATAATTATGTCTTTCAAGAATTAGAAGCTCGCTTGGGAGAGGGAGCAGCGAGGGAAGGTAATTACATTATTGAAACCCAGTTAGACCCAGCCATTCAAGCCCAAGCAGAAGCAGCGCTGCGTAATTCTGTGAATACTGCTGGTGGTAGTTTTGGGTTTTCCCAAGGGGCAATGGTGACTCTTGATTCCAGCACTGGGGGTATTTTAGCTATGGTGGGAGGAACTGACTATAAAAAAAGTCAGTTTAATCGTGCCACCCAAGCCCAACGACAACCAGGTTCTACTTTCAAAATTTTTGCCTATACCGCTGCCATTGAGCAGGGTATATCACCTTTTAAAAGCTATTCTTGTGACTCGTTAAGATGGCAAGGTTTTACTTATAAACCCTGTCGTTCTGGTGCTGGTGGCAGTTTGGATATGACCACAGGTTTAGCTTTGTCTGAAAATCCCATTGCTTTAAGATTATCTAGGGAAATTGGTCTGAACAAGGTGGTAGAAATGGCCCAGCGTTTAGGAGTGCAGTCCCATCTTGACCCTGTACCTGGGTTGGTATTGGGTCAAAGTGTGGTGAATGTTTTAGAAATGACTGGGGCTTTTGGTGCTATTGGTAATCGTGGTGTGTGGAACCCTCCCCATGCTATTAGCCGGATTTTAGATAGTAGCGATTGTCAAGACCGTAAAAATTTAAAAACCTGTCGTGTCATCTATTCAGTTGACCAAGACCCCAATAGCAACAAACGAGTTCTCAAACAGGATGTTGCTAATCAAATGGTCAGTATGATGCGTGGAGTCATTACCAACGGTACTGGTCGTGCAGCTGCCTTGGGGTTAGGAGAAGGGGGAAAAACGGGGACAACTAATGATAATGTTGACCTGTGGTTTATTGGCTTTATTCCTAGCCGCAGACTGGTAACTGGGATTTGGCTCGGTAACGATGATAACTCTCCCACCTCTGGTAGTAGTGCTCAAGCGGCTCAGTTGTGGGGTAATTATATGGGTAGAATCACAAAGTAGAATTACTAATGCCCCGTTTTGCAATTATCAATGCTGATGATTTTGGCTTTTCTCATGGTGTCAATGCAGCGATTATCAAAGCCCATGAGGAAGGCATTTTAACTAGTACAAGTTTAATGGTAAGTGGTGATGCGGCTACAGAAGCGATCGCCTTGGCCAAAAATTACCCCTCTCTAGCAGTCGGGTTACATCTGGTGTTAGTCTGCGGTAAGTCTGTTCTTCCCCCAGAGAAAATTCCCCATTTGGTTGACTCCCAAGGTAACTTTCCTGATGACCCGACTCTAGCAGGGTTGCGTTATCAATTTAATGCCCTGGTCCGTGAAGAATTGCGTCAAGAAATCCGGGCCCAGTTAGAGAAGTTCCGTGAGACCAATTTACCTCTATCCCATGTGGATGGACATTTACATCTTCATGTTCATCCTGTGGTTTTGCAAATTTTGACAGAGTTAGCACCAGAATTTGGCATTAAATTTATTCGCTTACCGAAGGAAGAACTGAGGATTAATTTGCAAATTGACCGGAGTAATTTATTTAATAAAATTCTTTGGTCAATAGTCTTTGGACAGTTACATCGTTATGGTACATCTTTATTAACTGCCCATCATATTCAATTCGCTGATTGCGTTTATGGTTTATTACAAACTGGGTCAGTGAACGAGCAATATTTATTAGAGTTGATACCCCAAATTTCTGCTGATTTAATCGAAATTTATGCCCATCCCGCCATTTTCCACCCTGGTGAACCTTTAAATGGCCCAGAGGGTGTAGGGGAAGTAGAATTAGCAGCTTTGTTGAGTGAAAAAGTTCGTGATACTTTAGCTACCCATCAATTTCAGTTAGTTAACTGGAATTGTTTGTAGTTGCAATAAGTAGGGAAAGTAAGGTAATTAGGCTGAGAAAAATGTACTACTTTTGCAGTGGCTTGAGTATGAATTCATGCTTTCACTTTGGCAATTTTTTATATTTAATTTTTCACTTATCTTATGTATTGGTAGCGTGTAAAATCCTGCTACTAAGTTATGTATTTTCTCTATTCTCGAAATATAAATTGATCAAATAGGATATGTGGCGAATACGCTAAATTTTGCCAATTTGCCTATGGTTTATACCAAGAATCCCAACTTCCACAACATAGCCCAACTGAGAAACCCTTGTATCAGCTAGGTTTCTTAATTTTGCATTTTTAACTTTTAATTGTTCCTGGGTATTACTGGTTGCCTAGATGTTTGCAATATTACTATTTCATGGTATGGTTGGTTTGATACTTTAACCCCCAAAGTATTGACTAAATCAGTACCGCCAGCCAGTTTGGGGTTTTTGTAAAGATATCTTTACGCATACAAAATATGCAAGATTAAACACAGACTCCTAAGTTGTATAAAGCTATGTAAAGTTAACTGGAAAATAATCTGTCTAAAATCCTGTTTTTACTATCGTGATTTAACAATAATTCATAAAAAGTGGTACATCTGATTACAAGTGATATGAACCCAGTTCTGCAATTAGGCGATCGCACACTGACAGCAGCAGAAATTTTACCATTACTAGAGCAATACCAATTGATACCGCTCTTAGTAAAAGAGGTGGTAATTGACCAAGCAATTGCACAGATTGAGTTGACCCCAGAGGAAGAAAAACAAGCCTGTGCTCAATTAGCCCAACAGGCCCAGGGGATGAGTCCTCAACAATTGCAGCAGTTGCAACCAATGGCGATACGGCAATGCAAACTGGAAAAGTTCAAAGAAATCACTTGGGCAAAGGAGTTAGACTCTTATTTCTTTCAACGCAAGCCCCAATTAGATCGGGTCATCTATTCCCTGATTAGCACCAATGATGTGGGTATTGCCCAAGAAATCTACTTTCGCATTCAAGAGGGTGAACAAACCTTTAGTGAATTAGCAAGGGAATATGCCCAAGGCCCAGAAGTACACACCGATGGTTTAGTGGGGCCAGTGGAACTTCAATCCCTCAATCCGGCTTTAGCTAAAGTCCTCTCTGCTAGCCAACCCCAGCAACTCTTACCACCCACCCAAATAGGTAACTGGGTAGTAATTGTCAGGTTAGAAAAAACCATTCCTGCCCAGTTAGACCAACCGATGCGGCAAAGGTTAATTAACGAAAGGTTTAACACTTGGCTGCAAACACAAGTAACTGCCCAAAAATGGCAAATTAAAGCCTTAGACCAACCCTCAGTAGCCGTGCCCTTGACAGTCGAAGCCGAAATCAGTGCCTGAGTCAAGACCATTTGACGACAATTTAATGCAGATAGATTATGACTTATACGAAGAACTCATTTGCAGATTTTCTCTCCTCAGTAGCAGGATATAATAAATTACCACTGGAAGTAGTTAATACCATCACCTCACCTTCTTCCCAACAAATACAAGCTTGGCGCTTTCGCATTGGTCAGAAAATCATTGGTAAGGAAAAAATACCGGAACGAGTGGCCATCATCTATGAAGGGAATGTGCGATTGTTGGGATATCATCCCCAAACCCAAATGCCCATTACCTTGAAAATCCTCCAACCAGGAGAAATGATTGGGGAAATTAGTTTGTTAAGGGACATTCCCTGCGAAACAGCGATCGCTTCCACAGAGGTGGTATGTTTAACTTTAAGTGCAGAAGAATACCTCCAACTCCTCAACAACTATCCAGCCTTTGCCCAAGCACGTCAGCAGTCCAGCCACATCATCGAAATTTTTGATGTTCTCAGCATTCAATTAGAACGGCAGGCCCAGGCTAATTTCAACCTCAAGGATATCAGTCAACAAGTCCTATCCGACTCGCAAATTTATTATTTACCACCAGGCAGAACATCCTTACAAGAATTAGAAAGTGACCGGCGCATTTGGTTTGTCAGCGGTGGTGGGACAGTCGCCAATCTTCCCTTGGGTTCCTGCATTGAAGCCAATAATTTCCAAAATTTTGTCGAAGTTACCAGCAAAACTCCAGCCCGGTTAATCGGTATTAACACTTCAGATTTATTATTTCTCAATAGTCAACCGGAAGCACCAGCAGCCATTATTCCCGAAGTGGTAGATAGTGGTAGCAAAACACCATTAGATATTCCCTACGCACCATCAGACGAAATTCTCCTATCTGGTAAAGTCGCCCCCAAAGTTAATCCCAAGTCCAAAAAATACCCATTCTTTAGTGGTCAAGGAGAATTAAACTCCACCATCGCCTGTTTTCAGATGGTGTCTAAGCAATTAGAAATCCCCTTTCGACGGGAAGTTTTACGACGCATCCTCACAGAACAACTCAAACGCCAAGGGTCAATTTCCTTTCCCCTGTGTGCATATATTAGTGAGTTAATTGGGCTGAAATCTCAATTAATAGATGTGCCCACGGTGGCTATTCCTCGCATTCCCACCCCGGCATTAATTCGCTACCAAGATAGTTTTGCGGTTCTCTACACTGTCGATAATAATGAAGCAGTAATAGGTGTACCATCCCAAGGCATTGTCACCTGTACCATTGGCCAATTACTAGAACAAATAGAACCCCAAGAAGATAACTTACAACCACAGTTAAGAGTTCTTCTAGTCAATACAACCAAGGATACACCCCAAGAACGCTTTGGGTTACGTTGGTTTCTTCCCTATGTATCTCGCTATCGTCGGGTACTGATTGAGGTTTTTATTGCCTCCTTCTTTGTTCAGTTAGCAGCCTTAGCTAACCCCCTGGTAATTCAGTTAATTATTGATAAAGTCATTGTCCAAAATAGTATTAGCACCTTGAATATTTTAGGTGTATTACTATTAGCAGTCGGGGTATTTGAAGCAGTTCTGACTACTTTACGGACTTATTTATTTGTGGATACCACCAACCGCATAGATATGGGGTTGGGTTCACAAATTATTGACCATTTACTGCGACTACCACTGCGCTATTTTGA
The DNA here is from genome assembly GCF_014698825.1 of Richelia sinica FACHB-800. Lineage (GTDB taxonomy): Bacteria > Cyanobacteriota > Cyanobacteriia > Cyanobacteriales > Nostocaceae > FACHB-800. The sequence continues at coordinate 177,043 of NZ_JACJTT010000004.1, forward strand.
AAAGCGACCCGTGGGTGAGTTGTCCACAAGAATCAATGAACTAGAAAATATTCGTCAATTTCTCACCGGTACAGCTTTAACGGTTGGTTTAGATGCGGTATTTTCGGTGGTGTATATCATCGTCATGCTGTTCTACAGTTGGCAGTTAACCATCGTTGGTTTATCCACAATTCCTGTGTTTGTGGTGATTACTTTAATCGCTTCACCCACAGTTAGCCGTCAATTACGCACCAAAGCCGAACGCAACGCCAATACCCAATCCTATTTGGTGGAGGTGATGTCTGGGATTCAAACAGTCAAGGCTCAAAATATTGAATTGCGATCGCGCTTTTCCTGGCAAGAACGTTATGCTCGTTATGTAGCCTCTGGCTTTAAAACTGTCATTACCTCTACCCTCGCTAACTCTACCAGTAACTTCCTCAACAAACTCAGCAGTTTACTCGTATTGTGGGTAGGTTCCTATCTCGTTCTCAAACAAGAATTAACCTTAGGGGAATTAATCGCTTTCCGCATTATCTCTGGTTACGTTACCAGTCCAGTTCTCCGTTTGGCACAAATTTGGCAGAACTTCCAAGAAACTGCATTATCTCTAGAACGATTAAGCGACATTGTAGACACACCCCAAGAAGCAGAAACAGATAGAGATAACATTCCCTTACCTGCCATTGTTGGTGCAGTCAAATACGAAAACGTTTCCTTCCGCTTTGCCGCTAGTGGCCCCTTGCAGCTAAACAACGTCAACGTAGATATTCCCGCAGGTCAATTTGTCGGCATCGTCGGTCAAAGCGGTTCCGGGAAAAGTACGATGATGAAATTGCTGCTGAGACTATATGACACAGAATCAGGCAGAATTTTAGTAGATGGTTACGACATCAGCAAAGTAGAACTTTATTCCCTACGGCGACAAATTGGTGTAGTTCCCCAAGATACATTACTGTTTGATGGCACAGTTCAAGAAAACATCTCCCTCACCAACCCCGATGCCACCACAGAAGAAATTATCGAGGCTGCCAAAGTAGCTGCGGCCCACGACTTTATTATGGGGCTACCTAACGGTTATAATACCAGAGTAGGTGAAAGAGGTTCCGCACTTTCCGGTGGACAAAGACAGAGAATTGCGATCGCTCGTTCTGTTCTCCAAAAACCCAAACTTCTAGTATTAGACGAAGCTACCAGCGCCCTCGACTATCCCACCGAACGCCAAATCTGTCTCAATCTAGCTAGCGCCTTTAAAGGTAGCACTGTTTTCTTTATTACCCACCGCCTCAACACCGTTAGCCATGCCGATAACATCATTGTTATGGATAGTGCCAGAGTCATTGAACAAGGCACTCATCAAGAACTCATGGCAGCAAAAGGTCATTACTACTACCTCTATCAACAGCAAGAAGTTAACTTGTGATTAATTCCTTCAGTTATTAATGATTAATGTCATCCATCAATCATTAATAACTGATAAATCATCACCATATTTAATCTCAATTACTATTCTCAAATCACAAAAAAATATGACACAAATTAATGGTAAACACCGTAATAGCAGTAATAGTAATGGAGTCAACTCAGACTCCAGAGTTTTAACATCTACCAAAAAATACAAAACAGATAATTTGATTAATTCATATCAAGAAGAATTTGAGCAATCTGTAGTCCTCAAACAATCACCGATTTGGTCACGCACCATCATGCTAACTTTGATTAGTTTAGCTACCTTTGGTGTTGTTTGGGCTTGTTTTGCCAAAATTGAGCAAGTAGTACCTGCCACAGGTCAATTAAAGCCAGAAGGCGCAGTTAAAGAAGTACAATCTCCTGTGAATGGAGTAGTTAAATCTGTTTATGTTAAAGATGGAGACAAAGTTAAAGAAGGGGATTTACTTTTAACCTTTGAATCTGTAGCTACCCTCGCTGAATTAAACTCCCTCAACAAAATTCGCACCGCTTTAATTAACGAAAATAATATTTATCGTCGATTAATGGGAGCCAGTACAGGTATAGAATCTGAATTAGTTTTTCTACGGGGAAGATTACCGGCTGAATCAGCTTTTCTCCTCAAAAGTCGTGCAGCTTTAGTATCAGATAATGAATTACTCCGGTCGCAATTACGGAATGCAGAATCCGCAGATGTTGGTAGTGATGAACAACAACGTTTATCTGTTTCCAAAAGAGAGTTAGATTCCCGTGCCATGGCAGCACAAATAGATATTGAAAAAACTAAAAAAGAACTAGCTCAAAATCGCGTCAGACTGGAAAATAGTCAAAGTAGCTTACAAATTCAACAAGGGGTTTTAAATAAAATCAAAATCCTCGCTGAAGAAGGTGGTATTTCCCAAATTCAATATTTAAATCAACAACAGAACGTCGAAAAAATTAAAGCTGATATTGCCCAAGCACAGGAAGAAGATAAACGTCTCCGGTTAGAAATAGAAAAAGGCAAACAACAATTAACGAATACAGTCGCAGTTACTGATAAAACTATTTTAGAAAAGATCAGTGACAATAAAAAGCGGATTGCAGAAATTGATAGCCAATTCATGAAAATTATTTTAGAAAATGAGCAGAGATTGGCAGATGTAAATAGCAAAATTGCTCAAACTCAATTAAATGTTAAATATCAGGAATTACGCGCCCCTGTATCCGGCACCATCTTTGATTTACAAGCTAAAAATCCAGGTTTCGTAGCTAGTGCTACGAATAAGTTACTACAAATCGTCCCTACTGATAAATATGTAGCTGATGTTTTCATTACCAATAAAGATATTGGTTTTGTACGTCCAGATATGAAAGTAGATGTACGAATTGATTCTTTTCCCTTTAGTGAATTTGGTGATATCAAAGGTAAGGTAATTAGCATAGCTTCTGATGCTTTACCACCCGATGAAACTCATCAGTATTATCGCTTTCCTGCCCGCATTAGTTTAGATAGCCAAAACTTAGAAGTCAAGGGAAGAAAAATCAATTTGCAATCAGGTATGTCTATTAGTGCCAATATTAAAGTGAGGGAAGAACGCACTGTAATTAGTTTATTCACCGAATTATTTACCAAGCAAGTTGAAAGTTTAAAGGAAGTGCGATAAATTTGCAGATTATGTCAATTGCCTCATCCCTAAGAATCCGATACTATAGCAAGTGACTGTGCTAAAAGCCTTTGGGCATCTTAGTTTTAGCTGTAGTTAATGTCCTAACCGCCTTGTTTACGGCTATATAAAAAATATCCCAGGCTGTTGGTATGAAATTTTTCATTACAATACCTAACAACCTGGGATCAGCTTAAGCCCTAAGAGTCAAAACTAGACTTGTGCTTTTGCTTTTTCTAAGTTCAAATTCACAACATCTTGCAAGCGAGAAATGACGAATTCTTTCTCCAAATAAGAGAACAAACCACCAGCTTTTGGACCTCTTTCTTTATTGAGGAAAGACAGGTAAATAGCTTTAAAAGCATTGGCTTGTTGAACTTGCAACTCTTTAGTAGTGGAGAAAATCAAAGTTTGTAATGCTTCTGCTTCCCAATTACCGATATTCTGCAAATTCTCACTTAATTTTTGCAGATAAGTAACTTGTTCTTCAGTCAATTCATTAGCTTTTTCCGGCACTTGTTCCAGATACAAAACTAATTTCTCTTCTTCATCTGCATAGTCTTGTAACCATTTTTGAGCAGAAGCAATTCGTTGATTGATAATGTGTTGGTCATACTCATTTAAAGGCTGTGGACTACGCTGCACAACTTCTTCTTGAATATTCAAACGGGGAATTTGCAACAAAGAAATCAATGTACTGTAATCAAAGGGTTGGAATGCTTTCACTTCATCCCCTAACTGGGCATAAAATAAAGGCATTAATTCTTCCGTTAATTCCCCTGTGCCATTAGCTTGATACTTATTAATTAAAGTATCGTAATCTCTAAACAAGCGAGTAATAGTTTCGTAATTGGGTGCAAAATTAATTACAGTTCTTGGCTGAGTCCGCAACATTAAAAAGCGTAATAACTCAGGTGGTAATAAATCAGCAATTTCCTTGGCACTAGAACCCACACCCTTAGATGAACTCATTTTCGTACCATTGACGAGAATAAATTCATAGGGAGAATGGAAAGGTGGTTGCTTTTGTAAAACTTTGCGACAAATAGCATTAGCGACATCTCTGGAACCACCTTTTTGAGAGTGGTCTTTTCCTGCCATTTCGATAGTTACACCCACTACTTCCCACTTAGCGACCCATTCCACCTTCCAAGGTAATTTACCATTACCGTTAAATGGAGAAACCCAACCAGAATGACCACAACCTTTGACATAATTGGTGGCATCAGGTTTGCAGGTGTAAAATACTTCAGAACCGTTGTAATCTGTAACTTCTGTTGTGGCGATTTTGCCGCAATTTTCACAAATAACTTGAAAAGGATACCAGTTACTGGGTCGGTCTGCCTTACTTACTTCTTTATATGCTTCTCTTACCAGGTGAGCATTTTTCAAGAAAGTATCGATGTGGGTATTGAGTTTACCAGAACGATATAAATTTCGTAAAAAATAGGTTTCTGGTTTAATTCCTAAATAGTCGAAAACTTCAAAAAATTCGCCGATGAAATACTTAGCGTAATCACTAGCACCTTCACCAGGAGAAGGTACATTACACAAAGGAAAACCTAAATAAGGAGCAAATTTTTCCTGATCTAAATATTTAGGGACTGTATCCAATGCGTCATAGTCATCCACACCGTACAAGAACTTCACGGGCTTACCTGCGTGTTTCAAGGCACGGTAAATAACATCATGGATAACCACACCCCGCAATGACCCGACGTGTACCCTTCCTGATGGAGTCTTAGAATCATTAACTACCTGGTAGCCTTGTGCATCAGCAGCAATTTTATCAGCCCAAAACATTTGCCATATATCTTTTCACAATCCCTCTATTTTAACTCTATGTTGGTATTTTGGCGGCGATGTTCAGGGAATTAAGGAATATACTCTAAAATTGCTGACCGAGTTGATAATTGCTCACTTATTGCTGTAAATTTAGACGCAAATATATTTTGTTAATTAGTTAACTACTAAAGGCAAAGAAATTTGTATTCTTTGAAATTCCTGTGTGGTATCAACAATGGGAGAGGTGAGTATTTCTAGTTTTCCTCCCATTAACTCCACTAAAATTTGATTGAGAAATAGTTTCATGCCGACAGATAAAGTAACTTTTTCTTTTGGTAAATCAGATTGCATAAAGTCTATTGGCTCACTCAATGTGAGGGCATGTGTAGGAGCATCTATCCAGATGTTTACTAATTTATTTTGTGGTGCAATATTACTAGCAAGATAAATACTACCCTCTTCCATTTGGGCGATGATAGTTTCAACTAAATTTAATAATATTTGTTTGAGCCAAGAACCATCTGCTAAAACGTAAATATCAGGTTCAGGGTAGGAGAAATTTACGGGAAAATTACGATTAGCCGCTAGTAAATGAGTCAATTTATAAACTTGTTCTATATATTCAACTAATTGTATAGGTTGAAGATTTAATTGATTTTTGCCGTGTTCGGTTCTGGCAACATTGATAATTTCATCAATGATATTTACTAGTTTTAATGCTCTATCGTGAGCTTGAGCGATAAATTCCCGTTCTTCTTCTGGATTTTCACATAAATCGGCCAAAATTAATTGATGTAACCCAATTAAACCATTGAGAGGCGATCGCAACTCGTGGCTAGTCCTGGCTAAAAAACCAGATTTAAACTGGCTCATTTCCCTTGCCATATGATAGGCTAGCTGGGTTTGTTGTAGCTGTTGTTGTAATCTGGGCGTATTGTCTGCTGGTGGACTCGACTGGTGGGTGGATGAGCGTACTGTTACCCGACTAATACCAACACCCAAGAATGTCCCTAAGCCTAGATATAACCAGTTACTAAAATCCATAACAGTAGATGTTCTCCCTAATTTACTGAATTATCCAAGGCGATCGCTCCTTGGCGCAAAATTTGCCAATTGCTACCCATCCATTTAGCAACAGTGGAAGGTACGCCTATTCCAGATATTTCCTTTTGTTGTGCCGCAATATCCAGAGTTAAAGCCTGTGGAAACTGGGCTGCAATTTCTGTCATGGTCTGTAACGGTGGTTGACCGGATAAATTGGCGCTAGTAGTAGCGAGAGGCCCAGTTTGCGCCAAAATAGTTCGAGCAATTGGATGATTAGGAACTCTGATCCCGATGGTGGTGGGGTCGGATGGATTAATTTCCTTTGGCAACAGGCTACTGGCTGGCAGGACTAAAGTTAAAGCACCAGGCCAATATTTACTGACTACATTGCGCCAAATTTCATACTCTATCTCACTACCTTGAACATAGGACCATAAATCTTCTGCACTAGCAGCCATGAGAATTAACGGTTTATCCAAACTCCGCTGTTTAGCTGTATAAATTAACTCTGCTTGTTCAGGGATCGTGGCTAATGCGGGCACGGTATCTGTAGGAAAGCTGACGAGTTTTCCTGCTTTGGCACCAGCAATTAAAGTTTCGAGGGCAACATTCATAAGTTATGAGGAAAAATTTTTAACGAGTAGATTTTGAGTTTAAGATTGCCAGTCTCCTAACTGAGTTTGTAAGAAATAACGCACATGTTGGACAAAATCAGGCCCCCATTGCCTTGTACCATGTCCTAAACCAGGCACTACATAACAATCACCATCGGGAAAATTTTCAGCGCAAATGCGGGCATCCTGAGTGTTGACCAGAGGGTCATTAGCGCCGACTAAAAACCTGGCCCGACGGGGCAATTTTACCCTGTCAATGTAAGTCATAGGGTTACAAAGATTAGCATACTCATCCAAAGACTTCAAATGTTTAGTTAATTTGAGGATTTGGAAGAGGGCATTTAATTCTGGCTGTAGTCGCAAAACTGTACTTTCGGCAATTCTGCCCAGAGGTGAAGCCGCTAAATCTGGTAATAATAAATGACCCCAACTTTTCGCAAAAGATTTGATGTCAGCATGACCTATCACCCCTAGTAATCTTTCCCCTAGACTGTTGGCTGTAAAAGCATAGGCACTTTCCAAAACTCCCATGCTGACTCCAAATAATGCCAAGTGATGAAGACTAATGCCATATTTTTCTGCACAAAATTGATGGACAGTATTGATATCAATAGCAATTCGACTAAACAAGGTAAATAATAGTTCTGTATCAAAGGCAATGCCTTGTTCTACTAGGGGTTTAATTTCCTGTTGAACTAACGCTGTAAACGTGCGGACTAAACTTCTTTCACCAGCAAAGGGAGTATCAAATAAGGCAACTGCTATGCCCATTTGTGTCAAAGTCGAAATAATGAAAGCATTCCAGCCATAGGGGGCACACATACCTTGTAAGCCAATGACAAGGGGTATACCTGATGCAGGTCGATGACTGGGGAGAAAAATAGCTACAGGAAAGCCACTTAATTTGTCATCAATTTCCGCCATTCCCGTGTAAGAAAAAGGGTGATAAAACCAGTAACGATGACCGTCAACACCATCAAAATTTATCTGATCTGGCCCATATATAGGCATATTTTTGGAATAAATATGATTATTTGGAGTTTTAATCAACTATACAAAATATTTCCCTGGCCTTGTTTCTCTTCTTCAATCAGGCTGGGAACATGCGGCTGCTTCGTAGTTTATTTTTTTCCCTACTTTGCCAATTTGTCAATTTCAGCTATTTTTGGTACATAAAAATTAAGCAACTTTAAAAGTTAGCTTTTATCCCTCATGTGACATCCAGCATAGTGAGTGCAAAACGTCTGCCAGAAACTACCGCCCATGTCAAAATTACTCGCCAATCTTGGCAACTCGGCTTTATTGAAGGAGAAGTGAGTGCAGGTGATTTTGAATGGCATTTCCAGTGGCATTTTCGCCGAGGAGAACTTTCTGTGAAGCCTTCTCAAGGTAGGGCTTTAATTAAGGAACCTCTGGGTCGCTTTTTAGAAAAACAGGATTATCAATTGGAACCTGGAGGAGATTATGCGTTTACGATTCGGGCAGAACTGTAATGATTGAGGGTGATGAGAGCGATCGCTAATCTAACACCTCAAATTCCAACACACCCTATTTCTCAGGCAAATTACCACTAGTCAACCGATTGAGGTAACGTTCAATTAACAGGATGGCCACAATGTCATCAATGGGTCGAGGGGGTTGACGCATTCCCTTAGGTAAGAGTTTGGTGAGTCCTTGGGGAGGATACATTTGCCAATAGCGATCGCGTGCCTCTAAAGTGGTGTAACGTTCATCGACAAAAATAATATTTACTGATGAAGTTAATTCTTGATTAAGTTGCTGTTTCCACTTTTTCGCTGTGGTTTGGTCGCCCATCACCATGAAAGAAACAGGAAATTGTTGGGTTAAAGTTTGAATTTGGGCGATCGCTTCCTTGGCTGATACCACCTGATGATAATACAATTGCCGATCCACACCCATCACGGCAATACCGCATTTATCTCGTCCTGGGTCAAAACCTAAAATTACTGGTTGTGTTGGTAGTTGCTGATTACTCATCATGTACTAAATAAAATTTGTCCATTGAAAATAGCCACTAACTTAACTCGCAATGGGCCGGCTGTATATGTATCTTCCGCAGCAATGGCTTTAATTTCTAGTGGTTGATTAGATTGCTGTAACTGGGTCATAAACCTTAAGAAAGTACCATCTATTTCTACACTTTCCACAATTCCGGCATTGCGGGCCCGAAATTGGGAAGCAGAAATCAGCAAATCTAAACGTTGTCGCAGTTCATAAACTGTCATATTTTTCATATCTGCCGTGCTAGTGGCAAGGATTTGACCAGCAGAAAATACCAGTTGATTTCTAGCTGCATCAGCAAAAAACTCGATTTGCTTTTCTCCCCGCACATAATTGCCCGCAGAAAACACCCGCACTACATATTCTCGACCATCTGCAATTTGTTTAACTAACTGCTCAATTTTTTCTTGGGTGACACGCAAGATATCCGCGCGATTAGTTGTAGCACCAGGTTCAGTTAATTCTATATTGGCGTTGCGGTTAGCTGCCTGCAAAATTTGGATAATGGCGTTGCGGGCTGCCTGGGGTTGAGTTACCCTAACTACCCCAGCTGCTAACACTTGACCCCGAACTAAAGCTAATTTGCCCATTCTGAGGTCGCGATAGGACTGATAATATTTTTCTAATCTGGCAACTTCTCGTTCTAAATATGCTTGTTGTTTTTCTAATTCTTTCAGCCGCGATTCCCTTCTAGCAATCACTTGTTCTCGTTCTTTAATCGCTTGATTCCGACTTTGAATCAGTTTATCTAGTTGGGCGATTTTTTCGTCTCTTTGTTCAATCACTTCTTGCCGATTAGCCAATTCGCGATCGCGTTTTTCAATAGCGGCTTTGGCTTCATCAATCGCTTTTTTCGCCTCTGCATACAGACGCTGACGTTCTGCCCGCAATTGTTCGACTGCTGCCTGTAAAGCTTGGCGTTGATTATTCACACTTTGCAATTGAGCTAAAGCCCGTTCATACTGAATCACCACTTCACCCAATTGGCTTTGGGTATTTTGCAGTTGGGCTTGAGTTTTAGCTTGACGGCTAATGGTGCGATTCAATTGTGCTTGGGTGGCTTGCTGTTTAGCATTGGCCGCCTGTAAAGACTGATTAATTCTTTGTAAATCTTGTTGAGCCTGGGTTTGTTCTTTTTTGGCTTGGTCGAGTTGACCTTCTACTTGACTTTTCTGGGCTTCTGCTGTTTTTAGCTGTTCCCGCTTGTGGCGCAGATCCCGTTGAATATCTTCTAACTCAAATACCCCCTTGCGTAACCCTTCATCGGCGGCAAATAAAATGGCCAAAGTCGAAGCGGAAATCAGGCCACCAGTAAAAATAGTGACGATGACAGCCGTGTTTTTCGGTCTGAGGTTAAAAAGAGAGAGACGTGCCTTGCCGACTTTCGTGCCAATGCGATCGCCTACGGTGGCTATCACGCCTCCCAAAATTAAAATTGCTGCAATCAGGATGTACCCGGTGGTCATCTTCAGCTACCGTTCACGTAGTGTGCTGTAGGCATAATGCTTCCAGATACAGCCTACTACTTTCCAGCCTTGTCTGTGGGGGATATGAATGTTGGCTAGGGCAGAAATTACCCAATTGATCAGTTTACCTCCGATTGTGGGTGTAATTTCTCGCCACCAAACCTGTACCATCTCCATCCCCCTGTTGAAGTTATGTGAATTGTCTACTTAAGGTTACAGGTTTATGCACAGTAATCTTCTTTTTGTGAATCGATATCATCTTTTTCTCTCTTAAGTCACCAAGTAAGCGAGTCACAGTTACACGAGTGGAGCCAATTGCTTCCGCGATCGCTTGGTGGGATAACTTCAGATCAATGGTAATGCCATCAGCACAAGGTACGCCAAAATCTCGACAGAGAATCAACAAAAAGCTCACCAACCGTGAACCCATATCTCGATGAGCAAGGGTTTCGATCATCATCTCTGTTTGTAGAATCCGCGAAGACAAACCCCGCAGCATCAACATTGATAATTCTGGATTTTCCTTGAGTGCTTGTTCCACTTGTTCAATTGGCGCTGAGAGTAATTCTACAGCAGTAAATGCAACTGCATGGTAAAAACGGTCCGATTTGTTGCCCGTTAGCAATGACAAAACACCAAAAACACTATTTTCCCGCAGCAGCGCTACCGTTATTTCTTCTCCTGCCTCATATACCCTGGAAAGTTTCACAGCACCCTTGAGAAGAAAATAAACTCGTTCGGCAGGATCGCCGGGGAAAAAGATCGTTTTATTGCGTTCAAAAGTTTCGACAACTGGCGGAAAAGCTCCGGTTGCCATCTGACGAAACACATTTGCTAGGGCTTTATCTTGTGTCACGATCATCTCCCTTCCCCTACCCAATGCCGGAAAAACAAAAACTGATTACCTAAGAATACACCTGAAAAATCAATAAATCACCGTCAACCTTTCTGTTTTTTCCTATACTCAAATTGATTTCTTCCTATTTATTAGTTTATAATGATACATAATTATTGTTCATGGCAACTACTATTTGTTAATAAGTAGTTTCACGAACTGAAGTGAAAAGCTTTTTCCTATAAACATTTCCCACATATTGATCCCTTGATCAAAAATCAGCATCTATTTTGTCACTGCCACACCCTAAAAAATCAGCATTTGAGAAAATACCTGACCCAAAAAAGTCAAACTAGGCGCAAATTCTAGTATGCTCCTAATGAGCGATGACCTTAATAATTTGTATGCTGAATCTTGCTGGAAAAAACGCCCTAGTTACAGGTATTGCCAATAACCGCTCTATTGCTTGGGGTATTGCCCAACAACTGCACAAAGCAGGCGCTAATTTAGGTATTACCTACTTGCCTGATGACAAGGGCAAGATGGAAAAAAAAGTGGCAGAATTGGTAGAACCACTCAACCCTAGTTTATTTCTTCCTTGCAATGTCGAAAATGACGAGCAAATTCAATCTACCTTTGCAACCATCCGGGAGAAATGGGGAAAATTAGATATTCTTGTCCACTGTCTTGCCTTCGCTAATAAAGATGATTTAAGTGGAGACTTTAGTCAAACTTCTCGTTCTGGATTTAGTAAAGCTCTAGAAGTTAGTACCTATTCATTAGTACAGTTAAGTGGGGCAGCCAAACCACTCATGACAGAAGGGGGCAGTATAGTTACTCTTAGTTATTTAGGAGCAGCAAGGGCAGTTCCTAACTACAATGTCATGGGCGTAGCTAAAGCTGGTTTAGAAGCTAGTGTGCGTTACCTCGCAGCAGAACTTGGCCCCCAAAATATTCGTGTCAATGGCATTTCCGCCGGGCCGATTCGCACTTTAGCATCTTCAGCTGTAGGTGGGATTTTAGATATGATCCACCATGTTGAAGAAATAGCCCCCCTACGTCGCACCGTCACCCAATTAGAAGTGGGCAGCACTGCCGCATTTCTGTGCAGCGACCTATCCAGTGGCATCACTGGACAAATCCTGTATGTAGATGCAGGATACGAAATCATGGGGATGTAATAAGATTTGGTAATTGGTAATTGGTGAATTAGTTCTATCTTGGGGTCTCCCTGCTACAACCATTGTGAAACCCCTGGGGGCAATTTCACCTTCACCTTTTACCCCTGACCCATTACCCCAACCTATGCAAATCAGCGAACGTCCTACCTCTATCACCCCAACTCCACGCACAGCTACTGTTCACCGCACCACTGGTGAAACTGATGTGCAAGTGACGATTAACTTAGATGGTACGGGGATTTGCCAAGCCTCTACAGGCATTCCTTTTTTAGATCACATGCTGCATCAAATCGCTTCCCACGGTTTGATTGACCTGGAAGTCCAAGCCAAGGGTGACTGGGAAATTGATGACCACCACACCAATGAGGATGTGGGTATTACCTTGGGTCAAGCTTTATTTCAAGCCTTAGGTCACAAGAAAGGTATTGTCCGGTTTGGTAACTTTCTCGCACCCTTAGACGAAGCGTTGGTACAAGTCGCCTTAGACTTTTCTGGTAGACCTCACCTCAGCTATGGCTTGGCAATTCCCACCGAGCGAGTAGGAACCTATGATACTCAATTAGTCAGAGAGTTTTTTGTCGCCTTGGTGAATCACAGCCAAATGACGCTGCACATTCGTCAACTAGATGGAATTAACTCCCACCACATTATTGAAGCTACTTTTAAAGCCTTTGCCAGAGCCATGCGTATGGCTGTGGAAATTGACCCCCGTCGTGCTGGCACAATTCCCAGTTCTAAGGGTGTTTTATAGCAGGGGACAGGTGACAGGTGACAGGTGACAGTGCTAAAAGCCTTTGAGTGTCTAAGTTTTAGTTGTAGTTAATGTCCTAACTGTCTTGTCTACGGCTATATAAGCTACTCCAGGTCAGAGTTTGCTCTTTTGATTTACTACCAATTATCTGTTTTTGTTTATTTTTCAGGTGACAGAGATGAAGTCTGTTGCAGGCGTGCCTGATGCTCCATCAAATTCTCCAAATACTGCTACAGTAGTTCTCACTTCCGAACTACGAAAAGTCTATCGTACTGGGTTTTGGCTGAATCAAAAAGTCGTACCTTTGAAAAGCTGTTCTTTGCAAGTTTATCAAGGAGAAACCTTTGGCTTACTCGGCCCCAATGGTGCAGGAAAAACTACTTTATTAAAGCTGCTCTTGGGGATTATTCGCCCCAGCGGAGGTAAGGGTTTATTATTAGGGAAACCATTAGGCGATCGCTCCGTTAAGCAGCGTCTCGGTTATTTGCCAGAAAATCCCTACTTGTATGACTATCTGACTGGTTGGGAATTTTTGCAGTTAGCCGCAGGTTTATTCCAAATCCCTGGCCAAGTTCAGCGTCAACGCATCCCACAATTGCTGGAATTAGTGGGTTTATCCTTAGCTGATGCCCGAAAAAAGCCGATGCGGCGTTATTCCAAGGGAATGCTCCAGCGTGTGGGGATGGCCCAAGCTTTGATAAATGACCCAGATGTGGTATTCCTGGATGAACCAATGTCTGGACTAGACCCTATGGGACGCTACCAAATGCGAGAAATCATTCTCTCGCTGAAAGCGGCTGGCAAGACCATCTTTTTCAACAGTCACATTCTCAGTGAAGTAGAACAAATATGCGATCGCATTGCCATTCTCAATCAAGGTGAATTAATCTGTACAGGTTCTCTCCAGGAATTATTAAGTAAGGAGAATACTTACCACATCAAAGGACAAGGAGGCGACAGCAACATTCTCAAAAAATGGATACATAATTTAGAATTTGAATCTCACGGCTCTTGGCAAGGTATCCTCCAAGAAGATTATTATGATTTTCTGTCTAGCTTACGTTTAATGGGTGGAAAAATCACCCATATGAACCTATCTAGTCAATCCCTGGAAGAATTTTTTATTCAACAAATTCAGTACACAAATCATCCCCATAACTGATAGATTGGAATGGTTTTCAAGATTCAGGCTTTACTAAAATTTCAAATTTAAGTAATCAATTATCTCCGGGCAAAACTAGTCTGTCACAGAAAATAAAAATGTTGAGGAACTTCAATATTTCAGTATAGTCAACGTTAAAATGTCTAGGCATTCCCTCCCAGATAGTAGTTTCAGATTCTCAGGTAAATATGCTTAATAAAGATTTGTGGAAATTCCTCGCCCATTCAACAACGGGTCTGGCTTTATTAACAGTTGTAAATTTAGCTTTACCATCTGTGAGTGTTGCTCAGAAAAAACCAGTAGCAACTACAGCACCTACAACTACAAGTACCAATATAGCGACAGATTATTTATTAGGTGGTGGCGACCTGATTCGGGTGAATGTATTTGAAGTCCCTGAATATACAGGTGAATATCAAGTTCCCCCTGGTGGTTCCATTAACTTACCTTTGATTGGTAGTATTCCTGTATTGGGATTAACAACTGAACAAGCCGCAGATGAAATAGCTAGAAGATATGCCCGCTTTCTCAAGCGTCCTCTGATTTCTGTCAACCTATTATCGCCTCGTCCTATTAATATTTTTGTAGCTGGGGAAGTAACTAGACCAGGTGCTTACACTCTCAGCTTACAAGGTGGTGCTGGTAACAATCCTGGTGTGCAATATCCTACTGTTCTAGCTGCATTAACCTCTGCTCAAGGTGTAACACTAGCGGCAGATGTGACTAAAGTTGAATTACGTCGCAAAACCGGTAGAACTGGAGAGCAAACAGTTCCTCTCAATCTCAAAGAACTCACCCAAACCGGGAGAATTTCCCAGGATATTACCTTGCGGGATGGAGACACCATTTATGTCCCCACGGCAACTACCCTCAACGTTGCGGAAGCACGGAATTTATTTTCAGCTAACTTTGCTGCTAATCAAACTGCACCCAGGACAGTTGTAGTCATTGGTGAGGTTTACCGTCCTGGTTCCTATTTAGTTACTCAAGGTACCAGCGATGGTAAAGATGGTGCTCCCCAAGGAAGTGGTTTACCAACGGTGATGCGATCGCTCCAATTAGCTGGGGGAATTACCTCTCAAGCAGATGTACGTAATATTAGGTTACGTCGTCCCACCAGAACCGGCTCAGAACAAACTATTGACCTCAACCTCTGGGAACTCCTCAAAAGTGGTGATATTAATCAAGACATAGTAGTTCAAGATGGAGATACCATTGTTGTACCCACAGCCACTGCTCTCAGTCCAGCCGAAGCTACTCAATTAGCTACCACCACTTTATCACCGAGTAAAATTCAGGTGGGTGTAGTTGGTGAAGTGAAAAAACCTGGTACTGTAGACTTGCAACCCAATAGTTCCTTAAATCAGGCTCTATTAGCAGCTGGTGGTTTTAACGACGGTAGAGCAAGTAGAGGAGCGGTGGATTTAATTCGCCTTAATCCCAATGGCACAGTCACCAAGCGTGTAGTTAAAGTAGATTTTTCCAAAGAAATTAACGAAGAAACTAACCCCATTCTTCGCAATAACGATGTTGTCGTTGTAGACCGTAACGGTTTAACTAGAACTGGAGATTCAATCAATACTGTATCCGGCCCTCTGGGTGTGATATTTAATATTCTCAGATTTTTCGGACTCTAGGTTAGCCACTACCAAAAATACAAATATCGCTAGGTCATTCAGTACACAGTCAGCATATCTTGAATAGTACCTAGCGATTTTATCGTGTTAAAAAATTGTTTTTGCTAACTTTTTAAGACAAAGAATCTAAATCTAAGGATTTCATACCACGCTGTTCGGCAAAATCCAACATACTACCTAACTGAAACCACACTAATAAACAAGTTAATAAACTCAGTGGTAAACCAACTCCTACAGCGAGGAGAGTGGGAAAGCCAAATATTTCCAATCCTGAAGAAACAAATACACAGATACCCGCAGTAATGCCAATGAAAGGAACAACTACTTGTTTCCAGGGGGAAGGATATTTTTGATTTTCTGTGCGTTTATTAGTCCATTGGCGGACAATTACTTTCAAAGTACCAGATAAAGCTACACCAGAAGTTAATGCTGCCAAAAAACCAGCCAGTAATAAAAAGTATGGTGGTTGCAGAGGAAAATAATACATGAAAACTCCTGATGTTTATTAAATTAATTTTGATTGGTCGATGGATTGGCAACAAAGCCAACAAAAGATGTAGTTTTTGGCAAAATAGTAGCCACGCCTTCCCTCGATAATTCTGTGAGCAGACCAATTGCTACATCAAGTAAGCGATTGGGTGGTAAGTCATCTTTGACTAAGTTCCACAGGCGTTGTACTTCTTCTGTATGTAGGCGGTCATCTTCAGTCAAAGCTAATACTAACTGACGACGGAGAAATTTACCCTCCTCAGACAGTAAATATTGTAACCCCATCTTGGCAGTAGGTAAGACATCAAATTCGCCATCCGTGCGAGCGATCGCAATCAAGTTTTCCAATCGCTGCCACTGGAACTTACCATCTTTAAATAAAACATTTAATAACCGTCTTCTTAAAGCTGGAGATTCTCCAGTCAAAAGCCTTCTTGCCACATAGGGGTATCCCACTTCCACAATTTTGAAATTGGGATTGAGACTCAATGCAATTCCTTCCTGGGTGACCAGAGAACGAATAATTAAAGCAAATTTTGCCGGTACTCGGAAAGGATAATCATACATCAATTCCGAAAACTGGTCGGTAATGGTTTTAAAGTTAAATTCCTGAACATTCTTACCAATAGCCTCTCCCAGCACAGCTTCTAAGGCTGGCACAATGGGAGTAATGTTGGTATTTGCAGTCAGAAATCCTAAGTTAACAAAGTCTACAGCTAAATCTGTGTAATCTTTATTGACTAAATGGACTAAGGCATCTACCAAGCTTTCCTTGGTGGTTTCTTCCAATTGATCCATCATGCCAAAATCAATATAAGCCATGCGTCCATCTGGCATAGCGAATAAATTACCAGGATGAGGATCAGCGTGAAAGAATCCGAATTCTAACAATTGTTGTAATCCAGATGTGACACCAATTTGGATAATAGCTTCTGGATCTAGACCTGCGGCGCGAATGCTTTGGGTATCTGTGAGCTTAAACCCATTAATCCATTCCAGAGTCAAAATTCGACCGCTACTAAAAGACCAATAAATTTTAGGAACTTTGACTTGGGGATCATCGCGGAAGTTATTGGCGAATTTTTCCGCGTTTCTGCCTTCATTGATATAGTCGATTTCTTCAAATAACTTGGTGCCAAATTCATCGACAATTAAAGTTAGATCATGGCCAAGGTTGAGTGGTAACCAAGGTGCTAGCCACCCAGCAGCCCAACGCATCAAGTATAAATCCAGGGTTAAGATGGGGCGTAAGTTGGGCCTTTGGACTTTGACTGCTACTTCCTCACCACTGAGCAAACGACCACGATAAACCTGACCTAAGCTAGCTGCTGCAATCGGTCTGGGAGAAAGTTCACTAAAAACTTCTTGAATTGGTTTGTCTAACTCTGCTTCGATAATCTGATAAGCCAAGTCATTATCAAATGGTGGTAACTTGTCTTGCAGCTTAATCAGTTCTTCCAGAAAATCTTTACGAATTAAATCTGGTCTGGTTGAGAGGGCTTGACCAACTTTAATAAATGTCGGGCCCAGGTTGGTGAGTAATTCACGCAGTTGGGTAGCTCGTTTACCCTGGTTCTGCTCAATCTGGTTTTGCCACTCGTCCCATTTAAGACCAAGTATAAAACCTGCAAAAGACCAAGTAATTTTGAGGATGCGTCCCCATACCAACCAAGGACGGTAACGAAAATAACGAGCGATCGCTTCCGGATTATATTGCCTATCTTTAGCAGGTTGATAGTGACCCACGCCTTTATTTGCCTCTTCCACTGGAAAATTTACACTGATAACCATCTCCTATCTGACAAATAACTTGTCAGTACAGGATTTTAGCAGTTACGCTTCAGAATAAAACTTTGACCAAAGCAAATATAGGTAGTAAGTAACATAAGCTACGCCTATATTACTACCTAAGATTTGTTTATCTTTTTCTTAATTATACTTTATAAAAGTACAACTATTCGGTTCAGCGTTAGATATTTATTTTTTGCAGTTTTGTTCATAAATGAATATAAATCTTTACAATCACCCAAGATAAAGCAAATTTCGTTTATCTTTTCCAAGCTACAAATCAGCCCATTACACAACACCGTGAAAGGACTAGCCCTACTCTTGTGTCTTGGTCTGCAAGCAATCGCACAGTTTTGGTTAAATCAATTATTAAGCTCATTGTTACAGAGACGTAAATAGTTTATGATAAATAAATTTATTCATAAAAAAACTTAAAATCTTTCAGTGCATTTAATTTCGCTTTATTGAGTCGATAATGATAACCTATGCGAAATTTTAGCTGCTCTAATTTGCTTTTTTGCAATGGGTTTTTCCCTGAAGAAAATTTTAAGTGTTCGGTATATTCATGTTCAATCAAAGAAGACCAGTTTAACCAAAAATATACACTAGATAAGCTCAAATCATTTACCGAAGTAGAGAAACAGCAAATTCTATACTGCTTATTAAATTTAGAATTTGGTTTTAAGTTGCCGTAGGTTATTTTTTACATTATCCAAAGTTCGCTGCAATTTTGTTTTTTGTACAGGTACAGGAATATTTGCCGTCGGTAAAGCTGGATTAAGATTTCGATAGTGTTCCCAAGTTTGCCAGTAGGGACAACCTGGTTGAATTTTAATACCAGCCCAGTGAAGATATTGCAGAGGTTGATTTACTGTTGGATCAAATAAGAAGTCCCCTTGAGTCTGAAAATGAGGAGTTCCCGCCCAATTTCCTGGTGCTTTTCCTATGCGACGGACAATGTTGAAGCGTCGAGGAATTCTTTTCAGTAACATATAATTAATAATTGGTTGGTCTGAGGTTTTTTCAGAAAAATCAAAATATTCTGGATGTGCTGCACATTCAGTAAAGATGTTATATAATTCTTGTTCTGAAATTAAATTTTTCTTAGAAGCCCAAAAACCACCGTTAAAAATATCCTTAACTTCTTCCTCTGTAAATATATTATCCTCAAATACCTTTTGAGTAAAAACATTTTTTATTCCACCCAAATGCTGATAATCACAGCAAATAAAATCATTATTTTGTAAATAATTTAAATTCTCAATAATTTTCTCGAAAACAACAATGTCTGTATCTATATATAAAAATTCATCAAATGGACCAAACCAACAAGCTTGTTTACGAAATTGATTAGGACGAGCAAAAAATTTTCCTCCAAAAGTGTCGTGTAGTGTTTGAGAAAGCCTCTTAATAAACTCTAAATCTTCGTAAACATTTACGTCATAATGCTGATGTAAAATCTCAGCAATAGAGTGATAATTATCATCATAAGGTATCATCACAATTGGTGTATGCTTATCGTATAAGCGGATACTATTCAATAACGCAATCGCTTGGTCTGTTACCTTATCATTAGCAATAATATATATCCCTCTATTCATAAAATTAACCCTCTATTTTTTTGGAAATCTTAAATTGCTTAATAATTTTCTTCCAAAACTGGAACTGGAATGACAATCATAAGGGTGCACTTTAGTTGTAAATTTTGGAAACTTATCTGGTTCATGTAAATAGCGATAATATAAAAACAAATCCCGATAAGGAAAATCAATATTTTCTCCAGAGCAAACCTGGTTAAATAATTGCGAGGAAAGTCCAATATAGTGAATGTAAGTTAGCCTCTTACTTTTGTCATATAAAATGTTATCAACAGATTGAAAATGAGTTGAAGTAATACAGCAACCAGTCTTATCCTCTTTTGCTATCTGGAGAGCAAAATTATAGCTAGAAATACCTAACCGCATCACCATATAATTAAGAATCGTTTGGTCAGGAGCCATATGATAGAGAATTCCTGCCTCTCCTTGGGATAGATATTTCAACAGCAATTCACGCTGTTGAGGAGTAAACATACCTTTTTTAGAGCCATAAAACCCAGAGCAAAATATTTCATTATGTAATTGTTGTTTGGTAAATATTTTTTTTAATTTAGATGCTGATTGATTGTAAACATGAGATAAATCCTTATACTGGAAGTCATAAACTACCCAATCATATTCATCTAATTTTGAGAAAACATGGTCTAAAGGACTCATTAATAATGTATCGGCATCCATATAGACGAAACGATCAAAGGGCCCGTCAAAAGCACAGTAACGCCTATGTGTACCAATGCGATGATATTTATCTAAACCTACTTTTTTCCAATTTACCTGGGCAGTGGGATGAATATCCCAAATATGACGAACAAATTCATCCCACTGTCTGATCGAATCTTCTTGATTATAGAGTTGTACATGGGGACGAAGAGAAATTTCCTTAGCAATTTTCTCTGTGTTGTCGTCATAAGGGTATACACATACAGGCATTTCTTTTCCATAAATAGCATCTATACTATTTAGTAAAGCAATTAGTTGGTGGTAAACCTTATCATTGGCAAGTGTACAAATACCATCCATAAATATGTACTAAAAAATTCAAAGATTAAATGATTATGGTGTTGACAAAGTAAATCTAAGAATATTGATTAACAAATTCTGATAGCCAGTTGAGTAGATTGAGTTTATGTAAAATAATTTGCCTTGCTTCAGCGATCGCATCTTTGGCAGCATACCATAGATCAGGGGTAGCAGTAACTTCTTGGATGTAAGCAATTCCTTTCTCATCTAGGCTAGGTAAACGTAAAAAACTGCCAGGCGGTAAAAGTTTATCTGCTGCTGGGCCACCATAATATATAGGTAAACACCAAGCTAGTAAGCTATCCCATAGCTTTTCACTCACATACCAATCATTATCCGCGTAGTTTTCAATAGCGAGGTTGTAATAATACGGTGCCATACCGTACCATTTATTACCTAGTAAACCTAAATTTCTTGACCATTCAGGTAAACCACGTCCATATAAATCTATTTTAATATCACTATTTTGTAGCGATCGCATAAATTCTAATCGCTGACGATGGTTCGCCGTACGGCTGATTCCTGAAGTAATCCAACTACAGGGTGATAGTTTTTCTGGTGGAGGCATTTCATTTAATTCTCTAAAAGAATTGGTATGATACCAAATAGCTGGCATGTAGTCAGGATGAGGAGCAAAATCATCTGGTCCAGAAATGTATCCACAATAATTTTGTGCTTTTTGGTAGTTTTGTTTATTAATTTCAACGACTTCATTTAAAGGTGGTTCACGGAGTAAGTAAATAATTCTTGTTTTTGGAACACCCCGTGACAATGATTCAAAATTAAATTCTGATGTTTTTTGTTTACCACATAAACGATCCAGCCAAAATTTTTCAGGTGCAGGTTGAGGAAAATCAAATTGATATAGTAATAAAAAATCTGGCTTTTCAGCTAATGGTAAAATTTGGATATTTTCCCAAATACCAAAGTGATGCGGGGTTTGTTGCCATAACCAATCTCCTCTGTTTGCTAGATTGGAATAACCACTAATCATGCCAATAATTTTCTGTTTAATCATTATGTTTGTGTATTCACTTTTGCTGGACATTAATTGGAAAGTTAATTATTAATGGTTGGACGCATATCTTCCCTGACATAACTTAAAATTTTTGTAATTCTATTTTCCCAAGAAAATTGTTGAGCAAAATCTATTGTTTTTACATATCCTTCTATTTTTCTGGGATACTTTTCTAAAGTATGGCGAATAGTTTCAGCAAGTTTGTGAGAATTATCAGGTTCACACCAACTAGCAATCAAAGGTGATTTTTTAAACTCCATTAATGGCAGAATTTCTGTAGCGACAATGGGAGTTCCTGATGCCATATATTGGAAGAATTTGACTGGATTTGTGAAATCTGCTGATTTTCCAGAACAGTGAGGATGTGCCAAAATATCGGAAGCTTGAAATAAACTAACTAATCTGTCACGTGGCAATATCCACCCCAAAAATTTAACATTCTCGACATGTTTATCTCTGGCTTGCTGTTGATAATTTTGTACTTGTGAGTCTGTACCACCAGTAATTGCGAACTGTATTTCTGGTAATTCTTTAGCAGCATCAATTAAAACATCAATTCCTTTAAAAGGATATAAAGCACCAGAATAAACAACTAAATGTTTACGTCCATTAGTCAGTAATTCTTGCCGCCATTTGTCTGCTGCTTGAGGTTGTCTATTTAAAAATGACTGATTGAAGCCATTGTGTAACCACACAACTTTTTCTGGTGGTATTCCTTTCTCGATTAAGCTTTGACGAATAGGTTCAGATTGAGTAATAGCGATTTCAAAATAGGGACTAGAAACTATTTCTTTCTCAAAATCTTTATCTGCAAAGTAATGACGCTCGTATATAGTGGGAGTTTTATTTTTGACTGCGGCTTTAACAAAGTTCCAGTTACGAGTGTGGACAATTTTAGTCTGGGGTAGTATGTGAAAGGGGAAATAATATTTAGTAATTACTGTGTTAGAGTCAGTAAATTTTCCGCCAACTCTATCAATTGGCCAAGGTAATCGTAATGCAGCTACTTTTAATTTAGCATCTGCATCATAAAATTCCATAAATTTCGCATCAGGTTGTTGTATTTTGTAAGGGTAAAAAAGTGCTAGGGGGTTAACTGTTTTATTTTGTCTATCTGGGTAAACCAAAACTGAAGAATATCCTAAATTTGCTGCTGCACTTGCACATAATACATCATGAATTTCATGAGCAGTGTCAGCCTGAAAGGATAATTGAGAACTAAAAAATATATAGTGATGCTGCGATATTTTGTCTATCATGATGTTTTTTTACTTAAGATTAATAAATATTAAGCAAACTTGTTTTCAAAATTTTCTAAGGTTTTCATAATTTCTACTGCTGCTTGATAAGCCTCTGTCAAAAGTTTATGTTCTACTTGGGAGTTAGATTCGCAATTATCAGCTAGTAGCTTAAGAGAACTGCTTAAGGGATAGATACTCATACGAAATTCTTCACAAACATTGGTTAATTCATTCTGGTCTTGATTGTCGCCATTAGTTGGCTGCTTATTTGGTAATAATTGAACTTTTTGTTTTAAGGCAACAATATCATCTAATATATCAATGCTATTTAACAGAAATAATGATAATTTGTAAGCTTCTGTAATTGACTTTTGTTTTTCTTGATGATCATCTACTAAATCATCAATTAGAAGTTTCAGAAAACCAATCATAGCGTTGAGGCGGTTTCGCAATTCGTGAGAAATGCGTTTTAAGCTACTGTTGGGTTGAGGGGTTACTCGCGGCTGGTCAGTAAATTGCATTGAGTAAAGTTGGAAGTAGGGGCCATTTTTTTGTAAAAGTTCATTGTGGGTACCTACTTCCACTACTTGTCCTTTATCTAGAACAGCTATTTGATCAGCTTTTTGGACTGTGGAAAGACGATGAGCAATTACTAAGGTGGTACGATCGCGACTTAATTCTTCTAGAGCTTCTTGTACTAAACGCTCAGATACTGTATCTAAGGCGCTAGTAGCTTCATCAAGGATGAGTATATCAGGATTTTGTAGTATTGCACGAGCGATCGCTAATCTTTGTCTTTGCCCACCAGATAACATGACCCCACGATCACCTATCATTGTATCAAATTGTTGTGGTAATTTGCTAATAAATTCGTAAGCATTGGCACGTTTGGCAGCTGTAATAATTTCTTCATCTGTGGCTTCAGGTTTACCATAGGCAATATTATTCCTCACAGAATCGTTGAAGAGAAAAGTATCTTGACTGACTATTCCCATCCGTTTTCTGACAGTTTTTAAATCAAATTCTTTTAAATCCTTACCATCAAATGTAATATGCCCACCGGTAGGATCATAGAATCTTGCCAACAAATCCGCTAAGGTTGATTTACCAGCACCTGAACCACCAACTAAAGCTAGAGTTGTACTTTTAGGTATGTATAAATCTACGTCTTTGAGTACCAATTTATGTTGATGGGGATAGCCAAAAGATACAGATTGAAAATGTACTCCTTGCTGTAAATCACTATAATTTAATTTACCATTTCCCATAAATGGCTTGTTTTCTAAATTCAAAAATTCTGTCGCCATATCTACACTAGTAGCACTAGATGCAAGGCTGCTACGGATAGAATTTAATTGAGATATAATTGGCAATACACGTAGCAATACTAACAAATATGTTAATAAGACCGTTGAAAGAGAAGAAATTTGCTCTACAAAAAAGGTTTTGCTTAAAAAAACAATAACTAATAAAGCTGTAATACCCATTACTTCGCCAATAGGATTAATAGCTTCTGAGTTAATCTGAGCTTGAAAGTCTGCTTTTTCACGAGCGCGGATCAAACCAGAAATCTTTTTATACTCTCTATCTTCATTACCCGTAGATTTAACCAGTCTAATGCCATTCAAAGTTTCTAAAACATTAACTGAATAGGCAGTAGACATTTTACTCAACTGTCTACCGAATTTTCTTGAACGGTTAATAGCTGCCTGATTAACTAATGTTACTACTCCTAATAATAGTGTAGAAGCTATTGTTAGTTGCCAAGATATTGATATTAATACTCCTATTAAAACTAGACTAGTAATCACTAAAATAATTATTTTAATAATACTGCTTATATAACTAGAAGCTCTACCAATTTCCACTCCTAACCGATTGATTAAATCGCCTATTTTCGCTCTGGAATAATATTCTATATCAACATTCAATAATAATTTGACTCCAGCTTCGCGCATATCAGCTGTCAAACTCTTAGTTAAATAACTAGAAGTCAAAGAACTAGCATATGATGCTAAATTTTTTAAAGCTATTGTAAAAATTATTGCCGCTGACATCACTCCAATTCGATAGACCTCTGCTACTTGGTCGAAGGGAGATAACATGATGGTTAAAATTGGGGGAGCACCTTTTAAGTTAATATCTTGACCTACTATTTTTAAAATAACTGGAACTATTAATGCTGTACTAACACCGTTAAATAAGGCTCCGGAAAAACCTAATAATATAGTAAAGATGATCAATAGTGGATAGGGCTTGGCAAATCTAAGCAGAGTTCTGTTAATCATTGATGTTTTAATTATAAAAATTACTCAACTACTCTATGCACATTTATTGAATCATACATTGGGTTACTACACTAATCTATCTACTTTGTTAACAATTTTCATAAGCTTTTAATGATGGAATCTAAAGTTGAAGACATAGCAGATATGCTGTATTTCTCTATGCATCTTTGTCTAGCCTGTAATCCTTTTTCATTAGCTAAACTAAGATCATCAAATATGAGTTGAATATTTGTGGCTATTGCTTCTGAATCACCAGAATCAACAAGATAAGCTGTTTCACCAACAATTTCTGGAATGTCTCCTACTTTAGTTGCCAATATGGGTTTAGCCATGGCCATACCGTCGGTTAACTTGAGGGGAAACTGAGCTAAAGCTGCGGGTGTATTTCTTTGGGGAACTACAACAACATGTGCAGCTGCAACTATTTTTGGCATTTCTGTAGCTGGAGACTTGGGTAGTTTAATAATCCAGCGTCCCCATTTTTCCATGAGTTGGGCATCATAGTCATCATAGGGGCTACCACCAACAATTACTAGTTTTAAATCTGGCTGATTTAATATATCTAAAGCTGTTAATACATCTTCAACGCCTTTATATGGTCTTGGCGCTCCTGGAAACATTAATATGCGGTAATCAGACCACCCAAAATAGTTTCTACAGGCTGCTGGATCATATTTATCAGGGTTAAATAATTCGGTGTCTTTACCATTGGGTACATAAATTCCTCCAAATTTTTCTTGCAAAAATTTAGTATGAATCGTAATGGCATTTGCTTTATTAGTTATGCTTTCGAGGATATTTATATAAAATGGATGATCGGGATATCTGAGGGCACCATCTGGTTTAAAAATATCTCGATACAGTTGTTTTAAGGAGGGGCGATATTGCCATGTTTCTCCGCCATACCAACTTAGCTCCCAATCATCTATATCTAAAATTATTGGTATCTTAGTTCTAAGTCGTTTGAGAATGGCTAGACCAAATGTCGTAGATTTTGGTCGCATAGCATAAATAATATCGCTATCCAGGTTTCGCAAAACTTGAGTTGCAGATTTGAAAAACTTAGGATAGTTATAGCCCGTAACTTGAGTAACTACAATATCTGCTTTTGAGGTTATATTACTTTCTTGACCAAAGACAAACCCTACAATTTCTACTTTGTGTCCTAATCTAATTAGTGCTTGAGCAAGTAAAAAAGAACGTACAGATTCCCCTCCCCATCTACCTGCACCAGATGTTGATAAATCACTAACGAGTATGGAAATTTTTAACTGAGATTTCTGAGTTAGTAAATTCACAATTGAAAAGAATTTTAGTTGGTCAATCTGCAATTGGTCAATAATTACTCACAAAATGTGGGAAGTTTATGTAAAATCGATAAAACTATTACAAGGTTTCCGAATTTTAGAAAAAAGTCTGTTGTCCATATATAGATGCTAAGTGGTATAAATATTACCAGGATTTCATTAGTTGTTATCCTAACATACTTGTATAAAGTGGAATTTATAGTTTCAATTAATTCAGGAAATTTATATGTGAAGATATGTATACTTTACCAAGAGAGAATTGGTAAATAATACCAAACATAGGGTTATCAGGAGATGAGGGATTATGCAGGTAATTCGTCTGGCTGCACTTTCAGACAACTATATTTTCCTATTGTATGATTCTACACACAATAGGGCTGCGGTAGTAGATCCGGCAGAAGCACAACCTGTATTACAGCAACTGAAAGAACTAAATGCTGAATTAGTTGCTATTTTTAATACGCACCATCACAATGATCATGTGGGTGCTAATCAGAGATTGCAACAGGAATACCCTGGATTAATTGTGTATGGTGGGGCTGAAGATAAAGGAAGAATACCAGGACAGCAGGTATTTTTAATAGAAGGCGATCGCGTTACTTTTGCTGACCGTACCGGGGAAGTGTTCTTTGTACCTGGACATACCCGCGCTCACATTGCTTACTATTTTCCTCCTACCTCACCAGAGGAACCAGGAGAGTTATTCTGCGGTGACACTTTATTTGCCGGTGGTTGCGGTCGCTTATTTGAAGGTACACCAGCCCAAATGGTAAATTCTTTAAGTAAACTTCGCAATTTACCTGATCATACCCGTGTTTGGTGCGCCCATGAATACACTTTAGGCAATTTGCGGTTTGCGTTGACCGTAGATGGAGATAACCTCGATTTACAACAACGTTATCAGGAAGTGAAGGCGTTTCGCGATCGCTCAGAACCCACCGTCCCCTCACTCCTGGGTGTAGAGAAACTTACTAATCCCTTTTTACGTTGGGATCAGCCTGCATTACAAGCTGCCTCTCACAGTCAAGATGGAGTAGAAACCTTTGCTAAGATTCGCGGCATGAAAGATAAATTTTAATTATTGGTTAACTGACATTCGTCAGCGAAGATTTTGGCAATTAAGAGTTGCGATCGCCCCCTATATTCCGCTACGATCTGTAGGCTTTGGGGTAAATACAAAGTCGCTGGGAATATAGCTACACTCCTGTAAGCTATCCTGCTGACACCCAAAATCATGAAATTTTACAGGAACAGCGAGAAAAAATGGCGAAACGTGTGCAGTTAGTGTTAACCAAGGATGTTAGCAAGCTGGGAAAATCCGGCGACTTAGTAGAAGTAGCTCCCGGCTATGCTCGTAATTATCTGATTCCTCAGAGTTTAGCTACCCATGCTACTCCTGGTATTTTGAAGCAAGTAGAACGCCGTCGAGAACTAGAACGTCAACGCCAATTAGAACTCAAGCAACAAGCTTTAGAACAAAAAGCGGCTTTAGAAAAAGTTGGTAGCTTGAGCATTGCCAAGCAAGT
Source organism: Richelia sinica FACHB-800 (assembly GCF_014698825.1). Lineage (GTDB taxonomy): Bacteria > Cyanobacteriota > Cyanobacteriia > Cyanobacteriales > Nostocaceae > FACHB-800. Next base: position 204,889 of record NZ_JACJTT010000004.1, read on the forward strand.
TGGTGAAAATGATGCCATTTTCGGTACAGTCACCAGCCAAGATGTAGCAGATGCAATTCAAGCAGCAGCTAGCCTGGAAGTAGATCGTCGTGGTATCACCATTCCCGATATTGGTAAACTAGGTACTTACAAAGCCGAAGTTAAACTGCACTCTGAAGTGACCGCGCAAATTGATATCCAAGTAGTTGCTAGCTAACTACTGAATTGGTTATTGACCACAGATGAGTTATCTGTGGTTTTGATGATTTGTCAATCAGGCTATCGTCGATTTTGGATATAAGGTATATACATCCCCACTCCAAAATCGCAAATCTTAAACACTTATGGCTGAAGCATTAAGTTTCCAAGGCGATGGTAGCGATCGCCTACCGCCCCAAAATATTGAAGCAGAAGAAGCGGTTTTGGGGGGTATTTTACTAGATCCAGAAGCAATTGGCCGAGTGAGCGATCGCCTCAAACCAGAAGCATTTTACATCAGCGCCCATAAAGAAATCTATCAAGCTGCACTCCGGCTGCACCAACAAGGAAAACCCACAGACCTACTTGCAGTCACCAGTTGGTTAGCTGACCACGACTTACTCAACAAAATTGGTGGTAGAAATAAACTGGCTACCCTTGTAGACCGCACCGTTTCCGCAGTCAATATTGATGCGTTAGCAGCCTTAGTCGTAGAAAAACACCTGCGACGGAAATTAATCAAAGCTGGAAACGAAGTTGTCCAACTAGGTTATGAAACCGAAACAGAATTACCCTTAGTCCTTGACAAAGCAGAACAGAAAGTTTTTAGTGTCACTCAAGAAAAACCCCAATCAGGATTAGTTCACATTGGTGACGCGCTAGTTAACAACTTCCAAGACATTGAAGAACGAAATCAAGGTATTGCCCTACCAGGTATTTCCTCTGGCTTTTATGACCTCGATGGCATGGTTAACGGTGGCTTTCAGCGTTCTGACCTGATTATCATCGCTGGTCGTCCCGCTATGGGTAAATGTGTTGCCTTTGACACGGAAATACTCCAAGCCGATGGTTCAATTGCCACCATCGCAGAAATATATCATCATCAATCAACAAAGTTACTCACCCTCACACCAGATTACCAGCTTAGTATCACTCAACCATCAGCATATATAGATGATGGTATCAAACCAGTATTTCGAGTCACTACCCGCTTAGGAAGAACCGTAGAAACTACCATCACCCACCCCTATTTAACAGTTAACGGTTGGTGTCCACTATCTGAATTGAAAGTAGGAGATAAAATTGCTGTACCGAATCAACTAAATATCTTTGGTCAAGAAAATATTCCCAAATTCCAACTGAAATTATTAGCTGATGTTATAGATAAGACTGACGCTATTTCTGGAATTATTTTTAAATTAACTCGTTCGCAGATAGGGCAATTTCTAGCTTATTTATTTACCAGTCATGGCTGGGCAAAAGTATTAAAAAATAGTCAATTCCAGTTAGGTTATAGTAACTTAAATGAAAAAATAGCTAGACAAGTGCAACATTTACTGCTGCGCTTGGGAATTCTGGCTACGTTACAAGAAAAATCTCTTGAAATTAAAGATAATCAAAAATCCAATTGGCATTTATATATTAATCACACCGATTCCCTAATAAACTTCGTGAAGGAAATTGGTAAATTTAGTCAGCCAGAAACATTTACTAATCTTGAATCAGCACTAGTAACAAAAAGTAATGCTGAATTTATTACTGTTCAAAATTTGCTGCAAAAAGCAGATTACCTTCAAGAAAATGCTTTAGCTTTGGCTGGGAATAGAAATCACGGTAATTCATCTATATATGAGTATAGTCATCAGAAATCAGGAAATCACATTACTAGAAAAGCAATAAATCATATCTATTGGGATGAAATCATATCAATTGAGCCAATGGGGAATAAACAAGTTTACGACTTAACTATTCCCATTACTCATAATTTTATCGCCAATGATATCTGTGTTCATAACACAAGCTTTTCCATGAATATAGCGCACTACATAGCTAGTAGTTTAAGACTACCCACAGCTATATTCAGTTTGGAAATGTCTAGAGAACAATTAGCACAGCGTTTATTAGCTAGCGAAGCACAAATAGAAAGTAGTTATTTACGTAGTGGACGTATTAGTCAAAATCAATGGGAACAACTAACCCATGCCATTGATATTCTGTCCGACATGCCAATTTTCATTGATGACACGCCCAATATTACAATTACAGAAATGCGTAGTCAGGCGCGAAGATTACAGGCAGAACAAAATACAGAATTAGGATTAATTTTAATTGATTATTTGCAACTCATGGAAGGAGCCGGTGATAATCGCGTTCAAGAATTGTCTAGAATCACCCGTTCTCTGAAAAGTTTAGCCCGTGAATTATCTGTACCTGTAATTGCTTTATCCCAGTTAAGTCGTGGTGTGGAATCACGCACGAACAAACGCCCCATGTTATCAGATTTACGTGAGTCTGGTTGTTTAACTGGTAATAGTCTAGTTACATTGGCAGATACAGGATTAGCAGTACCCATTAAAGATTTAGTAGGTAAATCTGGTTTTGCAGTTTGGGGATTGAATGAAAGCACAAGGAAGTTAGAAAGAGCAATTGTCAGCAATGCTTTTTCTACAGGTGTGAAACCAGTATTTTCGCTGAAAACTCGCTTAGGGCGTACAATTAGCGCCACAGGTAATCACAAATTTTTAACAATTAATGGTTGGAAAAGACTTGATGAATTAAGCATTAAACAACATATTTGCTTACCAAGATATCTACCTGGTTCTGGTAAAAAAACTATGTCTTATGCTGCGGTTGGATTATTAGTGAAATCAAGTGAGTTAATTACGCTTGCCAACAGTGATGTGTATTGGGATGAAATTGTTGAAATTATATCTGATGGAGAGCAAGAAGTATTTGACTTAACAGTTCCTCATTTCCATAATTTTGTAGCGAATAATATTGTAGTTCACAATTCAATTGAACAAGATGCGGATTTAGTCATCATGCTTTACCGGGACGACTACTATAACCCAGATAGTCCAGACCGGGGCATAGCAGAGGTAATTATTGCCAAACATCGTAATGGGCCTACAGGTACTGTCAAGCTGTTATTTGATCCACAATTTACAAAATTTAAGAACTTAGCACGTTCTGGCAATTACTAGTCTCAGTAGATACATAGAAATATAGATTTTTTCTTACAAATTTATTATTAAATTTATATATGTAAAAAGTTCGTAAAAGTACCCTTTTTCGCTTTTACAGTCTCTAAAATCTGTAGCAGAAATGATATGATACTTCCAAGTTACTGAAACTAAGTCCCAAATAACACAGTATATTGGCTTAACAATTTTTCACAAGATTTATTGTGAGAGATGTAAAGTTTTATATGGTCGTGCATGAAATAAATGAAAAGTCTAACTCAGGTAAGGATATGGTTAAAATTCATCGGTTTCTTCAAGGGAAAAAAGTTATTAAACGAGCCAAATCAGCTACTACTAATGCTCAATCTGTAATCAATGATTCTGCTTATTATTCATTGCAGCCAATAGAGAGATTAAAAAGCAAATTTTCTTATGGTTGCGCTTATTGTGGTTCTAAGGAATCTGTAGGCTTAGACCATTTTATTCCTGTTTCTAAAGGTGGGCCAGATTGCTTAGTTAACTTCATTCCCGCCTGTGATAGTTGCAATACTAAAAAAAGAAATTTAGACCCGAAAATTTGGTATAAATCACAATCTTTCTACTCGCCACAAAGATGGCAAATGATTCTAGAAGTGTTAGGAAAAACAGAATCAAATTATAATCGTATTCCTCATCTATAGTCTTCAATCTCCCAACCAGCCATTTTTAGACTATATGGGGAGATTGAAACATAGGTAAATTATTTTACTTCCAACAATTCTACATCAAAAATTAAGGTGGAATAGGGAGGAATGACATTTCCTGCGCCTCTTGCACCATAACCTAACTCTGAGGGGATAATTAATGTCCGACGACCCCCTACTTTCATAGTGCTAAGTCCTTCATCCCAGCCTTTGATCACTTGGCCAATGCCAATTTTAAAACTGAAAGGCTGTTTGCGATCGCGTGAGCTATCAAACTTAGTACCATCTTCTAATGTACCAGTGTAGTGAACCACAACTGTTTGTCCTGGTTTAGGAGTGTCACCAGTTCCCTCTTGAACTTCAACATATTTCAAGCCAGAGGGAGTGGTAATGGTATTTGCATCAGACATAGTGTTGCTCGCTATTACAGTATTTTTTTCTTGAGTTACAGTAGTAGTTACTGGTGATGGTTGAGAGGCTTTAGCAGCTAAAGCAGTTTCATTATTGCCGCCCATTTGCGCCAATACTAAAACTACAACACATACCAGCATTAAACCTACACTGAGTAAAATTCCTTTCAAAATAAACCCTCCCTACTTAAGTTACATCTAGCCAGAGAAAATCAACTAACTATTAAAAATCAGTTTCTATGTCTTATAAACCCAGAGGGTGATTTCTTCCAGCACTAGCAGTGTGACCCGTCAGAATTAGCGACAAGACACAAAACAGTTTAAATCAGAAATTACATTCTAACGCCAAAGCTTGTTTTCTAAATCACGCACTTGACGCTCTAAACGGTCAATTCTACCCCGTAGTTCGTCCACCTCTGACTGACGTGCAACTCCTAAATCTTGCATCATATTCCGCATCTGTCGCTGCATTTGCGTTTCCCAGGTTCCCTGTTCAGACTTTAACTGCTGTACAATATCGTCCATAACAGCTTTAGCTTGCTCAGGATTTAGCTTCCCATCCTTCACTAGTTCATCACTGACTTGTTTTAGTTTGTCTGCTACCAAAGAAGTTGTGCCAATACCCAGCATCATTAGCTGCTGCAACCAGTTGTTGCTGTCCATACTCCCTTCCTGTGATTTAATATAACCAGCCAGCCTTTCTGAATTTACCTACCCAGGCCATGCTGGAAGCGTAGTTATTCTAGCCTACAGTTCTATTTTGGCAAATTTAGGAAAATACAACAGAATTAAGAAGTATGGCTGATGCCAGCCTATACCATCAGGAGACAACCAAGTTGCCATCTTCCATGGTAACAATCCGGTCGGCAATATCTAAAATCCGATGATCATGAGTTACTAATAAAATAGTACAGCCTTGCTCTTTCGCCAGTTGCTGCATTAAATTCACTACGTCTCGTCCTGATTTACTATCTAATGCAGCTGTGGGTTCGTCTGCTAAAACTAATTTAGGATGGTGGACTAAAGCACGTGCTATGGCTACTCTTTGTTTTTGTCCCCCTGATAAGTTATCGGGGTAGTAATTGAGTCTTGTCCCTAAACCAACTGTTGTTAACATGGCTGCGGCTTTAGCCTGTGCCTCAGTAAAGGAAATGGTATCATCGTTTTCAAAGGGCATTTGCACATTTTGTTGAGCAGTTAGAAAACTCAATAAGTTGTGTGCTTGAAAAATATAGCCGATATGACGACGGACTTTGACCATTTCACTTTTACTAGCACCAGATAATTCTTGCCCTAAAATTTTTAAGCTGCCTGTTTGCACGGAACGTAAACTGCCAATTAAGGTGAGGAGAGTTGTTTTACCGGAACCAGAAGGGCCAGTCATGATGACTATTTCACCTGGTTGAATTTCCAGATTTATATCAAATAAAATCTGCTTTTTTAATGTACCTTCACCGTAATAGTAGTTTAGCTGGGAAATAGCAATAGCAGGTAGTGTATTCATATTTTAAAAGATTTCCGCAGGGTCAGCAGATTGTAATTTCTGCATAGCAATAGTGGCAGAAATAGAACACATTAAGGCAGTTAAGATAAATACTATAACTGCTCTTTGTGTGTGCATCATAATGGGGAGGAGTGTGGCTTGATTGGTAATTAAATATAAACCTTGAGCAATAGCAAAACTAGGCACAAAACCTATAGCTGCGAGAATCAATGCTTCTTGAAAGACAATCATTAGTAAATAGCTGTTTTTAAAGCCAATGGCTTTTAGTGTGGCATATTCTGATAAATGGTCAGAAACATCGCTATAGAGAATTTGATAAACTATCACTGCACCAACTACAAAACCGATGATGGCACCTAATGTAAAAACAAATCCTACAGGCGTACTTTTATTCCAATAACTTTTCTCGGTTTCTGCAAATTCTTGTTTGGAGATAACTTTCACATCATCAGGTAATTTGGCTTTTAAATTATTAATAACTGCGTTGACATTAGTTCCTGGCTGTAATTTAATCAAGCCGATATCAATTAATCCTTCTTTTCGTCTTTCTCCAAATAAACGCAGAAAGTTAACGTCACTGGTAATAATATTACCGTTAATGCCAAAGGATGTGCCGAGTTTAAATAGCCCGACAACATTAATTTTACGGTTATTTATTTCGGTGGTGATAATATTATTGGTTTTAAATTGATTGACAATATTACCGAATTCTTGTCGAGAACCTAAATCGAATAAAACTGTATCCGGTTCTCTTAGCTTACTTAGATTTTCTTGTACTCCCGATAAGTTAACTACTTTTTCTTCTGGGTTAAATGCAATGGCATAAATATTCCAGGTTTCGTTATTTTCAGGGTTTTTCCAGGGGAGGGGATCTACATAAATAGAACTGACAGATTGTACCCCTGTAAAACCTTGTGCTTGATAGAGTCTTCTTTGGGAGAAACGTTGTTGAGAAAATAAGGATTTGTAGCGATTACTAACGAGAACAATTTCTCCTTCTAAACTGTTGTGAAATTGAATAGCACTATCAAATAAAGCGTCTCTAATTCCTAACTGCATGAACATGAGTACGTCTGCAAAAGCGATACCAGCGATCGCTACTAGCATTCTGGCTTTTTCTCTGGACAACTGTAACCAAGCGACGGGTATTTTGCGTTTCCACATATGCAAGTATGAAAAATTACAAACTTAGTTTTGCTGCAAGGCGATCGCTATTTTGACTTTTGAGTTAGTCAATCCCGCTACACGTTGACTTGATTCAGGATTCAAGCGAATTCTCACTTCTACCACTCGCGCATCAATATCTGCGGCTGGATCGGTATTCAGTACGTCTTTTTTGGCGATGAGTAAGCCAATTTGTTCAACTTTACCAGTGAGTTCTCCTGGTAAATTGAGTTGAGTAACAGTGGCAGTTTGTCCTGGCTTAACAAGATTGATATCCGTTTCATACACTTCAGCAACTACGTACATTTGCTGAGTCTGACCAATTTCCACTATGCCTTTATCACTAATAATTTCCCCAGGCCAAGTATGAATTTTGAGTATTTGTCCAACTTTGGGAGACTTCACCATTGCTAGGTCTAGTTGTGCTTGTGCTTCCTGAACTGCGGCTTTGGCACTTTCTACCGCTGCTGCTGCTGCTTGCACATCGGTGGGACGTACCTCTGCAATTCTGGTTAAGGTAGCTTGGGCTTGTCGGAGTTTTTCTTGTAGGGTTTCTGATGTTTGGGAACGATTAGCGATCGCTTCTCGTAAACTTGCTTGTGCTGTTTCCAAAATCAACTTTTTGCTATCGCGAGTAGATGTAGATACCGCACCATCAGCTTGCAGAGATTGATAACGTTGGTATTCTAGTTCCGCATTTTTCACTTCTGCTTCTAAACGCTTGACTGTAGCGACTCTAGCAGCTGTTTCTTGTCGTAATGCGGCTTTTATTTCCCCAATAGTCGCCTTTTGTGCCTCTATTTCCCCTTGTTTCGCACCAGCTAGCACCTGTGCTAATTGAGATTCTGCTACTTTCACCTGTTGTTTAGCGCGGTTGAGTGCAGCTAACCGAGGTTGATAACTATCCAAAATCCCAATCACTTGACCTTGTTTGAGGCGATCGCCTTGTTTAACGAAAAGTTGTGCTACTCGGTTACTTCCCCCATTCTGTGACACCGATAGTTGAATCACTTCTCCTTGGGGTTCAATTCTTCCTAAAGCTGTCACCGCTGTAATTGCAGGACGACTATCAACTGGTAGAGAGGTTGCTTTTTGCGTTGGTTCAGTCCCCAGGAAGTAAAAAGAACCTGCAATACTGGTTAGTCCTAAAGCCAAGGTACTGAAAATTACGACTCTATTAGGCAGTTTGAAAACTCTTGACTGGTTTGGGTGAAGATTTTGCATGGACTCACCACCTGATTTTTGCAGCTAAATTTGCTGTAGACAACTAGTTAATTAAACTATTTTTACTCAACTTGTTGAATACAATATATAGTGTACTCTTAAATAAATATCTGTCAAGTGCTGTTTATGGCTTTAGCGCAAGCGATTCTTACCTGTTTAATTGATGCTCCCCATAGTGGTTATGACCTGTCCAAAATCTTTAGCGAATCCGTTGGCTATTTTTGGAACGCTTCCCAACAGCAAATCTATAGAGAGCTTGGTAAATTAGAGTCACGGGGTTTGATTGAGGCAGAAATTATTCCCCGTGAAGGTCGTCTAGATAAAAAAATTTACTCCATCACCGATGCTGGGAAACAGCATTTAATCGGCTGGATGCTCCAACCCAGTGAACCGGATATAGTCAGAGAAGATTTATTAGTGAAGATATTTGCTGGTGGATTAGTGCCGGTGGATGTGTTAGTAGATGATGTGGAACGTCACCGCAGAATCCATGTAGAGAAATTAGCTAAATATCGAGAAATTGAACAAGAAAAATGTCCCTATGCAGACAGACTCAGCAGTACAGAGAAATTAAGACGCTTAGTTTTACATGCGGGGATTCGTTATGAATCTGAGTGGATAGCTTGGTGTGATGAAGCCTTAGCCACCTTAAAGGAATCAGAAGAACAATCCTAAAGCTTGTAAACTGCGACGAGTAACTTCAATGCGAGCAGCTAAATCTTCATTCTTGCGGACATCAATATTGGTAGCAAAGAAATAGACATTATTTTTTTGTTCCAAATATCCCACAAACCAACCAATATTAGGGGTAACACTGGTAGCCCAACCTGTTTTCCCTCGCAGCACATAGTCGGGGGTGCGCTCATAAACCATGATATCTTGCACTAAATCCAAAGTGCGTGGCGAGAAGGGTAAATCTCTGCGTTCAAGACGTTGTAAAAACTCAATTTGTTGTCTGGGTGTAATTTTTATTGGCCCTTCTAACCAAAATTTGTCAATTTGCTCAGGTGTACTGATTTGACGATTACCATAGCCAGCTTGTTGGATGAATTTTGCCATCCGTTCGTGACCTATCTTGCGTGCTAGCACCTGATAGAACCAGACCGTTGAATTTTTGAAAGCTTGGCGAATGTTGGTATCCTGGTTCCAGGAAGGAAATTGACGCTGAATACCATCCCAAGTTAAAACCGCCACATCATTGGCAATGACACCAGTTTCCAAGGCAACCAGGGAGTTGAAAATTTTAAAAGTAGAAGCAGGTAAAAATGATTGTGAGTTGCGAGTGGGGTTATGTTCGTAGCATTTTTTGTGGTTGCGATCGCAAATTAAAATAGAACCATCGATACCCAATTGATTAAAGATACGGTCAAAGTCAACTTTCTCACTTACAGTTGGTTTTTCAACTTCCTGGGCATTGGCAGGTATGGTACGGAAAATAGTGGTAGTTAAAAATACAATTGTACCAAGGGCAAGTGTCACTACTAATGCCATTCGCCGATTTTGAGCCATAAATCTTTTCCCCACAATACAGATATTAAGTGATATTAGCTTTTAGCGTTGTCTAGATGCCAAGCTAGATAGAAATCGGGGTAAGGCATATTTTGAGAGTATTCCCAGATGTGATTGTAGTCATTACGAAATTGAAAATAATCTTTTAAACCTGTTAAACCTAAATGCTGATGATTATTATTTTGTGAATTTTTATCTAATCTTTCTGCTACCTGTCTGCGGGTGTCCTTATCCACAGCAGATGATTGCAGCAGTTGCACCAATGCAGTGATCGCATTTGGATTTCCTGGGTTAATTTTCCCTAAGCTTTTTGCTGCCTGTCTGCGGGTGTCCTTATCCACATCAGATGATTGCAACAGTTGCACCAATGCAGTGATCGCATTTGGATTTCCTGGGTTAATTTTCCCTAAGCTTTCTGCTGCCTGGATACGGGTGGAGTAATCCACAGTAGATGATTGCAGCAGTTGCACCAATGCAGTGATCGCATTTGGATTTCCTGGGTTAATTTTCCCTAAGCTTTCTGCTGCCTGGATACGGGTGGAGTAATCCACAGTAGATGATTGCAGCAGTTGCACCAATGCAGTGATCGCATTTGGATTTCCTGGGTTAATTTTCCCTAAGCTTTCTGCTGCCTGGATACGGGTGGAGTAATCCACAGTAGATGATTGCAGCAGTTGCACCAATGCAGTGATCGCATCTGAATTGCCTGTGCCGATTTTCCCTAAGCTTTCTGCTGCCTTTCTGCGGGTGTCCTTATCCACAGCAGATGATTGCAGCAGTTGCACTAAAGCCGTGATCGCATCTGGATTGCCTATGCCGATTTCCTCTAAGCTTTCTGCTGCCTTTCTGCGGGTGTCCTTATCCACAGCAGATGATTGCAGCAGTTGCACTAAAGCCGTGATCGCATCTGGATTGCCTATGCCGATTTCCCCTAAGCTTTCTGCTGCCTGGATACGGGTGGAGTAATCCACAGTAGATGATTGCAGCAGTTGTACTAAAGCCGTGATCGCATCTGGATTGCCTGGGTCGATTTTTTCTAAGCTTACTGCTGCCTGGATACGGATGGAGTCATACACCTCCTTTGATGGCAGCAGTTGCACTAAAGCCGTGATCGCATCTGGATTGCCTGGGTCGATTTTTTTTAAGCTTACTGCTGCCTGGATACGGGTGGAGTCATACACCTCCTTTGATGGCAGCAGTTGCACTAAAGCCGTGATCGCATCTGGATTGCCTGGGTCGATTTTCTCTAAGCTTACTGCTGCCAGCCAACGGGTGTAGTTATCTACATCAGATGATTGCAGCAGTTGCACTAAAGCCGTGATCGCATCTGGATTGCCTGTGCCGATTTTCTCTAAACTTGCTGCTGCCTGCCAACGGGTGTAGTTATCTACATCAGATGATTGCAGCAGTTGCACTAAAGCTGTGATCGTATCTGGATTGCCTGTACCGATTTTCCCTAAACTTTCTGCTGCCAAGTAATCCACATCAGATGATTGCAGCAGTCGTACCAAAGCTGTAATCGCATCTAGATTTCCTGAGTGGATTTTCTCTAAACTTTCTGCTGCCTGCCAACGGGTGTAGTTATCCACATCAAATGATTGCAGCAGTTGCACTAAAGCCGTGATCGCATCTGGATTGCCTGTACCGATTTTCCCTAAACTTTCTGCTGCCTCGATACGGGTGGAGTAATCCACATCAGGTGATTGCAGCAGTTGTACCAATGCAGCAATTGCTTTTGTTTGTTCTGTCCGTTCCAGTGTTGATCTAGCTTCATCTCTAATTGTGCTCGGAAATTGTATCCACTTTTGTTTTTCTGATGAATAACCAAAACCCCATTTAACAATTTGCTTTACTATTGCATCTGCTTGAGAACAATCTTTAAACTCGACAATTCCCACAGCCGCTAAAAAGTAAGCTTGATACTCATAAAAACCTTTGTCTACATCTTTTCTGTTCCACTCACCACAGCCATCTTGAAAATTGACCAAAGCCTGAATAAACTCTTGCTGCTGCTGTTTTAAGGTTTCTTCTCTCCTTCCTAACCACAGCAAAATTACCTCTCTCCACTGCGACTCAAATATGCGGTAAGTTCCTTGTGTTGGATTATCAGGAACATGATCAAGAAATTCATGCCAATCATTCACCTTTAAAGCTGCAAAATATTCTTGAAAATTCGGATGCAAGAAAGCATAAACTTCTTCATCTGTTTCAGCTAATCTATCTACTAAATTCAACCAGCCGACATCACAAGCTAATTTAAATAATCTCTCACCCATTACTTGACGTGCTAAACTCCGCCGCAAGCGAAATCGCGCATTACTGTTAACCCCTGCAAAAGCTAATTTGCTTAAAGTTTGGTGCAATTCATCCTTTACATCCTCAGAGTTACACAACTCAGGAAATAACTCTAATTTCCATTCATAAAAATAACGAGTAAATCTCTGATAAAGTGCGGCTTTTGTTTCTGGTAGTTCTCCCTGCTTATCCAAATAAAATGTCTGACACAACAGCGATAACCGCAGAGGATTTGTCACCAATTTACGAATATTTTCGTGTTTAGGTTGTTTTAATCTTGCTTGTAGAATTTCCCCTTTCGATGACTGGCCAGCAAACTTAAACCACTTTTGAATAAAGTCATTAATTTGTACTGATTTAAATTCTTGCGTTTTATAAGTATCAAATCCTGTAAGTGTATTATTAACTTTTGCATCCCAAACATTTAAACGACAAGTTAACACCACTCGTGCCTGTCTCAAAAATGCTGTTAGTTCTTGGTTAATTTTGGCTAAAGCTTCTACAGGTGAATTTTCACCCATTTCATCCACACCATCTAATAGTAGCCAAACTCTCTTTTTACCAAAACACTCAAGTAATTGACTTTCAATTTCTGGCGTGACGGCAACATCCGATTTAACTAATTTCATTGCTTCAGTCAGCCATTGCTTAATTAAATATTCCTCAATGTTTTTCCTCTGTAAATTAGCAAGAGAAATACAAATAGGTAAGTCTTGAGTTTTGTCTTGGATAAAAGAAGCAATGGTACTTAATAAAGTGGTCTTACCTGCTCCTGGTTCACCGATGATGGCAATATGTTTATTATTTCCCCTTGGCTTTTGTGCAATTACTTCCTGCAAAAATAAGTCATGTTCATAGGTTTTAACTATGACTTCTTGGGTTAACTCATAAACTTGCTCCCTATCTCGACATTCATCTAACTGTCGGCGTTGCTGTTGTTTACGTTCCACTAACCCCAAGGGAACATAAACGTTTTGACGTTGAGGGAGGTTTAAATTTTTTTTAACTAACTGTAGTAAATGTTCTTTTTTTGTGCCTACTTCAATTGTGCGGCTGATTTGCGCTCTTGTCTGTTTGGTTTCGTAGCCTGTAACTCTGAGTTTATCACTATCCCACTGAACATAAAGCCGGGGCTTTGGTTGTAATATGTCCGATTGCTGTTCTGATAGTTGCAGCAAAGCTTCCACCAAATTTAGCACATTGTCTAGAAGCGATTTATCCCAGCGAATATTCCTTGGCATTGGTTAAATATGAAAACTATCTTAAGAAATTTGTTTTGCCCAAGGAAACAAGCCTCCCCAAGCGGCAAACCTTGGTGATACAAGCATTATAGATTATGCTTGGGGAACGTGTCTGGGGAAATACCCAAAAAAACAATTCACCTTGTAACCACTAAACAAGGTGAAAGCAATGTACTCTACCTTAACCCGTAAAATTATCGCTTTGCTGCTAGTTCTGCAAACTCTACTGTTAGGTGTCCAAGCTAAAAACCGCATTCAGCAAGGAGACTCAACGATTGAGGTGATGATTTGGTTAATAAACCAATATTTCCCTGTGCTGCAACGGGTGAAAACTTTGGAGGATGACGAAAAAAAGGTGAAATAGGAGATAAATAAACTTGGCTGAAAAAATCTTTGCGTCAGGTCAATGAACTACAAGAACACCTTAGATATTTGATGAAAAAGAATGTAGGGACGTTCCAGTGGAACGTCTCTACAAGGATTTCAAAGCATACAAATTTAATGACCACTAAATATCTATTAATTGTCATGATTATCTGTGTTTATCTGTGCTCAATTATTAATTTCATACAGCTTTATCTGCAAATGCACATCTATATTAACCTCATAAAATAAAAATCTCTATAAGATAAAAACAATACTGAAAACTAATGAAAATAATTGCTTATATATACACAGATCCACTTTTAGAATCACCCCCTGATCAATCTATATGGGGTTGGGAGGTGGATAGGGTTTATCAAGATTTGGGAAAAAGAACAGAATTACAAAAACTACTGTCGGACTGTGCAGCAGAGTCTATTAATTATCTACTGATTCGCCGTTTGGAGGAATTAGGGGATAAACTAGAAGAAGTAAGCGATCGCCTCAATCAATTAGAAGCTTGGGGAGTGATAGTTATTGCCACAGAGCAACCATACACCTCCCATACTGCCCATCTCCGCATCGAATTATTAAAATTATTACAAGAAATCCAACGTCAGCAACGTAGCCGTCGTATTCGTCAAGGACACGCGCGGAGTCGTTTAGAACTTGCTCCACCACCAGGGAAAGCACCCTATGGTTATCGTCGCGGTAAAGGCAAATATACCATTGACAGAGCCACTTCACCCGTGGTCAAAGACTTCTTTGAACACTTTCTACTCTACGGTTCCCTACGGGGTTCTGTGCGCTATCTAGGGAAGAAATACGGGAAGAAAATTTCTGTCACCACAGGTAAGCGTTGGCTGACCAATCCCGTTTATCGTGGTGATACCGCCTATCAAAATGGAGAGATTGTCGCTGATACCCATCCTGGCATAATTTCCAGAGAAGAAGCCGCCCAAGTTGACAGGCTTTTACGACGCAACAGTCGTTTACCATCTCGCACTGCTAGCGCACCTCGGTCTTTAGCTGGGTTGGTGGTTTGTGGTGAATGTCAGTCCCCCATGACGGTGACTCGCGTTACCCAACGTTACCAAGATAAAGAATATTTATATTTACGTCCTATTAAATGCCGTTATCAACCAAAATGCCGGGCTATCCCTTACCAAGCAGTTTTAGATCAAACCATCGAAATCGTTTGTCGTGACTTACCCTCAGCCATTGCTGGGCTGAACTTTCCTCAATTAGATGGCATTAAAAATAGTGTAGGGGATGCGATCGCTCGTCAGCAACAAATTCTCCAGCAGTTACCAGACTTAGTAGAAACAGGGATTTTGGATGCAGAAACCGCTAAGTTAAGAGCTTACAAACTCCGTACAGAGATTTCTGCACTCCAAGGAAAGTTAGCAACCCTCCCCCCTGTCAACCTCATTTCCGTTGCTCAAGCTGTCTCCATCCCCCAATTTTGGCGAGACTTATCAGAAGTAGAACGCAGATTTTACCTGCGAGAATTCATCAGCCAAATTCAAATTCACAGACAAGGTCAAGAATGGAACCTAGAAATCATCTTCATTTTTTAATTGGCATCGCTATCTACTAATTGATTCTCTTGCCGCAAATAAGCTTGAATAAACAAATCTAGGTCGCCATTCATCACATCGTTAATACTAGTTGTTTCCACATTAGTACGCAAATCTTTCACCATTTGGTAAGGGTGGAACACATAGTTACGAATTTGATTTCCCCAAGAAGCCTCTACCATATCGCCGCGAATTTCCGCAATTTCTTGAGCGCGTTGTTCTTGGGCAATAATTAATAGCTTGGCTTTTAAACGAGCTAGAGCTTTTTCCTTATTTTGCAGTTGAGAACGTTCTTCTGTACAGCGAACCGCCAAACCTGTAGGTAGGTGGACAATTCTTACCGCAGTTTCCACCTTGTTGACGTTTTGTCCTCCCTTACCACCTGACCTGGAAGTAGTAATTTCCAAATCTTTTTCGGGAATATCCAACTGTACAGAGTTATCAATTTGTGGCATTACCTCCACCCCTGCAAAGCTGGTTTGCCGTTTACCATTGGCATTAAAGGGAGAAATGCGTACTAAGCGATGGGTACCGGTTTCCGAGCGCAAATAACCATAGGCATAGCGTCCGGTAATTTCCAACGTAGCTGATTTAATCCCCGCTTCATCACCCTCTGACTCTTCCGCCAAAGCCACTTTATAGCCATGAGCTTCTGCCCATCGGGTATACATACGTAGGAGCA
The DNA here is from genome assembly GCF_014698825.1 of Richelia sinica FACHB-800. GTDB lineage: Bacteria > Cyanobacteriota > Cyanobacteriia > Cyanobacteriales > Nostocaceae > FACHB-800. The sequence continues at coordinate 220,684 of NZ_JACJTT010000004.1, forward strand.
TAAACGCCCAGTCTTGAGCATCAGTCCCACCTGCACCAGCATTAATGGTTAACACTGCACCTTCCACATCATAGGGGCCGGAAAGTAACTGCTCTAGCTCCCATTGGTCAAGTTCTCGATTGAGTTTATTAATAGTAGCTTCTGCTTCTTGCAACAAACTTTCGTCTGTTTCTAACTCCAATAGCTCAACTACAGCTTTGGTGTCTTCCAGATGACTTTGCCACTGATCATACTGCTCTAAATGAGCTTTGAGGTCATTAAGTTCTTGTAAGGTTTTTTGGGCCTGGTTTTGGTCATCCCAAAATTCTGGCTGGGCTGATATTTGTTCCAGGTCGTGAATTTTGGCTTGTAATGCAGGTACGTCAAAGATAGTCCTGGGTTTTACCCAGGCGACCAGACAACAATTCGATTTCGCGTTTCAGTTCTAAGACTTCCATAGGAGTTGCTCAAATTTAGAGCCTTGTGGATTTGCAGATATGACTATCTATTTTATTTACTTTTCTGATTTTAGCTGGTAATAACAGATAATTACTAGCAATAAACTCAAAAATCTGATTTGACCACCGTCATATTACAGAAAAAGCCCGAATTTCTCATTTGTGTATTTTAGAAACCTTGTAGAGAGTTTCCACCGAAACGTCTCTAGATGTTTGATTATTCTCAACAAGTAGGGTGCATTATCATAGCGACAACACACCCTACATCTCAATCAATCATTGATATTTTGTTATGTCAGACCTTAATCTCTACCATTCAGCGCAATGAGTAGACGTAAGATGAAAACGAAAAGATTGATGTAGGTCAAGTACATCGACAAAGCCGCAGGTAGATACTGGTCATTGCGGTATGTGCGGGGCAGAATATAAAAATCAACCACCGCAGCCCCAGCAAACAGAAATACTCCTAACCCAGAAATACCAATTTCTAACCAAGTGGGTGTGTAAACACCAAATAAAGCAAAGACAAATTGGATCAGGCAAACCACCACTAAGGCAATTACCCCTAGATAGATAGTTTTACTTAAAGCCATACCATCGGCTTCAGAAAGATTAGAACCAATTTGACGGGCAAATATAAAAGTAATACCGCAACCTAAAGCGGCAATACCAATACCTTGAATGCCGACATTGGGGGTTCTCAAGGCAACGAATACTAAGCCACTAAGAGTATATCCAGATAAGAGGCTGTAAATTCCTAATAATGGTAGAGCTATACTCTTTTTGCCTTTTTCAGCTACATTTTGAGCAACAAAGAAAAGTATTAATTCCAGAATCACCGCACCAATGAAGGTGGGGAAGAATAGTTCAGGGTTATTCCGAATAATTCCCAACCCACCATAGGTTCCCAATGCTGTGAGTACAAGTCCTCCACCAACATAGGGTAGGGCGTTGGCAATCACGTTAGGGCCAACGAGGGTTTGATTTTGAGCCTCACGGAAAGCTGCACGAAAATTGCTGGTATTGCTCATCTTTAAAAACTCATTTTTGAGACAATTTCCTACTCACTACCATTTTTACCTATGGCTGTACTGGTTAACTAGGGAGAAAATCTAGAGATTGGGTTTTGCTTGATTTTTTGATGCTACCAGTCTCTGTGCTGATGCTCAATCAGAGAATTAGCCGTATTTCCGCATGTAAACAGCAATTTTACTTAATTGGGCCAAGTTTTAGTAACAAGGAAAATAATTGGTATTTCCCACATATTTGATATCTAATTTGGCAACATTATCTGCAACATCAGAGAATCGAAAATCTTCAGTAAAAATACGACATTCCGTGCTTACTTAGTTGCTAAGTTCAGTAAAACAACTATAGCTTATTCAGGCTGGACTGAGGAGAATAATGACAGTCTGAAAGAATATATACGCAACTTGCTGCTGCGCGAAAAAAGGTTAAAACAAAGGGAAATTATATGAATGGAAGTGAGTCCTCAGGGAGAGTCAATGGATTAGAGCTATTAAACTTATACCATCAAAACCCTACTATCAAACTGCGTAACCAACTTGTAGAATTACATAAGGGTTTAGTCAGAAAGATGGCCCATAAATTTAGCCATCAATGTAGCGAACCTTACGAAGATTTGGTACAAATTGGCTATTTGGGTTTAATTAGGGCAATTGAGCGTTTTGACCCTAATCAGGGATACGCTTTCAGTTCCTTTGCTGTTCCTTATATTCGTGGAGAGATGCTGCATTTTTTGCGCGATCGCTCTACTTTAGTTAAAATACCCCGTCGCTGGCAGGAACTATACAACCCACCTTCCGCACCCTAACTGTCACACATCAAAAAAAGCCACCAAAATAGTACACAAGAACTAAAGCTTATTTAAGTCCTAAGAGAGTTAATGAAAATAAGTATCA
>NZ_JACJTT010000040.1 GCF_014698825.1 Richelia sinica FACHB-800
CCATTTGGTGCGGTCAATTACTAGATATAGTATTTCTTTCTCTTCAAAGTATGTCTCTAACCACACTTCAATTAATGGTAGCCATATCTTCTTAATTGTCAATTTTGATCAGGAACATAAAATACCCTATCACCACTGGTAACTTCATACTCCCAAGCACCCTTATAAACTTTCCCTTTTAAAGGAAAAACCCGCTTAGGTTGTCTAGTTGTTGGTGCATTACATAAATCTTCATAACAACGAATACAATTTTCTGGATAAAGTTGCATTAAAGCTTCCCACTCTCGATTAACCCTTTTATTTTTAGCAACTACTAGCCAAGTTATAATTGTTTGAGATAATGCAGGTGCAGATAATTTTACTTGTGGGGGTTCTACATTATCCATTAACTCATTTTCAGCAGCATTATCCGACCTAAAAAATCACACACCGTTTTTATTCATAGGTGGTGTTAAAGGCATTTCATCACTCTCATCCTTAAAAGCTGCTGCTAACTCAGAACTACTAATAGCTATTGCACTTTCTTTCCACTCATGAATGATTGCATCAATCAAATCCCAAGCCTGATTAGAAGTATCAGTTAAACGAAAAGCCTCACTCACTTCTTTAATAAAATCTTGCAATTCATCAGCATCAAATACGCTTAACCAACCATAGGGATGTTCAGACCCTATTTCTTGACTCAACAACAACCGAAACGCTACTGATAAAACCTCAAAAACCGCCTTACTTTGATTTATTCCTTTCACTAAATAACCCACATCTTCACGGCGCAATAGCGCAAAAAATTGGTCATTTCTAGTAATAGTAATTGGGCGTTCATAAGCCTTATCTAAAATCTTTCCAGGTTGACGATTTAACTCAGTAGCAGTCACTAACTCATCTGAGAACGCATTACTAAAAATTGCCATTGACATGATACTGGCGTTTTCCAGAAACGCTGAATTAAAACTTATAGGTTAAATGGCTATACGTATAATAATACGTATCTCTTATTTTTTGTCAATAGGTAATATTAAAAGCCTCTTACTTTGCGTCTTTGCGTCTTTGCGTGAAATCAAAAATATTGATAATTGCTATACTCTAAACATTATTCCATACTAACTATAAAAAGATATGACTCTTAACCAATCTCACCCCTATCTTTCCCCAGAAGAATATTTAGAATTAGAGAAAAATAGCCCTATTAAACATGAATATATTCAAGGGCAAATTTACGCAATGGCTGGTGCTAGTGATGCCCATGTGACAATCACTACTAATCTAGTAGCCCTTTTAAGAAATCATATTCGTGGTACAGGATGCCGTCTTTACGTTGCTGATATGAAAGCTAGAATTGAAACTCTGAATATTTTTTACTATCCTGATATCATGATAACTAGCTATTCCAGAGATACAGAGTTTGATTATTTTAAATGCTATCCTAGTTTAATCATTGAAGTTTTATCACCTGCAACTGAAGCCTTTGACAGAGGTGATAAATTTAGCGACTATCAAGAATTAGAAACATTGCAAGAATATGCTTTAGTTAGCCAAAATCGTCAAAGAATTGATTGTTTTCGTCGCAATAGTCAAGGAAGATGGGAACTTTATAGTTATAGAGAAAATCAAGAATTAGAGTTAAATAGCGTGAATTTTAAATGTCTTTTAACTGATGTTTATGAAGACGTTATTTTTACAGATAATATGAATAAATAAATGTGAATTCGACGAAAATAGTATAAATATCTACACCGACTTTGCTGTACAGTGTAGGTTTGTTCACACTAGAGGAATTACCTCTGTTGTTTCAAGTAAAATCCAAATTGTGTAAACGGGTAAAGTTTAGCTTGAACTGACAGAAGCCTCTCGCTCACTGCGTTCGCGTTAGCGTTCCGAAGGAAAGCAGGAGCGATGAGATGAATGGGTCTTGTGTTGACGACAGTTCCCCGACCAATGCCGATAGGCGTTCGCGTAGCGTCTCGTAGAGAGGGAAGGGAGCATGGAGGAAACGAACAATTCTTAATCTTCTGGTTGTTGCTGATTTTCAATGTATTTTTTCAAAGTTGAAACGGTAACACCACCACAACTAGCGATAAAATAAGACCCATTCCAAAAGACATCTTTGCTATAAAAAGTGTTTAAATGTTCAGAAAATTCTTGTCTCAATTTTCTAGAGGAGATAGACTTTAAGTTATTGACTAACTTACTAAGTTCTAGATCAGGATGGTATTGGAATAGAAGATGTATGTGATTGTCTTCACCGTTGAACTCAACAAGCTTGCAATCCCACTTTACTAATAACTCCTCAAAGATAGTATGCAGGCGTTCTAGCATTGCTGAGTTAAACGCTTTGCGCCTGTATTTTGTTGTTAAAACTAGGTGAGCTTTCAGGTCACTAACAGACCTCCCTTTGGAAACAAAATCATTTTTCATTGGATGTAGACTTAAGATAAAATCAGTGTATACTAAAAACATAGCACTGATTTACAAAGGTGGTGATAAACAGTTGAGGACGGCATATCAGTACAGATTACGCCCGACAAAACAACAGGTGACAGAAATAGATAGATGGTTGTCTATGTTGTGCGCTCAGTATAACTATTTGTTGGCAGATAGATTTAATTGGTATGAGCAAAATCGCTGTCCTGTAAATGCCTGTTCTCTTGTTTGTCACCTTCCAGAATTAAAAGATAATCCAGACTATTACTCTCAAAAAAAGACATTACCTGAACTCAAAAAAACTCATCCTCATTATGGCGATGTTTATTCACAAGTTCTACAGGATGTAGTTAAAAGAGTTAAGATAACTTTTGATCGTTTTCTCAAGGGTGATAGCAACGGAAAACGCAGTGGTAAGCCGAGGTTTAAATCTAGAAGTAGATACAAAACCTTCACTTACCCACAAATTAAAGATGGTTGTTTACAGGGTAATTTAATTGATTTACCAAAACTAGGTAAAGTTAAAGTTGTGCTGCATCGTCCGTTGCCTGATGGCTTTAAGATTAAAACTGCTTCTATCACTAAAAAGGCTGATGGTTATTACTTAACTCTCAGTCTAGAAGATTCTACAGTCCCAGAAATTAATCCGGATATTAATCCAGAATCAATAACTGGTATTGACATGGGATTAAAAGAATTTTTGACAACGACTGATGGTGAAACAGTAGCTATCCCTCAACACTATCGCAAAACACAAAAACGATTAAGAGTTATCCAGAAGCGTGTTTCACGACGCAAGAAGGGTAGTGTTCGTAGAACAAAAGCTGTTAAACAACCGGGTAAACAACATAAAAAAGTTGCTGACAAGCGCAAAGATTTCCACTTTAAAACTGCTAACAACTTATTGAAAAAATATGACGTAATCGCACATGAAGATTTAAACATCAAAGGACTTTCAAAATCTAGACTTTCAAAATCTGTACATGACGCTGGTTGGGGAAATTTTTTATCAATACTGACAAATAAAGCCGAAAATGCTGGTTTGTTGGTAATACCTGTTAAAGCATCTGGTACAACTCAAGAATGTTCTAATTGCGGTGCGAAAGTACCAAAAAAATTACATGAACGATGGCATGAATGCCGTTGTGGTTGCTCTTTGGATCGTGACCATAATGCAGCCATTGTCATAAGAAAAAGAGCCGAGGGGCATCCGGTTCTTAAAGCCAAGAGTCTCCTACGCAATAGCCGGATTGTCTTGGAAGCCTACACTGTATGCGTTGGCGAAGCCTCTCGTAGAGAAGCATCAGCGTAGGAGTATGTCACTGTAGTGATTAGGATTTACGCTTGCGATTAACCAGTACGTTTAAATAAAGTGAGCAGATATTTATGACAGTGCCGTGGCTGGGTTAAGTCCCAGTTTGGATAATAAGCGGTCAATGTCAAAATGTTCTGTCATCAATTGACGGATGTATTCCACTTTGACGGGTTCATGAACACGAACCTGGCCAAATGTGCGGTCTACGATTTCAACGGTGGTCAAGGTGTCTAGATCCACTGACAAAATCGGGATTTCTAGCTCTTCAGCGCGATTGAGGATAAAGGGTGGTGGTGGTAGTTGTCCGGTGAGGATGAGACATTGGGTAGAGGTTTCTAAGGCGGCTTGTTGAATTTCCACACGATCGCCCCCCGTCACCACAGCCATATTTCGCCGTTTGCGGAAGTATTTCACTGCCGCGTTGACATTCATTGCCCCAATGGCCAAACTTTCCACTAATAAATCCAAGCGATCGCTACGACACAGCACTTCCGCATTCAACTGTTTCACCAGTTCACCCACGCTGACACTGCGAAGTAGGTCACTCTTGGGTAACATTGCCAAAACCGGAATCCCCTGCTGTTCCAAAAATGGCCGCAGAATATTATTTCCCGCTTCTAATTGTTCTGCGGGTACTTCGTTGATCACCACACCAATCAAGCGATCGCCCATTCTTTGTTTAGCAGACAATAAGCCTTCCACAGACAGCAGTGACTTATAGCGTGATACCAAAAGTACCGCCGCGTCTAATCCTTCTGCTACCTGCAACAAAGATAAACCAAATAAATTACCTTCCGACAAATCACCAGGCCCCTCCAGCAACACCAAATCACCTCTGGGGACTTGCAAATACTTTTGTACTAGTAGTTCCTGATAATCGGTTTTGTCATTCCCTTTTAACCGTTTGTGTACAGTTAATTCATCTAAAGATAACAGCGTTGGAGCTACACGGTTTTCAGTGAGATTCAAGCTATCAGTAATGAACTGGACATCTTCTTCAACGACAGTTCCCGTAGAGGTCTGCAAACAAGTCCCCAAGGGTTTACCGTAAGCAATATCCAGTCCTTTTTGTTGTAGCTGATGAGATAAGCCTAGAACCGTTGCGGATTTGCCACTGTAAGTCTCAACGGAGCCAATTAGCAAATATCTAGCAGATGTCGGCACACATGCACTCCTAATTTCAAACGTCTGTAGAACTCAGCTAGGTGTTTACTAATTTTAGTTGCTTCTGGCAAAAGGCTGATGCTATGACTAAATCAGTTTTTTCTCAAAATTGAGCCAATCCGCCTTTTTATTCATCCACGCGCAGCAGTTTGCGGTAAAAAGACTTAGAAAAATCACTAATGCGATAGCGTCGATAATTTTCGAGCAATTCAATTAAAAAGCTAATATATTCAAAACTGGCCATCATCACTTCATAATTTAATTCCCCATTGCCGTCAAACTGGATACGGCAACGAGTTAAATCTGAGGGTAGAGTAGCCACATTCCAAGTGGCGACAAAAGGAATATTATCACTGGACTCGATTTTGCGTTGTCCTTCCAAAACACCTTTTTGATAAAGACTGATGGCATAGGGTAATAAAGTCCGCTTACTACCCTGAATATAAGGCAGATAAACCGTTGCTTGTTGTTGACTAACAGGCTGAAGTTGATCAATAGACATATTTATAGCCTCCCTGACTGCTCAAATCCATAAGTATGTTTAGTTTTCACCAATTAAGTATGCCCATAAATGAGTATGTACACACAACTCCAGGTCTGTTATGGTAAAACTTCACCACTGGCGTAGCATTTTTACTTTATTGGAATTAATTTAGACCAAATTAGCTTCCATATCTGAAGATACATTTCTTGATGTATATTAATGACATAGCTCACGGTTTCTTTACCGTCTTTAACAGCTATGTAGACAAAATACTGGTTTTTTAATCAAATAACCTATGCCAGCGAATTCCTGGCCCGACAACGATTCTTACCATAGCAACTCTGATCCGATTAACTCCCTATTATCTGAGCTATCAGCAGATACGGAGCCAGAAGTAGAGACTGATACTGAGTCTTTACCATCATCTCGGTTTCAAGGACGTAGAGGTAAAGCCGCTCTAGTTTTAACCATCGTCTGGGGTAGCACCATTGCCCTACATTTAGTGTCTTGGTCTGCCATTTTTATCCTTGGACTGACGACAATTTTAGGCATTCATGCCATCAGGATCATTTTTGCCAGACCACGCCATCATTCCAAAGCGATGCAGGGAGACTTGCCTTCTGTCTCCATACTAGTAGCAGCCAAAAATGAGGAAGCGGTAATTGGCAGATTAGTCAAGAGTCTTTGTAGCCTGGAATATGCCAACGGGCAGTACGAAGTTTGGATAATTGACGATAACAGCACTGACAGCACCCCGCAGTTATTAGCCCAATTACAAGAAGAATACAAGCAGCTGAATGTTTTTCGCCGCTCTCCCCAAGCGAGTGGTGGTAAGTCAGGGGCGCTCAATCAAGTCCTACCCTTGACTAGAGGCGAAATTGTTGCCGTTTTTGATGCTGATGCTCAAGTAACGCCAGATTTATTGTTGCAAGTTGTACCTTTATTCCAAAAAGACAAAGTAGGGGCGGTACAGGTACGAAAAGCGATCGCCAATGCTAAAGAAAACTTTTGGACTAAGGGACAAATGGCAGAAATGGCCGTTGATACTTGGTTCCAGCAGCAACGCACAACCATTGGTGGGATTGGTGAATTACGCGGCAATGGTCAATTTGTCCGCCGTCAAGCCTTAGCTAGCTGCGGTGGTTGGAACGAGGAAACCATTACCGATGATTTGGACTTAACAATCCGTCTCCACCTACACAAATGGGATATAGAATGCGTGTTCTATCCACCAGTGGAGGAAGAAGGGGTAACCAATATAGTTTCCCTGTGGCATCAACGTAACCGTTGGGCAGAAGGAGGCTATCAGCGTTATTTAGATTACTGGGATCTCATCCTCAAAAACCGGATGGGTACACGCAAAACCTGGGATTTGCTGATGTTTTTCCTGACTATGTATATATTACCAACAGCAGCAATACCGGACTTGCTGATGGCAATAATTAGCGATCGCCCTCCAATTCTTGCGCCTGTCACCAGTCTATCTATTACTATGTCAGTAGTGGGAATGTTTGCTGGCTTAAAGCGAATACGTCAAGACCAAGAATTGAAAGGCTCGACCTATTGGCTATTAATCCTACAAACCATTCGTGGCAGTTTATATATGTTGCACTGGTTAGTAGTTATGAGCAGCACCACTGCCCGTATGTCGATCCGTCCCAAACGCCTGAAATGGGTCAAAACCGTACACACAGGCGCACATTAAAGAAGATAGGAAAGAGAACTCAAAAGGAAGATGAAGGAGAAAATTTTCACACTTCATCTTCTTTTATTAGGGAACAGGTGACAGGTGACAGGTGACAGGTGACAGGTGACAGGTGACAGGGAACAGGGGGCAGTGTTAAAAGCTGTCTGTTGCTATAAAACCTAATCATCGTCGTACTCATACACCTCTAAATCAGTTACAGCGATCGCATCTGGTAACTCCATCGCGTCATCATCCAGACGAATAATTTGCCCCTTAAAAAAATCTGCTAGGCTTTCTGCGGCTTTTTTCACCTCATCATGATCCCAATTGGATGGAGAAGGTTTAGGTTGGGGTGGTGGTGTAGTGGGGACTGGTACAGTTTTTGTGACTGGAGGCTCAATTCTCGCAGGTTGTGGTGTGGGTGTAGGGACTGGTGGAGGTGAGGGTGGAGGTGTGGGTGTGGGTGTAGGTATGGGTGCTGGTGAAGTAATTTGTGGCTTGTAAATAGATGTTGGTGGTTGTTGAACACGGGTGGAATCTTGGGGTGAAGAGTAACTTCTCGCTGATGTAGCTGTAGCACCAGTGGCTTTTTCCAAAAAGACTTGAATTTCCCGCTGATAAACCTGTTGGAAAGCCCCAGTAATTATCGCCGGTAGGGAAGATTTATATCTTTCATACCATGCAGCTTTAATGGCCACGCGGGCCACCTGACCATCAAAATCAGCTAAATGGCTCATTTGGCTGAGTAAGGATTTGGTTGATCCCTGGGGAATATAGGTACAAACTTGTTGCCAAATCTGATTTAAATCAAATTGTGGTTGGGTTAAATTTTCCTGGGGTGGGATCTGTTCTACAGATGGAGCTAATGTTTCTGTAGTGGTGGGGGTAACTGGTTGTGTAGCTGCTGTTTGATGTGGTTGGGTGACAGTGGCTGCAACAGAGTGAACACGAGAGTTTTCATTAACTGGTGTGTGAGTAGCTGCTGGTGATGGAACTGAACTATGGGTGAAATGATGGGGTTGGGAATTAAGGGGAGTATGAGCGGGAACGGCTGGATTTTGGCTTGGTTGAGGATGATTGACTGGTGGGGAAGAATTAATAGCAGGGGCAGCAGGTGTATTAATTTGTGGTGGTAGAGTTAATACTTTGGTAGGAATATTGGCACTAGGAAGTAACCCCAGTAATGTGACTTCTAACCATAAATGTGGCTGGGTGGTATTTTTCAGTTGGACTTCCGCACTTCTCAAATGCTGTTGTCCCTGCAAGATAGTGGTGATTTCTAACTTGTGAGCAAAACTAACTAATGCTTGCCAAGTTTCCTTGGTACAAGCCACTAAATCTTGGCGATTGGGTGCTGTTTTCGCTATCAGTAAATCTTTGTAAAAAGCCGCCAGATTTTGGAGAATCGTCAGCGGTTCACGACCACGATCTAAGATTTTGCGAGTACAATCTAATACAGTTTCTGGATGGTCTTGAGCGATCGCTTCTAATAATCCCAGTAAATCCTGTTCACTCACAGAACCGACCAAATCCCACACCTGGTGAGGTCTGACTTCTCCCGATAATAAAGCTAATTGATCCAATAAACTTTCCGCGTCACGTAATCCCCCTTGGGAAAGTTGGGCAACTAAAGTAACAGCATCAGGTGAAATTTGAATATTTTCATTAGCAGCAATATTGCTCAAATGCTTCACCATCGCTTCTAGCTGAATCCGGCGAAAATCAAACCTTTGACAGCGAGAAATAATCGTTGGTAATACTCTTTGGGGGTCGGTTGTCGCTAGGACAAAGACCACATGTTTAGGTGGTTCTTCCAGGGTTTTCAGTAAAGCATTGAACGCTGCCGTACTGAGCATGTGACATTCATCAATCACATAAACCTTATATCGACACTGTACAGGAGCAAATTGGGCCCGTTCAATAATTTCGCGAATATTATCAACACCAGTATTACTGGCAGCATCAATTTCTATAACATCAAGAGTGTAACCTTTGGTAATGCCTTGACAGGTATCACATACACCGCATGGCTGTGCTGTGGGTTTGTCACTGTTGAGGCAGTTGAGGGATTTAGCGAGAATGCGAGCGCTAGAAGTTTTGCCTGTGCCTCTAGGCCCAGTAAATAAATAGGCAGGAGCGATTTTGGCAGAATTAATAGCATTAGTGAGGGTAGTGGCGATCGCTTCTTGGCCCACCAGTTCAGCAAAACTCTTTGGGCGATACTTATGGTGCAGGGGTTCGTAAGACATGGAGGGAGATGTCAATGCCTTTGATAGTAGAGTCGTAGCACCCAGTCGAGTTTGGGGTTTAAATATTCTAACAACTGAGGCACATTTCCTTGTACGGCAAAATTAACTACGGATTTACAATTGATTACGATGTAGCAGCTTATCATCTAGGTCGCTACAATTTGAAGAGGCAAAAATTATTGGTACAGTAGATGCTCAAGCGGCTAATTCAGTGGATAAAAAGATTTTTTCAACGCTTTTTGGGGGGGAAAGCACGTCCTACTCCTGAGAGCAAGGCTGTACAAATAACATCAGCACCACCTCTAAGTGATACGGATCTGGAATTTCTCTTCACAGAACTTTTAGAAGGAGTTCATCAAGCCAGAGGCCAAACTTGGGCGCAAAAGTGGCTAAATAATCTTGAGCATCGGGTCAACACTGAACGCTGGTTAAGTTGGTTACAAGGATTTGGCGAAAGACTATTAGCAACACAAAATCCCCATAATGAATTAGCTGCCCGCTTAGTACAGTTGGGAGAATTAAATATCGGCCCAGTGGGCGACCTAGCTTATAATATTGGTATGCAGTTATTGACCCGGCATCAAGGCGAACCCATTTGGGAATATGATGGGCCAGACACTGTAGGTCAAACCGCTCCAGAACCAGCAATTGCCGCTTCTACCCAATCAGAAGAGTTTCCAGACGCAGAGTACCAAACCATTACTCTTGAACAGTTACTTGTACTGTTGCAACAAGATGAAAATCTGCGTCAACAAATTGCTCAACAGTTGTCCCTGGAAACCGATGATCCACAATTGATTATTCAGACCTTAGTTCATCAAGCGCAGATGGAAGAACAATCCTCTGTAACAGAAGATTAATTGGGCATCTCCTCATCTTTACTGCCTTCTCAGTGTAAGATTACCAATGTCATTTATGTTCCCCTCCTCTCTTCGTCCCTATCTTCAGGCACAAAAAGAGTAAACTGGGGATTGTCAATGATACCCTTTTGTATAGTTTTTCACTAACTCCACCATGCAGCTTCACCTTAATTACTTTGTTTTTTCCGTAATTCATGATTTTTTTGACACAACGATGGCTACAATCTAGGAGAAAGAAAATCCGAGAATGTGGCAGATGTTCAGGTGGCTATCGCAGTGGCTTAACAGTGTTTTACAGTATCTTCCTCACAGTCTTCCCCTGAAGGATATCAAGACTGGGAGAGAGGAGAATTTGGTAGATTCACTGCCAGAACTAACTAATGCGGATCTAGAATTTTTGTTTACCGAACTGCTGGAAGGTGTGCAACAAGCACGGGGCCAACAGTGGGCAGTAAATTATTTACAGCGGATGCAACCGCGTATTAGTGAAGAGCGGTGGTTAGATTGGCTGCTGATGTTTGGTGAACGATTATTAGCCTCTCCCGCACCTAATCATCACCTAGCTGGAAAGATGATTAAATTGGGTGAACTGGGTGTTGGTAGAGTTGGTGATTTAGCCTTTGATATTGGCATTCGACTCTTAAGACGGGATTTTGTTCAAGATACTGCTAATAGTAGGGTTGTAGTTGCAGTACCACCAGCAACAACAGTAGCAACAACACCTGTAGTCGATGCATCTTTAGATAGTCCTGGGCAGCAATTAATCCGGGAATTAGGTGAGCAGTTATGGGAATATGATGGGCCGGATGCACCCAATGTCGCTTCAGTAACTAGTCCGGTGGCAGAAGAATACCAATTCACCACGAATTTCCATATCCAAACACCAGCACCAACAGAGTCGGACAATAATGAAGTTTTCATCTATGAATATGCTGTAGATCCTGAAGCTGGGGTAGTTTTTGAATATACAGAGCCAGCTAGAACCGCCACAAGTGAGCCTGTAGAGGATAATAGTTTATATTCCCCATCTACTGATTTACATTCCTCTAGAGCCAATTTAGAGCCGGATACCATAGCCCAAACTTTAGATAATTTGGCTAGCAGGTTAGAAGAAAACACGAATCTTGTTCAACAAATTGCTTCGGAACTAGCCTTAACCAGACAAGGGCTGATTGAGCCGGCTAAGGCGCAAATCACCTTGATGAATCAGGCCCAAGTCTTTTTCTATGAAGGTTTAAAGCAGGCGAAAATCGGAGATTTAGAAGGGGCTTTAGCTTGTTATGGTCAAGCTACTAGGTTGCAACCAGATGCCTATGAATATTGGTTTAATCAAGGGTTGATTCTGTTTCATTTACACAGATTTGATGAAGCATTGGCAGCTTATGACCGCACCTTGGAGTTAAAACCTGATTTTTACACGGCTTGGTATAACCGTGGTGGTATTCTAGGGGAAATGGGCGATTTTGAAGGAGCGATCGCATCATTTGACCAAGCCATCAATGTGAAGCCAGATGATTCAGGAGCTTGGTCTAGTAAAGGTTTAGCACTACTGCGGTTAGGACTAATTTGGGAAGCAGTGGCTAGTTATGACCAAGCTTTGCAATTACAACCAGAAGACCAGGAAATTTGGTATTACCGGGGTGTGGCCTTGGCTGTAGGTGAACAATATGAAGATGCGATCGCTTCCTATGACCAAGCCTTAGAAATTCAACCAGATTATGATGAGGTATGGATTGACCGGGGTGTGGTTCTGTTTAATCTCAAACGTTGGTCACAAGCCATTGAATCTTGGGATAAGGCCCTAGCTAACCAGCCAGAACTATATTTAGCTTGGTTTAATCGGGGTGTCGCTTTAGATAACTTAGGCAATCAAGGGGAAGCCATCGCTTCCTATCAAAAAGCCATTGCTATTAAATCAGATTTCCACCTGGCCTGGTACAACCAAGCAGTCGCACTTTTCCATCTGGAAAGATTTACAGAAGCGATCGCTTGTTATGATAGCGCCCTCAGCATCAAACTAGATTATTGGGAAGCTTGGATTGGCAGAGGTACAGCCGCAGGTCATTTAGGTCATGAACACAACTCCCTCAGTTTAACTAGTGCGATCGCTACCACTAATCCTGCTTTAAATGTAGGCGGTTATGAAGGGAAAATCGCCAGTTATCAAGAAGGATTAAAACATCTCCGTCCCGACACTCACCCAGAGGGTTGGGGAAGATTGCATATCGTGATTGGTAACACCGACTATGAGCAAGGAAAGAAAGAAGATTTACCCCGTCTGTACTGGCAAAATGCCGTCCTTGCCTATCAACAAGCATTATTTACCCTCACACCTACAGATTTCCCGGAATTACACCTAGAGGTTTTACAATCCCTCACCAAAGTGTTAATTAGTTTAGGAGAAATCAGCGTTGCCCAAGCCTCTCAAGTCCAAGCAGTAGAAGTATTACAAGAACTCCTCAATCAAGCTGTTCGCAGCGATGAAAGTAAAAAACAATTGGCTTTGCGATTTGCAGGTTTAGGACAATTAGCCGTAGATTTGGCAGTAGACGCAGGTGACTTTGTAGAAGCGTGGGAAATAGCAGAACAAGGGAAAAATGATTGTTTGCAGTGGCTCTTATTTGGTTGGAGTGATTATGTTCACTCTACTAAATACAAATCGGTTCAAAAATTATTAAATCCCTCTACAGCTATAGTTTTTTGGCACCTTAGCCCTGCGGCACTACATACATTTATTATCAAAGACCAAGCACCATCACCGATATTAGTATTTACACCCATTCAAGATGTCCAAGCCATCCCAGAAGGGGTACAGCGGCTGATTGAGTTTGAAAACTGGCTAGCTGATTGGCAAGGTATGTATTATGATTACTGCCAAAATCATCAAGATGCAGAGAATCAGCATCATCCTTGGCGTGGGGAAATGGAACAGAAGCTTTTACATCTGAGGAGCATTCTGAATATTTCCACAATTGTGCAGGAACTAGAAGGGATAAATAATTTGATTTTAGTTCCCCATCGTGATTTAGCTAAGTTACCTTTACAAGCACTTTTCTCATTATCTTCTGCCGCTACGAGCAACAATTACACTATTTCCTATCTTCCTAGCACTCATTTAGGTATTACTTCCAAAATAGATATATTATCTGATTGGCAAAATCAGAAATTATTGATTGTTGAACAATCTAGTCTAGCAGGTGAATCTGAACTAAATCCGCTGCAATTTTCAATAGAAATAATTGGCAATTTATTTACTAATAAATATAGGTTACCAGGTTATCAAATTAATAAGAATTATCTCGATTCCTGGATAGTGAATGGCTACAATATCCTGCATCTAAGCAGTCATGCCCAAAATAATTTAAATCAGCTTGACCAATCACAAATTATTTTGAGTAATGAAGAAAGGCTAAATTTGACAGAAATCGTGCAACAATCACTATTCAATTTAAATTTGGTGACTTTAGCAGATTGCGCTACAGTTTATCAGAGCAATCAACATATCAACAGTGAATATTTAGGGTTAGAAACCAGTTTTATGAATGCGGGAGTGCCCTATGTCCTCACTACAATTTGGGATGTAGAATCCACAGCACAAGCTTTGGTGATGATTGAATTTTACCGCCAGTTGCAGTTGCAGCAGTCACCAGTGATAGCTTTAGCTACAGTTACCAATTGGTTAAAAGAAATAACTAATAAAGAATTAACCCAATGGTATGAACATCTACTAAATAATCTGCCTGGAGAAGAATTCAAGGTGAGGAATTATTTAGCTACACAACTGTATCAAACTAGTAAGCTGCCAGCAGACCAGAAGTTATATGATCATCCTTATTATTGGGCAGGATTCATACTTCTCGGTAAACCGTAGAAGCACATTTTCAATTTATCTGACATTTCTTGCCCAAGGGCAAATTTTGGCCATGGACTGAAAACCCATCCCTGAGGTTTTGTCCCAAACCATGATCTAGTCTATTCTTAACGTAATCTTTATAGTTACTAATAATTATTCCTCAGTAAATATACTATATATAATAATTCCTAATCAAATGCTGAAAGCTATTACTGAACAGATGATAGGGCAATGTTGACTATCTTATAATTGGTAGCAGACTTCTACTCGAATGGGTTTAATATTTCACTAGATGAATACCACTACTTGCACTCCCGTCATTCCGGGTTACCACATTAGCAAACTACTCTATGCAGGACATAGAACCACAGTCTATCGAGGGATTAAACAGCTAGACCAGCTACCAGTAGTCATAAAACTATTAACTTCCGAATACCCAAATTTCAATGAGTTATTGCAATTTCGTAACCAATATACAATTAGTAAAAATTTGTATATTCCTGGTGTTGTGCGCCCATTGTCATTAGAAGTATATGGCAATGGTTATATTTTAGTAATGGCAGACCAGGGGGGAATTTCCTTACGAGAGTATATCAAAACAAATTACCTGAACCTGGAAGAATTTTTAGCGATCGCCATCCAATTGACGCAGATTCTCCATGATTTACATCAAAACCGTGTTATCCACAAGGATATCAAGCCAGCCAATATCCTGATTCATGCACAAACAAAACAAGTTCAACTGATAGATTTTAGTCTTGCATCTCTGTTACCCAAAGAAACCCAAGAAATCAAAAATCCTCAGGTTTTAGAAGGAACACTGGCTTATATTTCCCCAGAACAAACCGGGAGAATGAATCGCGGTATAGACTATCGCAGCGATTTCTACTCTTTGGGAGTCACGTTTTATGAATTATTGACAGGCAAGTTGCCATTTAGTAGTGATAATCCCATGGAGTTGGTGCATTGTCATTTAGCCAAGTTGCCTAGTTATGTATCGGATATTAAACCAGAAATTCCCCTGGTAATTAGTAAAATCATTCATAAACTCCTGGCTAAAAATGCCGAAGACAGATATCAAAGTGCTTTGGGATTAAAGCATGATTTGGATAATTGTTTATCTCAACTTAAAAATACAGGGAAAATCACAGATTTTGCCATTGGTAACAGGGATTTGTGCGATCGCTTTCTCATCCCAGAAAAACTATACGGCAGAACACAGGAAGTTACCAGCCTCTTACAAGCTTTTGAGCGGGTGACTGATGGCACATCAGAGATTTTGCTTGTAGCAGGATTTTCAGGGATTGGTAAAACCGCAGTTGTTAATGAAGTTCATAAACCAATTACTCGTCAGCAAGGGTATTTCATTAAAGGTAAGTTTGATCAATTCAATCGCAATATTCCCTTATCGGCCTTTGTTCAAGCCCTCAGGGATTTGATGGAGCAGTTATTATCAGAATCGGACAGCCAATTAGCACAATGGCGGAGTAAAATACTCGCTGCGGTGGGGGACAATGGCCAGGTACTCATTGAAGTGATGCCAGAACTAGAACAGGTCATCGGTCAACAACCCCCTGCACCAGAATTAGCAGGAACAGCCGCCCAAAACCGTTTTAACTTATTATTTCAAAAATTTATCGCCGTCTTTACTACACCAGAACACCCATTAGTCATGTTTCTGGATGACTTGCAGTGGGCAGATTCTGCTTCCTTGCAGTTGATTAAACTGCTGATGGTAGACCAAAGTTATTTGTTATTGTTGGGAGCTTATCGAGATAACGAAGTGTCTCCTACCCATCCTTTGATGTTGACCTTGGAGGAACTCAAAACAGGGGGTACAACGATTGAGACAATTACCCTCACACCCCTCACCCTGAGTGATACCAATCAGTTAGTAGCAGATACCTTGCATTGTACAACTGAGCGATCGCTACAACTAACAGAATTAATCACCCGCAAGACCCAAGGTAATCCCTTTTTTATTACCCAATTTCTCAAAGCCTTACACGAAGATGGGCAGATTACCTTTAATCGTGATCATGGTTATTGGGAATGTGATATTGCCCAAATTCATGGCCTTTCCCTCACCGATGATGTGGTGGAATTTATGGCCCAGCAGTTACAGAAGTTGCCCAGTCAAACCCAACACATCCTCAAGTTAGCTGCTTGTATAGGTAATCAATTTGATTTAGCCACCTTAGCAATTGTTTCTCAACAGTCACAAGCAGACACAGCCGTAGCTTTGTGGAAAGCATTACAGGAAGGATTAATCCTGCCCCAAAGTGAAGTATATAAATTTTATTTATCTCAGGATAAACAAGACGAGAATCATCCACAAGTCCAGAACTTAACCTATCGATTTTTACACGATCGTATCCAACAGGCCGCTTACTCTCTCATTCCTGATGCCCAAAAACAAGCTACTCACCTGGAAATCGGTACTTTATTGTTAGCTAATTTATCAATTGCTGACAGAGAAGAACGTGTTTTTGAAATCGTTAACCATTTAAATATTGGCCAAAAATTACTCGCTCAAGCCAGCCAAAAACAAGAACTTGCCCAACTCAATTTATTGGCAGGTAATAAAGCCAAAGCATCTACAGCTTATGCTGCGGCTTTAACATACATTACCGCGGGAATGGAACTTTTACCCCCAGATTGTTGGCAAAGCGATTATCACCTGAGTTTGTCTTTGTTTAAAGCCAGGGCAGAAGTTGAGTATTTAAATGGCAATTTTGCCGCAGCAGAAACCTGGTTACATCAGACTATAGAGCGAGCCACAGCACCTCTAGAAAAAGCCGAAGTTTACAATATGGCGATCGTGCAGTACACCCTGCAAGCCAAGTATCCACAAGCCATTCAAGCCGGTCGTCAAGCCCTAGCTTTAGTCAATATTGACTTACCCGAAGCAGATTTTGACCTTGTGCGTGATGCCGAACTAGCAACCATTCAAGCCACCTTGCAATCTCGGTCATTTTCTGAATTGATTGATTTGCCCATCATGAGTCAACCAGAGCAAAAAATGGCCATCAAGTTATTAATTAGCATGGGGCCACCGACCTATCGTTCCCATCAAAGACTCTGGTCTGTCATCTGTGCCAAAGCCGTGAATTTGTGTTTACAGTATGGGAATACCCCAGAAATCGGCTATATTTATCCAGCCTTTGGAGGCTTACGGGGATATGCCTTGAATAATTATCAGGGTACTGATGAATTGCTAGATGTCACCCTGCAATTAATGCCAACATTTAATAACAAATCGGCGGAGAGTGTCGCTTATTTAATGATTGGTAGTTCCTTGCGACATTGGTCTCATCCCTTGGAGATGGCAACCCAAGATTACCTCTCATCCTATCGCGTAGGTTTAGAATCCAGTAATTTGCAATATGCAGCTTATGCCTTTGGGCATAATATGTACTGCCGGTTTTATCAAAGTGTTCATCTCGAAAAACTATTCACAGAAATATCTGAATCCTTAGCATTTAGCCGCAAATATAAAAACCAGTGGGCAATAGACCTATTTTTAGGTGGACAGATCATCCTGGCAGAATTAATGGGGCAAAGCTTTGAATTGACTGAGTTCAACTATTTAGAACAATGTCGCCAGCATAAAAATTGGCAAGTGATTTGTATCTACAATATTCTCAAAAGCCAAGCACTTTTTTATCATGAACAGATAGAAGCGGCATGGCGCTATAGTGAGGAAGCAGAAGCCGAAATCATCAATGTGGCTCCCCAAGGATTACTGCCCTATCCTTACCATTGCTTTATCTATACACTGTTGTCCATTGCCCGCTATCCTGACCTGTCGGACGCAGAAAAACCAAGTTGTTGGCAAAAAATTTCTACCTATCTGCAAAAACTAACAGTTTGGTCAGAAAATAATCCTGTGAATTTCCGCCATCTTTATTGTTTGGTGAAAGCGGAAATGAGCCGAGTCCAAGGTGATATGGTGGGAGCCATAGAAAATTATGATCATGCCATTGCAGAAGCGAAAACCAATGGTCATCTTCAAGTAGAAGCCTTAGGAAATGAATTAGCGGCTAAGTTTTACATCAACTGGGGTAAAGAGAAAGTAGCAGCTAGTTATATGCAAGAAGCTTACTATAGCTATGCTCATTGGGGTGCAGTAGCTAAAATTAACCATCTAGAAAGCCGCTATCCCCATTTACTACGTCCTATTTTCCAGCCAGGAACACCAACCCTCAACCCCTTGGAAACCCTAGCGGCTATGGTTACTCCTCATGTTTCCATCCATTCTTCGACCAATGGAACTCCCTCTACTAGTCAGGGAATTAATGTCGTTTTAGATTTTGCCACTATTCTCAAAGCCTCTCAAAGCTTATCTAGCACTATTCAACTGGATGAATTGTTGCACCAACTCACTCAAATCATTCTCCAACATTCTGGAGGCGATCGCTGTGCTTTAATCCTGCCCAATCACGAGGGAGAATGGCAACTGCAAGCGATCGCTACAACCTCAACCACAGAACTGTGTTCACAACCTCTAGAGGGTAATTCTCAACTACCAGTGAAGTTGATCCAGTATGTGAAGAATACCCAAGCAGTGGTGGTCATTAATGAACTCAAAACCGATTTACCTGTGATTGATGAGTATCTACGTCAGCACCAACCCAAAAGTGTGCTGTGCTTACCAATTCTCAATCAAGGCAATCTGATCGGCATTGTATTTTTGAAAAACTGTACTACTAGTGGGGTGTTCAGTAGCGATCGCCTCCTCATTCTCAATTTCCTTTGTACCCAAGCGGCTATTTCTCTGGAAAATGCACGCCTTTATCAACAATCCCAGGCCTATGCTCAAAGGTTGGAAAAATCCCAACTGCAAATTATCCAAAGTGAAAAAATGGCATCTTTGGGTAATTTGATGGCTGGAGTTGCTCACGAAGTCAATAACCCCATCGGCTTCTTGAATGGTAGTATCAGCAATGCTAAAGAATACGTAGAGGATTTAATTGGACATCTAGAACTGTACCAACAAAACTATTCTCAACCGATAGATTCAATTCAAGACAACGCGGAAGATATTGATTTAGAATTTTTAGTTGCAGATTTACCGAAGCTGCTGAATTCCATGACCACAGCTACTGAACGGATTAAATCTATTAGTACCAGTCTGCGTAACTTCTCCCGTGCTGACAAAGACTACAAAGTCATGGCTAACATCCATGAAGGTGTGGATAGTACCCTGCTGATTTTAAAATACCGCCTCAAAGCTAATGAACGTCGTCCGGCTATTATCATTGAGCAAGCATATGGGGATATACCGCTCATCGAGTGTTTCCCTAGCCAGTTAAACCAAGTGTTCATGAATATTTTGGCTAATGCCATTGATGTGTTTGATGAAATGGCACAAACTCAGACCTTGGCCAAGATGGAAAATCATCGTCAAACAATTACTATTCGTACAGAAGTAATTGGTGAGCAAGTGAAAATCGCCATTCGAGACAATGGCACAGGAATGAGTGCTGATGTGAAAAACTGCATATTTGACCATTTATTTACAACCAAACCAGTCGGTAAAGGCACAGGATTAGGACTAGCGATCGCTCGACAAATTGTCACCGAAAAGCATGGTGGGAAAATTGAAGTTGATTCCACCTTAGGAGAAGGTACAGAATTTGCGATTTTCCTACCTTTGAATTCACCAACCTAACTGTGGAGAATTCTTGCCTTTACTGTCGGGGCGGGTTAACAAGTACCCTGGTTGAGGAATTCAAGATATTGATAAACCCGCCCCTACTATATTGACTGTAGTACCCTGGTTGAGCAATTCCCTATATTGATAAACCCACCTGTACAAATTATTTCCATAATATAACTATATGGTAGTATAATATATAAATATGAATAGCTAGTTAGGGAACAGGTGAGAAAATGACCAATTACCCATGATCAACCTTAACTAGACATCTTGACACTGAGATTATTATCTCTGCGTTCATTCTCCTTTGGGAGTGGAAAAAATGACAACGAATAAAAAACGCTTATTAATAGTTGGTGGTGTTGCAGGTGGGGCTTCATGTGCAGCGCGATCGCGTCGGTTATCAGAAACAGCCGAAATCATTATTTTTGAACGGGGTCAGTTTGTCTCCTTTGCCAACTGTGGCTTACCTTACTATGTTGGTGATGTAATTACAGATGAACAAAAGCTCGTAGTCGCCAATGCAGATTTATTCAAGCAGCGATTTAATATTGATGTCCGTTTAGAAAACGAAGTCCTAGAAATTGACCGAGAAAAGGCTGTAATTACCGTCAAAAACCGCAAAACCGGGGAAATTTACCCAGAAAATTACGATGCTTTGGTACTAGCACCAGGAGCAGCTTCCATTCGTCCACCCTTACCAGGTATTGATTTACCGGGAATTTTTGCCGTTAGAACCATTCCTGATAGTCGTCGTATCCGCGAATGGATTAGTACAAGGGAAGTAAAACGGGCTGTGGTGGTTGGTGGTGGCTTTATTGGTTTAGAAATGACTGAAAATCTTGTACATCGGGGAATTTCCGTCACTTTATTACAAAATCAAACTCAAGTCATGGCTCCCCTTGATCCAGAAATGGCTACCCCAATACATGATTTATTAGTATCTCATGGTGTCACCTTGGGCTTGGGTGACGGTGTGGTAGGGTTTGAGGCCAATGCGGATGGTAGCATTAACGTTATTACCCAATCAGGGGCAACCCACGCCACAGATTTAGTCATTTTAGCCATTGGGGTACGTCCAGAAACCACCCTGGCAAAAGCAGCAGGTTTAGAAATCGGTGAACGGGGAGGGATTAGAGTTAATGCCCAAATGCAAACCAGTGATGAGAAAATTTGGGCTGTGGGGGATGTGGTTGAAGTACAGGATTTTGTCACCAAGGAATGGACATTTATTCCCTTAGCAGGGCCAGCTAATCGTCAAGGAAGAATAGCCGCAGAGGCCATTTTTGGCAGAAATACCCAATTTAGAGGCGTGCAAGGAACATCTGTCTGTGGCATTTTTGGTTTAACAATTGCCACCACTGGTGCAAATGAAAAGACACTCAAACGCTTGGGGTGGAATTATGACAAAGTTTACCTGCATCCAGGGCATCATGTCGGCTATTATCCCAATGCCAAACCGATTAATATGAAATTGCTGTTTTCTCCTGGAGATGGCAGAGTTTTAGGAGCGCAAGCAGTCGGGGAAGCAGGGGTAGAAAAGCGCATTGATGTAATTGCCATGGCAATTCAACTGGGGGCAACAGTATATGATTTGGAAGAAGCAGAGTTATGTTATGCACCCCAATTTGGTGCAGCTAAAGACCCGGTAAATATTGCGGGAATGATTGCAGCTAAAGACTTGCGAGAAGATGCACCCCTAGTACATTGGGAAGATTTGCCTAAGTTAGATGGAATGCTGCTGGATGTGCGAGAAGCATATGAGTTTGCGGCAGGTCATGTAGAAACAGCAGTGAATATACCGTTATCGGAACTGCGTCAGCGCATGGTTGAGTTACCAACCGATCAAGATATTTGGGTATATTGCCAAGTGGGACAACGGGGTTATTATGCTACTCGTGCGCTGCGGTTAAATAATTTTCGGGCTGCCAACCTGAGTGGAGGTTTTAAAACCTATCAAGCTGGGAAATTTAAATTAAACCAATATCTTGTTTGAGTCTGTATTCAGGCAAAATACGATTTATTTTTGCTGTTTCTAAGTTTAAATGACGCTCTAATAATAGGTAAATTACATCACGAAAATCCGTGGTAATCGCTAAGTCTCGTTGTTGATATAGCTGGGAAGTAGATAAACCTGGCCATTCACCGTAAACTTTTCCACCCTTAGTTTGACCGCCTAATACCCACATAACATTACCGTGACCATGATCAGTGCCACCATTGTTATTTTGTCGTAATGTCCGGCCAAATTCAGATATGACAACAATTGTTGTGTGTTGATAAAGATTCCCTAAACCTTGAACTAATGCCGCTAAACCATCTCCCAGTTGCTTGAGATTACCAGCTAGTCTACCTTGAGTGCTGCCTTGATTGACATGGGTATCCCAACCACCTAATGCCATAAATCCTAATTGGATGCTGGCATCTTTGACCATCAGTTGAGCTAATCGTTTAGCATCACCGACAAATACATAAGGTAACGGGGCACCATTGTTTGCAGCTTGCATTTCATCTGCTAAGTTTTTCATCAATGTTTGACGAGCAATCTTACCCTCACGATAGGTCTGACTTAAGCTGTCATTGCCGCTATAGAGTTGGTCAAATCGATTGGCTATCTGCGGTTTGTCTATGGCTAGAGGCTTGCTAGCATTGACACCAGATGCCAAATTAGCTACAGGCATCCGACCAGACAAAATCCAAGGAATAGTTGCCCCCACACTTACTGCTTGAATAGGGCTATGATTAGCGATCGCACTCAACAAGCGATTCATCCAGCCATCTTGAGTCCGTTTATTCCCAGGTGTC
This sequence comes from Richelia sinica FACHB-800, assembly GCF_014698825.1. Lineage (GTDB taxonomy): Bacteria > Cyanobacteriota > Cyanobacteriia > Cyanobacteriales > Nostocaceae > FACHB-800. The sequence continues at coordinate 22,501 of NZ_JACJTT010000040.1, forward strand.
CCATTTTCCAAAAACTGTTGAGCATCAAAGTGGGAGCGGGTGGGGTCGTGGGAACCGCAAGCATGGACAAAGGCTAAAGTTTTGTTTTGCCACAAGGGCATTAGTCCAGATAGGGAGGGATGCAAGCCAAACTGACCATCTAAATCCCAGGCTCCATTGTCTTGACCTGGTTGGGGAATGGCAATTTGTGGTCTCGCTTGGTAATAAGCTGCTTCTCTATAGGGAACAACTACATTCAGACCATCAACTGCTCCTCGCAGCAGAATCACAATTAAGCGTTGAGGATGGGGATTTGCAGCGCGAGCTACCCAACCATGATTACCAATGGTGGCAATAGTGGTTGCGGAAAATAGTCCGCCTTGAATGAGGAAATCACGTCTTTTCATGGTGGGATGGGCAACTAACGACGCATAAATTCTGGACTACCTAGAATTAAAGCACTACGAATGTTTTGAGGACTGGAAGCGATCGCATTTTGAGTTTTGGCAGAAAAATTATTACCCAAGGTCTGAGCGAGTATCTCACTATCTACTGGTTTGGCAATATTGGCTTGACTATTTTTGCCTGAGGAAGAAAAAGGTAAACTGCCATTAGCGATCGCTGTGGCAAAATTTAACCGTCGAGTCATGCCATCGGCATTGAGCCAAGCCCCTTGGGTATTTTTATAACCGTCAGGAGTGGGACAACGATAAACGGGCATTCCTAACTGTTGCAAAATATTGACTATTGGACTGACGTTTTTCACCTCCACCCCAGTGGCCCGCACGGAGGAAATTGCATATTGATAGGGAGTTTTAAATTTATTATTGATATTTTTCGCGTCCCAAAACTCAGGACTACGAAAAAGAGTATTGAGGACTGCTCGAATATTGCCGTCAGTAGTTAGATAAGTCTGACTCAGACGTTTTACCAAACTCGTGGGGGGGCGATCGCTGACAAAATACTGTGCTAACTTATAACTTATATGCCTTGCCGTTGCTGGACTCTTTGCCAATATATCTAAGGCTAATTCACCCTCAGCTTTGCCACTACCCTTGATTTTTTGTTTTAAAAAAACCTTGTCACTAAAATCATGATTTTTTGGATAAAATTCAAAGCCAAAAATATGATTACTTGTCTTTTTAGGAGCAATTATACCCCAACCACTCAAAATCTTCGCCAGAGCAGTTACATCTCTCTGAGTGTACCCACCATCCACACCTAAGGTGTGTAATTCCATTAGCTCACGGGCATAGTTTTCATTTAATGGGGAAATTTTACCTGGAGTTGTCTTCCCACCAATCACTCGATTTTGTGAATTATCTAAATAATGTAACATTGCTGGATGATGGGCTGTAGCTCCCAACAAATCACGAAATCGACCTAACACAAAAGGTCGAATTGCTTGTTGTTCATAAGCTCCCACCCAAATATTGCCTACACCTTTACTGGCATCAACATTGAAATGGTTATACCAAAAGTCCACCATTACTTCTTGCAGTTGTCGGGGACTATAAATAGCTCTTAACAACCTTCCCCGCACAGCTTGTTGTAGCAGTTGGTTAGACCGCATTCGTGACAAGCTTTTCTGCATTTCTGTGGGGTCTTTAATGCCGATAGTAGTGGCATAGTCCCTCAGTTGTACAGGGGTCAAAGCCAAAGCATTTAACTGTGACAATTGAACCGACAGACTTGCGGGTTCTACAATTTTCTCTGGAGCCAGTTGCTCTTGAATATAAGCTTCTATACCAACATGTTCAACCTTGGCAATATCTCCCGGACGTGGGCCAAAGCTGAGACGATTAATAATATGTAATATCTTGGGGTCAACTGGTGGAGAATCTGCCTGAACAGGATTAATAACTGTCAGTAATATAAATACAGACAATACCAAATGTTTAGGCTTTAACATAGGTTCAATTTGGTTGAGAGGAAATCGCTTGACGACGAGCTTTGTACATAAACTCAACTAGCTTTTGTCTTTGGTTGGGAGTTAAAATCTCTCTGATGGCCAGATTATTTTCAAACTCTGCATCTGCAAGTTGCTGTCGCAAATTCTTAATTTGATTAAATTTCTTTCGCAATTGAGCCTGGGTAGCAGAACCAGCCATCATATTCATTAACTCCTGTTGTGCTTGACGCAATGCCTTAATTTTGGGAGTCATTTTTACTCTGGCTTGATTACTGATTCTTTTAATGCGTTCCACTTGTTGGGGTGATAAATTCAGTTCTTTGAGCCATCCATTAACTTGTGGGGAATTGAGCTGAGGTTTGTTGGCAATAGTTTCAGCCACTGCTTGAGGTGAAACAAGATGAGTTTGGGTGATAGCGAGAGTACCTCCCACACTCATCACCATCGTCGCTAAAACCGGAAGATGACGTAACCACATTAGCAATTTACTCCTTGGTTATTGGTATTGATTACTGACTTCTGTCATTTGGAAGGTGTCGCTATGAGCACTGTCAGTGACAACAGTGTGCCAATTATCTTCCATGAATTTTTCTAGGTTATTAAGTTCCTGGAATTTGTTTTGCGTATCAGCTATTTGTTGTTCAGGAGTAGTTAATGGCTCATTCAAGAGGATGGTGAAAGATCCAGCAAAAACCAGGAATGGAACCAACCAAAATCTCAAACTATGTTGCTTTTTCTGAATGGGTATAGCTTGGACTTGAGATAAAATGCGTTGAGCCAATTGTGGATCAGATGGAGGAACTGGGGGACGATTTTGGCGGAGGAAATTCACTAAATCTTCATCATCATCGCTAAATTTAGTCATAGTTGCACTCCTTGTTGTTGGAGAAATTGACGCATTGCAGCACGCGCATGAAACAAACGTGACTTAACTGTACCGATGGGAATATCTAGTATTTGCGCTACTTCTTTTTGAGGAACTTCTTCTAGGTCATGTAAAACTAAGATAGTACGGTGGTCAAAGCTGAGATGAGCTAGCCCTTTTTGGACTAAATCTTGATAGTGCAAATTCAACAGGTTGGGCGCTTCCTGTTGCTGAGGAGTCTTTTCACTGAGATTTTGTATTTGCTCTCGTCTTTTCATCTCTGCCTGTCGCTGATCATAAGCGAGATTCCAGGCAATACGATAGAGCCAAGTTGAGAATTTTGATGTTTGGCGAAATTTTGGTAAACCTTTCCAGGCTCTTAAAAATACTTCCTGTACTAAGTCATCAAGATAAGAAGGTCCACAAAGTTGAAACAGAATTGATCTGACTCTCTGTTGATGACGACGATAGAGCTTTTCATAGCTTTGGGTGTCGCCTTGTAAACATTTTTGAATATGGAAATTATCGCATTCACAGCTAGAATTTTCGGCTGGGAATTGACTATCTTGGGAAACCTGGATTGGCACGCCTAACACCTGAGGTATTCTCCTATGCGTTTTTTTGAGTCGCAATTAGTTAGACTCTCACAAAATAGGAAAAGTTCAAGTCATTAGTGAAAAAATAGAGAATGCCAAGATGTTAAGCCGGTAGGAGTAAGAGTTAAATCAGCATTTCTTAAATCTTGGCAAATCTCTTAGTCAGCTCTGATATTTAGACCGGGGGGATGTGTGAAAGGTTCAAAATTTTTTTATTATCTGGTTCAAAATTGATTAACCCTGACTCCATCTAGGTTCCTGTCTCTTGGGACTGAGAATGTCTATAAAATCTGGTACTTAAACAAATCGCTGAGTAAATTCGCACATTAAATCTACCCTACCTTTCCGTAACATAGCTGGATCTAACCGTTCAGTGGTATTACAAGTCATAAGGATCACTAAACGCTGCTGAATTTGTATTCCCATTTCATCGATGACGCTTTGATACAAAGTTCCATCTAACAACGCCAGTATATGTTCGGTTTTGTTGTTGTATTGTGCAACTTCGGATGAGCGGTCTTGTGCTAAGTTATCAGCTTCATTAATGATGATACAGATGCGCTCTAAATAGGTGGGTGGGACAAAGTTGGCGATCGCATCATGATCTAAAATAAAAATCACATACCCCAACGGTACTAAAATTTCCTTGGCTACAGCTTGAGTCCACGCAGTTTTTCCCGTTCCCGGTTCTCCATGCACTACCACAGCTAATTGATTTTGATTCAGAACTGCTTGCTGTACTGAGTCGGTAAAACTCTGGATTTCCTGCGGAAAAGAGCGAATTAAAAATTGGCTATGTACTTTACCTACTCGATTTTGATATCCACTCAGCATCACCGCTAAATCATAAGTGGCCTTATTAATAAAGGGTGCTAGCTGTTGTGCCATTAAAGTATATTGCCTTCTGCCGCGATCATAAGGATCTATCTGTAGCCAAATATCATGTTTAGACCAATAGGCATAAACTGTATTAATTACATCTAGTCTTTCCCAACTTACAAACTTTTCCACAGGGAAATAAAAATCCCTCTCGGAGTAATATTGGGTAATGATGTCAGGACGACCTAATAACTTTAAAACACGCAAAACAGTAATTTCTTGCAACAAATTCAGCACATAATCAATGGGAATACTGTTGCGGCTCACAAATTGGACAAGAGGTGTTTCCGTGCTCAAAACATCTTTGTAGCGGTGATCCGGCATGAGCGGCTCTGGTGTAATATAATTCCAGAACTTCTGCCATTCACCACGAGTATAATCAGAAGCCAAATTTAAAATATTTGCCCACCAAGCATACTCTTTTCTTGCTAAAGCATCAGCATAGTAACTAGCTAAATTAATACTTTTTTGTCCTAACTCCTGGGTATCGTGACAAATAATCTGCCAAAAATAGCCTAAATCAAAGTCTCTATGAAATGGTCTCCATCCACTGGAGAGCAAATTTTGACGGTTGTTATTTGCGGAATTGCTTTCATTACCACGAAAATAATCAAAATCCATAGTGATGTTCTGTAATATTAGTTTTATTTGATACTAGTAATGTCTTTAAGCTTTTTTGTACTATAAATCAATATTTTGCAAGTTGGTAGAGGAACAATACACATGCAGGCCAGTCCACCCCACTAGTAAAACTACACAAACTTGGACTCCTCATGGTTTTCACATGCGAACTGGCTTGTTCTCTGCCACCTTAGGGTGAAAAGACAAATACCTTCAATCACTTAATATAGCTAGTAAACAGCAAATAAAGTACACATTTAGACAAATGTAGGGAATATAAATAGACATTAATTAAATAATCATATACTTGTGTACTACAGTTTATTACATACGTATATTATTGTCAAGTGTCCTCAGTTAATCATCCTAAAATTGTGGATTATCTGTGTAGTTTATTCATTTTTTATAACCATGAAAATTACCTATTTCTTTGATTTTCCAATCAAAAAATCAAATTATAGCCAAACTTATCTAGCTTTAGTTGGGTTTACCGAACCAAAATAAATACGGTTTGCCACACCTATATGAAATGAGTTTTTTATGTTCGGTTATTATCATTAAATCAGTGATAAAAGCCGAATTTACATTCATGTTTTCAGTTCATAAGATAATAAGCACAGGCAAGATTGAACTCCCAAAAATAGTTAATACCACTCAAAGAAGGAAGAAAAAAATATGTTGATTCGCTATAACCCTTGGCAAGAATTGACCACCCTACAACGTCAACTGGATCGTTTATTTGAAGATCCCAAAATACCATCTCCATTATTTGATAAAAATTGTGTGAAAGTCCCTGCGGCTGAATTAGCAGAAACTGAAGATGCAATTCATCTGAAACTAGAATTACCAGGAATAGCAGCTAAAGACATAGATGTACAAGTAACTGAAGATTCTGTTTCTATTAGTGCTGAAAGAAGAACTGCAACTGAAACAGAAGAAAAAGGTGTGAAAAAGAGTGAGTTTCACTATGGTAAATTTCACCGAGTAATTCCTCTACCTACCCTTGTGCAAAATACTAAAGTTGAAGCAGAATACAAAGACGGTATCTTGCATTTACATCTGCCAAAGATGGAGCAAGAAAAGCCCAAGGTTGTGAAGATTAATTTAGAGCAACCGAAAGCTGAAGGGTCTAAGTTTTAGTTTTTGGCAAAATTAGCCATAAAACTACTGGGTCTAGTCTCCACTTAACATAACGTCAAGATTACAGTTAACCCATTAATCTGTCGTTATATTAATGCAAAAACCAGACCCAGTATTAAATTTTAGATTTTCACACTGTTGACCTTAGCGTTTCCGATAGGGAACTGCATTGAGGTAATCAATGTCAAAAGAAGATAGTTTTTGAGCGTAGTTGCCCTTACCAGCGAGAGAAGCAGCTAAATCTGCAAACTTGCGAGGATCGCCTTCTGCCAAACGACGCTCTTGGAACTTCTGAGTGTAGAATTTTTCCAAAGTAAAGCGCCAGTCGGTTCTGACTGTACCTGCTGTTTCTTGGAAATCTGTGCCGTAGCGAGGAGTGACCAAGTTGTAGGGACGACCTTCTAAACGCTTGCGTTGGTAGGGTACAGTGTTATCACCAAAGTTGGTTGTGTATTCTTCGCTGTCTAATAAAGCATCAACGAAACCGCTGAAACCTTTGGTTCCAATCACAATAGACCAAGCGATCTGCTCATCTTTGTTGTAAGAGGAACGGCCTAAAAAACGCTTTAAGGTGATGTCTACTAAACGGTAGTTATTATTAACAGAAACCACGAGGCGATAGAAAGCCTCAGATTTAGCTAAACCTCTGATAAAGTCACGCACGGACAAAGAACCGTTTTTCAGTTGAGACTCCAGAGTAATTTGACGGTTGAACTTGAGAATCTCATGTTCGCTGAAAACTTGACGATAAGCCGCCCAAATGATGTTTTGGATATCAGTGTAAGAACTAACATCTTCAATGCGGTAGATGTATGGGGTATCTTCATCTATGTCAGCTACACCAAAGCTGCTGACGCGATGATTTTGTGTGGTTGGCTTGTAATCAAGTAATGGTAGTGCCATGCTACGTTTTTCCTTGTGTTAACAAATTATAAGTTTGCGACTGGAATGAGGCTTGATTTCTCAAAACCTCACTCCTGCTTTACTTATTTTCTCGCATTAGGGTAAGTAGCCAGAGTTAATTCCGAACCAATTTAGTACGACCAAGAAGGCGACACCTGCGGTAATTGCCAGTAATACTGCTGACAATGCCGCCAAATCGACTTTTTGTCCAAATGGTTGGGGTAAAAACCCGTACCATTGGGTGCCATACCATTTTTTGCGGATGATACCAGCGCGATCGCGATAGTCCGCACCATAGCGAGGAGTAAAGCTAAAGGGCCGGTCTGTGGTCATACGTTTACGCTGATAAGGTACGGTGTAGTCACCAAAGTTTTCTTGGTACTCTGCACTATCAATCAAGGCATCAACAAAACCACTCCAACCTTTTGTAGCTATTTGAATCGACCAAGCAATTTCTTCTTGACGATTGTAAGGAGCACGACCCAAGAGTCGTTTGAGGCTCATTTCTACCAGGCGATAGTTGTTATTGGGTGTAACGACTAGCTGGTAAAATCTGGCTGATTTAGCTAACCCGCGAATAAAGTCTTTAACCGTGATTGACCGATTTTTTAGTTGAGTTTCTAAACCAATCTGGCGGTTAAATTTGAGAATTTCCTGTTCGTTGAAGAGTTGGCGATAGGCTGCCCAAATCAGTTGGTCAATTTCGCTGCTGGAGTTAGCAGTTTCCAGACGGTAGATATAGGGGCTATCGTCATTGCTATCTGCCGTACCAAAGCTATGAACTCTTTGATTTTGGGCTGTAGGCTTATAGTCAAGTAAGGGTAAAGCCATCTTGAAAATCTACCTTTGCTACAAATTTGGCATCTGAGGCAGGTCTTCAGGTTGGTAAACGCAGGCATCCTTGAAAAAAATAAACCTGATGATCCTTAATGAACCTTTGTAAACCTATAGCCACACACCACCTGACAACGGTTTATCGCACGGGGAAGCCAGCACTAGGATTAATGGAAACGGGAATACCTTGAGGAACAGCTGGCCGCGTTGTGTCAGGGATTTTGATGTTGGCGGTACTGACTGGCGTATAGGTCACTGTCTTAATATTAATGGAATTCGCCATTGCCAAAAAGTTTTTAATGTCACCCCATTTGTAACGTGCGTCTTCTAATTTGTCGCGCCAGTAGTTACCGTAGCGGGGTGTGACTAAATTAAAGGGTCTGTCTTTATAACGTCTTCTTTGATAAGGGACGATGTTCTCACCAAAGTTAGAAGTGTATTCTTCTGAATCTAACAGAGCATCAACAAAACCACTCCAACCTTGGGTAGCAATTGTGATTGACCAAGCTATTTCTTCGTCTTTGTTATATGGTGCACGACCTAAAAGACGCTTGAGGCCAATTTCTACGAGGCGGTAGTTAGAGTTGGACTCAAACACTAGGTTTTGGAAAGCTTCTGACTTAGCCAAGCCACGAATGAAATCGCGAACGGTAATGGCTTTGTTTTTTAATTGGGATTCTAAATTAATCTGACGATAAAATTTGAGAATGACGTGTTCGCTGAAAACTTGGCGATAGGCTGCCCAAATCAGTTCTTCAACTTCACCAGCGAAAGCATAGTCTTCTATGCGGTAAATTCTGGGGGTGTCTTCGTTGGGAACTTCGTAGCCTTCTACACGTTGGTTTTGTGAACTGGGCTTGTAATCAAGTAAGGGTATGGACATAGTGGTGAATCTTAATTCAGGGGATTGCCAGGAATGTAACGATAAGGCAGGGCGACTGCTACAGGTTTGACAGTTACTACTTCTTTGGAAGTTGTCCGAGAAGTGTCAGGAATATCTAAGGTGCGGACTTGGGATCTAACGGAGTCGATGGTGCGTTGATAGTTCCGTTCACCGGTGATGATTTTTCCTGCCATCGCAAAGAAGTTGGCGGGAACCGCGCGACGAATATCAGCGGTGGTGGCGTAACCAGTGGTGCGGGCGCTGTAGAAGGAACGACCACCGAGGAAAATTAAAGTTTGGCGATCGCGCCAGTAGCCGTCATAACGGGGGTTAACCAAGTTAAAGGGTCTGTCTTGGTAACGACGACGTTGGAAAGGTACGATGTTATCACCAAAGTTTTGCTGGTATTCGTCAGAATCCAACAAAGCATCGATGAAGCCATGGACTCCTTTGGTGGCAATCACAATAGACCAAGCAATTTCCTCGTCTTTGTTGTAGGCCGCACGTCCTAAAAACCGCTTTAAGATGATGTCTACTAAGCGGTAGTTAGAGTTGAGTTCTGCTACTTGAGTGCGGAAAACCTCTGATTTACCTAAACCCCGAATGAAATCACGAACGCTAATGGCCCGATTTCGCAATTGGGATTCTAGGGCTTTTTGGCGATAGCTGGATAAAATTAGGTGTTCGCTGAAGATTTGGCGATATCCAGCCCAAACAATGCTGTCAATATCTGCATCAGTTGTATCAGCATTGAGGCGATAAATAGTTGGGGTATCTTCGTTAGGAACTTCGTAACCTTCTACACGCTGGTTTTGCGTAGTAAATGGATATTCTAGCAATGGAATTGACATCTTGACTTTTACCTTGTTTTATGGTACTCAAGCATTCTATTGGGTGTAGGCCAATCGAACACGGGCGCGAACGGCTTTTTCACGATCGCTGTGCAGCATATCTGAGAATTTTGCCACAATGGTTTGCTGTACTTCTGGTACTTTGGCCAAGGCTTGTAAACCCACTACTGCCGCATAACGAATTGACCAATCTGCATCTTGGGAAATAAACAGCAGTGCTTCTAGGGCACGATTGATGGCTAATTGACGTTGGGAAACATCTAATTTGTGCCAGTTGAGGTGGCCTAGTCCTTTAGCAGCAGCACGACGTACACTAGGCGCAAAATCAGTAGCAGCAGTTGAGATTAAAACATCTAAAGCACGGGGGTCAGCGATCGCGGCAAGAGTGCGAATCGAATAAGCCCGTGCGCCATAGTTATAATCATCAATTTGATTCAGCAATTCTGGAACGGCTAAGTCACCAAACTCTGTTAAGGCAGCTACCGCCACTGCGGCGGCGGCTGGGTTGTTGTAACCAAATACCGCGATGAATGTAGGAATTGCTGCTGGATCTTTGGCTGCTGCTAAGTTTTTGACCGCCGTCACCATTTGGTTGGGTGTGTCTGCCTGATTAACGGCACGAATTAGTTCATTCATTTGTCAGTTGCCGATTGTCGGTTGCCAGTTATTAGCTGTCAGGGGCTGTTGCAACTGACTACTAACGACTGACCACTGACTACAAGAGTGAATCCATCAAGTTCATGACCCGAATTGCCTCTGGGGAAATACTAGGATTATCCAACTCATCAGGCAGTTGATTTTCTAGCAATCCTTTCAGGGCAATGAGTTTGAAGCTATTTTCTACCTGAGCCTGGGCGATCGCATCAGCCGCCCCTAGATACCCAATGGCCCCCAAGTCCCCTAAAACAACACGCCGTAACTTCAGATCGCCATCAGCCAACATTTTCACTAAAAATTCCCCATATACTGGGTCTTGTGTCAGTTGGTATAAGGATCTGGCGGCGGCGCATTGCACTCGTGGCAATGGGTGTTCCAGAAACGGCCGAATGAGAGAAATCGCCTCAGTTGCGCCAATGGCACCTAAGGCTTCTAATACTGCTTCATAGGGTTGGGTGAGATGGGGGCGACCCGGTACTTGCACGGCTTGAGCCACACCCCCATCTAATAGCTGGATTAATTTTGGTACTGCACTTTTGTCGCCAAGCAGGGCCAAGGATTCAGCCGCAGCTTCGCGCACATAAAAGTCTGAGCATTCCAAACATGTAATCAAACCTGGAACAGCTTTACAGTTTCCCAATTTACCTAAAGCTCTGGCTGCATTCCGACGGAGAGGATAGCCACCTAATTCTGTTCTATCGGCCTCATCTTCGAGGGCTGCAATCAGGGCATCAACAGCTTCTGGCTGACTGACGCGATTTTTACCCAACCACCATGCAGCATAATAGCGGAGACTTAAATCTGAGGATTGCAGATTAGCGATCGCCCCTTCTGGTGTCAGCTGTGTCCCATTATCGGCAGAATATTCTTCCGTACCGGTTTCTATCATTGCCAGGACAAGGGTTTTATTCTGCTGCGCTTAATGGTTCAATCTTGACGATTTTGCCACCAAGACGGCTAATCCGTTGCATCTCTTCATTCATCCGGCTATAGGGAACAGTGATAAAGATGCTACCGCTGTTCCGAATGCTGAATTTATTTTTGTCGCTTTCTGAATTTTGTCGTAGTCCGACAACTTCGTAACGGAATACTCGGCTAGCAGATGAAGAAACGCTACCAGCACCAAGTGTGGTTTGACCGAACATTACTTCTATATCTCCTAATGATTGAGTTTGTCGGTGAACAACACCTAACCTTACGTGGACGTAATGCTGACGATTTTACCGCCTTGCTTGTGGATTTGCTGGATCTTGTCAGAGAGTCGCTCGTAAGGTACGATAAAGGCTGTGCTGCTCCGCCGCACGCTGGGGTAGCCTGGATTGCGAAGACCTGTAACTTCAACGCGGTAAACGCGATCCGATGCCCCTACGCCATTACCTAAATTTTGTTTGGGTGCTATATCCGCAGAAGCACGGAATCCCCAATTATCGTTGCTGCCAGAAGGACCTACGATGGAAGAGGTTGTATTGCTGGCTAATTCCCGCGCTAACCGAGAACGAGTTCCTTCTACTTGAGCGCGATCGCTATTAGCATAACCACGATATAACCGGAAAATCCGATTAAATCCAGCAATTTTTTGACCTGGTTGTGTTTCAAATCCACGATAGTAAGGTACAACATTATCGCCGAAACTGTTTTGATACTCCTGAGAATCAATGTAGGAGTCAATTTCTGCATCGTACCCTTCATTAATATACAAGTCGAGGTGGTAAACCACTTCAGACTCATCATAGGGAGCGCGACCCAACAAATGTTTATAGTTGAGTTCGATCAGCCGAGTTTGGAAGCTGTTGTAGAAGAACTTGGCTTTGTATAACTCGGACTTAGCAACACTACGGACAAATTCCCGCACTGTCAGATTGCCATCCCGCAGTAAAGATTCTGCACTGACAAGACGATCAGATGCCAGGACATAATCATTACCTAATACTTGCCGATAAACGGCATTAATTACCAATTCTACTTCTTCTCTACTGGCGTTGGGGCGCAGTTCAACGCGACGTGCCTCGCTAAAAGGCTCTGTTCCCAGCCTGGATGCTGCTGTTGTAATTGCCATGGTTTCCCCTTTTTTATTTACACTGCGCTTCCTGGTACCGAGTGCAGTATTTCTACATAAAACTATGCCCGGAACGAGATGCAACTGCTAGGTGACTTCATCCAGCACTTGTACCCCTCTCCGGGCATGATGCTATCTAGCTGAGAGCGTTGATAGCGTAGTCGATGTAGGTGTTAGCTTCGTTAGCAGCTTGACCGCTCAAGCCATGGTTAGCTTTGATGTACTTCAGAGCTTCTACGTACCAGCTGGGAGACAAATCAAATGCGCTGTTGATTTCAGCCAAACCAGCAATTAGGTATTCATCCAAAGGACCAGTACCACCAGCAACCAAGCTGTAGGTGATGATGCGGAGGTAGTGACCAACGTCACGAGCACACTTAGCTTTACCACGAGCATCAGAAGCAAACTGATTGCCAGGGGTAGAGGTGGTGTAGGGGAACTTTTGGTATACAGCTTGGGTTGCACCGTCGATTAAAGATTGAGCCTTGGAGGTCAATACACGAGCAGCGTCTAAGCTGTCACCAGCGCGGTCAAAACGACCTCTAGCTGCTTGTAATTCGGTGTTGCTTAAGAAACGTCCTTGGGTGTCAGCAGCTGCAATAGCTTCGGTAATTGGGGTCTTAACCATGATGTAAAATCTCCTGAAGTAATTTGTATTTTTGGCCTAGATACCTAAATTGCTTAGGTCTGATTTATTGGTGTTGCTATTACACAACAGCAGCAGCAGCACGGTCAAAGTAGCTAGCTACTTCAGAAACTAGAGAAGAGCAATCGCCTTTGCTGATACCATTGGGATCGTTAACAATGCTGATAGCAGCTTCTTTCATTTTTTGAACGCCAACAGCTACGGAAGAACCAGGAGTACCCAATGCTTGGTAGGTTTCGCGTAAACCGTTCAAGCAACGGTCGTCTAGAACACTAGCATCACCAGCTAATGCAGCGTAGGTAACGTAGCGCAGGATGATTTCCATGTCGCGTAAGCAAGCAGCCATACGACGGTTGGTGTAAGCGTTACCACCAGGAGCGATCAACTGGGGTTGTTCTTCAAACAAAGAACGAGCAGCGTTGGTAACGATCGCAGAAGCGTTGCTTGTGATGCGGTTAACAACGTCCAAACGCTTGTTGCCTTCTTTAACTACTGCTGCCAAAGCATCGATTTGTTCGCTGCTCAGGAATTCGCCTCTAGCGTCTGCTTGAGAAACAACCTTGGTAAATACATCTAATGTCATGGACTGTGACTCCTAATTTACTGAGTTGAGAGAAGTTTTTGATTGAAAATGCCAATATTTGGAGCAATTGGTCATAGCTGACAACAGACTCTAACTAAACTGCCTCTATCTTCGTCTCACTCTTACTTCCTCTGATGAATCATCAGAAATTATGAGAAACAGAGACAGGTTTATGAGAAACAAGCAAACTTTTGTGGATTGGTTGACTCGTTTAACTTTGGTCTGTTGTTTAACCCCTCCAGCTTATGTTTATACACTGCTATAGAGCCTTTATTTGTTACAAATTATGAATAAATAAGTTACAGGAATAAGAAAAGCCTCAAAACCTTTACATATAAGGACTGTGCCTGAGAAAAGTGGCGGTTTTTCTTAACATTACTTCATAAACAATTGCTTTCACGAAGGTCTTAAGTAATTTCATCTTTTTTTTAAATTCTCAAAAACACTGATTACGTAAGATTTATGAGTTGTAATATGTCTTGAGAGGTAGAAGGTTTTTTATTACAAAATACAAAGTTTATATTTCTAAATATTGCTTGAAGTTACTTTATTTTTTGATTTGAGCTTCGGAAAAGGACTAATCAATAGGTCAAATAAATTAGGCAAAAATGCGAAAAATTGAAATTTTTATGTGTTTTTTGACATTTATTGTTGATTTTGGGTTAAACAAAAATCATTTTCTGTCATGGGTATAAATGATTAATAGTCACGACTCATAATTCTGTATCAACTCTTTAACATATAGACAATATGATGCAGAGTAAAAACAAAGGTGAAATCAAGATTATACCTGCTTAAGCGAATAAACCTGAATCATGTGACAAAGTATTTACTTTCGATTAAACGAATCTAATAATAGTTATATGCGTTATGTTTCATCTTTATCCTTTAGTGCATAAAGTGCATAATTAGCTAACTAGGTGCTGATATTTCCCAACTAATGGAACACTTCAAACCAAATAATCTACCAACAACAACTAGTAAAGTCATTAACCAGCTAAATATCAGCAAAAAAGCTACTTAATTTGCCCCGATATTTACTGATACTGAGAGCTTAGTTACTCTAGTAAAATTATAGAATGAAGGTCAGCATTAAATTGTCAGCATGTGGCAAAACTTGCCAAGCTCGGCAAACAGTATTTATTCACAACCCAAAATTTCAATAAATTGCTAATTTTTTCTGACTGTTAGCTCATATCCGACTAATGAGTGGTAAAGAATAAAAAGTACAATTCTGCAAGGAAACATGGACAATAGTCAGAGTGTACAACAGGAGCCAGAGGAACCAAAAGATGGAAATTTAGAGGTGGTCAAAAGTAAAACCATACCTCGACCCTGGCTCAAGAATTATTTTTTGCTACTGTTATCAGGTATGGTGGGGATTTCTGTAACAGTATCAGTATTTGCGTACTACCAACTGATTGAGATTGGAGATGTACCACCAACCAAACCCGAAAAAATTAAACGTGCTACTCCAAAAGTTCAAACCCCATTACCACCTGATAGCACGAATCCTCTTCCTGTGTGGATGGTAATTGCGATCGCTCTTTGCTGTGGTACGGGGTGTTTGGTGATATTTCGCTTACTCAAACTACCAAAACAAGTTTAAATATATCCGGTATCCTGTAAAAATTCCAAAATTGCTGTATTCACAACTTGTGCTGCACCAGTTGACGCATCATGGTAACAGTTATTTAAGATTTTCAATTGTGAATTGGGAAGATATCGATGTAATTTTTCCCCATGAATAGCTGGAAACCAACTATCTTGATCACCCCACAAAATTAAAGTTGGACATTCAAGTTTATGCAAGTTATTTTGAATATGAGTGAGCATATTAGGCTGATTAGCCTGTAAATTTTCGATTTCTTTAGCTGCTAACTGCAAATCTTCAGCTACCTTCACCAAAGTTCCTGGTAATTCAATAAATGGATAAGTAATCCAATAAACATCTTCTTCGGTAAGAATAGAGGGGTCAAATAGCACTTTACGTCTTTCTATACCCATAATTTCCCGCACTAATGGTGCAAATAAAAATGGTAACCGTAAAGCATCAATGCTTTGGATAATTTCTATAGGAGTTTGTGCCAATATTCCCATAGCCCAATGGGGTAATTTATCTGTAAATACTGGTGCATTAATGACTACTAATCTGCCGATTAATTCAGGATTTTTTGCTGCTAAGGCTAAAGCAACTAATGCTCCCAAAGATTCGGCTACAATTATGGGTGGTTGGTCACATAGTTCTTTAATAATTCTTTCTAATTCAATTAATTGATGACCATTTTTTTCACGACGCGCAATCGGCTTTTCTGAAAAGCCAAAGCCTTTAGCATCAAAACAAATAACGCGACAATATGCAGATAAGGTATCAATACTATTACGCCAATTGTAGCTCCAACTGCCTAAGCCATGTAATAGCATCAGTGGTCTACCTGTACCTTTTTCTCCATAGGCAATTTGCACGGGATAGCCATCTATATCATTAATAATTAGATTTTGTTGACCTTTGGGAAATTTAGTCTGCCACCAAGTTTTCATTCTTTTTAAAAAATAATCATTCTATCTAACTAGCTGTGAAAGCTGTCCATACCATTCTAATGATTGCTATTGGTATGGCGATTAAAACTATCAGTAATAGTAATAATCCAGCTATTAAAGCAATCATAAACCACTTGTCAGATTTTTGTTGCCGATTGGAAGATTTTAAAGATTCTTCTAACAACTGGATATTGTAAGTGTTGGCTTTCCAAGCAAAATCAAATAAGTCTCCTAACATGGGAATAACACCAACTAAGGAGTCAAAAATTACATTAACAATCATTCTCCCTATAGTGGCTTTGGCAACTCCTAAACGCGCTGATTCTATAATGATGTAAAAAGAAAGTGCTAATCCTAAAAAATCCCCACCAACAGGTAGCAAGCCGATAATTGGGTCTAAACCAATTCCAACTTGTGTACCAGGAATAGTAATAGCATTATCTAGTATTTTTGTCAGTTGGCGGAGTCGTTTTAAAGTTGGTGCATAGCCATGGGATTCTGGAAGGAATGGATCAGCAGAATTAGGCATAAGGTTATTTCTTTAAACTCATTTTTCGGTAGGAGTGCATATCTTCACCTACAGTGACATTAACTTGATAACCGACCAGGAGAACAAAGGCACTCATCCACAACCACAACATTAAAACAATAAAGGTTCCTACTGTACCGTAGACTTTATTATAATTTCCGAAATTAGTTACATAAAGACGAAAAAGTGCGGATAGAACTGCCCAGGAAATTGCTGCTAAAATTGCTCCTGGCATGATTGGTGTTCCAGGGCTTCTCTGACTGGCCCCGTAGCGATAAATAAAAGCAAAGGTGGCTGCAACGACACACAAGGCTACAGGCCAAAGCAACAATTGCCACAGATGTAATAAGAATATTAAAGCAGGATGACCAGCAACAACCATTCCTAATAAAAAATCGCTAATAAATACTAGGAAAGAAGCCAGCATTAGTAATAAAATTGTCCCAATCGTTAATCCTAGAGAAACGAGTTTTGCTTGCCAAAAGGGACGCATTTGATTTGGGTGTATTTGCTGGATTTGATCAAAAGCGGTCATTGCGGTACTGACAGCACCAGCAGCTGACCAGAGAGCGATCGCAAAGCTGAGGGAAAATAAACTACTATTCTTAGAGTTGGCAATTTCTTGGGTAGCAAAATCACTAATTAGTTTCCAAGCTTCTTGGGGTACAACTCGACTCAATTGCACAGCTAGTTGAATAAAGGTATCTTGCACACCTGTGAAGAGGCCAATGGCTGTGAACAATGCCAGAATCGCTGGAAATAAAGATAACATGGCGTTAAAAGCTATTTCCGAAGCTAGTCCTAGTAGTCTTCTTTCTATGGTTCTTGTGAAAGTAAGATGTAGTGTGTGCCTATGTAAATGCTGGAAAAAACGAATAAAGCGAGGCAAAAACATGATATTTGGTTAGTTAGGCTGGGTTTACTCAGGGTAAATGATGAAAGTTCTATACTGGCCTTAGAGGAGGCTACACTAGGACTTTAATCTTAGCTAGGATGATTTTGCTCAAAAGGTGGCCTGATTTCAAACCCTAAATTTTTTACTTTTTGTCATATTTATTTACTACAATTAACTCAAGTCATGACTGACAGTATTGATAAACCTGGGTATTTAACACAGCAATGGTTAGGGGAAATCCAGTCTCTAAAACAGCAGATGATTCAACTTCAGCGAGAACGAGACGAAGCGTGGGAAAGTTCGCAAAAATGGCGACAACTATACAATACTGAAGCTGAACAGAGACGCGCTGAGGCACGAATGCACCAACAAGCGATCGCTTCCCTGAAAACTGAACTGCAAAAATTCCAGGGTATCAACTATGAAAACCTAGCAGAAACTAATACTAGAACAGCGATTGAACAAGAAATATCAAAACTGAGTTCTCTAGAGGAACTGCAAGACAAAGTGATTACCCTCACCCAAGAACGCGATCGCTTGTTACTAGCGTTAAAAACCGAACAAACTAACCACGAACAAACCCGAAAAAGTCTAACCACAGCTTTAGGTGATGCTATTGACAGTTTGGCAAAAGCACGAGTATCCGGTAAAGAGGTAGAAGAAATAAAAGAACAGGTAAACAGTAGTGAATCTGAGACCAAGCCTGTTTGATATCATATTCAACCAGATAGAGATTTAATACCATCTCGTACAATCTCGACATTGACAAAAAAAGTTTATCTGTTTTGTGCACACAGCATCATAAAGTATTTGTATTATTGACAAAATTATTAATACTTAATGTGCCGGTTAATCCTGTAACTTCAATAATTGCATCAGCAGCAGCATTGAACCCTGTTGTGGCATCATTAATAGCGACAAAATTCCTATTTCCTAAACTAAACTGTGCTGCAAAGTTCGCTTGAAAAGCAGCGGTCGTTAATTTGCTGCTAATATCTATGGCATTTAGAGAGCTTACTGTCCCCACATTGACAAATCCTGCTCTCATAATAGTTATACCAAATAAATCATGACCATTATTAGCGTTGAAGTTGCTAATCACATCAAATTCACTTAATAGAGAATCTGTTAAAGTGTAGAAATTAAAAAAGTCGCTACCAGCACCACCAACCAGGGTATCTTTGCCAATACCACCAATTAAAGAATCATTGCCAGCACCACCATTTAAGGAATCATTACCAGCACCACCATTTAAGGAATCATTGCCATTATTCCCAGCAATAGAATCATTTCCTGCTAATCCATCAAAGATATCATTATTATTAGTCCCAGTAAATAAATCATTATTAACAGTACCGATAAACGGTGCTGTCAGTAACCTATCTAAATTCCAACTAGTTCCATTGGTAAATTCTACTCTTTCAATTTGACAACTACTACCATAACCCCAGTTTTTAATTGTCAGTTTATTGCCATTTTTGATGTTAGTTAAATACAGATTATTTTGGTCTCTTGTGAGGTTGATATCTGATGAATTAATTCCGCTGCCAAAACGGATAATATCATTACCACCTGAGTCATAAATAATATCTTGTCCAAAGCCTTGAGCGAACTGGTAAAAGTCATCACCACCATCACCATTTAAGGAATCATTACCAGAACTACCGATGAGGAAATCATTACCTAAACCACCGATGAGGATATTATTACCAGAACTACCAATGACATAATCATTACCTACAGCACCATTTAAGGAATCATTACCAGTACCACCAATGATGTAATCATTACCATTATTGCCAAAAATTGTATCATTACCTCCTAAACCGTAAAAGTCATCATCACCATTGGTACCAAAAAATGAATCATTTCCATTAGTACCCACAAAAATTGCTGTCAGTAATTTAGCCACATTCCAAATCGTACCATCAGCAAATTCTACCTTTTCAATTTGGAAGCTATTACCAGCACCCCAATTCTGAATTGTCAGTTTATTGCCATTTTTAATATTCGTAAAATAAAGATTATTTTGGTCTCTGGTAAAACCAACTTCCGATGAATTAATTCCCGTACCAAAAAGGATGGTATCATTACCACCTGAATCGTAAATAATATCTTGTCCAAAACCTTGATTAAACTGATAAATATCATCACCTGCACCACCAACTAAAGAATCATTCCCTGTACCACCAACTAAAGAATCATTCCCTGCACCACCAACTAAAGAATCATTCCCTGCACCACCAACTAAAGAATCATTCCCTGCACCACCAACTAAAGAATCATTCCCTGCACCACTATCTATTGTGTCATGACCATCACTGCCGGATATACGATCATTGCCTGCTAATCCGTAAAAGATATCATTGTCATTAGTACCTGTAAAAGCATCATTATTATCATTTCCCATGAAAGGTGCTGTGAGTAATTTAGATAAACTCCAACTACTACCATCAGCAAATTCTATATTTTCGATTTGAAAGGTTCCACTGTAACCCCAATTTTGAATTGTCAGTTTATCGGTGCTACTGCCAAAGCGGAAATAAAGATTATTTTGGTCTCTAGTTAAAGTGATATCAAATGAATTTATTCCCGTACCAAAACGGATGGTATCATTACCGCTGGAATCATAAATAATATCTTCCCCAAAACCTTGAGTAAACTCGTAAATGTCGTTATCACTACTACCATTTAAGGAATCATTACCAGTCCCACCAAGAAGAATATCATCACCTGTACCACCGTTTAAGGTATCGTGACCATTTTCACCATTTAAAGAATCATTACCATTATTGCCAGAGATACGGTCATTACCAGCTAAACCATCAAAAATATTATCTTCATGAGTACCTGAAAAAGAATCATTATTAGCTGTGCCAAGAACGGGTAATATGGTTAATTTTGCTATATTTTTATTATTGTTAGTGGGTGAAATTTTGGATGTTGCATTGTTTTGATTTGTCATTGTCAGCACCTTAAGCAATTTCTATTGATTGTGATATAAGCTTTGAATTGAATTGAGCTAGATTAATTTCAGTGTTCATCAGACTTGATCAGTTTGTATATGTATTTAATAGAAAATAAATTTTATAAAAATCACTCCTCATTCAATCGAAAATTCATATATCAGGAGCGATCGCTTGTTTGATAAATCAATACTCTTGATATTACCGTATAAATACTGCGGTAATTTTGAAGATTACTTGTTGAAAGCGTATTGATACCTTAATTTTGTCATTGATAATACCTATATATCAACAACCAATATTAGTGAGTTAAAATATATTTTTTTATAAAAAAATGTTTTTAATTAAAATTCAACATGGTTTATACGCATTAATTAAAAATAATATACATCTGCATATAATTAATTATTGAAGGCAGATAAACGCAGATAATCAACAGGATTTTGTACAGACTTACATAAATATTGATACAGGCATTACCCATAGTGGATTACTGGGGATAAGCACACCTGAATGGATTTAGAAAAATTTGTTTTTTTATGGGTTAAATAGTAAACTATCCCCCCGTTTGGGGGGATGGGAAATCTAAATTTTTGTCCATTGGGGACAATTGCCTCAAAATCCCATTGCTTCTGCTACAGCTTTTAAGTCTGCGGGAATACCTTGTTTAAACTGTGCATGACTGTGCTTGATGGCTGTATCTGGATCTTTTAACCCGTTACCAGTAAGAACACAAACTACTGTTGCCCCGGTGGGTACTTGGTCTTTCACCTTTAATAACCCAGCTACAGAAGCAGCACTAGCAGGTTCACAGAAAATTCCTTCTGATGATGCTAACAACCTATAGGCATCTAAAATTTCTTCATCGGTGACTGCATTAAAACTACCTTGACTAGCTGATTGGGCAGCGATCGCTTTATCCCAACTTGCAGGGTTGCCAATGCGAATAGCTGTAGCGATGGTTTCTGGATGGGACACTGGTTGACCGTTGACTAGTGGTGCAGCACCAGCAGCTTGGAAGCCCATCATTTTTGGCAAGCGATCGCATTTACCAATTTGGTGATACTGACAAAAGCCCATCCAATAGGCTGTGATATTACCTGCATTGCCAACTGGAATGCACAACCAATCGGGTGCATTACCCAAGGCATCTACCACTTCAAAAGCCCCGGTTTTTTGTCCTTCCAACCGATAGGGATTGACAGAATTCACCAATGTGATGGGATAGCTTTCTGCCATTTCCCGCACGATTTCTAACGCGCGGTCAAAATTACCCTGAATAGCTAGGACTTCTGCCCCGTATAGCAATGCCTGTGCTAGTTTACCCAAAGCCACATAACCATCGGGAATTAACACAAAAGCCTTCATACCCCCACGTCGCGCATAGGCAGCAGCAGCAGCAGAAGTATTGCCAGTGCTAGCACATATCACCGCCTTGGCCCCAGCTTCCTTGGCTTTGGTAATGGCCATGGTCATGCCCCGGTCTTTAAAACTACCAGTTGGGTTAAGACCATCATATTTAACGTACACCTGTACCTGTCTGCCAATGCGTTCTGCGATCGCCGGCACGGGAATTAAAGGTGTGTTACCTTCTAGCAAAGTGACAACAGGGGTACTTTCGCTGACAGGCAAATATTCACGATAGGCTTCTATCAGCCCGGGCCAGGGTTGGCGATGAGATTTAGCAACAGACAAGCTCAAAGTCACGGGATTAAAAACTGCTTAACGACAAATTTAAAGATTTTTGCTCGGCAATGGAAAGACTAGTGATCAAGGCATTGCACTTCTTAATTGTATTTTACTTATGGTGTCAATAACTTTACCATGGAGTAGTCAATGTCATCTCTGGAACAGAGTGATTATGATCGTAGTCTCTTATCACCAAACAGGAAATCTATTAGACTATGTGATGGAAAGTATACAATGATTTAACAAAGCTTAAAATCACATTATTATAATATTTATTCCTAAATGGTGTGAGTGTGGATTAAATGACCATGACTATTTCCAGTGTGACTGATACTGAATCCCGCGCAAGCTTAGTTAGTAAGTTAACCAAAGCTTACTATCGAGACGACCAACAGGAGAAGTTTATGGACTTGCAAGCAGAGATAGATTCTCTGTTGCAACAATTACAAAACCTGAAAAATCAACGGGAAGAAGTTGATAGCCAAGGGGATGCAAACTAAACCTATTGGTTGCTACTCAAACAGCCCTTTATTAGATGACCACCGCTTAAGGCTATATCTGTGAGCATCTTCTACAAGTAAAGCTAGAGATTGGCCTTCAGCGAGTTGAGCGATCGCTATCAACACTTGCTGTGATTTTGGCGCCAAGTCGCTATAAATAACCTTACCCCTATCCGAGAAAATTAAAGTTCGGGGTCTAACTTCTCCATCTACTGCCTCGGAAACATCACCTGCTGACTGTTGCAATGATGCAATAGCACTAGCAGAGATAGTTAATACAATTTCTTGTTGACCATCACCAGTTAAATCAATTAACTGCACAGGCCAATCCCACATGAGTGTTGCCATTTCTGAAAAACTAGGAACACTTTGAGTAGTAATTTCCCCGGACTCCTGTAAAGACCGCCATACAGTTGATAAAATATTCTGTACTTTCCCTGTATCTTGTTGAGAAACTTCTTTGATAGTAATTGGAGATGGCTGCACCCATTCCAATGCTGTAGTGGTTAAAGCTAAGGGCTGAGGATAGAGAGAAGTATCTTGTATCTGAGGAATTAATGGCCCCGCAGCTAACAGACGTAATCCTCCTCCTTGTAATTGGAAAGCTTTAATTGTGGCGTTGGTCGTGATTTGTTGTTCGCCATTTTCTAGCCAAACAACAATTTGAATAGAGGACTGAGAACTCAAACCCAAAATATTTGCTAATAATTTACTAGATTTTATAGAAGTCAAATTTAATTTGGTAAAAGGATAATTTAACCAACTCTTACCATCATAAAAACTGCTCACATCTATCTCATACCACACTTGATTATCTGTGAGAGTGAGATTGGTTGCCGTGTCTAAAGGTAGCCAATCATTCTCATTCACCTGGGAGACTTGCTTCACTCCCCCCACAATCTGACTAGAATGGGAAGAAAATTCCGTATTTGTTGTTTCACCATAGAGATTCGCTAACAGGCTATGAATATAAAGCAGAGTCGTGGGATTGACATTAGGCTGACTTTGCAACCATGATTTAGCCCTCTCCTCTCCCCTCTGGGCTGCTAATATCAATGTTAACCAACCTAAAACAGACCTTCTTGTGGGATTTACCCGCAAAGCCGCAGTTGCCCGATTCCATAATCTACCTTGATCAGCCTTAAGTAAAGTGGCTATTTCTTGGGCATTATTTGAGGATGCGGCAAATACCTGGATAGCCTTTTCCCAGCGACCATCGATTAAATCAGCTAGTACCTGTTGACTAGGGTTAGCCCAAGTTTGATTGGCGTGAGTTTTTGTAAATTGAGAATGCAAGCGAATAAAATCTATTTGGGCCTGTGCTGCTGGTGGCAAAGGATTTTTTTGCTGTTTTTGGAAAGTTTCTAACCAAGCTAAAGCTGGAGACCATAATCCATTGCGGGCTAGAAAGAGAGATTGCTGAAAAGCAAAAGCAGGTAATGCTGGTTTTTTGATGTTAATGGCTTCTAGTTGGAGAGAATTAGCTACTAACTGGCTAGATTTGATTTGATAAACTTGCAGTTGTGGTTCTAAATCCACTGTTTGATCTATCACCAATTCTTTTACTTTGCTACCAGTCACCTGTTGCCATTGAGGTAGTTTACCGTTGGGATTGGTCCAAGTTAATAATTGCTGCAAACTACTGCGACTGGGGTTGTAGTGAACAATTTGACCATAGGAGAAAGGTTTGTCTTTGTGTTGTGTTTCACCCCACACATGAAACCAAAATCCCGATGAAAGTGTGGGATCTGCGAAGGCTTTCACTTGAGTTAAAGGTAAGTGTACTGGGGAGTCAGATTCTGATGGTGTTTCATCCACACCAGTCTCCAGAACAGAGACTGTTGGCCCAGTTATAGGTAATTGACTAGCGAGACGGTAGTAAGTGTCTGGTTGTGATTGAAAATTTTCATCTTCTGTCCGTTGATAAATCCTTAACTCTACTAGGAATTGGCAATTAGATTGACAATTAGGACGTGCTTGAAATATTGGTAGTAAAAATAAATTATTTTGCTCATCATCCAAATAGAGGATTTCACCGGGAGTACGTTGCTGCTGAGTCAAAAGGATTTGGATTTCCGAGAGGGTGTAGGGGCGATCGTTATTATTTAAGGGTATTTGTGCCCATGTTGGTAAATATTTATTCACCCATATCACTTTTTCGGGTTTAAAAATGAACAGCACACTCATCCAGCCAAAAGCCATAAACAGACCCGCATTGCTTAACAAGAGAGTCATTGCCAAAATTGACGACAACAAACTACGCTTTTGAGGGCGTTTCCGCATTTTTTTGGCAACTCGCTTACTTCCACTTCCTTGCGGACGAGTTGTAACGATTTGCGAAGATCGTGTCGTGAGTTTGGACGAGTGGTTTGTCATCTGATTTTGTAGTCAATTTGAATAGACTATATGCACCCAAGATTTTTTTGTTTATACTTGCCCTTTGAGAATTTGTCCATAGCTATTGACTAACCATTGACCTCCCAAATCATGCCAATTAGGGCACTAAACTAACCGCTGACACCTTATGCTGATATCAGACTATAGCCAAGATTAGCACCTTATTTCTCAATCTATTTAGCTAAAATTGTGACAACAAACTCAACACTTTTCGACAGTGTGTTACCCCTCCCCGCATCTGTGTCCATCTCATACTAGCTACAGGAGTTCGTAGTTAAAACCTGATGATGCTTGAGTCTGACATTGTTTAACCTGTCCGTCTACTAGCTATGTAGATACATAAATTTGTTTTTTTCACTTGTTGTAACTACCATTTCCCAACAACAAATTGATTACTAAATTAATCTTCTTATTTCTATACAAAAAAGGTTTGGTTCACCACCAAACCTTAATGTAAATCCAGTGCATAACAACATCCCAACCTAATTTAACCTTTTTGTCTTTTTTCCAGCATCTTCCTATGGGATGTATGCAAATTACGGTAGACCTGATAAGCAGTGAAGAAAATGAAATTCACCAATGTAAAAATTAGATTAATGAGTATCTTGCCAATGCCAAATAGATACACTAAAAATTGTGTAAATTAGATCTACCTTACCCCATTTTTGAAAAATTATATGCAGATGAAAATGTATTCCTAATGACAATAAAAGACGGGTAAAACCCGTCACTACTAATAGCTTGAAAGTAGGAATACACCTTGAAAGTTTGAAGAAAAATTATAAATAAAATTAAATAGGTTGCTAGGATAGTAAATGGTATCAACTATCTTGAGGATGTTTACGCCGTTTTTATCCTTGGCATTTACCAATATAGCATACATATTTTTCGGTATATCTGCCAAAATGCCCAAATACATCACCAATAAAAAAGACGGTTTATTTCCCGTCTTGAGTATAAACATGAAAAACATCTTGGTAATTTATTGAAGATAACAAGTTTTTTGAGATGAAGTTGCCAAAATGCCAAGTTTTGGCCAAATACTGATTAAACATTAGAAATGAAGAATCGGTATGATTAGTAACTTATATTACCTGTATATAATTTTCAGCTATTATTAATTTTTATATAGTAAATGAATATCAAATCAAAGGCAGATAAACACAGAGATGAAGAATTTTATGGTTGTGAGGATTATTTGTAGTCGCACATAAAATGGGTATGATATTTTATCTGCCAGGGATTAAATTTGGTCATGGACAAGACAGAATAATTTACAATATAAAATTGTTAAACATCATTGTTGAAAATTAAATACTGTTAAATATGGAATCTCAAAATACTTTCTATCATTTATATTGCCAATATCTGCAACAAGCCATTCTAAATATTGATGAGAAGATATTAAACCCAATTGCGTTGATGATAGAACATACTAATTGGGATAGTCCTATTTCATCAACTGAATGGAATAACTGTGCTGTACTAGCATTTATTGAAGCAGAAAAAAGCTCTGATGATTTAGCGGTGCGTTCTATTTATTTGGAGATGGCAGTTGAAGCTTTGAATAATGGTATTGCCATAGATGCTAATCCCTTGTGTGCTGCTCATTTGGCTTTAATATATAGCATTATTGGTGAAACAGATAAAGCTATTAATTCAGTATTTAATATCATTATTCATACTGTACATCCTGCTGATGTAGGTTCTAATGTCTATACACCTGGATTAATTTATATTTTTACTTATTATCAAAAATTTATTGGACAGGACGATCAAGAATTTAGCAGAGTTTTGTTATCTCAAGATATTTACGAACAAGCATTTTTTGTTTTAAGTGAGGTAATTTGTAATGTCCAGACAATTTTTGTGAAACCGGAAATGCGACGCTGCTTGTATATAGCCAATCAGCTTTTACCAAAGGTATTACATATTAAGTTAAAATTGGCATTATCGATTTTGATTTGTCAAGAAGAAGAAGGAATTATATATTTACACCAAATTAGAAAATTAGTACCTGAGTATATACAAGTCATACAATGTTTATATTTGGCCTATAGAGATTTAAAGAAAATCGAATTCGCTAACTACTGGCATCAGTTAGGGCAAACTTTACAACCCGAATTATACTGGACACAAGTACCTGCAAATAGTGAGTTTACTTATATTAATGTAGATAGTAATTTAGTCATGGCTGTTGAGCCAAGTTTATATAGTATTGTAACCAGTGTTTTAATTACAGACAATCACTGGTTTGAGAAAGAGATGGAGTTTTGGTGTCACCATATTCAACCTGGTATGACGGTGATTGATGTTGGTGCTAATGTGGGAGTTTATACCTTTAGTGCTGCTGTTAGGGTTGGTGCAGAAGGAAAAGTATTAGCTGTCGAACCATTTTCCAAATGTATCAACTGCTTGTATGAAACTGCTAGCATCAATCAGTTATCGTGGGTGAAGGTTTGTCCCGGAGCAGCAAGCGATCGCACTGGTAGTGTAAAATTAATTCTCAATCCTGCTAATGAGCTAAATCGACTAGCATTGGATGGTGAAACCGATAGTCTGACTTCAGATAATTTTGAAGAAGTGAAGTGTTTTACTTTAGATAGTTTGATAGAACAAGAAAATATCACAGCAGTAGATTTTCTCAAACTCGATGCAGAAGGTCATGAAATGGCGGTTTTGATGGGAAGCCAACAACTATTGCATCAGTTTTATCCTGTAATTATCTATGAAAATTTGGCGGGTGAGCAAGGTATAAATGTGGGAGTTAAAGAGTTTTTGATTCATCAAGGATATCAGCTATTTTATTATGAATCTTATACAGAAAAACTGATAGAAGTAGATGCAGTTGATAATGTTATACAAGAGTTAAACGTTATCGCTATTCCCCAACAAAAACTGGCTCAATTTAACTTATAATTATCTATTTACACTGAAGGGGGGACAAAACAGTCTAAAAGACAGATTGTACAAGGCGCATAGCCCTTTGACCCTGTTGATAATACTTGCGCTTATTGGGATGAAGTCTCATTAATTGGGTGACTAAAGATTG
>NZ_JACJTT010000041.1 GCF_014698825.1 Richelia sinica FACHB-800
AGCTATTAGATAAACTTCGCTATTTACAATCTTGTATGTGTCAGAAAATCAGTTATGTTCATTGGTTTGAGGAGATTATGTTTTGTTGACATATTTAACCTTTTTAGAGCTAGTATAACTAGATATGTAAAGTTTTGTATTAGGATTCAACATTTCTGTTCTCAACCATAAATAATAATCTTGTGCATATAAAGTGTAAGTAGCTGGTGGTATTATTGGTTTAATCATAAAAGAACGTAGTTTTTGCCCTTTTGTGACTTTATATTATCTTAGATTAGTCTATAATTCTATTATGCTCCTGCTAGCTATGCAATTGGCAGCGACATAATAACTATTACTTTCTACTTTGCGTCTTCGCACCAAAAAAAGAATATTGACACAAGATATCTATTAGAGAATTAGTGTCAACCACAGATAACGCGAGTTATTATAGGAATATAGTAATAGTTTCAGCCATGATTAGTAACTTTCTCAAAGATAAAAAACAACTCTTTGACCGTTGGTCAGCTACTTACGACTGGATTATTCCTTCAGTTTACTATCAAGCTATCCATCAAAGATTATTAACCAAAGTTGAATTACCAGCTAATCCTCAAGTTCTGGATTTAGGCTGTGGTACAGGTCGCTTACTCAATCGGTTAGCTCAGAATTATCCTGATTTACAGGGGACAGGATTAGATTTTTCGGCGCAAATGTTGCGAGTGGCTCGACAAAATAATCAACATCATCCCCGCTTAATTTATGTAGAAGGTAATGCAGAATCTTTACCTTTTACTGAGGGTCAATTTAACGCCGTTTTTAACACCATCAGTTTCTTACATTACCCCAATCCCCAGCAAGTTTTCACAGAAGTTGCACGGGTATTAGCTCCTGGAGGGAAGTTTTATTTAGTAGATATTACCAGCAGAAAGCAAGTCTCTCACTTAGTCGCTAATTCACCAACTAGGATGAGATTTTACAATCAAGAACAGCGTCAGGAATTAGGTGCAACAGCGGGAATTTTATGTTTAGGTCATTACTACTTGTTAGGCCCGGTGTTACTGAGTGTTTTTGCTAAACCAGAGTAAATCCACCAGGGAATAGGTAGGGAAATATCTTCCTTTATCTTGATTAACTTGCTATCTGCTGTATGAAACGGGTTGTTTATTTCATGCGTCCAACGGCCCGACCAATGACAGCAAGTTCCTGCATCAATTTATCAAATCGGTCTGGGGTTAAGGATTGGGGCCCATCAGATAAGGCTTTGGCAGGGTAGGGATGTACTTCTATCATTAGTGAATCACAACCTGAAGCGATCGCTCCCATAGCCATAGAAGGGACAAACTCAGACCAACCCACACCATGACTTGGATCAATCATAATCGGCAAGTGGGTGAGCTTTCGCAGCACTGGGATCACCGATAAATCTAAAGTATTGCGTGTGTATTGACGGTCAAAAGTCCGAATCCCCCGTTCACAGAAAATTACATTGGGATTACCTGCTGCCAAAATATACTCAGCGGCCATCAACCACTCCTCAATGGTGGCAGACATACCCCGCTTCAGCAATACAGGCTTAGATTGTGCCCCTACCTTTTTTAACAGGGAGAAATTTTGCATATTTCTCGCTCCCACTTGAATTACATCAGCAACTTCTGCGATTCTCTCCAAATCACTCGCATCCATCACTTCTGTAATCACCCCCAGTCCACTCACTTCCCTTGCTTTGGCCAACAATTCCAAAGCACTTTCACCGTGACCTTGAAAGGCATATGGTGACGTTCTGGGTTTATATGCTCCTCCCCGCAAAAATTGGGCACCAGCAGCCTTGACCCGTCGTGCTGTCTCCACAATCATTTCTTCATTTTCTACGGAACAGGGGCCAGCCACAACTACCAAAGGATGATGTTCACCAAAGACTACAGGCCCATCAGGAGTATTCACCACTACCTCAGAGGCTTCCCCGTGGCGAAATTGTCTGCTCACACGCTTGTAAGGAACTTCAACCCTTAATACCTGTTCAATCCAATCGCTGAGTTCCTGAATTTGTAACGGGTCTAAATCTGCCGTTTCACCAACTAAACCAATAACTACCTTATGACGACCAATAATCTTTTCTGGTGTTAACCCCCAACTAGATAGTTCTTTGTTAACACGCTCTATTTCTGCTTCTGGGGAACCAACTTTCATGACGACAATCATCGGCAAGTTCCTATGAAATTGAATAAATTATGTAAATTATTGAGCAACTAACCTGTACAGTATTGTTGCTTAGTCGTGGAATTATTCATAATTAACCGAGAAAATATATAAAAAATGTAGCGCTAGGTACTTTTTGCTAAATATTGGGTATAAAAAATAATATAAATTTATTAATATTGATGTTTTGATGTTGAAGTGATAAAGTCTCAACTTCAACATTCAAGCTTCAATCTACCCAATATCGCAATTATTGACAAAATACCTGAGCGCTGTTGATTCAGACGTTCTTTTTTCGAGTTTCACGCCAAACTTCGGCCATTCTTCCCCAGTTAGCGCCAAATTCACCTAAACCTAGCAAAGTTCCCGGTCTATTTTCATCCCAAGAAGCGGAAAGAACACCGTAAGTAATACCTAATACCCCTAAACCAAAAAATCCCATATTCACTAGTAACACAGCGATGGGAGGTAATTGGATTTTGGCGTAAATTAACAGGAGATAACTAGCAACTAAAGTAGTAATACCTAAAGCCGTTGGTATACCACAGAATGCTGCTACTCTGCGAATCATTCTTTGGCTAACTACTTCAGGAATGGCCATCTCTTCTTTAGTGAAGGGTGGCTGCTTTTTTGGTGCTGGGCTAGTTTCCTGGGATTTGACGACAGATTGAGTCTTAGATTTCGCAGGTTTTTGGCGCTTTTTCGGCTCAAAGGGTAAGGAAGTACGATCTGATTCTTCAGCAGCCATAGGGGTAATTCCTAACCACGAATGCCAAGACGAGCAATCAAAGCTTGATATTTTTCCCGACTGTCTTGTTGAAGATAGGCAAGCAGACGCTTACGCTGACCAATCATCTTTAACAAACCCCGACGGGAAGAATGGTCTTTTTTATTAGCTTGCAGGTGTTCGCTGAGGCGGTTAATGCGCTCAGTCAGCATTGCAATTTGGACATCTGTGGAACCTGTATCGGTTTCGTGAACTTGGAAGTTAGAAATTAGTTCTTGTTTGCGCTGTTGCGTCAGAGCCATGATCGATCAAACTTTCTTTTTTCTAGATGTATGCAGCAGTCTCCCATGATATCACAGCCATTCATCTGTTTGGTTAATTAGGTGGGAGAACTACTAACTTTTGTCTTTGATAGGCTTGAGATATATTTAATACCAACTTGATAAATGATGACTGTAGTCAAAACGTCTAGACAGTGACTTTTTTGTCCACAATTGGTTTACGCTTGTGCAAGTCAAATTTGTGACCATGGGGTAAGATGTGCAGTTTTGCACCACAAATCGCTAAAGGCTCATCTTTTAATATTTGACCCAAGTTGTTATATGTGGCTTCTGATTCATCGACAATGGTGACTGCACCTTCACCAATTACCTCTACTTGTCCGTCAGTTACCACCATTGCTGTATTTTCATCAATTCCAAATCCCAACACCGCAGGTTCTTGAACTAAAGCAGAAATGAGCCTTCCTAACCGTCCCCGTTGGGAAAAATGCTGGTCTATCACTACCCCCGGTAAAAAGCCTAAACCAGGCCCCATTTCTACAGTTTCAATCCGCGCATGGGTTTCGGAATCACCTTCGACAATCATTTTATCTGGCATCACTGCTGCACCGGCACTAGTTCCACCAATGACTATACCTTCAGCGTATCTTTGATGAATGGCAGCATCAAGTTCTGTATCTTTCATAACAGATGTAATGCGGGCTTGGTCTCCTCCAGTAAAAAATATACCTGTAGCGTTCCTTACTGCCTCTAATGCTGTAGATGAGGATGCGTCATCACGGGTTTCTGTATCCACAATCCTTACTTCTGCTGCACCAATTCTTTCAAAGACTTCTGTATATCTTTCTCCTGCTTCTCTGGGTAATTCTGTCGCTGCTGTCATAATAATGATTTTTGCTTTGACTCCCCCTGCACGACGCACAAATTCCCGCAAAATTGGTGATTCTCCTTCTTTTTCTTCGGCTCCACCAATAATGATTAGTTGTCTAGGATTTTGACTCTCAGCCATGAATAGTATCTCCTGCTTTGAGTGATTTAATTTTACTAAATCATGATATTTGGAGGAGAGAATCATCCTAGCGGCAGATTCATTTTTGCCTATTAACTATTAATAATCAAATCTACGACGATAGAGTAAATCTAATAAAAATAATCGTGCTTGTTCGAGGGAAACATGGCGCGGTTTTCCCTGATAAACTATTTGATATTCATGACTTTCAGGTCCATCTCCATAGCCAGAAATGAGTTTACGATGAAATGCTTGTTCAGCTAAGTAGCGGACTTCATCTCTCAGAGCAGCTTTTTGATTATCCATGGGCTGTCTCCTCAATGCCTCATGTTGTTTATATATGTTTGGTTTGAGGTTTACACCTTTCTAAAGTTAGATTTTGATGATGGTTTCATGGATTTTAAGTAAGCTGATGCTAAATATCTCATCCAGGTTGAGAAATCTTCCTGTAGTGTTGTCGCGTAGCGCAACGCACCTGTATTGATACTCTGTCTGTGGGTAGCTGAAACCTGGGGATGATAGGAGTAGGCTAGGGCGAGATACAGGTGAAAATATAGTTTTTCCATCGTATATTTTTCTTACCAAGACTGATGCCAAATATCTTGTACATCATCTTTCTTTCCTATCCCTACGGGACGCTTCGCTAATGTGTCTTTGTGGTTTATTTTTCCGTTAGTCGTGCGTAAATCATAATTACTCAAAAAAAGTAAAAATTTCAGGGTATCTAACCAAAGGTTGATAGGTAATGATTGAGCAAGAGCAACACAGTGATGTAATTCGTATCAATGCCAGAGAAAATGATGTTTTTGATATTTTCAATTTCAAGTATTATCTTGGACCAAATCCCTACCTAGAGACAGGTGCTGTAGTTTTTGATTTTGCGTTGACAAATTATCGACAGCCATTAGAGATTGAGGAATATGTGCAAGTTGTCAGCGATCGCTATCCTCATTTGGCAGAATACAAGTATAATTCTTACGCTGACCTGTTTGCGCGTGTAGTCTCGGAGGTGTCACAGCTAGATATGGATTTGCATCTCAATCATTGGCGTGTCAAAGCCTATGATGATTATGTGCGAATTAGTATTCAAGCATTGCACGAACGCACTAGTAAAGAAGTTCTATACACTGTCTGGGATTGGTTTGAAAATATCACAGATAACCGGAGTTTTCCCTGGGAAAAAAGCCTGGAAAAATTGCAAAACAGATTTCGATATTCTGTCTATGGTGGGCCAACGGTCTACGCTTTGTTAAGAACTGCTTCTAAACAGGGTATTCCCACCTTCTATTTATGGGAAGAAGGCTTGATGCAATATGGCCATGGGAGAAAATTGGTGCGGGGGGTAGCGACGACCTTTGATACTGATAGCCATATTGATTCAGAATTTACGACCCGTAAGGACGACTGTAAAGCATTTTTGCAAAGCTTAGGTTTTCCAGTTCCACAAGGTGAAATTGTCACGTCAGAAGCGGAAGCATTAACAGTAGCAGAGGATATTGGCTATCCAGTTGCGGTGAAACCTGTCATAGGTCATAAGGGAATTGGTGTGACAGCTGAGGTGCAAACAGAAAGAGAGTTAAAATCGGCTTATCAGCGAGCTTTGTTAGCAATTCCCGAAGAACAGCCAACCAGAGTTATTGTAGAAAATAGCATTGCGGGGAAAGATTTTCGCTTACTGTGTGTGAATGGTAAATTTGTCGCAGCGACAGAACGGTGTCCCGCATCTGTGGTGGGTGATGGCTATTCCACAATTAAAGAGTTAATTAGACGGGAGAACCGCAAACCAGAACGTTGGGATACACCTACTTCTCCCATGAGTAAGATTTTGATTGATGAGGCAATGGAGTTGTATCTAGAGGAGCAGGGATGGACATTAGATAGTATTATAGAGAGCGATCGCACTGTTTCTTTACGCAAAGTCGCGAATCTCTCCGTTGGTGGAGTCAGCATCAATGCTACCAATGCAATTCACCATGACAATATCATTTTAGCTCAAGACATTGCCCAACACTTCCGCCTCACCTGTTTGGGTATTGATGTGATTGCTCCCAATCTTTCTGAATCTTGGAAATCTGGTAAATTAGCGATTTTAGAAATTAATTCTGCACCAGGAATTTTCATGCACCTCAACCCCGCAGTGGGTGAAAGTGTAGATGTTCCCGCACATATTTTAGCCACTTTCTTTCACTCTGCCGAAGATGCCAAAATTCCCATTATTACCTTTAATCACATCGCTATTCCCGAACTTCAAACAACCATAGATCACATTCTTTTTCAACATCCTGAATGGACAATTGGTGCGGTCAGTCGTCAAGGTTTATTTATCAACCGTTCCCAAAAAGTCTTAAATAAAGATTACAACAGTAATGTACAATCTTTGTTGCGTTATCCTAAACTTGATTTACTGATTGCCGAATACCCAGAAGAAATATTAGAAGCAGAGGGTATGTTTTATCAGAGTAGTAATATTGTGATTTTAGATAATCCTAGCGAAATAGAAATGATGTTAGTTAGAAATGTGGCAGATGATGGGATTGTGGTGATTAAAAAAGATAACGATATTTCTATTAATCGTCAAGGTTTAATTGAAGATTACACTTTAGGGATGGGAGAAGATTTTACGAGGGTGTATTTAAAAGAAATCAATTCCATATCCATGACTACACCAAAGAGTAAATATTCACCTATTTAAAGAAGAAAATAGATTTCTGGTGGTAATTAAATGTAAATGATTTGAAACTCTTGTAGAGACGTTCCGATGGAATGTCTCTACATTCATTATTCATTTTCACCAAATATATAGCAACGGACAGCGCGGTTAGGACATTAATTATTCTGCAACTCCTGTAACTTCTGCGACTTCTGAACTTCTGAACTTCTGCAACTTCTGCAACTTCTGTAACTTCTGAACTTCTGAACTTCTGTAACTTCTGAACTTCTGAACTTCTGTAACTTCTGAACTTCTGAACTTCTGAACTTCTGTCACCTGCTGTATATGCTTACTCTCTTTCATCAGGAAGTAGAGATGTTTCTGGTTGAATTTTACTGTTGCTGGGTTTAACCCGATGCAAGTTCGGTTTGATAATCAAACTTACTCCTATAGACCAAGCTAATGCAACCATCCAACCTGCGAGGATATCGCTGGGAAAATGAACTCCTAAATAAAGACGTGTCCAACCGATGAGGAGAAGATACAAACTGCCAATAGCAAGAATTAACCAGCGTCGGGGATGGTGCCAATTTAATACTAATAAGATTGCCACTAAGGTCATACTGGTCATTGCGTGACCGCTGGGAAAAGAATAATCGAATTCTGGTGCTTTGGACTCCCACAGTTGGGGACGGATGCGGTGCATGATTTCCTTTGCTGTCCGGTTAATGGCAACGTTGCCCAGGGCAGTGATGATGACATAGGCCAGCGATCGCCATCTTTTTCTCTGCCATAATAGAAAAGCGATCGCACTCAACACCGGAAATGCCGTCCAAGCTGACCCCACCCGCGTTACAAAGACAGCAAAAATATCTAATTGGGGGTTAGAGTAGCCATGAATTGCTAACAAAGTTGGTACATCCCAAGGAAAACCCCCTTCATTTTGCCAGACCTTCACAGCTAAAATTTGTACTACCTGCAAAGGTAAATACACCCCCAATAACATCAGCAGCAAAGAACGCCAATGTACAATCAACAGATTGCGGAAAAAATGTAGGGTTGATTTAACTTTTTGTGTGATTTTATTTACCTTGCTCATTATTTTCAGTATAATTTATTGCTGTTTGCTTTGATTATTTGTACCCCTCTATTTAATTTAATCTATGCCCATAGATCCATCCATACGCCAACCAATCGCTATTAGCTTGGGTGCGATCGCTGGAGCCTTAAGTCGCTATTATGTTACATTGTGGGTTACCCAACAATTTGGTATTACTTTCCCCTACGGCACTTTTGTGATTAATCTCACTGGTTGCTTGGGTATGGGCTTTTTCACTACCTTAGCAATAGAGAAAATGGCTATTACTTCTCTAGAAATACGTTTAATGATTGCCACAGGATTTTTAGGTGCCTATACAACTTTTTCTACCTATGGTTTAGATACTATTAATTTATTGCGGAGTGGACATTTTTTAACAGCTACTTGTTATTGGGCTGGTAGTGCCATACTCGGAATTATCTGTGTTCAGTTAGGTATAATTATTGCGCGATTATTTTGGTAGTCAGTAATTGACAATTCACATTTTTCATTTCCAAGGACATATTTGGGATTGGATACTGTGGCTGCAAGATATATTTTTTCCTAACTATATCAACCTGGGATATGGTCTGGTCAAGGGATGTTTTTTATGTGATTTTCGATATAATCAACTAACTTGTCTTAAAGTAATGAAACCATTGCTCCAGAATGAACATAGATATAGGCAATTAGGTTAAACTGTAGTAACTAGCAATCATCTGTGAAAAATCTATTCACTTTAACCTGACCTTAACAAAGCAGTGTGTCTACATACAGCAAACTATCACAATTAACATAGTATTGCCTCCCTTAAGCATTTATCTCTAGATAACCATCAAAATTTATTCATGATCATTTTCAGATGATAGACAAGCTGCATCACCGCTTTACCTAGCTTTGAGAGTAATATTCAAGCAGGGTTAAATGGACTTAGATAATTGGCACGATCAACTACAAAGGTTACACCCATGAGTCCCCGCGCACTGCTGTTAGTAAATCATCATTCTCGTCAAGGACAAACTCGTTGTTTAGAGGCAATTCATTGTTTAGAAACACTGGGTTTTCATGTAATTGAACAATCAACAGAACATCCACAAAATCTAGGAGAAACTATTCACCATTATCGGGATGATGTTGATTTAGTAATTGTGGGTGGTGGAGATGGAACTTTAAATGCCGCAGTAGATGCCATCGTTGACACTCAATTACCTTTGGGAATTTTACCCATGGGAACTGCTAATGATTTAGCAAGAACTTTGGGAATTCCTGCTTCTATACCAGAAGCTTGTAAATTAATTGCTGCTGGTAATTTACGTCGGATAGATTTAGGTTGTGTCAATAATAAATATTTTTTCAATGTCGCTAGTTTAGGATTAAGTGTAAAAATTACCCAACGTTTAACGAAAGAAGTAAAACGTCGGTGGGGAATATTTGCCTATGCAGCTACCGCACTACGAGTCATCTGGGAGTCCCGTCCCTTTAGTGCAGAAATTTGTATGAACGGTCAATCTATTCTCGTCAAAACTGTACAAATCGCCATTGGTAATGGTCGTTACTATGGTGGTGGTATGGCTGTGGTGCATGATGCTACAATTGATGACCAGAGATTAGATTTATACAGCATGGAAATAGAACATTGGTGGCAAATTCTGCTTTTACTTCCAGCAATGCGTCAAGGGAGGCATATCCACTGGTCGAATGTCCGCGCTTTACATGGTCAAGAAATCGAGATTTATACCCGCAAACCTCGTCCCATCAATACAGATGGGGAAATTACAACCTATACTCCCGCTTCTTTTCGCGTCATTCCCAGGGCGATCGCTGTATTTGTACCACCAGCATAAACTGGGCCAAGAGTATGCAAATCTGGATAAAGTGACCTTTTGAAGCAATTAGCACCAACTATGCACCTGAGGTTTTCCCACGATATTAAAACGTTGTTACATCGTTTAGCTGAACAACCGCTAACTCTAGGGGATATTTTGGCGGAAACATCAGAACGGGGCTTTAGCTTGGTAATAGCATTATTAGTATTACCATTTTTGTTTCCCATGCCACCAGGGTTAACTGGGCCCTTTGGCGCTGCTTGTTTAATCTTGTCAGTGCAAATGCTGTTAGGAAGGCGATCGCCTTGGTTACCGAAAAAAATCGCTAAATATCAATTTCCCCGTCCCATTACCCAGGTGATTTTAAATAATTTGCGACGGGTGACGAGAATTGTGGAAAAAATCGCCTGTCCTCGCTTAGAAGCGATCGCATCTCATCCTTGGACTTGGCAATTGAACGGTCTTTGCTTCTCCTGGTTAACCATCTTGCTGATTTCTCCCATCCCCTTCACCAATCCCATCCCCACCATTGGGATTTTACTTCTAGCGATCGCCACCATTGAAGATGATGGCTTACTCATGTGCGTCAGTTACTTAATTACTCTTCTGACTACCCTATTTTTTGGCTTCATCTGTTATGCAATCTTGTTAGCACCGACTTTACTGCCTTCTATTGTGCGATAAATCCCTACTTCTAGCTTGTATCATCAAAATTTTACTTTTTCTACCAACATTTGATTTTTTCTAAGTAATAGTTGATATAATAAAATTCCTCAGTGGACAAGACTGAGGAAGATGAATCACTTAAGGTATATTTTCCATCTTATGATTCATCAGTTTCATGACCTGTCCGGGAAAAGTTCTACTTTTGAGAGAACTTGTTTTACTCACAAAATAACACACTCAAACAATTACACTTAAGCAAAATAAAACCCTCAGTTACACTCTGAGGGATATATTTTCATTAAGGTGCATCTACTATTTCTTTATTTCTAAAATTTTTCAAGATATCGGGAATATTTTTGGGCAAATTCAGGAAGAAATAGGTCAAATGATCCTGTTTCTTGATTTGATTGCATGTTTGTGAATTGACGATTTAAACATAGTTGCTCACCAAAAATTAACAACACTAATTTTAAGAGCATCAAAAATGCTTGAAACAAAGCAAGAGCATGTCAAAAGGATTTTAGATATACATTTTGCCTCATTTATGGTAATTGGCATTGGCAAAAGCTAAAAATCCAGAAATTGCAAATCAAGAACTTGATAGTTTTTAGTGGACAGTTCTCAAACTTTCCCATTTCTACATAACTAAGGTGAAGCATTAAATAGCTATCACAAAAAGCACTAAGCAAAATATGCAAATTTGTAAATATATGGTCTTGAAAACAATCTTTGCATTTGTT
Source organism: Richelia sinica FACHB-800 (assembly GCF_014698825.1). Taxonomy (GTDB): domain Bacteria; phylum Cyanobacteriota; class Cyanobacteriia; order Cyanobacteriales; family Nostocaceae; genus FACHB-800. Next base: position 11,156 of record NZ_JACJTT010000041.1, read on the forward strand.
TACAAATGCTCTAGTTAACTATTGCAGTTTGTAACTATTTTGTTTATCCTCGCGAATTATTCCTTTAGACTAATGTCGATAGAAAAATAAAAATATGGGAATAAAGACAAATGCTCACAGTCAACCTCTTTTGTCATGATTTTGTAGTTGCTGTTTCCTTTGTAGCTTGTATTGTGGGACTATTATTGCTGTGGGGTAATCAGCAAAAACAAGATGAAGCGCAAGAAACAGAGCAAATCTTATTGAGAATGAGCTTTTCTTACTGGCTGGTTTATTGTGTAGCTTTTGGAATTGAGAAGTTAGTTTTACCGAGTTATGAAGGTTTAGCTATGACTCTCAAAATTACTACAGCATTGTCTTATTTTTTAACATTTTCTTGTATCCTCAGTTTGCCACTACATAAATTTGCGGTTCACCATGTTGAGGAATAGTCAAGATATATGGAATTGGGCATTTCTGGGTGGTATTATCCCATCGGGGGAAGGAATAAACCGAAAATCACAGAAATTGAAAATTGCTCATCACAATTGAAGGGTAGAGATACAAAATATTCTACCCTTACATATATTGATGAATATTCATGCTATTTTCATGGCGATCGCGATCGCTTGCTCCAATTGTTCCTGTGCTAGAGTGGTGAGTACAAATACTTCTTGTACCGTTTTACCTTGTCGAGCAATTACTTTATAGCCACCGCGAATTGGTACAGACACCCTTAGCTGCATCTTTGGTACATGACCCTTGACTCGATTAATCACTGCTGGGGTAACAGTTTGAATACCCTCCTGTTGACATAGACGTTCCAAAACAGGAATGAGACCAGAAAGGTGAGTAGAGTGATTCCAAACGAGTCTACCATCTGTAGATTTACCCATAATAATTAAGCAGCTTCCAGGGGAGCCATTGTCAAGCCAGCACGTCGCAATTGTTGATGGTAAAGTTCTGCTGGTTCTTGCGGCCCAACCCAAACAATCGCTTGTCCTTCATAGTGTACTTGATTTGTCAAATCCCAAGCGCGATCGCTGGTCATCCCTGGAATATACTTCATCAAACATTCGGCTACATGTTGAAAGGTATTAAAATCATCATTTAAGACAATGACTTTGTAATTAGGATAGGGTTTTTTGACAACCTGACTGGTTTTTTCAGGAGTTACAGTTGGTGCTGTAGCCATATCATAAACAAAAGCAAGATTGGTCAACATAACTTCAGGAATCAACAACGAGATTGACACATTCGCACTACAAATATCTAGTTTATGTCAATGTCAGTGTTCATTGGTTTATTCCACATCCCAACTGACCACTGACAGTGAAAAACAGAGAATCTAACGCCAATCTTCCCAATTTTGGTTAAAAATGGAAGTATCAGGAAAAGCAGTGGGATTGCCATTTTGCTGCAACAGTTTTTGCAGAGACAGTAGTTGCGGTTCTATTTTCGGTAAATCATCCACTAGCTGGTAAGGTGCGATGTTATTCTTCAGAGCATAGGCAGTAACTGTTCCCGCAGCTGCACCCGCAGACCATTCAAAGGAATGCACCCGATAAGCAGCAGCAGCAATATGGCTTGTAGCAATGCTCTTACCGCCAACAATTAAATTATCAATTTTTTGGGGAATCATTGCTCTTAAAGCAATTTGAAATGGATAAGCTAAACCTGCACCCCTTCTTTCTCCAGGCCGTTCCCTATTGCCAGGTGCTTCTGGTGGACTTTTTTCCATACAAGGATGAAAGTCAATGGCGTAATGACCAATACCAACTGCATCAGGGAAAATAGTGGAACGAGTGCGGCGCATTGCCTGATCTGGTGAGATTTGACCACCAATCACGGCTGTGGCTTCTAAACCAGATAGTGCCGCTTTTAACTGGCGATACATAGCCAGAGGCAGGGTTTGGCGATAATATTCATCATTATAATTGCGGCGAGAAATATCGATTTCCCAAATTCCAAACCCTTCCGGTTGTCCCCAACTGGGACGACCAATAATTCTTCTACCTTCCCGCATATAGGGATATTTCGATAAACCATGCACCGTTCCCATGGGAGATTTGAAACCTCTTAAGAAGCGGTTATTTGGTTGGGGTTGTTTTACCCCTTCTCCTAGTTGGGAATCTGTTGTGCCAGCGACTAACCAGTAATAATAAGCTAAAGCTTTTTCTTCACCTTTGGCCAGGGCTTCAGTTCTCAGTCCCCCCATCCAACCTCCAGGCTTTAATTGTCCAGTAGCTTGTAGTTGTTGACGAGTATAAATGAGATTATCTTGAGCAGTACCAGGACGATAGTCATTACCCCAAGTCCAGTTTTGCATGGAGATGTCTCCAGGGGTAGGGGCTGTAAAATTTACACCACCAAATCTTGTTGGTTGTCCTTGCTTAGGACTCCAAATGCGACGATAGGTAAAGACTAAATCAAAGTTGGCTAACCGCTTCAATTCATAGCTAAAATAAGGAGCATATACAGGATAAAATGGGGGCATTGTTTGCGGTTGTGGCTCTTGAGTTGCCTCCATGGCAAAGGTATAAGTAAAGCCTTGGGTACAATAAGGGTCGTTAGTAGCACTAGAAGAAGAAGGTTCCAAATAGGAGCGAGCATCTATTCCTAAGCGGTAAGGAACATCTGCTAAAGCTACTATTTCTCCTGTTTCACTGGCATCGACTACATACCAATTCGGTGCGTTACGTTGGGATTGCTTGGCAACAAAGCGAATGATGCTTTTCGTGAAGCGAGGGGAGTTTTCATAGCGATAGGCATCTTCAATGGTTTGGGAGAGAGGAAAGGTATTCAGGGGTGGTGTATTTTTAACTGGTTGATGCTGAATAGCGATCGCATTATTAATTATCTTCCCATCTTTACTAATCTCCAACTCCTTAATCACAGTATTGGGAAACCATTGCAACTTCCCTTTTCCCTCCCTTTCGGCATCTTTGAGCATTTGACCCATAACGTTGTGAGCATCACGGGGAAGGAAGCAGGAATCACTCACCCAACAATCACCAGGATTAAGTTTTCCATATTTGCGTTGAATGCGGTTGCGTAATTCTAAATAACCGCGAGAATAGAATTGTTTTTGCCGTTGAGTTGGTCGTTCATCTAATGCAGATGTGCCTTGAGCAGAAATTTGTCCTCCTAACCAGTCGGTTATTTCTGTCAAGCATACTGTTTTTCCTGCCAGTAACCCTTCATATGCTGTGGCAACACCAGACAGTCCCCCACCGACAACGAGAATGTCACATTTATAGGTTTTGTCCACATATCTGGGTGGTTTGGCAAAAGCTGCATAGGGTGTGATGAAGGTAGTAATCAGGACTGTAATTAATAAATTTTTGCGCTTCATTGTCTGTGCACTCTGGATACTAGCGTCAACTTGTAGACGGTAGCATTCAGGAAATGTTCTTTACAAGGTGGGGACATATCCTTACCCAGACTTAAAGCAGTTGCATCACCACTCGATCTGAAGAGTTGTCTAAATCTGTATTGATAGAAACTAACTGTGGATTTTCACAAAATAAAAATCTTATCTGCATCTTCCCATAGGTTGGAGTTAATTTATCCCTGAAGAAGTTGTAGGCTGATTGCTGTTTATGATCTCAATGACCAACTATGAGTAACAGAAAGGAAACACACTATTGTTCAGGACTGTTGTTAACAGGATGTTAATTGATTACACGGATAAAGTATCTACTCCTATCCAACCAGTGAGGGAGTGGCTAGAGGGAGCATAGAAGGGAGAAATCTGTTTTTTGGTTCGCAGTTGATGGGGAATTTTTTGAAAAATGGTTTCTGGTAAAGAATGGGATTTTTCCCTGATAATGGGCATTTCCTGCCAACAGGTACGACAAAACCAATAAGCGTGGGAACCGCGTAAATGTTGTAATAACAAATCGGAACAGCAGGGACAGTAATTCATATTTCTCTAAAATCCTTTATATATAGTTACTTCACCATTTCATCTGGGCAGGTGAAAGGCCGAAAAAAAGTCATAACAGGCTTTTATGTTTTCAATTTAACCTATGAATGTGAGGATTTTGTGAGAATTAGTAGGATAACAATACAATAGTTCATATTTATACATAATTACTGTTAATATAATGTATCTTCAATCACATTTATCTGCAAAATAGATGATTGCATGATTGATATTTAGCCATTGCCAATAGACCTCTGGTGAAAATGAATAATGAATAATGTGGAGACGTTCCGGTGGAACGTCTCTACAAGGGTTTCAAACCACCCGCATTTAATTACCACCAGATGTCTAATAAATTGCCGATTCAGCAAGGAAAACAACAGCAATTATTGGCTGTATATTAGCTGGGATTAAGGCTTTGACTCTCCAATACCTTTGCTGTATCTATTGATGGGTATCCTCACAAGATCCTCAAATTCTTTGAGTATAAAAAAATTGTAGGAAAGAACAGAGCTATTTAGACCAGCTACTTAATTAAAGAACCGTAAGTATTAAAGGAATATTAAATATGTTGGAAATAAGACGCAACCAAGACTGGGATCGTTCAATTCCTAAGGAAGAAGCTTTTGTTTTACCTTTTAATCAAGTAGGGATTGCAGATATTCCTTATGTTGGTGGTAAAAACGCTTCCTTGGGAGAAATGATTCAATCACTCAAGTCTAAGGGAGTGAAAGTTCCGACGGGATTTGCGACTACTGCCTATGCTTATAGGTATTTCATTAAGGCAGCGGGTCTAGAAGCAAAACTCAGGAAGATTTTTGCTAATTTAGATGTGGAAGACATGGAAAGTCTGCGGCAATGTGGCAAACAAGCTAGGTTGCTGATGTTAGAAACACCATTTCCCATAGAATTGCAAGAAGCGATCGCTAGAGCATATCAAGGACTGTGCCAAGAGTATGGTATTGATACAGATGTGGCTGTGCGTTCCAGTGCCACAGCAGAAGATTTACCAGACGCTAGTTTTGCGGGACAACAAGAGACTTATCTCAATGTTCACGGTCTCAAAGGTGTACTCGATTCTTGTCACAAATGCTTTGCCTCTATTTTCACTGACCGCGCCATTTCCTACCGTCAAATCAAAGGTTTTGATCACTTTGAGGTAGCTTTATCTGTAGGCGTACAAAAGATGGTGCGTTCCGATTTAGCTAGTTCTGGTGTAATGTTCACCATTGACACAGAAACCGGGTTTAAAGATGCCGCCTTAATTACTGCTGCTTACGGTTTAGGTGAAAACGTGGTTCAAGGTGCAGTTAACCCAGATGAATATTTAGTATTCAAACCCACTTTGAAGCAAGGATATAAACCGATCCTGCAAAAACGCCTGGGTACAAAAGAAATTAAAATGATTTATGACGAAGGCGGTTTAAAATTAACCAAAAACGTCTCCGTTGCCCAATCTGAACGTAATCAATTTGCCCTCGATGACAATGAAATTTTGCAATTAGCAAAATGGGCTTGCATCATTGAAGAACACTATTCCCAAGTGCGTGACACCTACACGCCAATGGACATTGAATGGGCAAAAGATGGAATTACGAACGAATTATTTATCGTTCAAGCCAGACCAGAAACAGTACAATCTCAAAAATCAAAAACTGTTCTCCGCAGTTATCAACTAAAAGAAAAAGGTGAGGTGTTGCTAACTGGTCGGAGTGTGGGAGAAATGATTGGCCAAGGTAAAGCTAGAGTCATTCTCGATGTACATAACATCAACCAATTTCAACCTGGTGAAGTGTTAGTCACTAACCGCACCGACCCAGACTGGGAACCCATCATGAAGAAAGCTAGTGCCATTGTCACTAATTCTGGTGGACGTACCTGTCACGCAGCGATTATTGCCAGGGAAATGGGCATTCCGGCCCTTGTGGGCTGTGGTAATGCCACCACAGCATTAACTACTGGACAAGATGTTACTGTGAGTTGTGCTGAAGGTGAAACCGGCAAAGTTTATGCAGGTTTGTTGAAATTTGAAGTGCAAGAATTGCCTTTAGAAAACTTGCCCCGTACCCGCACGAAAATTATGATGAATGTGGGCAACCCAGAGGAGGCTTTAGGTTTAACGGCGATTCCTAATGATGGTGTTGGTTTAGCGAGAATGGAATTTATTATTGCTAACCATATCAAAGCCCATCCATTGGCACTGTTGCACTTTGATGAATTAGCAGACGAACTGGCTAAATATAAAATTGCTGAGTTGACTGGTCAATACGAAAACAAGGCTGAGTTCTTCGTTGCCCAATTGGCACAAGGTATTGGTACAATTGCCGCCGCATTTTATCCCAAACCTGTGATTGTGCGCTTGTCTGACTTCAAGAGTAACGAGTATGCCAACCTCTTGGGTGGTAAACAATTTGAACCGAAAGAAGAAAACCCCATGATTGGTTGGCGTGGTGCTTCTCGGTACTATGACCCCCGTTATCGTGAAGGTTTTGCCCTAGAATGTCAAGCGATGAAACGGGTACGGGACGAAATGGGCTTGACCAATATGATTCTCATGGTGCCTTTCTGCCGGACTCCTGAAGAAGGACGGAGAGTATTAGCCGAGATGGCTAACAATGGCTTGGTACGAGGTGAAAATGGTTTGCAAGTTTACGTGATGTGTGAGTTGCCAAGTAACGTTATCCTTGCGGACGAATATAGCCAAGTGTTTGATGGTTTCTCTATCGGTTCTAACGATTTGACACAGTTAACTCTAGGATTAGACCGGGATTCTGAGTTAGTTGCCCATCTGTTTGATGAACGCAACGAAGCTGTGAAACGGACAATTGCCCAAGCGATCGCTACAGCTAAAAAATATGATCGCAAGATAGGTATCTGCGGTCAAGCACCAAGCGATTATCCAGAGTTTGCCCGCTTCCTCGTCGAACAAGGTATAGATTCCATCAGTCTCAACCCTGATTCTGTTCTCAAGACGCAATTGGAAATTGCTGCTGCGGAACAACAGCAGTAGGTGTTAGGTAATTGGTGATAGCTGATTGCATCACCAATTACCAATGATCGAGGATGTGGCAGCAAGAAGTGAAAGTCAAGCAAGTTTGGATTTTGGATTTTACCCACGAGGTATAGCAGGGGACAGGTGACAGTGCTAAAAGCCTTTTTGTGTCTAAGTTTTAGTTGTAGTTAATGTCCTAACTGTCTTGTCTACCGCTATAAAAGGCAGGCATGAAAAAATCCCTACTCTCAAATTTCTAGTCCAGTAAATTTTGGAAAGTAGACTTTACTCATATGCAGTCCACTAAATTAGAACCTCACAAAGATTTAGTCGGTTTGGATCTCTTTGATCCACCGACCTTATTAGCAACATTGCAACAACTGCGTCAGTCAGTGTATACAGAGGGAAGGGAGATTTTTCAAAGCTGGCGATCGCGCATTCACCGAGAAGCTTTTATTAATAGTAGTCTGAATCTTGCCTATTATATGGCATTACGAAGACATGATTTACGTCCACTCCAAGCAGCTTTGATGCCTTGGGGTTTGTCGTCTTTAGGGAGAATTGAGGCCAAAGTCCTACCTAATTTAGATGCGGTAATTGCCACCTTAGCAGCAGTGTCTCAACCACAAATGCGCCCTTTACCTCCTCATCCTCCCATGGAAGCATTTTTTGAGGGCGATCGCTTATTGCAAGAACATACAGAAACCTTATTTGGCAAAACCCTTAAACATCGCCGTGTGAGAATCATGGTGACATTACCCAGCACTGCCGCTAGTAATTATGAATTGGTGCGGGATCTGTTGCGACAAGGCACAGATTGTGTGCGGATTAACTGCGCCCATGATACCACTGCTGAATGGTCGGCTATGATTGCTCATGTGCGGACAGCAGAAATAGAAGTAGGACGCACATGTAAAATCCTCATGGATTTAAGTGGCCCGAAACCACGAATTAAATATGCGATCGCCCCCCATCCCAAACAACGTATATTCAAAGGAGAATCTCTACTCCTCACCCCCGACTTACCCACTACCATTGGTTCTGACTGTTACCAAGCTAGTTGCACTCTTCCCCAAATCCTCAATCACCTCAATGTTGGTGCCAAAGTTTGGATTGACGATGGTCGCATTGGGGCTAGAGTAGAAGCGATCGCCCCAGAGGGAGTATGGTTAAAAATTACCCATGCCCGTCTCAAAGGGGAAAAATTGTTACCAGATAAAGGTATCAACTTTCCCTACACTGACTTGCATTTGAGTTCTCTCACCGACAAAGATAAACAGGATTTAGACTTTATTGCTGCCCATGCCGATGATATTGATATTATCGGTTATTCCTACGTGCAAACACCCTCAGATATCGAACTGTTGCAGCAAGAATTACAAGCTAGACTACCAGCTAATACCCCCTCACCTGCAATTGTCGCCAAAATTGAAACCCCCCTCGCTGTCACCAACCTACCAGAATTAATCGTCCAAGCCGCAGGTAAACAACCCTTTGGGATTATGATTGCCAGAGGCGATTTAGCCATAGAAATCGGCTATCAACGCTTGGCAGAAATTCAAGAAGAAATTCTCTGGTTATGTGAAGCTGCCCACGTACCAGTAATTTGGGCCACCCAAGTTTTAGAAAACCTAGTCAAAAATGGAATGCCATCACGGGCAGAAATGACCGATGCCGCAATGGCAGAAAGGGCAGAATGTGTAATGTTAAATAAAGGTGCTTACATTGTTGAAGCCGTGGGCATTTTGGATGATGTCCTCACCCGAATGCAGGCCCATCAAGTCAAGAAAACACCGCAATTAAGGGCATTACATTCTTGGTAATGTTACAGCAGGTGACAGGAAGATAAATAATACCAATTCGCCAAAAGCAACCAACACATTGAGCAAACCCCTCCCCAACCCTCCCCGCTTGCGGGGAGGGTGCACGATAGTGTGGGTGGGGTAATCATCTTGTTGCCAACATTTTTCGATTTTGTATAAATACTGTCACCTGTCACCTATTCACCTGTCACCTCTTTTTCTGGCTGAATCTCACATACCAACTCATAAACAACTGTAGTAGGAGGTTCAGCAAATAAAGGTGACATTTTCTTGAGAATGCTTTGATACATTTGATTTTGATTTGCGGCCATATCTTCTACACTCTCCCAAAAAATTACAGATATACCTTTATCTGTACCTGGTTCTTGTAGTAAATATGCCCCTTGGAAACCTGTTGTATAGGTGGAAACTGCTTCTTCATACAGTTGCTTGGCAGCTTCAAACTTGCCAGGTTTAAACTCACCAATGGCAACGTGAGCAAACTTATGTCTGAGAAAATCTTGAAAATCCATAATACTTTTACTCCTATGTAAAGTTTCTTTTCAAGAAAATGTCAAATTTAATGATTTGTTTCAATAATTGAACTATTACTATTGCCAACCACAGATTTTTCTTACCTGTCTTTTTGTGAATATGAATGACTTTATATCAAAGTCTTGGTAAGTCATGGCTGATTTGTTAAAAAACGATAGGATTTTTACGCCCAAATTAATCAATGTGGGTACAGTGATGAAAATAGCGATCGCTTCAATGATGTACTCATCAATATTCTTCCACTTCAGATCATTAAAAAAGTAGATGAAAACAAATTAACTGGTACTAGCCTGATCCCAAAAATTAAATATATTCAAATAGGAATTTTCGCTTTAATTCAGTCGTTAATTATCCCCATTTCTCTTGGCGTATCGATTAATTCTATGAGAATTATGGATAGCTCAATTCTGGAAGTATAGTAGGATCAGGAGTTACATTTGTAACTCCATGTAACATAAAAAATGAATTGCAGATAAACTTTTCTTTAATTATGTTGTTATCCTGTCCTCGGTAGGCTAATCATTGAATTTCTGTTGCCTAACCACAGAGATATAGATAAAATATATATCAATGTGTGCCATTTTGACTCGACTGGCGTGGAGATAAAAGTTATCTTGTTCCTATCACTCTTGGGAACTTAAGTTTATTACCAATGACAGTAGACACAAGATTTATCAAGCATAAATCAGGCTATCTATAGTAACCATTAGTTTAATCTATGAATCCCCGTAAATAGCATATCCTAAAACCTGAAAATAAGATTAATTATTAAGAAGTAGTTATTTACTTAGCGAATATAATAGATGGTATTATTAATGAAAACAGAATATTTCGATATTAAATTTTTCATCTCAAGAGCAAAATAATTCATCTTTCATTTTTTAAATGGTTCTGCACTTCCTGTAGTTTACATAGGAGGAATTTATTTTCCTTGCAGCCATGACTATTGTTATTTTTATCCACCCTCTTGACCAATATCAATCTAATCAACAAGTGATTAAAGGTTAAAGATAATCAGAAAACATAGTTTTAGCCATGGAAGTTAATCGTCAACTCATCGCTTTACCTCAATTGAAAGATTTCATCAATTATGATCCAGTCACCATTAGACCTGATCTGCATATTATTGATGCCATCAACTTAATGAATGGTGGTACTGACAAAACCAGTAATTATGTTTTAGTAGTTGAAGCAGAACAATTAATTGGGATATTAACAGCACAGGATATTCTCAGATTGATGAGTTTGGGGATAGACTTGTGCCAAACATCAGTAGGTGATGTGATGATCACCAATATGGTTACTATCCAGCAGTCTGAGATTGAAGATATCAACGCTGTATTATTTATTATTCAACAACATGATATTCAACATCTACCTATTGTCGATCATCAAAATAAATTATTAGGCATCATTACAACTGCTAGTTTGTGGCGTGCTTTTGATGTGTTAAAAATGTTTGGTGTTATCACCGCTTTACAGCAACATTTAGCAGGATTATCTGTCGATTTATCGCCCCATAATGAGCTAGATCAAATCAGATGTCAAACCCATGATATTTTACAACAATGGATAGAGCAAAAGTCTCAACAATTATTGGTAATTAACCAAGAATTGCAACAGACCATAGAAGAATTACAGATAATTGAAGAAGAAATTCGTCAACAAAATGAACAATTAGCAATTACTCGTGAAAAACTAGAACTGGAGAGACAACGTTATCAAGATTTATTTGAATTTGCTCCCCACGGTTACTTAGTCACTGACAAAACAGGTATTATTCAGGAATGTAATCAAGCAACCGCAGCTTTACTAGCTATAAAACCAGAGTATATAGTCGGTAAACCATTAATAGTATTTATTGCTCCAGCAGACCGACATAATTTTATGTCTCGGTTGATGAATTTACAAAATTTGCAGGATTGGGAACTAGAGATTCAACCCCGCACAGGTCAGTTGATCCCTGCTAGTGTGAGGGTAGCAGGAATTTATAATCATCAAGGTGAATTAACTGGTTGGCGCTGGTTAATATGTAATATTAGTCAACGTAAATTGATAGAATTTGAGTTGCGTCAAGCCAGGGAAGATTTAGAACAGAGAGTGAGAGAACGGACAGCAGAATTAGTAGCAGTTAATGAGCATTTGCAACAAGAAATTATTGAACGTCAATGTATAGAACAAGAACTAATTAGGAGTGAAGGTAAATTTCGTTATTTTACCGAAAATATCAATGCTGTGATTTGGTTTGGCAGAGTTAATGCTAATGAGAATATGTATGTTAATCCTGCCTATGAAAAAATTTGGGGACGTTCCTGCCAAAGTTTAAATGAAGATCCCAATTCCTGGATAGAGGCAATTCATCCCGAAGATGTACACTTGATTTGGGAAAAGTTAGAACAGGAAAAACAGGGTAATGCTACTAATTTAGAATATCGTATTATTAAACCTGATGGGTCTTTACGCTGGATTTGGGAACGGAGTTTCCCGATTCAAGATGAACAGGGCAATATGTACTGTTATGGTGGCATTGCTGAAGATATTACCGAGCGTAAACAAGCAGAACAAAAGATTAGCGAACAAGCTGCTTTATTAGATATTGCGACTGATGCAATTTTTGTCCGCGATTTTGAAAATCGGATTTTATTTTGGAATCAAGGAGCAGAAAAAGTTTATGGTTGGAGTAAACAGGAAATTGGGAATAAAAACGTTAATGAAGTATTTTATAATCACCTAATTACTCAACCGGAAGAAATAGCTTTATCCACGGTGATTGAAACTGGAGTATGGCAAGGTGAATTACGTAAATTTACTAAAAACAAGCAAGAAATTTTGGTGGAAAGCCGTTGGACTTTGATGAGTGATGATGGTGGACAACCCAAATCAATTTTGACTGTAGATAGAGATATTACAGAAAGTAAGTTACTGGAAGAACAGTTTTTTCGGACACAAAGATTGGAAAGTATTGGTACTTTAGCAGGGGGAATTTCTCACGACTTAAATAATGTGTTGACACCAATTATTACTGCTGCCCAAATTTTAAAAACGAGAAATAATAAAAACGAGGAACGTCAACAACAATTATTAAATATCATCGAAACTAATGCTAAACGCGGTGCAGCACTAGTGAAACAAGTTTTGTCTTTTGCGCGGGGATTTAAGGGAGAACGTACCATTGTGCAAATCCGCCATTTAATTATGGAAATTGTACAAATTGGACGACAAATATTTCCTAAATCAATCGATTTAGTCACAGAAATTCAAGAAAATTTATCTCCTGTATGTGGAGACAGTACCCAATTACATCAAGTCTTGATGAATCTAGTAGTAAATGCCCGTGATGCTATGCCAGAAGGGGGAAAACTCACGATTTCCGCCAAGAATTTATATATTGATGAGGCCTATGGGAAAATGAATTTGGATGCCAAAATCGGTAACCATACAGTAATTACTGTTCAGGATACAGGCATTGGCATGTCTCCAGAGATATTAGAGAGAATTTTTGAACCCTTTTTCACAACCAAAGAGTTGGGAACAGGAACAGGTTTAGGGTTATCAACTGTGTTGGGAATTGTCAGAAGCCACGATGGTTTTTTGACAGTCAATAGTCAAATTGGAGAAGGTAGTAAATTTCAAATATTTTTGCCTGCGGTAGCAGCACCAATAGAAGAGGAAACAGATAATTTGGAAATGCTACAAGGCCAAGGAGAGTTGATTTTGTTGGTGGATGATGAGAGCTATATTCAAGATGTCACAAAAATGATTCTAGAGAGGTACAATTATCGCACTCTTAGTGCTAGTAATGGTATTGAAGCGATCGCACTTTATGCCCAACATCAGCAGGAAGTCAGTGCTGTGCTCATGGATATTATGATGCCAGAAATGAACGGCGATAATGCCATTAGCGCATTAAGAAAAATGAACTCCCAATTACCCATTATGGCTTGTACCGGACTCAACACCACAGAAGTTTTGCAACCAGTAGTCCAGTATGTGGAAGCAGTGCTAGCGAAACCTTTTACAGCTAAGGACTTATTGCAAAACCTACATCAAATATTGCAAACTACCAGTCTTGCTTAATTATTATCACCTGTAACCTGTAACCTGTCATCTGTAACCTGTCACCTATCACCTGTCACCTGTTCCCCCACATAAATACCTAAAGCACAAGCACTTTGGACAAGATAACCATGAGGGTCTACTGGTGAGGGACTTTTATCTACCACATCTTGAATGGGAACATTCACAACTTGGCCATTTTGCCAGGCTAGCATTTTATCGTACTTTTCTTGGGCGATTAAATCGATTGCAGCCTTACCAAATACTGTAGCAGTGAGACGGTCTAAGGCAGAGGGAATACCACCACGTTGAATATGTCCTAACACAGAAACTCTAGTATCAACTAAATTATGGCTGCAACTGGCGATTTTTTCTGCAATATACTGTCCTCTTCCGCACTTGGGTGTAACAGCCGCAGCAGGGTCAGAACCTTGTAAACCGCAATTATAACTACCTGTATCATCTAACCCAGCCATTGCCCCTTCTGCCACAACTACAATAGCAAATTTGCGGTGCCAGCGATCGCGTAATTGGGCTAAATGGTCACATAAACCTTGAATAGTATAGGCAACTTCGGGGATGAGAATGATATCTGCACCCCCAGCAATACCCGCGTGTAAAGCTAAATGTCCTGCGGTACGTCCCATCACTTCCACAATCATCACGCGATCGTGACTTGATGCCGTAAAGGTGAGACGATTAATAGCATCGACAATAGTATTTACAGCCGTATCAAAACCAATTGAACGTTCAGTCAAAGCCACATCATGGTCAATGGTTTTGGGAATAGCGACTAAATTCCAATTACCTAAAGTTGCTAATTCATGAATAATTTTTAAACTGCCATCACCACCAATAGCAATTAAAGCATCTAAACCCAAAGCTTGATAACCAGCTAAAATTTCATCCGCACAAGCTAAAGTATTGCCTTTATTAATACTACCAAGAATTGTCCCGCCCATATTTAATAAAGGGTCAATTCCCCGCAAATCCCAACCATGCATATTCAGGGGAATAGTTTGTCTTTCTAGCAAACCTTGAGTGGCATAGGGAATCCCTAAAACTTCCCAATCATAGGTAAGTTTAGCATGATTCACAACAGAACGAATCACACAGTTTAACCCAGGACAATCACCACCACTCGTGAGAATTCCAATCCGTTTATGCTTATTCATAAGACAGAAATTAACCCCTTATATCTGTGCAAAACTTTTCTGTATAACCCCAATTTCAACTCTTTAAGGTGTGTAAACTCTTCTGCCCCAATCAGGATTATAAGTTTGCAAAGCTTTCATATATTGAGCACGTTCAAAAGAACTAGGATTAGGGCAATTACGTTGACTCATACTACCTTGCATTTGCTGTACAGATTCATATTCGTGGGTTTCCATCCACCGGATTAGTTCTTCTTGAATCACCTGTATATGTTTAATGCCATGTCGCAATAGTACCGAACAAAGCATCGTCACATTTGCTCCCACCATCAACATTTTCACTACATCATGGGCATTGTGAATGCCACTAGTTGCAGCTAGATGGCCTTGAATATGACCATATAAAATTGCAATCCAACGCAAGGGTAAACGCATTGCTTGGGGCGTACTTAATAATACATGGGGTTCAACCTCTAAATTTTCCAAATTAATATCTGGTTGATAAAAACGGTTAAATAAAACTAAACCGTCAGCCCCGGCTTGGTCTAAACGTTGAGCGATACTTGCTGTATTAGTAAAATAAGGACTGAGTTTGACAGCTACAGGAATAGTAACAGCGGCTTTGACTGCGGTGAGAATATCAATATATGTTTTTTCGATGTCCTGACTACTTAAATTTGGATCTGTGGGCACATAATAAATATTTAATTCTAAAGCCGATGCTCCTGCCTGTTCAATTTGACGGGCATAATTAGTCCAACCACCCAAAGAAGAACCATTCAAACTACCAATAATAGGAATATCAACTTTTTGTGTGGCTTGATGAATATGTTCTAAATATTCTTCTGGCCCGATGCGAAATTTCATTGGTTCAGGGAAATAAGTTAAAGCTTCGGGAAAACTTTCTGTACCATAATTGAGATGATGATGCAGTTCATAAGCTTCTAACCTTAACTGTTCTTCAAATAGTGAGTGCATGACTACGGCGGCTGCACCAGCATCTTCCATTAATTTAATATTGTCGATATTTTCTGATAATGGTGAGGCTGATGGAACCAGGGGAGATTTTAATTCTAAGCCTAGATAATTAGTTGTTAAATTCATAAGAAGTTTAGGAGTTTAGGAGTTCAGGAGTTCAGGAGTTCAGAAGTATGCCTACGGCACGCTGCGCGAACAGGAGTATGGCTAACGCCACGCTACGCGAACAGAAGTTGCAGAAGTTACAGAAGTTGAGGAGTTCAGGGGAGAATTACTTCTTCCCCTGTAGCCCTGCCCCATATTCAATTAATGGGTGCTAGCTTTGATACCGTTGTGGTTGTTAGTTGCATTTGCGGCAACATTCTGTTGAACTGGTTGCGGTTCTTGATGTTGACTTTCTTGCAATTTCCTTGCGGCTAAATATTGATACATTTGCCAACGGGTATTGACATCTGCTTGCGCTTCTTGCAGAAGTTTTTTAGCCGTTTCTGGGTTGATTTTGGTCAGCAT
Source organism: Richelia sinica FACHB-800 (assembly GCF_014698825.1). Taxonomy (GTDB): domain Bacteria; phylum Cyanobacteriota; class Cyanobacteriia; order Cyanobacteriales; family Nostocaceae; genus FACHB-800. The sequence goes on from NZ_JACJTT010000041.1 coordinate 27,110, forward strand.
CTTAAAGCGGTTTTCCAAGTACATGGAATTTTCCACGGGGATGCGAGGTGTGCGGGAATCAAGCTGTAAGGGGTTTTCGCCCTTTTGCACGCGGTCAGGGTTATAGCGATACAGTAACCACCTTCCAGAGTCTACAACTGCTTTCTGGTTCTGCATGGCTGTACTCATGTTGATGCCGTGGGCAATACAATGGCTGTAGGCAATAATCAACGATGGCCCGTCGTAAGCCTCTGCTTCCAAGAAAGCTTTGAGGGTGTGTTCATCTTTTGCACCCATAGCCACGCTGGCAACATATACGTTACCGTAGGTCATAGCGATTAAACCTAAGTCTTTCTTTGCTGCTGGTTTACCACCTGCGGCAAATTTAGCTACAGCGCCCTTGGGTGTAGACTTGGACATTTGTCCACCAGTGTTGGAATAAACTTCTGTATCTAGGACGAGAATGTTGATATTGCGTCCACTAGCAATTACATGGTCTAGTCCACCGTAACCGATATCATAGGCCCAACCGTCACCACCTATCATCCAGACGCTTTTTCTAACCAAATAATCAGCTAGAGATTTGAGGTTTTGGATTTGAGATTTGAGATGAAGTTCGGTGGTAGATTCGAGAAGTTGGTCTAATCTGTGTTTGAGAATAAATATCCGTTCTCGTTGTTCGTAAATATCGGCTTCGTCTTTTTGTTCAGCTGTGAGAATAGCTGTAACGAGAGAGTCACCAATTTGAGGTGCGAGTTGTTGGAGTAAATAAGCTGCTATTTCCGCTTGTTTATCGATGGAAACCCGGAAACCTAAACCAAATTCGGCGTTATCTTCAAATAAGCTGTTAGACCAAGCTGGCCCCCGTCCTTCGGCGTTTTGTGTCCAAGGTGTGGTAGGTAAATTACCACCATAGATAGATGAACAACCGGTAGCGTTGGCAACGATCATGCGATCGCCAAATAATTGTGTTACCAACTTAATATAGGGTGTCTCTCCACATCCTGCACATGCACCGGAGAACTCAAACAGAGGTTCTTGCATTTGTTGTTGATTAATATGAGTCAGCTGCAAATGCCGGCGGTCTGGGTTGGGTAAACTCAAGAAAAAGTCCCAATTTTCCCGTTCTTGTTCCCTTAATGGCAGTTGCGGGGCCATATTAATGGCTTTTTTCCGTGGTTCTGCCTTATTCTTAGCAGGACAGACATCAACACACAAAGCACATCCAGTACAATCTTCTGCCGCTACTTGAATTGTAAACTTTAACCCGTGCCAATCATGTTCTTTCGCATTGGCACTCTTAAATGTAGACGGTGCAGTTTCTAATTGTTCTGGTTCATATACCTTGCTGCGGATGACACTGTGGGGACATACCATCACACACTTACCGCACTGAATGCAGACATTCGGGTCCCAAACAGGGATTTCTTGGGCAATATTGCGTTTTTCCCACTTGGATGTACCTGTAGGATATGTACCATCCACAGGTAAGGCACTCACAGGTAAATCATCACCCTCACGGGCAATCATTTTACCCAAGACATTCCGCACAAAGGCAGGTGCGGTATCTGGAATAGGTGACAGGTGACAGGTGACAGGTGAGCCAGCGCGGTCTTGGGGGTTTCCCCCATGAGCGACTGGTGAACCCCAAAGGGGTGACAGGGGATAGTTCTGTTCTTTAGGTGTGATTTCGTAAAGATTATCCAAGGTTTTATCAACTGCTTGGATATTCATTTGGACAATGTCTTCACCTTTTTTCCCATAGGTTTTGCGAATAGATTTTTTAATTTGTTCTATTGCTTCTTCCCTTGGTAAAACACCGGATACAGCAAAGAAACAAACCTGCATCACTGTATTGATATGTCCGCCCATTCCTGCTTCACGGGCGACTTTATAGGCGTTAATTACATAGAATTTGAGATTTTTGTTGATAATCTCTGTTTGCAGATCAGCAGGTAAGCGTTGCCAAACTTCATCTTTGTCATAGGGTGCATTCAATAAGAATGTGCCACCAGGAATTATATCTTTCAACATCGGGAATTTTTCCACAAACTCCCATTGATGACAAGCAACAAAGTTGGCTTTGGTAATTAAATAAGTGGAACGAATGGGTTGATTACCAAACCGTAAATGGGAAACGGTAACAGAACCAGATTTTTTCGAGTCGTAGACAAAATAACCTTGAGCAAAATTATCAGTATCCTCGCCAATAATTTTGATAGAATTCTTATTTGCCCCAACTGTACCATCAGCACCTAAGCCATAGAAAATTGCTCTGACAATATTATCTGGTTCAATATTGAATTCGGCATCAAATTCTAGGCTGGTGTGGGTAACATCATCGTTAATCCCAACTGTAAAATGATTCTTTGGTGTTGGTTCAGCCAAATTATCAAATACAGCCTTCACCATTGCTGGTGTAAATTCCTTAGAAGATAAACCATACCTACCACCCACAACTTGAATGTGGTTGAGTTGATTTTCTGCTAAGGCTGTGACTACATCGGTGTACAAAGGTTCACCAATTGCCCCTGGTTCCTTTGTCCGGTCTAAAACAGCAATATTGCGGGTAGTTTTGGGTAAAGCATTTATCAATCTTTGGCTATCAAAGGGTCGATATAATCTAACTTTAACTACACCAACTTTTTCCCCTTTTCGATTCAGATAATCTACTGTTTCATGAACTGTTTCACAACCAGAACCCATGAGAATAATGATACTTTCTGCTTCTGGATGTCCGTGATATTCAAATAATTGATATTGTCGCCCTGTCATTTGAGCGAATTCATCCATTACCCGTTGAGTGACATCTGGACAAGCTAAATAAAATGGGTTAACTGTTTCCCTCGCTTGGAAATAAACATCAGGATTTTGGGCTGTCCCCCGTAACACTGGACGGTCAGGAGTTAAAGCCCGTGAACGATGGGCAATTACTAATTCTATTGGGATGAATTTTTGTAAGTCTTCTGTTGTTAATATTTCTACTTTATCGACTTCGTGAGAAGTGCGGAAACCATCAAAAAAGTGTAAAAAAGGTATACGTGATTCTAAAGTTGCCCGTGTAGAAATCAGGGCAAAATCATGGGCTTCTTGGACAGAAGCTGCACACAGCATGGCAAAGCCTGTACTCCTAGCTGCCATGACATCACTGTGGTCACCGAAAATAGATAAAGCCTGAGCCGCGAGCGATCGCGCCGCAATATGAAATACTGTAGGTGTAAGTTCTCCCGCAATCTTGTACATATTGGGGAGCATCAACATTAGTCCCTGAGAGGCTGTAAATGTTGTCGTCAGCGAACCCGTTTGCAGTGCCCCATGTACAGCCCCAGCAACTCCTCCCTCACTTTGTAACTGTACCACCGAGGGAACACTGCCCCAAATATTTGGTTTTCCTTCACTGGCCCAAGCATCTGCCCATTCAGCCATTGGTGAAGATGGAGTAATAGGATAAATTGCAATGACTTCGTTTAGTTGATAGACAACCAGCGCAACAGCTTCATTGCCGTCTATGGTTGCAGAGATTCTAGTTTTCATGTCATCACTAGCCAACTTATATCTAGAAACTAAACTGAAAACTTGAGGAACTTGTGAGGATGAGAAGCCAGGCAACGATTTATACCAATTTGCAGCATGATGATTGCTAGATGGGTATAGACAATGGTGTGTAAACTGTCAGCCCAAGCGGTTGTGGATTTAATTTTTATTTTCAAACCCTTGTCAAGACGTTCCACCGGAACGTCTCTACATTCATTTTCACCAGATATCTATAGTATCTGTGTTTATCTGCGTTCAATTATTAATTTTATGCAGCTTTATCTAAATCTGCTGTAAGTAGTATTGTCCACATAAATCACTATGCAACCTATCGAAAGTATTTTCTGATAGGAACTGTAATTATAAATTCAGCCCCCCCTTCAGGGCAGTTTTTATAAATCAAACTACCTTTGTGAAGATCCGTAATCACTTGGTGGCTAGTAAATAAACCCAATCCAGCACCCTTGCCTACTACTTTGGTAGTAAAAAAAGGCTCGAATATATGAGCTTGATTTTCTTCTAAAATACCTATACCATTGTCTTTAATACTAATACAAACTTGATGGTAATCATTCACATATGTACTAATGCAAATTGTAGGTTTAAATGAGCTATCAACATTAGTATTAAGTTTCATTTCTAGGGCATCAATAGCATTTTGGAAAATATTCACTAATACTTGATTAAATAAATTAGGATAACCTATCAAGTTAGGTATATCTGTATATTCTTTAATAATTGAAATTTGATGGTCACCTGCTTTTAAAATTAGTTGATGATTAATGATTTTGAGCACACTATCTATATTCTCATGAATATCAAAATTATTAATACCAGATTTATCAAGACGTGAGAATATATGTAAAGCTTGAATCACTGAATGAATTCTTTCTGCTCCTCTGTGCATAGACTTCATAATTCTTGTGAAATCTGTAATCACAAAATCGAGATCAATATCTTTAATGATATTTTTAATCTCTGGAGTAGCATCAGGAAATGCTTGTTGATAATTTTGAATTAGCTTAATCAAATGTTGGCTATATTCAGAAGCAGGATTAATGTTACCTACAATAAAGCTCAGGGGATTGTTAATTTCATGGGAAATACCAGCAACAATTCTACTTGAGTTAACTAATTTTTCTTTTTGAACTAGTTCAGCTTGAGTATTTTGTAATGTTAATAGTGTTTTTTCTAATTGATTATTCCGACTTTCTAATTCTTTTTGCAGTTGTTTGATTTTTAAATGAGTTTGAATTCTCACTAAAACTTCTTCTAAATAGAATGGTTTGGTAATGTAGTCAACACCTCCTACTTGAAAGGCTTTGACTTTATCAACGACTTCATTACCAGCACTCAAAAAAATAATAGGAATTGAATTTGTCTTTGGGTCTTTTTTTAAAGCCTCACATACCTCATATCCTCCCAGGATAGGCATATTAATATCGAGAAGGACTAAATCGGGGGGAATTGCCTCAATAGCTGTTAAGGCTGCTTGTCCATTAATTGCTTTGCGAATTTGATAATTTTGCTGAGATAAAAAATCAGATAAAAATCGAATATTCTCAAGTTTATCATCAACAATGAGAATGTCTGCTAAAAAATTTTCGTTTGGTATATCCATGATAATTATATGAGGGTTATTTTTTGTGAATGAATGCTAAAAATTGGAAAAAATTCTAGTTTAATTGAGAAATTAACTAGTGAATCAAAAAATTACATAGAAAATATGTATAAAATTATCCTAGTCAACAGATAATATCTATGCCTTTCTGAAACTAGCCATGAATTTAGTCATCTCCTCAACATCTAATGGCTTAGAAAACAAATATCCTTGGCCAAATTGACAATCTAATAATTTTAATTGTTCTAATTGATTGTCTGTTTCAATACCTTCTGCAATAATTTTCATACCCATAGTTTTGGCAATTTGCACAATTGCATTTACAAGACCAAAACTGTCAGATTTATCGTTGACTCGCTGCACAAATGACTTATCAATTTTAAGGTTATCAACAGGAAATGAATGTAAGTAACTCAGGGATGAATAACCTGTCCCAAAATCATCAATGCTCAACTGAATATTTCGCTGACGTAAACTGGCAATAACTTGAGCAGCAGCGTCAACATTTTCCATAATAGCTGTCTCTGTAATTTCTAATTTTAAACATTGTGGTGAAATTTGTGTTTCTGCTAAAATTGCATCTATTTGCTCAAGTAAATTAGAGTGGGCAAATTGGTATGCAGATAAATTGACACTTATAGAAAAAGATGAATCAACAATATTATTTTGTTGCCAGAGATGCAGTTGATGACAGGCTTGTTTGATTGTCCAATTTCCTAATTTTAATATTAATCCTGTTTCTTCAGCAATAGGAATAAAATCTGCGGGACTAATCCACCCTTGAGTAGGATGTTGCCAGCGAATTAAAGCTTCTGCACCTATTACATTGCCTGTAATTAAATCAATTATCGGTTGATAATAAAGAATAAATGCTCGTTGTTGAATAGCTTGCCTGAGGTCAGTTTCTATCTGTAACCTTTGGTAAGCTTTTTGGTACATGTGTGGAACAAAAATTTGATATTGGTCTTTACCCAAAGATTTAGCCTGATACATGGCTATATCGGCATCTCGCAGTAAAGTTTCAGGATCAGCATAATTGCCGCAGTCACTGACAATCCCTATACTAAAGGAGAGGAAAATTTCTCTTTCTCTGAGATAAAACGGATGGGCAAAGCTCTGAGAAATGATTTCTGCAACTTGAATAACTGAGTCTATTTCAGTACATTTGCTGAATAAAATTACAAATTCATCCCCTCCTAAACGAGCCAAGAACATATCATTATTTAATATAGATTTGAGGCGTTGAGTTACTGCAACTAATAACTCGTCTCCTGCTAAATGACCTAAAGAATCGTTGACAATTTTAAAGCGATCACAATCTAAATAAAATACAGCAAATTTATAGTCAGGATTGGATTTTTGGAGGGATATGGACTGCCACAATTTATCCATCAATAGGGAGCGGTTAGGCAACTTAGTGAGGGAATCTTGAAATGCCATTTCTGCTAACTGCAAATTGGCAATTTCTAACTGTTGAGTCCTTTCTTTCACCCTTTTCTCTAGCTGGGTATTCAGTTCAGAAATTGTTTTTTGAGCTTTAATGATTGTTAGTTGATGTTTAACCCTTGCTAAGACTTCATCAATATGAAATGGTTTGGTAATATAGTCGGCTCCACCCACTTGAAATGCTTGAATCTTATCACTAATATCGTCCGCAGCACTGAGAAAAATAATTGGTATTTGGGCTGTTTTGGGGTTAGATTTTAACTCTTTACATACCTGATATCCAGTCATATCTGGCATTTTAATATCTAGTAAAATTAAAGTCGGTGGAGCAGCTTCAACGGTAGTCAATGCCATAGAGCCACTAATGGCTTTTCTAGTTTCATAGCCATTACGTTCTAAAATGCTGGATAGAAGACGAATATTTTCTAATACATCATCAACAACTAAAATATTCACTTGATTAGTGGTTGATGGAATTTCATTTTTTACATCTTGAATATTCATACTATGGCAGGTGACAGATGATAGAGTTAAAAGTCTTGTGCTGTCTCCGCTTAATCATTTATTTAGCTATTTATATATGTGCGTAATAGTGAAGACAAAGACTGATCAAAATATAGCTATCAAATAACCTTTGCACCATATTCGGCAAGACATATAAGTTTTATTTTTGACATTTTTCATATATCTTACAAGCAGTTTTATGGCTGTTGGTTAATAGATAATTTTTATTGATGACATGCAGGTCTAGGATGTCTCATAAAAATTGATATTTTCATAGTTTGTATTCCATAGATTTTGCAGGTTTTCCATAGGTTGATTAATTGGTGCTAAGTTTAGTCAATTTAATCAGTTGATCAAATTGATATGTATCAATGAGTTTAGTTAAAGCTGCAATGAGTGAACTTTGTTCAGTGGGAATTTGGGCAATGAGGTTGAGACATTTAGCATCATTGCCTTGAGCGGCAGCAAAATTTAATTGGTTAATCCATTCTGGGGGCATGGTTGTTAAGCTGTGATGATTGAGGGTAAATTCTGGTTGAGGAGAAGAATCAGCCATCTCTGTACTAGAACTAGATTCATAGATATATTCAACTTGGAGATGTTTAGATAAAGTAGTGAGAATTTCTTCCCAGCGAAATGGTTTGCTGAGGAAATCATCACAACCAGCGGCTAAGGTTTGTTGACGCTGCTCGACAAAGGCGCTGGCGGTTAAAGCTATGATTTTAGTGGGATTTTGTATGTGCTGTGTTAATTCTTTCTCTTGCTGACGAATTTGTCGAGTCGCTGCATAGCCATCTAGAACGGGCATCTGCATATCCATAAAAATCAAATGTGGTTGCCATTGTTGCCATAAAGCGATCGCTTCTTCTCCATTTTCAGCTTCTAGCACCTCAAAACCTACCTTGATCATCAGTTGGCTGAGTAGTAAGCGATTGGCCGCATTATCCTCAACAATCAGAATGCGATAATTTTGCCCAGCAGCGATACTTACCGCACCATAAGTCATGACTGTATGAGTAGACATACCTCCTTCAGCCAAACTGTAACGAATATAAAAACTAAAACAACTACCTTGGTTTAATTGACTACGAACAGTAATTTCTCCACCCATCAATTGCACAAATTTCTGGCTGATACGTAATCCTAAACCTGTGCCTTCCTTGGATTTAACGCCAGCCCTTGTTTGATGAAAGGCTTGAAACAAATCTCCTAGCTCTTCTGGTGCAATTCCATGACCTGTGTCTTCAACTTCAAAGTAGAGAGTGGGAGAAGATATTGTTACTGCTGCTGGGTTTTCTTGTTCCTCTGCATCTGGTAGGGCCAAGACATTAGTCACCCGCATAGTCACACTGCCGTGGTCAGTAAATTTGATGGCATTTCCTAAGAGATTGATTAACACCTGACGCAATTTGTTCTCATCGGTTTTAATATACTGAGGTACAGTCAAGTCACAATCAAAACTAAGTTTTAAACCCTTAGATTGTGCTTTGAGTTGCAGCATGGCTTCTAGAGAGCAAAGCAACTGGTGTAAATCAAACTCTGTTTCCAAGAGTTGAACCCTACCAGCTTCGATTTTGGACATTTCCAGAACATCGTTAATCAGTGCCAGAAGGTGTTCACCACTTTGATTAATGATTTCTATATACTCTTGATGATCAGCCTGGAGGGATTTATCTTGCTGCATCAATTGGGTAAAACCCAGGATGGCGTTGAGTGGGGTACGCAGTTCATGGCTCATATTGGCTAAAAATTCGCTTTTTGCTCGACTAGCAGCATCAGCATTTTCTTTTGCCCGTTTGAGTTCTTCCGCTTGTTGTTGAGTTTGAGCAAATAATTCGGCTTGTTGTACTGCTACTCCCAATTGATTCCCAATTTGGGAAACAATATTTATTTCTGCTTCTTGCCATTGTCGGGGACTGCCATTTTGATATACAGCTAACAAACCCCAGAGTTTTTGACCACAGAAGATGGGTGCAATTACATAAGCCCGTGCTTGTAGTTGTTCCAGAAGATTGAGATAGCAAGGATCAAAATTTCTGGTGTAGATATCGTTTACACAACAATAAGTGTTTTTTTGGCGATAAATACCACCTTGGCTTTCCTGTAAATAGGTATCACTGCCCAGAATATCTGAACTATTGAGTTGAGTGGTGACACAATCAGGTTGATTAACGGTGATTTGAGTCAGTGTGGCATCATTAGCCCGTGCAGGTAACAACATACTCCAGTTGTCGGCCACAGATTCAGATACTAATTCTCCACTCCAATCTGGTTGGAAACGATAAATTAAAACGCGATCGCATTTAATGGTTTGGCGTAATTCTGAGGTAGTGGCATTAAATATAGATTCTAGATTGAGGGTTTGCCGCATTCGCAGAATCACACTATTGATTGCCTTTTCGCGTTCTGCCATCACCCTCATTGCTGCCTCTGTGGCAATGCGTTCGCGAATTTCTGCCTCTAGGGCAGTGTTTGCTGCCATCAATGCCGCAGTACGTTCTTCAACCCGAAATTCTAGGTCTTGATAAGCTTGGCGTTTTTCTGCTTCTGCCCATTTACGCTGTAGTTCAGCTGAAGCCCTGGCTGCAAAAACTTTTAGGAGGTCTTTGTGGCGATCGCTGGCTATAAAGGGTTTAACATCAATAATACACAGATTACCAATCACATTCTGGTTAATATCAACCAAGGGAACACCTACATAACTTCTTGCCCCCAACTGTTCAATTAATCCGTTACCGGGAAAATATTCAGGTAAGTGATCAGAATAGACACACAACATATTCTGTTGTACGACATCCTGGCAAGGAGTGTTAATTAACTCATATTCAAAGTTTTCTGCTAAATGATCTATAGACCAAACTTTAATACTTCTTAGCCTTTGCAAGGATTGATCAACTGTTTCAAACACAATTGCATAGGAAACTTGCAAAGCCGTGGCCAGATTCTGTACCAAAGCTGGAAAAAATTCATCCCCAGTGACAGCCGCTGTACCCGATACAATGGTTTGTAGGGTCTCCTCTGCCTGTTGCCGTTCTACTATTTGCTTTTGTAATTCTTTGTTGATCGCTTCTAATTGCTCAGGTGTTTGTAAAGCTAAAAACTGCGGTAGTAATTCTACTAGCTGTAAAGCCGTATAACAAGAAACTAAAGCCGTCAACGCCCTTTCAATCCCGGAAATCCAGTAGTCTGGATGCCAGAGAGTCCAAATATCAAGCAGGTGTCCAGCACCACACAGAACAATAAAGGCACCAAATAAAATAAAGACATTAGAAAAAGGAATATCATCCCGCTTATTGACAAAATAAATCAACATGGCAGGAATGGAGAAATAAGCGATCGCAATCAGGGCATCGCTAATCAAATGTAACCCCACTAAAGGAGTTTGCCACAGATAGCAATGTCCATGGGGTATATAATAATTAAAAGCAAAAATATTATTGATGTTTGGAAACAATGCCAACATTATGTGCATATTGTTAAATTGCTATCATCAATAGAAAAGCTATAGCTAATAGCATAGTTTACCCAACCTACACTAGGTAAATACCATCAATAAAAACTAAGTGTAATATTGACCGAATTAAATAAATTTTTACATTACTAACACCAAAATACCATCCCTGATGGAACTTTAAGCAGGTAACTTAACGATGGAGAGAGGAATTTTATTTAATTGCCAGAAATATTGATAAAATCAGCTACTGGAGAGTTTAATTTGGACAAACACTGTCCGTAGTATTGCGTGTGATTTCCCCTGACGATTTATTTGCACAATCCTCATCCCAAAAACGTAGAAGAGGAGTAATTCTCAGTTCTCAAGGCTGGCAAAGGTTACAAGCAGCAGAACAATTATCAGCAGCGCGAGATAATGGTGGTAATCATTATACTTTGGAACAATTAAGCGATCGCACTGGCATCAGCACCAAAACTTTAACTAAAGTCCGTCGTCGTCTCACTCCCATTGACAGCCCCACTCTAGTCATATACTTTCAAGCCTTTGGACTGTCTTTAGAAGAAGATGACTTTATCCGGCAAGAACCAGACCAAAATACTGGTCAAGCAGTCCTCACAGGCTTATTACAAGCCCCTCTCAAAGGGCAACTGCCCCTAGATTCACCCTTTTATCTTTATCGTCCCCCAGCAGAAAAACTATTTCTGCGGGAAATCTTTCAACCAGGCGCTCTAATTCGTATACGCGCTTCTCGACAATTTGGTAAAACATCCCTTATCGCTAAAGGCTTAAGCCAAGGGCAGGAATATGGATATCGTACAGCAGTTGTGAGTTTGCAACTAGCAGATAGTCAAGTTCTGGGCAGTTTAAATCAATTTCTCCAGTGGCTATGTGTCATGGTTAGTCGTAGCTTAGGCTTACCCCACCGTCTTGATGAATTTTGGCATCCTTTATTTGGCAGTAACTATAGCTGTACTGACTATTTCGAGAGCTACCTACTATCTACATCTGAGAGTCCCCTATTGTTAGTATTAGATGAAGTCAACGTTTTGTTTAGTCATCAAGACTTGGCAACGGATTTTTTTGGAATGCTACGAGCGTGGTACGAACATGCCAGACACAGCACAGGTACTAGCGAAATATGGCAAAGATTACGGCTCGTAATTGTCTATTCAACCGAGGTTTTTTTACCATTAAATATCCATCAATCACCCTTCAATGTAGGATTAGTGATTGAATTACCAGCATTTACTCAAGAACAGGTGGAAGAACTGGCTATTCGCTATGGACTAAAACCACCAGAAGATTATGCTCAGAAGTTAATCAACATAGTTGGTGGTAATCCTTACTTAACACAATTAGCTTTATTTCACCTCAGTCAAAAACTAGTAAATTTAGACCAATTACTAGCAAATATCACCACACCAGAGAATATTTTTCATAGTCATTTGCGTCAACAACTGGGATACTTAGAACAACATCCCCATTTAAAAGCAGCCATGGAGCAAGTAGTCATTTCTCCCCAGGGCATTGAACTACATCCCAGCAAAGCTTTTAAATTACAAGGTGTGGGATTAATTCGTTTTCACAATCAATTTGCAATTCCCAGTTGTCATTTGTATCAAAAATATTTTAGCCAAGTTTTGAAGTAGATAATCAAAAAGCATCAAAAACAGGAATAGAAGGATAGATAAACAGTGTTGATGATATTTTCAATGATTAATTTTTAACTGGGTTTATGCTCACTTACTCTAATTCCCATCCCTTTTATCAAGTTGGTGGTAGTTTACCAGTTAATGCTTCTACTTATGTCCATAGAGAAGCTGATGAAATGCTGTTTCAGGGATTGATGAGTGGAGAATTTTGTTATGTATTTAATGCACGGCAAATGGGTAAATCAAGCTTGCGTGTCCAGACAACTCACCGTCTGCAAGCTGAGGGAGTGCGTTGTGGAGTAATTGATATTACGGCAATTGGCACAAAAGAAGTAACACCAGAACATTGGTATGCTTCTATTTTGGGGCTGTTGATCAAGAATTTTCGCTTAAATCTGCATTTGTTAAGTTGGTGGCGCGATCGCTCTCATCTTTCTGTTGTCAATCGGTTAAGTGATTTTATTGACACTGTACTTTTACCGCAGATTTGTGACCCTATTGTCATTTTTATTGATGAAATTGACAGTGTGCTCAACCTCAATTTTTCCACCGATGATTTTTTCGCTTTAATTAGAGCCTGTTATAATCGCCGTGCGGAACAACCAGAATATCAGCGTCTGACATTTGCTTTATTTGGTGTAGCCACACCCGCAGATTTAATTTCTGATGCCACTCGTACTCCTTTTAATGTAGGACAAGCCATAGAACTAAAAGGCTTTCAATTCCACGAAGCTACACCATTATTACCAGGATTAGCAGATGTTGTACCTGACCCGAATTCGGTATTAGCGTGTATTTTAGATTGGACAGGAGGACAACCATTTTTAACCCAAAGGTTGTGTAAAATTGTCCGTAGTTATTCATCTATGAGGAGCATTGCCGTTGATCAACTAGTAAAAACTTACATTCTGGACAATTGGGAAAGTCAAGATGAGCCAGAGCATTTGAAAACCATCCGCGATCGCTTACTTTATAGTGAACAAAAGATTGGTCGATTACTGGGTATATATCAACAAATTCTGTTGCGAAGTCCCCTGGAGACTGAAGGAGCGGGCATAACCACAGATGATAGCCCAGAACAAACAGAATTGGTACTCACAGGATTAGTAGAAAAAAGAGCAGGACGACTGCAAATTAAAAACCCGATTTATCAGCAAATTTTCAACTTAGATTGGGTTGGGAAACAATTAGCAAATTTACGTCCCTACTCCCAAGCCATCAATGCTTGGATCACATCAGGGTATACAGATGAATCCTGGTTGCTACGGGGACAGGCTTTACAGGAAGTGCTCAGATGGGCCCAGGGCAAAAGTTTAAGTGATTTAGATTATCGCTTTTTGGCAGCTAGTCAAGAATTAGAAAGACAGGAAGTACAGAAAAAACTGGAAGCAGAACGATTACAAGAAGTAGAAGCAAGACTAGAAATCGAACGCAAGCGTTCTGTAGAACAACTGCGGCACTTGAGAAGACAGCGGATGATGCTGGGAATAGTCAGCGTGATGATGGTGGTAGCGATCGCTCTAGGACTTGTAGCTTACAACCAATATCAACAAACAGCAATTAGTGAAGTGAGAGCGATCGCCCTTTCCTCAGAAGCTCTATATGCCTCTAATAAAGCCTTTGATGCCCTCCTCCAAGCCATTAAAGGCAAAGAACGACTCCAACATCTTCAACATGAAGACAAGAAACTAGCAGCACAAGTTGATTCTGCCTTGCAAAAAGTAGTCTTGACTATTCAAGAATATAACCATTTGACAGGACACAAAGCCGCCGTTTTAGCCGTTCACATCAGTCCCGACGGCAAAGAAATAGCAACAGCAGGTGTAGATAAAACCATCAAACTCTGGAAACCAGACGGTACTCTCATCAAAACCCTAACAGGACATCAATCAATAGTGCGAGTTGTTAAATTCAGTCCAGATGGAGAAATTATCGCCTCTGCTGGAGATGACACCACCATCAAACTCTGGAAACGAGATGGTACATTACTCAAAACCATACCTACTAAAAGTGCCGGTATTTGGACTATGGATTTTAGTCCCGATAGTTCCACCATCATCTCTGGGGGAGTTAACACCCTGCAAATCTGGAGTCGAGAGGGTAAGCTATTACACAAAATTCCGTCAGAAACTACAGGAATTAGAGATATTACCTTTAGTCCTGATGGTCAAACCATAGTTGCTGGCTGTGCAGATAATCGCATTAAACTCTGGAACCGCGACGGCACATTAAAAATGATATTAGAAGGACATAATACCCCAGTACAGGCACTAGCCTTTAGTCCTGACGGTAAATTGCTTATTTCTGGTAGTGCCGATGCCAATATCAACATCTGGAACCAAGAAGGTAAAATATTACAAACCATACCCAGCGGTCACGATGCTGCCATTTACCGACTAGCCTTTAGCCCTGATGGTAAAACCTTTGCTACAGCCAGTTGGGATAAAACCATCAAGTTGTGGAATCGGGATGGTAGCTTAATTACTACCTTGAGAGGGCATAACGCTATAATTTGGGGTATAGCTTTCAGTCCAGATAGTAGTTATATTGCCTCAGCCGGAGCAGAAAACATTACTCGCCTGTGGAAAACTCAAAATAACTTTCAGAAAACCCTCTACACTTCCATCGGCACAGTTCGTACAGTTGCCTTTAACCCTCAAGGAACAATTTTAGCTGTAACGGGAACAGACAAAACTATCAAATTCTTTAACACCAACGGCATCAAGTTACGCACCATCAAAACCCTGAATGCTGAGGTGTTCGATTTGCATTGGCATCCTACTGGTAAATTGCTGGTGTCTGCGGGAGAAGACAAAGTTATTAGAATTTGGCAACCAGACGGTACTTTAGTTAGGAGTCTAGAAGGACATCAGACCACTGTGTTATCGGTTTCTTGGAATCTGAAAAATAACACTTTGGCTTCTAGTGATGTAGGTGGTAATATCTTCCTCTGGCAAGCTGACGGTAAACTTCTCAAAACTTGGAAAGCTCATGATGTCGCCATTTGGAATATTCAATTTAGCCCAGATGGCAAAATCCTCGCCTCTGCCAGCAATGATGGTACCGTTCGCTTATGGAATCAAGAAGGCAAACTTTTACATATACTCAAAGACCATGATTCCGCCGTTTGGAAAGTGGCTTTTAGTCCTGATGGCAAAACCCTAGCTTCCGGCAGTGGAGATACCACCATCAAGCTTTGGACTAGGGATGGCAAGTTGTTGAAAACCTTGACAGGTCATACTGCTGCTGTGTGGGGAATTGCCTTTAGTCCTGATGGTCAAATAATTGCCACAGGTAGCATTGATGAATCTGTAAAAATCTGGCATCGAGATGGCACCTTAATTACTACTCTCAACGGTCATATTTCAGGTGTACGCAATGTGGCATTTCATCCCCATTTTCCCATGATTGCTTCTGGTAGCGATGACCAGACAGTTGTATTGTGGAATTTACAGCAAATCCTCCATCTTGACTTGATCAAATCCGGTTGTAAGTGGGTCAAGGATTATTTGCAAACCAATATTTCTCTAGAAAAGAGTGATTCTTTGCTATGCAGAGATATTTTCAAGCTGCAACATCATCAATTTTAATATTTAGGCATCCAGAGGCAATAAAAATAATGGGCAATTGATAAATAGCAAAGACTATTACCTCTCACCCATTTCCCATTTCTCATTAACCATTACCAAATACTAGATTAGCAAATAAAAAACTGATTGATTATTGCCAAAATTGGAAAAGTTTGTTAAATATTCACAATGCAATATTATGACCAGTTGTTTTAAAAATATCTTTGAAGTCAGGTAATTAAATTCAATATGAAAATTATGCAAATTTTTCCAGAATACTAACTCACAAAAAAATAGTTAATTGTAATTTGCTCTGGTTAAAATTTATGCAAATATCACATTTTTTTAATAGCTCCTTACATATTCTGAGAAATTACGCAATATTAACGTATTTTAGTCATTGCGACCGTAGGGAAGCAATCTCAAACCCATATTTTTCTTAGCCGATGGGTAAGTCCTGACCCTGTTAATTAATTCCAGGAATTACGCAAAATATCTCTGAAACTTTGTTTCCTATCCCTACGGGACGCTGCGCGAACGCTTTAGGGATAAGTGGTTCATTCTTTCTTGACCTGTGCGTAAGTCCTAAATTCTTTAGAATTTTATATTTATTAAACAGTGGATCAATGGGGCTTGATAGCAGATTGATAAAGCTGACAAACCTTAATTAAACTTTAAGAGCAAAATTTTTGTTACATTTACTACAGTTTTTATCTCTTGGTAACTGTTGAATACAAAAACGCACTTTTTTTGAAACTAAGGATAAACAAGGAGATTTCCAAGATTAAAATATAGGGATCAGAGTTAACCACAACCAAAATTACTGTTATAGTAAATTTATATATATAACCAGTGACAGTAATCACTCAGAAAATTACCATAGTAGTTGAACAGACTACACTCACCAAGTCTTCATTTTCAGTATCCACAATTAGTCAGTCAGCAACTGATATCTAAGGCTTGTTAGCCGCAATTTGTCTACCAATTTTAGTGATTTTCCTACCAAATCATTCAATCCAGGGATTTTAATATGCAACTAAGACAAAAAATTCACTGTCCTAATTGTGGCAGTGCAGCTGAACGTCACTATATTGATGATAGCCACATCACTAGAACCCAATGTCCAAGCTGTGACTATTTGATGATTAGCTGCACTCGTAGTGGTAGAGTGATAGAAGCTTATGCTCCTGGCATCGCAGCAGCACGTCGTTAAATTGTGAAATTAATTGTTTAGCAATAAATTAGTCAGGTTAATCTTCAGGTCAACTAACAGTACAAACCAGCAATTCAGGATTAGCTAGTGTTTTTTCAGGTGTGAGAATTTTTTCCAAATCAGGTATTAATTTTATTAGACCGCAGTTGTCCACAAGCAGCATCAGCTTCTAAACCACGTGAATAACGGACGCTCACCGCTACTTGTTGTTGTTTGAGAACTTTGACAAAACTTTCGATGCGATCGCGATTTGGTCTTTGATAATCTACTTCCTGAATTGGGTTGTAGGGAATCAAATTAACATGACTTTGAAATCCGCGCACCTGTTTTGCTAGTTGCAAAGCATGTTCTGGTAAGTCATTAACTCCAGCCAAAAGGATATATTCAAAGGTGACTCTACGACCAGTAATTTCTACATATTCTCGACATTCATCTAGTAAATCTTCGATGGGGTAGGGTTTAGCACTAGGAATGAGTTTTTCTCTGAGTGCTTGATTAGGTGCATGGAGACTGACTGCCAAAGTCACTTGCAAATGTTGTTGGGCTAATTGACGAATGCGATCGCGTATTCCTACAGTAGATACAGTAAGCGATCGCTGCCCAATTCCCACATCTTGATTCAAACACTTAATTGCAGAGATGACATTTTCCGTATTCAGCAACGGTTCCCCCATTCCCATAAACACTACATTGCTGACTCGTTCTTGAAAATCTTCTTGTACAGTTAACACCTGATCGACAATTTCTGCACGACTCAAATTCCGCTTATAACCACCCTTTCCCGTTGCACAGAAATCACAAGCCATGGGACAACCAACTTGGGTAGAAACGCAAACTGTCAGCCGTTTCTCGCTGGGTATACCCACAGTTTCCACAATTTGCCCATCTGCCAGTTGGAGAAGATATTTAACAGTCCCATCAGCAGCCACAGAACGATAGTGTATAGTTGAACGACCAACAGGGATATCCGCTACTTTTGCACGCCAACTTTTTGGAAATACAGAAATATCAGCCAAGGACTTTACTCCCTGATGATAAATCCAATCATGCAATTGCTTACCCCGATAGGCAGGTTGTCCCTGTTCCTGTACCCAAGCAGTTAACTCAGCCACCGAAGCACCAAGCAGAGGCGGAACTAGTTCTGATTTTTCCGTTTTGGCAGCATCTACTTGAGACACAAGGGGGGTAGCAGACATAAAAAATCACACAAATTTTTATTCAGGATCTCTATCCTACTGTATTCCGCGAAGGAGTAGGTGAAGCTGTACCAGGTAACAGGTGACAGTTGACAGGTAAGCAGCGCGGTCTTGGGGGTTTCCCCCATGAGCGACTGGCGCACCCCTATGGCTAACGCCACGCTCCGCGAACGGGGTGACAGTGCTAAAAGCCTTTTTACATAGATATGTCCAATCATAAAAAAAGCTCCTGCTGAGTAGCAAGAGCCAAAAAATTGATTATCAGCAATGAAATCCAACTAGAAAATCCTAGTCGAGGTCATTCATAAACATTACTGGTTCGTTCTCACGGTCGATACCTTTTTCAAAGCCGCCAGCAGCAGCACGAGCGCGACCTGCGTGCCACAGGTGACCAACTAAGAAGAAGAAACCTAATACAAAGTGAGAACATGCCAACCACGCGCGAGGAGATACGTAGTTGAAAGAGTTAATTTCGGTAGCCACACCACCTACAGAGTTCAAAGAACCCAAAGGAGCGTGAGTCATGTATTCAGCGGCACGACGAGCTTGCCAAGGCTGAATATCGTTCTTGATTTTGTCCAAATCAAGACCGTTAGGTCCACGTAGAGGCTCTAACCAAGGGCCACGGAAGTCCCAGAAGCGCATGGTTTCACCACCGAAGATGATTTCACCTGTGGGAGAGCGCATCAAGTATTTACCCAGACCAGTGGGGCCTTGAGCAGAACCAACGTTAGCACCTAAGCGTTGGTCACGAATCAAGAAGGTTAAAGCTTGAGCTTGAGAAGCTTCAGGGCCTGTAGGACCGAAGAATTCACTGGGGTAAACAGTGTTGTTGTACCAAACCATGACGGAAGCAATGAAGCCCATCAAGGACAAGGCACCTAAGCTGTAGGATAGGTAAGCTTCTCCAGACCAGATGAAGGCGCGACGGGCCCATGCAAAAGGCTTGGTGAAGATGTGCCAGATACCACCAGAAATACAAATTAAGGCAATCCAGATGTGACCGCCAATGACATCTTCTAAGTTATCAACGCTAACAATCCAACCTTCGCCACCAAAAGGAGCTTTGATCAGATAGCCGAAGATAACCGCAGGGTTGAGGGTGGGGTTAGTAATGACACGAACATCACCACCACCAGGGGCCCAAGTGTCATAGACACCACCGAAGAACATTGCCTTGAGCACCAACAACAGAGCGCCACAACCCAAAATGATGAGGTGGAAGCCGATGATGTTGGTCATCTTGTTCTTATCTTTCCAGTCGTAACCGAAGAAAGAGGAATACTCTTCTAAGGTTTCAGGGCCACGGACAGCATGATAGATACCGCCAAAACCCAAGACTGCGGAAGAAATGAGGTGGAGTACACCAGCTACGAAGTAAGGGAAAGTATCAATAACTTCACCACCAGGGCCAACGCCCCAGCCTAAGGTAGCCAGGTGAGGCAGAAGAATCAAGCCCTGTTCATACATGGGCTTTTCTGGGATAAAGTGAGCAACTTCAAATAAGGTCATTGCTCCAGCCCAGAAGACGATCAAACCAGCGTGGGCAACGTGAGCACCAAGCAGTTTACCAGATAAGTTAATTAGACGAGCGTTACCAGACCACCAGGCAAAACCGCTTGTTTCTTGGTCGCGTCCAGCACCTACGATTGATCTACTAGAGAGCGTTACCACGAGGTAATACCTCCTCAGGGAATACAAATTGTTCGTGGGGCTGATCTTGAGGAGCCATCCAAGCGCGGATACCCTCGTTCAGCAAAATGTTTTTGGTATAGAAAGTTTCAAACTCCGGGTCTTCTGCCGCCCGTAATTCTTGGGAGACGAAGTCATAAGCCCGCAGGTTTAATGCCAAGCCGACAATGCCGACAGCACTCATCCACAAGCCTGTCACTGGTACAAACAACATGAAGAAGTGTAACCAGCGTTTGTTGGAGAAAGCAATCCCGAAAATCTGTGACCAGAAACGGTTTGCTGTCACCATGGAGTAGGTTTCTTCTGCTTGGGTGGGGTTGAAGGCGCGGAAGGTGTT
>NZ_JACJTT010000042.1 GCF_014698825.1 Richelia sinica FACHB-800
ACTGTTATTCAAATGTCTTTTTACACTCAATATGTCTGTTTTTATTCTCAATTAGATGTTTTCTCTCCGTAATTTCCCTCTGTGACAGTTAGGGGGCGGAAGGTGGGATGTAAATATTTAGGAGTAAAGACAAGGAGTTTTGTTAAACAACTCATTATCTTTAACCTCAGCTACTTTTTTATCTAATACCAAGCTTCAGGAATTAAATCATAGCTACCAGCTTGTTGAATAGGAAAATCCCCTCTCTCTATTCTAGCAATGATTTCAGGTAAAGCCTGAATAAAAGCCGGACTTCTATCTTTAGGATGTAGCGTCCAAGCGTTTGGATTAGTTAAATCTGCACGATAATAATCTGTTTCCTGTAACTTTCTTGTCACCATAATTTCCCATGAATCTAACTTGCCTTTACCTGTGAGATTACTGAGAGTAGTTTTTAATTGATTAGGCAAGTAATTTATCCATTTTTGGCGAAAAGAATACCAAATAATTGGTAAAGGAAGTAATTTATCAAATCTGTTACAATTTATTAAATAAACACGGCTGCCAAAATGTTTTAAAACTTCAAATTTTCCAGATTTATTTTCATTAGTTGGAGGTCCAGCCATCGGACGAATGAACATCATTTTTGGATTTTTTTCCATCAAATTGATGCCTTCCTCAATCCAATTAAAATTAGGATTTTGATACATTAGCATATCGCTATCGAAGTGCAATACATAGTCACTTTTACATTCTTCGATACCAAAAATAGATCCTAAAATAGGATACCCTTTATAGTTGTGAGTAAAGCGAATTGTTCTACCGAAATGTTTCCGGTACATTTGATTGTGATAGTTAACATCGTAATTTATATCAACGACACGATCTACAACACCAGCTTGCAGTAATTTGTCTGCACAATCCCGAAGTTCCTCCATCGTACCAATTGACGGGCGATAAACTTTATCCCCTGTGAGTGAAGCTGTATCAACTGCTAAGACTTTTTCCTCAAAAGGGAAGTTATTTACTTTCACTAAATGAGGAATGGTCTGTAAAATAAAAGAAGTATCCGGTCGCGCCACAAAAATCGACAACGAACAAGTTGCATTTGCCATATTTACAATACCTCATACCTGGATACAAAGATTCTAATTACAAACTAGTTAATGATGGTCTCCTGCTAGGGGGAGTGATATACCCTAACTCTTGCAACTTCTTCAATACCTTATTTGTGCTGTCATTGACATCTTCAATGTCTGTTGTGCATTCAACATCAGGGTTTAGGGGTATTTCGTAGGGGTCATCAATTCCTGTAAAATTTTTGATAGCTCCAGAACGCGCTTTTTGATACAAACCTTTTACATCTCGCTGTTCACAAACTGCCAATGGGGCATTGACGTAGACTTCGACAAAATTGCCAATAAACTCGCGTACTTCTTGCCGTATGTTTCGATAAGGAGATATAGCCGAAACCAAAACAATAACATCATTTCTCGTGAGTAAGCGAGCCACAAATCCAATGCGTCGAATATTTTCGTCTCTATCCTCCTTGCTAAAACCTAACCCTTTAGTCAAATACTGTCGCACAACATCACCATCAAGGACTTCAACTTTATATCCGTGGGTTTTTAGTTCTTGCTCAATAGCTCGGCTAATAGTAGTTTTACCTGCACCGCTTAAACCTGTTAACCAAATAGTTACACCGCGCTGCGATTGAGTCATACTAACCTCTTTGATTTCGATATGATACTAAACCATGAAAAGCCATATGGTATCAGAATACTTTTGATAATTTTCCTAATTCGGTTTAGAGGTATAAGAAAATTAAAACTACCAACAATAGAATTGCAGAACCTAATATTTTGACTTGTGATTTATTGAGGGGCAATTTTTTGTCTAAACCTAAATAACCGAAAATAAAATAACTTACTAAACTGACGATGACAGCAAGTAATAATTTTACGACACGAATGCGGTATACATACAGCCAAAGACCTATAGAGGTAACTAAATCATAGTGATTTTCATCATTCTTTGGTAAAGAAATAATTTGCCAAGTATTTCCCCCATTGGTAGATTTATAAACTTCTGTTGTCGACGATCCAAATCCGAAAATTGTCTGATCGCTTGCATAATTAGGAGAAAAAGCAATTGATTTACCAGCAGATGGAACATTATTCATAGTTGCTAAAGAAATTCCATCATTCCTAACTTTTGTAAAGGTGACACCTCCATCAATAGTTTTGAATAACCCTCTCCCTCTTGTACTCACTAAAAATGTGCGATCGCTTTGATAGTTGGGGGATATTGCTATACCTTCTATATAAGCATGACGACCATAAATTCCTGACAACTCAATCCAGGTTTTACCTGCATCTTTGGTAATCAATAGCCCATCTTCAGTGCCAGCAATAACTGTCCTATCTTGCTTATAATTTGGAGAAATTGCTAACTGAATTCTACCTGGTTTAATTACAGAGGTACTAGCAGTTAATAGTTGCCAATTTTTTCCTCCATCTACACTTTTATAAATTCCCTTAAGACCAGAAGCATATAATGTTTTATCACTAGAAAAATCAGGTGATATTACTAATGCTAGTGCCTCATTAATACCACGATTTTCTACTTTACTAATTACTGAAAAATGTCTTCCTTGGTCTATGGATTGATATATTACACCATATTGTGTACCTACATAAATGGTTTTATCTGAAGCAATATTAGGTGATGGAATAATAGTCATACCACGGGTGCTATAACCCTTAACATTGGGCAGATTGACTATTTCCCAGTTATCCCCTTGATTGCTAGACTTTAAAAACTTGTCCCAGAGTATAGTGGCAAAAATATTTGCATCTTCTCGATAATGAGGAGAAAAGTCTACATCAAAATATCTTCTAGGATCTTGATGTGGTTTCTTAAAATTTTCTGTCAGTCTAGGTACTTCTAGACCTTTGTTGATAGTTTTCCATGTTGTTCCCCTGTCTTGACTTAGATAAATATTACCTACATAGGTAACAGCAACAATATTTCCGTCTTTTTCATAATTTGGAGAGACAGCTAAAGCTGTAATAGTTCCTTTAGCTAAAGTTTCTAATTCTTGCCACTTTTCTCCTCCATTTGTGGATTTAAATAGTCCATTGAATCCAGCGATAAAGATAGTTTTGTCCTGACTAAAACTAGGAGAAATACTTATATCTCCAAAGTGAGGACTTTTAATATCATCTGCTTGGGAGTCTTTAGTTAATCCATCACTATATTTCTGCCAAGAATTACCACCATTTTTTGATTGAAATGTTCCTTCATCAGCAGTAGAAACCCACAAGGCTAATTTTTGCCCTTTATCAGTCGCAATTTCTATGTCTCTAATATTCTTATCTGCTAAACCTTGATTAATTTCAGAAAAAGAACTAGCTAGTTCATTAGTTTTGAGAACCCCTTTTTTCTCTGTTCCTATAAACAAGTTTTTCTCTGTTAAAGAATTAGAGGAAATAGCTATAGCGGTAATAGATCCTGAATTTTTTATCACACCTTTTCTTTCCCAGGTTTCACCCCTGTCTTTGGATAGATATAAATTTCCTTTTTCGTCACCAATAGCTAAAAAGTCAATATTCTTTGGAGAAAAACCAATAGCAGTAATTTTGGTATTATCTTTAATTACAGAATACCAATTATTGCCTCCGTCCTTAGTTTTATACAGTCCTTTTTTGAGTCCAGCTGCTAAAATTATATTAGGATCTTCAGTAGGTACAGTAAGTAAATCGATATCCAAATTTTCTAAGCCTTGATTGGTTTTCTTCCAAGATTCTCCCTCATCATCAGACTTGTATATTCCATCTCCCGCAGAGGAAACAAAAAGAATTTTCTTATTACTATGCAATATAACCAGAGAGTTTAAATCAAAATGATTATCTAATCCTTGTACTATTCTTTTCCAACTTTCCCCTCCATTATTTGATTTGAATAAGTTAGATCTAACAATAATAAACAAGGTTTTATCTTCAGGATAATTGGGAGAAATGTCTACTTGGGAAACTACATCATGTGGTCTGTGAGCTAAGGCAGTATTAACATGTAAACATAAAACTATAAACACAATAAATACAGCATAACTGAGATGTTTAAAAAGAGACAATATATTTTTCATTTTTGTCTTGATTAAAAAATAATGCCTGGATATTAACTACTAAATTACCGACTAAATAGAACTGCAATATTGGCCAAGTGTTGTATAACATTCATTAAAGTAATGTGAAGCTTTTTCTATTGCTTCAATAGAAATATTGGCTTCTAATTTTCTCTGTTCTTTGATAATACGACCAGCTTTGATATTCTCTGATGAATCACCAATCCCCTTGATTCCTGTAGTATGGAGAATTTCATATTCTTCTGAGAATGCCGTCTTAGTTTCCAGAAAATTTTGTAATTTTACAAATACTGAATTACTTTGGTTCACAAGTTGGTCATAATCTAACCATAGGGTATGCTCTTTACTGTTGATGAGTTTTGCATATCTTTCTAGAGTTAATAAACGATCTATGTAATAATTTAAAGCTTTTTCTTCACTCCAGTTAGGTTTGATATTCAAAATACTAGCCAAGGTTCTTTTTGGCTCTCTCACTAAGAAAATGGCATATATTTTTTCTGAAGTCAGGAAGTTCTCTGCTAAAATTTTGTGGTTGTGTAGAACTTTATCTAAAATATATTTATGGGACATATTAATCTGACGAAGTTTCCCATAAACTTTAAATAATAATTGTTTAATATCTGATTCGTCGTTATAATTGATGTGAGTTTCTCCATAACCTATTATTTCTGGATTGGAGTTGAGAATATGAGTAAATAGGGAAGATCCAGAACGCATATGGCTAAGAATGAAAATAGCCCTGTAGGGATTCTTTCTCCAGCGAATTTGATAAGGATCTTTAACACCAAAAATACGATATTCATAATACTTGTCAATAATATTATTTTTCGAATTTCTCAGAGATGAACGCAGTTTATTTTCCATGGTTTTTAGGTGGAGTTAAAAGCAGGGTTAGAACGTAAAGAGTAATTTAATTTTCTTTTGAACCTAGAGAGAATGAATAATATGTTAAATTTTTCAGACAAGAAAATATTTGGATTAATATTTTCTATGTATAAATACTAGCATTTTCGTGTTGTGATTATTAATGAACATTGGCAAATGATGATATTCATGAGATATAAATATCTTTGTCAATCAATTTTATGAATCTATGAAAAACTCATCGCTAAGAACTCTATTAATTGCATAATGTCCACGAAGAAATACAACCAAAGCCAAGCATTGGGTATTACGCAGCAAAAATAACCACTTATGCAATTAGTTATTTAGATGTTAAATTTTCTACGGTGTCATTAAACAGTAATTACTTGGACATTTATTGCGTTTGGTTACTTATTAAAGTTCTTAATATAGGTGTAATTTACATTTATCACCAATCTCAAGGTCAGTTCAAGCTTTTTATCAAATCTTTAATATGTAAACTAAAGTATTTATTGGTTGACAAAAATAAATATTTATGTAATTCGTACACTTAGAGGTTATCTCTCTTCTGTTAGTCTCCGAAAACACTTGCCATTGCTAAATTCTGGAACAGTTGTGTGGAAGGCGATAAGCGAAGCTATGGTTGTAAAGTATTATCAATGACTTTATACTCGTATATTGTCACTTAGTAGATATGCAATACTTGATACTTTTATTTTACATATTCAGTGTTTATCCAACTAGGTGCAAGATATCAGTTATGGTATGGCTAATGATGAGCTTTTAATAATGGAATTATTTCTAACTTTTCTTTAAAGCAGCAATAATTTCCACATTTGCTTCAGGGAAAGTAAAATTATCTAGTTCATCTAAATTTACCCACCGAACTTCTGCACATTCTATCGCTTGGGGTACTCCTGCTAAATGACGGCAATGATGTACTGTTAAACTTACCTGTAAGTGCGTGTAAGTGTGATGAATAGTAATTAGATGTTCTCCTACTGTTACCTCTATTCCCAATTCCTCAGCAATTTCTCTTTGAATACACTGCTGAATTGTTTCACCAGATTCAACCTTACCTCCAGGAAATTCCCATAAACCACCCATAGGCCCTTGGGGAAGACGACGGTCAATTAAAATTTGTCCTTGGTCATTCCAAATTATGGCCACACCAATAATTTTATGGGGTGGATTAGAGATAGCATTGGTCATAAAAATCTATCACTCATTAACGACAAAAAACTCGGCAGACTAAACTGTTTCTGTCGAGTTTGTTATGTATTACCAGATTGATAATTATAGCACTTTTATACAAAAAACAGTAAATACTGACTAATCTACGCTATAAGTTAGAGACTTTTCCTAATAAATGTACATCTAGTGCCAAATCGGCACTTGAGAGGGGGACAAACAAAGTTGATGAATATGGGTAGTCATAATTTATTCAGCAGCTTCACTGTGGTAAGATTCTGTTCCTTGTAAAGCTAAATCAAAGTTCATTCTCTGTTCTGCATTTCTCAGAAAATAACCACTAATCATCGCCGAAGCTAACAGCCGACCTAAACTTTCAGGATTGGTGGTGATGTTCACACCAAAGTGCTCTGAGGGTAAGTTACCTAACAGTCCAACAATATTTTTTTCCATCACCTGAAACACTTCAGGGGAGGAAGGTTTAGATAATTGAGATACAGTTTCTGGACTTAAGGATCTAACGTACTGCCAGAATAAGTTACCTGTTTCCGATTCACTGTGAAAGAATTCCGATACCCGATTAGATGAATTATTCATTTCTTACCTCCTGTCGTCTGAGAACTAATAACTTATGTTGTATGTTATTTCAGAGGGAATGACGTATTAGTTTCAACTAATGTAACAGTTTTTTTCTGGGTAGGAAGTCGGTTAAACCGTACTGATGAAGGTGTGTTGTTGCGACTAAGTTAATGGGTAATAACAGAAGCGTTCAAGAACATCGAACCCATGACATTGTCATCGGTCAAAAATAGAATAAGAGAAGCAATATTTACAAACCTATGAACATAGCCATTGGACTATGCACAAGAATCACTCCACTGGTCAAATGGCATCTAGTCTAGCTAACTTGCCAGATACTCATTCATGGTGTTTTTAGACTTGCGGAGTTTATTTAAGGCTTCCCGTTCAATTTGTCTGACTCTTTCACGACTGATATTGAGAATTTCACCTATTTTGGCTAGAGTTAAGGCTTGTCCATCAGCTAACCCAAAACGTAAGGTAATCACTTCCTTTTGCTGAGGGGTCAGGTCGGACATGAGTTGTGCTAGATCATTGGACAAAGAAGACTGCATAACAAAGTCTTCAGGGGTAGCACCGGTGTCCTCCAGCATTTCACCTAGTTCTGTGTCGTAATTATCTCCTAAGCGTAAATCTAAGGATAAAGGTAAACGGGCTTTTTCTAGATACTCACGTACCTGTTTGGGGGTCAGGTCTAATTCTTGCGCTAGTTCCGTCATGGATGGTGCGCGTCCCAGTTGTTGGGAGAGTTGACGTTGCGCTTTTTTGATTTTATTCAGTTTTTCGGTGATGTGTATGGGTAAGCGAATTGTCCGTGCTTTTTCTGCTATGGCACGGGTAATTGCTTGACGAATCCACCAATAGGCATATGTAGAGAATCTATAACCTTTGGTTGGATCAAACTTTTCTACACCCCGCTGCATTCCAATACTACCTTCTTGGATTAAGTCCAGTAGGTCAACGTTGCGCTTGATGTATTTTTTCGCGACAGAAACCACCAATCGCAGATTCGCTTCTACCATTTTACGCTTGGCAATTTCACCTTCTGCGATCGCTTCATTTAATTCAGCAGGATCTAAGGTTGTAGCTGCTGCCCATTCTTCTAAAGTTGGTTGACGGCCTAGTGTTTGAGCAAGACCTTCTCTGACTTCATACAAAGCGGTAGAGCGCTGTACCTGTTTACCGTAATGAATTTCTTCTTCATGGGTTAGCAGCGGTACACGGCCTATCTCTCGCAGGTAAGTCCGCACGAGGTCTGTGGCTGTCTGAGCGGTCTTCATAGCGGTACTCTTTGGTAATAAGGGGTTTTCTGCTAGGGTGATTCACTGACTAAGTGCTGGCACAGATAAATACCTATGCTTTTTGATGCAACTTTTTTACCGGATTAAGTTGGCTGTTGATATTGAGTCTCATTAAGTTTCTAATTGCTCAAGGTTACAGCTATTTTTTAGTTTTTGGAAGTATCTATAGTCAGATACTCGGTAGCGAGTGCAACATTTTTTGTGTTTTTTTCAGTGTTAACAATTGTAACATTTATGAGAATTTTGTGACTACCGAAAATACCGTAATTGTTAAGTGCGCTTCTGGGGGGAGATACGGAATCTTAATCAATATCATACATTCAAGCTAATTGCTTATTTCCTGCTATGGGGAAAGGAACTCCTCATATTTGTTAAAATATCTCAATGATAACCATAACGATTTTCTTATAATGTTTGTTTAACTTTTCTGCGGGGGAGGCAGGAAGAAAAGGGTTATGGTTCTAGGAGAGGCAAGGGAAAATACTTCTGACAGAGCAAGATGACTTAAGCCCTACTCTTGCACTCTGACAAAATGAGAAAAATTAAAACTTAAAAACAGATTTTCTTGATTAATATGTATTTAAAGCTACAAATAACCTAATAATTTTCAGGTAAGGCAGTGGAAAGCTCAGAGTTTTTGACACTCCCCTGATGAGAAGTCAGGAGAGTTGAGGTTGACAGACCATGATGGTGAGTGCAAACTATTGTCTTTACTACACTGCACACCCCATGCTGATGACCAATCAGTCCTAGTGACTATGAGTTGAGGGGACAGTAATCCTGGATGACTTTGACATCCAAGGTTGTATTCTGTAAAGAACGGATAGCGGCAACGGTGGCTTTAGCCCCTGCTAGGGTAGTAATAATGGGGATTTTGTAGGCTAAAGCTGTACGGCGGATTAACCTAGCATCAGTGTGGGCTTCTTCCCCAGAGGGTGTGTTGATGATCAGTTGAATTTTTTGGTTTTTGATGGCATCAATGACATGGGGACGACCTTCATGGAGTTTGAGGACTAGTTCAATATCTAACCCTTGTTCTTGAAGAACTTGTCTTGTACCTTGGGTGGCGATAATGGTGAAACCCAGGTCAATGAATTCTTGGACAACATTAACTGCACCGGCTTTATCGCGATCGCTCATGGAGACAAATACAGTACCCTGGAGGGGTAGCTTTTCTCCTGCACCCAGTTCGGCTTTAGCAAAGGCCCGGCCAAAATCAGTATCAATGCCCATGACTTCACCAGTTGAGCGCATTTCTGGCCCCAAAAGAGTATCTGTACCGGGGAATTTGTTAAAGGGTAAGACTGCCTCTTTCACGGCAATATGGGCAGGAATGACTTCTTGGGTAAAGTTTAATTCCTCTAAGGTTTTCCCCGACATGATTAAGGAGGCTAATTTGGCTAAGGGTACGCCCGTAGCTTTAGACACAAAGGGTACAGTACGGGAGGCACGAGGGTTAGCTTCCAAAATGTACACTTGGGGTGAATAAGTGCTAGCACCAACCACCGCAAATTGAATGTTCATCAACCCAACCACTGAAAGTGCTTGTGCTAATTGGACTGTCCAAGTGCGGATTTGGTTCAATACGGCTGGAGGAAGAGAAATAGAAGGCAAGGAACAAGCGGAGTCTCCGGAATGAATCCCTGCTTGTTCGATGTGTTCCATGATGCCACCAATCACTACTCTGCCTGTGTGGTCAGCGATCGCATCTACATCGACTTCAATGGCGTTTTCCAGGAATTTATCGATTAAAATCGGGTGATCTGGTTCCACTTGCACCGCAAAGGTCATGTATCGTTCTAACTCTGCATCGGAATAGACGATTTCCATGGCCCGACCACCTAAAACGTAGCTAGGACGCACCACCACAGGATAACCAATGCGTTTAGCGACTATTAACGCATCTTCGTAACTGCGGGCCAGACCATTGGGAGGTTGGGCAATATTTAGGTCTTTGAGAATCTTTTCAAACCGTTCTCTGTCTTCAGCCGTGTCGATAGAATCGGGAGATGTTCCCCAGATTTTGGGGGCTGAGGATGGGGAAGGTAGTTCCTGTAAATACTTTTGCAGGGGAACCGCTAGTTTTAATGGTGTTTGTCCCCCAAATTGCACAATCACACCGACGGGGTTTTCCGCTTCGATGATGTTGAGGACATCTTCTTTGGTTAAGGGTTCAAAATACAAGCGATCGCTTGTATCGTAATCTGTAGAAACTGTCTCTGGGTTAGAGTTGACCATGATGGTTTCATAGCCACCCCCTTTTAACGCATAGGCTGCATGACAGCAGCAATAGTCAAATTCTATTCCCTGACCGATGCGGTTCGGGCCTCCTCCCAAAATCATCACCTTGGGTTTATCAGTTGGTAATACTTCCGTTTCGGATTCGTAGGTGGAATAGTAATAGGGTGTGAAGGCTTCAAATTCAGCCGCGCAGGTATCAACGGTTTTATAAACAGGAATTACACCAAGCTGTTTACGATATGTCCTGACTTCATCTTCATTAGTTTTGGTGGCAAAGGCAATTTGGCGATCGCTAAATCCTTCCCGTTTCAACTCATACATTTGGTCTTTTGTCAACTGTTTGAGTGGTGTGCGTTTCAGGAATTTTTCCACTTCCAACAGTTGCTGCAACTTATCCAAAAACCAAGGGTCAATGCCCGTTAATTCGTAAATTTCCTCATTGGTAATCCCCGACTGCATAGCATTACGGACAGCAAAAATTCGGTCTGGGTTCGGTGTCCGTAATTGGGCGCGGATTTGTTCTCCACTAGGTAATTTTTCTGGCTTATCGCAACCCCAACCGGCCCTACCTGTCTCTAGAGAACGTAAAGCTTTTTGGAAGGATTCGTTAAATGTCCGGCCAATGGCCATTGCTTCCCCGACAGACTTCATTTGTGTGGTGAGTACCGGTTCCGAACCAGGGAACTTTTCAAACGCAAAGCGGGGGATTTTCGTGACAACATAATCTATTGTCGGTTCAAAGGAGGCTGGGGTTTTCTTGGTGATGTCATTTTTGATTTCATCTAAGGTGTAACCCACCGCTAATTTAGCTGCCATCTTGGCTATGGGGAACCCTGTAGCTTTGGAAGATAAGGCGGAACTACGAGAGACACGGGGGTTCATTTCAATTACCACCACATCCCCATTCACGGGATTCACCGCAAACTGAATATTAGAACCGCCGGTTTCTACCCCAATCTCCCGAATAATTTTAATCGCCATATCTCTTAGGCGTTGATATTCTTTATCGGTGAGGGTTTGGGCCGGGGCAACGGTGATAGAATCCCCGGTGTGAATCCCCATCGGGTCGAGGTTTTCAATGGAACAGATAATGACGACGTTATCTGCTAAATCTCGCATCACTTCTAATTCATATTCTTTCCAACCTAATAAAGATTGGTCAATGAGAATTTGGGATACAGGACTAGCATCAATCCCTACCTGGGCCATCACCTCAAATTCTTCTTGGTTGTAGGCAATACCGCCACCAGTCCCCCCCATTGTAAAGGCAGGACGGATAATTAAAGGATATGTACCAATGCGTTGGGCGATCGCTTTGGCTTCTTCTAAGGATGAAGCTGTGCCACTGGGGCATACTTGCACCCCAATCTTGGCCATCGCATCGTTAAATAATTTCCGGTCTTCCGCTTTTTCAATTGCCGGTAACTTAGCACCAATTAACTCAACGTTGTATTTCTCTAAAACACCATTTTTCGCCAAGGCCACAGCAATATTCAGGGCCGTTTGCCCCCCCATGGTTGGCAACAGCGCATCTGGACGTTCTTTAGCAATAACTTTTTCTACTAATTCTGGTGTAAGTGGCTCAATATAAGTGCGATCAGCGGTTTCTGGGTCGGTCATGATGGTTGCAGGATTGGAGTTGACCAACACTACCTCATAGCCTTCCTCTCGCAATGCTTTACAGGCTTGAGTGCCAGAGTAGTCAAACTCACAGGCTTGGCCAATCACAATTGGCCCAGAACCTAGCAGCAGAATTTTCCGAAGGTCATCACGGCGGGGCATAGTTGTTGCCTTGAAGTATAAGAATACAAATCCTGACTATTTTAATGGTGTTTACCCCTCATCATGCTATTTATTATCAAGTTTTCCTGGTTGAGATTCCTGTCCCATGAAAATATCAACTGAAC
Organism: Richelia sinica FACHB-800; assembly: GCF_014698825.1. Taxonomy (GTDB): domain Bacteria; phylum Cyanobacteriota; class Cyanobacteriia; order Cyanobacteriales; family Nostocaceae; genus FACHB-800. The sequence goes on from NZ_JACJTT010000042.1 coordinate 12,210, forward strand.
AAGGGCAAAATCATCACTTTTTCAGCCAGGTATTCATTTATATCAATTGCAACGAATATTTTACTGATTATTGCTATAAATTCTTATTTTTTTTGCTAATTTTGGTGAAAAATTTTTTCAGTTATAGATACGCATTATCTGCATTTAACCTGAGTTCGATGAAAAATTATATCTGAATTGAAGTTATTTGACTTTTTCTAAAAAAAACATCTATCTATATAAATAAATTTAAATTTGATTTAATCTCAAATTAATCTTGATAGATTAAATAGAAATGGCAGCCAACCACTAGGCTTGACTGCCACTCTTATGAATTGATAGTGAGCAAACTTAACTCATTTCTAATTGATGCATCTGTTCAATCATCAAAATAGATACAATCTTAGTTATGAGCAGGTTGGACGAAACCTAATGTCAAACTATCTTTAGCTAGAAAATGAGCTAAATGGTAAGCTCTTTCTTCTGTTTTTAACAGAATTTGTTCATAGAGGTAGCGTGTACCTCTATCGCCTAAACTTTCAGCCTGGGAAGCTTGCCGACGAATCAAGCTAATCATTGCTTGTTCTGCTGCTAAATCATTTTCTACCATCTTACGGGAAGAATATACGCCATCCGATTCTTGCTCGAAGCAGCACAATTCCGCCAATTTACTAAAAGTCGCAGCCGGAACACCACCTAGACCATTTAACCGTTCACCAATCTCATGGATATGGCCTTGGATTTGTTTGTAGCTATCGTTAAAGAATTCATGCAGTGAGGAAAATTCTGCACCTTCAACTACGAAATGGTGTTTTTGATACTGCAAAGACAGGGCTTGAAAACTTGCTAATACTACGTTAAATCCTTCTACAACTGGAGTAGTAACACTGCGGTCTAGTAAAACAGGATTTTCGTTGACTTGACCAAAATTTTGTAACAAAGTTTGAGTATCAGACATGGTTCTCCTCTGTTTTTAACAGTTATAAGTGGTAACTGCTAAGTCTTTATATCTTAACATTGAAAAAAATCATGGCAAGTCCATCAAATTTCTGAATTTTTGACATTTTTTCCTGATAAAAATATTAGATTATTTTACACATTGATTACTGTTTGTCGATTTTCACCATGTTCTCGTTCTTTGACTGGAAGATGAGGAGAGTCAAGGCCATTCCCTGTTTTCCTTCCTGTGTCTCTCTATCAACCTGCTTCTTCACGGTGTAAACTATTTCTTGGACAACCTGAGCAACTGACCCCAAAAACCTTTACAATAGTGGGATTGTGTTAATTTATGTAACAAATATTTATGCCTCCTCGTTGGCCTCGTCAACCTGATCGCCAAGATCCAGAATTTCGGAAATTAGATGACAGAATGAATTTTGCAGTACATGTAGCGATCGCTGCGACAATCAATTCTGGTCTGTGGTTCTTCCATAACTTGAAAGCAGCTACCTGGGAATGGCTACCTTGGGTAACAGCAGGTTGGGTAGGAGTATTGTTGGTACATCTCCTTTATATCGGGGCGATCGCTAATTACTCCCAAACAACCAATAAATCTTCCTAAAGATAGATGGTCAAGGTTGGGGCGATCGTCACCTGTGGCAGTAGAGACAATCTAGCCAATTAAGCCATAATGGAAAAAGCTGCAAATTTCCTCTTTGTGTCGCTAGGAACTATCCTTATGGCTAAAACCAATACCACAGAACTACTAGAAGCCCTAGCAGATGAAATTGGTGAAAACGTTTATATAGATATTGCTAAATGGCATCTTTATCTCTCAGATGCCAAAATTGCCCGTATCGTGGCTGAGAAGCTATATCCGATCATCACAGATAGAAATGTCAATGAAGACCGGGTAATCAAAGTTTTAGAATCAATCCCCATTAAAATTGGTGGAGGTAGGAAAGAATTACCTTTACTTGATTTATTACCTCTCCAATGTCAAGTCACACTAGTGGATATATTAGAAAAATATCAACGGGAAGTATAATTTAGGTTTTCAATCAATATCCCCACGTTTTTAGTTCCAAAGATAACAAGCCTGAAAATCATCGAAAAAATTCTGTCTCATAGTAGGGGTTCAGCAATGCTGAACCCCTATATATATGTAATAGACTCAGATAATTTCCATATCAACCCTATGTGCAAGGAGGGTTTTGTATATGTTTTTACAAATTAAAAATAACGGAAATCTCATTAAAATTCTTGATATTCAAGAATTACTGAACCCCAACATCAAAACAATTCATGCCCAAGACCAAGAAGGACAGGAAGAACAAGAAACAGATATTTATCAAAAAGAAAATTTAGTTTTTCCCTCTGGTGAACAATTACCACGTTGCTGGTTAGATGCAAACTATAGAAGTAATTAATAGACTCGCTAGTAATGCTAATGAGTTAATCCCATTAGCATTATCAATCTAATTACTGCTTGAGGAAGCAGCTTGTTCTGGTAAATTGACAACAGCGGACTCAGGACGAGGGAAAAATGCTTTAGTAATCCAGTAGGTGAAAATATGGGAAAGCAAACCTATTGGCCCTGCGAACAAACATAAAGCTAAAGAATGTACTGTCCAAATACCTGTTTTTTGTCCTTCCCAATATATCCATCTACCCACAAATAAATCCAACACCAAAAAATGAATCCAACCAGTAGCAGCAGCCTTTTCATCTGCAAAGAATCTAGCTATATCTGCTAACTGAGGATTGGATAAAGCTTGAGCATTTTCTGGAGTAATACTCGTAATAAATAAATACAGATATGCTACAGCTAAGACCACAAATGGTAGATAAGATTCCATGACTTTGCGGGTAATCTTCCAATTAGGTAAGAAAATCATCAAAGTCCAAAAAGGCAAAACAAAAACATTGGCAATATTGAATAAATCTGTGATATTCATAAATTACAAAGCAACCAACTGAGATTCTATCTCTGAAGATTGTAAATCACGACCGATAAAAACTAAACGTGTTTGTTTTTCTTCCTCTGGCTTCCAGGGACGGTCATAAAATTTTTCAAATCTTGTCCCTACACCCTGCATAACTAAGCGCATCGGTTTATTGGCCACAGCAACAAAACCTTTAATTCTGTAAATTTCTTGTTGTTCTGCGAGTTTTTGTAATGTTGCTTGTAGCTTTTCTGGGTCAAAGGTGCGGTCTAATATCACATGAGTTGAATTTATTTCTTCATCATGATCATGGTCTTCTTCCGTATCGTGATGACTAGGACGAGAATCTAAATTATCTTCAACAGCTGCCTCAAATCCTAATAAAATAGATGGGTCAAGCTTTCCATAATCACTAGAGACTATTTTCACTTCTCTAGGTAATTCATTTTTGACTAATTCTTTTACTTGCCCTTGAGTTTTATCATCAACTAAATCAGTTTTATTCAAAATCACTAAATCTGCACAAGCTAGCTGGTCTTCAAATAGTTCCTGCAAAGGTGTTTCATGTTCTAGACTATCATCTGCTTGTCTTTGTACAGCTATAGCCTCTAAATCACTGGCAAATGTTCCTCCTGCAACTGCCGCACAATCTACCACTGTAATCACTGCATCTACTGTGGCAGCATTGCGGATTTCTTGCCAACGAAAAGCCTTAACTAAAGGTTTGGGTAAAGCTAAACCAGAAGTTTCAATAATAATACAATCAATACTATCTCGGCGTTTAATTAACTCCCGCATTGTCGGGTAAAATTCTTCTTGGACAGTACAACATAAACAGCCGTTAGTAAGTTCAAATATATTATTTTCTTGATTTGCTTCTATTTCATCTTCCGGGCAAATTTGACAGGATTTTAATAGTTCTCCATCTATACCCAGTTCACCAAATTCGTTAACTAATACTGCTATGCGTCGTCCTTGGTTGTTTTGAAGAAGGTGACGGATAAGGCTAGTTTTACCACTTCCTAAAAAGCCTGTGATGACGGTAACGGGGATTTTTGTTGCCATGTTTGGTGTGTTGTTTTGTGATTTGATTTTACCATATATTGAATAACCCCTCTCTAAACCTCTCCCCGCAACGGGGAGAGGCTTAAATACCAATACAATTTTGTAAATAGTTTATTAAGCTCTTTTCTCTGTGGTCTCTGTGCCTCTGTGGTTTGTTTTAAAAAAAGGGTTTTAGTTTAACTGAAACGTATTAGCTTAAATACTTAATTTAATATTCATAATTATTAGTTTAAAAGCCCCTTTCCGCGTCAGAGAGGGGTTGGGGTGAGGTCAGATTATTTTAAGAATATCCAATTTCTATCATGTGGAAAAATTCCTGCACTACTTCATCAGGATTGTTATAACATCTTTCAGAATCAAATCTTTCTACAACTTTGATACCGTTTTTCTTGAAAATGCGTTCTCTTTCTTGTTCCTCAACTCTGCGTTGTGCGGTGTGAAATGGCCCATCAACTTCCAAAACTCCCCATTTACCGTTATAACAAATGAGAAAATCAGCTTCTTTATTTTCTCTACCTTTAGATGTGGTAAGTCGTGCTAAGGAATTGGGTACAAATAAAACTCCTGTTCTGTCTAATGCTTCAGCAATTTTGATTTCTGTTTTTGAGCGAAAGCGTAGATTTTCCCATGTGTGAATTGTTGAGTTTGAATAAAATTGAATTCCTTGGTTATTGATATTATTATCTTTTTCAAGAATTTTGCTGATAATTAAATCTGTATTTTCTATAATCTTTTTATATAAACTGGCAAATTCTCCAGGTACAAAATTACCATTTATAGGGCGACGTTCCGTTTTAATATTCTCCTTGTCATTATAAGATATATAAAGATATTTACAAATTATTTCATCTAATTTTGTTTCGCTGTTAATTATCCAATCTTTTATACAAGCACCTGTAAGATTAACAGATTGAAGATTTGCACCACTTAATATACATTTGGTTAAATTAGCGTTAGCAATGTTAGCATTATTAATATCAGAATCATTTAAGTTTGATTCTTTTAAATTAGCTTCACTTAAATTTGATGCACTTAGGTCGCAATGATTGAGATCAGCATTTACAAGATTTGAACTACTGAGATCAGAATATCTGAAATTGCAGTAGCTAAAGTTACTCCAAGACAAGTTAACATTAGTTAGGTTTGTATTGATTAAATTGACAATACCACTACATCCATGTTTGACGGTGGTTTCGCTAAGATTAGCATTACTAAGATTGGCTTCACTCAGGTCTACATTATATATTTCTACGCGCCTAAGATCAGATCCCCTGAGATCAACTTCTCGAAAATTACTGTCATAAAGACTAGCACCAAAAAAACAAACATTTCTTAGGTCAGCTTTCCTAAAATTAGTGTTGTACAGATTAGCTTGAAAAAAAATAGCATTAGCAAGGTTAAATCCTCTCAAATCAGTATCTTTAAGATCAGCTTCCCACAGATCAGGTCTTATATTTGGATTTTCTAACCTCCAGTTATTCCAAGCCTCTACACCTTGCTTTAATATTGCTAAATGCTCTGGATTTGCCATAATCTAGTTTTTATCCCTAAAATTGCCAATACTCGGATTTTAACCTAATTTCATTAAGCTGAGAATGTAATGAAAATAGCGATCGCCTTGTTTTCACAAAAATGCGTTAACTAGCGATCGCTATTAGTATTCATCAAGTCTTTGAAAGTGAAAGTTTAACCAAAATGTTAACTTAGATCAAAACATTTCTACTTAACATTTGCCACGCTCAGAGACTTAATAGCATTTCTTTCACTTAACAAAAACACAAGATATTGATTAAGACTAACTCCTTCTTTCTCTGCATTTTCTGTTAACTGCTGATGCAAAATTAATAATAAACACAAAATTTAGGGGTAATCTCCCTCCGGTTGCTTTCATGGACAGAAAACAATCACAGGGAAATTACCCCTATATATTTCGAGTATTTTGAATATTGCTTAACTCATTATTCAGCAGTAGCTAATTCTGTACTACCACGTGCGCGTTTCCGAGTGAGGGTGTTGTAAAGCATAACACCGATCGCTTTAATGAGATTACCTTCTAATTCTTGGAACATCTTCATGTTCACGCCAAAGGCAGCGTTAGCTTCCTCCACAATGCGATCGCCTGTAGTATCATCAATAGGCATTTCGTCTAAAGCTTGGCGATACTTAGCTTTAAATCCCTTCTCGTCGCTAATATCTGCAAACTCATAAAAGGCTGTACCTTGTCCATCAGACAGGTTCATTGCTGTTTGGGCAATGCCTTTGAGGATTTGTCCCCCGGATAAATCACCTAAGTAGCGAGTATAAGAATGGGCAATTAATAATTCTGGCTCTTGGGCAGAAATTTCCCGGATACGCTGTACATAAGCTTCACCCGCAGAGGATAATTTAATTTGCTCACGCCAGTTGTAACCGTAGTAGTATGTTAAGTCTTGCTCTAGGGTATGCTTGCGGTTGAGTTCAGGAAAATAAATTTTACTCACAATGGGGTGGTTGCGATGCTTCTCCATCTCCTCTTCCATTGCTGAGTAGATAAAGTAAAAATTAGCAACTAATTTGCGGTAGGAGTTCTTTTCCACCACTCCTTTTAAAAAGCATTTGACAAAACCAACGTTTTCTGCCATTGTGTGGGCTTTTTTTGTACCAACACGTAGTTTTGCGGCTAAATTGCTGCTCATACTAAAAATTTCCCAACTTTAAAAAGTCAACTACCAGAGCTTTGATTAAGGAATGACTAAAAAATGTCATTAAGATGTTACATTAGACCCATTTGATGAGAATTTATATTAAAATTTTTTAAGTTAATCAGGCTTGTATTTTTTTACACAAATAAATAATCACATTTTAGCCCAACATATTCGGTAATTTTGTAACATCCTGACAACTTACCACTTAAAGATTCATATTAGATTAAATATCTTTACCGAAACATCATACAGTCAAAATTCTTTGATCAAGAGCTACCACGAAGTAACTAGCAAACTGGTAGGAATGAAAGAAAATCCTCTCGCTATACACCCTGCCACCTCTTACCTGGATTTCTTCAGAGGGAAATAAAGTGTTATTCTCCAGTGTGATTGTGTGGAGTGTTAAAATTTATGGTCTCATCTATGACTCGGACTGAAAAATTTATTGCCAATAGTTCTCATACTGACACGGAAACATGGGGACAAGGCATCGAAAGTAGTTTTACGACTAATTTGCTACCTTTACCAACAACTCCTTTATTTGGTACAGATGGAATTCGCGGTAAAGTTGGAGAATTATTAGGTGCGCCCTTAGCTATGCAAATTGGTTTTTGGGCAGGAATTGTTTTACGTAATCATGCCACTCAATCAGGCCCGATAATTCTGGGACAGGATTCTCGCAACTCTAGTGATATGCTGGCAATGGCTTTGAGTGCTGGCTTAACGGCAGCAGGGTTAGAGGTTTGGTATTTGGGTTTGTGTCCTACTCCCAGTGTTGCCTATCTAGTTAGTAAAACTAATGCCATTGGTGGAGTGATGATTTCCGCCAGCCACAATCCACCAGAAGACAACGGAATTAAGATTTTCGGCGAAGATGGTCTGAAGTTACCCCAAGTCCTACAGGCAGAAATTGAAGGGGGTTTGCGGGGTAAAATATCATCTACTAAAAGTGTGGAAAAATGCGGTCGGCATTACTCACGGCCAGAATTAGTTAATAATTATGCCCAAGCACTCCAGCAACCCTTGCAACAGTCTGGCTTAACGGGATTAAAGATAGTTTTAGACTTAGCTTGGGGTGCAGCCGTTGGTTTAGCACCTTCAGTGTTTCAACAGATGGGTGCAGATGTGGTCTGTTTACATAATGCCCCAGATGGCGATCGCATCAACGTTAATTGTGGTTCCACTCATCTAGATATTCTCCAAGCCGCAGTCATTGAAAATCAAGCTGATATTGGTTTCGCTTTTGATGGTGATGCCGATAGAGTTTTGGCTGTAGATAATACAGGTAGACCAGTCAACGGTGATTACATTCTCTACCTTTGGGGTCGCCATTTACAACAAAAACAACAACTCCCCGATAACCTAATTGTTTCCACCGTCATGGCCAATTTAGGCTTTGAGAAAGCTTGGCAACAAGTAGGGGGTAAACTCATTCGCACTGCCGTAGGAGACCAATACGTACAGGCAGAAATGCTACGAACTGGGTGTATGTTAGGGGGAGAACAATCAGGCCATATTCTGTGTCGTCATTACGGTTTGACTGGTGACGGACTATTAACAGCTTTGCATGTAGCTGCCGTAGTCAAAGAAGCCGGGTTGACCTTGGGAGAAATGGTAGACCAAAGCTTTCAGACCTATCCGCAACTATTACGCAACGTCCGAGTTGAAGATAGAGAAAGACGTTTAGGATGGCAAAATTGCCTACAATTACAACAAGCGATCGCTCAAGCTGAAGCTGCAATGGGTGATACTGGCAGAATCTTAGTGAGAGCATCCGGTACAGAACCTGTGATTCGTGTCATGGTAGAAGCAGCTGATGCCCAACTAGCCAACTATTGGACAGAGGAATTAGTTTCTCAAGTTCAACAACACCTGGCATAATCCACAGGACTTACGCAAGATCCCATTACTTTCCCGTACTGCGGCCTGCTTCGCTGCACGCTTTCCCATTATTTGCCCTACTTCTGCGTAAGTCCTGACCTCCCAAATCTCATTTATTTACATTTTTTTAAGCTTGTTCTCCTTATAGGTCAAAATTTTATTGAGGAGACTTTAGGAAAATTAACATATGGATATTAAACACGGTTTTATTGGCACCATTGGCAACACCCCCCTCATTCGCTTAAATAGCTTCAGCGAAGAAACAGGTTGCGAAATCCTAGCTAAGGCTGAATTCTTAAATCCCGGTGGTTCAGTCAAAGACCGTGCAGCACTCTACATCATCAAAGACGCAGAAGAAAAAGGTCTACTCAAACCAGGTGGAACAGTTGTCGAAGGTACTGCGGGAAATACCGGAATTGGACTAGCGCATATTTGCAACGCCAAAGGCTATAAATGCCTGATTATTATCCCCAACACCCAATCCCAGGAAAAAATAGACGCACTAACAACCTTAGGTGCAGAAGTTCGTCCAGTTCCTGCGGTTCCCTACAAAGACCCAAACAACTACGTGAAACTTTCCGGTAGAATCGCGGCAGAAATGGACAACGCTATCTGGGCTAACCAATTCGATAATTTAGCCAACCGTCGCGCTCACTACGAAACTACAGGTCAAGAAATTTGGACACAAACAGCAGGTAAAATAGATGGATGGGTAGCAGCAACTGGTACTGGTGGTACATTTGCTGGTGTAGCAATGTATCTCAAAGAAAAAAATCCAGCCATTAAATGTGTTGTTGCTGATCCAATGGGTAGCGGGCTATACAGTTATATCAAAACCGGTGAAATCAAGTTAGAAGGCAATTCTATCACTGAGGGCATCGGTAATAGTCGCATCACAGCCAATATGGAAGGAGCACCTGCGGATGATGCGATCCAAATAGATGACAAAGAAGCTTTACGAGTAGTGTACCAATTGCTACGTCAGGATGGTCTATTGATGGGTGGTTCCACAGGGATTAACGTTGCAGCAGCAGTGGCTTTAGCAAAACAGATGGGGCCAGGCCATACCATCGTCACCATTTTGTGTGACAGTGGTTCTCGCTATCAATCTCGGATATTTAACCATCAATGGTTAGCGGAAAAAGGCTTATCTGGTGATTGGTAATTTTCAGAAGTTCAGAAGTTCAGAAGTTCAGAAGGTCAGGAGTATGCCTACGGCACACTTCGCGAACAGAAGGAAGAGAAGAATGCAATTCACTCTTTTTCTTCTGTAACCTGTAACCTGTAACCTGTTCCCTATTCCCTATCACATCTCCTCCACCAAATGGTAAAAACCCATGACAAATATCCATCGGTGTGTGCGGGTGTGCCAAAATCGCACCTGTAAAAAGCAAGGTTCAGCAGCAGTTTTAGCTGCTTTTCAGGCTTTCTCCATTCCTGATGTGACAGTTACAGCTAGTGCTTGTCTCGGTCAATGTGGGAATGGCCCGATGGTGTTAGTTTTACCAGACATGGTGTGGTATAGCAGGGTGCAACCACAAGAAGTAGCTGTACTTGTAGAACAACATTTGTTAGGTGGTCAAATAGTTAAACCAATGCTTTATCATCGTTTTCATCCCCGATGATTCAGCTAATTACAGATATTAAAAATCTACATTTTTATTCACTGAGATGAGGCAAGTGATGGACATTCAACAGCTACGCCCCAGATTAAAAATGCAGTGGCTAAGTTACTATGAAGAAAATCGTTCTTGGCTAGCTAAAATGAGAGTTTGGCATACCTATGAAGGTGTACGTCGTCCTTCATCTGGTTACATTTTGGCAACCTTATCAGTTTTAGAAAACCAATTCGATGACATCCTCGCTTTTATTTTAGAGTTAAATAATAATCCTGATGAAATTGTCGCTGCCTTGGGTTTGAATTTTAATCCTGAAGAAGAGTTACATTTACTTTCATCACAAGATTGTGTGCTGGAAAACCAAATTCAAGGGCAGAATCAATCACAAATTATTTCATCTTTTAATAATTCCTACGAACAGCAGGAGGAACAACCAAATATTGTAGGGAATATAGAAACTAGTGAAGAACAGGAAATTCACACTTTATCAAATGTTCCAGTTTTTCCTAGAAGGATGTTGATAGCAGAAAAATCAGTAAATAGCGTTGTAAAAGAAACAAAAGTTTATCCTCTAGTAAAAACGAAATCTAATTATCAAAATTTATCCCAACTGTACATACCTATTTCTTATGTTTCCCAATCCGTGACTAATTGCCCAATTAATATTGGTAATCAGCTTAAGGAAAGTAAAATTAACCAACCATTAACAAATACTTCAATTCGACTCAATAACGCTCCTCAAAGCAATGGTTTGCAAGTAAAAAAAGAGGTGAATAACTTTTGCCCAGAAACAAAAATCATTCCTCATCAACCTGAGTTGATATCACCGGCTAATCATCCTAGAGAATCGACTTTTGCACCACAAACCAATGCCCGAAGTTTAGCTTCTTGGATAGATGAGTTTTGCCAAGGAGTGAAATGGGTAATAGATGAAGCTGTAGCTCGAAAATTATGACCAAAAAAGTGTATTAACTCGGATATTCATGGGAAACAAAGGGAACTGCAACCACTTCTCCGGGAATTTCTCCTACTTGGACTTTTAAACCTACACCACCAGCTTTGCTGCGAATGTAACCTAGTCCAAAGTGACCATCGGGAGTTTGTGTATAACTAGTCAGTTTCCCAACTTTTTCTTCTCCCACTTGAATAGTTGTGCCAGGTTCAACATTACCACTTAGTTTAATCCCCCAAAGGTATTGTTTAATACCTTTATAAGTGTTTAGTCTAGCAATAGTTTCTTGACCGATGTAACAACCTTTATTAAAAGAAACAGTCTGCCATAAGCCAACTTCTAGAGGGTTATAATCGTCGGTTAGTTCTAAATCTGGAGCCGGACGACCTTGTAATATTCGCAACATTTCCCAGGCGCGATCGCTCAATTCAATTGCCCCTAATTCTAAAATGCGTTCCCACAATTTCGGTTGCTCGGTAACAGGGAGAATCAGGGTATATCCAGGAGACGCTAAACCACTACCTACAGCAAAAATCACTCCCTCAATGGTGATATGACTACCGTAGGGTTGACCAATTAGTGAACCCGCACCCAATTTTTCTATAATTACATCGCTATCAATCCCTACCAAGCTAAAAGTAGCAGTTTCAGCAGTCACATCCGTTAACACCACCTGATCGGCAAAAAAGATATAGCGGTCTAACCATTCCATCAGGAACTGACAACGATTAGGGGAAACCAACAGTAAAACCGCATCATCTAACACATAACCAGTCACCAAATCAATCGTTCGGGCTGTGGATGTCACCATCACAGTATCACAGCCTTGACCAGGTTGGAGACGTTGAAAATCGTTGGTACTTTGGTTGTGTAAAAAGCGGAGACGGTCAGCATCAGAAACTCGAATACGTCCCCAGTGGGAGCGATTATACACAGCAACCCCTTCTCTTGCGGCTTGAATAGCTGCTGCGTCTTGATTATCAATTGCAGATGTTGCCATAGTGATGCAGAGTTGCCTTGATTCAATGTTTTTGTATGGCAAATCTTAGCAAACAAGGGTTTGCCGCTTCAACTCCTCTGGTGTATCAACTTCTTCTGTAGCCTTCCATCAAAGTTTTGCATCTGTCCACCAAAATATCCTGCCAAAACTCTAGTAATACGTCAAAATAAAGATGCAAAAAGCGATTTTTTGATGCTAAATTTCCAGTATTGCTCAAATTTTTCAGCTTCAAGACAACAGACATTATTCATCTGTTGCATCCGTATATTTTTTTGGGAGTGAATGTGAATACTATGTTTCCGTCTAAAAATTTTATTTGCTTGTCGAGTCTTGCCGCTTTAGCAGTAGCCAGTAGTAGCTTACCAGCAACAGCCCAAACTACCCCATCTGCTGAAACACCAACCATCAATGGTGTTGTGACTCCTATTCCAGGCACAACAGCCACCTCGTCAGCAATGTTAAACTCTGAACTTCCCAGTGCAACTGCTCAACCCTCAAGCAATCAAATCGCACAATCAGATATTGAAGTTGGTGGAGCTACCCGTGGCGGTAGCAGTTACCTTGGTGTTGGTGGCAATATTGGTATAACTGGTGAATCTTCTGCTTTGTCAGATGGTAACTTCACAGTCATCAGTAAAATTGGTTTTACCAGAAACTTTTCCGTCAGACCATCAGCCATCTTGGGTGATGATACAGTATTTCTCGTTCCTGTTACCTATGACTTTTCCTTCCAGTCTTTAGGAGACCCCTTCAGTGAACCGCTACCCATCGCTCCCTATGTAGGAGTTGGTGCAGCTATTAAGACTGGTGATAATTCAGAAACTGCGGTATTAGTTACTGGCGGTATCGATGTTCCTCTCAACAACAGATTTACAGCTACAGCTGCCGTCAATGCTGGATTTTTCGATAAAACCGATGTTGGCGTGTTATTTGGAGTTGGTTACAACTTCAGTGGGTTTTAATAACCTAGCAGATAGGTGATAGGTAGGAGGGAATAGGAAAGTAATTCCCTCACCCTACCTGTCCCCTGAGATTATTTAGGACTAACTTTATCAATTACCTTGATTTTGCCGTCATCTCCCACAGTCCATACATCATAGACACCAACCACATCGCCGTTAGCGTCCACATCTACATCACCGCTAGCACCTTGGTAATTAATCTTTTTACCTTCTTTGAGCAACTTCAACCCTTCACATACATCTGTGACTTCTGTACCAGGACCAGCCGCTACTTCCCGAATTTTGCTAGCAATGCCTACACCTGTATTGTCCTTAGCTGCTTGGGCTGCTAGGACTAATAAAGCAGCAGCATCCCAGGCTTGGGGTGCATATTCTCCTGGTGTACCACCTTTTTTCTCTTGCCACAGCTTATTGAAGGCTTCTAAACCTTTACCACTGGAACCAGGAACTGTACCAATAGCGCCAGATAAAATATATTTACCGTCGCTACCTTTACCCACTTGTTCAGGGAAACTAGGAGACTTCACACCATCAGTCAGCATGATTTGTACACCCTTGGTTAATCCTTGCTGGTAGGCAGCTTTGAGGAACAAACTACCAGTTTCGGCATACATCACAGCTAATACTGCTTCAGGTTGACCTGCAAAAGCTGCGGCTGCTTCTGTTTCAAAGGTTTGGGCTTTGGGGTCGTAACGAACAGGCTTATCTTTATTAACTACAGTTCCACCTAATTTTTCAAAAGTTTGAACAAATGCTTTTTCAAAACCAACCCCATAGTCGTTATTAATTACGACTGTGGATACTCGTTTAAAACCTTTTTTCTTAGCAAGTTGGGCTAAAGCTAATGCTTGATAGGTATCAGGGGGAGCAGTCCGCGCCCAATAACCTTTATAATCACCTTTTTGGGCTTTTTCTGTAAAGACAGGGCTGGTGCTACCAGGGGAAACCAGCATGACTTTGTTTTGTGCAGCAATGGAAACTGCGGCGGTTGAAACACTACTAGCAAAGGAACCAACTACACCAGCTGCTTTATCTAAAGTTGCCAGCTTGGTCATACCTGCTGCACCTGCTTTAGGGTCAGTTTGGTCGTCTACTTCCACTAGACTAACTTTTTCTCCATTGACTCCCCCACAAGCATTGACTGTCTCAACTAGTAAGGGAACTGAACCAACCATTTGTTGACCGATGGAGGCTAAGTCACCAGTAGTTGGTAACAAACTACCAATTTTTAACCCTTTGGCACCACTAGTTGTGCTGCTGGTATTACTGGCCGTGGTAGCTTGACCATTGGTAGCGGTGTTATTGGTGGTGCTGCTGTTATCACAAGCAGCTAAAAAGAAGCCGCTGGCGATGGTAGCCACACTTAAAGCTAGGGCGACGCTAAATTTTGGCATATATTCCTTCCACTCCTCTAAGATTAAGGAGCTTGAACATCAAGACATACACTCAAGTGTAAGTTTCGTGTCAGTTTAGCTTGGTATGGTTCAAGGCTCCAAAGGTTAAATAATAACATTACACTTTGGAAATGAAAGTATAATCCCTGATTTAGGACTTTACTGAGTGATGTTGCCAATTTTGCCCTGTTTTTCACGAAATGCAATCATTGGATAATGAGGAATTCTGGTAAGAGTCCTAATTTCTGCGTTCTTCTTCCCATCCTTGGGTCTACTCTGACGAGAATGATTAACTACGGCGCAGTATTGAAACCGCAGTTATAGCAGGTGACAGTTAACAGGTGACAGGTAAGCCAGCGCGGTCTTGGGGGTTTCCCCCATGAGCGACTGGCGCACCCCTATGGCTAACGCCACGCTCCGCGAACGGGGTGACAGTGCTAGAAGCCTTTGGCTGTCTCGGTTTTAGTGTTAGTTAATGTCCTAACCGTTATGTCCATTGCTATATCACTCAGGACTGTTTTTGAGTCTATGGGTAAAAATAATTTAAAATCACCAAAGTGGTGAAAAAATTGGTGAAAGCTATTGTTCACCATCAGATAATAGACGTAAATCAAACGGAGAAGGAGGGATTCGAACCCTCGGATGGACCTTACGATTCCATCAACAGATTAGCAATCTGCCGCTTTCGACCACTCAGCCACCTCTCCAGAGGTCATGGATAATAATGTTAGCAAACAATTTTGAGTTAGTCAATAGTCATTTGTCAGTTGTTGATGAAAGTTGACTGAATCCGTGACTACTGACTAATCATCCTACAGGACTTGCGATCGCATCCAAGCTTTGGGCAAGGTGCGTAATTTTTGCAATTGCCTGACATAAGCACGCTGACTGAACACATCATAATCATTGCGCTCAATCACATCTAAAATTTGCTCATATAGCATGGATGCTGACCATACAGGCCAACGAGCATCGGCGGCTAGGTAGCTAATTCCCTTGTCTGCTTGGGCGTAAAATTGGCGGGCGCGTTCGATTTCAAAGCGCATGAGGGAACGCCATCGGTCATCTACTATGCCTTTAAAGAAGTCTTGCTCGGTGTAGTTGAATTTTGCCAAATCTTCTAAGGGAATATAGATGCGACCTCGACGGGCATCTTCGCCTACATCCCGAAGAATGTTGGTCAGTTGATTGGCAATTCCTAGAGCGATCGCTTCTTCTGTGGGCAGATATGGTTCTTGTTGCCGATGCCAGGGGGCAGTATAGATGCTTTTATCTATACCCATAATCGTTGTAGACATTAAGCCCACAGTGCCAGCGACTCGGTAGCAGTAGAGATATAAATCCTCAAAGGTTTCATAGCGACTGCGGTACAAGTCCATTTCCTGACCGGCGATCATATCCCGAAAGGGTTGAATATCAAGGGGAAAGCGCTGGATAGTATCGACTAAAGCCACATCATAATTGTCTAAGGGATGGCCTGCGAAAATCGATTCTAGCTGCTTTTCCCACAGAGTTAAGGTTTCTGGGGTAGTGATAGCAGATGCAGGCCCATCAACTAATTCATCTGTACGGCGACACCAAGCATAGATTGCCCAAACAGATTGACGCTTTGCCGGACTCATCAGCAAAGTACCCAGGTAAAAAGTCTTGGCATACTTAGCGGTGAGTTCTCGACAAAGTTTGTAGGACTCGTCTACAGAGACCAGCGTTTTCATGCGTGGGGGGGAATCAGGCAGTTGCAGCATTCGTTGCGGGCGGTCGAGTTAGCGTTTGCAGGTTAGAGGAATTTGCTACCGGTAGTGCTTCCGAGATCGCCTGTGCTGTTAGCTTACCAGAAAGTACGGCTCCCTCCATACTACCGAGATACCGTTGCATGGTGTAACTTCCACTTAAGAAGAAGTTAGGGATCGGCGTTTTTTGGGGTGGGCGGTACTGTTGACGACCAGGGGTCGCTGTGTAAACTGAACGCGGCGTTTTGACAACTTGGAATTTCAGCAGTTTTGCCTGGTTGTCTCCGGTAAAGTGATCGGGAAAGAGTTTTTCTAACTCGGCCATAGTCGCACCAACAATTTCCTCATCGGATTTGCTAATCCAATCTTTGGCGGGAGCGAGAACTAATTCCAGCATGGAGCGGTCAGGGTTGGCATATTCCCGACAAGTATTACTCATATCAGCATAAACGCTGAGGAGAGGCGATCGCGAAAATAATAGATGGTCAATCTCTGTTAATTTGCGATCAAACCATAGATGTAGGTTGATGACTGGTACACCTTCTAAACCTTCTAGCTTTTGGAAAAATTCCATCTGCTTCCAAGGTTCTGGCAACATGACTTTTAATGGGTCAACCGACATGGCTGATACGTAAAAGTCTGCCGTTATTTCTTCATCTGCTTCGCCATTTGCACCACGCAATAAGAACCCTTTCACTGTACCATCAGGGTTGAGCAAAATTTCTTTCAAGGACGCATTCAGCCTCACTTGTCCACCGCGCTCGGTAATATAATCTACAATCGGCTGGCATAGACGTTCTGTGGGAGAACCATCCAAAAAGGCAATTTTGGAACCGTAGCGTTCTTGTAAAAAACGATTGAGGGCTGTTAATAAAATTGTCGAGGAAACTTCATCAGGATTGATAAAGGTTAGCGCCTTAGAAGCAGCGATAAACACGTCACTGGCTACCCGCTCACCAATACCTTGCCTTTCTAACCATTCGGCGAAGCTGTACTTGTCCATCTCCTCTACATACTTTTGACCACGTACGATGGCTGGAAACAAGCCAATGGCAAAGCGAATTTTTTGCTCCCACGTCAACATATCGTTGTTGCGGAGAATCGAGGCAATGATATTAAACGGAGAGGGTATATCAGGAACGTCAAAACGTGATAGTGTTCCTGGCTTATCGGGTTGGTTAAAAATCAGAGTATGTTCTTTCCACTGGAGTCGGTCTTCAATGCCTAATTCTTTGAGTAATTGCAGCATATTGGGGTATGCCCCAAAGAAGGCGTGCAAACCAGTTTCGTACCAGTCGCCGTCAGCATCTTTCCAAGCTGCTACCAAACCACCCAATACATCCCGACGCTCTAAGACAATGGGAGTATAACCTGCATCTACAAGATATTTCGCGCAGGAAAGTCCTGCTAGACCAGCACCGGCGATAGCTACGCTGCACTTCGTGTTCGCTACTCGCATTTAAACCTACTGTTCTTCAATATTTCTTAATCGTTTTGTCGTTCTCATTATACGTTGCATTCCGTTACATTTGGCGGCAATTGTCGAATCCCTTCCCGAAAAAGCAGACAATACCTTCCTGCTCCCAGATCATAGACAGTCTGAATGGAGTTCATTGTTAACTCAAATTTTTTCTACACTTGGGTTAAATTGGTATTATTTGTCACTGGCTTTTACAGGCAAATTTAATTTCTACAAAACTATAAAACTTTAATAAAGTTTGCCTATAAATACGTATATATACACTTGCATTTAGACAATTTATATGAGTTTTTTGTACAATTTCCCATTTGTTCATAAGAAAATTAAATAGAAATAAGAATAATAGCAATCACTAGATTTGAAAGTTTTATTTGTGAAAAGCAGTGATTCAATTCAAGATATGATGATCCCTGACGGTTTTAGTCGCATTTACCGTTAAATCTGATAAAAAACATTTCATAAATACCAGCGAAATTTCCATTTTTTAACTCCCATTTTTAACCCAACTGGAGTTTACTAGCTTCTGTGCAACAGTAAGCATCTACCAAAAAGATAAACAAGATATGATATCCAAGGTAATTATAGGGATTACATCCTGGATGGGTAGCTTTTTGTTTTTAAACGAAAGCTTCATCCTTAATCCTTCCATGTCTACAAATATAAACCAACTTTCAGGAGGTGTAATTCCTCAAACTCTAACAACTTTACCTATTGCTCAATGGCAAAAATTTTTGCAATTAGAAAAAATCAATTATTTGTCACCAAAGCAACTGAATCCATCTCCCCTTCATTCTTTTCAAGAATTGACGACAGATAATAAGAGTGGATTATGTGCAAATCTGCCAGAGGTGCTCATTGCTCAACCAAGTTTGAAAGTAGTCGCTGGGCTTCTACCACTTACTTTTAACCAGTCAAAAGTTAAACCACAAACATTATGTCCGCCACAATTTTTGCAATCTCTCCAAGGGGTCTTGAGTCAAATCAATTCTCCCATTGTGGCGACTTCGACTGCTAACGGTTCTTTACTCCTGATCTTCCATCGTCAACATCAAACTTATCAAATATGGCTGAATAATCAGTTATTTACAAGTTTACCTGATGAAACCACCGCTACAAATATTCACAAAAATTTACAACAGCTACTGCAAGTATCAAAATTAGATCCTCGACAGTTGCGGCCAGGTTTAGTTGGTAATTCACCTGCTATCATGTTAGGCGATCGCCCTCTATTGATTATTGAACCAGAAATAGCTAATCAACTCAACATCAACAACGAACTCTTAGCAATTGACTGGGCCAACAATTTGCGTCTAGCATTTAATCAACAACCACTCACATTATCACAAGGCCAAATGGCCATGTATGGTGTCAAGCCTTCCCCTACCAAAATCACTGGTTTTGCCTCTTGGTATGGAGATGGTTTTCATGGCAAACTCACAGCCAATGGTGAAATCTATAACCAATATGAACTGACAGTTGCCCATCGTTCCCTACCATTTAACACTTATTTAAAAGTGAAGAACTTACTCAATGGTAAAACTGTCATTGTGCGTGTTAATGACCGTGGCCCCTATATTTCCCCTAGATCATTAGATTTATCAATGGCAGCAGCCCGTGTCCTTGGCAGCGAAACAACTGGAGTCATACCCTATGAAGCCTTAGTTTTGCAACCCAGTCACCCGCAAATCACCTTAAATCAACCAACCTCATCTCCACAACCAGGTTTAACTACTAAAAACCCAACTCCAGTATTAGACTATAACTAAAACTACCGTTACCAGAAATTTCCAAGCATTAGGTGTATTATTACAGTCTATCTTTCTTGTGGTTGGTAATACATTTATGCAAATATCCCAGGACTTGCAACGTTTTGGTAATCACTTGATTCTTGGTATTTCTGGAACAACTTTAAGCGATGATGATAAACGAGCCTTAAGTGAATTAAAACCCATTGGAGTCATCTTTTTCGCCAAAAACTTTCTTGATGGTGTGCCATATTCAGCTTGGTTAGAAAGCTTTAAAAATTTAATTGATGATATTCGTCAATATAGCGAACGCGAATTCATTTTCACCACCTTAGACCATGAAGGGGGAAGGGTTGTACGCACACCTTTACCTATTACTCGTTTTCCCCACGCCTATTTGTTACAATCCCAAGCCCGTGCAGTCGCAAAAGCAACAGCCTTAGAATTAAAATCATTAGGCATTAACCTTTCTTGGGCCCCTGTTGCTGATATTTTCTCCTATCCTCAAAACCCGATTATTGGCCCTCGTTCTTTCGGAACTACCCCAGAAACCGCTAGTCAAGGTGTAAGAGAATATTATCAAGGATTAAAGGAAGGAGGTATTTTAGGTTGTGCAAAACACTTTCCTGGACATGGAGATACTAGACAAGATTCACATTTAGAATTACCGATCTTGAATAGCAATGTTGAACAATTACACCAGCGAGAATTAATTCCTTTTCAAACATTAATTAATGAACAAATACCGTTAATTATGACGGCGCATATTTTGTTTCCTCGAATTGACCCCGCAGTTCCAGCCACATTATCCAAAGTGATTTTAAATCAAATTTTGCGGAAAGAATTGGATTTTTCTGGTGTGGTTGTTTCTGATGATTTAGATATGAAAGCTGTTTCAGATATGTTTATGCAGCCGGGAACTATAGCCCGTGCTTTTCATGCTGGTTGTGATTTATTTATTATTTCCCGAAATATCAATTCTTCATCTTTAGAAAGAACATATCAAATAGCTAATGATTTTGTTAGTTCCTTGAAGAATGGTAGTCTAGATGCACAAGTGGTAGAACAAGCAAAACAAAGAATCGATAATTTACTTGCATCAACACCACAATATCTTGTATCTATGCTAGAACAAGAAACATTAGTTCATCATGCCCAATTAGCGATTAGTTGTACTTTTCATCGTTAACATAGCAGTCATTTTGAAGTTGCAAACAGATTTTTGTCCTGTACTTAGAACAATGCTATAAATGGTCATTTTTTAATATTAAGGGTGCGTAATGAACGCACCCATCCCATTGAGAAATCTTTGAGAACACCCGTAAGCGTGAATAAGGTGATTATTCAGAAAGCAAAAGGGAAATTGCAGAAAAATTACATTTACTATCATCATTGATAGCTCTATGCACATACTGCCACAGTTTATTCCCAATTCAACTATTATTCTGAACTCATAACTTGGGAGTTCTAATTAATAGACCTTTGCTTCTAAAGACTTCAACAATTCAGTATTCACTCCAGATTCGCGGGTGAGAGCTATTTTCCCAGTTCGAGCAATTTCTCGCAAACCAAATTTTTGTAGGACTTGAACGATCGCTACCATTTTACCAGGGTCACCCACAACTTCTAAAGTCAGGGAATCTTCTGCCACATCCACCACGCGGGCCCGGAAAATTTGAGATAATTCAATTACCTCTGCGCGATTGCTGCTGGTTGCATTCACCTTCAACAGCATTAACTCTCTCTCTACACAAGGAGTTTCCGTAATATCTTGTACCTTCAGCACATTGACTAACTTATATAGCTGCTTGGTGAGCTGTTCAATCACGCGATCGTCGCCAGGTACTACCATTGTAATGCGGGAAACTCCTCCCTGTTCAGCTGGGCCAACAGCAAGGCTTTCAATATTAAAGCCACGACGAGCAAATAAACTAGCAATGCGGGATAGAACCCCCGCTTCATCTTCAACAAGCACTGACAGGGTATGTTTCATTTTCGCCAACAGAAACTAAGGGAGGAAGCGATAACACCAACCGATACTTACGGCGGCGTTAAAAATATTACTACACTGTATTGACCGTGTGAATTTCTATTTTAAACTTAATGGTTGCATGGTGAGTCCAGAAAATTTATTTGCAAACTATATCTTCAGCCACAGGTTTTTTTCAGTAATCTATTTTCGGTGGTAGAGGTGGCTAATTGATTCCATTTATATAGTTGTGGATACAACTACAAATTCAATTCAGAGCAAATTGTTATGGGTTGGTTAAAGAGATTATTTGGCTTAGAAAAATCTGAAAACGCTCAAGTAAACCCACAACCGCAGTCTTTACCACAAGCTACTAGCAGCACAGCCACTGCTACCCAGACCATTCTCCCAGAACGGTTAGGACTCAATGGCGAATATGACGAAAGTGGTTTAGCTAAACGAGTAGCTTTAGCATTCGACCAGGACTCACAAATAGATGATATTAATACCTTGTGGGTAGCGCAAACAGGCAGCACCGTAGTCTTAAAAGGAAAGGTTCCTAATCAAGATATTCTCAAGAAAATGGTTAATGTGGCCCGTTCTGTCAACGGCACTAATGCTGTAGACACCACACAGGTGAGTATTGAGTGAAAAACCAAAAAGCTACAGAAACATGTTTTAATTACCGAAGCACAATAAAATTGCCCATAGTTATTGACAACAGAAATCTCTGTCACCTGTCCCCTGTTACCTGTTACCTGTCACCTATCACCTGTTCCCTTCTAAAACACACACCTTTGAATCCAATCTAAAATCACCTCGTTAACTTGTTCTGGTGCTTCGTCATGGGGACAGTGACCAACATCCTGTAAATAAAGTAATTCCAATTTTTCGTTGTACTGGGCAAATTGGCTAGCGAGTGCAGGGGGAACAAATCGGTCTTTTTGCCCCCATATTAACAGCATGGGAATTGTTAAATTTGGCAAAATTTTCTTGACACTGGGGCTAAAGTTCATGCCGATGGTCGCTTTAAAAAGGGCACTAAAAGCACGGGCAGAACCTCGGTCTTGGGGAGGCCCAGCTAAAATATCAATGAGTTCATCTGTAATTGCTTCTGGGTTAGCGTAGGCTAAAGCTGCCCAACGTCTCAATACACTGGGCTTACGAACAAAATAAAAGATGGGTTTTAAAATTACTCCTGAAGCCACTACTCTTTTAATTGCTGTCACCAATGGCTGTAAAAAAACCGGGATAGCTTCTTGCTCGATGGAGGGATCTGGTAAACTCATCATCACTATTCCCTTAACCATATCTGGATGGGTAGCAGCGGCAACTAAAGAAATGAGGGAACCGTTAGAATTACCTACCAATATCACTGGCTGGCGGATAAATGTTTGCCAAAATTCGTAGACCTGTTCTACCCATAGTTCTACACTGTAATTAGCGACAGCTTTTTCAGAAGCACCGAAACCAAGCATATCTAATGCGTAGACTGTATGAGTTTCACCTAATACTTCTAAATTATGTCGCCAATGACCAATGGAAGCACCAAAGCCATGGAGCAAAATTAAAGGGGTTGCTGACTGGTGATGTGCATAAGGACGGATGTAGGTGTAACGAATTTGCCAGCCACGCCACACCCAGTCTCTTTGATTACCAACGCGCTGCTGCCAATTTACCGCAGTTGTCACCTTTGCCTCCTATTGATGATCTAGTTAGGAATGTTTATGTAATTGAATATGTTACATTTCGTTTTACGGCTGCTATTCCTAGTGAAATCTTGCTATTCTAGGAAGGACTTAGGCGTGAGTTGAACTGTAAATGTATTGACTGATAATTGTCACAATACTTAATATTTCCCCCTGATATGTAATTTAGATTAACTATTTTAGGGAAATTATCTCAAAGTGAGTAGAATGACAAATACAACATTGCAGACAAATACTTTATGGATTAGCTACCCTAGAAATGCAAACCTTTTGTTGATTGTTCAGTGACCTGGATATTTTGCCTTGATTGGCATACTAACCCAAAACACATAAATCAAGACCAAGCCCAAATATTAACTAAAGAAGCTCCCACTAATCATAATGCCTGTGATTGAGAAGAAAAGAACTCGCGATCTGCCCCAAATTAACGAACGTATTCGCTTCCCGAAAATTCGGGTGATTGACACTGATGGTGCTCAGTTGGGAATTATGCCTCCACAAGAAGCATTACAACTGGCTGAGGAAAAGGAACTAGACCTGGTGCTACTCAGTGACAAAGCTGACCCTCCGGTATGCCGGATTATGGACTATGGGAAATACAAGTTTGAGCAGGAGAAGAAAGCGCGGGAAGCCAGGAAGAAGCAGCACACGGCTGATGTGAAAGAAGTGAAGATGCGCTACAAAATTGAAGAGCACGATTATAATGTCCGTGTGAAGCAAGCAGAACGCTTTTTGAAAGATGGTGATAAAGTCAAAGCGACTGTAATGTTCCGAGGTCGAGAAATTCAACACAGCGATTTAGCTGAGGACTTGCTAAAACGAATGGCAACTGACCTAGAACCATTTGGTGAAGTGCAGCAAGCGCCGAAGAAGGAAGGCAGAAATATGATGATGCTACTGTCACCAAAGAAGTAAGCTGATGTACTTTTAGGTTGGATAGTGAGGGTGGGCTATGGAGTCCACCCCATTAAAATTTTACTGTTCGGGAATATGCAAGTCTAATAGTTCACCAAACTTGTCTATGACAATAAGGATGAGTGCGTGATTGATGAAATAGGTATACCTTTTGTTAAGTAACTCTAAGGGTGTGTACTTTTTTCATAGTTCTGGCGGTCATCACTGTGAAATTAGTGTAAATTTATCTAAAAACGATAGTCCTGACACCTGAGTGGGAAAGATAATACTCAGTTGTTCAGGATTTTTGCTATTGAGCAACTGTGACTGGTGCTACTTGCCCATTGCACTGTGATTACCCCAGAAAGTAAAACTACATGGAACTAAAGAATCACTGGTTTACTGCCAATAGAGGTGCTATTAAACAACTGCTTCAGTGGGTAAATCTCCGACCGGAGGAAGTTGAGCGCACTTGGATGATGTTTGGTTTCTATACTACTGTATCTGTGGGATTGCGGTGGGCAGAAGATAGTACCGTAGCGATGTTTTTGGATGAATACGGTGCTGGACAGTTACCATGGATTTACATTGCTAGTGCGGGAATTGGTACGGGTTTAGTTGTTCTATATTCGTGGTTACAGAAAATTTTTCCATTGCGTTGGGTGATTGTAGCGATTGCACCCTGCATGGCCACTCCTTTATTCTTATTGGTATTATTGCGTGGGGGAGTACATATTCCCTACCTGACTTTTATTGTCGTCTTTCTGCTGCGGCTGTGGGTTGATGCTTTTTATGTAGTGAATGACATCAACACTTCGATTGTTGCCAATCAGCTGTTCAATATTCGGGAAATTAAGCGTACTTACCCACTGGTTAGTAGTGGTTTGTTAGTGGCAGATGTAATTAGTGGCTTTAGTTTGTCTTGGCTGGTGCAATTTGCCAAACTGGATAAGGTGCTGCTGGTTTCCTGTATTGTCATTATCTTCGGTTCAGCAATTTTATTTTATTTAACCTATAACTATCGCAAGGCTTTTCCTGATACCCCCCAAAGACTCAGTGGAGACGACCAATCTTCTCGTCATCGCCGCTTACAAACACCGTTAAAGCGTTATGCTTTTCAGTTATTTGCCTTTGTGGCCATGCTGCAAGTCATTGGCTTATTAATAGACTTCCAGTATTTGCGAGAACTGAATTCTAATTTAGGCAATCAAGACTTAGCTGGGTTTTTGGGTTTGTTTGGTGGAATTGTGGGGTTATGTGAATTATTGACTCAGTGGTTTATTTCCAGTCGTTTGATTGAAAGGGTGGGGGTATTTTTTACAGCGGGATTGCTACCTATTACCGTTGGCTTTATTGTACCTGGAGCGATCGCCCTGTCCCATTTTATCCCCGGTTTTCAAGAGAGAAGCTTTTTTTGGGGTTTAATCGGGCTGAAATTTTGTGATGAACTCCTACGCTATACATTTGTAATTAGTAGCGGCCCTGCCCTTTATCAGCCCATTCCTGAGCGAATTCGCAGTTGGATGCAGACCCTATCAGGCGGAACAGCTGATGCTATCGCTTCTGGGTTTACAGGATTACTTATTTTTATTACCTTGATTGTTTCTGGCAAATTTCTGCCCCCACCCATGCAAAAATGGGTGTTTCTAGCAGAGACAGTGATTGTAGCTGCCACTTGTTTAAAAGTAGTTTGGCAATTGCGATCGCGCTATGTAGACCTGTTAGTATTAAGTGCAGAACGGGGAGAACTTAGTGCTGCTAATGTCGGTCTGCGGGTATTCAAACAGGGTGTAGTTAAAGCCTTAGCAGAAAAAGGTAGCGAAGCAGATAAACGTTCTTGTTTAGAACTTTTAGCCCAAATAGATCCTCAAGGGGCTGCCCAAATCTTAGCTCCCCTACTCATCAAGTTACCAACAGATTTACAGTGTCACAGCCTGGAAATCATGTTGTTAAGTGGTGCTAATCCCTTATATGTGCCAGACGTAAGATTAATATTAGAACAGCCACCAGGCAAAATCGACCCAGAAGTATTTGCTTTAGCCTTGCGCTACGTTTGGTTAGCAGATGCCAATCCTGATTTAGTCCGTCTGGAAGCATATTTACATATTCAACACCATCCTCTTGTCAGGGCTACCGCTGCGGCTTTATTGTTGCGTCAAGGAACACCCTTACAAAGAGTAGCAGCTACTAAAACCATGAATTTAATGTTGATGCACCGAGATGAAAGGGAACGCATCAATGCTGTCAAAGCGTTACGAGAAGCAGCCTATTTACAAGAGTTACGTCGTCACATTCCCAATTTATTACAGGATAAATCTCTGCGGGTACGCTGCACAGTGCTAGAAATGATTGCGGCTACTCGGTTAGAAGAATATTATTCTGCTTTATTAGCAGCACTAAACTATAAGTCCACCAGGCCTACAGCTATGCGCTGTCTGGTCAAGTTGGAAAATGATGGACTTCAATTATTGTTACAACTAGCTACTAATATTTACAAGCCAGAAATAGTGCGGATGTATGCCTGGCGTACTATTGCCCAAATCGGCACAGTGGAAGCTAGAGAAAGTTTATGGTCACATCTGGAAACGTCCTGGGGTAGCGGTAGAGATAATATTCTCCGCAGCTTACTGAAGATCAACCAACCCTCAGAAGCGACCAAAATTGTAGACAGATTTTATGAAAATAAAGTCGAATTGTTGATTGAACAAGAATTAAAATTCTTAGGGGAAATTTACGCTGCTTATATAGACTTTCAAAAACTCGATTATCGCCAATATCATCAAAGTGAACGACTACTCACCATTACACATTTACTTCTCCAGGCATTATTAGAACTGGAAATAGATGTTAAAAATCGCTTGCTTCTTCTGCTCAAACTACTCTACCCACAGTCTAGAATTCAAGCAGCAGCAATGAATCTCCGTTCTCAATCTGTAGTTTCCTTTGCCAGAGGATTAGAAATATTAGACCACACCATCAATTTATCCTGTAAGCCACTGTTGCTGAATATTTTGGATAGAAGGTCAGAAGCCGAAAAACTCAAGTATTTAGTAGAAGCAGGAATTATTGAAGAAGAGGAGATGATTGTGAGCGATCGCACTGAACGTAATTCTATCAGCGATCGGCTCGGACAACTGATTATGCTGGGTAATCTACTCTCAGATTGGTGCTTGGCCTGCTGTTTCCATTTTGCCCAAGCAGCCCACATTCCTCTCAACTCCGCCGAAATTTTAGTCAGTTTACGTCATCCCACAGGCTTTGTGAGAGAAGCTACAATCTCCTACCTCAGCGCTGTTTCTCAGAGTGTTCTCCAAGAAATTCTTCCCAATTTACAAAAAGACCCACACCCCCTAGTGGCAGCACAAGTTAAAGAGTTGATGAAAAAATTTCCTCATCCATCAATAAGTTTTACCAATGATATCGATAAAGCTTATTCCTTAGACAGGTGACAGATGATTGATCAACTGATCCCAATTAAAAATTAAAAACTGATAACATATAAACCATCACACTTTTCAGCTTAACTCGCCAGCATCATCTTTTCAAATCGTTATTTTTGTTTCTTGTGTTCACCCATGCTTAAACTAGAAGATATCCGTCAAGATGATAGTGGGGATTGGTTTATCAACATAACTAACGAAATTGGTTTTGTGCTTGGTGATCAAGATAATCCTCCCACTGAAAATATCCTTAAGCTAGCAGAAGATATCATTAGCAAATTAGATCGTCTTGTTGTTGAATCACTCGATTACATCGATATTTGGGTTGACCGAAATCGACCTGGCGTTGGTCGAAAGTACGAATTGTACACCGTCTTCATGATGCCAGAAGGTAAAGAAGTTAAACTTATATTTCACTTCCCTGAAGATGAAATGTCTGAATGGTGGGTATCCTTTAATATTCTCCGTTACCCTAAGTACGATGACAAACCAAGTTATTGGCCTGTGTCCTTTGGACGGAATCAGACTTATTAATTTCATTTATTCTCAATGAGAGACGATTAATTACTCAGGTAAATTGTGGGAATTGCTAATTTTTTGAATTACGTGGATTTAAATATTTCCACAAACCTAATCGCTTATTTTTCGCGTTAGCTTCTGCTATCAACAATTGAGTTTTATTTTCATCACAATCATCTAGATAAACTGCATCAACAACCGCCTGACCTTCTTCGACCAAACGCAAATTAACTGAGCGATTATCAACAAAAATTTCACCAACAGGAAGCTTCTGCTTCTGATCAGTTATTCCCCTGGTTCTAATGACAATGGGAGTACCAGATGGTAATAATTCCTTAACTCTTGCGGTTGCAGCTACACGGTCAGCTTTTGGCACTGTCTCTGGAATATTAATACAAGCTAAACTAACTACGGCTGTTTGTCCTTCATCATTGGTCACGCGAATTGTGTCCTTATCTATCACACCAACGATAGTTGCCAAAATTAAAACAAAATTTACTAATTCCATCACTGTTTAAAAGTTGAAAACATCAGATAATTTTTGCATTATTCATGGGTAGATTCAACAAAAATACTTAACCACAGAATTTATTTACATTTCGCCATACTTGATTAATATTTCTAGCAAATTGAATATGTGGTTCATCCTCAGCAATACTGAGGATATTGGCTTTTTCATCTTTTCCTAAATATGCCATCACTAGGTTCGCAGCTTCTAAACCAGTCACATAAGCCTTTTCTTGTGACCAAGAACCATGTCTATTAATAATCCAATCTCCACTCATAAATACATTAGTTAAACTGGTTTTGGCTGGCAACATATAACGATAACTACCAGGGGCAAAATGGGTGACTGCATTTCCTAATCTAACCACACTCCTATCAATTACTTTTCCTTGTCTAAATCCTGGTACACAAGTTGCTAAATAATTGTGGACAATTTTGATAATTTCCTCATCATCTAAGTGCATAAATTGATTAGCATGGTAGAAATCGACTTCGACAACCGTTTCTTCTTGATGTTTATACTCATCATGTAAAGCATTCAAATCAAAAAATGTCCAACCTGTAGTAGCATCAAAACCAAAACAAGCATTAGAAGGACGAGGAATATCAATTTTTCTGTCAAACCATAGCCGCGTCGCTAAAACATCCACTGCCCCTAAATTGTGTAAATTTCTAAATTCTGCGCGACTTTGTAAACTGGGGCTACTAGCAACAATTTTCTTCATTCCCGTGACACCCACGGCAAAAACCACCGCGTCAGCAGCGAAAACTTGATCACCGCAAACTACACCTGTCACTTTGTCACCACCATCAACTATCACATCAGTAACTCGATGTTTAGGTAAAATTGTTCCCCCTAGTTTTTCTATCTTTTTTACCCAAGGACGAAAGATTTTTTCACCGACAGTTCCCCGACACCAAACCACATCAAAATCTGGTTGATGAGCCAAAATGAAATAGTACAGCATTCCCAAAGTAGCCGCAGCTGAACATTGTTCACCAGGTGCAAATAAACCAACTAACAACATTGGTTCAAAGGCATCTTTATATAGGCGTGTGGAAGCCCCATAATTTCTAAATAATTCACGGGCAGTCATCAAGTCATACTTGTGCCAAACTGCCTCAGAATTATCAAAATCAACTACTGCATACAATAAAGGTAAGGCGCTGAGTCGGTCAATTAATGGTAATCTTTGGAATTTAGTATAAACAAAAGTGCCTAAAGGTGTCGGTAGTTGAGGTAAATCTTGAAAAATTGGTGATTCAACTTCCAAGCCAGCGGGAGAGTATTGGGCAGAACGAGTCCAGGTAGTAAAGGGATTAATATCTAATTCATTAATGAGAGCAAAAATATTTCTGTAAGGATACCAGAATCCATGTATACCGGCTTCTACAGATTTACCAGATGCGGTTTGCCAACCTGCCACCAGTCCACCAGGATAAGGCCCTGCTTCTAGAAGAGTTACATCATAACCTTGTTTTACTAATTGGTAGGTAGCACCTAAACCAGCCCATCCCGCACCGACAACGACTACCCGTGGTTTTTGTAACTCTGTTGACATTTTATTTTCTCTTGATTGCCATCTTTAAATTACTGTATCCGAATAATTGTTGCCAAAGCTACTTAAGTAGACCCTTGTAGTTTTATTCCCAGTCATCGAGTTGAGAAGCCCCCAAAGTCTTGTTGTATTCATATTTTTTTGGGTTTTTCTAGATGGAGGAGTAAGTTATGAATTGGGAATTTTGAATTTTTAACTCTGATGTTGATGAAGTTACGTAAAAGCTCTTGCAGTCAATGCTGAATAACATGTATAACCCATAATAACTTAAACTTACTATGGCTCCCAAAAAATTAAAAGTATAGATAAAACTTCTGCTATTAAGCAAGATGACACAATATTAACTGGTAAGCCAGTGGGAACTTGGAATAAATTTCCTCACAATAAAACTGTGGAGACAATTTTAGAACTGGGTTGTGGCCATGATCGTGCCTCTTTACATCTTTCTAAAGCGAAAAATCTCCAGTGTAAAAAATATTATGGTATTGATATTTCTGAACCTTTATTAAGACGTTTGATTAAATTTAAGCAAGAATATGATTTTTTCCCAGGTGCAGAATTTAACTTGATTTGTACTTCTGCGGAGATTTTACCGTTAGCAGATAATTCTATTGATTTGGTCATTTCTAACTGTGTATTTATGCACATTCCTGACCAACAATTGAGAAATTTAATGGCAGAAATAGCCCGTATAATCAAGCCAGGGGGAATGTTTGTTTTTAATCATTCTTTCCACAATAAAGCTTGTCCTTCTCATCAGATCCATAACTTTATTAGAAGACTCAATCCTGTGAGTAGAAATCCTGTATATCTTAAGCAATATTCAGCAGCGGAAATTACAGAGATATTAAACGATGCAGGGATGAAAAATAAATGTCCAGAATATGTAGTTGAACCAACTGCTGAATACGCTATTCTGCCAGAAACAATCAAGGGTATTCCTGTACCCTTTGCTAAGTCATTTAACCGCAGTTTGAAACCATCACAGGCTCAAAAGGAAAACTTAGCTTATGGTTTTAGTGCCTACAGTACACCTTTGGCATAATTTAATGCTGAGGAAAATACAACAGGTTTTCCCATTCCATACACTGCAATTCTCGGACATCCCAAAATAGAAATACTGTGTTGGGTTAAGCTTTTGCTTAACCCAAAATCCTGTTTAAATATTAATAGTGCGGTTTGCTTTGAAACTACAAATTTTACATAAGGATTTCTCAGCGTTAAGTTAACTGTGGACAGTTCCATCTGGCATAATTGCCCCCGTCAAAAATGCCTCGCTCATGTCTGTGTCGTCCAAATTTGCACCTGTTAGATTAACTTCGCTCAAATTTGCTTCACTCAAATCTGCACCACTTAAGTCAGCACCTTGTAAATTTGCCTTCCACATCCGTACTCCACCCATTTTGGCACCACTTAAATTTGCCCCTTGCAAATTAGCAGCAGAAATTGATGCCATATGGAGAATTGCATCACCTAAATCTGCACCACTTAAGGATGCACCACTTAAGTCTGATTCGTTCAAATTAGCGGTTGCTAATTTCGCCTGGGTTAAGTCCGCACCACTAAAAATGACTTCTGATAAGTTTGCTCCTTCCAGTTTTGCACCACGCAAATTGGCTTTACTGAAATTAGCGCCACTTAAGGATGCTGATGTCAAGTTAGCACCTCTGAGGTCGGCCCTACCAAAATCTACTCCACCTAAATTTGCTCCTTGTAGATTTGCTTCTGGTAAAGCAATTCCCGTAAAGCTTCTTTCTCCTTTGCTGTATCTCACTAAGAGTTCTTGAACATTCATAGCTGCTTAATTCTCATGTATTGACTATGGGTTTAGGGTTTGACAATTTTGTTTGATGTTGATTTGTCTGAAATAGGTGGTTGCTGCTAAGGATGAAGTTGTCAACACTCACATAATTATTGGATAATATTAGCAGGTATTCCTTTTAACAAAAAACTAATATTAAAGGTTATATTTTTCAATTAAGTTGCCAATATTGAGTATGAATAATAAAATATTATACTGTTATTAAAAGATGCTAACTATTGGTAAAAAAGTAATAATAAAGTTTAAATGCTTCCTCAGTAACTGTGTATAAATTGGAGGTTGTTTAATATATTTTAGGGATTTATTTATCTATATTATAGCGAAATTAAAAGGTGTGATCAGCTAAATTATATGAGGTGAATTGTCCTGAATTTTTCTCAAATAGAAAGTTTTATAAGTTGGTAGAAATTGCTTGGACCGGACAGGTGGGAATACATTGCTCACAAACGATACAACGCGATCGCGTGAATGTGAGTTTAGCGGACTCTGGATGTAGGGAAAGGGCTTCTGTGGGACATACTCCAGTACACAAACCGCAGTGAACGCAGATATCTTCATCAATGACTATTTCCCCTAAGCTATGGGAAACATGGATATTTTGCGATCGCATCCAATCGATAGCTGCATCTAGTTGATCAATATCCCCAGAGAGTTCCACAACTAACTTGCCAATTTGATTAGGTGCAACTTGAGCGCGAATAATATTAGCCGCTACGTTAAAATCCTTAGCCAGTCGATAGGTGACAGGCATTTGAATGGCACGCTTGGGAAAAGTGAGGGTAATTCGTTTCTTCACAGCTGAGGACAGGTAGGGTTTGACATGAGGTCACAGTCTTAGCCACTTATACCATTTTGGCTTGGGGATTGGAGAGTGGGAATCATTAAACCCAAGGGAGAATAGAGGATTTTGAGTGGTTGAAAAATCCTGTGTCATCAATAAGAGCGATCGCTTACCATTGATTAAGTTTATTAATCTTTACCAATCTTTACTTTTTGCTAGCAATGTGTATAGAAACGTCACGAATAGTGACAGGGGTGGTGTAAAATCCTGGAGATTAGTAAATGGTGATTAACAGAGTTTAAATAAAATGGAAGCGGATCGGAAGCTAACAGTTGTAATCACAGGTGCCTCTTCGGGGGTAGGTTTGTATGCCGCTAAAGCCCTTGCTAAAAGAAACTGGCATGTAGTTATGGCCTGTCGTGATTTAGCAAAAGCAGAAACAGCTGCTCAAGAGGTAGGAATTCCCAAGGAAAACTACACCCTCCTGCATATCGACTTAGGCTCCCTGGAAAGTGTACGGAATTTCGTCACCAACTTTAGAGCCTTAGGTAGGCCTTTGGATGCCTTGGTTTGTAATGCGGCTATTTATATGCCACTAATTAAAGAACCATTGCGAAGCCCAGAAGGTTACGAATTGAGCGTTGCTACCAATCATCTTGGCCATTTTCTGCTGTGCAATCTCATGTTGGAGGATCTGAAGAAATCTACTGCTCCAGATCGACGCTTAGTCATCTTAGGAACCGTCACCCATAACCCCAAAGAATTGGGAGGAAAAATCCCACCCCGTCCTGATTTAGGTGATTTGCAAGGCTTTGAGCAAGGATTTAAATATCCTATCACTATGATAGATGGGAAGAAATTTGAACCAGTCAAAGCTTACAAAGATAGTAAAGTTTGTAACGTGTTGACCATGCGTGAGTTACATCGACGCTATCATGAGTCCACAGGTATTATCTTTACCTCTCTTTATCCTGGATGTGTAGCCACAACAGCTTTATTCCGTAACCACTATCCCCTGTTCCAAAAACTCTTCCCAGTGTTCCAGAAGTATATTACTGGTGGTTTTGTCACCGAAGAATTATCTGGAGAAAGAGTTGCAGCAGTGGTTGCAGACCCCGAATATCGCAAATCTGGCGTTTATTGGAGTTGGGGAAATCGTCAAAAGAAAGACCGCAAATCTTTTGTACAACAAGTTTCTCCTCAAGCCAGTGATGACTCGAAAGGAGAAAAGATGTGGAATCTCAGTGCTAAGTTGGTAGGAATAGCGTAGTCGTCAAGAAAATTTCCTGCATTAACCACTCCACGCTGGTACAGGTGGATAGTGAAAAATAGCAAAAAGTCTCTTTTGAGGATGTGTCGCGATATTGTGACACATCCTTATTATTGAATAGTAGGGTGCTTCCTTAACACACTGATTGATATAGCTGTAGACAAGGCAGGTAGGACATTAACTACAACTACTCAACTACCATTTAGTCGAAACTCACGGCAAATCTGTTACCTGTCACATGCTGTATGTCGTTAAATCAAACAAATTGAATATCCGAGGTAACTAAAAAGTCTACTGGTTTATTTTCTAGGGTGACAAATTTAGTACCCAAGAAGAACAAATCACCGTTTAAGTTGTTATAGCTGAACTGATTTAATGAGGTAGCACCAAATCCAATTTGGTCAATTTGTATTTTGTCACCTTGATTCCACTGAAAGTCTTTGATGATATCAACACCCTCCCAGATATTATGGAATACAAATTTATCAGCGCCTAGTCCACCAGTGAGAGTATCATGACCATTTCCACCATAGAGAATATTATTGCCACTGTTACCAGTGATGACGTTATTTTTGTTATTGCCTGTACCGTTAATATGGCTATAACCGGTTAATTTCAGGTTTTCTAAACCAAATCCCA
>NZ_JACJTT010000043.1 GCF_014698825.1 Richelia sinica FACHB-800
ATTTGTTTGTTCTTTTTATTTCATCTTATTCCTCTGTCTTATCCTTCCTTTTGTGGTTGCATTTGTTTGCTTTTTCTCAGGGTATCCCGTTAGGTGCAAGATATAAGTCTCTGGACTTGTGATGGTAATAACCCTAATCAACGCTGGCTGAGTAGTGCAGGACAAGTTTCACCACCCCCACCACCACCATCAACTGGTGGGCAAATTAACCTGCCTTTTAGAAGTGGTCAAAACTGGTATGTCTGTCAAGGATATCGCGGTGGAGTTACTCATAATTATGAAAATCCTAATAGTTATCACAATATTTACTCCCTAGATATAACAGTAGAAAATAATTCTTGGGGTTCAAGAGGATGTTATAGCCTGGATAATGTTAATAAATCCGCGGGTAATCAAATCTTGGCTCCAGTGTCTGGAAATGTCGAGAGAGTGAGTTGGGCAGATGACCTTGTATGTTTAACAAATGATTCACGAACTAAGAGCTTTATGATTGGTCACATGACTCCATCAACCAAAGTTCTAGGGCGGGTAAATCAGGATGCAGTGATAGGTACAGTTAAGAGATATGCGACATCCAATGGTTATGCTCACATACATATAGCTGCATATAATGGAGCCGGATGTAGAGGAGCATCAATTCCTTTTACCGATGCGAATGGAATTCGATTTAATGGTGCGCCAAATTTACCAAGCTTAGATACTCCAAACAGCAGGCCAATGAACCAGCATCGGGGAACAGTTTTACGACGTTAAGTAAACATTTTCAATCCAAACTTTTGCAGGTAAGGATTGAAAGAAGAAGCTTTGCAGTCGTAGTAGGGTGGGTAATGCCCACCACAAATTTTTCAATTTTTATGAAGCGATTTTTAATTAAATCATGATTCAATTAACTCAGATTGACTGATGAGGCTATCTGAGTTTTACATTTATAAATGTAAGTACCTGAGCAAAATTAATTGCACATTTTTTAACAACCAGAAATGTCTGTATTGCTTTCCTGTTAAGAGTTAAGAGTTCCCTCTCCTAACTATGAAATTTATTTTGCACGACTACTTATATCAAATTTTTCAGTCAAATTTTATTGATTACCGGCGATTTATAATCGCGTTTCATCTTCCATACAGACGCAACCTGTCTACTTGTATCATGTTATTCTGTGAGGGCGATTAATTGGCAATAGGGGATAGAGTTGAGTTAAAACCAACCAATTTATTAAGTAGAACAACATAATTAAACATAAAATGTTCAGGAGATAGATGCCCGACTTCTTAAAGAAGTTGGGGATCTGGGTATTAAGTTTTTTAAGGTTGACCTACTTATAAGTAATTAGCTGGACATAATCTCAGTGAGGAAATATACAGATTGTTACCAAAAAAGAAACCCCGGATTTATCCGTAGGGTTATAATAAATTTATCCAATTTAAAATTTGTTAGATGTTGACAAGTTACAAAACTACTGATATAATTTACTAATTCCATCTCCCATTAATTTAATCTGCTCAACTATTTCAACTGGGTGTATAACTTTCACTTGATCACCAAAGCCCACAAGCCAGCGTTTGAGTTCAAAATCTTCAATTGTCCAGCAGGGTAAAGTCAGTTGACAACAATATGGATATTCAGGATCACCAGTTGTAGGTAAAACAAATATTTTCTTTGACTGAGTTTTGTTTGTTCCTGGTCGCTTTGACATTTTAATTTGATTAATGGGTAATCGCTTGGTTCTTTCACTGATAAAATTAAATATGCTTTCTTTACACCATATTTCTACTGTTATTTCTACAGAAGCTCGTTGTCGATTATCTAAATATTTTTGCTGGTTAGTAACGTTAGTACCTAAATGTAAGCTATAGCTAGATTTGTATAATTTCTCTAATTTTAATAAAGCAGCTTTTTGTTCGTCTATACTGCGAGTTTCGGGAAAAGAGCGATTAATAAAGAAGCGGTCTAACCGTTCAAATCTAAACAGTTTATCAGCATTTCCTCCTTTGGTTTCGTAGCCTAAGTACCAACCTATATTCGCAAATACAACTTGTAAAGGCCAGACTTGGAATGGTTGGTTAAGATGGGGGTCATGAGGATGACGACCTGTGTGGGGGAAGCGGTCAAGTTCTAACAGTTGACCTGATAAAATAGCTTTGGTTAGTTCATTTTGTTGATTGTAGGCTGCGTAGTCAGGTAAGTTTTCTAAATCAACTCCTGTCTTATTAGTGATCGCTCTCACCCGGTAATCATCTGCAAACTGGTCAGAACGCAATATCTGACTCAGTTCTAACTTTTTCTCAATTCCCTGATAAGTAGATAAAGCAATTGGATCTTCTAAATCATTAGCATGAGAACGCAGAACTTTATATACTTGCTCTAATTCATATTTGTTCAAAACGGCTGTACCAACACAATAAGCTCGTTTCATAGCAGTATTGGGTAAAATTTTATATGGATGTAAAGCTCTTTGAATATCTTTGCGAAAAGTCGCTTGGGTAATACCGTAAATATGTAATTGCAAACTTGCTAAAAACATCTCTTGACTCTTTTTATCCTCCTCTTCTTCATAGCGAAAACAAGGATAATGCACTAAACAGCGAACAATTTTAATTAAGCGTGAAAAAGTATCAATATCCGAATAACTATGCGTCTCAAATTGGTTAATATCGCCTAGATAATCACCAACATCGATTTCTGCATTTAAGCCTTGTTCACCAATAATCGCGTTTTTCTCTAACCACTCCAAATCATTAGCTAAAGCTTCAGGTTGAGCATAGATAGAATGGTATTGACTGGACATTAACGCAGATATCTCCACCAAAGAATCTGTAATTGGTGTAGCATTACCAACTAACTTTTGTAAAAGCTGAGGATTAGTTTCATGGAGTAAACCCACACCAGGAACTTTAATCATTAAGGAAATTAAATACATTAATCTTTCAAAATCAATTAAACCAGAATATTGATGTAAAATTTTCTTGCGACTACAATTACGACGATTCACAATAGAACGAGGTAAACTTTTAATTTGTTTTTGAATTACAGAAAAATCATGTTCACCATTTACCATTGAAAGCGCAGTTACTCTAGTAAAACCTTCAGCTTCAATCGGTTCAAATTGTTTTAAAGACTTGTCATAACTCTCAATGATCTTTTCGTCAACTTGGCGTTGTCGCTGTTGATTTCTGCGGTAACATTCCTTTAACGGTGTTTTCAGATACCAAGCCATCCACTTATCTGCACCCACGTTAGCAAACTTTTGTAATAAATCAATGCGGTGCGATCGCTTAAAATTAGTGGCATCATAAACCACAGAAATATTAGCAGCAACAGCAGCTTTAACCCTCTTCAGTACCTCTTGTTCAATTAAACTCCAGTTACCCTGTTGACTTTCATCACCAAACAACTCAGCCCGAATAGCATCTGTAGAGACTATTACACAATTAGGATCATATTGCAACCATTGACTAGCAAAAGTAGACTTTCCAGAACCAGGAACACCAATCAAAAAATGAGAGATTGTAGACATAGAAATAAATAAGGAATGATAGGACTTATACTACGCAGAAGGACAAATTACACCTTTAATTTAAGCTTGTCCAAAATTATCAGCAATCAATCGTCAAAATCATCATTATCAAAATTATCATTATCATCATTGTCTTCCATATCTAATTCTTCATCACTTACATCCGATTCTGGACAATCTACTTGTTCAAATTTATAAGCACCCCAAAGAAATTCTTCGGTTTCTCTGTCGCATTGCTCTTCAAGACGTTCTAAACTTTCTTCACTTGTAGATTCACGACTATAATTAAAACCGAAAGATGTATCTACTTGCATATTTTTCTCCCATCTGAATAATAAGATATTATGTTGATATCAACAAAATTCCATAAATTAGATTAATCTCGACGCATCACTCCTATTTCATCTTTATCATCATTAACAGCTTTTCTAATTTTCTCAGTAACACCGAGAGCATTAGGAATAGTCAAAAGAAAAAGTTTTGCATGAGTATAATCACTTGAAAATATGTGGATATCTCCTAGTAAAAGCGGCTTTTCCCCCAACCAGGTTCTACCTAAATCTAACAATTGGTGCAGTATACCTCTTTCAACCTTAATATCCAGCACCCTATAAAGTTCAATAAAATTGATTTCCTTACGAAAGAATCCAGTTCTAGTAATTAATCTTTGAGTAGTTAAAATATAACTAGTGGAGCGAATTTGAAGATATTTCCAATATAAATATAATAGAGGTACAACTGTCCAAACAAGCATAATCAGCAGCAGAATTCCCAGAAAATTTTCAACGATTATCTGAAATAGAGAAGGATAAAAATTTAAAATTCCTTCCTCTTCTGATCTGATAATCCTACTTTTTTGATTAATTTTCTTCATTATCTCTACTCCGCTCCAATTGTGCTGTTTTAGAAATAATCAAACAATAAATATATACTAAGCAAAATTGCCAATCTTGAGTAAAACTAAACGCGAACAACAAAAAAGTACATATAGCAGCTATTAGCAGACGCTATGCAGACTTAGCGGTTCAGCAGTAAAAACCTTTTGGTGCAAGGCTTTCCTGCAATCTGCAATATACTGTATTCGTCATTCACAACTTTTCATGATCTAAAATTACCAGTCAAATTCATTACTAAACTTTGCAACTCTTCATTTTGTTGTTCGCTTCAAATTAACACGGCTTAGATACTTTTATGTTATGGTAAAGCCTGTACTTAATTATACAGATTGCTAAGAACCTCATACAAAGCTAACCAACCAAAGTACAAAAATCATAAAAATCGGCAAATAAAGCTCTCTATTCCCAACTACAAGCAAAAAATACCAGGAAAAATATGAAATTTTATCAACGCAAACTTTACGCTTTGTTACGTACTATTACTGAAAATTTTCCAAATACAGAATCTATCTGTCAACATCTCAATATTTTTGAAGCAGATATTAACGAATTATATCAATGGTGGGAAACTCAAGGACATATAGCAGCAGCGATTAGCAGTTCTTCCGACCGGGTGAATTTAAACGTAGTTGAAAATAACGCCAATACCATAGAATTAAGACATCCTCTTAGTGGACAAAAACAAACAATTAATCATACTCAACAACTGCCACTGGAGACAATAGCAGCTGAAATTCAAACTGTTTATCAACGGTTTTCTCAACAACCGAAAATAACAGAAGAGGAAAAAATAATTCAACTATATTGGTGGTGTTGGCGGTTTTATCCTCAATTACTCGCATCATTTAATGTAGAACTTTTAAATCCTGCCCATACTATCTTACCAGATTGTTCTCACCATAGTTATAATAGTACAGTTTCCGCTTTAGTAGGGGCAATGTTTCCTCAAGATTGGCAAAAAGATGAAAAAGAAAAACACCCTTATTTATTAATATTTACCTTTTCTCCTGTCCAGGAATTTATTAAAGCCTCACGTAAATTTATCGATTTTTGGAGTGGTTCATATCTGTTGCATTACCTGAGTGCTATTCTCTGTTGGGAAGTTGCTAAACTTTATGGGCCAGATGCTGTAATTACTCCTTCTTTATGGAGTCAGGAAATTATTGACGCTTTAATTATTAAGAATAATCCAGAGTTTAAACAAGAGTTTATAAAATTCGATAAAACAGATCCCATTAGTAGATTTGAAGATAAAAATAACCCCACCCAAAGTTTATCTACTGCGGGTTTTCCGAATGTAATTACTGTTTTGGTAGGAAGCAAAGAAGCAGCAATTAAATTAGGTCAACACTTAGAAATTACCTTAAAAGCACATTGGCAAGAAATGGCGCGAAAAGTGCGAGAAGATGTGAAAACTGAATTTCGGAATAAAATAGCAGATGAGGACAAGTTAAATGAAGTATTACAAGCAATCGAAAAAGATTTGTTAGGGGAAAATTCACAAGAAGAAGTTAAAAAACAAGCTAAGGAAGAAGCAAGGAAAGAACTCGAAACAGAATTAAGAAAACTACGTCAACCAGGATGTTGGGAATGGAATGGTTTATGGGATGCCCAAATAAATCATACTTGGGAAAGTTATTTTGTTGCTGTACCTTTAGGTAATCCAGATAAAACATTACAACTAAATACCCAACCTTCAGAAAATCAAGATCAAGATTTAGTAGTTATCACAAATTCTGATATTCAAAAATGGGTAGAAGCCCAAAATCAAATAGCAGATATTCGCATCATTGAGGAAAATGATCATCCAAAAGATTCAGAAAAACAACCAAGCATACCCACAGAAGCCGAATTAAATGCTTACAATTCTCTCAACGTTGGCACTTGGTGGGGTAGTTTTCAAGGCAGATTAGGTAAAGCCATTCAAGCCATTAAAAATACTCGTTCTTGGCAAATACCTGTAGCATCTGGTGAACGTTCTACCTTATCTGGTCAATATACAGCATTACATCCCCGGTTTCTCTATCAAAACTTTTACAATGGACTGGGTTTACCCCTAGAATCATTGCGGTTATTTTGGCAAGTTATGGCGGTTGTTTATCCTGGTGTATTCAATGGTTCTGAAAAACTCAATGCTATTGAATTAACAAAGCGTATGGCTTGGAAACATGGAGGTGTAGCGGAAAGTTTAGGAATTGATTTAGAAATCATCGAAGCAAATAATTTAGATAGAGAATCTTTGTTAGAAGTTGATAATGAAGATGATGTAAATGATGATTCTCAAACAATTGAGTTAGAAGATGCCAATACTGCCTTATCTAATCAATCTAAAGCTATTAACTATGAAGGATTAATTCGTTTTCCTAATCTCTGTTCTATTGCATCTGCTAATTTTGCTGCTCATCATCCACAAATTATGCAACGTTTTTGGTCTGATTTACGAAAACAAATATTTAAACATCCATTACTAAAACCCAAACATCCAGAATTTTGTTCTCGTACCCGTCGCCCATTTCAAGTGCGTCGTGCTGATGCAAAATTGAAAGAATCACCTAATTATGGCAATGGTTTAAATGGGGTGATGTTTTCTAGTAAATGGTTAGCAGATGACATGAATCTCAACCCCATAGAAACATCTGCTTTACGGACTGTTGTTGATACTGTCCAAAGAAAACATTTTGGTGATGGTAGTCCGGCTGACTGGTGGGTATTAGTATTAGGTGATGGGGATGGAATGGGACAATATGTAAATGGTAGTAAGTTGAAAAACTATGCTGATTATATTGTGACAGATTTAGTAAATAGGGAAAATATAGGAAACAACACCTGGGATGATTTACTTAAAACTAAAAAACGCATGGGACCAGCAACTCATGTAGGATTAAATAGGGCATTATTAGATTTTTCTAACCGATTAGTACCCTATCTTACTGAACAAAGGTATTGCGGTAAAGTCATTTATAGCGGTGGTGATGATGTCATGGCTGCCTTACCTTTAGCAGACTTACCGGGATTTTTACAGTCATTGCGGGCGGCTTGGTGTGGTGGAAAAGATCCGGAAAATGAATTTAAAAATGAAGGGGGATATTGGGAATGGGAAGAGAAAAAACCAGATGGAAAAAAACGACCGACGGAAATTCCAGGACGACCTTTATTTACAATGGGTGAAGGTGCAACCATGAGTTTAGGTATTGTCATTGCCCATAAAAGTGTGCCTTTACCAACGGTGTTAGAAAGTATTTGGGATGCGGAAAAGGAACGTGCCAAAAAGTTGTCAGGTGTAAGGGTGAAAAGAAAAGCATCTAAGGGATATAGAACTATTTTCTCCCCTAAAGATGGTTTATGTTTTCGGGTAATTTACGGTTCTGGTAATACTTTAGAAGCATTGCTGAAAGGTCATTTGTTGCCCTTATGGTGGGATTTTTTGCAAACATATCAAAAGGTTGATTTTAGTCCGGTGTTGTATCGGTTAGCTGAGGAGTTACCACGTCATGCAGATGTGACTAAAAATAGTCGTCTGTTTCGCAAGGCTGCCCAGGTAATACTTGCAAGTCGGGATGAAGAACTTAGTAAGGAGGTGGAATCTGCTTTACTGGGGTGGTTGGATGCTTGGGAAAAGTGGGCTTGGTGGGTTGAAAATATGGATAAAGAGGTGGATGATAAACCTCTGGGAACAAAACCGGAAGATTTGGCGAATTTGTTACGTTTTAGTGCGTTTTTGGTATCGCGGCGACAACAGGAGGTAAATTGGGGGAAGTGAAAAATAACTTCGTTTTACTCTTTTGATTGACAGTTGCGCGGATGAAATAAAATGGCGAAACCATTATTCTATCGTTCACATCCGCGCATCGTTACCCAGTAAGGATTTCAGGCGTTTAGAAGATTGTTTATTGACATTGATTCTCATTTATGAAGGACAAAATTTGCCATCCGCGCAAACACCTGGTAAGATTGTCTCTGCGTAAGGCTTTCAGAACCTTGCTCGCTTTAGGCTTCTATGAAGTCGAATAAAAATGGAATGGTTATCATGCCGTGAACACAAACGTCATATTGAGCGCTTTAGGCTTCTATGAAGTCGAATAAAAATGGAATTCTATGTCACTATATGTTTCTAAGTTCTTAATTAACGCTTTAGGCTTCTATGAAGTCGAATAAAAATGGAATTTTGACTTGCATTATTAACCCCTAATTATCAAAAACGCTTTAGGCTTCTATGAAGTCGAATAAAAATGGAATTAAGATCGAATAACTCCTGAAGTCCTAGTTTTGATGCCACGGCTGATAATTTAGCGCTTTAGGCTTCTATGAAGTCGAATAAAAATGGAATTAAGATCGAATAACTCCTGAAGGCTTGATTTTATCGCTTTAGGCTTCTATGAAGTCGAATAAAAATGGAATTATCCTTCTGATACTGAATACTTGCCATTGCACCAACGCTTTAGGCTTCTATGAAGTCGAATAAAAATGGAATAAAGCTACGCTATCCGCGTCATACCAAGTGTCATTTACGCTTTAGGCTTCTATGAAGTCGAATAAAAATGGAAATCATCTTCAATATTGAAGTAAACAGCCATGTCTTGCGCTTTAGGCTTCTATGAAGTCGAATAAAAATGGAAATCCAGGCATGGCATACCACTTAGATGTAC
The DNA here is from genome assembly GCF_014698825.1 of Richelia sinica FACHB-800. Lineage (GTDB taxonomy): Bacteria > Cyanobacteriota > Cyanobacteriia > Cyanobacteriales > Nostocaceae > FACHB-800. Next base: position 9,057 of record NZ_JACJTT010000043.1, read on the forward strand.
CGCCGAACGCTTTAGGCTTCTATGAAGTCGAATAAAAATAGTAAGGGTGTAGCATTGCTAAATCCCTACAAAAATCCACAAAATTTATTAACTCATCAATTATTTAAACCTATGCAATGGTATGTAATTGAACCTCTCGATATCCTCTTATTTCGAGAGGCCAAACCGTTTTCACCAGGAGAAGGGGCTTGGGCTAAAAGCCTTTTCCCCCCAGTACCAACCACTGTTTTTCAAGCCTTACGTTCAATAGCAGATAAAACCAAAGACTTACAATTTTTTGGAGCATTTTTACTCTACGAGGAACCAGGTAAACCACCAGAAATTTATCTACCCACGCCAAAAGATTTACTCGGTGTGACAATTCAAGTAGACGAAGACGAACAACAAACTATTAGCAAAGGTAAAAAATCTCAAAAATGGCAACGACTCACTTGTTTAGAACCATTAGACAGGGAAAATCCCCAATGGAAACATCTAGGATTTAATCCAGATTCTTTTCCAGAAGCGGGTATTTCCCCAATGGTAACACCCGTACTTGTAAACACCAATTCTCCCAAAGAATATATTAGCGGTTCTCCAAATAGTTGGATAAAAGCAGAGGCTTTAATTACATATCTCCAAGGTGGAACTTTAAACTTTAAAAATAACGGTGATGACTTCAAAGCAGATCCTTGGGATAAACAAGTTTTGCCCCATATTCAAATGGAGTCAAATCAACGCCAAGTTAAATCTGAAAATGGTTACTTTACAGAAGTAGGAATCAGATTAAAACAACATTGGAAATTAATTGCGGCTGTGGATACAAAATTACCATCATCAACAGTCAGATTAGGAGGAGAAGGACACCGGGCTTTAGTTTATCCCCTTGAGGATATATTTAATAATGCCGATAAGAAAAATAAAAAGTACAACTTTGACGATTTTCAAAAGTCTATTTTAGACCAGCTAAAATCTTTTAGAGAACCTACAAATACAAGCAACAAAGCCTATTTACTCACACCAGGACTAGCACAAACTCAGCCCACAGAAATGATTTATGGTGTCTATCCTCATTACTGGCAGCAAATTTTAGCAGGTTGCGTCAGCGATAGACCATTACTTTGGGGTGGTAAATCACCTTATGTCAAAACCCCGATGTTACCACAACGGGCTTACGTTGCCCCAGGAACAGTATACAGGTTGCAAAAACGTTATGAAAATTTGAGTGAAACTGAGAAACAATCTTTACAGCAACTATTACCCCAAGCGGAAGTAAAAGAAAAATGGTTGCAGACTTTATACAGCTTGAATTACGGTACTTTACTTTGGAATAGATAGCCATGAACACATACATTTCTTATTTGTATTTACTTTCTCCCTTGCATACTGGTGGAACTAGCCAAGAAGGTAATATTGTAGGTATTGCCCGTGAATCTCATTCCGATTTACCTTATATGAGTGCGAGTGGAATTAGAGGTAAATTACGTGCCAGCACCCCGGAAAATCAACGTAAATCATTATGGGGTAATACCTTAGAAGATGTGCAACAAAGGGGTGACGAAAATCTCACTCAAGGTTCATTGTGGATAGGAGATAGTGCAATTTTATGGTTTCCTGTTCCCTCCCTAAGTCATGGTATAGTTTGGGTAACATCACAGTTTTTATTGCGGCGTTGGTTGAGACTATATAATCAGTTTTTATCAGAAAATCAGCAACTATCTTTACCAGCAATTGGTAGTTGCAGTCTGGGTAGAGTTAAACTGTATCTCAAAGATGCAATTTTTCAACCACAACAATTAAATACTTGGACAGAATGGAGAAGATACATTCCTGCCAATAATCAAATTACTCAAACAATTGATAAAGTATTGGTGCTATCTGATGCAGACTGCCAAACACTAATTCAAACTAGCTTATGGCGACAAGTACGGGTAAATTTAGGTGAAGGTAAAGTTTTAGCTGATAATGCTGGTTTTCGTTATGAAGAAGCAATTCCTCCAGAAACATTAATGTATTTTCTTTGGGGGACTACATCTACTACTAATGGTACAAGTGAAACTGTATGTAATGATTTGAAAAATATATTTAGCAGCCAAAGAAATTGGCAATTTGGTGGACAAGAAAGCTTAGGTAGAGGCTTAGTTGAATTATGGAATAATTAGCCCCAGTAGGTTGGGTTGACGCAAGGAAACCCAACATTAAATTAGTCATAGTAATTCCAGTAAATTTACTAAAAATAAGTACAACATTAGCAGGCAAGACTTGTACTGAGCGAAGTCGTTCGCGTAGCGTGGCGTTAGCCATAGTATGCCCGCATCACAAGAGTTGTACAATTCCTGCCTGTACCTCACAACACTGGAAATTGCTGTATAAATCCCGATTACAAACGCACATTCAACCTGCATAGATAATTCAATGAAATTAACTCAGGAGTGAATAATATGACAAACTATGACCCTAGAACAATTTCAGCCAAAGTCTACACCAACTTAAAAACAGTAAAAGATAAAACATCAGAATCTAAAGACCACGATAAACAAAAAAGCCAAGCAGTTGAACTGTATACATTTGTTGCTACTTGGGGACTGTTAAGGTTAGCAGGTGAAGTTCCAGCTTTAAGTAATGAAAAGCAAAAACAAGCTGTCATTGACTGCTTCTTTAAAACACTAGGAGAATTAGCTTTTGCAGAAGAAAAGCCTAACCCCTTAGCAGGAACATCGAGAATTGAAAAACTCACTAATTCTAATATGACTGCTTCTGATTATTTGGGGTTAACAGGTGTTGCCTTAAAAGTAGCACAGGAGTTTTCTTTTTGGGCTGAGGCATTGTATCCAAAAAAATGAAAACATTTGTCAATATCAAAATCAAAAACACAGCCATACGAAGACAATTCGTACTGCTTAAACAATTCTACGGTCACTAAATTTCAGGTACTAATTATGCCTCCTATTCCTCATAATTTTTGGGTGAAACATCCATTACCTCAAAGTCCTGAACTAGATCCATCTGCTAGTTTTGTTGAATATCTCCGCTGGTTAAGAATTCGCCGGGAAAATCCTGATAATAATTCCCAAATTGGTTTAGTTAACAATGGTGAAGTTCTGGAATTGTTAGCTAAAATCGAACAAAATAGCAATTACAGTTCTAGATTAAGAACTTTAACAACACGCACACGCCAATTAGCTACAGTCTCTTTTTCAGTCAAAGCACCTTGGCGCATTCGTGTGGGAGGAATGAATGGGCCAGAGTCAATGTTACTCCCTGCTTTTGATGCTTTGGGTATGCCTTATATACCTAGCACAACTCTGAAGGGAGTAGCTAGAGAAATGGCAGAACGTGATACTAAAACAACTCCAGAAGATGTGAGAAATATTTTCGGAGATTTAGAACCAACTGCTTCTATGGGAAAGGTGATTTTTCTTGATGCTTACCCTTTGCCTTTTAAAAAAGTTGAATCTGATGATGAATCTGGTGATGAAGCAGAAGGTTTAGTCCCAGATATGGCTAATTCTATTTGGACTTGGGATAATAATGATATTCCCCAGTACAAAACTAACCCGAATATTTTCTTATCCTTACGTAAACCAACTTTTGTGATTGGGTTACGGGTGACAGATGATAGAGATTTAGAAATACTTAAACGAGTGAAAAAATGGTTATTACAAGGACTAACTCAAGGTATCGGTTCTAGGGTGAATAGTGGTTATGGTGTGCTAGAAGAAGTTAACCCCAATGAACAACAGGAAAAACCCAAAAAACGTAAACTTATTCTCAGCATGGGGTTTGAATTGCAAGGACAATTAATGCACGGAAGACAGAAATTTGACCAATGGAAAGAAAAAGAAATTTATATCAATGGCGAAAGAAGAAATCTAGATGAATGGAAACCACCAGGAATGGCTAGACCGGAAGTTCGTCCCCCGGCTTTTCGTTCAATGCTGCGCTACTGGTTTCGGACTTTGGCATTAGGAGTATTACCAGAAGATGAAGTTAAAGAACAGGAATTGATTCTTTTTGGTGGTATTGACCCAGAAGCGAAAATGGGACTTTTACAAATAGAAATTCCCAAGGGGGGGATTATTAGAGATAATGCTTTTGATGCTGGTGATGATTTTGGTTTGGCAAAAGGTGTATTAATTTTACGGACATCTTATGTATTGCAAACATTTACAAATCAACAACGAGATGCAGTAATTAATTTAATTAAAAGTTTGACTTGGTTAATGTTTCATCTTGGTGGTGTTGGCCAAGGTGCAAGAAGACCTTGTTATTCACGCAGTAATAGAAATAGACCGCAAAGACCTTATTGGCGTGGTTCAACTTTGAAATTTACAGGTAATAACCAAAATTGGCAATACTCAAATGATTTAGCAGCCTTGCAAGGCGATTTCCAAAAGCACCTGAATGCTTTTTACACCAATTTATCAACGTTCAGTGAACAGAATTGTTACCCCCACAGACCAAGACAAGCAACTGTCACCGGAAATTGGACTGAAGCTGTTGATGGTAAATGTCGTATTCTCTGCGTTCAGGGAAATATGCAGAATGATAAACCCCCGGCCTTGGCGTTGTTGCATCAAGAAGCTACAAGAGAAGGTAATGGGTATAATAGACAACTATGTGGATCAATCAATGAGCGATCGCCTATTTGGATAGCTCGAATTAACAACAGTTTTGATGTCGTTACTATCTTTGGTGTAGATAACAGATATCGAAAACGCTATTTTGAGTTACTGACACAACCAGAACTCCCCGTTACAGAATGCAAACAAATTTGGCCTCTACCGCAGAGATAACCAAAGATAGAGGCTCGACTTTTCGTCGTTCGCGTCTACTGCCTAGACTCCATCATCTACGTTGCGTAAGATACATATCGTCAACGGACTTCATTCAAGGTAGGAGTTACAACACAGAAAACACAAAGACAAACAAACTTTGTACTTAGCTCTACCACGCTGGTGTTATTCCTGTCACTCCTCCCTTTTTCTATCTATAGCAACAGACATCATGATTAAACCCAAATAACAAAAACCTTTTCTCGCTGCCACCTACTAAACATCAACTTTACATCTGGGAGAAAAAGATGGGTATCCTCATTGCTAACATTGGTACATCTGACTTGGCAATTAAAATCAAAATTGATAATCAAGAACGTTATGTACCAATTGACCCGCTTTCTAACGAACCTAATCAAAATACTGATGATTTAACACCAGAGGAATTAGCAATTTGGAGAAATCCCCAGGAATATTTTCAATCTTCTGGTTTATATGCAGAATTGGGATTTGAACCAGGTAAGATTCCCAAAAGTAGAGAATTAACAGAGAAGTTATTAGATAAATATCAAGAGAATTTTGACTATTGGCATTCTCGGATTCATGCACCCCGGATTTGGGGAGTGATTAAACAAGCATTGGGTTTAGGAATTAATCAAGGTTATATATTTGTTACTAATCAAAAATCAGATAAGCTACCAGGAGGACACGAGAAAGATACTGTATTTATGTATAAAATCCTCAAAATATGGTTTGAAAAGCAACAACCAGATTTCCAATTAATAGATAAACCAATTCCTTGGCAATATCGAGTGTATGTCCCGGACGACTTACTACAATTTTATCATAACTTCTTTAATGAACTAAATCTTGAAAAACAAAAACAGCAACAAAAGAAACGTTATCCTCAATTAAATGATATTCTATCTGGTACAATAGTTGACTTTGACCTTCAAAATACCGGACTGTTTGTAGAGGTTCATGGAGGTATACGCGGATTTCTCAATACTAACAATATTTCTGAACAGCAAATTAGCCCCCAAAATTTAAGAAGCATCTTTAAAATCGGTGATTTAATTTGGGTAAAAGTTATTAATAGTGAAATTGACAAACTCAGATTCTCCAGTAAGGAACTCGAAGAAAAACCTGGAGAAATGATTGACAATTATCAAGCTATGTATGAGCGTATTACTGAAGAAATTAACACTAATACTCAATCTCTCACACAATTACCGATTGACGAAGAGATGCTTCTCATTAGCGTCAAAGGGGGAACACCACAGATGAAAACAGCCTTGCAACTTCAAGGCATTTCTGTATCCGCTTTGAACAAGCTGTTATTTGTGAATCCACAGCTTTCTATCCGTGGTGTATTTCAAGGTATTCCTTCCGACTGTGAGCTAGAATCCTACTGGCGTTATATGTGGACTCAGAAGTACCAGACAATTAAAATTCTGGTAGAACGTTGGGATTATGATGGTGCAATACAGATTTTAAAGAACTGGCAAGACTATCTGAGTTTCTTAATTCAGCAAGGGGTAATTGGTCAGGAAAAGGTCGAAAAAAGCAAGGATATAAGCGAATTAGTATTACAAGTTTTAGATTTTGCTCGTGCTTGCTTTAATCTTGATTTTCAAACCGCTAAACAACTGGTACAACAAGAAATCAATACAATTAACGTTGCTCTTGAACTGAGTGCAAATATTTTGCCTAAACTTCAGGAAGCAGGAGATAAATATGGAGTTTATCAAAATAGATTATTAAGCATTTACACCCAGAACCGCATTTATTGGCAATTAGACCAGATTGCTAGTTTCTTAGCTCATCTTTCATCTTTTTGTGAAGAATTACTGCATGGGTTGATTTTGAAATGGGAAGGTAAAGCAAGTTACTGGGTATTTAAAGAGAATAAAAAATTTAGAAAAGCCACATCTGAAGCAGAAATTAAAAGCGGCTTTACCATTGATGTTCAACAGATTCACATTAGTAGACGTTCTGTTTGGGAGCAAGTTGTCTCCTTACAAAGAAATTTTGATGCTAAGTTTGGTACAGGAAAGTTAGCTCCATTAAATAATAGATTCACCAAACGTTATTTTGTACAAGCTTTGGTTGAATACCGGAATAATCCCCAGGAAATAGAAGATTGGCAGCGTATTCTAACTGGGTTGCAGCAACTAGATTTTTGGATTGACCAAAGAAACAAATTAATTCATACTGCCACAGGTTATTCTAAACCATTGATGGTAGACTTGTTTACTAATTATAGCCCTGAAGAAAATTCAAATATATCTCATCCTTGCCATCCTGACAAAATCTTAGACATTATGGCGGCAATTCTCAAGAATAAACTCGTTGATTTGAAAACTATTTACCGCAATAAGTTTGTCGGTAATGAGGCAGAGTATTATATATATACTTTGGTGAACAATTGGGTAATAGATACGTTGGCAAGTGATGGCATGAATTAAACTAGAGTAAAATTAAAATTCTATCCCCTTAACAGGGGCAAGGGCGACGAATTAAGGTGAATAAATTCTATGTCTACAGTCGCCCTACATCAAAAATATCGTCCCCAAAGTTTAGCAGAATTGGTGGGACAACCTTACATCAAAACTGCTTTAACTAATGCTGTCAAACACTCACAGATTGCCCCAGCTTATTTGTTCACAGGTTTTAGAGGTACAGGTAAAACTTCCACTGCACGCATATTTGCTAAATCTCTTAATTGTCTCAACAGTAAAAAACCAACTGATAAACCTTGTGGAATTTGTCAATCTTGCCGTGCAATTGAAAGTAGCAATAGTCTAGACGTGAGTGAAATTGATGCTGCTTCTAATAATGGTGTGGATGATGCTCGTGCTTTAATTGAACGCTGTACTTTAGCACCAGTAGCAGGACGTTATCGAATTTTTATTCTTGATGAATGTCATTGTTTAACTGGTAATGCGTTCAATGCTCTACTCAAATGTATTGAAGAACCACCACCTCATGTGGTTTTCATTCTCTGCACCACAGAAATGCACAAGGTTTTACCTACTATTATCAGCCGTTGTCAGGTGTTTAATTTCCGCACTTTATCAATTAAAACTATTGTGCAGCATCTCCGTATTGTCGCAGATGCGGAATCTATTTCTGTTGATGATGAGGGATTAAATGCGATCGCTCGACTCAGTGATGGTGGTTTACGGGATGCGCTGCAATTACTCGGTCAAGCCAGTCTTTTGCATACAGATATCACCGCCCATCATATCATGGAAATTGCAGGTGGTGTGACAGAAGCAGAGTTAATCGCTATTTTACAGGCTATTTCTTCCAACAACACTTTTAATTTGCTGCAAGTTGCAAGAGAATTGGTAGACTCTGGGAAAACGTCCAAATTGATTATCTCAAATTTACTGCAAACATACCGAGATTTGTTGATTATCAAGTCTGCACCAAAGGAACAAGCTTTATTAACTGGTTGTGTCAGTTATACCCAACTCAAAGCTTTTGCTAAACACTGGAATTTTGAGACTCTGAATTTGTCTTTAGCCGAGTTACAAAAAGCTGAAAATTACCTGCGGTATACGGTAAATGCGGCGGTGTGGTTGGAGGTTTGTTTACTCAATTTGCTACCGGGTTTATTGCCTGTGGTAACAACGAAAACCAATGTTAAACCAGGGCATGATAACAGATTGTTACCAACATTTGGTACGTACACCGTTAATAAGGTGACTGAGAAACCTGGAGATAGGGGTGAGGATAGTTTGTTACCAGTAGTTGCAACTAATACTGCTAATACTGCTAACCTAGCGCAAATTTGGCAGCAGGTGATGGATAAGGCTAAACCCAATCATCAAAAGCTGTTGGCTCATGGTCATTTGGTGAAATTGCAAGGGTCTAAGGCAATTTTAGAGGTGACACCAGCTTACCAGAAAAAGTTTGAGAGTGGTAAAGAGGCGATCGCTAAAATGCTGCAACGAGCTACCCAAAGTCCAAAACCTTTAACTGTGTTGATTAAGACCAGCAATCACAGTGATAACGGGAGGGTGAAGGCATGATTGTCTTGCTCACGGGTGATGACGAATACGCGATTCAGTCACAGCTAAATCAGTACAAAGCAGAGATTGATTTTCAATGGCTGACTCTATGTTATCACCGATTTTCAGATAATCAGCTTGACAAAGCTTTGAGTGTGGCTCGTACTCGTTCCCTGACTGATGGTAAAAAACTGGTAATTGTGGAAAATTGCCACCTCAAGCAGTGGGGTGATACGGAGTTGGAAACTTTGCAACAGTTGGTGCAAGTGCCTGATTCGACTATTTTGGTGTTTGTGGCTAATAGTGTGGATAAGCGGCTGAAGGTCTACAAACATCTGGTCAAGTATGGGAAGCTGTTGGAGTTTTCGTTGATACCACCTTGGCGGGATGATTTGATTGAAGAGGCGATAGTTTCGCTGGCTGCAAGACTCTACACGAATACCACGGATAATGCTGTTACAGCTAAGAAAATTAAACTGCTGTTGTCAGAGGAGGCGGTGACATATTTAGCACAAGCTATTGGTAATGATATGACTCGTGCTGCTTCTGAGTTACGCAAACTGTCTATTTATGCTCAGGGTAGAAAATTGGAGCTTGGGGAGGTACAGGAGTTAGTGCCATGTCAAACTCAGAATAGTTTACAGTTGGCAGCGGCGATGCGTGAAGGAAAAAGCCATCAAGTTTTGCAATTGTTGGATGATTTACTGTCTCGTTCTCAACCTTTAATGGTGATTGTCAGCACTATTTTAACGCAGTTTAGAACTTGGTTATGGGTGAAGTCTGCGATTGTTTCTGGGGTGAAGAAGGATGGTGAATTAGCTCAACTTTGTAATATCAGTAATCCTCGTCGGGTTTACTATTTGCGTCAGGAGGTAGCGAATACAAGTATCAATGCTTTGGCTAGGGCGGTGACGATGATACTGGATTTGGAGATGTCTATTAAGAGGGGTGCTGATGGTAGGGATTTGTTGGTGGTGATTCTTGATGTTTGTAGGTTGTTTCAGGTGGTTTAATTAGGAGGATGTTGAGGGATAATTTTGGATTTTGGATTGGATGTTGGATGTCGGTCTAAAATCCAAAATTAGCTATCGAAGTGCTGTGTTAAGGATAAATGCTTTAACTTTAACACCTGATTGTGATAATTCTTCAGCTTGTTTTTCAAACTTTTCTCTTGCTTCATCAATAGTGATTTTTGGTGCTTTAGCTTTGTTAGAATCACTTTTATCCCACTGATTACAGTTAAACCAGCCCACTAAGTAAATGCCATTTTGGCAAGTATTATCTTTCAAATAGCGATTAACGAGTTGTTCTTTCATCGAAGTATTTAACTCCTCATTCCAACAACCTTTTACTTCAATAATAACTGTGATCTGCTTTAACACTTCTTCTTTTGGTTTCTTAATTATAGCATCTACTTGAATATCTGTTCTTTCTCCTTTACTTCCTCCTTGCAACGGTCTAATTTCTACTTCTCTATTCAGAATAATTCCTCTATTTTTAATATTGTTTTTTAAATACCTTGCCACGTAATCAGATAGGCTATTTTCATCCTTTGGAATATAAGTCGTACCTTTAATCTTGTTATGATGAACTTGAGTCAAAGAATCTATGTTTGCAAATTTATCAATAACCTGCTCTTCTTGTAATTTCTTGAGAAGAGATTTGCCTAAATTTCTAACCTTTTTCCAGGGGATCTCATTCCATAAATCAATAACTGATGGATTTTGATCTTGCAGTTCTATGTCCAATTTTTTCAACGATTCAATGAGGACATTTAGAAGTTCATTACCATCTTGAACAAAACGCTTTTCTGTATTACTAATAAGTTCAAAAATTTCAGATGGCTTGGGAGGATTCCATTCTTTACGTCTTCTGATAATTTGAGCTTCCACTAATACTCTGTTCATCCATGTTAATTCAGGTAATTCCTTACTAATTCGTTGAATTTCTAAGCAAGAGCGAGATGTTCCTCTTTCCTTGAGTTGAGTTAAAATACTGTTTCTAAAATCACTTATTTGTTCTCTATTTGTTATCTGATGAACACCTTCACAAACAGGATCTTCATTAGGTGGATATTGCTGAATCATCCAAATATATAAATCTGCTAGTTGTACTTCAGTGATATTTAAGTTAATACCAAATGAGTGACGATTAGCAATTGCTTCAAAAACATTACGACCAAATTTTGTATCCTGTTGAATCATTGACCAAATTAATAACCAATCATCAGAATCAGCGTTCTCAATTAAAATTCCAGTAGCTAATACAATTTTTTGATATTCTTCTTGTTCTATAGGTAATGGATTTGAAATTAAACTCTTAACAAATTCTTTAGCTGGTTGATATCCATATTTTAAAAGTTCTCTTAGTAATTTTTCAATGGTATTTGGTTTGAGTGATTGATTATTATTAATTTCTCTCAAAATTATAGATTTAAAATACTCATCCCAGCATTTAGAAAATTTATCAATAATAAAAACATCATTATATTGTTGATTTTCTTTATTAATTAATATGAGTAGAGTTTCAATAGTTTTATTTGGAGCTTTTTTATATGCTATTCCCACCAAATCATAATAATTATTATCCACTCTACCTAGATTCGGATAGCTTACGATAACTGGTGTCCACTTTTGCCATATTTCATCTGTCAAGATATCTAAACTATTCGGTGATTCTTTAAGTAGCAAATAAATCGCTCTACAGCCAGATAAAGCCAATCTGTCAAAAGTGTTTGTACCTATCCATATGTAATCAATTTCATTTTGTTCTAAAATATATTTCTCAGCACCATTAATAATTCTTTGTTTAATAGTTTGATCTGCTTCTTTCCAACCTGGGATTTCAGTTAAATCATGTTCTAATTCATTTCCATAGTATTTACTTTGTGGTAATAAAGTCATTTCTAGATTTAATTGTAACCACCAATCTAATCTATCTGTGTTTTCTAAATTTTCCAAACATGAAATAACTCTTTCTTTGGGTATTGGTTTTAATGGTAATTCTTCTTTTTGCCCTTTTTGTAAACTTCCCATCCTCTGATAACTTGCCTTCATCTTGTCAGCTTGCGATGAATTTAACTCAATAGGCTCAAAGTAAGATATAAAATGATTGCGTAGAATTTCATTAGTCTGAGTTGCAGTTATGATAGCATCTATCTGTTTTGCATCTTGACGGTTAAAACTCCATTCAATTAGTTGAACCCAAATTTTCTGTACTTTCTGCAATTCTGTATTTTGCAACTTATCCAACATCCAGAATAAATCCTGACTTAAAATCACTTGTTCTGTGAAGTCAGTTAGCGGGTGAATAATATCTGAATCTTTGTTTTGTTCAGTAATTTCTAAAACTAAATTTTCAAGTAAAATACGTCTTTTATTATCATCTTGTAAAAGTTCAGATTGAAAGTCATATTGACTATAATCTCTTTGAGTAATTAACTTTTGGTATTCTTGCCACTGTATAAGAGCTATTTTTGAAAAAGCCTTTGCAATTCCAGGAATGTCAATATTTTCCCAAGCTTTAAGTAAAATTTCATTGCCAATTTTTTCAAAGGAATTACCAAATACTCTTAAACCTTGTTTTTCTAGCCATTGGAGAGCTAATAATAAATCACTGGGGTGAAGTTTTGATGCAAGTTTTTTATCAATAAAACTCTGATATCCACCAAAAAAATTTGCCCTCTTAGGTGGAGTAATAGCGTTAAATAATTCTTCTGCTGTTAAGTGTTCTGGCCACACTGCTTCTAAACTATATCCTTTCAGTCGATCATCTTTATCTTCTTCAAGATTACCAATAGCTAAAGGTTTTAATTTTAATTTTGTCTCTGAATTACCAATTGAACAAAGAGCGTTTGCGGCATTAACTCTTAAATGTATAGATTGAGATGAATCTAATGCTAAATTTACTAAATCTTCTTGAAGATCATCTACTTCACATATTTTAGCAATGTCTATTGCTTCATCTCTTGCTTCTAATGAATTGTTAGAATCCTGAATATACGCACGCAGTTGTTCAGCTAATCTAGGATGTTTCAGTTTTTTGTACTTAAAATAGTTACCTAAATCTCGATTTAACAGTTTTCCATCATTGTAATATTTCAGTAACCTATCAACTATTTTTTCTTTAATTTCTCCATTTGTTGGAATATCACTTCTTAAAAGTACATCTGGATCTGTTTTGATAATTTCTTCGAGACAATCAGGTCTCATACTTGCTAACCAAGCGGCAGTTTCATGGAGTTGAGGAATTAATTTAGATTCTGGATCTCCCTGAGAAACAATTAAACTCATTACTTGAACTAGAGGTATATTGCGCTCACTTAAATACCATGCAGCCAAAAACTCCGCGTAGGTTTGATGAGCAAATCCCATTCTGTTACTACCACGAGAAGAAAATAATCCTGTAATAGATAAAACCTCATCTCTAATATAATTTTCTGTAACTAAAAATTCTTGCTGATTAATGGTTTCTTTGCCTACACATAAATGTAGGATAGCTATGTCTGATTCAGGCATATCTACCATTTCTGTACTTGTCCATATAGCAGTTTTTCTAGCTAAAAGTAAAATGGATGCAATACGACCTGCTATAATTAAACGTTGATCAGAATTTAAACTACCTCGATGCCTTGCTGCCCTACGATCTGGATTATTCTCTTCACATAATTGAAGCAAACCCTGTTTGTATAATTCTTTTTTGGAATCAGGAAAGGTTCCATTTTTTAGGTAAGTATCAGTTAAAAACTTTAATGTAATTGGATTAATAGCAAGTGGGGTAGCTTCTTTATCTAAAATTCCTTGCATGAATAATTCAGTATCTATGCCTTCTGTATGCGCTGCTTCAATAATATCTACTCTACGTAAAGGAGCAAGTTGATATATTTTTATATTATTTTCTTCCCATTTTTCTTTAAGTTTATCTTCTAAACTAGAACTTTCTTCCCAAACAGATGTTCTACAAACTATACGAAAAAAAAGGCGTTCTTCAGGGGTATTAATAGAGTTACACTTACTTAACAGCAAATTAAATATAGCTATATTAAATAGTTTTATTTCTAAAATTTTTACAATTAATAAATAAATAGTTGTCTTAACATTAAAATAATTTTCATTAGCCTGATTATATAAATTATCTATTTCATCTTTCAATATGAGAGGAAGTTCATTTATTGAGAGTGAGCCTTCATCTAAACTATCTAAGAAAAGATGTAGCTTATGATTTCCATTAATCCATTTAATAACATTTTGGTTAGAAAATAGATCATCATCTAAATACTTTTCCAGTCTCGGCTTTCCAAGATTAAAGAATAAACAATCATCTTCAGATGTTTCTAATTCTTGTTCTAATTCACTAAATGCTTGAGTAATTGCTGTTGTTTTACCAATACCTGGCTCACCCAATAATACTAAACAAGGAATATGGGATATAGAATTAAATGGTACAACATCAGGATTATGACCATATTCCGATTCTGGGTCTTCTAAAAATCCACCATAGTCAAACCTGATACTTTCCGCATTGATATACCAAAAGCGTTTCCAATTATACATAATTTTTACAATTTAATTTTTAAACATCACTAGATTTAATTTTACATCAATTTGTAAAACAGTGCTTTATCTTACAAAGTATCAGTACCAATTGAAATTTGTAGTGTAGTAAAGTCCTGTAAGATTCATTGTTTTGTTTTTGATACCAGAGCATCACTTACCGATTCTAACTCATTAATTATCACATTCCCCCACTGGGGGATTTATGAGGGCAAAGTTCAAAAAACCCCACCATGAACACCCCCAACTACAGCTTACTACTACAAAGCCTGTGGACACCACCTACCACACCCATTCCCGAAAATTCCCCCTCAAATCACCATCCCCCAGAACCAACAGAAATCACCGAATTTCTAGGAGAAGAAATACTCTATCAACAAACAATTCCCGCCACCGAACCTAACCTAAAAACCATCCCCAAAGACCTACCAAAACAACTAATTAGAGCAATACATTCATTAGGAATCACCCAACTTTACTCCCATCAAATCAAAGCCTTACAAGCAATCAGAAAAAGTAAAAGTTTCATCCTCACCTCCCCTACAGCCAGTGGTAAAACCCTCAGCACATACCCCGGCATTATCGAAGGTTGCATCACTCAACAACACCGAGCCTTAGCATTTTATGGACTGCGAGCTTTAGCACTAGACCAATTCCATAAAATCTCACAATTACTTTCTACCATACCCCCAAAATATCGCCCAGTTTTAGCAATGATGACAGGAGATGTTAAATCAGCAGAAAGAGAACAAATACTTGCCAGTGAACCCCATATATTAGGAGTCACCCCCGAATTAATTCACTTCCAACTCAAACAAGTTTGGAAATCGCCAAATTGGGCAAACTTTTATCAACAATTACGCTACATCTTAATTGATGAAGCACACACCCTTTCCGGTAGCTATGGTGCAAATATGGCTTGGTTAATTCGCCGGATTAAACTAGCAGTAGATAAATACGGTGGTGACTCCAAAAAACTGCAATTTATCTTCCTCAGTGCTACTTGTGGTAATCCTAAACAATTAGCCTTAAAAATCTCTGGTTTAAACCCTACAAAACTCAATCCTAAACCATTAATTTGGATTCGTAAAAGTGGAGCAGCTTCACCACCCAGACAAATAATTATCACCCAACCAAGTTACAATTTAACTGCTGACACAGCCCGAATAATTCAATTTTTACTCAATCAAAATAAATCAGGAATCGCCTTTTGTAACTCCCGGCGCAGTGTGCGAGAAGTCACAGAAATGTTAAAATCAAATCAAGTCACCGCATTTTACAGTGGCATTACTGCCGAGCGTCGAGCAGAAGTAGTTAATCAACTTCAATCTGGTATAATCAAATGGATTATTGCCACAGAAGCCTTAGAAGCAGGAATAGATTTACCAGAATTAGAATGTTGTGTATTGCGTGGTTGGCCTGGTTCTAAAATGGCATATCAGCAACGCAGTGGTAGAGCAGGACGTTCTCAACCAGGACTCACAGTGCTGCTTCCCAATGCTTTAAACCCCATTGACTGTTATGTAGCAGAACATCCAGAAATGCTAGTATCTGGAAACGCTGAGGAAGTGTTTTTTAATGATGAATATCCCATCTTTGCAGCCAAACATTTGATGTGTGCAGCCGCAGAAACAGGCATTCCTACTAATAAAATTAAACACTATTTTGGTGCAGCAGCTTTTGATGTTGCCAAACTGTTATTAGCCCAAGGACATTTACACAAAGGTAAAAATGGTTTATGGGCTAAAGGTTATCCCCATAAAGATGTGAATTTTCGGGGTGGTTTATCGCAAACAACCATCAAATTAGTAGATGCCATTTCAGGGGAAGAATTAGAGGAAATATCTGAAGATATCGCTCATCGAGAAGTGCATCCCCAAGCTATTTATAAACGACAAAATGCTAAGGGAAAAATGCTAACTTATCAATGTATTTCCTTAGACCTTAACAGTAAACGAGCGATTTTAAAACAAATAACAGATAGTTCAATTTTTACGGTTGCAACTACGGTATCACAAACCAGTAGTTTAACTGTGTTGACTGACCCAATAAATTTACCATTGCTGTTTTCTTCAGATGGTATGGAAGAAAAGAAACAGCAGGAACAGGAACAGAAAATAAAGGGGAAAATTTCGCACTCTGCACCTTTAGCTGAAGTTGAAGAATGTCAAGTAGAAGTTACGCACGAGTTACGGAATAAACTAACCGCAGAGAAATGAGGGTTTGAGAGAGACTTTGCGGAAGTCATGTCAAGAATATTTAACGCTGGAATTAAGTTTTGGTGAAGTGCAGCACATTACCAGTGGTTTCAATTTAATGACGCAAATTCATGAGCAGACTTGTTTAAATAAACGCTGTCTCAACTATAAAGAACCGTTACCTCAACAACCACGCTGTCCTCTGTGTCGTAAACTTACCCGCAAAGCTGTAATTGTGAAAACTTTATCAGAAGAAAAGTTTAAACAACCTTACCGCACTCAGTTTTCTGCCCCGATGGTGAAAGTAACAATTAACTCTAGTGCGCGGGAATATATCCAGCAATTTGCAAAGGAAATGAGGAGCAGTTTAACTCGCACTAAAGAACCTATTCCTTCTGGTTATCAACAGTTGTGGGAATATTCCAGTACCTTCATTGCTATCCACAGCTTTGGACATCAAATTATGAGAGCATTGCAGCTTGTAGCTAAAGTTGACCCCAAACAGGTGAATTTTACTGTGGTGAAGGAGTTGGGGGAGGGTAACAACTATACTGGTTATTTCTATGATACCAGTGATGGTGGTAATGGCGCGGCTGAAGCTGTGTTTAAACATCTGCCAAAACTTGCGGAGGTTGGAAGAGCGATCGCACGAGATTGTAATTGCAATACTGGTTGTGCTAAGTGTCTCATTCAACATGGTTGTCCCGATGGGAATACTGCTTTATTGAAGCAGATGGGGTTGGTGTTGTTAGATGCAGTGGCTAAACCTGAAACATAGCATTTTGTAGTTGTTGAACTTGCAACAATACCTACCCTCAACAGCGTACTCAAAGGGTAGGATTTAATTTGCATAATGCTAAAGGTGTACCTAAAAAGGTTCACCAAATAATTTTCCAGTTTTGGCAGAGGTACTGATGATAGATGCGGCGGTAATATTTGATATGGACGGTTTGCTAATCAACAGCGAGCCTTTTTGGCACAGAGCAGAAGTAGAGGTATTTAATGCTTTGGAAGTGCCATTACATGAGAGTATGTGCAATCAAACAATGGGTTTGCGTTGTGATGAAGTTGTTAGCTATTGGTATGCACGGTTTCCTTGGACAGGTACGAGTCAGTCTGAGGTAGCTGAACGGATTATTAATCGTGTCAGCGAACTTGTAGCAACTCTTGGACAGCCCATGCCCGGTGCAGTGGAAACTATACAATTATGCCAGCAAATGCACTTACCCTTGGGATTGGCTACGTCATCACCCATCTGTCTGATTGACGTAGTTCTAAACAAGCTAAATTTGCAAGACACATTCGATGTTATCAGTTCTGCTCAGACAGAGGAATTTGGCAAACCCCATCCAGCAGTGTATCTGACAACTGCCAATCGCCTCGGTGTGCATCCACAAAAGTGTGTGGCATTTGAAGACTCTATTCGCGGCATCATCAGTGCTAAAGCAGCTTCTATGCGATGTATTGCCGTCCCAGCATTGGAGGAAAGAGAAGACCCCCGATTTGCGATGCTCTGAAGGAGCCGCTGGAAGCGATCGCAGATGTCAAACTGGATTCATTAGAACAGATTAATGAGTTGTGGCTGAAGGAGTTTTTCGCTTAATCGAGCGAAACAACGACGGCAATAATTAACCAAAATAATTAATTTGCAGCGTAACGCTGCCTGGGAGAGATGCAATTTCCTCCCAACTATGCCAATAATCAATCTTGCTGATATTCAACAAATTACTAAAAATCAGCAACAGCTTCTATTTCCTCACCAAAAACACCATCAAAATCACTCTGCTTCTAATTCTATTATTGCAGATAACTTTCAACTGGTGATGAAACAGTTATTTTTACAACTTCCTATACAACCGTTCTTAAATGACCATCCGCAAATAGCTCAATTAGTTAATCAAGTACAGGAACTTGCACCAGAACTTTTTCACCCACGCAAGAAGTTATTAGTTGATAACGCCATCATTGCACCTTTAACAGTAAATAATGAAAATTACTTTATTCAAAGTATCACAAATATAGCATTTAAACGGGGTATTCCCAGAATTTATGAATGGGCGGTGCGTTATCCTAAAGTAAGCTGGCAAGACCGGATAAAGTTGTGGAATACGACTATTCAATACGCAGTTATTCCTAACCAAATGCAGCTTGTTATTTTAGCATTAGACCCTGTGAAACCAGCGCAAAGATTAAATATATGTTGGCACAAAAAGTATCATCGACAGACTGAAAAATGGTTAATTAAACTCCTGAATCAACCTCAAGAGAATGATGCACAATCAAATAAAATTAATCAGGATATATCGTCACTAGTCAATTTAAATGATATTTCTGAAGTTAGCATTTAACCCTCTTTTGTCACTTTTCCAAGATGAAAAGACGTAACCCTTATCAAAAAAGAGTTTTAATCTCGATTTCAACGTCATCTATTTCAAACTCTGCACAACTTTATTCATACAATTTCTTGGCCTTCACGTCCACCAAAAACTGGTTTTTTAAAATCTTCAATCTCACAATCTCCAACTTGCCAGTAATCGTCCCGTCATTTTTGATATAAATTATCCTAAATACTTAAAAACGATTCCAGTTAGACTTATGAATAACACGCTGCAATTATTAACCCCTATACAACTCGGTACTTACACCTTACCGAATCGTCTGGTGATGGCTCCTTTAACCCGCTGTCGTGCTGCGGCTGGCAACGTTCCCTACGAACTCCATGCCACCTACTATGCACAACGAGCAACCGCTGGACTGATTATTTCCGAAGCAACCCAAGTCTGTCCCCAAGGACAAGGTTATCCCGCTACCCCCGGCATCCATTCCGCTGAACAGATTGCTGGCTGGAAAAAAGTTACCCAAGCGGTTCATGACAAAGGTGGTCGCATTTTTCTGCAACTCTGGCACGTTGGGCGCATTTCCCATCCTGATTTTCAGCCAAATGGTGAATTACCCGTTGCCCCTAGCGCGATCGCCCCAACAGGAGAAGTCGGAACTTACGAAGGGATGAAACCCTACGTCGCGCCCCGTGCCCTTGAACTAGAAGAAATCCCCAGCCTGATTGACCAATATCGTCAAGGTGCGAAAAATGCCCTCGAAGCAGGCTTTGACGGCGTTGAAGTACATGGCGCAAATGGTTATCTGATTGATCAATTTTTGCAAGACTGCACCAACTACCGCACCGATGCCTATGGCGGCTCAGTAGAAAATCGATCACGCTTTTTGATGGAAGTTCTGGAAGCCGTGATTGAAGTCTGGGGTGGCGATCGCGTTGGTTTGCGATTATCTCCTTCCGGCAGTTTTAACGACATGGGTGACTCAGATCCCAAGACCCTATTCAGCTATGTTGTGCAGGAACTTAACAAATTTAACTTAGCCTACCTGCACCTCATCGAACCCCGTCTCAATGCGAGCCAAGATACCCTAGAACATCTCAGTAGCGACCTCACCGCTGGTTTTTTCCGTCCCCTGTTTAACAGCAAAATTATTGCAGCTGGCGGATTAAACCGTGAAATTGGCGAACAAATCATCTCCAAGGGCGAAGCTGATCTAATTGCCTATGGTCGCATCTATATTTCTAATCCTGACCTTGTGAAACGTTTTGCCCTGAATGCGTCGTTAAATCCCTACGATCGCAGTACCTTTTACGGCGGCACAGAACAGGGCTACACTGACTATCCCTTTTTAGAAGAAGCGTAAAGTTATGACCTTGGAGTGCCGATTTTAAAAGTTGCTCTAGCTTGGTGATTGGCACTCCCAAAAGCTGCCTATCAATATTTTTTGTGATTCAGCGAAGGTGTCGCACCAGGGCAATAGTTTCAAAATCACGATCATTCTAAAAGCAAACCGTTAGGTCGAGGAATGTCAACCTTACAATCCGGGAGTTAGATAAACTCGTGATACAAAATTCTTCAAAACATCAGTTTCTTGATGATTACTAGACTCCTGTACTGTCGGCACATCTTCCTCTGGTAATGGTAACATCCTTCCTGCTTCCTCAATGCGGTCATACAATGCCTGTGTCAACATTTTGACATCAGGAATTGTTACCTGACTTTCTAACGCAGTTCTCACTTGTTTATCCCAAAGACTCTCACTTTCTTTAGCTCGTTTTTCATCTGTTTTCGACACAGGAATAATTAAAGGATAGGGAATAGAAGCTTGTCCCCCTGAACCGTAACCAGGACTGGTAATTACACATTTACCTTGGGGAAACTTGAGAATTTCATCGGCACTGATAACAGGCATTTTTTGTAAATTCTCACTCCAACTAATGGAACGGCTCATTTGTCCGCCCAAAGAACGCCCTGTGGTACGATTTTTAATTAATACTTCCTTTTCGCCGTAACGCTTTGAGTAATCTTCCGCCGTTTTGTAGTTACCAGGATTGAATAACACATGGGTACTACAAGCCGATGCGATCGCACTCCCCATTTTATCCCCATAAATATCGTAAAGCTGCTCTAGACTTTGAATACCCAAGATAAAACAAGCACCATTAGAACGGTATTCGTTAATCCATTGAGGTAGTCTATCCAGCTTAATTGATGGTAATTCATCTAGGGAAATAATCAACGGGTCTTTACGGGGACGGCTTAAATTACCAACAATCATTAAGTGCATTGCAGCTGCCAGTAAAGGGCCAACCACACTGCGGCGTTCATCATCCAGCTTGAATACTACCATTTCTCTACCTTCTAGCTGAGTAGGAATATCCGATTTACCGATGAATGCCCGCAGCAAATCAGCTTGAATAAAAGATGAGAAAGTACCTGCAGCTGTGGTTAAAATCCCGGAGACAGTCTTTTCTGCATCCTTAGCACTCAAAAATTGAACGAACGAAGTAGCTACCCATTCATCTAAGCGTTTGGACTGTACTGCATGGTCAAGCCGTTGTACTAATTTTGGCAACCGCAACACCGCATACAGCATGGCCATATCTGGGTAAGGTGAACCCTTGACTAACTGTAATAATGCTTTTGCTAACAAGTCACCGGCTTTAGCAAAGAATTCGTCACTTTTACCGCCACTAGCAGCATTGCGGTTGATGACTTGACCAATTTCCCCAGCCATTACCCCATCCCGTGCATCACGCATATAATCAAGGGGATTGATCACACCGCTAAATGCTTCACCAGGGGCAAATACTCGCACTTTATAGCCATACCTTGCAGCTAAAGGTGCGTGGAGTCGCATTTGGTCGCCTTTTTTGTCGTAAAGTATAATCGGAAACCCTTGCTGCATGGCACTTTCTAGCATCCGGTCAATGGTTGAGTAAGTTTTTCCAGAACCAGGCGCACCTATTACCAGTGTTCCCCGTTCGGCATGAGGAAACCACACTGTAGGTGCTGCACCTAGTATGGTTTGGAGGTTAGCCATTAAACCCCGCCACTTGCCTTTTGCCCAATAACGGGGTGTTCCAGACCAGAGGGTAACTTTATTGTGTTTGCGTTGTTTGAGTTGCTTGAGTGCGAGGTTAGTAGCTGCTAGTTTTTCGCTGATACCGCAGACTTTGCCAGTGGTGATTTTACCTTTACCAGTACCACTGATTTGCAGCAGAATTAAGACTACTAACAGTCCACCTATCATTGTCCAACCTTGGGGGTTGTTGTATTGTTGCAGGAATTTACTGAAATCAATACTGGCTAGTGTTGGTTGGTAAGATGGTAGGTTAATTAGTGCTGTTTGAGTGGTGAGATGGTGGGTTGGTAAGTTTTGCTGGTCAAGGTTCATGGCGGTTGTGTAGGGGTTTACCAGCAATTTTAGTTACCAAGGTAAAGTTAGGGTATTGACCTTTTGGATATTTTTTGAGAGAGATAGGGGACAATACATAAGATTAAGTAAAAACACTAGTTTTAGCTTGTTTTTTTTCACAAACCTGAAAATATTCAACCTATTTTTATTCTTGTTTATTTTTTATGGAAATAAAAATATCAAAGACACATTATACCGCTATACAAAGCTTAAAAACCTTGCCATGAGAGAATTACTTCCATAGGAATTACCTAACACTTCTAACTCTCGCAAATACTCCGAAATCATGACTTTTGCTAAATATAATTTATCCCCGTCATGAACCAGCTTATGGGGCGGGGTTATTGGCGTTAAAGGCTTTATCTGACACAACAAGCTCAGATTGAGATATAATTTTTTAACTTATGTAATCGCACTTCTAGGAAAAACTTTTTGATCTACTAATAATGCAGCCACAAAATCGCCGTTTATCTTCTTCCTATATCCATAGTATTAATGGACAAATACCTATTACTTCTATAGCAATTAGTCCTGATAGTCAAACATTAATTAGTGCTAGTAATGATGGCAATATTCAACTGAGAAATATTGCTACATGGAAACTATTGCGAACGATAGACACTAAATCTAATGGATATAGTCAATCCAGAGGGGTTAGCTGTCTGATAATTACTCCTGATGGTAGTAAAATCATCAGTGGGACTGGAGATAACAGTATTAAATTATGGGAATTTGCAACAGGAAAATTACTACATAGCTTTAAAGATTCAGATTTATTTACTCCTTTAAAATTTGCTCTTGCTGCTGATGGTCAAACGCTCATTTGTGGTAGTGCTATTTTTTCTGCTGCTGGTGAAGTAGAAACTGTTAGCTTATGGAATTTAACCACGAGAAAGTTAATCCGTATGCTGAAGTATTCAGATATAGGTGAAGTTAATTCCGGGGCTATTGCTATTAGTCCCGATAGTGAAACTTTTATTGTTGAATCTGCTATGGGTGAAAATTTATTACTGTTAGATACTGCTAGTGGTAAAATCTTAGGAATCTTTAAAATATCTTCTAATTATTCGCGCTCAAGCAGAATTGTCATTAATCCTGATGGTCAAATTTTAGTGCGTGGTAGTGAGCAAAATTTTGTGAATACGCTTCCTTCCAGAATTGAAGTCTGGCATTTGACAACGGGAAATTTGTTATATACAATTACGCAAGAAAATTCAGATTATGTTACGGCTCTTGCTATTAGTCCAGATGGTAATACTTTATTCAGTGGAGGGTTGGATAATACCATTAAATCCTGGAATTTACACACTGGAGAATTATTAAATACTTTTACAGGTCATCAAGATAGGATTTCATCAATTGCCATAAGTCCCAATGGTCAAATTTTGGTTAGTGGTAGTCAAGATTGTACAGTTAAAATTTGGCGAATCTAGCATGATAATTGTCAGTAAAATAGGCTGTATCTGGTAATTGATAGTTAAGGATTCACTTCGCAAATTCTCTTCATCTCTATGTCTCAGATATTGCTCCCCCAATCGCTTCAGAAAGACCTACCATTCACCGCTCTTGCACCCATGCAGGATGTAACAAATCTCTGGTTTATGAAGGTCATTGCCCACTACGGTAGTCCCGACTACTTTTTCACAGAGTATTTCCGCGTTAATGATACCTCACGGCTCAATCGTAAAATTCTAGCAGCAATCACCGAAAACGATACCGGTCGCCCCGTTTTTGCTCAAATGATTGGAGAAAGCATTCCCGACCTAGTAAGAACAGCAAAGGAACTCTGCAAATATAATATCGCGGGAATAGACTTAAACATGGGCTGTCCAGCGCCGAGAATCTATCGCAAAAATGTTGGGGGTGGATTGCTGCGAGAACCGGAAAAGGTAGAGCAGATTTTGGGAGAATTGCGTGCTGCTGTGAATGATAAACCTTTAACTGTCAAAATGCGCGTAGGCTTTGAAAATACAGATAACTTTTATGAAATTCTCGATATAATCAATCGCCACAATATTGATTTGCTGAGTTTGCACGGTCGCACGGTGAAAGATATGTACCACGGGCAAGTTAAATATGATTTGATTGCGGAAGCGGTGAGACGGGTTGATTGTCCAGTGTTGGCTAATGGCAATATCAACTCGGCGAAAACTGCCCTGGAAGTGCTTTCTCAAACGGGCGCGGCGGGGGTGATGGTGGGACGTTGGGCGATTGGGAATCCTTGGCTTTTTAATCAAATTCGCCAAGCTTTGCGAGGAGAGGAGATCACACTGGTTTCTTTAGTAGAGGTACGCAACTATATTGACCGTTTATGGCAAACTCCCGCAGCGTCAACTATACCAGAGCGATCGCGGGTAGCCTACCTGAAAATGTTCCTTAACTACATTGCTTTAAATGTTGACACTGAAGGTCATTTTCTCCAACTGATGCGACGAGTGCAAACTGAGGTAGAAATGTTTAATTTGTGCGATCACTTTTAGTGATCTGACGAAAACTTTAGCCCTAGCACCTTCTTTGAGCGTGTAATTATGGCAATTATTTAGTTTAACTAGAAATGCAAACTGTTAAGAGCCGACTATCATTCATTCTTGCACGGAAAGAACCCACAGCCATTATTTTAGTACGAAGTTATAGTAAATGGGTTCGTCTGATTCGATGGAATACCACGAATGATAGCTTTGAATAGTGCAAGTCAATGGTAGGGTTGGGGTTGTCAGTGGAGATTACTAAAATTTGTAGTTTAATTTGAACGATATCCATCCAATTCCGTACTATTAAAATTTTTATTGATTAGAGAAAAGCCAACTCCCCCATGATTTTGCATTAAAGGTTTCATACTAAGGTGAACATGAGCGCCAGTAGCAGCAAAACCCCTTGAGGCTAACGCCTCAGACATTGGATAATCGTATTGATACAGTCCAATGGTTAAATCAAGAACTACAAACAACTCTCATCGCCCTAATCAATCTAGCACCAAAACTACCGCTTCTCAACCTAAAACTGCCAAAGCTAAACCAACTGACACGGATGCTTATGACTTTGAAACAGAAGAATTTGAAATAGACCCTGAACTCTTGGATGATAGCTATAACCAAGTCCGTAAACCGCTGCTTCCCTATGGCATTGTCGTTAACGATAAACCTGCTGGACTTTTGATTCCAGAAGACCAGTTAGAAAAAGCTGGTTGGATAGAAATGCCAACAGAAGATGACCTCACAACTGTCACTTTAACTGAAGATGTTACCGGATTATTAATTACTGAAGGTCGGTTACTCGTTTTAGCTTTTGCACCAGAATATATCCGCTATAAATCAGATGTAGAAGATGTGGGTGGTTCGTTTGTGGGACTTTATGACGACTACAGGAATAGTCTGGATAAAAGAACAATGGATGTGTGTTCAGAACACGCAATTATGTTTCTGAATGACAAAAATAACCCATTACATACTACGCCGATTGTAGTCCGATTTAAAAATGTGGCTCTTTGGAGTTTTAAATCAGTACGTGAGGAGTTTTATCGTTCCTTAGAGAAAACCTTTGCTGATTATTTCCAAGTGCCATTTAGCGGTAAAAGTGATAAATGGCGCAGTTTAGGTGTGCTGGAAGTTGAGTTTAAAGCCGTGAAAGAAGGCGAAGGTAAAAATAAACACAACTGTTGCAAAACTGTAGCTTACACTAAACCCACAGTTGACAACTTTCCCCAACTGTATTTAGGTAAACCCGCAGCTAAAAGTTTAGTTTGGCAGCAACATGATGCGATCGCCGGTTTTAATGAACCGCAAGCTTTACCTGCTTTACCAGGAGAATCAACAGCTGTAGAGGTGGAAGTGCTACCCCCAAACAAGAATAAAAGCAAAACTCAAACTGGCCGTAAATCCAAACCTGCAACCAAACCACCTCGAAGGATTCAAGTGATTGAGGATGATGACGACGATTTTCTAGATGAAGACGATGATTTGGAGGCTGAGTTGGATGATGATTTTGACATGGAAGATGAAGATGCACTCGATGATGACTAGTATCAGTATCTAGCAAAAATCGAAGATTACAGTCAAAATAAAATTTCAATCAAAATCAAGCAGGTTTTATTTTGGACTTGAAGCATCTCGCTGGCTCCTGAATCGTGCTATAAATTACGCTTAACTAAAATCTGCCGTAGCCAAAAACTATGGCAGGTTTTTAGTTAGACAAACTAGACGTTAATGATTAAATTATTGTTGATTGATAGATTTTGAATAATCAAAATTATTAATTATTTTCCTATCTTTGGAATTTATTACCATTGCTAAAAAGTTGGCTATCTGCAACTTGATAATGATTGCCATTGAAACAATAGTTAAATTGCCGTAGTTGCTGTTTTTCTGTTTGCAGTACCTTGAGGCAAGGTAACGGCTGATTGCGCTTATCTCCTACAGCTAATAATTGCTTACCTGGTGGTAAATTGGGGTTTAAATAACTCAAGAATACCCGTATAATTGGTTGATTTTGTTTAAACCAGTAACCAGCATATAGACAACCCAAAACACCGCACACCTCTGGATTATTAAAATTGAAAAGTGTGAAGTTTCCATCTGTTACGGCTACATTCCAAGCTAGTATATTTTTGACAGATGCTTTGGCATTCAACTTTGTGTTTTCGGCAATAACCTGTTCTAAAACAGGAGCAGGAACAAGATTAACAGCTTTGTTCCAATTCACAGTAGCTGCATTCAAACTACAGCCTACTAAGGTCAAAAGCATAGACAGCAGTACGAAAATACTAAAACCAATGCGGAACCAATGTACTCCGTAACGTATCCGCATAGAAGGTTCTGGTAATTGATGTGTTGTTGTTAATGATTGAGGATCAGTAATCAAGGTTGAGGAAGAAGAAATGGTGTTTCTTTCTGTTACTTCATTACCAAAGTGTGTTTCTGAATTTATCTCAATATCAGATATTTCTTTTTTTCCTGAATCAGTAGATAAAGAGGTTGTAGATAAATTAGTCATTTTCTACCTCTACTTCTCATGATTTTGAGTATGAGTAATCTATTTAGCAGCGAAACTAGAAGCGCAGGTTAAAGTTCCATTATCGCTATTATTATTGCTGTATAAAGCTAAAGCAGTGCGTCCATAATCTTTAAGACTGAGACGACCAAAAGCGTCTGAACTACTCGCATCAACTTTGCTATTATCACCACCAAAATGCTTTTGAGCTACCCTTTCAATCAATCGTTCACCAGTAAATAATTGTCCGGTTGTCGGGTCAATTTCACTTTGAGTTGCTTGAATTTTGTTGGCGATATCAGCCATAAATGCTTTATCTTGGTCAGCAGGTGGGAAAAACTCAAATAATTCAGCTTCCGTAGGTTGATAACCTTGTTTAACTCGACTAAGAAACTGTTCACCTCCGGTTTTGGCAGCTATTAACTGTACAGCATATGGGTTGTAACTCATGAACTGATACCGTCCCAGTCCTCGACCACAGTTTAATCCGTTATCCGCGCAGGTATACACACCAACTGCTTTGTAATCTCCACTACCAGCACTTTCAATTTCCGCAATTGCATTTCCCAGCAGTCGCAAATTAACGCCGTTAAATGATTGATTGATGATTGAGCGGCCTTTATTGGTAAATGTGCAAGGATTAACTTGACTGGTTACTGTATTACTTTGGCTGGGATTGCTTCTCGCTGCTCTTGTTGCACCTGTTGGTGTCGAAGTGAAATTCTCACTCTGCTCATTTGCGCTGTCCAAATTGCCTACAAACATCAAGGCATTCACCTCATAGCTGAAAAAAGGAATCGGGCCAATAAAATAAGGTGTACAGCCCTTGCGCCAAGCACAGAAGCGAAAGTATAAAGCTGTATCAACTGTATCTGTGGTTTCGTCCGGTTCCATGACCACCACTTTAAAAGCTTTACCAAAAGGTAAACGTCCGGTGGGTTCGCGTCCGTTGTTAACTGCTTTGAGTAAACCCCAACCTCCCTCAACTTCCTGGTATTTACCGGATATCCATTGCTTACCTTCTTCATATGAGCGATCACTTGCACCAACATTCTCCAAATTATCCAGTTCTACGTAAGCACAGTCTTTTTGAGTACAGGATACAGAAAATCCTTGCACATCTGAACCAGAAATGGTGTTTTGACGTTGATTTTCTGCTGTTCCATAAACCGCATCAATTCGCATTACTAAATTACCAATTTCAATGATAGGATTAGGCATCAATCCTAAAGGTACTTGTCCCAGTCCAGGAATGTTTTTGACAAAGCTATTCATCCAATTGGTTAAATCTTGAATTGGTACTGTTTCTAAGTTAGGAATTGAAGTCAGCGAAAACTTTGACAAGTCAATTTCTTTCAGTTGCATTTGTCCAATTTGGTACTGTTTAATTATCTGAGATAATCTTAAATTTACTGGTTGAATTCCTTTTGTTTGCAGTAAAGCAGCAACAGGTTGAATATCTTTGACTGGTGTTTGAGCTAATTGGGGAACAACTTTAGCTAAATGACTCAATGTTTGTTCTTCAATCAGAGGAAATTCGCTCAAAGGAACATTATTTAAATCAATAGATGTAATATCTGCTATAGCTTGTAAAGAAAATTGTTCTGCTTGCAATGCTTCACTGATATCTCCCATTTTTAAATATTCATCAGGAGTCATTCCTACAGTCCAAGTTCGACTCAAGTCATAACCTAAGATTTGATTATAGGGACTACCATTAATTGCACCAGATTGATTGATACCTGGGAGTTGACTGAGAGAAATTTGCTTCCAGTCTGGGAGTAAAAGTTTGTTGGTAGGTAATCTAGATTGAACATTGGCAACTTCTACAATTCTAGTAGGTAAACTGCCATTATTATATCTGCTATTGGCAGCTTTTGCAGTGACATTGTAGATAATAAAAGTGATGACAACTAGAACAAATATCCATTTTTTGGTAATGTTCATAATTTTAGTTTGAAACAATGACACAATGATTAATAATTCGCGAGTAAACAATCCACTATAATCGCAATTATGTGGCTTGCTTTCGCGTTACATTAATATGAATTATTAATGACGAATTATTTTGAGGACTTACGCAAAAGAACGAAAAAATAAGGTTTTCGGAAGTAGGTGAATGGAATGAGAAAAACCCCTACACCCTACAACCAGTCTATGACTTACGTCACGCTGCGCTATCACCGATCAATTCTGTGCGTAAGTCCTAATTTTGATGGAAACTGAACTCTAATAAACAGGAATTTCGCCTTTAAAAGGCAAAAGAATTTTATTGTTATTTTTGGAGCATAAATTGGAGTAAAAGCCAGGGCTACAACTCTATTTCTGGTGATGTTGACTGCTGATTTTTCTTGGATTGATAACCCGAAGCTGAACCATATCCTGGTAATTTAGGATTGGGATTAGCAGATGATTCTGTATATGCTGTATCGCCCAAATTGATTTCAAAAACATTTTCTTGATAGCCATCTTCAAATATGTCTGTTTTCCAAGGATTATTGTTATCCTCATCACCAGATTCCTCAATACTATAACCCGGTGACTGATAACCGTTGACAGACTTTACCTGATTATTTTCATCTTCAAAATTTGGATTTAATGCGTGTTTTTTATTCATTGCTATTACCTGAACAACAATATCATTCAATAATGGACAATTAACAATGGATAATTGACAATTACCATTCAATACTGCTCAGTTTACGAAATACAGCAGATTCCTTTGTTATGAGGTACAGTCTAATATTCTTGGTTTTTGATTTCTACTTTATGTCTGAAAATAAAATGTACCTCCTTACATCGGGAAGTGCTGTAAATAAGGCTGAAATCCTTGAAATATTGTTATTTGTGATGACCAAAAATGCTTAACCGAGTAGTGTTAAATTACCTCTTCCTCATTGGGGAGAGGATTGAAAAATAGGGATTTTTCAAAAAATAGGTTGAAAAGCTTGAATGAAAAAAATATTAATTGTCAATTCTCAATTAATTAATACCAGCATAAAAAATTAATTGAGTAACAGCAATAACCGACTGGCTAATTATTTATTAGCCGATTGGCTATTTTTGGTGATGCGCTCATATCGAAAAGACAAATGGAACAACTAAACTTGATTCCTGAAGAAGTAGTAACAGAATTAAAGAATCATAAAAATGCTAAATTGCCAGATAATACATTGAAGATGCTGCAAATTCTGGCTAGGTTAGATACTCCTAAAGAATTGTTAGCAACTTTATTAGAAATAGCCGAATTTTCTATACACCATATTCGCTATTTAGCCGGTCCATTGGTTATTTATGGCAATGCTTGGAGTGATACTATTCCTCAATGGTTGAAGTTTGCTTGTATTCAAGATAGGTTAGAACTGATTTGTAATGAATACCAAAAAAATCAAGTTGGTGAGTATGCCACAGCTACAGAAGTTCTCACCTATATGATGCCAGCAACTTACGATGCACCTTTACATCGAGATTACGCCAACCTTTATCTTTGGGTAGGTAATGAAGTTTTGACTAAATACGATAAATTACCCAAAGATTGCCAGAGTTTTTATGAATTTATTGATGGAAATACAAGGAATAGTGGCAGTAAATCCATTATTCATTTTCATCAGGTAAAAAATGATTTTCACGATATTAGCCAATCAATTCGCCGCAGCATAGTTAAACACGCAGCACAGCAAGGATGGGGTAAACGTCGTGTTAATGCTAAGTCTAAATTAGACGAACTTGAAAATACTCATCCTGTTGAAATTTCAGCCAGTTCATCTGTACAAATGAATTTGTTTTAAAGTTATCACAAAATCCTCAGTTGAAAATCATAAGTTTCAAACTGGGGATACAAATATTATCAATTGATCATTCATAATTGACAATTTTTATTCAAGGGGTTTAACTTCTCCTTTATTGGAAAAATCATATTTCCCATCTTCTTACGAATAAGGGAGAAGCAATTGTCAATTATTAATTGGATTGTCCATTGTTGAACATCTTCATCAATCTTGTGAATTTGAAGAAAGTGAAAATGAAGCTATTGCTTCGTTGTTTTTGATAATCGAATCTCAATTGAATCACCATGAATATTCAACAGACTCAAGAAGTTTTAAATTATCTAATCCTGATAATTACAGCCTCTTTTACTACCGTAATGCTTGTTGACTTTGGATTAGGATTAGTGCATTTATTGCATGATGTATCTGCTCAAATTGAAGTTGGTAATACCAATAATACATCTGAAAAGTCAAACATTGAATTTTGTGACACAATCAATAGCAATCTTCATCTTGAAAAAGAAAATTGTCATCCATCTGCTAATTATAATTCTGTTGTTCATAGTTCTGCCAATATTGCACATAACAATGGTAATCAATCATGTGTATCAGATGATGATTTTACCAAAATTGAAGAACAGGCTCAATCTGCTATTTCTAATAACCTTGAATATGACAATTGTAATCAACCAAGTGTCTCAGATGATGATTTAATCAAAGTTGAAGCAGTGAATCAATCTAATAATTCTAACACCTCAGAAAATGACAATAGTAATCAATCAAATGACAGAACTTCTTTACAACGAGAACTCGAAATCAACAATTCAATTACTGTTGACATAGACAAAATTGATTTACGCACAGCCAGAAAAATTGCCAGTGCCATTAAAAAATCTACAAACCCTAAATCCGACTTAATTATCAAACAGAAAGTCAATGGTAAAAACGTTCCTTTAGCTTGGTTGCAAGCACAAATCACAAATCGTTTAGAAATTGCCCCAGAAGTTGTTCAACCAATTATTCAAGAATTAGCCCCTAATGCAATTCATGATTCTGACCAAAATATCCAACCTCATCATATTTTACAAAAAGGTAAGCCTCAGCGTCAAGTTGGTTAGCGGATTTTTTGGCTTTTTCCCCCTTGAAATGGGCGGTTTTAAACCTTGAATAAAACAATTATCAATTGATAATAGAGGGATTTTATAAATCTCTTTTTTTTATCAAATAAATGTCAACTAAGTAAATCGGATCAAAAAAATAAACCAAGTACAAAGATTAAAAGGGAGCATCCCAATTTTGCAAAGAGATAGGGAGAAGGTAGAAATATTCGCGATAAATCATCGCGAATAAAGGAGGGGACTGTACATCAACACAAGAATTAGCGACAATGAAAAGTGTTTTATCCCTAGTAGAAAGACCAATGACCCCAGAAGAGAAAAAAGAATTAGATGCACATGTAAAAGCCATCGCCAAAATCCTGTATAAAAACACGCCACCAGAAAAAATCGAAACCTTTGAAGGAATCGAAACAGCCGTTCGTGACCAAGTATTAGAACACGTCAGCCCGAAAATCGCCTTTTTTTTGTCGGAGAAAAAACGGGAACAACAAGAGGACGCAGCCGAACCATAAGAAGTTGTCTAGGGAAAATAATCATCACCAAACAACAAGCAGCAAGGATGGGAATCGAGCCATATAGGAGGTTTAGCCCATTACTAGAAAAGTGCTGTTTATTACTAGCAGCAAACGTTTCATTCCAAGATGCAGAAAAAGACCTGAAAGTGATGACTGGAATAGAAGTAGGTCATAGCACCTATCATCGCCAGGTGCAGAGATTGGATACATCACCACCGAATGTCAAACAGAAATTAACAGAAGTCTGTATAGATGGAGGAAAAGTCAGAATACGCTCACAAGAGAAAGGAAAACCTGCGTACTGGAAAGAGTATAAAACAGGTAGATTGCGGAACAATTAAGCTCCATTGGTTCTGGAGCAGTGGAGTCAGCAGTCAAACAAGTAGATAAGCGACTGAAAATTGTCGGAGCGCAGTGGAAGTACGAAAACATACCATCAATCTTGTCTCTGCGTTGTTCCTACCTCAATGGTTTCCTAGCACCCGCCTGGGGATAGGTGCTTAATCGCACAATCTCTGTTTACCCTGTCCTTCGCGAGTTATAATCGCGAATAGTGTGGGGTGTCTGTGTATGCCAAGACCAAAAATCAACGATACTGAACAAGATAAAATTGCTCGATTTGAGAGGATAAGCAAAGCAATTACAGCTTTAGAAAAACAACAATCACAGATATTAAAACAAGGGGTGCTTGCTCCACAAGGAGCTTGGGTAGCTCGTTACCAAGTTCGTCAAAACCTGAAGAAATATTGGTACTACAAATTACAGGCTTCTACTCCTTGCTTCCCTCAAACAACATCTTCAAAACTGAGTAAATATAAACATTTAGGTAAAGCTGGTACTACTGAACACATTGACGCTGTGATGTCGGTTTTTCGACGCTCTGTTTGGGAAGAATTACAGAGAATCATTGATACTCTGGATGAGTGTCTTCTCGATATTCGTTCTGGGTTGGAACAGGAGGAGGAAGAGCAGCAAGATTAATTCCCCCTTTTATTCGCGATTGATTCTCGCGAATTCTTTTTCTCTCTCTGTTTTTACAAAATTGGGATGCTCCCGATTAAAATTCCTGAAAGTGTCTTTCATGTCGCCTTGTCATAACAACACTTTTCACCACCTACCTACTTAATATTCATATCTAAAAAACCAAATCAATAAACTTTATGAATTATTCCCCGAAATACCCTGAATACCCAGAATACACTGTAGTCAAAGATATTCCAACTCTCAAAAGTGTTATCAAACCTTTGTTTAAAGCAAAATTTATAGCTTTAGATTGTGAGACTACAGGACTAGATCCTTTAACTGACATAATTAGATTAATTCAAATAGCTGTACCTAATTATCCAGTTGTTATCATTGATTTACCAGCTATTTATAAATGCAATAATGTAGAACACAATACCGGAGATGAACGCACTACAATTAGTCGGTTACTACTTAACAAACTCTTCTGTAATTCTGCTTTGAAAATAGCTCATAATGCCAAGTTTGAATGGCAATTTCTCACTCAAGCTGGACTGCACATTGCTGAAGGTTTCTTTGATACTCAACTAGCTTACCAAGTTTTAAATGCTGGCATTAAAACCAGTGCATCTTTAGAAAATGTCACTCGTCAGCTTTTGCGTATACAAATAGATAAAACTTTACAAACTAGCAATTGGCATCAAAATTTGACTCCAGAACAATTACAATATGCTGCTCTAGATGCTGCTATTTTACTTGACCTTTACCCGATTTTAGTCAAGAAATTAAAACAGGCTAATTTGTTGAAAGTTGCCCAACTTGAATTTCATTGTATGCCTGTTGTTGCTCAAATGGAACTCAATGGAATGTTGTTTGATTTGTCTCGATGGCATAAGTTGGGTGCTTCTTTAGAAGCTGATAAAATCAATGCGCTTCAACAACTTAAACAATTGCGTTTGGTGGGCAAATCTCAATTATCGCTGTTACCAGAATTGACTGATACTGTTAATCCTAATTCTTCCCAACAAGTTTTAGCTGCTTTCCAGGCTATGGGTATTCCTGTGCAATCGACTAATCAAAAAGATTTAGTGCCTTTGGTTAATCAATATCCTATTATTAAGGCTCTTTTGGACTATCGTCACCTTGCTAAAATCACTGCCACTTTTACTGATAGTTTACCTAAACATATTCACCCTAAAACTGGGAGAATTCACCCTAATTACTATCAATTAGGAGCAAGGTCTGGGAGATTTTCTTGTCGTCAACCACCTTTACAAACTATTCCCCGTGATGCTGCTGCTAGAAGTTGTTTTATTGCTGCACCTAGCTATCAAATACTGAAAGCTGATTATTCGCAAATTGAGTTAAGAATTGTGGCGCGTTTGAGTGGTGATGCTAAGATGTGGCAAGCATACCATCAAGGTGCTGATTTACACAAATTGACTGCTGCTTTGGTAACTGGTAAGCTGATCACGGAGGTCGGTGAGGAAGACCGCAGACTGGCTAAAGCGATTAATTTTGGGCTGATTTATGGTATGGGTGCTGCTAAACTTCGCATCTATGCTGAGACTAAGTATGGTGTGACTATGACACTGGAGGAGGCGAAGGCTTTTAGAAGCAGGTTTTTCGATGCTTATTCTGGTGTAACTAAGTGGCATGAAACGATTAAGAAAGCATATTTGCGGGGTGTGAAAGAAAGTCGGACTTTGGCAGGAAGAAGACGGAGGTGGGCTGATAAACCCAGGTTGGCTGAAATGCTCAATCATCCTGTGCAGGGGTTAAATGCTGATATTAATAAGTTGGCGATGGTGAAGCTTGTTAAGCCGTTAGCTAAAACTAATGCCAGGTTGATTTGTGTTGTTCATGATGAAATTGTGCTGGAATGTCCAGAAAATGAGATTGAACAGGTTAGCAGTATTTTACACAGATGTATGGTTGCTGCGGCTGAAAAGTTTCTGAATCCTGTGCCTGTTGTAGTGGATGTTAGTGTGGGTGATAGCTGGTAATAGACATCTCCGAAAAAGAATGAAATTATGATATAACCAGATAAAATAGCGTATCTACCCTGGTATTATGAGCAACATAGTCGAGTATATTCATAACAATCCTGAAGAATCTCAAAGATTATTAGGACTGCATTATGAACAGTTAAAACAACTTA
>NZ_JACJTT010000044.1 GCF_014698825.1 Richelia sinica FACHB-800
AAAGGAATTTATAATCACAACTTAACTAATATATTTTAATTATTCGCCCAAAATTACCATATTTTGGGCTATTTTTATCTGATTTTTCTTAACATTCAACATTTCTGTATTTGTACTATATCCTTAGAGTAAGCATTTAATCTTTTTATAGCCTGCTTGAAAACCAACTGATAATTATATTGATTTTCTGAAGAAGAAATAAATATACTAGCACGACTCATACTGCAATAGGACTTTAATAAATCAATAGATATTTCATCCAGGCATCTAATATCTACTCCTGCAAGTTTCACTAACTTATACTCTTTGATTTGCTCAACTACCTCTGAATCAATTCGATGAATTTCTATAGCAACACCATTGACTAAAAGTCTTCTGTTGAAGAATAATCCACCATCATTTTCAATCTTTTTATTACCTTGATTAATCCAATTATTGGAGAAATTGTGTCGATGTTTGAATATTGATTTGAGAAAACGAATTATAATTTTTATGTCGCTACTGGGAAACCATTTAAAATTAATGCCAATATGTATCACCTGAAGAGATATCACAGATTTCTTGACTCTCCATTCCTCTCCAGTAGAGAGACAAGCTTCTACAAATTTTTGATCTTCTTGTCTTGGATCTTCTATACCTATTAAAAAACTATAGGGCGCAATAACCGTTAAAGTTTCTCGTAAAAGAGTTTCTGTTGGGCGAAAAATTTTATTTTTTACTATTGTGCCATTTAATTGTGGACTATACTCTCCAATCCGCTGCTTTTCAATTAAATCAAGTAGAGATTCATCAACTAATTCATAGTAAATCAGAAATTGTTTTTTACGTTGTCTCTGTAACTGAAATATTCTATGATGACTATTCCCTCTCCAGCGATTACGCAAATTTTTTGCTTTTCCTACATACCAAATAATAAATTCTTCATCTACAACATAATATATTCCTGATTGTTCAGGTAACATTTTTCGACTCTTGATGGATACATAAGACAATTGTGCAATGTATTCATTCTTATTCATGACTTTATCTATTTGTAGTCAGAGTGAGTTATAGTTGTAACCTCATTATCCAGTGCGATCGCTCTCTTTATATCCCTAAAGACAATGTAAAGAAAAGTTACAAGTTTTTGTAATTTATATGTGCAGTCAAGTATCACTTGAAAAGCAGTAAAGTTTATTTCTGCCCATTTACATAGTGCTTATCCTTCTGAAACAGAAATTTTAGAATATAAGCAGCTTTGATAATTTTACTTTCATGTTCCCTGGTTGTTATCGACCGCAATAACAGCAAAATTTTGTCCTGCTCATAAAATCACCAAAAATATGAAAACAGAAATGAAATTTGTTCCCGTTTCTCACAGCTGGTTAGCAGTAAACCCTCACCCGAAAGGAGTCGTTCAATTCATCGGTGGTGCTTTTTTTGGCACTTTTTTCCCCATGTTCTTTTATCGCTCCTTGCTCCAAACAATTTTTGACCATGGTTATACCATCGTTATCTACCCTTTTAACTTCACCTTTGACCATTATGCAGAAGCTGGTTTTTTAATTAGAGAACAGTATAATGTAATTCCCGAAATAGTGAGAATTGCCACACAAAATCCTGGCTATGAATTTACAAAATATATAGATGACAAAAACTATTATTGGTTAGGACATAGTATTGGTTGTAAATATATTTCCCTCCTAGAAGGTTTTTCAGCTTTGCCAGAAAATTCTGAAGCCAGAGATAAATTTATTCGCGATTTAATTACCGAAAACCCTGAAACTAAAACCTTCACTGCTGATGCTGTCATTGCTGACGTAGAAGCCTTAATTAACCAAGTCAGACGGGATTATATTCAGGCAAAAAAATTAGTGGAATATTACATCAGAAAAGCTCATCAAACACTCAATCAGAGAATTATTCCCACAGTTCAAGAAGCTACAATTAGTCGGATCTTCATTAAAGGACAGGCTTCTGTCCTATTAGCTCCCGTCAATAGCGGTACTGATAGTGCTATTCCCAAGCCATTAGCTGCAATTGTTGATGCCTTAGGTTTAGGAGTTAAACCAACACCTTCTTTAACATTCGACCTGATTAAAAAAGCCAAATTATTCAACTTATTAGGCTTAATTGCTTTTAATGATGATAAAAAATTAGCCTTCAATACAGTTGAGTGGTTTGATAATACATACGGGAAAGAAAATAGCTCTAATTATCACCCTGATTATCAAGATTTTCGCTTTACTCGTAATGGTGGTCATTTACGACCCTTGGGAATTCGTTCGGGAAATGTAGTCTTTAATTTTCCTGACAGTTTCCAAGTTCCCGTAATTGAACCTATTGAGCGTCGCATCCTAGACTTTGAAAAGTATGTAACTAACTTGTTAAGTAGTCTCGAACAAAAGCGCCGAGAAAAGGATAAGGAATAATCAATAAAATTGATAGATTAATCTGGAGGTATTACTTGTAATGCCTCTATTTTTATAGAATGTAAACACAATTGATCGTAAATTGGGGCGATCGCTCACACCAACTGTACTACACTGCTAATATATGA
The DNA here is from genome assembly GCF_014698825.1 of Richelia sinica FACHB-800. Lineage (GTDB taxonomy): Bacteria > Cyanobacteriota > Cyanobacteriia > Cyanobacteriales > Nostocaceae > FACHB-800. The sequence goes on from NZ_JACJTT010000044.1 coordinate 2,540, forward strand.
CTTTTTTATCAGCAAATTTCTAGTAAGCACAGATGCCAAATAGCCAATCACTATCCCTCCCCACTATGGGATGCGGTACTTGGGCATGGGGAAATCAAATCCTCTGGGGATATAAAGAAACTATGGATGACCAGTTACAACAGGTGTTTAACCTGTGTGTCAATCATGGTGTTACCCTATTTGATACTGGTGATTCCTATGGAACAGGTAGACTGAATGGCCGTAGTGAATTACTGTTAGGACGATTTGCGAAAGAGTATCACGGACTTAATCAAGACCAAATTTGCATTGCCACTAAACTAGCTGCTTATCCCTGGAGATGGACAAGCCATGCCATGGTATCAGCTGGTAACGCCTCTGCTCAACGTTTGGGTAGAAACATTGATTTGGTGCAGATGCACTGGTCTACAGCTAATTATGCCCCTTGGCAAGAAGAAAGGCTACTAGATGGGTTAGCAGATTTGTATGAGCAAGGTTTGGTCAAAGGAGTCGGTTTATCCAACTTCGGTCCCAAACGCTTGTTATGGGTACAGAAAAAGTTTCAGGCAAGAGGTGTACCCATTGCTACCCTACAGGTGCAATACTCCCTCCTTTCCACCTATCCAGTTACAGAATTAGGTTTAAAAACCGTTTGTGATGATTTGGGAATCAAATTAATTGCCTATAGTCCTTTAGCATTGGGGTTGTTAACAGGTAAATTTACAGAAAACGGCCCCTTTCCCCCAGGCATTCGCGGCTTATTATTTAGACAACTCCTACCCGGTGCAAAAAGGATTTTAGAATGTCTGCGTGACATTGCCAATTTTCGCCATAAAAGTATTTCTCAAGTAGCAATTAACTGGTGTATTTGTAAAGGCACAATTCCTATTCCCGGTGCTAAAAGTGTGGCACAAGCTCAAAATAATATTGGTGCCTTAGGTTGGCAATTGAGTGAGAGTGAAGTGACAGAGTTAGATATAGCAGCTGCCAAGACAGATAAAAAAATGGTACAGAATATTTTTCAAACAAAGTAAATTCATATCTCTGGGTGAAAACAAAAAATTATATGCAGCAAATCCATCTCCATAAATTGATTGAAATCATCGACCAAGAATTACTACCTAACTTTCAAGTAGAAAGTGTTAACCCCCATGACCCTGTAGAAGTTCGTACTCTCCCTCATCCCTGGGAAATAGTAGGCAGAGGTAATTATGCTGCCGTCGTTTATCACCCTGACTATTTAGAATTTGTAGTCAAGATTTATGCCCCAGGACGGCCAGGATTTGAAGATGAAGTGGAAGTGTATAATCGTCTGGGTTATCATCCAGCCTTTTCTGAATGTTTATATGCAAAAGATGGTTTATTAATTCTCAAAAGATTACATGGAGTAACTTTATACGACTGCATTCAACGTGGGATAAAAATTCCCAAACAAGTTATAGAAGAGATAGACCAGGCTTTAGAATATGCTTCTCAACGTGGACTTCATCCCCATGATGTTCACGGCAGAAATGTAATGATGTATGAAGGCAGAGGATTAGTAGTAGATATTTCCGACTTTCTGTTTGAAGAAAAATGCGCTAAATGGGATAATCTCAAAAGAGCATATTACTGGCTTTATCTGCCCATAATCTCACCTCTGGGCTTAAGAATCCCCCCTTCTCTTCTGAATGTGGTTCGTAAAACCTATCGTTTCTTTTCTGGACTTAAAGAGAGAATTACCAAGTTCATTCAGCCCTAACACTAGTAGTGATGTGAATAGTAAACCTTCAACTTTTTATCTGGGATACTGGATTGGTACTTGCCCTGAAGATGGTAAATTAGCCGGAGAGTTTGTGATTGGTGGTTGCACTCCATAACTACCATAAGTAGGTTGGGATAATGGAATAGACTGCTGCACACCATAACTGTTGTAATTACCATATCCTCCAGGGTTAGAGGAATTTACAGTGGCTGGTCTTGGTTTTTGGTCAATGTATGTATTATTCGGTAGATTATAGTTGCCATAGCCATTTCCTGTTGCCGATATACCTGAATTAGGTAATGTTTGACTATTATTAAGAGGATAATTAGGATTTGGTTGAATGTTACTTAAAGCAGGATTGCTATTGTAAATCTGTCCAGCTACATTTGGACTAGTTTGTATTATTTGTGTATTTATTTCTTTAGCACTATTAATATTACTGTAAATTGGAGATGCCTGATGATATTGCTCCATTTCTAATGTCAATGGACTGCTCGTACCAGAAATGCGGTTATTGGTAACTTGATTGATTAACCCTGTTGGCAGGTAATCAACTGTAGTTACAGCAGTTTGTACAGGTGATGTTCTAATATTACTAGTCCTCAGAAACCTGCTATCAGTATTATTTAGATTTGTGTATAATAATTCTTCAGTTGCTAGGACAAAAGTATTAGCAGAATTAACTGTCTTGACATTACTAACCCCTATATTAGGGCTGGACTTAGCTAATTGGTTAGAATTATTTTGTTTATTAATGACATCTTCTATAAAGTTACTGTTATTATTTTCTGTTTTTTTCGCGGTAATATTCAAGTCAGGAAAGCTACTCACAGAAAAATCATTGATAATTACAGGCAAATTATCAATATCTGCGGCGATCGCTTTATTATCATCGGATATATCATCCTTATTAGCAGGTTGACTATTGACAACGGCTAGAGGCTGATTATCTGTAAGTAAATTAGGATTGAGCCAGTATTGCCACATTCCCACACCTACAAGCAATAAAAAAATTCCTGTTCCCCAAAAAGCTGGTTTTTGGAACTGAGATAACCTAGCTCTAAGATAGCGTAAGGATGCCGGGGGATAGTTGCGGTTAGCCATAATCAGGAATGGTAAAACCTGTTGAGAATATTCAATTTCTCAACGCTGGTATGGTAGTAGTCTTATCCTAAGGCTTTATCAATAATAATTTGTAGATGGAGATGATATTTCGTCAAAAATTCATATTATCTTTGAGCAATTCTCATTAATAATACTAAACCCACTCCCAAACCGAAAAAGTTAGGTAGCCAAGCACCAATAAATGGCGAAAGGATACCAGCCTGTGCTAAAGCCCCAGATACCGATAAAAGTAAATAATAACTGAATATGACTATAACACTAATACCAAAACTTGTTCCTCTACCTGTGCGTTGGGGAATAGTGCCCATGACTGAACCAACTAAGCCAAAAATGATACAGACAAAGGGAAAAGCTATTTTTTGTTGAATTCGCACTTCTAGTTTGCGGATTTTTTGCTGATTACCACTAAGACGTTCAATTTGTAGCTGTTCTATGGCTTGGGAAATATTCATTTCTCCATAATCACGGCTATTTTCTGCTAAATTCAGTGGTGTACGGGGTAATCGCAGTTGTTGATGTTCAAAGCGGAGAATATTACGATAGGAGCGATCTGGTGCTACTAAGTAAATTGTCCCATTGTAAAAATCCCAGACTTTTTGTGAAGTATTCCATTGAGCAGATTCCGAGACAACGATTTGACTGACTCCATCGCGGGAACGGTCGATGATGGTTAACCCTTTCATTCTCTGACCGTCAAATTGGTCAGCGTAAAACAAGCGTAAAAGAACCTTATTTTTAGTCCCGTCGGCTTCTTTCACTTCCTTGTATTCTGGATAGTAAATATTTTGTTGTTTAAATTTAGGTTTGTCGGACTTGAGGGCTTGTTCTAGAGTGATAGTTGCTTGGTAGTTAGCTGCTGGTGCGATTTGTTCATTGAAGACATAGGTCATGGCTGTGACGGTAGAACTTAACACAACGGCAGTTAGCACCATCCGATAGACACTGACACCGCATCCACGTAAGGCGATGAGTTCACTTTCACTAGATAGACGACTATAGGTCATCAAAGTTGCTAGTAAGGTGGACATGGGGAAGGAATAAACCATTACATAGGGCAGTTTTAATAAGAAAACTTGCAAAGCAATGGAGATAGGTAAACCTGATTCCACAACTTTCCGCAATAGTTCAAATAAACTATCAATTGCCAAAACTACGGAAGTAAACGCACCTACACCAAATAAGAACGGCGGTATCAACTGCAAAGCCAAGTAACGATCCATGATGGAAAATGGCAGCAGCGAACTGAGGGTGTAGAAAGGTTTAATATTCTTAAAAATCATGTTTTGGGGAAAGGGGAATAGGGGCACTAAATTACTTGTGGAGGTTATCAGCTATTGTTCCCTGTTCTCTAGTTGCAACTGAATAGCCATAACCACATTTATGCGGAGAAGTTATCACCTAAATAATATTGTCTGACCAGTGGATTGTTATAGAGTTCATCCGCAGTGCCAAAGGCGAGGATTTGTCCTTCACGCATGATGTAACCGCGGTCTGTGATGGCGAGAGTTTCCCGCACATTATGATCTGTGATTAAAATGCCCATACCGCGATCGCGTAATTGGGCCACAATTTGTTGAATTTCTGCTACTGCAATGGGATCAACTCCTGCAAAAGGTTCATCTAAAAATAAAAACTTTGGCCCTTCTTTCCCTGCCGCTAATGCCCTAGCTAATTCTGTCCGTCTTCGTTCTCCACCAGATAATTGAATCCCTTTACTATTCGCCACCTTCTCCAGGCGAAATTCTCTGAGTAAATTATGCACTCGTCTTGACCAGTCCCAACGAGGTACACCAGTCTGTTCTAAGACTAGTAAAATATTCTCTTTCACAGAAAGTTGACGAAATACACTCGCTTCCTGTGCCAAATAACCAATACCTAATCTTGCCCGTTTGTGCATAGGCAAACTAGTAATTTCTATATTATCTAACCAGACTCGCCCTTGATTGGGTTTTTCTAAGCCTGTAGCAATATAAAACGTAGTCGTTTTGCCAGCACCATTAGGGCCTAATAAACCCACCACTTCCCCTTGAGAAACTGACAGGCTGACTCGATTAACAATTGTTCGCTTGCCGTAGGACTTGTGTATATTTTCTAAAACAATTTTCACTATATTTGTTTTGCGAGGGTGTAGATGCTAGTTTAAGAAGGTGTTTTGTGTCCATCTAAACTACTTTAGTTAGAGCGTTTGAGGGCTGGGGTTTTGGGTGCTGGTACTTGATTAGCTTCTGTGTCCTGCACCATATAAATAGATTCTACTTGACGATTAGATTGGGGTAGGGCAATAAATCGTCCTTCATCAATTAAATAAGTCACTTTCTCAGCCCGAATGCTATTACCACCCTGTTGCAAAATATAAACATTACCACTGAAGTCAATGCGCCGTTCTTTACTAAAGTATTGTGCCTGGGCAGATGTAGCTTGGATTTGGCGGGATGGATACAGCATTTGCACATTTCCACGAGCAGTAATTACCTGGCTTTTGGCATCATACTCTTGTACATCTGAGCGAATGGTCAGGGGACGATTCCCCCCTGTTGATTGAGCCGCAGTTGGCACTTGTGAAGGCAAGATGACGCTACCAAGAATAGTGATTGGTAGGGTTAAGGCTAGTCCAATCCGAAACATTGAGGATTTGGGAAATGAAAAGGGGAAAACCATAGCTATTGGGAAAGGAAGATTGATGCTAGTAATCTCATTATCACAACTAGGTTAATCCAGAAATATCATCTACTGCCTGGATTAATTAACTCTTCCATATTTGACCACAGCGGTGATAACTGGCAACGGTTGACGCATTCCTTGACCTAAAGGTTTCACTACCATCACATCTTTGCTAATTCCCAGGGCAATTTGGTAATCACATGCCAGTAAGTATCTTGACTAACCTTAAGATTCTTCACTACATAAGATTTTCACAACTGGCCAAACCGGGTCTTCCCCTGTATCATTAGTGATCATCTGTTCAGGGTCTGATTGTTGTAGTGTGGTTAATAATGCACCACTGTCAGTTAACAATTCTTCAACGTTAATACCAGCAAAAATAGATGGGTAACGTCGCAAGCGATTTCTGCCTTCTCCTAGTAAAATCATGGCTCCTCGCCAGTTGCGATTACCAAGATGATATAGTCCTACTGCTATTTGCAGTATTCCTTGATAAAAGGTTTTTTCTGGCTCTATTGCCTCAATCCACAGAGCCTCTAATGTGTCATGACAAGCGTAGAACTGTTCTGAATTGAATTGTTCTACACCTTGCCAAAACTCTTGGGGCATGGTTTCCTTCATACCATGCTGTCTCTAACTTGCTTGATGGTGTCTAAAGTGATTTCTTGTTTGTCACCAGCAAAGTCATTGTCAGGAGTGAGGAATAGCATACAATGACACTCTTTGCGTTCGCGCATGGGAACACAGGGACAGTTCCAGTAAGCAGCGTTGACTTCTGCTTCTTTATCTTCATAATGACGACAAGGACATAGAGGTGAACCTAGTTCATCTTTATGTTTTGCTAGTCCTTCAATTACTACTGCGGTAACAGAAGGTTCAGAACAGAAGTATGTGCCAGTCCGCTTGGCGTATTGTTCAGAAAAATGCCGCATTGCTTCTAAACTTTTATCGCTGGATTGGGTATTAGCTTCTGATGAGATCATTGGATCGGCTACTCATAATTTAAATATTTCTTTGCATTGTACATCAGGGGCAGCACTCAATTACTGGGGAAAGTTCCCCAATCTCAATTTATGCCATCTGAATGGCTATGAGTGGAAATGCTTATCTGTCTTATGGAATAGAATGCAAAAGTTGGGCAAATCAGGAAAATTTAACTTTACAAAAGTGATTGAAACTTCAAATAGATACGATTTATATTCATAATTTATTAAGTGGTTTTTGTAATTGCAGTTGCAGTTCTTCTTGAGTTTGCAAGATGATGCCAGGATAATCGCGATTAATTACTACTTCACTAGTGGCTGAGGTGGGATTTTCCCATAATAACCAACGACTACCTAATGGGAGGGAGGAGAAGGAAGCGGGGTTTTGGGTGAGCCAAATGACTGGTTTATCATCTGGTAAGGGGCTGTATTCTTCTAAAGGGTTGGTGGCAGCTAAGGTATCGAGAACTACGCTATCACCTGTGATTAGTCCTGTGGCGGCTGTCCAAAGTTGGACTTGGATTTTTTGGCGTTGAGCATAAAAATATAAGGAGGCAGCGGCAATTACAGCTTGCTCAAAGTTTTCTTCTTGCCATTGGGCGGCACTATCTAAGGCGATAATCACATCTTGCCCACCAGTGATGGTTTCTAATTCTCGCACGCGCAATTCTCCATAACGCGCGCTGGTACGCCAATGGATGAGGCGGATGGAATCACCAATGCGGTAAGGACGTAGCGATCGCACTAAACCTGAAGCGGCTAACTGTAATGGTTTACCACGGGGATCGCCTCTTTGAGATTCATCTTGCCCAATTTCATCTACCAAGGGACAGGTATTTAAAGGTAGGACTGTGGGATAAACTACCGCCCTAGCTGGACATTCTCGTTGTCGGGAAGATTCAAACAACCCGGCAAAACCTCCATGGGTCAGTTTCACCGTGTGCCAGCGATATATGCCTCGACGCTGGGTAGGGTAGTAATAAGTCCAACGATAGGTTCCTTGGGGAGGAATAATTTCTACTTGGTGTGTAACAGGTTTACCCAGTACGAAAGGTAAATTATCGATCGCTCGCAACAAGATGACAGGTCGTTGCTTTTTGTTATGGATGTCAATTTCGATTTTGATTTCATCACCTGTGGTGACTGGGTGAATGGGTTGGCGTTTCACCACTAATTGACCAAGCGATCGCGGTGCGATCACAGCAGATATACCTAAAAAAGCTAACATCACCCCACTGATCACGTATAACCAGCCGATCATCGTGTTGATGGCACTAGCTAAGAAACACAGAGCAATGCCTATTAAAACCCAGCCACGGTAATCAGGGGTTGAGGCCCGGTATTCTAACCATTCAGTAATATTTTTGATAATTTTCATCTCAGCATTGGTCTGTCAGTGGTAGATTCTCCTGACCAACCATCATAATCCAGTTACTATGGGCGATGAGTACGGCGAATTTCCGTAATTTGGTCAGCTACTTCTAATAAAGATTTGGGCATCTCTGGGCCAGTCAGGATAATGTCAACGTGAGGAGGACGGTTGGCTAAAAATTCTAATACTTCTGCTTCAGGAATTAGCCCAAAATTAATGGCCAAGCTTAACTCATCTAAAACCACAAGGGAGTATTTACTGGCTGAGACTATTTGCTGAGTGTACTGCCATAAATCCTGTAAAGCTTGGGTTTCAGATTCGTCTAAATGTGGTGTATCAATACAACGGGGTAAATTGCAACGAATCCAATCAAGATTTTTGCCCATTTGGATTGGTCGGTCATGGCCTTGCCGAATACCACCTTTCAGGAACTGTACCACCAATACTGGCGTACCTTGTCCTGCAATTCTCAATGCTTGGGACATGACACTAGTAAAAAAGTTGCGGTGGGAGCTAGTAAAAACCTGTACTAGCCCCTCGACTGGGTATGGTAAGCTATCTGTTGAATTTAGACTGGGAGTTTCTAACTGGGCAACCATAAAGCAAAGTTTAAAAACTGAGAATAAATTTAAAGAAATTGTTACTGAAAATTGTAATTGCTCATCTGATCTGGGACAAACTAAGCAAAAGCTGTATAATCATCCTGTTTTGCACAGCTAGGCTAAATTTTCAGATTTGCATTCTTAGTCAAACACTACATTTGTTTTGAGTCAAGAGTTGATTTTATTTAACAGTTGCGTGTGAGGTATCTAAACATCTATTTATTTGCAATTTAGTTTGATTTTTTTGACAAACCAACCTTTTAAAGTATTGAATTTAACAGCGTTAGGAGTGAATTGTTGTGAAATTAGTGATTCTGGGAGGTTCAGGATCGGGGAAAAGCACTCAAGCCCAAAGGCTTTGCAATTTCTTTGATGTTCCTTTGATTTCCACAGGTCAAACTTTACGGAACTTCATTTATGATGATAATACCAATAGCGGCTACGCTGAACTAGGAAATTTAATTAGTCTAGCCAAGCCCTACGTAGAAAAAGGCGAGTTAGTGCCGGATGAAATGATGATTGAATTCATCCGTGTGCGTCTGAAACAACCAGATGTGATTAATGGTTGGATATTAGAAGGTTATCCTCGCACCGCATTTCAAGCAGAAGAATTAGACTTTTTGTTGGAAAGTTTAGGACAAAAGCTAGACTGGGCAATTTATCTGCAAGTTCCAGAAGCAGTAATGGTGAGTCGTTCCTTAGGTCGTTCTCTCCCGGATGACCAACCGGAGATTGTGCAGCGACGAGTAGAGTTATTTTACGATCGCACCATCCCCATACTAGAGTATTATGACCGTCGTCGTCGTCTTTTAACTATCAATGGCGACCAATTAGCTGAACAGGTACAACAAAATATTCTGACCTTACTATCTGGAACTTAGAATTTTCTCCAGTAATCCCTTTGACTAAAGAAGCAAGTCTAAATATTTGACCTGCTGTCGTCGTTTTAGTAATTTATTTTCCTGAATCAGTAGTAGGTGTGCAGAAAACATAACTGTTCACACTTTAAACATTGTTACTCATGAACTATTGACCAGCTGATGCCATCACTGGAACAGTGCATCGCAGGTGACAGGCTTGCCCTGAGTTTCGACTACGCTCAACTACCGCGTCAGTCGAACGGTGACAGTTCTAAAATTCATTGTCTAAGTTTGAGTTTTAGTTAATGTTCTAACTGCTTTGTCTACGGCTATAAATTGTCGAGACTATGTATTTTGCCTAACTACTGATGAACAAACATCATCCCCTAAATTTGAGGTAAATCCCATGGCTTGGCAACGTCCCGATGGTCGTCAACCTTGCGAACTCCGGCACCATAGTTTTGAACCAAACTTTACACGCTTTGCACCTGGTTCCGTATTAGCAAAATGTGGTGATACCCAAGTGTTGTGTAATGTCAGTATCACCGAAGGAGTCCCCAGGTTTTTACTGGGTAGTGGCAAAGGTTGGCTAACGGCAGAGTATAGAATGTTGCCAGCAGCGACACAACAGCGTCAGGAAAGGGAACTACTTAAATTATCAGGACGCACCCAAGAAATTCAACGCTTAATCGGTCGGAGTCTGAGAGCAGCATTGGATTTTAGGCTATTAGGAGAACGGACAATCACTGTAGATGCAGATGTGTTACAAGCAGATGCCGGAACTAGAACCACAGCCATTACAGGTTCCTTTGTGGCTTTAGCTTATGGAATTTCTCGACTATTAGAGCAAGGTATATTAGAGCGATCGCCTTTAACTAGACAAATAGCGGCTGTTTCTGTAGGTTTATTAGATGGAGAGCCATTTCTAGATTTGAACTATGTAGAAGATGTGGCTGCAACGGTGGATTTTAACGTTGTCATGAATCAAAATCTGGGCATTATTGAAGTCCAGGGCACGGCTGAAGAAGGTAGTTTTAGCCGTCACCAGTTAAATCAACTCCTCGATTTTGCCGAAACAGGAATTCAGGAATTATTAATTTCCCAACGACAAGCGATCGCTAATTGGGAGAGTTTATTGACCAATAATTAGTAAGTGATAGGTGACAGGTGATAGGTGAACCAAAAAGAGCTATAGAACAAGCTTGGAGTATTCGTTACTTTTCCACATTGTTGCTATTTGGGCAAATATGGCTGCATTTCCTGCAAGGAAAAACATATTACCGCAAAATTATTCAACATATGGTCACCGCTGGCCCAGTTTCCCTTCCTCCAGTCCTGCTTGTGGGCGGTTTTGCAGGCATGATTTTTACCATTCAAACTGCTAGAGAATTAGGCAGATTTGGTGCAGTGGAAACAGTAGGAGGAGCCTTTGCCGTGGCTTTTTGCCGAGAATTAGCACCAATTTTGACCGCGAGTATTATTGCCGGACAGGTAGGTTCTGCATTTGCCGCAGAACTGGGAGCAATGCAAGTCACAGAACAGATTGATGCACTTTATATGCTCAAAACTGATCCGATTGATTATCTAGTATTACCAAGAGTCATTGCCTGTTGTTTAATGATGCCTGTGATGATGATTTTTGCTTTAGTCATTGGCATCACTGGTGGCATATTTGCAGCATCAGAGTTTTATCAAGTAGCACCAGAAATATTTTTAAACTCAGTGCGAAATTTTCTGACAATATCAGACATGTTAATGATTTTGGTCAAAGGATTAATTTTTGGGTTGATAGTTGCAGTCAATGGTTGTAGTTGGGGACTAACCACCAAAGGAGGAGCTAAGGAAGTAGGAGAATCAGCGACCACAGCCGTAGTGACTACTTGGGTGACAATTTTTATTGCTGATTTTGTCTTGTCTGTGCTGGGAATACAACCCCTGACATTTTAAAGATTATTTAAGTTCAACGATCGCCTATACATATAGTCAACAAAATTTGGCATATATTGTAACTATTGACAGTTAGTACAACTGAATACTGACAACCGACTATAAATAGTGATAAAGAAGGTTTAGGTTGATAATTTGCCTAGTTACTTATTGATGTTAAAAGTTTCAAAAGTTAAACGGGGCAATTGTCATAAGTTCGGTATTGTATTGCTGGAAGCAGGCTACGTGATGAGAAAGCCATGAACAAAACGGTTGAAGTTCTACCGGACGTATCAGCGCTGGTAAACCGGTCGCTAGATTTGATCCTGTCTAAATTGGCAACTGCCATTAATGAGAGAGGACAATTTACCATTGCCTTATCAGGTGGTAGTACACCCAAGCCGTTGTACGAAGCGATCGCCTCTCAAAAATTGCCTTGGGATAAAATACATGTGTTCTGGGGAGATGAACGCTACGTTCCGCCAGACCATCCCGACAGCAATGAATTAATGACCCGTCGTGCATGGTTAGACAAAGTGCCAATCCCGGCAGCTAATATTCACGCCGTACCAACTTTAGCAGCTAACCCAGCCGTGGATGCAGCCCAGCATGAAAAACACCTACAAGAATTTTTTCATGTTACACCAGGGCAGTTTCCATCCTTAGATGTGGTTTTGCTGGGGATGGGTGATGATGCTCACACTGCATCTTTATTTCCGCACACCGCAGCCCTGAAAGTATGCGATCGCCTGATTACCGTAGGTAACAAAGATAATAGCCAACGCATCACTTTCACCTACCCATTGATTAATGCAGCGCGAAGTGTGATTTTCCTCGTTGCTGGAGCGAATAAACGACCTGCTTTAGCACAAGTTTTCGCCCCTGTCGCTGACGACTTCACCTATCCCTCTCGACTCATTCGACCCCAAGGAGAACTATTTTGGCTGCTAGATGCAGCCGCAGGTTTGGAACTCAAACCATAATTTTTCTCTCTAGGCTAGTTGTTAAAATCGAAAGTTAGAGTTGCTCCTCTGCTTGCCAGTAATATTTTTACGATGACCTTGACCAAGGCTTAAATCCATGATCGTCTGCCCTAATTGTAATCATCCCAACCCAGACGGCGCTGTTCAGTGTGAAGCTTGCTATACGCCGTTACCAGCAACCACCTACTGTCCCAGCTGTGGGGCAACTGTGCAGGCAGATGCTGCTTTTTGTGGTCAGTGTGGTTATAATCTACACTCCAATACAGCGGCCACTGTCGCAGCAGTACCAGCAACTGTGGCACCGGAAGTTCCTGTGGAAGTACCGCCATTAGTCACACCAGACCCAATGTTAGAACTTCTGCAACCAGATCCATTGGGAATTGCCGCATCAGTTACTTCTAATTTGCCACCAACGGCAGTAGCAGCACCACCAGCGGCACCAGCACCAGCTGCACCTCCTGTAGCGGCAGCACCACCAGTAGCACCAGCACCGGTTCCCGCTGCACCCCCTGTAGTGACAGCACCACCAGTGGCACCAGCACCAGTCCCTGCTGCACCCCCTGTAGTGACAGCACCACCAGTGGCACCAGCACCAGTCCCCGCTGCACCCCCTGTAGCAGCACCAGCACCGGAAGCCGTAACTCCTCCACCCATACCAGCGCAACTAGCACCAGAACTACTAGTAGCACCACCACCAGTAGCAGCCCCTGCACCAGACCCAGAACCAATAGTAGTGGTTGCTCAACCAGAACCTGAACCAGAACCAGAACCAATAGTAGTAGTTGCTCAACCAGAACCTGAACCAGAACCAGCCCCTGCACCCGCACCTGCACCAGAACAGGAAGTAGCATCTGTACCTGTAGCCAGAACCCAACTACAACAAGTGCTAGGACAGCTATTCCATGTTCAAACTAATCAGGAACTGGAATTACCACAAAATCTTTCCGTTATTCATATCGGTAAGCCCAACGATCGCATTCCTCCAGATATTGATGTTTCTGGATTTCCTAATTCCGAAATTGTCTCCCGAATTCATGCAGATATTCGTGTGGAAGGAGATGCTTACTATATAGAAGATGTAGGCAGTTCTAACGGCACTTACATCAACAACTTGCCTCTATTACCAGGGAATAGACACCGCTTACGTCCAGGCGATCGCATCAGTTTAGGTAAGGGAGATTTGGTGACCTTCTTATTTCAACTCTCTTAGCCACTCCCCCTTTACAAATCCAGACTAGGCTAGGGTGTATTCCCACAAACGCTGCTTTATTGAATTTCATTTATCCCAACAGCAAATGCTCCTGTTGAGGATGCAGCAATTATTTACAAAAGACGACGGTTAACTATTAATCGTCGTCATCTTATTCTTTGAGATTTTCAATTGGGAATCGTGAGTCATGCCCTTGTTTTCTTAAAGAGAAAGAATAGAATTATTATTAATAATTTAGTGATTTTAAAAACGGGCTGATTCAATAAAAATACTGAAGGATTTTCACCCATGCGAGAACCCCATCAAGATTTGGCATCATTATTTACTCAAACAGCCCCACCAGCAATGGAAAGAATGGGACTAACTTGGCTGATTGCCGCCGCCATAGCCACAACGATTCTCTGGCAAATTCCCGGAGGCAATTATATTTTATACCCCTTTACAATTTTAGCCACTTGGTTTCACGAAATGGGTCACGGCTTAATGGCCTTATTGTTAGGAGGAAATTTTCAGAAATTAGAAATTTTTAGTAATGGTTCCGGTCTTGCCCATTATGCCATGCGCTCAACCTTGGGAAATCTAGGTTTTGCCTTAGTAGCTGCATCTGGACCTATGGGGCCACCAATTGCTGGTGCAATTCTGATTATGGCTTCTCGTAATTTTCACAGTGCTTCCCTGAGTTTAAAAATCCTGGGTGGTGTTTTATTACTGTCTACATTAATTTGGGTACGTTCCTTTTTCGGATTATTGGCAATTCCTTTATTAGGGTTTCTAATTTTAGGAATTGCGTTGAAAACTCCCCAATGGGTACAAGGTTTTGCCATTCAATTTTTAGGGGTACAAGCTTGCGTGAGTACCTACCATCAAATTGATTATTTATTTAGCTATACGGCTGGCCCCTTGGGACTTTCTGATACAGGACAAATGCAAAGGTATTTGCTCTTACCTTATTGGGTATGGGGTGGTTTAATGGCTATAGCTTCCTTGGTGATTTTGGTGCAAAGTTTACGTATTGCCTATCGTTAGTTATAAGATTCAAGTTTTGATTTGTGCTATCAATGATCATGGCGGGCAAGATGCCCACCTCACCAGAGTTTCAATGGTTGGTAATATCGGGTAAAATCAACCGGGAGGCCATCCCATGGGGCGGCCACCTAAAATGTGAATATGCAAGTGATAGACTGTTTGACCACCATCAGCACCGTTGTTGATGACCAGACGGTAGCCATTGCTAAGTCCAGCTTGTTCTGCTACCAGTTTGGCTGTCAATAAAAGATGTCCTAATATAGCCTGGTCTTCCGGTTCTGCGTTAGCAACGTTGACGATGGGTTTTTTCGGGATCACGAGAATATGAACCGGTGCTTGGGGATGAAGGTCTTTAAATGCTAAAGCTAAGTCATCTTCATAAACGATATCCGCAGGAATTTCTTTGCGGATAATTTTGCTAAAAATGGTCTCTGTGGTTTGACTCATGCAGATTCACCTATTCATCTGCTAGAGATTTTAAGGTATGGCTGGGGCTGTGCAAAGCATTTGGTGTGGTGGTCTGGTTGGGGGCGATCGCTTTTTTTGCTAAGTTTGTATTAGATAGGGTATGACTACCAGAAATTATAAGGTGAGATATGGAAGTTTTAAGTATATACAATTCTGCTTGATTTTATATTGATTTTAATCAGATATTACCTGCTTGAAAAATCTGTTGTGCAGTCAAATTTAATTCTGGAAAAGTTGGGGATATTATCTTTTCATTATCTTTAAATTGCTGTACTTGGTACTCACCTTCAATCAATAAGTAAATAGATATCGTAGGCTGTTTAGGACTACCTATATAGCGAACACCACCTAAACCTAAATAATCAATAATCCAATATTCAGGGATGCCAATCTCTTCATAATCTCGTAATTTAGTCAAATAGTCATCACGCCAATTAGTGCTAACAACTTCAATAATTAAGGGAATAGATGCAGCTTGAGTTACAGTTGATTGTTTTTGCCAAAGTGGTTCATTGACTAAATTGGTTCGATTTAATAATAAAATATCCGGTACATAACCTGATTCACTTTCAGGTGGTTTGACTAATGCTTGTTTAGGAATGGAGTAAAACAGATTTAATCTATCAAATTCTACAGTTATTTTTCTAGCTGTAAAACCTATGATATCTTCCTGTTCATTCAAGAAACATTTTTCATTCTTTAGTTTATCTACAGAGAAAGCATAACCTATTCCTACATTAGCAGATCGTTCAATCTGTTTAGCGATTTCTAGTAAATTAGCATTATTTTGTGACAATTTCTCTATAATTCCTTCTATGGTGTCTCTATAATTTATGTTATCTTGTATTTTGTTATATCCTCTCTCAAAAATTCCTTTATTAAATATGGCATCATTAATTCTTTTTTCAATTTCTTTATCTTGTTGTTGTATGAAAGATAATCTTGTTGAATCTAGAAAGTCTATATTGTTTTTAACAACAGAATAAAAGGAACTAAAATTTTTATCTAAACCTGTTTCTTTGCGAGTAATAATGCCAATAACTTTGTGTGTAATTGGATCTATAAGTGGACTTCCTGAATTGCCACTATTGACACTTGCATCAATCTGTATAATATGACTACGATTCCTTTCATTAAAAGATGATATAATGCCTGTATGGCAAGTAAGTTGAAAATTATCAAAATGATATCCCAGGAAAAAAATAGGTTCTCCTATTCTTTTGTTTTCATGAATTCCAAATGAAAAATTATATAATTTTAATTTTTCTTCTCTTAGTTCAGGAATATCAAAAACAATATAATCATTTTTATTTTCTTCACTCAATGCCTGAATAAATGAACCATCTCTTTTCTCTCCTTTATTAGTTAAACCTGAAAAATAACCATCTTCATCACGTTCTAATTCAATTATTCCATTTAAAGGTTTATTGCGATCACTGTCATAAGTTTTTAAAACTATTTTTGATTCTTTCGGTGCTTGATAGACAACATGATAATTTGTGACTAAATAGCCATTAACCATGAATCCAGTCCCAGATGAAACTCGTTCTCCATCGAAGTTTATATGAATAATATGAATGATTCCTGATTGAACTTTTTCTACAATATCCGCAATAGAATTATTTTCCATATATTAATTATTCCTTTAATGCTAATACAAAAAAGATTATCTTGGCATAACATCATCTAATCGCAGTTGCAGCGAAGGTAAAAGAGGAGATTTAATAAACTCACCTAAACGATATTTTTGCTGGCTGTAATCTTCACCAATTAGTTGACAAACTGTAAATGTCGGTTGTTTTGGTTTACCCATAAAAACTACTCCACCCAACCCACGATAATCAACAATCCAATATTCAGGAATTCCTAATACAGCGTATTCTTCAACTTTACGTGCATAATATTTTTCCCAGGTTGTACTCACCACCTCAACTACTAATTTAATTGATTGTCCTAAAGCAATAACTGGTTCGTTTTCCCAAAAAGGTTCGTGGTGAAGCAGCGTTTCATTTAATACTACAATATCAGGACGACGGGCTGTGGTGGTTTCTGCAAAAGGACGGATAAGACAGGTGCGAGGAATAAACCAGGGAAGTTGGGCCTCAGTGATGGCAATACCCAGTTTAGTTGCCAGTTTACCAGCAACAGCTTCATGGGGGCCAGTTGGTTCCATGTCAATCAATTCTCCATCAGCAAGTTCATAGTGGGGGTTATTACCGTATTGGATGAGGAATTCTGCCAAGGTTAATGGTTTTGTGAATGCTTGAACTATAATTCACCTACATCTCTAGCTGCCATTATTGTAACTGGACGGTTTTGAGTACATAATTCTGATTATTCATCCCGTTCTTGAGTGGTTTTACTCATGCAAATTTACTTAGATATCTGTTAGAGATTCTAAAGGGTTACAGGTAAAGTCAGAAATGTTAGCTAGGGTTTGGAGTGCGTCAATTTTTGGTATTGATGCGGTGAAAGTCGGGGTAGAAGTGGATGTTTCCGGGGGTTTACCGGGAATTGTGGTGTTGGGTTTACCTGATTCAGCAATTCAGGAATCAAAGGAAAGGGTAAAAGCGACTTTGAAAAATGCCGGTTTTGCTTTTCCCCAAAGAAAGATTGTAATTAACCTGACTCCAGCAGATTTACGTAAGGAAGGGCCGTCTTTTGATTTGCCTATCAGTGTGGGAATTTTAGCGGCTTCGGAACAAGTCAGGGCTGATTTGTTAGGAGATTTTCTGTTTTTAGGGGAAATGTCCCTAGATGGTAGTTTACGTCCTGTAGCGGGGGTGCTACCGATAGCAGCTACGGCACAAAAAATGGGCATTTCTGGGTTGGTGGTGCCAGCAGATAATGCCCAAGAAGCTGCGGTAGTGGAAGGATTGGCTGTCTATGGATGTCAAAATATATCTGAGGTGGTAAATTTATTAAATAATCCTGGACGTTATCAACCTGTTCAGTTTCAAAATCGTGAGTATGGTGAACAGGTGTTGTCTGGAGGAGTAGATTTACAGGATGTCAAAGGACAAGCCCATGCGCGTCGGGCTTTGGAAATTGCAGCTGCCGGCGGACACAATCTGATATTCGTAGGGCCACCTGGTAGTGGCAAAACTATGTTAGCTAGACGCTTACCGGGAATATTACCCCCACTTTCTTTTTCTGAGTCTTTGGAAGTGACGCGGATTCATTCGGTGGCTGGGTTGTTGAAAAATCGTGGTACTCTGGTATGCGATCGCCCTTTTCGCAGTCCCCATCATTCTGCATCCGGGCCTTCTTTGGTAGGTGGTGGGAGTTTTCCTCGTCCTGGTGAAATTTCTTTATCCCACAGAGGTATTTTATTTTTAGATGAATTAACAGAGTTTAAACGGGATGTGTTGGAATTTCTCCGTCAACCCTTGGAAGATGGTTATGTGACCATTTCTCGGACTCGACAGTCAGTGATGTTTCCGGCCCAGTTTACTTTGGTAGCTAGTACCAATCCCTGCCCTTGTGGTTACTATGGTGATACGATTCAAGCCTGTACCTGTTCTCCCCGACAACGAGAACAATATTGGGCAAAACTGTCTGGGCCATTGATGGATAGAATTGATTTACAAGTAGCGGTAAATCGTTTAAAACCAGAGGAAATCACTCAACAAGCTACGGGAGAATCATCTGAGTCTGTACGCAAAAGGGTACAACAGGCACGCGATCGCGCTATAATTCGGTTCCAAGGTGAAGGAAATCTGCGATGTAATGCCCAAATGCAAAGCCGTCACCTACAGCGATGGTGTCAGTTAGATGACGGAAGTCGGAACTTATTAGAAGCTGCTATTAAAAAGTTAGGCTTATCTGCTAGAGCTAGCGATCGCATTCTCAAGGTAGCACGGACTATTGCCGATTTGGCAGGGGATGAAAATCTTAAACCCCAATATGTTGCTGAAGCTATTCAGTATCGGACAATTGACCGAATGCAGTGAATCTATTTAGGGATATCTTTTACTACCCGCACCCACTACACCGATTTTATGACGATAGGAAAGTTCTGCCCCAAACCACCCGGAAATGCTGGTTAATGTCCCCACAATTAAGGAAAGTAATAAACCCCAAGGTAAAATTCGTCCTTCTATATTTCCCCAGCGCAGAGAAAAGTTAATTACTGTAAATAATAGTAAAGAAATATTCAAAATCATGTGCGCCCAACCTGCGGCACGTTTGCGGACTCTTTCAATTTGTAAAAAGTCGCTCATCCCAATGACCGCAGCTATGATTCCTGTGAATAATCCTAATCCAATTAACCAAAAAGAAGCTCTAGCCCAAAAAACGTCACGGGTTAACCAATAGCCAAAATCACTCCCTAAAGCTGCGGCTAAAAAGGCGATGGGAAAGATTATACTCAGAGGATGGAGAGGATGTCCAGCGATCGCTACTGTACTGGGTACACCACTATCTTGATATTCTCGATCATCGCTTTCAATAATGGGTGGAATATGAGGAAAAGGAGTAGAAGTTGTTTCTGTTGTTGTTGTGTCCATAATTTTGCATCCAAATGATTAAGCAGTAGGAATTTGGGCAACATCAGCTGCCGCTTGCAAGGTGAGTTTTCCTGTATCCACCTCTAATTGGTTCACCCGCAGACTCATGCCTTCTAAATCAAAATTACTCAAATCTAAAATTTCACTGGTTGCATCAATTAAAGCCTGGGTTAATTGTGGTGAAACTTCCTGGTTTTGAGAACTTTCTACATCTTTTAAATAAACAGTTTTTCCATCAGCACTAATTTCAGGAACTGCTGAAAATGCCACTTTTTCAACTACTCCTGTATCGACCACTAAAACGCTGGCATCGATACTGACTTTACCGTTACCAGGTAAATCAAAATTCACATGTTCGGGAGAAATTTTTGTAGTTTGTCCATTAATTAAAATCTGCTGATTTTGCAATTGATTGCGAACATATTCTGAGTTAAATGCCCGATTTATATCTGCTGCGGTTAACACCACCCTAGCCTTACCCATAGCAGGTTTAGTCAGTTCTATTTTGCCTAAAGCTACACTCAGAGGATTGATAGCCACATTGTTGATTTGCATATCCATTTCTGCCATGCGGAGGTCTTTTTGCATAACGAGACCTTCACCCGCAATGGATACCGCTTCTACCTCTCCTTGAACTAATTTTAGAGGTTCAGCTTTGATGTTGACATCTAAATTTTCTACTGCATCTAACTGACTAGATATGCCCATTTCTGCCACTTTATTCAGTGCTTGTTCTCCTATTCCAGGACTTTCTGGCATTATCAATTATTCTCCTCTGAACAATTCTGGTCTGGTATCAGCTACCTGATGTATCTGTAGAGTCAACCCAAAATCGAAAATCTCAACTCCAAAATCAGATGACTATCTTTGAGTCAATCTAGAAAAATCAAAATCATAATTTATCTATCCATAGATGGAACCAGCAAATAATATTATCTTTCTCTGAGAATAACCACAGTTTTTAGACGTAAAATCTGGTTTTATATCTATAGTTGAATCTAGCGATCGCTCAAAAGAAAGATGGAAGACAATTTATCTTTGTGGCAACCTGAGATAGGCGATACATTCCCTATCAATATTTGAGGAGAAACTAAAATGGTTACCACATTAGATGATACAAAACGTAATGCTATTGGTGCAAAATTAGCTGGAATGAAATTAATTCAGCAGTTGTTAATTGATAACGAACAACAGTTTATTAGAGAATGTAGTGATGGAGAAATAGTTGAAAATCTCCGCAGGATGCTGGATGATGATCAAAAAAATCAAGGTATTTTAGCAACCGTAATTGTTCAATATGGTATTCAAGCACAACCAAAAGAAAATTTACAAGATTTAGTGCAGCAAATACGCCAATTAATGGAAGGTAACGAATTAAGTTTTTCTGAAAAAGTATTTCAACATGAATTACTTAAACATCAACAAGTAATGACTGGTTTAGTAATTCACAAAGCTGCTCAAAAAGTAGGGGCTGATGTCATGGCTGCAATTGGCCCTTTAAATACTATTAATTTTGAAAACCGCGCGCACCAAGAACAATTAAAAGGTATTTTAGAAATTTTGGCAGTGCGAGAACTGACAGGACAAGAAGCAGACCAGGGCATTTGGGCCAGAGTTCAAGATGCCATTGCGGCTATTAGCGGTGCTGTTGGTAGTGCTGTTACCCAAAGTTCCGATAAACAGGATATGAATATTCAAGATGTTCTCCGTATGGATCACAACAAAGTGAATATTCTATTTACAGAATTGCTACAAAGTAATAACCCTCAAAAAATTCAAGAATACTTTGGGCAAATTGTTAAAGATTTGAGTGCTCATGCTCATGCAGAAGAAGAGGTTGTTTATCCTAGAGTCAGACCTTTTTACGGTGAAGCCAACACCCAAGAATTGTATGATGAACAAGCTAGGTGGCCCATTGTCTTTGAACAACTCCAATCCCTGAGTCCTTCTGCACCTGAATTCAAAGATAGAATCAGACAGTTAATGGAAGAAGTTATGGATCATGTGCGTCAAGAAGAAAGCACCATGTTTGCCGCAATTCGTAATAATTTAAATACTCAAGAAACTGAGGAATTAGCTACTCAATTTAAATCAGCTAAAAGCAGAATTCAGAAAGAAATTGCAAGAACTAGGGGAGCAAACGTTTAATCAACTGCCAGTGGAAGATTGTTAATGTAAAAATATCAGCGTAGTGAAGATTGTTAAGTAAACAGAAAATCGCATTGTCAAGAGTCAGTGCGATTTTCTGCAATTGACAACTATATCTCGGTCATAGTTTAACATTGATTCAATTTTTATGACCTGGATAGTTACTCTCTAAGTGCAGTAATTTCTTTTTACCTACTACCCCAGTGGTAATTTGGGATTGGTAAAAGGCTAATCACGATTAGCCAATTCCTAACATGCGATTTACCTGGGCTGATGGTAATGGTTTACGCTCTATAGCTTGAAAACATTCTATTTTTTGTAAATGTAAATAAGCATTTCTAAAGTTACTAAGATTCATTAATACTATATCTTCATATATGGTATCTTGAGGCGATCTCACATCTACAAATAACTCTTGTAACTGATTTTGCTGAATGGCAATTTTTAAATATTTTAAAAATACTTCCCGTTTTTTAGAACGGACATTAACCAAATACCAAGTATTATTTGTTTGTTCTGTCATTTCTGAAGCTTTTGGTTCAATGGGTGCCATGATTTAAAATGTCTGATTCTAAGGCTAGGGTCGAAATTAAAAACCAGAAATTTATTTATATGCAAATATTTTTTGCCAGGTTTTTAATAATGTGATTATAGCATTAATTTTTTCTGTAAATAATCTTATTTACGTAATTTTTATTCTTAATCAGGATTCTAAAGAATAATCAATGTATGCAATTAAATACAATAAATCCTGGAGATAGGTCAATGGTAATTGGTAGATTGTGATCAAGAAATTATCCAGATTAATTCTATTTTTTCAATGATTAATTGCTGCCAATTACCAATAACCAACCCAGACAGTGGCCACATCATTTGCTGTTCCAGTATTTATAGGCGGCGTAAGCTAAAGTCACCACACCTGTAATCATGGCAGATTCATCAACTTCAAACAGGGGATTGTGTAAAGGGTGATTAATAATTCTATCTTTGTAGCCTACACCCAAACGAAACATAGAACCAGGGACTTTTTCTAAATACACAGAAAAATCCTCAGCCCCAAGGGATGGTTCTGGTAAAACTTGAATGCGATCGCTACTCCAGGCTTCTTCTGCTGCCGATTGTAATAATTGGGTGAGTCCATAATCATTTTGGACACTGGGTACACCTTGGCGATAATTAACTTGGTACTTTGCCCCATAGGAATTGCACACACTAGCAACAATGTTGTCAATCCAATTCGGCAATTGTGCACGGGTTTCAGGATGAAGCGATCGCACCGTACCCAATAACTCTACTTTATCCGCAATCACATTGGGCGCTCTACCGCCCTTAATTTTGCCAATACTCAACACCACTGGTCGCAACGGATTTTGTGTGCGGCTAATTGCCTGCTGTAGGGCTGTAATCACCTGTGATGCAATCCAAATTGCATCAACAGCTTCATGGGGACGGGCCCCATGTCCTGACTCACCAAGAATCACTATCTCCAAATCATCCGCAGCCGCAGTTAAAGCACCATAACGAATGCCTATAGAGCCAGCAGGGATGGAAGGAAACACATGAACACTAAATATGGCTCCTACCCTATCCATCGCCCCGTCTTTGACCATCCAGTTAGCTCCCTGGGCAGTTTCTTCAGCTGGTTGGAATAAAAACCTCACAGGACCACCCAATTCTTCCGCAATTGCCGACAGCACCATGGCTGTACCTAATCCAACAGTAGTATGGACATCATGACCACAAGCGTGCATTACCCCTTCTCGTCGAGAGGCAAATTCTAACCCAGTCCGTTCTTGAATGGGCAAAGCATCCATATCCGTGCGAATTGCCAACACAGTATTGCTTGAAGGAGTTCCTTTGAGTTCACCAATTACCCCTGTTTTGCCCACCCCTTCCTGCACATGTAAACCGCTAGAAGATAAAACACCTGCCACAAAAGCCGCAGTTTGATACTCTTGACCACTCAATTCAGGGTGAGAGTGAATATGACGGCGAATTTCTACTAAGCGGGGTGCTATAGCAGTAGCTAAGTCCTTAATCTTAGTCAACATCGGCTCAATCTTGTTTGCTCAACTTTGTTCCCATGATAAAGAAGTGTTCATGAGCAAAATGCTCTTGTCAGACAAGAGGAGTCAGTAGGGGCGGGTTTACAGATATCATCAACTATGAACGAGAATTTTGGTAAACCCGCCCGTACAGGAGTATGCCTACGGCACGCTGCGCGAACAGGAGTTGAAAAATGTAAGAATTCAGCAGCAATGGCATGAATTATTCTGTAACTCCTGCAACTTCTGCAACTTCTGTAACTTCTGTCTTCTTCTTTCTGTGCCACGCTGCGTGAATAGGATTTGCAGAATTTTTCATCAATAAAGGAAATTTATTCTTGTTAAAAGATAATTTATATCCCTTGATAGATGACAAATAATGTATATAGTTAATAATTTAACTTTTGTGTTCAGAACGAGTACGGACACAACTTTTTTGGATTTCTCTGTTGCCAAGGGTAAATCTGACCTTAAGCATATGCTATGACGAATTTGTCTCACAGCTATTAGCAGTCAGCAAGGCTGATGTTTGGGGAAATTCTCATTCCCATCTGTTGATCCAAAAAAACTCAACCAGATAAATTGATTGAGTCTATGGTAATCAACAGTCCAGTTTATTTGTTTAGGACAGTGTTGATTTAGACCTGAAAAGCAGTTCCACAGGCCCAGCCCCTCAGTATAATTCTTTGATCCCAGTAAATAATTCTTCCTTTAGGTATAGTGCCTGGGCAGAAGACGAATACTCACCCTATTACTAAAATCAGGAAGATGTATCCAAGTGCAAAAATCTAGCCAATACAAGGATTTGCATTATCAAACCTGGGATGAGAGTAGGTGATTTGAGCCACGATATCTATGGTCTGACTGAGGGGTATCACCACGATTGCTAATTAGTATGAATGTAAGCTATCTTGCACTAGAAATCGCGCAGCTTCCTCAAAGTACATCTGTCATAGGAAATGCCTACCATACCTCTCGTTACCACTTGGGCTAACTTTGTGGCAATTTGATGTCACTGGGCTTCGGGGCAACTACTGGTTTATGGATTCGGCTAAAGCGGCTTTTTTGGTCTGTACGGGGGGTACTTTCATCCCAAATTACAACCCTCATTCATTGCCTGGAAAGAAATTCACAGGAATGCCTATGTGGTGAAGGAAGCTCGCTTACCACTATGTCAGCGAACTAGAAGAGGTTCTTCACACCTCGACAGCAGCGCTAACTTGGGGATAAAACTAACTGACGTTGATGGCTACCTTGGTAATGGAGTAGTACCAAGTGTTGTAGTCACTCAACCCAGAGCCACTTGGGGTGAGCATCGCCATTTATCCCCTCAACCATAATGTTTGTGCAAAAGTATCACAGGGCTATTATGTTCAATCTAACAAAAAATCTCGCTACGCTCAATTACTCTCTGGAATCAATCTCTAATTACCAGGGCCAGATTAATAACTCATGCTCATTGGATGACATGGGTGATAGAGGATCTGGAAGAATCAGATTTTGATTACTGATTTGATTGTACTTTAAGGTTGCTAGATATACAAAGATTAGGGGAGTAATTTGTGTGAAAGCTAATTCGACAAACTTCTCCCAGCAGCCCTCTCATTCCGCCAGGGCATAGCTGGCTTGGGCTTCGGGGATGGGAGGAGCAACCTGATGTCAAATATTGCCACTGTTCCTCGAGACAAGTCAAGTCTATTCATTGACTTAATACTCATAGGAATTCACCAACATGTCGGCAGTAGCTTTTGGTGTGGTGTTTGATTTTGCTGCTGACATCATCCTAATTTTTATCGTTTTCATGAAGAGGAGGCGGTTGGTTTCCCAAACTTGACAACCTTTGATAAGCTTTATCAAAACAACTTAAAAAAATCTAAAAATTGTTGGTCACGTACTCGCGCTGATTACCAAATTTGTTGTTCGAGATGTTTGTCAATCGTCGGGGAGTCAAGTCAATGAAGATATTAGTGCTGAGTTGGGAATTTCCACCGAGGATAGTAGGAGGGATTGCACGTCATGTTGCAGAACTTTACCCGGAACTAGTCAAACTAGGGCATGATATCCATTTGATTACACCAGAGTTTGGGCAAGCATCGCTGTATGAGGTAATAGAGGGAATTCATGTCCATCGAGTACCAGTAGCACCGGGAAATGATTTTTTTCATTGGGTTGTCAACTTAAATGAAAGTATGGGCAACCAAGGTGGTAAGTTGATTTTGGAGGAAGGGCCGTTTGATGTGATCCATGCCCATGATTGGTTAGTGGGAGATGCAGCGATCGCTCTGAAACGACTTTTTAAGATTCCTCTGATTGCTACAATCCATGCTACGGAATACGGTCGCTATAACGGTATTCACAATGAAACTCAAAGCTATATTCATCAAAAGGAAAATTTACTAGCCTACGATGCTTGGCGAATTATCGTTTGTACTGAATATATGCGGGGAGAAGTACAGCGTGCTCTACACAGTCCAGTGGATAAAGTCGATGTGATTTTTAATGGCATTCGTCCTGAAAAGAAAAAGCATCACGAGGATTTTCACGCTCAGGATTTTCGCCGCCAATTTGCTGCGGATCATGAAAAAATTGTTTACTATCTGGGTCGGATGACCTATGAAAAGGGAATTCCAGTTTTATTAAATGCTGCACCCAAAATCCTGTGGGAAATGGGTGGTTATGTCAAATTTGTGATTGTCGGTGGTGGCAATACTGACCATCTCAAACGTCAAGCGTCGGATTTAGGAATTTGGGATAAATGTTATTTCACAGGTTTTCTTTCTGAAGAATATCTCGATAAATTCCAAACTGTGGCTGATTGTGCAGTGTTTCCCAGTCTTTACGAACCTTTTGGGATTGTGGCCTTAGAAAGTTTTGCTTCCCGTGTACCTGTGGTAGTTTCAGATACAGGCGGTTTTCCAGAAGTTGTCCAACATACAAAAACAGGTATTGTCACTCAGGTAAATAACTCGGATTCTTTGGCTTGGGGCATTTTGGAAGTGTTGAAAAATCCTGGTTATAGTCGCTGGTTGGTGGATAATGCCTATGAAGATTTAGAAAGGCGGTTTAGCTGGCCAAAACTGGCCCAGCAAACGGAAGCTGTATATCAAAGAGTGGTGACAGAGCGATCGCTCTTAGAATGGCTGTAAAGGGTCATACTGTGCAGAAAATTTTCACTCACAATCGATTATTTTGGGCCATTGGCATCTTGAGTAGCGCCTTGATAGTCACGCTGTTTTTATCTGTGTCTCAAGGTGCTGTGTCCTTGCCTTTAGGTGAATTGTGGCAAGCATTCTTACGCCAAGGTGACCCAACTACACAAACGATTCTTTGGGATTTACGATTTCCCCGCATTGTCGCAGCGTTGGTAGTGGGTGCGGCTTTGGGCATGTCTGGCGCACTTTTGCAGGGGATGCTACGTAACAGTTTAGCTGACCCCTTTATTTTGGGCATTTCTGCTGGTGCCGGATTGATTGTGATTGTGATGATTGTTTTGCAGGTGTTCCCCGTTGCTATTCCCATTGCAGCTTGGTTAGGAGCAATTTTCACCTCTGCACTGGTGATTTTTTTGGGTCGTGCCGGTGGGGGAATTTCTGTAGAACGATTGATTTTAGGGGGAGTAGCGGTCAGTGCCTTATTTGGTGCTATCCAAAGTACCTTGTTGCTGTTAGCAGAAGATGGACAGATCCAAATTGCTTTGAGTTGGTTGGTAGGGAGTTTGAATGGTCGCGGGTGGAAGGAAGTTTCCACGGCTGGCCCTTATATTATTGTGGCTTTGTTAGTGGGGTGCTTGCTGGCGCGATCGCTGAATGTATTAGCTTTGGGTGATGATTTAACCGTGGGTTTGGGTGTATCCTTGGTGCGATCGCGGCTATTAATTGGCGGTGTAGCGACCTTACTGGCCGCAGGTGCAGTCAGCATTTGTGGTTTAATCGGTTTTGTGGGCTTGGTTGTACCTCACGGCGTGCGCCTCATTGTAGGTACAGATAACCGCTTTGTTTTACCGATTTCTGCCCTCGCTGGGGCTTGGTTACTGTTGTTTGCTGATTTACTCGCGAGACTAGGGGCTGTAGAGTTACCAGTAGGTTCAGTTACCGCTTTGCTAGGTTCACCATTATTTATTTGGTTACTTTATCGTCAGGCTGATGGAATAGGTAAGTAATCACTCGAAAGAGTTAGACTCCCTGGAACGAAAAAAATTCTCTCTGTTGCGTCCTTGCCGTTCTGAACTGATAACTTCTCTTAGTTCCTGTCTTTGGGTACGGAGAATTTCCTGCACTTGTTGTCGTTGGTCTGAGGACAGATTGAGCGATCGCAACTTACGCAGAGTCCATTCCTGATTTCTGCGATAGAGTTCATTAAATTTTTCTTGTTGTTCCGAGTTGAGAAGAGCTAATATTTTTTCTTCTGTTTCATCACGAATTTGTCGAATCTGGGTTCTTTGTCTACTGCTTAAACTAGAATTGGAATTGTTTTCTGAGTTATTGTCGAAGTTACGGTTAGAATTCCGTTCTGAATTACTGTCAAAGTTACTGTCAGAATTCCTTTCTGAATTATTTTCAAAATTGCGGTTAGAGTTCCGTTCTAAATCCCGATTTCTATCTCTTCGGAGTGAGGAAGAATTAGAATTATTATCCTCATCTGAAGAAGAAAAAGTATTGGGGTTAGAAAGACCATTGGAAGTAAGCCCTTGACAACCAGTCGTGAGAATTGCACTGATAACCAGCAGCAAGATGAACTGGAGATGAAATTTATAGTTCATAGGATGAATATTCCATCAACACATATCATATAACAAAAACAGATTTTGAATTTTATCGGTGTTTGTTTATATACAAATCATTTTTCCCTGTTTGTAACAGATTGCCTAGAAATTTTGATAAACTTGTCACAGTTAATTTAATTGCTGCAAAATAGGAAATTGATAGTATTTTTTTAATTATCATGACAAAAGTTAGAATTTGCAGATATAAAACTTCCTAGTCTAATAAATTACAAAATTATCTCTGTCCATCTGCGTTTAATTATTACTGCTGCTCACTGGAATGGTAATTGCTATATTCACTATTAGTCTGAACTTATCCTCAGTATTGCTAAAATATAGATACCAATCAACTATTCATGATTTCATTTATCATCAATGCCCCTAGAAATCCAAGATATAACAGGCGGTTATACTACTGCACCAATTGTGAAAAATATTAACCTAGCATTGCAAACTGGCGAATGGTTAAGTTTAGTTGGTGCTAATGGTTCAGGTAAATCTACCTTATTAAAATTAATTAGTCGCATACTCTCTCCTCAACAAGGATTGGTGTTATTAGATGGCAAAGCCATTCATTCCCAACCACCCAATATAGTTGCCCAAAAATTAGCACTTTTACCCCAACAACAAACCTTACCTGTCGGTTTAACTGTGCGGCAATTGGTCAGTTTAGGTAGAACACCCCATCAACCTTGGTGGCAATGGGAATTAACCTCTGAAGATTGGCAAAAAGTTGATAAAGCCATCCAAGAAACCCAAATTGCCAATTTAAGCGATCGCTTGGTGGAGCAGCTATCGGGTGGAGAAAGACAACGGGCTTTTTTAGCTTTGGCTTTAGCACAGGAACCAAAAGTTTTATTATTAGATGAACCGACTACTTATTTAGATATTAATTATCAATTACAGTTGTTGGAATTATTAAACAATTTAAATCAACAGCACAGTCTCACTATAGTTACTGTTTTACATGAATTAAATTTAGCTGCCCGTTATAGTTCTCGCATTGCTTTATTGAAACAAGGTCAAATTTGGGAAGTCGGTACACCGGAAGTGGTGTTAAATCCAGAAAATATTGCTGAAGTTTTTGGTGTAGAAGCGACTATTATTAATACACCTGTTGGGTTACAGGTGTGTGCTATTTCTTCTGTGGGAAATTAAGTTATCTCGCAGAGGCGCAGAGTCGCAGAGAGGAGAATGAGATTTAGAACTTTTCTATTGGTAATTGTGATTATTTCATGAGCATTAATCGGATTGGTTCTAAATGTACATACCAAGGAAAGGGTTGGTCTTTAATTGTTACCCATTTTTCTTTATATACTTCTGCTTGTAAATGATAATCTTGGGGATTTTGAGCAGGAAAATGTAATTTGAGAAATACGGTCATACGATGAGGTGTTTCACTGGTTCTAACTAACCAACAAGGAAAGGTATTTGCTTTTTCAGCATCTTGAGTAAAAATCAATTGATGAGCGCGAATACCAATATGGGATAATTCGTCAGGCATGGGTTCTATAACTTGCAGTTGACAATCCCAATCAATGGCTTTTACTATTTGTGGTGAAGTAATTTCTGCACGGGAAAAGTTTTTACAACCAGTAATTTGTGCCACATTTTTAGTGGCTGGATGTTGGAATATTTCGTATTTGGAACCGTAATGAGCTTCTGTGCCATTTTCTAAAACTAATAAGTTGGGGCATAATCTATATGCTTCTTCCATGTTGTGGGTGACGAATAAGGTAACACCTGGATAATCTGCTAGGGTTTCTGTCATCTGCTGTTCTAGCTGACTTCGTAGATGTGTATCCAATGCAGAAAACGGTTCATCTAAGAGTAATGCTTCTGGTTGACTAGCTAATGCTCTGGCTAAGGCTACTCTTTGCTGCTGTCCACCGGAAAGTTGATGGGGATAGCGATCGCCTAATCCCTGTAATTGTACAGCTAATAGTTGTTGTTCGATCTGCACCCGCACACTGCCCTTGGATAATCCTTTGGGTAAGCCAAAAGCTATGTTTTGCGCGACGGTGAGATGGGGAAATAAGGCGTAATTTTGCACTAAAAACCCTATTTTTCGTTCCCTACTAGGAAGATTAATTCCTTTTTCTGAATCAAATAAAACTTTGCCATTTAAAATAATTCGCCCTTTGGTTGGTGTTTCTATGCCAGCAATGCAGCGCAATATCAAACTTTTACCAGCACCAGAACCACCTAATAATCCTAAAGGTTGATCATCACTGTGAAAAGCTACCCGCAGTAGAAAATTTCCTAATCTTTTCTCAATATCAACTATTAAACCGGAGGTGGTGTTGGTAGGTAGGGGAAAGAATTGACTTGCTGATTCTAGGTTTTTAGTTGCTTTGGTTTCTTTGGGCGTGTGTCGCTTATTTTGTTTGAATTCTTGCCCAAAATTAACTAGAATAATCCCTGAGAGGGATATCGACATAATAGCGATCGCCCAAAACCAAGCTTCATTCATTGCCCCCGCTTCTACAGCGAAATAAATCGCCATGGGTATGGTTTGGGTTTGTCCGGGAATATTCCCCGCTAGCATCAATGTGGCCCCAAATTCACCTAAAGCACGGGCAAAAGCTAATACAGTACCTGCTAAAATCCCTGGTAATGCCAAAGGTAAGCTAATTCGCCAAAAAATGGTTGATTCCTTTGCCCCTAAGGTTCTCCCTACCCGCAGTAAATTGGCATCGATTTGTTCAAAAGCCCCCAGTGCAGTTTTATACATTAATGGAAATGATACGATTATTGCAGCGATCGCTGCACCATACCAAGTAAACACAATCGTAAAATCAAACGGCTCCATTAATTT
Source organism: Richelia sinica FACHB-800 (assembly GCF_014698825.1). Taxonomy (GTDB): domain Bacteria; phylum Cyanobacteriota; class Cyanobacteriia; order Cyanobacteriales; family Nostocaceae; genus FACHB-800. The sequence goes on from NZ_JACJTT010000044.1 coordinate 33,760, forward strand.
ACCAACCGGGCCATTTTTCCCAAACAATAGCAGCAATAAAAAACCAACCACTGTTGGTGGCAAAATCAACGGTGCAACGAATATTCCTTCTATCAAGGATTTCCCTTTGCCTCGATATCCCAGCATCCAGTAGGCAGTAGCAATACCCACAAAAAAGGTAATGAAGGTCGCTAAAAATGATGTTTTTAGTGATATCCAGAGGGGCGATAAGTCCTGTGGCATGGTTTCTCAGAACATCTGGGTGTAGATAAAAATTACTATAAAATCCCTATTTCCAACTTAGTTGGTATTGTCATTTTAACATTAATTTTGAGATCACACCCTAATTGAGAAATTTCCTATTGTATCTGCATCTCAATAAGCACTGTCACCATTAGGTAAAACGACAGGAATCAAAGGTAAATTACAGTTTTTATCTTTTAATAAATTGGTGACTGCAACAGCATAATTTCCTAGAGATTCTTCTCATTTGTGAGAGCCATATGATTTTAGAAATGAAAACAAACTCCAAATTCTGCTCAAATTTTATTTTTCTGTAAAAGTCCAAACTCCATCATCCCAGTCTCTATCAGAAGGAGGAGATTGTAACCAATGTTGACAACGGTAGATGTGTAAAAGAGCCGCTTTATCATGGGCATCTGCGGTTAAGACTTGCTCAAACTCCGCGTGGGCTTTGGTAAATTGGCGGTTGAGATAATATTCTCTTCCTTGATGATAATGCTCGATTACTTGTAATTTGGTGCTGTCAATTTGGTCAGAACGTAAGCTAATTAATTCGTAAATAGATACTGGTTCGTTTCTACCTTTGACCCGAATGTAATCTAATTCTCTGGCCCAAATGTTGTTTTCGCAAAGTTTAAAAGTGTTGTCGCTAATAATAATATCGCAACCGTATTGTTTGCTGACACTTTCTAGCCTTGAACCAAGGTTGACTCCATCCCCAATGGCGGTAAATTCCATCCGCTTGCTAGAGCCAATGTTGCCACTAATTACGGTATCTGAATTGATGCCGATACCAATTCTAATTTTGGGTTTATTGGTGGCTATGCGTCTGTTATTCAAGTCTTGTAGACGAGAGCGCATTTCTAAGCTGGTACGTACTGCCATCCACGCATGTTCTTCTAGGGGCAGGGGAGAGCCAAATACAGCCATGATGGCATCACCAATGTATTTGTCGAGGGTGCCTTTGTGTTTGAACACCGCCTCGACCATTGATTCAAAGTATTCATTGAGCATACTCACCACTTCTTCAGCGTCCATGTTTTCTGTCAGGGTGGTGTAGCCGCGAATATCGGAGAATAAGATGGAAACTTCTTTGCGATCGCCCCCTAGTTTAGCATCATCTAATTTCAATAATTCTTCAGCTAGCTCTTGGGTCATGTAACGGTACATTGTACTCTTGAGCCGCTTTTCATCGCTGATATCTTCCATCACCACCAAGGCACCACACACTTGGCTTTGGTCGTTGACATCGGCAATGGTATTGAGGGATAAATTGATACTATGTTGTTCTTCTCCCGTGGTTAGGAGTGTGCGATCTGGATAATATTGCTGGCAGCTTTTGAGGTCATTTCCCTTGATTGCATCTGTAAACCACCTGCGAAAATCTCCCTCTTTAATGCTGACAATATCACTAACTACTCTGCCTTCTATTCGTTCTTCTAAATCGTAACCTAGTAGCCGTTTAGCACTTTCATTGGCAGTAATAATTGAGCCACTTTTATCAGTAGAAATTACGCCATTGGAAAGACTCCGCAAAATGTCGCGCTGCATTTGTTCTTGTTGTTTGACTTTGGCAAACAACTGAGCATTTTGCAATGCTACCCCGGCTTGAATATTAAATGCCTCCATAAATTCTTCATCGTTGCGGTCAAAACTTGCTTGGAAGCATTCGGGAGCCTCTGGCCAAAAAGCTGGATTATAACTAGGAAAGTCTCCTACTTTCTTTTTATTCACCAGTTGGGTAACACCAATCAATTCCTGATCGCTGTTAAAAACTGGCATACACAGTAAACTACAGGTACGATAGCCATTTTGCTGGTCGATGGCTTTAGCGGTTTCTGAGTCAGGATGATTGTACAAGTCGAAGGGAATATTTAATTTTTTCCCTGTGGCTGCGACTATGCCTGCAAAGCCTTTACCAATGGGTACACGTAACTCTTTGGTGGAACCGTTATCTTGGGCAATTTTTGTCCACAATTCCCGTCGCTCATGGTCGATTAACCACAATGTACTGCGGTCAGCGTTCATCAGTTCCTTAGCTTCATCCATTACCCGCTTCAGAGTATCCTCTAAATCAAGGCTGCTTTGACTTAAGGATTTAATCGCCTTCATCAGTGCTGCGGCTGCTCTTTGTTTTTGTGTGGCGACATAAAATGAGCGTGAAGACTCTAGAATTAGTTGAATTGAAGGTGCAAATTCTTGAAATAATTGCTCATCAGAATTAGTAAAGCCGCGGGTATCAATTCTGTCTACTAAAGCATCACTAGGGTCGTGTACAGGTTTGAGTTTATTTAATAATTGAACTACCGCTACTAATTGGCCTTCAGAATTTAATAATGGCAACGCTAACATAGTGTATGTGCGGTAGCCAGTTCTTTTTTCTTGCTCTTTAGCAAAGGCAGAGCGAATATCATCATAAAAGTCAAAGGGAATATTCACTACTCGTTTGAATGTAGCTACTTCCCCGGCAATACCTTGATCAGCTGGGATACGAATTTCTAAGGAGCGATGATTGTCTCCTTCAGCTAAAATTGACCACAGTTCTTGTTTTTCTTCATCTAATAAAAAGATTGTGGTTCTATCGGCTCCTAATAACTCACCAATTTTTAAGGTGATGGAGTGTAACATTTCTTGGAGAATTGTCTCAAATCCCTGAGAATCGAGCATTGACAAGGTTTGATGGACAATCTGCAATTTTTGTTCAACGTCTTGAACAACTTGTTTAAAAGTATCTTGTGTTAAGGGCGCTAGAAACTGAGAAATTGTTCCTTGTCGTGTGGCCAGAGAAACTACAGGTGCAGAATTTTTATGTAAACCATACTTTTGTTGGTTATGAAAACCAATCATTAAATCGGTTGTTTCTTCAGCAGTAGGTTGATGCACTGACATACTTGGCACCCGATATAATAAGGATTTTAAATTTAAAAATGGTTAGCTGTATGTGTATTCGTATGATTATCTAGGCTGATAGCCATAATTTAGTTGGAGCATATAGCGAGTTTGCTCATGGGCAATTTTTTTTGCATTTATACCCCCGTGATTAATAACTTTGTTGGTGATGGTTTAGCCATAGACAGTTTTTAAACTGTAACAGTAGAAAATAAAATTGTAACTTTAGCTGAATTTCAAATAGAGACAGTAACACAAGTGACTTAGATTATAAATATACCACGTACTCTCCGGCTCAGTGTTGAAAATCCCAAATTCAAAATAGAAGTAAATATGAATTCTATTACTTGAGTCGGAAGAGGGGAAAAATAGTTGCTCAATTGTTGCACAGATAGTTTACTCATGCCTCAATCAAGTCGGCAAGCGATCGCCTGAAGTCAATACCCAGTATCTAAAGTTTCGTTGCATCACGATGACCCCGAAGAAAGAAAAAACAAAGGTTGATTATTGCCGACGAGTCAAGCTAGTTCAAGATTACATAGCTAACCACCTGGCTGAACCGTTATCACCAGTGGAGTTGTCTCAAGTTGCTAACCTATCACTCCACCATTTCCATCGAGTATTTCGTGGTGTCACAGGGGAGTCGATTTTGGAGTATGTTAGACGCTTAAAGTTAGAACGGGCAGCCCGTCGTTTACGTGTTACCAACCAGAAAATTATAGATATTGCCTTTGATGCTGGTTATAGCTCTCATGAGGGGTTTACGCGGGCATTCCGTGAATATTTCGGGGTAGCGCCTTCAGAGTTTCGCGGACAACTACCAATTTATCTAGGGTCTCCTATTTCTCCCCCAGATAGGGTGGAAATTCGCCACATTAACCCCATATCTGTGGCTCAAATTCGCCATGTTGGTGCTTATGGGGAAAGTGGCCAGGTCTTTTCTAGGCTGTTGAGTTGGGCTGTATCTGCCAATATCAATGTTGCACAAGCTCGACTGTTTGGGCTTTGTGCTGATGATCCAGATATTACCCCAGTAGATTACCTGCGATTTGATGCCTGTATTGAATATCACGGCAGAGGAGATGTGTTGAGGGGAATTACCACAGGATATATACCTGGTGGAAAATATGCGATCGCTACTCACATTGGCCCATACAATACCATTCTTGATACCTATCTGGCTTTAATTGGTGGATGGATACCGCAGACAGGCTATGAACTCCACGATGAAGCTGTGGTGGAGTTTTATCTAGACGACCCAAATCAGACACCCCCAGAACAATTACGCACTGAACTTTGGATACGTTTGCGGCTGCCATCAGATTAAAAATAGCACTATCGGTCAAGCGAGTTAGGCTTTATTGATTTTAAGATTTTCCCAGCAAAATAATAGACAGCAAGCCAATAGCAGGATATGAAATATTTATGGATATTAGGGGCAAGTGTCGCGGTATTGGCCCTTTTGCTTTGGATGATCACAAAATTGCTACCTGACCAAGTGATAGTTGTTCGCAGGACTGAAATCAACGCATCTCCGGCAGTGGTGTTTCAAACTGTCACTGATGTTGCAGGACAAACTAGATGGCGTAAAGACATTAAAGCTGTGAGAATGCCAGCTTCTGGTCGTAGTTGGACTGAAGAAACCATCCAAGGTACTGTGATTGATTTCCAAGTGCTTCATCAGCAGACCAACAGCAGATTTGAGATTGAGTTTATTTCTACTCAAGGATTCTGTGGCACCTGGACGGGAATTTTTACTCCCTATGCTCAAGGAACAATGTTAGAAATTACAGAAACTATAGCTATTCGCAACCCTATGGTCAAAATCATATCGCGCATTTTTGCTGTGACAGATCATCTGGTTGACACATACATAATGGAGTTAAAAGCAGCAGTGGAAAATACTGAAAACCCTATAGTTAAGCCGCAGCAGTAGCACGCTGGCTTTGCCCACCATAGGCATCGCTAACTAAATGCCCATCTTCCATGTATATGATGCGGTCAGCAATATCTAAAATGCGGTTATCGTGGGTGACGAGCAAAATTGTGCAGCCTTGTTCCTTGGCTAATTTTTGCATCAATTCCACCACATCACGACCAGATTGTTTATCCAGGGCAGCTGTAGGTTCATCAGCTAAGACTATTTTAGGCTGACTGACCAATGCACGAGCGATCGCTATTCGTTGTTTTTGCCCCCCTGATAAATTATCTGGGTAATAATGGAGGCGATGTCCCAACCCTACTGCTTCTAACATAGCTTGGGCACGGGCAAGCATTTCTGAGGGTGAGACTTTTGGATGAACTTCCAAACCCATACGTACATTCTGAATTGCTGTCAAACTGCCGTGTAAGTTATGGGCTTGGAAAATATAACCGTTGCTGCGGCGTATTTCCGTTAACTGTTTACTATTAGCACCGCAGAGTTCTTTACCCAACACCTGCAAACTACCAGATTGAGAAGCGCGTAAACCACCCACTAAGGTTAATAATGTGGTTTTACCAGAACCAGAGGGGCCAGTCATGATGATTATTTCCCCCGCATTGATTTCTAAATTGATATTAAATAAAACTTGTTTACGCAGTTGACCACTACCAAAATAATGGTCTAGATTCTGGATAGAAATAACTGAAGGCATAATAATTTTTCACTTATTTATGATTGATATTGATACTTTATTAGGACTTACGCTTTCTTAACGTATTTTCGTCATTGCGACCGTAGGGCAGGAATCTCAAACCTATATCTTTCGTAGCCTGTGCGTAATTGCTGAGGATTAATTATTCTGTAACTCCTGCAACTTCTGCAACTTCTGTCTTCTTCCCTGTGTCACCTATCAAAACATATCCGCAGGGTCAGCCGCTTGCAATTTCTGAGTAGCAACAATCCCAGAAATAGTACACATAATTATTGTTAATAATAAAACTGTCACCGCCCTAGCCATGGTCATATAGATCGGTAAATCCGTAGCAGCAGCAGCTAATTGATATAATCCGAGCGGAATGATAAAACCTGGAATAAAGCCTAGCCCAGCTAAGATAATTGCTTCTTCAAAAATCACTCCTAAAAGATAGGAATTACCATAACCCATGGCTTTAAAAGTGGCGTATTCCTTGAGATGGGCATTCACATCTGTGGATAGAACTTGATAAACAATTATCACACCCACCATAAAGCCCATGGACACACCCAAACCAAAAATAAATGCAATGGGGCTTTCTTTCTTTAAATAATCTTCTTCAAATTTGACATATTCTGCCTTCGTCATTACTCTTACATCATCTGTTTGTAAATGAGATTTTAATCCCTCTATTACTTTCTGGACATCATAACCTGCTTGCACATTAATCAAGCCTAAATTAATACTTCCCGCTTGTCGTTTCGGAAATAATCTTAAAAAATTATCATCACTAGAAATAAGTGTCCCATCTGACCCAAAGGACGCACCTAATTTGAATAATCCATTAATACTAATTGTGCGTTTGTCTACTTCTGTGGTGACAACTTCACCTGCATCAACTTGGCTGAAAACTTGTTGATATTCACCTCTAGCACCACGGTCAAACAAAAAAGAATCGGGTAGCTTAATTTTATCTAATTGATGATTGACTTCTGGTATATCCAGGGATGGCTGTTCTGGATTAAAACCAATGGCTTGGACGGTGGTTTTACGTCGTGTTTGGGGATTCTTCCAAGTAAGTGAACCGATATACATGGCTTGAGTGGATTTAACACCTTGTACATCTGCTGCTTGCAGTAGCCGTCGCCGGGAAAATGTGCCTAAATTTTGCATGTTCCGGCTTTGGGGACTAATTAAAACTATGTCTGCAAGCACGGCACGATTGAGACGTGTGTTGCTGTCATAAAGTGCGTTCTGAAAGCCAAGCTGCATAAAAATGAGAACGTCAGCAAAGGCAATTCCTGATAAAGCTACTAAGAGGCGGCTACGATGACGACTGAGTTGCAACCATCCCAATGGTGTACGGCGTTGTAGTTCTTGTACAAATCCTGTCATAGTTGAATCACCGCCTTGACTTGTAAATTGGTAAATTTGGCAGCTTTCTCGCTGGAAGCTTTATCTAGTCCTACATGGACTTCCACAACTCTAGAGTCAATATTTTCGCTAGGGTCGCTGTTGATGATGTTTTGACGCTGTATTTTCCAACCTACCCAATCGACTTTGCCATGTAAATCGCTTGGCAAGGAATTGCTGGATATTTTCACCGTTTGTCCTGGTTTAATTTTGCTAATATCACTTTGGTAAACTTCCACAACCACATACATCTGATTTGTTTGCCCAATTTCCACAATGCCGTCACTAGATACCATTTCCCCAGAGCGGGTATGAATATCAAACACTATGCCATCTTGGGGCGATCGCACGTAAGCCTGGTCTAAATTTGCCTTGGCTTGTTTCGCGGCAGCTAATGCCCGTTTTACTTCCCCTTGGGCTGCGGCCACATCCACAGGACGCACTTCGGCAATTTGATTTAAGGTGGCTTGGGCTGATTTAATCTGCTTACTACCTGTGGCGTTAATTCGTGCGAGAACGGTTTTGGCTTCCTCAACCTGCTTGCTGCCTGTACGGTCAATTCTTTTGAGTGTGGCGTTGGCTTCCTGCAATTGCTGAGTAATGGTATCAACACTCAATTGCTTGCTATCAAATAAAGACTTGGAGGTGGCACCTTCTTGGTAAAGTTGCTGATAGCGTTGAAATTCTATTTGGGCGTTTTTGAGTTCTGCTTCTAGTTTCCTAATTGCTGCTTGTTGCGCTGTCTTTTCACCTTCCCATTGGGCTTCTAACCTGGCAACAGCTTCTCTTTGCTGTCCTTCCTCTCCCAGTGTTTGGGCTTTGACACGGGCGATTTCGGCTGTTTGCGCTTGAATTTCACCTATTTTAGCCCCAGCTTTGACCTTTTCTAGATTGACTTGGGCAAGGTTCACCGCTTCCTGGGATTCTTGCCAAGCAGCTTGCAGGCGATCGCGATTATCTAAAATAGCAATTACCTGCCCAGCTTTTACTTTGTCCCCTTCCTTCACCAATAGCTTTTCTACTCGGCTACTTTGGCTAGATGCAGGTGCAGACAGTTTGATTACCTCGCCCTGTGGTTCTATTCTGCCCAAAGCTGTCACCGTTTTGATTTGAGGTTTGACTAAAGAGGTGGTGACAGCCTCAGAAGCCGGCGATGGCAATTGCAAAAATCTATAACCTTGAATTCCCCCTATGACTACGGTTGTAGCAGCAACAGCCATCATGATTTGGCGAGAATTGGGTTTGAAAACTAGGAAACTTCTACTTCCAGCATCATTGACCATAAGCGTCCTTGTTATATTTAGGATGCTAAATAAACTAAATAGTTTAATTTTTCATGTTTATAAACTAAACTGTATAGTACAATAATGTCAAGAGTCTGATAGGAAGATTTAACTCTCCCCTCATCCTTGTTCGTTTCAGGGTGAATCGTTATAAGCTGTTAGATATGAGAAGGAAAATGCGAACAACAGAAGACGAACATTCAGAGCGTGTGCTGTCAGCAGATAAAGTGGAAGCGATTCTTGCTGGTGCTATGCAAGAGTTTTTGGCACATGGTTTTGCTGCGGCAACGATGGATCGGGTAACAGCTGCCGCAGGAGTGTCGAAAACCACCGTATACAGCTATTTTCAAGATAAAGAAGACTTATTTACCAAGCTGATTGAACAATTAACAGAGGATGGATATGAAGAAGTATTTAATCCTCATGATCCGCAGTTTCTTCAGGGAGAACCGCAAGTTGTTCTGCGTCGCATAGCTACAAATATTCTCAATGAGACCACCTGTGAAAATATTTTTCTGAATTTGGTCAGAGTAATTATTGGTGAATCAGGACGCTTTCCGTCCCTGGCCAGAATCTTTATCGAGAAGACAGATAAACGGATTTTGGAGTTGATGACTGGGTATTTTGCCGCTCATCCAGAATTGCAACTCCCAGATCCAGAAGTAGCCGCACGGATGTTTCTGGGAACATTGGTACATTACACCATTCTCCAATATATGCTCCATGGTGCGGATATTGTACCCATGGAAGGCGATCGCTTGATCGATAATTTAGTTCACGTACTGACTAAAAATCAAACTACCAACGCAGTCTCTGTCAATCAATTTTCAGGGACCAGACAGAAATCATCCAGACGTAAACGCAATGCCGCAGGGAAATTTGAGAAAGACTATGGTAATGAGCCTAAACAGTTACGTTCCATTAGATTAACAGACACAGCCTGGGAAAAATTGGCAGAAATCGCCGCTAAACACAATTTAACTCGCAGTGAAATGATTGAAATCTTCGCTCGCAACGATGCGTTTGTGTCTGAGGAATCCAACAGTTAGGAAGTGTCTGCATTAATTGTATATACATGGATATTGGATATTTAGATATACATGGTGCAATTTCCACCTGATTATTTTTAATTAGTCAGGAAAAACTTTAGATAAATCCAAGTGTAAATCTTGAGAAAATGGCAATTTAACACAATCATTAGGCAGGAAAATCAATTTGCAACGATAGCCATATCTACCTTGTCAGAAATGTTGAATGTCGATACAAAACTTTACATCTTTAGATAGAGTAGCTCTAAAAAGCCTAAAATAGTCAACATAACATTATCTCCTCAAGCCAATGAACATAAC
>NZ_JACJTT010000045.1 GCF_014698825.1 Richelia sinica FACHB-800
TCAGCAACGGATACTTCGGTAAACAATTGAGATGACATGATTAAATTCCTTGATATTTTCAGGTAGGTTTTTTGTTGTGATATTCAGCAGGTGGAGGAATAACATATCAATAATTAAGCCTAAGTTAAGCAAATATTTTGATTTTAATTAGAGTTAATTTAAGATAAAACCCTACATCTATTGCCTACTTAATACTTAATTATTGATGTTAAGTTATCCAGATAAATACCACCTGCTAACTTCAGCGCAGAAATTTATGCAAAAGTTGGGAAAGGTAAAATGGGAATCCCAAGAATTGCACCGAAAGTCACAGCACTAACTCCAGATGAGAATCTCTGATCTCTTACACCAGTAGTTTGTGTAGAAGTACCATGAGCATTAGAGTTAGTGGTAGAGCTAAAACCTTCAAAGGAACTCAGAAAGTTACTAGCATTAATCGTTTGAGAAAGTCCACCAGCGATAACTTCTTGTTCTGAAACAGACAATTCAGTAAACAATGAAGATGACATGTTTAAATTCATCGTTGTTTTCGTGGGAATTTAGTTAATCGCGGCTTGTTGATTGCTGTGTTAGCGACTCAACTGCCTGCTTGTTTAATAAGATAAGGGAAGTTCAATAGATAAGTCATTTTCAATTTGTGCACATTTCTTTGCTAAATCAAGAATTATACGACTCTGGTTAAAGTCAATATTTTTTCTGAAAAATACATGATATAAATTTACTTATTTGCTATAGAGAGAAAGCATGTATTGAGCATGAAACAATAATATTTATTTTCTACAGGATAAATATTTCAAAGATTCTGATTTTGAATATAAATTTATTGCCTACAGGATATCATTTTTGTATATCCACATTACCAAAATGTATAAACAGGAAAAATAACTAAGATTTAGCACTAGTTTTTAAGCACACTCGAGAAAGTGATAGGATAGCTGCATCTAGCTTGCATCACAAATATGCCAATCAATATTATGGTTTGAATTGAATTATGCAATTGCAAGCTGTAACGGCTGAGATAGTGATTCAAAATGTGTTCAGGCAACGCCAATACAGATATCCGCTACAATCGGCAAGTAAGCCTCAATCAGTTCTTCTGTAGATAAGAGACTGAAAAGTTACATTCCATACTCACATCAGCTAAAATACTAACTGCTACTAGCTGTTTAAAGTTTTAATTCTTTATTTTTAATTGCTTATCACTATGCACAATTCTGTTGAATTTCAAGATGCTTATGATGTAATTGTTGTCGGTGCTGGCCACTCAGGTTGTGAAGCGGCTTTAGCTACTGCTCGTCTCGGTTGTCGGACTTTGTTATTGACACTTAATTTAGATAAAATCGCTTGGCAACCTTGTAACCCTGCTGTGGGTGGCCCTGCCAAATCTCAGTTAACCCATGAAATAGATGCTTTGGGTGGAGAAATTGGCAAAATGGCCGATCGCACTTTTTTACAAAAACGCATCCTCAATTCCTCACGGGGCCCAGCTGTCTGGGCATTACGGGCGCAAACAGACAAGCGTGAATATGCAGCCATCATGAAGGGAATTGTCGAGAATCAAGACAACTTGACAATTCGCGAAGGCATGGTGACAGATTTGGTCTTAGGCGCTAATGATGAAGTGATTGGCGTAGAAACTTACTTTGGTGTAGCCTTCCAATGCAAAGCGGTAATCATCACCACAGGTACCTTCTTAGGTGGCAAAATCTGGGTGGGTAATAAGTCAATGGCCGCAGGTAGGGCAGGTGAATTTGCAGCGGTGGGTTTGACAGAAACCCTCAACCGTTTGGGTTTTGAAACCGGCAGATTAAAGACTGGTACACCGGCAAGGGTAGATAAGCGGTCTGTTGATTACTCCAAGATGGAAATTCAACCAGGGGATGAAGAAGTACGCTGGTTTAGTTTCGACCCAGAAGCGTGGGTAGAAAGAGAACAAATCCCCTGTTACATGACCAGGACAACCAAGGAAACCCACCGTTTAATTCAGGAGAATTTACACCTGTCCCCTGTTTATGGTGGTTGGGTGGAAGCTAAGGGGCCGCGTTATTGTCCGAGTATTGAAGATAAGATTGTTCGATTTGCTGATAAGGACAGTCATCAAATTTTTATTGAACCAGAAGGGCGGGATATTCCTGAGTTGTATATCCAAGGGTTTTCTACTGGATTACCAGAAACTCTGCAATTACTCATGTTGCGGAGTCTGCCTGGTTTAGAAAACTGTGTGATGCTGCGTCCTGCCTATGCGGTGGAATATGATTATTTACCTGCTACCCAGTGTTACCCCACATTGATGACAAAGAAGGTGGAAGGGTTATTCTGTGCTGGACAAATTAATGGCACCACCGGTTATGAGGAAGCTGCTGCCCAAGGGATAGTGGCGGGTATTAATGCTGCGCGGTTTGTGCGTGGGCAAGAAATGATTATTTTCCCCCGTGAGCAAAGTTACATTGGTACTTTAGTGGATGACCTGTGTACTAAGGATTTGCGGGAACCTTACCGGATGCTCACGAGTCGCTCTGAGTATCGGTTACTACTGCGTTCTGATAATGCTGACCAAAGAATGACACCTTTGGGTCGAGAAATTGGTTTAATAGACGATCGCCGCTGGCATTTATTTACTAGTAAACAAGAGCAAATTGCCGCAGAGAAAGAACGGCTCTATGCTACCAGAATTAAAGAACATGACGAAATTGGCCGAGCGATCGCTCATGATACTCAACAAGCAATCAAAGGTTCAATCACCCTTGCAGACTTACTACGTCGGCCTGGTTTCCATTACCTTGACCTCAACCGCTATGGACTAGGTAATCCTACCCTCAGCCAAGCCGAAAGAGAAGGTGCAGAAATTGACATTAAATACTCTGGTTATTTAGCCAGACAACAAAATCAAATCGAACAAGTTGCTCGTCAAGCTAACCGCAGCCTACCAGCAGATTTAGATTACACCGCCATTGATACCCTCTCTAAAGAAGCCAGGGAAAAACTCTCCAAAGTCAAACCCTTAACTATAGGCCAAGCAGCCCGCATTGGTGGTGTCAACCCTGCGGATATTAACGCCTTGTTGATTTATTTGGAAATTCGTAAAAACCAAAGCCAGCAAGACTTTCCAGCCTTAGCAACTACTCCATCTCAATCTGGTTGAGTTTACTATAAAATAATGGGATCGGTATGATCGATGACATAGTTTTTTAAACTAACATCATCAACCCTTTCCAAATCAGAGTAGAATTTAATACCACTGTTGCATCAACTCATTCCCTTGGGAATGGGTGATTGGTTATTTGTTTTTACATCTACTTTTTGATTTCCAGGCAGTAGGGGTGTAGTTTCCCCATTCTTGCAGCCACAACCCAGAACGCCTATGATACCAGAAGCCAGCAGCAATCTTATCGTTTCGGAAGTATCAGAAGAGTTGAGCGCCAACGAGCCTTGGTCAATAGAAACTTATGCCGAAGGCTTAATGGATGAACTCTTTGTTGATATTGACAATATTCTTGAGGGGCGAGTCAAACATTCTACTCAACCCGCAACCAGAACTGTACGTAAATCCGCCGCTTCTGTACAATTTCCAGAAGTTGTATTACCAACTACCGTTAATGGCAGCCTCAAAACAGTTTCTGTCCAGCAAGTTTCATCAGCCACTGATTCTCCATCCATGGCCCTGGTAGTACAACCTGCTACCGTCACAGCAATTACAAGAGCCGCTGAGCCAAAAAATAGTGGTTTGGGTAAACTGCTGATTCTGGGAGCCAGCATTACTGTGGCTATGGCGGGGATGCTTTATCTAACAGAGTCGGGGTCACTTACTAACATCTCTGCTAACTGGAGTAATCAAACTCTTCTAGCACCAGAAACCCAAAGAGCAGCAGTTAATCAGCCTAACCCCAATGCAGAACTGGTTAATTATATGCTGGCAGCTTTGGAGGTGATAGACCAACCAGGAAGCAGTAATCATCAAACATCTGGAAAAACTGGATTTCCTGATGTGAATCTCCATCAAAAGAATGCCCTAGCTTTACCAACTACTCAATCACTAGGGACTCTGCCACCACCCCTAACTGCTAACAATACAATTCCCATTCCTGGACAGTCTACAAACGTGGTAGAGCGGATTTATATTCCTGTCTATCAAGCGCCACCACCAATGCGCTATCCTATCCCACCCGTACCTGCCCTACCTGCTTCCATATCTTCAACGTTGCCATTACCCCAACCTGTGAAGAATCAGCCAGTACAAAACAAACCTAAAGTAGAAAATGTAGGTGTGGGTAAAAATCCTTTGGCAATGGTGAAACCAGCTGCTATCAAGTCCCAGCCTTTACCCATAGGACAACCCAAAATGCCCACTGCGGCACCATTACCACCGACAACGGCTGTACAACCTACCCTACCCAAGTATTCAGCTGAGTTGGAGGGTTTGTTGGAATTGGGGCAAAAATCTGCGGCCTTATTTAAAATTGACGGGGTGACTCGTCGAATTAACTTAGGGGAAAGCATTGGTGCCAGTGGTTGGACATTAGTGGAGGTAAGTAAGGGAGAAGCTATTATCCGGCGCAATGGAGAGGTACGCTCTATTTATGCTGGACAAAAGTTATAAAATCCGGGTTTATGGTTAAGTCAATGTTGGCATTGCTGAATGAGAAAATGAATTGATATTTTTGCAGACGTTATAAAATTAGCGTTTGTGTTTTTTTGGATGTTGATTTCCATCATTCATTATGTTGATCAGCAATGCCAAAATCTTAGTCATCAATTCCAGATCATCTATAAATCGCCTGGATTAATTAAGGCATACTCACACACCGTTTTTTACATTTTTACAAATTCATCCATTCTTTATTGCCAGCAAAACCTTTTGATTTAGTCCGCTTCTTCTGGCTTTCTGTTTCTTTACCATTTAACATCCATTCCAAATGCTGCGGTAAAAGTTTTGCTAAATCATAATTCTGCAAAATAGTTTCCCTGGCTTTATTTCTGATTTTCTGCATTTGTTCTGGGTAATTTAAGGCTTCGTCTACTCGTTTGGCAATTTCTTCAGGTGAAAAGAAATCAACTAATAAGCCATTAACACCGTCTTGAATTACTTCTAATACAGGGTCTGTTTTGGAAGCGATTAATAAACATCCAGCCGCCATAGATTCTAACATTGACCAAGATAAAACAAAGGGACGGGTTAAATAAATATGGGCAGAAGAAGCTTGCAAAACTTGCAGATATTCAATGTAGGGTAGACTGCCTGTAAAATGTAATCTCGATAAATCTAAAGATAGTTTTTCTAACATTAATTTCTTATAGGTTTGACCTTCTGGTAGTTGTTTACCGTAGGCAACTCTATCGTCTCCAACTACCACGACATGACAGTTAGGTCGGCGTTGCTGAATGAGGGCTACAGATTCCATAAACTGAGGAAAACCACGGTAAGGTTCCATTCCTCGTCCCACATAGGTGACTAATTCGGAAACATGGGAAAGGTCAAGATTGATGCGGGGTAAAACTAATTTTGCTCCTGGTTTGGGGATAAAGAAATTAGTATCAACTCCATCATGGATAACATTGATTTTGCTTTGTAATTCTGGGGGAAATTGTTGACGCTGCCAGTAGGTAGGAGCCAAACCGCGATCGCAACTGTATAAATCAATTAAGATGGGTGCATTTTTGATCCGAATGCGACATTCATCATTAGGTGTCATCGGGTCGCTGGGGTCAAAGTCGGCATCTGTGCCGTGGGCATGGTAAAACCATTCAAAATAACAGATTAATTCGGCTGTGGGGAAAATATCTTTAATAAATAAGGTGGGGCCCCATCCAGAATGCCCATAAACGATATCGGGAATGAAACCCTTGGCTTTTAGTTCTTGACAGATGCGATAAATTGCTTGTCCAGTGAGAACGGCATTTTCTAAATTGCGAATATAGTGATGTGTTTGCGGTGATGCTGCGCGGGCAGGATTATAAATAGCTTTAAAAACGCCAGGAATTTCTACATCATTACGGTTAGTAGCAAACACCACCTGAAAGTTAGGATCATTCCCTAAAACCGTAGCTAGGTGGCGAAATTGGGCGGGAAAGTTGGGGTGTAAGAATAATATCCGCTTGGGAGTGGTAGTAATGCTGTTCATAAATGTAAATGATATGGAAACCCTTACTGTATTTAATAGACTAACCTGTCAATTTGGGTTGAACCTTTGATGTTTAAGACTTTGAGGCTCACTAAGGTTATATCTATAATCTTTATGGACTAATTATTTATCCATCTCGGTAGCTCCATTTTCCCATCTGCTCAGTGCAGTTTAAAAAACAATTTGCCAAAATGGCATACACCTAGTGGGGGTGGTCAGGTTAACATAGCCTCTACTGCTGCCGATGTAACGGCACATTACTCTCACTTCATTGTTGTCGTTTGTTTACCTCATCCAAGATGGCAAACAAATTAGGGGTGTCTCTGGTTAGGAGTTAATCAATTTTGTTCTGAATGAACAAAATTACGGGTCTCAGGCTTGGGAAAGAAATATAAGAATGCTGTAACGGCCGTTGCACATCTGTGGTTGAACTGCATGTTTCAATAATGCAGTCAATTTGTGCTGGCTAAGTGAGAGTCATATTGCTATTTACCAAGGCAGTGATTAATTGTCAACCTTTCACCTCAGGGAATATTCCTGAATAACGATGACTATTATACTTGACTCACTTTTACAGCCAGAAACAGCTACAACAGCAAATGGACAAATCCTTGTATTTATCGATGCAGGAATTGAGGACTATAATTTACTAGTAGAGGGGATTTTACCTACAGCAGAAGCGATCGCTCTCCATCCCCAAGAAGATGGCATTACTCAAATTAGTGAAATTCTCAAAAATCGTGCTGTCAGTAGCATTCAGTTAATTGCTCATGGTAGTTCCGGCAGCTTAAAACTGGGTAGCACCACGCTCAATTTAGAAAATCTCCACACCTATAGCCAGCAACTACAACAGTGGCAAACCACAGATATTCTCATTTATGGTTGTGAAGTCGCTTTAGGAGAGCGCGGTCAAGGATTTTTACAACAACTACACCAAATCACCAAAGCCCATATTGCTGCTTCTGCCCGCAAAATTGGTCAAGGTCACTGGGAATTAGAAACCAAAATTGGCTCTCCTTCCAGCACTTTAGCTATCACTGAGTCTGTCCAAGCCACCTATCCGGGACTTTTAGTCTCCTTCAGCGAAGTCAAAAACTTCATCGCTGATATTAAGCCTTTTTCCGTCGTAGCTGGTGATTTTAATGGTGATGGCAAACAAGATTTAGCCGTAGCCAACAGTGGTAGTAATAACATCAGTATATTGTTGGGCGATCGCACAGGCAACTTCAGTTCCCCCTCCAACTTCATCGCAGGTATTACTCCCTCAGCCATTGCTAAAGGAGACTTCAATGAAGATGGCATCCTTGACTTAATCGTCACTAACTTCAATAGCAACAGCATTACCCTGCTACTAGGAGATGGTACTGGTAGTTTTGGTCTACCTACCACCTTTACTTTATTGGGTGGCAATGTTGACCCTTCTGTTGCACCTTCATCCTTAGCAATAGCCGACTTAAATAAAGACGGCAACCTAGATGTAGTAGTAGCCAACTATGTCAGTGGTGATGTTTCCGTCCTACTTGGTAATGGCACAGGTTTATTTAGCCCTCCCAATGCCTTTTTTGTGGGAGATTTACCTGCATCTGTCACTCTTGCCGACCTGGATGGTGATGGCAATTTGGATATAGTTACAGCCAACAGCGAAAGCAATGATGTTTCTATTCTGCTAGGAGATGGCACTGGAAATTTTGGCGACGAAATTGTCTTTGACGTGGAAACTGGTCCCAACTCTGTAGTTGCCGGTGACTTCAACAATGATGGACTATTAGATTTAGCCACAGCCAACAGTGAAAGTGATAACGTTTCCGTCCTCATAGCTGAAGGTACAGGTTTTGTTAAAAAGAATTTTAATGTTGGTACTAGTCCCACCCTCATTGTCACTGGTGACTTCAATGGTGACGGTAATCTTGATTTAGCAACAACAAACTTCGATAGCAATAACGTCTCTGTCTTAATTGGTGATGGTGCTGGCAATTTTGCTGATGCTGCTAACTTTGCTATTGGTAATGGTGCTAATTCCTTAACCGTCGGCGACTTTAACGACGATGGCAAGCCAGACCTAGCAACAGCTAACGGTGACAGTAACAACGTTTCTGTACTATTAAATAATAGTGTATTTCCTGTACAAGTCAGCAATACCAGCAATGATGTCTTTAACATTCGCGGTGGTAGTGATAAAGCCACCGTGAAAATTAGCCTCACCGGTAATAATTCTAATCAAGTCAGTGAATTTGGTTTATTTATAGTTGATGATCAAAATGGTAATATTAATGGCATGGCTCCTGGTGCAGAAGGTTATGCAGAAGCAGCATTAGAACGTGCCCAAATTATTTTTTCTGCCATCAATAATGTTCCTAATGGATTTAGCCTAGAAAATTTCTGTCGCATCTTGGCATTTAATCCCAACACTTATGTGAGATTTTATTTAATTCCTGGTAGTTCTCTAGATGCGCTAGAATCTCAACTGATTGATATTAGCAATGTCCTTTTCCCCAGCATTTCTAATCTACAAATCAACCAGCTAGAAAATGGTGGATTTTCCCTATCTTGGGATGATAATTCTGACCAAGATATTGATTTTCAAGATATCGCTATTAATATTGAACCCACTGATCAAACTTCTCCGCTGGGAACAGGTTTGCAAACTCAGTCAGAAGGAGAAGTGATTGATTTACGTAATACTTCAGGAGAGATTAACGCTGAATTTACATTTAGCCGGGAAGCTTCATATAACAATTTTGGTGGATTTTATCGGGTACTCAATGCCCAAGGTGGAATAGATACTAATAATGATGGGCAAGTTGACCTGCTACCGGGACAAGCTGGCTATATGCAAGCAGCAGTGGGTTCACGTCTTGCAGATATTAACTTAACGGTCAACAACCAAAGTAGTATGTCTTTAAGCACTACCTTACAAGGTGGGTTTATTTATGTCCCCTTTATCGTTGTGAATAGCCAACCTGAAGCCCTTTTTGATAACAATCCTAATAATGATCCGGCTGTATTCTTCCCATTTTTAGGAGCTAATTCTGATGGTATAGATCATGTGCGGATGCTGGGTGATAATATCTTTGCTTTTGAAGACATGATGAATGGTGGTGATAAAGATTTTAATGACCTCATCGTCCAAGTAAACTTCACAACCACAGCTTAAACAACTGAAAATTACTGCACATAGATATTAGGGTAGGGTAAGGATTCAGGTGAGGGGTATTGACAAACAGGGGATAGTTTCCATCCTGAGACAATAAAAGGCTACACTGTCATTGGTCACTCTTCACCCATTACCTTTAATCCACTAACTTCACTCTAATTAATATTTTGATTATACAACGCCAATGTTAAACCCAGGAGAAATTGCCGATCTCCTGGGTATTATATCTTTACCAATTAGGTAAAAACTGCCAACTAATTTTTTGATTTCCTGTTGCTTACATTCACATTTAGACCAGTTGTCCTTCCGCTAGACGACTCCGGGATAAGCCCCGGAAGTGGGATTTGAACCCACGCAACAAAGTCCTGATGCAAGCGATTGACATTAGCCGCAATTATTTTAGCTTGAGCTTGAATGATAGTCTAAAGCTAAAAATTAGACTAATAGCGTGCCTCTTCCAGTTGGGCTACTCTCCGTAACTATTGAGCGGAGAGGTGGGACTTGAACCGCACACTTAACGCTGTTTTTAAACTCAATTCAAAACCATTATATATCAAAAAGATAAGAAAAAATAGGAGTTGCTACGTCTTTTTTCTCCACTTCAATTGAGTTAGCAGTTTCACGGGCAAAGATAATAGCACGATTCAATTTATCCACTTTTTTCAGCAATTCATTTTGCTGGGAGCGTGTAATAGCTCCAGTGAATTTTACAGTTTTCCACTGACCTTCCGGGATATCTTCCGAGACTTCCTTAACCTGTGCTGGATGTTCTTTGGTTGCTTCATATAACACAACTGGTTTAGTAATTCGCTTAGTTTTGGTTGTGTATTTAGCTTCTGTAGAATAACAATCCAGTTGATTATTCTCTATCCAAACCTCTGTAATATCTTGCACAGGTAAAGCTTGGATAAAAGTCTTAATATCTTGCAATTGTTTTTCCAAGAATAACAGATAAGATACAGGCACATCGCGTAAAAGGGTAGTTTCTCCTACAATGATGTCTGCTTTAGCCTGGGTATTGCCCCAGTCTTGTGTTGCGGCAATATTAAATAGTTCTGATAGTTTATGTAAAGTCTAGTTTTCAAATCGCCTCCTTAAGAAAAAACACGAGATTTTTATTAATATTTATAAATCTAAGTAATTACAATTTCAGGACTTACGCAAAATATTTCTGAAACTCTCTTTCCTTCCTTTCCTTCGTGGTTTATTATTTCGTAACTTGCGCGTAACCCCTAAATTTTAATCTCAATCTTGAGAAAGATGTGTTTTATATAGCTAATTTTGTATTTATTAGTTACCAGTAATCATCATGCAATTTGTATTTTTGTATGTTTGTGATTTTTTCTATAACTTTTAGCTTATTCCTAAAGAAATCCTATTATTAGGAGAGCTTCATGCTGGCTCTACAGTTAAATAGTGAGAATCTGCCATATCCTGACCCAATTCATCCCATCATTGTGCATTTTGTAATTGCAATGGTGTTGTTTTCTTTTTTTTGTGATGTAGTGGGTTATTTTGCTCACAATGTGCGTTTGTTAGAGGTTGGTTTTTGGAATATGTTTGTGGCAGCGATCGCTATTTTTGTGGCGATCATTTTTGGGCAGTTGGAAGCCGGTCTGGCGAACATTTACCCAGCCGTCCAGCCTACATTGAATTTTCACACTGTTATGGGTTGGTCTTTGGGAGCGATGGTGGCAGCAATTACTGCTTGGCGATTTGTCATTCGCGATCGCCTACTGCGGTCGAAACGCGATCGCAACCCCCTCAAACTGTCTCCCGCATACCTCGGCGTTGCCACATTCTTAGTTTGTCTAGTTTTATTGCAAGTATATCTAGGAAGTAAGCTGTTTTGGGTCTACGGATTGCACGTTGAGCCTGTTGTGGAAGCTATGAGGCAAGGCATATCACCATGAACTCCCAACTAATTGAGCAATTAAGACTGAGATTAGGCGTTAATGGATTGCCCTACGAAATCCCTATGCACCCAAAATTGGTGCATCTAACATTAGGCTTATTTATCATTGCCATCTTATTTGACATAGCAGGAGCTATTTTTCCCATAGAGAAACCCATCTTTAAATTCTTGGGTTTAACTGCCATTCGTTCTGGCTTCTTTGATGTTGGCTGGTACAACCTACTAGGGGCTGCTGTTGTGACTTTTTTCACCGTTGGATTTGGTTTTTTCGAGTTACTACTAGCCAACCCACCAATTAATCAAAAGAGTGATTGGGGCTTAAATGCCTCTTGGACAATGCTGTTACATGGCTTGGGTGGTGTGGTGTTGTTGGGGGCGATTGTCGCTATGACGGTGTGGCGAGGTTTGCAACGCTACCACTGGCGTAAAGATACTGTCATACAGGTGCAGCGGGGCTACTTGTTGGTAGGCATTGCTATGCTGGGTATTTTGTATATTCACGGAACTTTAGGAGGGCAATTAGGCGGAGAATTTGGTATTCATGTGACTGCTGCTCAGTTAATCCAAGATAGTGCCAATCCAAATTTATTACCTAAATAAAGGAAAATTTAGCAAATTTTATGTCTAAATTTTTAGAATATTTGTTAATAGCTGGTTTTATTGCTGTACTGCTCGTTGTTAGTCATTGGATTGGTCAGCAGGCTTACGCTTGGATGCCTATTGAAGCTACAGAAGAAGCGCAAAAAGTAGATGCTTTATTTAGCTTCTTAGTCTCAATTGGTGCGTTTATTATACTTGGGCTTGTGGGGATGATGCTATTTTCAATATTATTCTTTCGCGCACCTGCTAATGATTACAGTGAAGGACATCCATCTAGAGGAGATATCAAGTTAGAAATTTTATGGACGGCTGCGCCAACTGTATTAGTGTTGTGGCTAGCTTTCCAAGGACTCAATATTTATCAGCAATTAAATATTTTGGGTTTACAACAAATTGTGCATTTGCTTACACCTTGGGAATCTCAACCAGCTTATGCCGTATCAGCTGTATCAATTGATGAACCACCTAAACCTGCGGCAGAAACCGTAGATGTGTTCGTCAAGCAGTGGGATTGGTCTTTTCGCTATGCCAATAATGTTATCAGTCCTGAATTACACTTACCTGTCAATTTTCGCACTCGCCTAAATCTGCACGCGCAAGATGTACTTCATAGTTTTTACGTCCCTGATTTTCGCTTACAGCAGTATGTTGTCCCTGGACGTGACATTGAGATTGTAGTGACACCCATTCGTATAGGTAAATACACACTCAAAGATGCTCTATTTAGCGGCACTTACTTTGCTTTGATGGATGCGAATGTACAGGTTGAATCTCTAGAACAATATCACCAGTGGCTTGCCCAAGCGGAACAAGAACCTCCAACTATTCAAAATCAAGCAATTGCTGAATATAATCAACCGCCAAAAACACTATTTAAGAGTGGTTGGTATACTATCGCGCCCAATCAAGAGGTTATTGCCCGCCAAAGGAAAGTTACTAATGACACATGACTCTTTAGAAACAACACCTCAAACCGAGCCAGAAAATAACTGGAAAAACTACTTCGGCTTCAACACTGATCATAAGGTGATCGGTGTGCAGTACATGGTAACGACTTTCATTTTCTTCTTGATTGGTGGACTTTTGGCGATGCTCATCCGCGCTGAATTGATTACACCGCCATCAAATTTGCTAGATCGTCCTCTGTATAACGGCTTATTCACCCTGCACGGGACAATCATGATTTTTCTATGGATTATCCCCTTTAATGCAGGTCTTGCTAACTACTTAGTACCATTGATGTTGGGAGCGCGGGATATGGCGTTTCCTCTGGTCAACGCTATCTCTTTTTGGATGATTCCACCAGCGGGTGTTTTATTACTATCTAGCTTCTTTCTTCCCAATGGTACAGCACAATCAGGCTGGTGGTCTTATCCGCCAATTAGTCTGCAAATTCCGCCTGGTCAGCCAATTAACGGTGAATTTATTTGGATTCTGAGTTTAGTCATTATCGGCATCTCATCCATTATGGGGGCTGTTAACTTTGTCTCTACCATTTTTTGGATGCGCGCCCCAGGTATGACCTTCTTCCGAATGCCTGTTTTTGTTTGGTCAGTTTTCAGCGCCCAGTTGTTGCAGCTAGTGAATTTACCTTCTCTCACTGGTGCATTGATATTGCTGTTATTTGATCTCAATTTCGGCACACAATTCTTTAAACCCTTAGAGAATGGCGACCCCATCATTTACCAGCATCTCTTCTGGTTCTACTCCCACCCCGCAGTATACATCATGGCATTACCAGCATTTGGTATTTTTGCCGAAGTTCTGCCAGCATTTTCCCGCAATCCTTTATTTGGCTATCGCTCATTGGCTGTTGCTTCTTTAGGCATCGCCATCGTTAGCATTTTCGTATGGGTGCATCATATGTTTACCAGTGCTACCCCTAGCTGGATGCGGATATTATTTATGTTTACTTCCATGTTGGTTGCTGTACCCACTGGTGTAAAGGCATTTGGTTGGACGGCTACAGTTTGGAAGAGTAAGCTGCACTTGGAGACACCCATGCTGTTCGCCTTGGGAGGTGCAGCCATGTTTCTGCTTGGTGGTGTCACTGGTGTGATGCTGGCAGCTGTACCGTTTGATATTCACGTCCACAATACTTACTTTATAGTGGGACACTTCCACTACATTGTCTTTAATACCATCACAATGGCAATCTTTGCCGCCATTTACTTCTGGTTTCCCAAAATTACCGGACGGATGTACGCCGAAGGTTGGGGAAAATTACATTTTTGGTTAACCTTTATTGGTGCGAACCTGACATTCTTCCCCATGCTTCCCCTCGGTTTACAGGGAATGGTACGCCGAATTTCCTCCTATGAACCAGAGTATCAAGGATGGAATATTGTTGCTAGTTTAGGTGCATTTTTACTGGGAGTATCTACACTGCCCTTTATTGGCAACATGGTGGGGTCTTTATTATACGGACAGAGAGCAGTTAATAATCCCTGGCACGCTACCGGACTGGAATGGACAACAACTTCTCCACCACCACGGGAGAATTTTGCAGAGATTCCCGTAGTGAAAAGACCACCTTACGACTACGGCGATCCTAAATATTCAGTCATAGAACCTAATGAGTCAGAAGAAGAAAGGCGTAGAGAAATATGGGAGAGATAATCACCATTAATACTCAATAACTGATATATGAACCGTCGAACTATTTACATAGATGAAAGTCCTATCCGTTTTGAAAAGTGGCGGAAATATTTACCGACTTGGCTCAAGCGATTCTTGCCTAGTAGTGGTGGTAAAGCTGAAGACCATCATGGCAAAGCAATTTTCGGATTTGTCGTATTTCTACTATCGGAAAGCATCATTTTTTTGAGTTTTATCTTTACATACATTGCTTTGCGATTAACACACTCAGGAAATTGGCTACCACCTGGTATTTCCAGTCCGGAATTATCTACCCTTGTGATTGTTAACTCGGTAGTTTTACTATCGAGTAGCTTTGTAATTCAACCGGCTGAAAATGCTCTTCAGCGTGGCAGATTAAATAAATTTCGCTGGCTGTGGTTGATAACAATTTGTATGGGAACTTTCTTCTTAATCAGTCAAGGAATTGAATGGAGTAAGTTAGATTTTGGGTTAAGTACCGGATTAGTAGGTTCTACATTCTACCTCTTAACAGGTTTCCACGGTTTACACGTTCTTGCTGGTGTAATTCTCCAGGTAATTATGCTGATTCGTTCTTTCATTCCAGGTAATTACGATAAAGGTCATTTTGGTGCAAGCGCGACCACTTTGTTTTGGCATTTTGTTGATATAGTTTGGGTTTTTCTGTTTTCACTGCTTTACTTGTGGACAGCATAAAAAGATTAAAAAAATAAATTTTAGGAATAATAGGAATAATTTGATGAATTTACTAACGCAAGAATTACCATCTCCGCGGTCAATGGAAGAAGCTCCAGCGCCAGGCAAAAACCAAGATCAACTGATTGCACGTGGGTTACAAAAAGAGCAGTACATTGGCATTTTTGGGCTAGCGATCGCCTTGATTGCTGCTGTAGGTTTGTTGAGTCGCCGAGTTGAATATGCGATTATCTTTGCCTTTTTTATTAGTGCAATTCTTATTGCTTTCTTTTTATTTATATAACAAGTTACTCATTCTCTAGTCCCCAATAATCAATAGAGTTTTTATGAACAGTCCAGTTTATCAAACTGTAATTGTCGGTGGTGGTTTTACCGGATTATTTACAGCATTACATTTAGCTCATGCACACTATCTCCGCTCAGTAATTTTGATTGATAAAAATGAACGCTTCTGTTTTAAACCATTACTTTATGAATATTTTGATGGCGAAATGGATAGCTTTCAAGTAGTACCGCGCTTTGCAGAATTACTTCACGGTAGTGGCGTGATTTTTGTCCAAGATACAGTGCAATCTATAGACCTGTATCAAAAGCAAGTAAAATTAGGTTCTGGTGATGCCTACCAATACAGTAATTTAGTATTAGCCCTGGGTAGTGTTACTGGCTATCATCATGTTAAAGGTGCAAAAGAAAACGCCTTTCCTTTTTGGACACAAGCTGATGCGATCGCACTCGATAAACACTTACGCGAGTGTTTACACCAAGCAGTCCAAACGGAAGATATAGAACAACGCCGAAAGCTATTAACTGTAGTCGTAGTTGGTGGTGGACCTAGTGGTGTAGAAATGGCTGCTACACTAGCAGACTTTCTCCCCCATTGGTATACAGCTTTAGGAGGAAATCCGGCTGAAATTAGAGTGATTCTCCTCAATCATGGTCAAGAAATTTTAGAAGGCGATATTAACGATTTACTGCGCCAAATTGCTGAACAGGAACTACAAAAACGTAGTGTAAAAATTGAAATTATTACAGGGGCAGAAGCTACTGCTGTTCAGGCGATCGCTATTGAATATAAACACAATAATGAAGTTAAAATCTTACCAACACACACAACAATTTGGGCTGCTGGTACTTCTACCCATCCTTTAATCAAAAACTTACCAATTTCCCAAGAAAATCGAGATCATCATGGTCGTCTCTTAGTAACTCCCACAATGCAATTGCTCGACTTTCCAGAAGTATTTGCAGGTGGCGATTGTGCAGATGTTCAAGATACTTCCCTACCACCTACCGCCCAAGTTGCCTATCAACAAGGAGCGAATATTGCTCAAAATTTGAAAACACTTGCTCTCGGAGAAGACCCCAAACCAACTAAAGTAAATATTCGAGGGACTCTCTTAAAACTGGGTTTAAATGATGCGGCTGCTAACTTATTTAATGTTTTTGAGGTTACTGGTGAAACTGCACATTTAATTCGTCAAGGCACATATTTAACATTATTACCAACACCAATTCATGACTTTAAAGCTGCAACGGAATGGCTAGATGAAGAAATTTTTCATCACCATATCGATTCTCACGATGTTAGTGACAAAGTGGTGCAAGCGGTGGAATTAGTGGGTGCTGGAGTTGTGGGTGTTTTAGTGGCGAGAAAATTATTAAAAATGTTAGGTGATGAAGAAAAGAGGGACTAAGAGGGTGTTGGAAACTAAAAATCCACTTACAGCAATTACTGTAAGTGGATTTTTGGAGTTATTTTTAGTGGATCCGAGCAGAGTCGAACTGCTGTCCAAATTGGGTATTGACCCCCCGCTCATTCACAGGTTTAGCCTTTCTGACCCTCAAGGCGGGAATCGTTCATTGTCCCGAACGTAGGATGCTCTGATTAAGTCTTAGCTAACAAGTCAACCAGAGAATACTTGTTAGAGCATCCGTTGGGGTTAGCCTCTAGCCTTTAACGGAGTCAGACTAGAAGCGCTCGGACCTATAAGAGGCTATTAGGCAGCAACTAGGGCTTCCTTACGAGCAAATTTTACGATATTGTTCGCATTTACTTTTTTTTCGAGCCTTGTATTTCCGAGAGACGACTCACTCTCGACCTGAATCACAGAGTAGCGTTCGCCAACCTGTCGAAACCGTTACGGACCCATGTGGTTCATACTTCTATTATAGTGCCCTGTTTTGGCAGTGACAACTAAAAAGCATAGCTGTCCATAATCATAGCATAAATTATAGAATTTTCAGCTTATCCAGAAGCGCGATCGCAAACTTCATGACTCTACCCTTTTACAGATGGAGATGGTCTACAAGTCGGTTCCAATATTGCTGTAGCAAGTAGGGCAACACAGAATGATGTGTTACAACTTTTACTTATTCTTCAGGTTTTGTCATAAAAGTAGCAACTAACCACTGATTTTAGCTATTTTGCTAAAAATTTCTTTTCCTTCGTGAAAAATTTATCAGTAAGTTGAAAATATTTACTAATAAGGATAAAGTATAATCTTGTAGCTTTTCAGCCAATATCAGACTCTAGTCCTGAAATTATCGTGGAATGTTCCTGTAAGTCAATCCTATCTTGACTTATAAATATTCTCAACTAATATGTTCCACCAGTGAACCTTACAAGCTAAAACTACCTTAGCTAAATGATTATATTTTTCAATTGATGAGCAGAGCATGACAAAAGCAACCACAGCATCACCAAGGAACTGGAATATACCCAAAATATCGCCATTAGCGGGTTTGATTCTAGGTACACTGATTTTGCTAACTTGCTTTGTGTATAGTATTACCTTAGGTGCAGCAGATATACCGTTAGACAAGATTCTGGAATCCTTTATCAACTTTGATGGTGCTTATGAACATTTAGTCATCCAGACAGTGAGATTACCGCGATCGCTCATTGCTCTACTCGTAGGCTCATGCTTGGCAGTTTCTGGC
The DNA here is from genome assembly GCF_014698825.1 of Richelia sinica FACHB-800. GTDB lineage: Bacteria > Cyanobacteriota > Cyanobacteriia > Cyanobacteriales > Nostocaceae > FACHB-800. The sequence goes on from NZ_JACJTT010000045.1 coordinate 18,044, forward strand.
TCATTAATGCAAGGTTTGACACGCAATCCCTTAGCAGATCCAGGCATTTTAGGTATTGAATCAGGAGCAGCATTAGCTGTAGTTACAACAATTTTTGTATTTGGTAACTCTTCCTTAGGTGTGCTAACCGCAGTAGCTTTTGTAGGTGCAGGCGCAACAGCTATGTCAGTTTATCTCCTTGGTTCTCTGGGAAAAGGAGGAGCAACCCCACTGAATTTGACAGTTGCAGGTGCAGCCTTAACTGCGCTTATTTCTTCTCTAACTACAGCTATTCTCATTGTCAGCCAACGCACCTTAGAAGATATTAGATTTTGGTTAGCTGGTTCTTTAGCTGGAAGGGATTTCCACATTTTATTGCCAGTATTACCTTTTGTGGTTGTTGGTTTAGTCGTCGCCTTTGTCTTGGGTAGACAAATCACAACTATGAGTCTGGGTGAAGATGTGGCTAAAGGCTTGGGTCAACAGACAGCTTGGGTCAAAATTACAACAGCTATTAGCGTGGTTTTGCTAGCAGGAAGTTCCGTCTCATTAGCTGGGCCAATCGGCTTTATTGGCTTAGTAGTTCCCCATCTCGTGAGATTTTTTATCAAAGCTGATTATCGTTGGATTTTGCCTTACTCTGCGGTTGTCGGTGCAACTTTACTGTTAGTTGCAGATGTGGCAGCACGTGTCTTACTCAAACCCCAGGAATTACCTGTGGGAGTGATGACAGCATTAATTGGCGCACCATTTTTTATTTACTTGGCTAAATCAAAGGTAAAAAAATGAAGGCTGATTGGCTTGTAATCCGTTCCGAGAACATATCTTTGCGGATTGACCGCCGTGTGCCACCAATACTGCTATGTTTGGCGGTGACAGTGGCAGTAGCGATGGTGATGAATTTAGGTCGAGGTGAATATCCGATTTCTCCTTTAGATATCGTCAAAACCGTATTGGGTATAAATACAGGCAACCCAGACCATGCTTTTGTCATTTATAACCTGCGTCTACCCCGCACCCTGGTTGCTTTTATGGTGGGAATGGCACTGGCTGTTTCTGGGACTATATTTCAAGGCATCACACGCAACCCATTAGCTGATCCTGCGATTATCGGCATCAATGCAGGAGCAAGTCTAGCAGCAGTTTCAGTCATTGTTTTCTTTCCATTAGCACCCATTTACACTGTGCCTGTGTCAGCCTTTGTCGGTGCTCTATTGATGGCTGGGTTAATTTACTCCTTAGCTTGGAACAATGGTAGTTCCCCTGTTTTGTTTATTTTAATGGGTGTGGGGTTATCTGCGATCGCTGGTGCTTTCACCAATTTGATGATTACCTTTGGCGATATATATAGTGTGAGTGATGCTTTGGTGTGGTTAGCTGGTAGTGTCTACGGACGTACCTGGGAACAAGTCTTTTCCTTTTTACCTTGGTTAATCATTTTTTTACCCATGGCTTTGCTATTAGCTAGACATTTGAACGCCTTAAATTTGGGAGATGATGTAGCCAAAAGTTTAGGCACTCCTGTGGAATGGCAACGGGGTTTACTGGTGCTAGTGGGTGTAGCCTTAGCAGGTTCAGGAGTCGCCACTGCGGGCATGATTGGTTTTGTAGGATTAATTGCACCCCACTTAGGCAGACAGTTAGTAGGGACAAATCATCAAGGATTGATTCCTACCTCTGCATTATTAGGAGGAATGCTAGTTGTGGTGGCAGACTTCCTGGGTAGAACTCTGTTTGCACCTATCGAAATTCCTTGTGGGGTGGTGACCGCTGCCGTCGGTGCCCCTTATTTTCTCTATTTACTCATTCGTAATCGGAAGAAGTAGGGGCGGGTTCTGTGAGATTTTCACACAGAAAACAAATATATCAGTTATACCCGCCCGTACATAGAGGCAGGTTCTGTGAGATTTTCACACAGAAAACAAATATGTCAGTTAAACCCGCCCGTACAACAGTCAACAATCAACATTTAAAATGGGAATAAATATGAAAGGATTATCAACCAAAGGTCTATCTTTAGCTTACGATGGTGTGTCAATTATCCGAGACCTCAATTTAGCAGTTCCTCCCGGAAAAATTAGTGCTTTAGTCGGTGCCAATGGTTGTGGTAAATCTACTTTATTACGAGGTTTAGCCAGATTACTTAAACCCTATGGTGGTGCTATTTATCTAGATGGACAATCTATTTTTAATCTTTCTACTAAACAAGTCGCACAACAACTAGGAATATTACCTCAAAATCCAGTGGCACCAGAAGGATTAACAGTCAAAGACTTGGTAGGACAAGGACGTTATCCTTATCAAAATTGGTTGCAGCAGTGGTCAGAACAAGATGAAATAATTGTCCAACAAGCATTAGAAATTACAGATTTGTTAGCCTTGGCAAATAGAGCATTAGATACTTTATCTGGTGGACAAAGACAACGTGCTTGGATTGCTATGGCATTGGCTCAAGATACAGATATTTTATTATTAGATGAACCAACTACTTTTTTAGATTTAGCCCATCAAATAGAAGTTTTAGATTTGTTATATGAATTGAATCAGCATCAAGAACGAACTATTGTCATGGTGCTGCACGATTTAAATCAGGCTTGTCGTTATGCAGATTATTTGGTTGCTGTCAAACAAGGCAGAATTTTCACTGCTGGAGAACCTCAGGAGGTCATGACAGAGGAAATGGTCAAAGAAGTTTTTGACTTAGATTGTCGTATTGTATCTGACCCAGTTGTGGGAACACCAATGTGTGTACCTATAGGACGTAAAGGCAAGGTCAATATACTGTCTAATTAATAAATGAGAATGAAAGAAATAATATGAAAAAAATTTGTTACTGCTTGCAGCTATTTTTAGTAGTATTTTTTTCATGTTTTACAAGCATTGCTTGTCATAGTATTTTACCAGATCAAATATCCTCAAATTCTGAATGTCGATTAATTAAGCATGATCTAGGGGAAACTTGTGTACCTCTAAATCCACAGCGAATCATTGTGACAGATCAAGTTGCCTTGGAAAATGTTATAGCCTTAGGATTAAAACCTATAGGAATGCCTGACACTACTTACGTAGCTAGTAAATCTAGTTTTCTCAAAAACCAAATAGCTGATATACCTTACATTGGCAAGGAAGACCAGTTTAATTTAGAAAAGATTTTAGATTTAAAGCCAGATTTAATTATTAGTTTATATGGAATGAGTTCAACCAACTATCAGTTACTTTCTCGCATAGCACCTACGGTTAAATTTAGATATATTCATGCTGAATGGCAAAACTCTTTTCGACAAATTTCTACAGTTGTCAATAAAACTAAACAAGCAGAAAAATTACTGGATGAATACAAACAAAAATTAGCGAAATTGGGGGATTTAATTAAAAATAAAAGCAATAAAGTAAAAGTGTCTGTTAGCCGTTTTCATGGTGGTGTAAAACTGCCAGAGTTTCGTTCTCAATTTTCCTTTCCTGGTAGTATTTTACAAGAAATTGGTCTTTCACTGCCAGATAATCAAAGCAAATTAATTAAAAATCCTGATGATACTTTGGTAATTTTAAATTTAGAGCGTATAGACTTATTGGATGCTGATGTTTTATTTGTAGCGGTAGACCCTGGTGCTAAAGATTTATTTCAAAAATATCAACATACTCGTCTTTGGCAAACTCTGAATGTGGTGCAAAATCAACGAGTTTATAGTGTTGATTCTAGTTACTGGATTTTTGGTAGTATTCTCTCCGCTAATGCCATAGTTGATGATTTATTTAAGTATCTATTACAAACAACATAAATTAATCATGGAATTGTCAAGATTCTGCATCATAGTCAGGTATAATCGTTTCTACTTTTCGCAGCACGGGGATAGAAAAGCCTAGCCAACCTGCTAGCAGCATACACAATGAGCAAATCACATATAACAATCCTATCCCTGCACCGGTACCAGTCCCAAATAATCCGCCAAAAATAGCCACCAAAACACTGCTTGATTGCAAAGCTGGTGTAAACACCTGATCTGCCAAGGGGCCGGCAATTAAATGGCCTAGCGCGGAAGCAATCTGTAATAATAGCGATCGCGTGGCAAAGACTCTCCCCTGCACATCAGGAGGTACTTTCGCTAGCCAAATTGCATTATCTGAACTGCCATTCAAAGGAAAATTTAAAGAAGAGCAAAACTGTGCTGGAATCCACACCCAAGGTGTTCTCCCTAAACCAAATATAATTTTACTAATACCAGCACCTATCATCCCCCATAAAACACCTTTAATTTTCTGTCTAAACCCACCCCAACTACTGACAATTATTGCCCCTATTACTCCACCAAAACCAGCCGCAGCAGCCAAACTTCCCAGCAATACAGTATCGTTATTAGTGCGAGATAAAATCATTGGTGTATATAGAGAATTACCAATGTCATGGGGTAGCCAAAATAATAAATTTATGAATAACAACGCTAGTAAACTTTTGTGATGATTAATATAATGCCAACCTAATGCTAAATCCTGCCCTATATTGGCTAAATTTTCCGTTTTTTCTTTTGGTATTGGTTGAGGAATTTTGACCAATACTAAACTAGTAATAGCAATTGCAAAAGTAGAGATATCAATCAACCAAATGCCAACAAAACCAATAACTGTATAGAGATATCCTGCCAAAGCAGGTGCAATAATTTGACTGCCGTAACCAGATAGAAATTCTAAACTACTAGCACGAGTGTAGTGTTGCTTAGGAATCATCAGTGATACCGATGAAGAAGAAGCCAAATATTGAAACTGATTAAAAGTACCAACAATCGCCCCTGTCAGATAAAAATGCCAAATTTGTAAATTATTAGTGAGATGCAATAACAAAATAATAATGGTGCTGATCACCGCAACTGTATCCCCCAGCATCATTAAAAGTTTACGATTAAATTTATCTACAATTACACCACTGATGGGGGTAATCAAAATACTGGGTAGTAAGCTAAAAAAACCTACTAGAGTTATAGTTGTTGCTTTACCTGTGATTTCCCATGCCCAAATTTCAATTGCAAAAGCGGTCATGCCGCTACCAATGGTAGATACTAATTGACCAAGCCAAACTATGAGAAAACTACGCATACTGGCTGGATTTGTTGGTTGTGACATCTTGAGTTATGGTGCGGCAAATGAAGAGTATAGTTAAAAACCTTTGAATATGAGCATTGAGTATTTATTTAATTACTTTCTGCCATTTCTTCCTTCATCAAGGCGATTCTTTCCTGTGGTTTTAATAAAGGACAATTTGGACATTGTTGATTGCATGGAGGAATGAAAGCATATAAACAACAAGTGAGACGAACTGTGGTATTAGTTGGTAACCCAGGTTCGTTGATTTGTTCAGTACGCACTAAGTTGTAAAGTGGGTTTTTTCCTGGCATAACTGAACTGTATGGTTGTTTATACAATGCAGAATAATCTGTGTAGATAGCTTCTGAATTTGTATATTTACTAAGTTCAGCAAACTGTCCTTCCGAAGCATTTACCGCATTACCCCACATGGTCTTTTTAGATAGTTTGGTTAAGCAATGCACGCGGTTTATCATTGGTGCTAGATTATGCTGAAATAAACCTGTAAAGACAGTTTGATGTAAAGCTTCTACAGTATTGACAATTTTGCCTGGGTAGTCTTGAGGAATGGGAATAGGGACTCGCTGAGGATAAATAACAGTACCACTTAAATCATGAATCCATAACGCTTTGGGTTCTCCGTTTTCCACGACAAAACTCACATTTTCCAGCCTTGTATCCAGACCTAAACCGGCCCAAGTCATCAAAGCTAAAATCCCTGGTAATGTTGTCCAACTATATATTTTGTTCCAGATAGAAGCAGCAATGCGAATATCTTGAGTTTTTTGGTATTCCTCCCTCAATCGCCAATGAGAAACAAGTCTATAGGGTTGGAGATAATTAATTAATGAAATCACTTCAGCGTCTTCAGGTGGCTGAGTCAAAATTATCTGTTCTGTATAGAAACGATCTAACTCACTTTGAGCAAGATGAAATATCTCTTCTAAGAAATTCAACACAATTTTTTTAGTGGCTTGTTGAGAAATTATGTCTCTATTTTGATGAATGATCATAAAAATTTCATTAGGTATTTAAACAGGTTGCTTTCATTAAATTCTCTTTTGGCTTTTAACGAATTTCATTACATCTTCTGATAAATCTGTAAAGATGTAATTGTCTTGACATTTGATTAATCAACGTTGGCTAATAGTATTTTTTATTACTATTGCTGAATTTAATTATTGAAAATAATTGCAACTGTATTCAGAGAAAATATTTTTATCTTTAATTATCAAAATTCTATTTTCTGTTATGGAAATCCTATTATTGACAACGTAATTTCAGAAAATTTCAGGAATCTGGTAATAGATATTTAACTAAGTCATCGAGAACAGCATGAGCAGAAAGGACATTACCAAAAATCCAGTAACTTGAATCAACAGTATATACCCGTTTATTTTTCACTACATTCAGTGTTTGCCATAAAGGACTATGTTGATATTTTTGGAAGTTTTCTTCTGCACCTGGATCTAGTGCAATAAACATCACATCCGACTCTAGCAAATCTACTCGCTCTAAACTAACATTATAAAAACTGATATTTGTACCACTACTAATCTGATGTTGTGCTAGAGGTATAGATAGTTGTAACTCTTCTAAAATACTGACGGGGAAAGATAATTTGTTCAAAAATTGTGTAAATTGAATACTTGTATAAAATCTCATTACAGCAATTTCTTGTTTGTGATTTTTTTGAGCAAACTGCAATCGCAAATCTTCAATCCTTCGTTGGTAATTTTCCAGTAATTCCTCTGCTTGTTTTTCTTTACCAACTACTTGAGCAACTTCCTTTAAAGTTTGTTTCCAATCTTTTTCTGTATAAGTAAAACAAACAATTGGGGCTATTTTTGATAGTAATTGATAATCAGAAGAGCTGCATAAAAAGCCTAAAATCAAATCTGGTTTCAATTTAATAATTTTTTCAAAATTTATTTGACTTTCCTTTCCTAAATCAATAATTCCATCTACCTTATCTCTCAATATATGACTCTTATTGCCTACTCTGTTTGCCGATGTTGCTGCAATCGGTTTTAAGCCTAAAGCTACTAATATTTCTAAACTTTCTTGATCAGATACAATAATACGCTGGGGATAAAAGGGAATACAACTTTCTCCTAATGTATGTTTAACTATGCGACACTCTGAGTCTATTTTTTTTTGATTTAGATAGGATATTTTTGGTGATGAAACAATAGAATAAATATGAAAACAAATGACAACTAAGGTCACGATTAAAAATAATTTAATGTATCTATTGGAGAATATATTAATCATTATGTCTTGATAAATTATTTAGTAAAACAATCAGCAGTTTATACAAATTTAAATAATGTTGACGATAGATAAGCCCACTTGATGCTAGACTCCCCTGGATAAGGGGATATCTATGTGTCACATTCTTTTTTAAAATTGGCATTAGTTATTAATTTGCTATTAATATTCAAATTAATGACCATAATTTCACTGTTGGTGAGTTCTCAGATGAGTCCTGAGTTGACAAAATTTCTGTCATATAATTGAAATTCCATACTTCTCTCTACAAAACAGCTATATATTGCAAAATATTTGCAATTAATTGTGGAAAGAGTTTATGTAATTTAAGCGGTAAAAGTCTATATAGTAGGCGGAGAATTTTAACCCATAGCCGGAGAATTGCACGCCAGACCTGCAAAAAAGCAGCAAATAACAGCTAAATAAGGTGACGAAACCAATTTCATCAGGGCTTATCCTTGCTAGATTTTAGTGAAATAATCTCAAATTTAATCAAATCTCAAAGAATAAATGATAAATATTTTTATTACACTGATTTTCGTCCTAAACGACAATCTTGGGGAGTGATACCAAACTTGCGTTTAAATGCAGCAGCAAAATGACTTTGGTTTGCATAACCAACCATATTGACTACAGTTCTGACATTCTGTTTCTGTTGCTGTAACAACTTTCGAGCTATTTCTAAGCGATAGTCACGCAAATATCCAAATACTGTAGTACCAAATACTTCGCGAAAACCATACTTGAGTTTGTTGTCATTAATACCAACTTGTTTTGCTAAGTCTATTAACGAGGGTGGATGATCATAGTTGTTGGTTAAAATCTCCTTAGCTTGATAAATTTTCTCTACATCATCAGCTTTGAGATGAATTAAGGGTTGTTTGTCTTCGTCAGCTTCTATCAGTTGAACAAATTGCAAAGCTAGTAATTCTAATACCTTGCTTTCGAGATACATTCTTTGTATCATCCCTTGATATGGTGCATTGATAATTTGCTGTAACACCGTCTGCATTGGTATAGTAATCTTCCCCACTAGATGATGGAATAGAGGCGGAGAGTCAGTTGCTAAAAAAGGCTGTAACTGCGTTGGTAGATTGTCTATTCCGTGAATGAAGGATTTGAGAAAGTCTAATTCTATACAAATTCTTATGAGATAGATGCGATCGCCTGCAAAATATTGTTCTATTTCTTCAATATCTGGCAAGTAAAATAAGTAATGATTTCCTACTTTTTCCTGATACTGTTCCTGAACTCCAGGAACACCAGGACAAATTACACTATGATTACCTGCTAAATAAAACTTAGATGTCAGTGCGTAACCACCATAGTGATTGATTTTACTGTTAACTTGCTGGTAGTAATGGCTATCAAAAATTTCGAGAACTAATCCCGGACGAAATTCAATTACTTGATAATAACTTTCATATAATTGATTGCGAATTCTCTCAATTCTGTCAAAACCCTGATGGTTGTCCAAAACCTCAAAGTTTTGCAGTGTATCCTGTTCAAGTTGATTAATTTGTGCTTCTGTCAGGATAGTTGTCGTCATATTTCAACAGCGATTGTCATTAACAATTTGCAATTATTTCTCAATAACTAATATCAATGATCAATTTACAACAATCATGAGGAAATTAGCAACAAAAAAGCCTCTTCTAGAGGCTGATAAACAATTAAAAATTGGCAATGTATGATTTTTTAGAGTTTTTGCTGCAAATGAGCTTACCTTTGAATCTGCTGAAACTTTTCCCTGTCTACAATTCCCTGTCTTCAGCAAATCCTAATTAGATGGGAATGATAAAATTTAGCTGGCTAAGAGATTATTTATAGCTTAAACCTTAGTAATTGATGATTGGCTATGGTGTATTTGCGAATCTGCCATTACCAATCACCAACTACCACTTTAATTGAGTGCTTCGGCACCACCAACAACTTCCAAGAGTTCTTGGGTAATTGCGGCTTGACGAGCTTTGTTGTATGACAATGATAGGTTTTTAATCAATTCTCCGGCGTTATCGCTGGCGTTGCTCATTGCAGTCATCCGTGCTGCTAGTTCACTAGCAGCTGATTCTTGCAGGGCACGTAGCAGCTGATTGCTCAGATACAAGGGCAATAAAGAATCCAGGATTTGTACTGGATCTTGCTCAAAAATCATGTCACGGGGTAAAGGACGAACTTGGCTAACCACTTTTTCCCGTTCTACTTGGAATTGACCACCACGAGTTGTCAGGCGGAAAATTTCATCGTCAGATGATTCTAATCCTTGGGGGTCAAGGGGCAGCAAAGTTTGTACCACTGGACGAGAACTTACCAAAGAGACAAATCGAGTGTAGATTAATTCGATTCTGTCTACTTTTTCCGAGAGGAAGAGGGAAAGTAGTTCGTCAGCAATTTGAGTTGCTTCAGCTGCGGTGGGGATTTGTTCTAAGCCGCTATAAGTAGCATCAATAGGTTGGTTGCGACGTTGGAAGTATTGAGTGGCTTTGCGTCCAACGATGACAAAGGTGTAGTCTACACCTTCTGCTTGTAATTCCTTCGCACGGTTTTCGGCGCGACGGATGACGTTACTGTTGTAACCACCACACAGACCGCGATCGCCTGAAATTACCAGCAGCCCTACAGACTTAACTTCCCGCTTTTTCAACAGAGGCAGGTTGGCTTCTTCAAACCGCAGACGGGTTTGTAGACCATACAATACTTGTGCCAAGCGGTCAGCAAAGGGGCGGGTAGCAATTACCTGTTCTTGGGCGCGACGTACTCTAGCTGCTGCCACCAGCCGCATGGCTTCGGTGATTTTTTTGGTATTTTTGACCGACTGAATGCGATCGCGTATTGCTTTGAGATTAGGCATGATCCGATTTCAGATTTTAGATTTTAGATTTTAGATTTGGAATTTCGGATTTTAGATTTAATCCCTTCGGGTTTGGCAGTTGCGGATGGAGAACCATTGCCTGAGGCGGACTTTCAGCAAGTGGCGTGAAAACCCCAAAACCGCCCTGCCTCTCCAAAATCCAAAATCCAAAATCCAAAATTGTTACGCTGTAGCGAGGAAGGTCTTCTTGAAATCAGCTAAAGCTTCTTTCAGGGCTGCTTCTTCTGCATCACCAAGAACTTTGCTACCTTGTACTGCTTGGTAGTAGGAGTTCTTGCCGGTCTTTAAGTAATCACGCAGACCTTTGACAAAGCTAGTTACTTGGTTAACAGCAATGTCGTCTAAATAACCGTTAATACCAGCGTAAAGAATCGCTACTTGTTCAGCAACAGAGAGGGGGTCATTTTGGGGCTGTTTCAACAGTTCCCGCAGACGCTGACCGCGTGCCAATTGGTCTTGGGTGGCTTTGTCTAAGTCAGAAGCAAATTGAGCGAAGGCTTGTAGGTCGTCAAATTGGGCCAGTTCCAGTTTAATCTTACCTGCAACTTTCTTCATGGCCTTGGTTTGCGCCGCAGAACCTACACGGGATACAGAGATACCGGGGTTTACAGCGGGACGAATACCAGAGTTAAACAGGTCAGAGGACAAGAATATCTGACCGTCGGTAATGGAGATAACGTTGGTAGGAATGTAAGCGGAAACGTCACCAGCTTGGGTTTCGATGATAGGTAGAGCAGTCATGCTCCCTTTACCCAATTCATCGCTTAACTTAGCTGCCCGTTCTAATAAACGAGAGTGGATGTAGAATACGTCTCCGGGATAAGCTTCCCGTCCGGGTGGACGACGCAGCAACAAGGACATCTGACGATAAGCTTGTGCTTGCTTGGACAAGTCATCATAAACTACTAAGGTAGCTTTGCCTTTGTACATGAAGTATTCAGCAATAGCTGCACCTGTGTAGGGAGCGAGGAATTGTAAGGTGGCGGGGTCACTGGCGTTAGCAGCAACGACAACGGTGTAATCCAGTGCGCCTTTTTCTTGTAATGTTTGGACTACGTTAGCAACGGTGGATGCTTTTTGACCAACGGCAACGTAGACGCAGACTACATCTTCACCTTTTTGGTTGATGATGGTGTCGATGGCGATCGCGGTCTTACCAGTTTGACGGTCACCAATGATCAATTCCCGTTGACCACGGCCAATGGGAATCATGGAGTCAATCGCGGTGATACCAGTCTGCATAGGTTCATGGACAGACCGACGAGCGATAATCCCAGGTGCGGGGGATTCAATCAAACGGGTTTCTGTGGTTTTGATTTCGCCTTTACCATCAATGGCCCGGCCTAAAGCATCCACAACCCGACCGATGAGGGCTTCACCTACACCAATTTGGGCGATTCTGCCGGTAGCGGTAACGCTGCTACCTTCTTGAATATCACGGCCTTCACCCATTAACACCGCACCAACGTTGTCTTCTTCCAAGTTTTGGGCGATGCCGATTGTACCGTCTTCAAATTCTAGCAATTCCCCAGCCATAGCCTTTTCCAGACCATAGATCCGGGCAATACCGTCACCTACTTGCAAAACAGTACCAACGTTAGCAACTTTGACTTGTTGGTCATATTGCTCGATTTGTTGTTGGATAATGCTGCTGATTTCGTCAGGTCTAATTGAAATGCTCATGTGTCTATCTTGTTTCTTGCGAGTCCGAAGAAGAGAGTAATTTAGTTAGGAGTTAAGAGGTCTGAGTTACGAATTCAAAGTTAAGAATGATGCAGTTAGAAATGCAAAAGTTAAAAATCAAAATAAATTTACTTTGTGCTTAACTTCTAACTTCTAACTCCTAACTTCTAGCTCCTAACTCCTAAATTTTTAGCCACTAGTTAAGCGCAAGGAAAGGCGACGCAGTTGACCCCGTAAACTGGCATCAATTACCTGCGAACCTACTTTAATAATCACCCCACCAATGAGTTCGCGGTCGATCTTTGTGTCTAGTTCTACCTGACGAGCTTTGGTGAGTGCGATGACCTTCTGGATGACTGACTGCTGTTGCTCTTGTGTTAGGGGAACAGCAGAAATTACTTCTGCCAATACGGTTTGATTCAGTTGCCGCAATAGGGCTAAGTACTGCTGCAAGATTGATTCCAGAAACACAATCCGCCTTCTGTCTACTAGCAACAGCAGAAAATTGCGTAGGTAGGGGTTAGAACTTTCACCCAGTATTTGTCTGATAACTGCTTTTTTGTTATCAGCCTGAATAAAGGGGTTGCTGATAAAGTTCTGGAATTGGCTGTTTTCTGAGAGCAAACTCAGCAAAGACCGCGCATCCTCACCAAACTCTTCTGTCAAGTTGTGGGATTGCGCGATAGACATTAGTGCCTGTGCATAAGGCTGGGCTACTTCGGCTGTTGCCATGTCGCTTTTCATTAGCTTCCTCCCACCAGCTGCGCGATGCTGCGATCAATTAGTATTTGTTGAGCATCATCGGCAATGCCTGTTTGAAGTTGGGACTCCACTTTTTGCAATGCCAGTGCTACTACCTGCTCCCGCAGTTGGGCGATCGCTCGCTCTCTTTCGTTATTTAGATCAGCAGCAGCTGTTTCTTTCAAGCGTTCTACATCCGCAGTCGCCTTCGCCAAAATTGCTTCTTTTGCTGCTTGGGCATTTTCTTCAGCAGCTTGGCGAATTCTCTGTGCCTCTGCTTGAGCTTGGGTCAGCTGCTCCTGGGCTTGATTCAAGGCTACCTGTGCCTCTCGCAAGCGACCTTCTGCGTCCTGAATGGCGCTTTCAATGTTTGAGCGGCGCTCGTTCAGGATGTTAGTTAAAACTTTACGTCCAAAGTAGAATAGTATGCCAATCAGAATCGCCAGGTTAATGAGATTGGTTTCTAAAATGTCTAGGTTTAGACCAAAACCACCTTCTGCTGCGCCTTCTGCCAATTCAGAGTGAACAGCGTTCGCTTCTGCGGCAAGTAATAAGAAGTTGCCCATGATACCCATCTACAAGTGCGCTGCTCGCTTGGTAATACGTTAATTTTTCCCAACATGGGAAAATGTGCCTTCAACGCTCCCAGGCTGATGCCTTTTGACGTTGATGCTTTGAGTGAAACAATTTGTAGAGCTAACTAATGAGGTTGCTCTATTTAACCAAAGCTAGCCCCAATAGTTTCTCAAGAATTTGCCGGCTGAGGCTATCAACTTCTTGCTCTAGGGACTGCATTGCTTGACGCTTTTGCTGCTCAATTTCCCGAGCAGCTTGTTCTCTTTGAGTTTGAGCTTCCTTTTGTGCTTCGGCAATTTTCTCAGATGTAATTTTCTTAGCTTCAACCTGAGCCTTTTCCATCAGCACTTGAGACTGCTTGCGAGCTTCTGCCAGTTGCTGCTCATATTCTTGAGCTAAACGTTCAGCTTTAGCCAGGCGTTCACGGGCTTCAAGGCTATTGGTTCGGATGTAATTATCGCGATCGTCCAGTACCTTGGTCAGAGGCTTATAGAAAATTACATTCAACAAAGCTGCCAATAGCAGGAACTGCAATGCCATCAAGGGCAAGGTAGCATCGAAATCAAACATTTCTCTCCTCTTTGGCTGGAATAGCAACTTTCTTGGCTAGCGATATTATCCAGCCCTTCATAATTTTTAGAGACCCTATAGCCAACCAGGGTCAACTTACTTCACAACGATTCCAAATGCCAAGAATTGCTAGTTGTAGAGGCGTGCAGATGTCTAGCAATAAGCTGCTAGACAAGCAATCACGTCTCTACACTAACAAATATTTTTAGGTCTTAGGAAAAGGGGTTAGCAAATAGTAATACCAGAGCAATTACTAGACCGTAAATTGTCAGGGATTCCATGAACGCTAAGGTTAACAGCAGGGTGCCGCGAATTTTTCCTTCTGCTTCGGGTTGGCGAGCAATACCTTCTACTGCTTGACCCGCAGCATTACCTTGACCGATACCAGGGCCGATTGCAGCTAAACCAATTGCCAGAGCAGCAGCTAGAACTGAAGCAGCAGAAACTAATGGATCCATGATGATTTTCCTTGCTTTGACTACAGAAAGAACAATTGTACGTTAACTACTAGAGACGTGTTTTTCACGCTGCACCGAGTTCTCAGATCGCTGTTGCGACTTTGTGAGCGAAGATGCTCGTCGGAACTGTGCTATCAACTGAGGGCTTTAATGCTCCTCATGCTCTTCTCCACCATGTCCCTCCATCGCCTCATGAATATATGCCCCGGCTAGGGTAGCAAACACAAGAGCTTGAATGGCGCTAGTGAATAAACCCAAAGCCATTACAGGGAGAGGGATAAATAGAGGAACCAGCAGAACCAATACCGCTACCACTAATTCATCCGCCAAGATATTCCCGAATAGACGGAAGCTTAGGGAGAGGGGCTTGGTAAAGTCTTCCAGAATAGCGATTGGCAACAATACAGGTGTTGGCTCTATATATTTCTTAAAGTAACCTAACCCCCGCTTGCTAAACCCTGCGTAAAAATACGCTAAGGAGGTTAACAAGGCCAATGCTACAGTCGTATTGATGTCGTTAGTGGGGGCTGCTAATTCGCCAGATGGGAGCTTAATCAGCTTCCAAGGAATCAGAGCGCCTGACCAATTCGATACGAAGATGAACAAAAATAATGTGCCGATAAATGGCACCCAAGGGCGGTACTCTTTCTCACCCAGCTGGTTTTTAGCTAAATCCCGAATAAATTCTAGGGCATATTCCATCAAATTTTGGATGCCGCTGGGGATTCTTTGACTGCTTTTAGTCGCTGCTAGTGAAGCCAAAACTAGAATGGCAATCACAAACCATGAGGTGAGAAAAACTTGCCCATGTATTTTCAGATTGCCCAATTGCCAGTAGAAATGATGACCTACTTCCAATTCGGCAAGGGGAAAAGAATTAAAGGCGTGTAAGAAACTAAGCATTTGCATTCTTCAAACATTTTCCCCAAAAAGCGAGGATTGGAGGATTGTCTTTGTGAGCCTGACGGTTTACGAATCAGGAATGAAGACAGTTTGCAACATATAGACGATGAGCGTCGCTTTGTAAGTTAGAAATCCCAAGAATATGGGCAGAATTTGTAGATCGTGCCATTGAGTTGCTACAACAATCAACCCAATGAACAGAGCAAAGCGATTTTTGCTCAGACGCTTTTTCTCACCACCGAGCCGCTCAACGTCTTTGGCTAGCATCTTTAAGTAAACCACACCAGCACACGCCCCAATTAAATAATTAAGAGCTATGTTCAAGGAATAAACAATCCACACAGAGATAAAAATAATCCCCGTCAAGACAAGTGTGATTACCAAAAGCTTCTGGTAGAGTTGATAAAACTCCTGCATAGAAGTTTTGACTGGTTCTGTGTCCTCAAAACCAGGTTGAGCATCTTGTCGTGTTGTCGGTGTGGGGTCAATTGATTCGTCTGACAAGCTCACGGGACTTGAAACCAGTACAGCTAACTATGATGACTGCACATTCAGTCAGCTGAATCATATCACGATCTGGTAACAATACTTTAGAAAAAAACAATTAACTTATTTTGGGAATGCTTATTTCTCGTTTGTCCTTGATCAATTCTTGCTTTGCTCCCTGGCTTCTTCAACTGTTATCCGATTCTTTAAGGCCCCTCGCTGGCTGTTAATAAAACTATTTATTGATTTAGCAGTCATTTAACTTCGTTTAAGTCTAGCCTGACTTGGGCTAGAATGTTGGCCAATGTGGCTGCACGATGGAATTTTTTCATGAACACAAGTTCGGTATTGCTATGAAAACATCACATCCAGATATTATCGTCACTAGCCCAGATGGAGAATATTTGATGATTGTTGAAGTAAAACTCAATAATGTCAGTATCCATAATCAAAATGCTATTGAACAGCTTAAACGCTCAATGATTGAATTTGGTTGCTCCCTTGGGTTACTGGTAGCAGGAGAGCGTGTTACTGTTTTGCGCGATTCTTTTGATGACTCTCATGGTTCATCAATTCACGTAGTTGGTGAAGCTAAACTGCCAAATTTTTTGTTACCACCAGCAGATGAGCTATGGAAGGAAAATCCTTACCTTGAGTTTGAATCAAGAGTTCAGCGATGGCTAGAGAAATTAAAACTTGAGACAAGTATAGACAGTTTACCAGATGATTTGAGAAATTTGTTTGGTGGCTGGATAATCAATCTTCTGCAACTTGGTGAAATCAGGGCAGCAGGACCAAGGTGGAGTAAAGTTACAACATGAAGCCCCAAGCGGTTTTTGTCGAAACAAACTGGGTAGTAGATATTGTTGCACCTGCACATTTACAGAGTCCACAAGCGGCTCAATTGCTTGCACGTGCCGAAGCTGGAGAGTTTGAGTTACATCTACCTGCTATCTGTATAACTGAAGCACGGGAAACCATACCCCGAAGATTTACTCCTCGTTCTCGCTCTGAAGATTTACGTAAATTTGTCAGATGGGCAAAGAATGAAGGGAGAATATCTAGAGAAGATGCTAATGCAGCGTTTCGAGTTTTTGATCAGTTTGATGGATTGGTTGCAAATGAATTAACAAAAGTTCCAGAAAGACTGAGAGAATTAGCCCAGCATCTACATTTGAAGGTTTTTCCTCTTTCTGAGTCTATGTTAGAAAGGCAAGTGTCTATTGGTGCAATGGATACTTTATTAAAACCTTATGATATGGCTGTATTGGGAGCAATCCTTGTTAGGGCTGAGGATTTGCAACAACAAGGATTTTCATGGGTGGGTTTCTGTGAATTAGATTCCGATCTTCAACCTTGGGATAAAAATGGTGTATTAAAACCTATTCTCAGTGATCTCTACAATGCTTCTCAAATATGGGTATATCGAGATTTCCTGGTGGAAGATGTGGATGAAAGTGAGTTGTGTGAGCGTTTTCGTCAGGTCTAGAAGGGAGGGTGTAGGAGTGAGTTTTAAAAGAATTACTCTAACCCACACCCTAACATTTATACCCTCTCGCTGGGTGTTAATAAAAGTAATTGTTGTTTGAGTAGTTGTCGGACTCCATCTAAGCTTAACTCGACTTGCTCTAAAATATTTGCCACAGTGGCACGACCATTGGACTGTTGAAGAAAGTCTATTTCTGCTGGGGATAGGTTGACGAGTTGATAGTCGTAATTAAATACACAGGAGCTAGGAAAGCCTTCTATGCAGGGATTTAGTTCTGGAATTGCGGCTAATAAGTGATTATTATCTGTCCATTCAGATTTAGTGATGGGTGGACGACTTAGGAAAAATTCGTAATGAGTAACTTCTGGATCTAATAATTCTATCAAGCGATAAACTTGATTTTGGCTTAACTCTTTGGCTCTGGCTACTAATTCTGGGGCTTTGCCCAATAGTCTATCTAGATTCCAAAAACTAGGGTTAGAAAAACCAATGAATTCCAAGCCGGAAGCATTAATTAGTTCAAAGAGTGTATCAATGTTGTAGTCAATTTCCTGGGGATGGACATACATGTCAGCAAAACATTCATCCCGTTTGTTTTCCAGAGACCAACGCTCTTTTTCGCGTTTGAGAAGACGATTATGTTCTGGTAAAGAAGCGAAGATTTGTCTACCAACGTGAACACCATCACGGTAGTCTCCTCGGTTGCTACCTTGGAGGAGGGCGATCGCTTTTTGCATCAGTTGAATTTCCCACCGTCCCAACTCTCCATACACAAAAATGTGCATCAAGCCACCAGGTGCTAACTTTTGGGCTAAGGCTTGAATTCCGCGGATAGGGTCAGGTAAATGATGCAACACGCCCACACAATTGATTAAATCAAATTCTCCTGACAATTGAGCCACATCATATAAACTCAATTGATGAAACTCAACACGGTTAGCACCGGATCTTTTACAGCGTTCTTTGGCAACTTCTAGTGTGCCTGCACTTAAATCAATCCCTACTACCTGCGCTTGGGGGTTGAGATGTACTAGATATTCTGTCCCCACACCTGAACCACAGCCAGCATCTAAAATGCGGATATCTTGCCTTTGTGGTTTTCTCCCTGTGCAGAAGTTATGAGCCGCTAACCAATTCCACCGCCAATTGTAACCAGGAGGTGGTTCATCAAGGAGGGGTTCTGGTGGAAACGGATAAGTATCGTAGAGTTTTGCAACAGCAGCACTTACTTGGGAGTCAGACATGATTAGGAATAACGCAGCATTTTTGAGTGTAGCGGATAGAGGTAACGAGGACTCCAAGGCAGAATTAAAAATTAAAAATTAAAAACTCAAAAAGCAGATGAACCCAGCTTTTAGGATATTTATAATATTTATTTCACCTTGCCTATACTGTATGAAAGTACGAAGTGTTGAACTGTGATTTTTAGGATGAAAATCGTCCCTAGAAAAAGTTTTTAGAAAAATTTGGCTATAATTTCTCTATCACTCAATATTTTCATACTGCCAACATTGTAAATTGATAATTTGACCTGCCACAGCCACAGCGGCAGCAAAATTATCGGCTGGTACTAATTCTTCTAAACTCCATTCTCCCGGTACGCCTAATTTAGCCGGATCTAGATTTGTTAAAGATATGGCAACTTGTTCTAACTGCACTAAACCATCTCCTGTTGCCTTTAAATATGATTCCTTACAAGTCCAGTAACGAAAAAATACCTGTTGTTTTTGTTCAGGAGGAAGAGAGGCAACTAATTCATATTCTGCTGGTAAGAAAAACCTTTTAGCGAGACTTTCTAAATCTGATAATTGACGCATGTATTCTAAATCAACTCCTATTGGTTGTTGATAACTTACACCACACAATGCTAAATCCTGGGAATGGGATAAATTAAATCGTAAGCCACTAACTGCAAATTTATCTGCTAAAAATGGTTTGCCACGGGGTTGATAATCAAATTCTACTGCTGAGGGACTAACCCCTAAATAGCGTCCTAAAATATTTCTGAGGCTACCACGCCCAACAATAAACTGTTGACGATGTTCAGGAAAGTAAAATCTTTCAGCGCGAGTAATTTCATCACTAGATAAAGTTTCTCGATACTTCAATACTATTGATTCTGGCTGATTAAGATGAATGCGCCATATATGCACATGCTCTGTTGGTAAATTTAAATCTATGGGTGGTGTTAACCAATGACAAACATTCACACGCAATTTCCAAATTGAAAATGAAGTTATTTGATGAAATAAATTTTGTTGAAGCTTTTATCTTGCTGGGTTTGTATCCAATTTAAAACTCGGTTCCAAGCCCACCAAGGGTCATTATCTTGATGATGATATTGGCATTTTTTACTACTAATATGACCAACATGGCCACCGTAGCGAGTGAGCATTAAATCTATAGTAGAATTTTGCGCTGCCGCAGCTTTTAAGTCAGGTATAATACTAGGATCGAAGAAAGGGTCATCGATATCATAAATAATTAAGGTGGGTTTTGATAAATTCGGCAACAGATTTAAAGCGTTGACTGCTTCATAATATTCTGCAACTGAGCTAAAACCTAATGACTCAATAATCAGTTCTTTGTCAGAATTCCAAATGCTGTTGACTCGTTTGATAGCTTCGGGGTTGAGGACACCAGGATGCAGTTGGTGTATTTTCCAAGCTTGTTGCTGTATTTTTTGGGTAATGCGAGACTCTAAATATCTACCAAAAGGATAACTGACTAGATAATTGAGCGATCGCATAGAATCTATATTCGGGCAAATTACCGCACCACCAGCTATCTCTACATTTCTGACTTCTAAATCTTCAGAGGCTTTTATTCCCCACAAAACCAACTGTCCTCCCAGGGAATAACCCGCTAGCCAACACTTAGAAGGACAACCCATGGCTACAGCACCAGCAGCAATTTTGACAAAATCTTCACCTTCATACAGACCATCAGAACTCATCGCAGGAGATAACTCTGCCGTTTTTCCATGTCCACGCCAATCAAATAAAACTACCGCAAATCCCTGTGCGTATGCCTTGCGTCCCAATAAATGCAAAAACCATTGGTCTGCTAACTCCCCAGTCACACCATAAGTGGCAATTATCGTACTGTGGGCATTTTTGGGTATGGCCAGCCAACCAAAAATTGGTACATTTTGCCCACCATTAAATACCACTTTGTGATATGGAGGTTCTCCATCAGGTGTGGTGCTTTCCCAATAACGTCTCCCCCACAAAGTAGCGTAAACAGTCATAGCAATGCCATTTCGCAAAAAAGTAGGGGGATTGTAGGTTGAGTCAACCATCATCGCTTGAATTTTGTGTTATTTAAGCCGAATTTCACAATCATTTAATCTTAATAATTATGTTAGATTTAAAATCTTTTTTATAATTAGTACAGCAATCTTTGTATATGCCAAAGGTTCTTATTTATCCTTAATTAAGTAGTCATAATTTTTTAAGAATGCCGAGGATTCTTGTCATAGACGATGACCCAGCGATTTCAGAACTTGTTGCCGTCAACTTGGAAATGGCTGGCTATGATGTTAGTCAAGCCGAAGATGGCATCAAAGGTCAGGCGCTGGCCCTCCAGCTACAACCAGACTTAATCATGCTCGACTTGATGTTGCCTAGAGTAGATGGGTTTACTGTTTGCCAACGCTTACGCCGGGATGAACGCACAGCGGAAATTCCTGTATTAATGCTAACGGCTTTAAGTCAAACTCAAGATAAGGTAGAAGGATTCAACGCTGGTGCAGATGACTACCTAACTAAACCCTTTGAAGTAGAGGAAATGTTAGCGCGAGTTAGAGCATTACTACGGCGCACTGACCGCATTCCTCAAGCCGCCAAACATAGTGAAATTCTCAACTATGGGCCTCTCACCCTCGTTCCAGAAAGATTTGAGGCTATTTGGTTTAATACTACAGTGAAGTTAACTCATTTAGAGTTTGAGTTGCTACATTGTTTGCTTCAGCGTCATGGTCAGACAGTTTCCCCTAGTGAAATTCTCCGCGAAGTCTGGGGTTACGATCCCGACGATGATATCGAAACAATTCGTGTACATATTCGCCATTTGAGAACAAAGCTGGAACCAGATCCTCGTCACCCCCACTACATCAAGACAGTATATGGCGCAGGTTACTGTTTAGAGTTGCCAAGTGTACCACAATCTGCTGAGGGTGTATCCGCAACAGTAGCTGAGTAGTTAGAGCAGGTGACAGTGCTCACCCTTGGGTGTCTAAGTTTTAGTTGTAGTTAATGTCCTAACTGCCTTGTCTACCGGTATATTAGGCTCAATTTCCCTCTGCTACATAAATATATTGGCACTCTCTTGTCTGGTAGTTGGGGGAGTGCCAATTCAATTTAATTATCTATGATTAACCCAGTTTGTTTTTCATTCCCATCAGAATCAAATCACATTCAAATCAAAAGGCCGTTCTATATCGTCTTCACCTAGATATTCTCCATTTTGAATTTCTAATATTACTAACGGAATTTGTCCAGGATTTTCTACTTTATGTAGTGTTGCTGCGGGGACATAAGTTGATTGGTTATGAGTTAAAAATATCTCTTCATCACCACAAGTAACTTTAGCCACACCAGATACTACTACCCAATGTTCATGTCGATGATAATGAATTTGCGGTTTAATACCATGTCTAGGTTTAATTTCTACACGACTAATGCGGTAATTTGCGCCTTCTTCTATGACTTCTACATAACCCCAATAGCGTTCACCTGAATGGGAATAATCCGGATTAATTGTATCTTGATTATCATTATGATTTTGACTCATCTCTAATACCTGTTGTGATTGGAGATTGTAGATTGTTGGTAAGGATTCAAAAACAGAATATGAAAGTTATTAACAACAAATTTATTTGATTTTAAAGACTAAGTTTAAATTTACATATATTTGCCTAATTAATCCGGTTAATTTATCCATCGATTACTCCACTAGTTGGGAAGTTACACAGGTAAGGACTTGTTAGAAGCTAAAAACTTTTCAAATTCTAGCTTAGGTAAAGGACGGCTAAACAAATAGCCTTGCATGGCATCACAATTATGTTGTCGTAGAAATGCTAGTTCTGCTTCTGTTTCTACCCCTTCAGCCACCAGTTTAAGATTGAGATTATGTCCCATTTGAATTAGGGCCGTAGTAATGGCAGCTTTTTGGTAATCATTAGGGACATCTTGGACAAAATAGCGGTCAATTTTCAAGGTATTGATCGGAAACTGTTTGAGATAAATGAGAGCGGAGTAACCAGTACCAAAATCATCCACAGCAATTTTTACACCTAGAGAACGCAACTTATTCATGGTATAAATTGCTGTGTGGACATCTTGCATAATCATGCGTTCTGTCAGTTCTAATTCTAAACAACCAGGTTCTATGTTGTAGAAATTTAATAAGTGAATGATTTTATTAATTAATTCTGGCTCGTTAAATTCAATGGCTGATAAATTAACAGCAAATGTTAAGGGATAAATTCCTGATTTGCGCCAATTATTGATTTGCTCACAAACTTGAGTTAATACCCAATGTCCAATATCAATAATTAAGCCATTGGATTCAGCTAAAGGAATGAATTCTGCCGGTGATACGGGACCTAATTCTGAGTTTTGCCAGCGAATTAAACTTTCTGCACCAATAATTTTATTAGTTTTGATATCGATAATTGGTTGATAATAAATTTCAAATCCCTCGAAGTATTTTTGCTTGACTGCCAGTTGGAGTTCCCTTTCTACTAACTGCATTCTGGGAGTTAATTTCTGCGCTCCTGTTTGTGCAGATAAATATTTTTTTAAATTCGCATATTTCTCTAGCTTATTCATGATAGCACTTAATAATTCAGCGCGTGTAAATGGCTTAGTCAGATAATCATCTGCACCCATGTCCATTCCTTGACGAAAATCAGATTTGGCTGATTTGGCTGTGAGAAAAATAAAGGGTATGGTGACTGTCAAGGGGTCTTGTCTTAAAGCTTTGAGAACACCAAAACCATCCATTTCTGGCATCATCATGTCACATAAAATTAAATCGGGAGCTTCAGATAATGCCAAATTTAAACCGATTTTGCCATTAGCAGCAGCAATAGTTTCAAATTCTTCCGCAGCGAGTAAGTCTAATAAATTTTCACGTACTGACTCTTCGTCTTCGATGACTAAAATTTTCGGCATAATTCACCTCTACTGGGTCTAAATTTAATTATTGATATTTAAGGGAATATGAACAATAAACTTTGTTCCCACTCCGATTTGGGTTTCAACGTCGATTTTACCTTGTTGAATATCTATACATTTTTTCACAATAGCTAGTCCTAATCCAGTTCCGAGAATATTACCGACATTACTACCGCGATGGAATGATTCAAACAGTCTTGGTAAGTCCTCTGAGGGAATACCAATCCCTTGATCTTGAATTTCAAATACTGCTTGTTCATTGTGTACATAAAGTGTAAAAGTTACAGAACTACCATCTGGTGAATATTTGCAGGCATTAGAGAGTAAATTGCTGAGAATATAGCCCAGTAATTTATCGTCCATGTAACATGATATTGATGGAAATTGGCTGGTAAAAGAGAATACTTGCTGATTTTTTAAATTTAGTTGTACTTCTTCCACTAATTGACGGCAATATTCCACTAAATCAAAATGGATTGGTTTATACTCTAGTTTTCCCACCTCCGCTTTACCAATTACCAAAATATCATTTAACATTTCGGTCATACGGTTGACGGCAGTTTGAATACGTTGCAGGTGGGTGAGTTGTTTTTCAGGTGTCCATTGCTGGCCGTAGTGTTGTAGCAACTCTGAGGAAGAAAGGATTGTACTCAAGGGGGTACGAAATTCGTGGGAAGTCATGGAAATAAATCTCGATTTGAGTTCGTTGAGTTCTTTTTCTTTCTCCAGTGCTATTCTCAGTTCATGTTCTAATTGTTTGCGATCGCTAATATCTGCTAGATAACCAATCAATTCTAAAGGATTGCCTGTTTCGTCTCTGACTACCTTTCCTTGATTGTAGACCCAACGATAAGTGCCATCTTGGTGTAAAAAGCGATATTCTAAACAGTATTTTCCTTGTGCTAAGACATTGGATAATTGGGCTAAAACCTGGGGAGCATCTTCTGGATGGATATGATTGACCCAAAAACCTTGATTACTGATTAATTCCGTAGCTTCGTAACCCATAATAGAACTAATATTGTCACTGATAAAGATGACATCATAATCTCCTTCTGGTTTACAGGCATAAATAATAGCGGGACTAGAGGAGACTAGATACTGTAGATGGTTTTGGCTGATGAGTAGTGCTGTTTCGGCACGTTTGCGTTCAGTAATATCTGTTTGTATACCAATGTAGTGAGTCAGATAGCCATCCTGGTCATACATGGGTGAAATGTTTAATTCATGCCAAAATAAACTGTCATCTTGTCCATAGTTGCGGAAAACAACTGTACAGTCTTTTCCAGTTGCCATGGCTGTTTGCAGTTTTTGTAATTCTGCGTGATTGATATCAGCGTTGGGAAGTAAGGGGAAAGTTTGGCTGATGGCTGTTAGTGCGCTGTAACCTGTCATTTTCTCAAAGGCAGGATTAACGTAGATAATTCTCCCTTCTGGGTTGGTAACATCCGCAATGACAATACCATTTTGACTAGCAGCGATCGCGCGATCGCGTAATCTTAGCTCTTCTTCAATTATTTTGCGCTCTGTAATATCACGGGTCACCTTAGCAAAACCACTGAATTGACCATTCTCATCATGCAATACAGTTATAGCTATAGCCATCAAGATTAGGACGTAAACTATAAGAGTTCCCATAGCATCTCCCGATTTCAATGGCTAAACCTTATAGTGATGATTTTCGGCAAAAGGTAATG
>NZ_JACJTT010000046.1 GCF_014698825.1 Richelia sinica FACHB-800
ACTAGCATCTCTAGGAGACAGAGTTTGGGAAGACAGCAACGCCAATGGTATTCAAGATAATGGTGAATTAGGACTAGCAGGTGTCACAGTTAAATTACTAGATGGCAGTGGCAATCCCGTTATCGTCGGTGGCACCCCCGTCACAACCACCACAGATGCCAACGGCAACTACCTCTTCAGTGGCTTAACCCCCGGACAATACCAAGTGGAATTTGTTGCCCCCAGTGGATATGTCCTCACCACCGCAGATGCAGGTGATGATACATTGGATTCCGATGCCAACACCACAACAGGCACAACCCAAGTCGTCACCCTGACTAGTGGAGAATTCAACGGCACATTAGATGCAGGTTTAGTACAACTAGCCAGCTTAGGTAACTTTGTCTTTGAAGACAAAAACGCCAATGGGATTCAGGATGTTGGAGAAACAGGAATAGCAGACGCTAGTGTCAACCTATTGGATGCAAATGGTAATTTCATTACCAGCACTACTACTGATGCTGATGGACTATACTCTTTCACCAATCTGCAACCAGGAGACTACAAAGTCCAGTTTGTGCAACCTACAGGCTTTAACGGCGTAAGTCCAGTCAATGTTGGTACGAATGATGCTCTTGATAGTGATGGACTAGTCTCAGATGTAGTTACCTTGTCTCCAGGTGAGAATGACACTACAGTTGATTCTGGTTTCTACAAAACAGCTTCTTTGGGAGACAGAGTTTGGGAAGACAGCAACGCCAATGGCATTCAAGATAATGGTGAGGTGGGAGTAAGTGGTGTAACTGTTACTCTGACTGGTGGAGGAGCGGATGGCATCATTAACGGTGTTGGCGATACTACTGTAACTACCACCACCAATGCTAGTGGTAACTATAACTTCACCAACCTCACTCCTGGTGAACAATATCAAGTCACTTTTGCTAAACCAGCTGGTTATGACTTTACTCAAAAAGATGTCAACGGTAATAGTCAAGATACGGTAGACTCCGATGCTGATGTGACCACCGGTAAATCCCAAATAGTCACTCTTTCCAGTGGGGAAAATAATCCCACTATAGATGCTGGAATTTATAAAGTGGCAAGCGACCTATCAATTACCAAAACCGATGGTTTGACAGCGGTAGTACCAGGACAGCAGGTCACATACACAATTGTTGCTCAAAATAATGGTTTGGTAACTGCTACCAATGCTTTGGTCAGCGATATCATGCCTAGCAACTTAACCAATGTGACTTGGACAAGTGTAGCTAGTGGTGGGGCAACAGGTAATGACCTCAGTGGTACAGGCAATATCAACGATTACGTGACTCTGACAGCAGGAAGTAGCATCACTTATACGGTGACTGGTACAGTAGCTCCAATGACAACTACCCTGGGTAGTGCAGGAGTCTTCAGCTTAGGTGGTAGCAGTGCGCTTGATGGACCCGATGGTAATATTCGGACATTTACTGCCACTAATGGTGTTCAGGTTAAGGCAAGTGCCTTTAGCCAACTCAATGGAACTACTTGGTCTACTTCTTATCTTGGCAGCTATGGCGGTGGATTAGGTGTTACCAATTCCAATGAAGGCGATGGCAGCGGTAATATGCACGTTGTGGACAACTCCGGCAGTAATGATTACATACTGTTTGAGTTCTCTGAATCCATCGTTGTTAATAAAGCATCTTTGGGCTACGTCGTCGGTGATAGTGATATATCTGTATGGATTGGAACTGCTAACAATCCTTTCACTAATCATCTCAATCTCAATAGCACTGTATTGAGCAGTTTAGGGTTTACTGAGTTTAATAATGGTAGTAGTAGCACTCGCACGGCTGATATCAATAGTGGTAATGTCGCAGGTAATGTGCTGGTGATTGCGGCAAAAATTGGTGAAAGCGATGATAATTTTAAGATCAACACCCTAGAAATTAATAAACTCACCACTACTTCATCGGGAACTCTCACTAACACAGCAACCATCACTGCTCCCACTGGGTTCACTGATACCAACCTTAGTAACAACAGTGCGACAGACACAGACACAATCGGAGTTCCTACAGTCAAAATAGGCGATCGCGTTTGGTACGACACCAATGGCAATGGTGTTCAAGACACAGGTGAATTAGGTGTATCTGGAGTGACCGTCAAACTCCTCAACCAAGCAGGAAGTACAATCAGTACAGCCACAACTGATAGCAATGGTTTGTACCAATTCACAGCCAACGCCAACAGCACTTACAGCGTCGAATTCGTTCAACCAACTGGCTTTAACGGTTTCACCACAGCCAACATCGGCAATGATGCAGCAGACAGCGATGTGGTAGATGCAGCCGCAGGCAGAACCGCGACATTCACAGTCGGCACAACCGATAACTTAACCATTGACGCAGGACTGATCAAGAATAATGTTGACCTGTTAATTACCAAAACTAATGGTTTGACAACAGTTAACCCCGGACAACAAATCACCTACACTATCGTAGCTGCTAACAATGGTCCGATGACCGCTACCAATGCTCTGGTCAGCGATATCATGCCTAGCAACTTAACCAATGTGACTTGGACAAGTGTGGCTAGTGGTGGGGCAACAGGTAATGACCTCAATGGTACAGGCAATATTAACGATACCGTCACGCTGACAGCAGGAAGTAGCATCACTTATACGGTGACTGGTACAGTCGCTCCCCTGACAACTACCCTGGGTAGTACCGCCACATTTAATCTGAATGGCAACAATAATACTGTCAACTATGGTAATACCAATACCTTCAGCAACAATGGCATTACCATGACAGCCACCGCCTTTAGTCGGGTTGATGGTACAAATGGAGCTTGGGCAACTGCCTCTCTGAATAGATACAATGGCGGAGCAGGTGTAATTGACAGAAGTGAAGGTAATGGAGATAACAACAGACATACTGTTGATAACGTGGGTGGACGGGATAACTACATTCTGTTCCAATTCTCTGAATCTGTTGTCCTCGATAAAGCCTACTTGGGATATGTCGTCTGTGACAGCGACCTGTCTTTGTGGATTGGTAACTTTAGCAGTCCTCTCACCACCTTAAATGACTCGATTCTCAATAGCTTTGGCTTTACGGAAGTCAATAATACGACTTCTACAAGTGCTCGTGAGGCAAATGTCAATGCGGGGAACTACGCTGGCAATACCATCGTGATTGCTGCTTCTACAGCCGATACTACTCCTGATGATTATTTCAAGATTCAGAATCTGATTGTCAATAAGGTTGTTCAGAGTTCATCTTCCTTAACTAACACAGCAACCATCACTGCTCCCACTGGGTTCACTGATACCAACCTTAGTAACAACAGTGCCACCGATACTGATATCGTGAGTTATGCTCCCGGTGTTCGTACCCCTGGTTTCTGGCGGAATACAGAGTGGCAGAAGTTCTGGGATGGTGTCCAAGGTAACGAACCATCACAAAAAACACAGTCTAATTTCGCTGACAGTGATCTTCTATTCGCACCTTATACCAACTCTAACCAGCCAGGAAAAGTTCTTGATCCAGTGAGCGGACAGTATGACATAGGATTACTCATCGGTGACTACAACCGCAATGGCAGGACTGATGGAGATGAGAACACTATCTTCTATACTCTCAATCAAGCCCGCCAGTTAGTCGATTCCTCCCAACATCCCAACACAGACAAGCGGTACGATCTTGGTCGCTCTCTAGTTGCTAGTTGGTTGAATTATCTTGCAGGTAACCCCATTGACACCGCCAACACATCTGATAAAGATGCTCGGTACTACATCAGCGAAGGCATCAATTGGCTGCAAGCCATTACTCCAGATGAAAATGGTGATAATAAGGGTGATGGTGCAATCCGCCAAATGACTGGTAGCACTGTCAATAGCCCAACAGTTGATACTTATTGGAATCAAGGTATTTCCAATGCCTCCGCTTTACCAAGTCCCTACAACACTAATACCAATGTTCTCTATTCCATAGATTCTGGTAGTGTCATTAATACCGCCTTGGATAATTACAACAATGGTCTTGGCCTTGCAGATAACGTTTACTATGGTGGAAACCCATAACTGTGACAAAATACCAAGTGTAGCGATCGCACTTCTTATTTGAAACATCACCATCCCCTGTACAACTAGAAATTGTACAGGGGATTCTCATATTGTTCATCTTGGTTGATTGCAGGTGACTGTGCTAACAGCCTTTGGGTGTCTCAGTTTTAGTTGTAGTTAATATCCCCCTGCCTTGTCTACAAATATATATAGACAAAGAGTGGGATATCTGCGGTTAGCATTCGTGAAGCATTTTTATAGATTTTTACCACCATTGAATTGAACCGATATCATCAAATCAGACTGTACTATTTTTGATGTTCATACTAAATTTTGTAAATTTTTACTCGTTTACAGATGCCAATTAATTACGATTCGGTGCATATTTCTAGACATTTGCAATCACAAGCTAAATACAAGCTAAATAAATGCTGTTTTTAGAATTGTGGCAAGGAATAATAGAATGGGTAACTGGCTAAGGTGTTGCAGTGGTTGGCATAGTTATTGTTTCTCACAGCAAAAATTTAGCTTTGGGTGTGCAGGAACTAGCTGTACAGATGGTGCAAGGACAGGTGTCTTTGGCCGTAGCAGCTGGGATTGAAGATGCTGCAAATCCACTGGGTACAGATGTGATGCAGGTTTATGAAGCGATCGCCTCTGTATTATCTGATGATGGGGTTCTCGTTTTAATGGATCTGGGTAGTGCAGTCATTAGCACGGAAATGGCTCTAGAATTCCTTTCTCCAGAGCAAAGGGCGAAAGTTCATTTATGTGCTGCTCCTTTGGTGGAAGGTACCTTAGCGGCGGCTGTGGCGGCATCTACGGGCAAGAATATTCACCAAGTCATGGCAGAAGCCCAAGGCGCATTAGGGGCAAAAGCTTCGTTTTTAGGTGCTATGAATTGTCCTCTATCAGTCCATACTCCCCATTCCCACCATCATGAAAGAAAAACCCATGTCGAAGTTCCCACCAGAGAAATTCGCCTCACAGTCAATAACCGATTAGGTTTACACGCCAGACCAGCCGCACAATTTGTCGCTACTGCATCCCGATTTCAAGCCCAAATCTTTGTCCAGAATCTTACCAGAGGTAGTGAAATTGTCCGGGGAGATAGTATTAATCAAGTAGCCACCTTGGGAGTACGTCAAGGCCATGAATTACTGATCAGTGCTATTGGTGGAGATGGGGAAGCAGCCTTAGCAGCATTGCAAGCATTGTTTATTAATAACTTTGGGGAAGATGATAGCACTGTAGAACCACTACCAGTGATAGAAGAAATTTTGCCCCCTACCCAAGGGGAACTGGCGGGAATTGCTGCATCTCCTGGGGTCGCGATCGCACCTGTGGTACATTATGAATCCTCTACACCAGTGACAATTACGGAATATAATATAGAAAATGTCGAAGTAGAGCTACAAAGATTACATACAGCTATTCACACTGCTAAACAAGAAATTCAAACTTTACTTTCCCATACCTCTATTCAAATTGGTGATGCTGAAGCAGCGATTTTTGATGCCCATCTTCTATTTTTAGAAGACCCCGTATTATTGGAAGCCGTAGAACAGAGAATTTTTGACCATCATCTCAATGCGGAGGCGGCATGGCAAATTGTTGTTGATGAAGTTGCCAAATCTTACCGCCAATTAGAGGATAGTTATCTGCAAGAAAGAGTAGATGATGTGGTAGATGTGGGACGTAGAGTGTTGCGGATTTTACTAGGCGACCTGCCCCAAGATTTAGACCTAACCGAACCTTCCATTGTTGTGGCCGCAGATTTAACACCCTCAGATACGGCGAAACTAGACCCAAGCAAGGTTTTGGGTATTTGTATGACTTCAGGTAGTGCCACATCCCATAGTGCGATTATTGCTAGAACCTTAGGAATTCCTGCGGTATTAGGTGTAGATGCTCAAGTCCTCGCCTTAGAAGATGGGACAATGATGGCGTTGGATGGGGAAATGGGCAAAGCTTGGGTTGCACCGGAAGCGGAAACCTTAGGACGATTGGAAGCCAAACGGCAAGCATGGCAAACTGCCCAAGCGGAAGCAAAAGCCAGAGCGCACCAACCTGCAATTACCCAAGATGGTCATCAGATCCGAGTTTTAGCTAATATTGGCAGTTTGGCAGATGCTCAATTGGCAATGGTTAATGGTGCCGAGGGAGTGGGACTGCTCAGAACAGAGTTTTTATATCTTGACCGGGCAAACGCACCCAGCGAAGAAGAACAACTAGCAGTTTATCAAGCGATCGCTCAAGTTTTACACCAGCGGCCTTTAATCATTCGCACCTTAGATGTGGGTGGAGATAAACCTCTCTCTTATATCAACACAGGTATTGCTGAAACCAATCCATTTTTGGGGGTGCGAGGTATTCGTATGTGTTTAGAAAATCCGCAGTTATTTAAAACCCAACTGCGGGCAATTTTACGGGCCAGTGTCAACAGCAATATTAAAGTCATGTGGCCGATGATTACCAATTTAACAGAAGCCAGAGCCGCACGGGAAATCTTCACACAGGCACAAACAGAACTCAGGCAAGGGGGAATTGCTTTTGATGAGCGGATGGAAGTAGGGACAATGATTGAAACACCCGCAGCAGTGGCCATTGCTGACCAATTAGCCAAAGAAGTGGATTTTTTCAGCATCGGTACAAATGACTTAAGCCAATATGTGATGGTGGGCGATCGCACTAATCCCAAAGTAGCTACCTTAGCTGACGCAATGCATCCTGCTGTTTTAAGGATGATTCAGCAAACAGTACAAGCTGCCCACGCTGCCAAGATTTGGGTAGGATTATGTGGGGAAGTTGCCGCCGAAACCTTAATTGCTCCGATTTTATTAGGATTAGGCGTAGATGAGTTAAGTGTCAATCCCCAAGCGATCGCACCTCTGAAACAAGCTATCAGTCAATTAACCATAGATGAAGCCCAAGCCTTAGCTAAAGTAGCTTTAAAACAAGATTCTGCCCTGAGTGTCAGGGAATTGGTATATCCCATCGGTTAATCTTCACTCTGGGAAGAAGTAGAGTTGTGAGGGAGCGATCGCACTCCTGTGATTTAACTAAACTAAAATCATCATCAAGAAAAGATATATTAGTTAATTTTTGCACATAAAAATAGAAATATTTTCAGAAATAACACTTAATTTTTGCCATTGAGATTAAATTTTTGCAAAAAAATACACCAAGTATTTTGCAGTCATAAATAATGAGTTCTTGAATATATAGCACAGGGCATGGTTAAAAGCGATTTGACATGTCCGCTTTAGCATGGATTATTTCCACACCACCTTGTCTATAGCTATATCTTGAACGTATTAGTTGTGCAACATGAAAAAACTACACAAGATACTTTTTTACTTACTTCTCTTCACCCTGGCATTTTTAGGACAGTTTGCTGTTTCTTTTCCCAACATTGCCTCTACACCAACAACCCCTAAAACAACTTTAAAAGTTGCTCTTTTTCCCTATATTCCCGATTCAGCACAGGATAAATATCAAGCATTATTAACGAGAATTGAAAGCGAGTTTGAAGCTAAAAATAGCAACGTTGATTTAGTGTTAAAACCTCTCGACCCTGAAGAAGAAGGATTTTATGACCTAGACACATTAAAACAGTGGTTATCTAATTCTACTAACGAAAATGGCTATCATCTAGTGGAAATAGATACTTTATTATTAGGGGATTTAGTTAAAGCCAATGTAGCTAAAGCCTGGAATAAACCTGAAAACATCAAAGATTGGTATCCTGCGGGATTAAATGCTGTTACTATCAATGGCAATATCTATGGCATACCACATTTATTATGTGGTCACTTTATTTTTTCTCGTAATGATAAAGTGGTCAAAACTAAATCTTTAGAGAAAATTTTGACTTTTTTAAAATCAATTACTCCAGATACACCAAATCTAGCAGGTGATTTAACCGGAAGTTGGAATTTACCAGCTTTGTATTTAGATGCTTGGGCTGATACCTATGGAACCAAACAAATTAACTCTGCTTTATCACCTAAGCTAGATCCATTAGTAATGAAATATTTCAAAGAATTTTCTCAAAATTGTCAAGTAGGAGATGCTAACCCTTGCTTGGATAAATATGGTGATACAGATGCTGGTGCTGAAGCCTTCATTAATAATCAAGTTGATGCTTTCTTTGGTTATTCAGAAAGACTCAACTATATTTTTAAAAATGGCATCAATCCAGAAGTTAAATTAGCTTCTTTACCATTGAGTGAAGGTAGTAATCCTTTGCTATTTGTTGATGCTTTGGTTTTACGTCAAGACTGTGATTATACCTGTCAGAATGCCGCTAATAAGTTTGCAGCTTATTTAGATGACCCAAAAACTCAAGAATGGATTTTAAGTAGTAAAGATGCTGGTGAGAAAGGTATACCGCGTTATTTAATTCCCGCAACTTACAGTGCTTTTAAAACTAATACCTTGAGTAAAGATACTTATTATCAGACCTTAGAAGCTGTGGTCAAAAATGCTGTAAATTATCCAAGTTCTGGCTTTCCAGAAATTCGCAAAAAATTAAAGGAGTTAATTCTTCAGGAGTTAAAATTATAACTAGAAATTAAACATATGCGATCGCTTGATTTTATTTCGATGGGTCTGGGTCAAGATAAAGAGCGATCGCTAAAACCCCATGTTCCTAGTTATTCACCAGCCGCTTGTAAAATTTTTGTGTACAATTGATTACTCACTCGGAAGTCAGCTTGGTCAATTAGTTGATCCATCAAAGTTTTCACAGAAGGAATCAAATTTTTTCGCTTTGCTTGCAACAGGACTCCTAATAACCCGGTTATTTGCAAACCATAACTAGTTGCGACTATCCTACCTCGACGTTCATCCATCAATAGTAAATCAGCTTTCAGTTCCAGAGCTAAAACAATCGCTTCTGCTTCACCCAAATCAATATTTTCTTCGGTTTCTTGAATAAAAATTACTCTTTGAGAATCTACAACAGCCTGCTTTTTAATCCAAGGTAAAGTTTGTACTTCTACAGCACCAGGAACAATTTTATTTACCTTTACCATTTCATTATAAACGGCTGTGGGGATAACAATCCCACTATACAGTTTTTGCAGTAAATCTAGCTGATTAATTGCCGCTAAATTAGTAATTGGTGATGTATCACTGACAATAATCACAATAACCCCATTGATTCTAGGGTTTTCACATCTGATTCAAAATCCTCTACATCATAATTAATACAAAGTCCCCGTAGAGCA
Organism: Richelia sinica FACHB-800; assembly: GCF_014698825.1. GTDB lineage: Bacteria > Cyanobacteriota > Cyanobacteriia > Cyanobacteriales > Nostocaceae > FACHB-800. The sequence continues at coordinate 9,265 of NZ_JACJTT010000046.1, forward strand.
AGTTGATGTTGAAATTCAATTACTGTTAGTCCAGTCCAAGCACGAGCTTTACCGCTACTAATTTTTCCTTGCTGATAAAGCATGATAGCGATTTCTAATTTTAATTCCTCTTCCGTCATTTTGCTGGCTCGGAGAATATCATCAGGAATTGAGACACTCATAATCAAGTTTGCAGGTGTAGTTTATATAATTTTAGGTTAATTCATGGGGTATTCGAGAGGCGATCGCTATTCAATGAATTAAATGTTAAGCATTTGTGTATAAGCAGTGTTATTTGAGTATAATTTATACAACAATAAAGATAAGAAGAAATGAACCACGAAGAAGCGTTCGCGCAGCATCCCGTAGGGATAGGTCACGAAGGAAGAGGAAAGAAGAGAAGAAGAAAGAAGGATGAGGAGGTTTGGTGATGAGGTGGAGAAGTTGGCTTATGCTGTGATTGGTGCGGCTATTGAGGTACATCATAGATACCAATAAAGACTAGTCTGCAAAAGTCCTAAGTATGGTTTTAATTTCTGAGTCAATTTCGCTCTCTTCCATGAGTGATGCTAATCTTGCTGAGTCCCTCTCTTTATTAAACCTTACTCCGAATAGTTTGCACAAATTGTCTAATAAGATATCACCAGGTACTAAATCCCGCTTTTTCGTCACCCATTTGCTTTCGACGAGTTGAGTCTGAGCTTCAATAACTGATTCTATTTCTTTCTCTAATTGTGTCAATTTCTCCTTTTGGTTATTATACTCCTCTTTCAGCTTATTGGCTAAGGAAGCCACAGAATCAGGATTTAGAATGGCATCGCGGTTGAGTAAAATTGGACGGCAAGTAATTTTTGCAACTCTACGTTCTATTGCACAATTTTTTAGTTCATCAGCACATTTGTCGATAGCTTGAGCTATTTCATCTTCATTAATAGCTTTATTTTCTTTTCTCCCTGTAAGCTGATGTTTAAGATCAATAAATTTAGCAATTGCTTTTGGAGATAAGAGATAATTCTCAAGCTCACGTTTATTCAAAACTATTAGTTTTGCTTTATTTCCAAGCTGCATGGTCAAATGCTTGATTTCAGACTCCTCACGCTCATCACGGTCTAGCATGAAAAAAACTGATACACGTCGTTTACTAAGGAAATTAATTGTTGCTTCTGTTGCAAAATGAGCTAAATTCCTGACACCCCCCATAGGTACAAATCCTACACTCGCTTGAGCAAGATTGATACCACAGATAAAAGCCCATTCACGGATTACATCTTCATCAGTTGGCCCTTCAACAAAAACGAGCCTATCAAACATAAAAAGAGAACTTAGTCTAATGCCAAGCTCACGGGGAACACTTTGCTCTGCTTCCTCCACATTAATGAGCTGAATAGTTGTTGAATTATCACGAGATGCAAGATAAACGTTTCGCATTTCTGCTGTATCTAAAAAGTTGGTGGAGTGAGTTGTAATGAAGATTTGGCAGTCTTTCCCGATAGTCTTTAAGTATCTCATCATGCTTGTTTCAAGAGCAGGATGCAAATGTATCTCAGGCTCTTCAACAAGAAGTATATTAGGGCGATTTAGCTCATAATCTAAGATTAATCTTAATGCTTCACGGATTCCAGCACCGTTTACTTGAACAAGAAACTGATCCACATCAAGTTCTGCTTCTGGATCTTCTACCGAACTAGTTTTCTTTGCTCGAAACGCATCAATATCAACTCCTAAAAGAGCTGACACTGTATTCTGAATTGCACGGAGTTTTTCTGGACCTCCTCGCGTAATCTTAAGGTCAAGCAATTGTGAAGCTTCACGTTTTCCTATTGGCTCTCTTCTTTCAGTAAGATATAAAACATTCATCTCACCAATTTTTTTCATTAAATTAAGCACATAAATCGGAACAGAGGTTTCTTGTCCCGAAAAGCTATTAATCCTGTGCCGGATTGGCTCTGTACGTAGATTAAATGCTTCCTGTTGCATACTTTCTATTAAGGAAGAAGCCGCATCTGGAAAGTCACCCTTTGACTCTAAAGACTGGATGAGAGATTCGAGCCTATTCAATAAGTTACCTGTTGGTCTTGTAATACGTGCTCGGCTGCTCACTCCAAATAAAAATCTTTCTAAAAAAGCAGATGGATTAGCTTTCAGGCGGTTCCAATCGTCTTCATCTAATCGCTTGAACCTCTCAGAAGCAACAATATTAATTTGTTCTATTTCATTTTCTAATTCCTGTGAGCGTTTTGCTTTATCGCTAAGTTCTTTAGCTGCTTCAGGACCGATTTCAAGAATAGTATGCACCACGCTCTCTTCTGAGAGAATTGAATAATTCGGTTTGCATAATGCCATTTTTTTAACATATCCAAGTTGCTCCGGGAAACTTGTAAATTCTAAATTTACAGCCAGTCTTAGTTCTGAATTAATTCCGTTTACGGAATTTTTGACCTGTGGCAATTCCGAAACAATATCTTGAATTAAATTATCTCTTTCTGCCAGTGAAAGTTGAAAGAAAATAGTGATTTCTATCTGTTTACCCACCAAATTATTATAGTGGTCTATGGAATTTCCAATAGGTGGCTTAAGGATAATAGGTTCGCCTTTCCTTAAGGATTGAAAAAAGGCATTGATAGCCAAAAGAATATTAGACTTACCTGCATTGTTTTTTCCAACAATCACATTAAATTCACCACAATTCTCAACAGTTACTTCTTGAATACTTCTAAAATTTTGAATATTTAATGCTTCTAACTTCATATCTGTAGAGTATTTTATAAAGCCTATTGGGGAATGGAAAAAGACCGGATGATGCAATGCAACAAAACACAGCGAATTATAACATATTTGCTCAGAGTTTACTCGCCATCCTTGATGTAACACTGCCATATGCAAGTGCATATGTTGCTTAAAAAACCTAGTTTACACCTATACCCAATCAAAAGTCCTACTAACCGCCTTCTTCCACAACTTATAACAACCTTCCCTCTCCACCTCATCCATCTTCGCTTCCCAAGTCTGGTCTAAAAGCCAATTATCAGACAACTCCTCCAAACTACTCCAGAAACCAGTCGCTAACCCAGCCGCATAAGCTGCCCCTAAAGCTGTAGTTTCTGCTACCTGGGGGCGAATCACAGGCACACCTAACACATCACTTTGAAATTGCATCAGCAGGTTGTTGTACACCATCCCACCATCTACTTTCAAAGCCGTTAAATTTATCTGTGCGTCTTCTTTCATGGCATCTAAAACTTCACGAGTCTGCCATGCTGTGGCTTCTAACACCGCACGGGCAATGTGTCCTTTATTGGTGTAGCGTGTCATCCCCACAATTACACCTCTGGCATCGTTGCGCCAATAGGGTGCAAATAAACCAGAGAAGGCAGGGACAAAATAAACACCACCGTTATCTGTAACTGTGCTGGCTAAGGCTTCTACCTCTGCACTGGTGGAAATTAACCCCAAGTTGTCACGCAACCATTGAACTAAAGCACCAGCAATGGCAATGCTACCTTCCAAAGCATAAACTGCTGGAGCATCCCCCAATTTGTAAGCTACTGTTGTTAATAAACCATGTTGGGAAATCACTTTTTGCTGACCTGTATTCAGCAGCATAAAGCAACCTGTACCGTAGGTGTTTTTGGCTTCACTTACCTGAAAGCAAGTTTGTCCAATTAATGCGGCTTGTTGGTCACCTAAGTCTGCGGCAATGGGAACTCCGGCTAAAATGCCTGTAGCTTGGCCATAGATGGCTGAGGAAGGGCGAATTTCTGGCAGCATTTGGCGGGGAATGCCCATAATTTCTAATATTTCCGGTTCCCAGTCCAGAGTGTTTAAGTTCATCAACAAGGTACGACTGGCGTTGGTAACATCGGTAATGTGTAAACCGCCTTGTGTACCCCCGGTTAAATGCCAAATCAAAAAGGTGTCAATGGTGCCAAAAATAGCATCTCCATTTGCGGCTGCGGCTTTCAATTCTGGGATGTTTTCCAGCAACCATTTAATTTTGGGGGCGCTGAAGTAGGTAGCTAGTGGTAAGCCTGTGGTGGCGCGAAAACGGTCTAGACCACCATCTGCGGCTAGTTGGTTGCAAATTTGGTCTGTTCTGGTATCTTGCCAAACAATGGCGTTGTAGTAAGGTTCACCTGTGTTTTTGTCCCAGACTACAATTGTTTCTCGTTGATTGGTAATGCCAACGGCTGTTATCTCACCAACGGTAATTTTACTTTGCTCTAGGGCATCTTTAATTACTGTTTGCGTACATGACCAAATCTCTTTGGGGTCGTGTTCTACCCAACCCGGTTGAGGATAAATCTGTTGATGTTCTGTTTGGGCATAGCCAGCGATTTTTCCCTGGTGGTCAAAGATAATAAAACGGGTGCTGGTTGTTCCTTGGTCAATTGCGGCTACATATTTAGTCATATGTGTCTGTTACTTGGTGATGCACTGGTGAATCATTTCTTGGTTTGTGGTTCATCTCTGTGCATGAGTGGACGTAACCCGTTAAGTCCAGCGGCAATGGCGGAACCGTTATGAACTACAGTAGCAGCTAGGGGGTGCATTCCTACGGTTGCGGCTAGTCCTAATGCTGCGAGGTTGGGAACTACGGCTAAACTGATATTTTGTTTAATGACGGCTTTGGTTTCACGAGCGATCGCCATTGCGTCTACAAAAGAAGTTAAGTTATTATTCATTAACACTACATCTGCCGTTTCTCTAGCTATTTCTGAACCGTCTCCAAAGGATATGGAGGCATCAGCATAGGCTAAGGCAGCAGAATCATTTAAACCATCTCCTGTATACCCTACGGTTTTACCTGCGGCTTTTAATTGTTGGATAATTGCTGCTTTGCTTTCGGGAAATGCTTCTGCATGGACATGATGCAAGGGTATTCCCAATTCCTGTGCTACCATTACGGCTTTGTCTCGACTATCCCCGGTTAACAGATGAATTTCCATACCATAATCTGTTTGTAATTGTTGGAGGATAGGGGCGCTTTCAGGACGTAGAGGGTCAGTGTAAGATATGACTCCCGCAAATTCTCCATTTACTGCTACATATAATAGGGAGTCATGGGCAGAAATGCGACAGTTCAATCTGCGTGGACATTTTCCTGGATGACAACGGTGTTCTGCATATAGACAGGTGAGGGAAATATCATATCTAGATAATAAGCGATCGCTCCCCACTAATACCTGTTGTCCTTCAATTTCGGCTACCACACCTAAACCGATTTCATAACTCCATTGTCCACGGGGTAAAATTTCTATACCCTGTTCCTGTGCATAACGCATCACTGCTTCCGCTACTGGGTGGGTGAGTCTTTGTTCTGCGGCTGTGGCTAATTCTAACAATCTCTGGGCAGATATGCGGCTAGCTACCGGTTCTACTTCCACAACTTGAATATTACCTTGGGTCAAGGTGCCAGTTTTATCAAACACCAAGGTATCAACTTGTGCCAATTTTTCCAAAGCGCGACCACTACGAATTAGTACACCATGTCTGGTAGCATGGGTCAAGGCGGCTAAAAAGGTTGTGGGCAGGGAAACACGAATGCCTGTGACAAAATCCAGGGTGAGGATAGATGCGGCCCTGGCTGGACTACGGGTAGCTGCTAATACTAAACCTGCGAAGATTAAAGAAGGAATTACCGCTTTATCGGCAATGGCCGCTGCATAATTTCCCATCCGGGTATCATGCACTGGTGCTTGTTGCACTAACTCGATACTAGCTCCAGCACGGGTAGCATTACCTACTTTCTCTGTTTTAATATAAATCTCCCCTTCCCTGACCAAGGTGGAAGCGTACACAGTATGACCCATTTCTCGTAACACAGGCAGTGATTCACCTGTAAGTTTTTGTTGGTCGATTAAGGCTTTACCTTGTAACACTTGACCATCTACGGGAATCTGCTCACCGGGGTAGACAATAACAGTATCATTTATTTGCACATCTGTGGCGGGTATTTGCTGTGTTTGTCCATCTGGTTGCAGTACCCAAGCATAACGGCCGAGGGAGTCGAGTAAGTCAGCGGCATTTTGTTGAGATACTCTTGCTGTGCGATCGCGAATCATATCACCAATTTCATGGAGAGTCATCACCAAAGCCGGAGTTAGTAGGTTTCCTTGGGCAGCGGTGAGGGAAATTGCCATAAAATCTAGGCAATCGATATTTAATTTGCGATTCACGGTGAGACTGTGATAAGCGCGTTTCGCTACAGGCCAAGCTGCTAAGGCAACCACAGATGCAATGATACTGGTAGGAATGGGAATTGTTAAACCCAGTAAGGCTAAAAATGCTGCTAAAGCTGGCAATTTTACACCTGATTCCTCTTCCTCTGTCATAGAGGGAGTGGGGAGGGTGTTTTGTATGATTGTTGCCAGTTGCAGGGATAGTTCCACATCCTGAAAAAAAGATTGACAGTCATTCCCAGCTAATTGATAATTAATAGCGATAGATGCTGCGTGACGATTAATGCGAACTCCTATAACTCGATTATCTGCTTGCAAAAGAGTCTCTAGGTGTAAAGCGTAAGCCTCATCGGATGCTAATAATGGCACACGAAACCTGACTCGACCGGGAATAGAATGGACGATTCGATAAGTAATAGCAGTATTGATGTGATTTACATCAGATTTAATGGGTTTATTTCTTGTTGTTTGCACTGCTAATACCATATTTCCCTCACTTTTTACCCAAGAGGATTGCAATATTTATAGAGTTGCATATTCTCTCTTACCGAGAGGCATAAAAATTAATTTATCTATGAATTTAAAGCTGATTTAACAAGATTATTAATGCTCTTTGTTTTGTATTGTGGAGATATTAAAGCTTAAATATCATCAGCAGTTGCAAATGTGATTTGCACCTTGCCTAAAAGTTAAATTATTGTGGATTTCCTCTCTTATCACCTTATACCAAATCGAAAAGTGGTGGCAACAGATGATACCCCACCCACGCTACCGCGCACCCTCCCCGCAACCGGTGAGGGTTGGGGAGGGGTTTGCTGAATGTGTTGATTGCTTTTGGTGATTTGGCATTAGTTATGCAACTTAAAGGTACATTAGCTGATGAAATAGATTTAGCATGATTCTCTCACATACTTACAATTTAGATAGCATGACTAAAGTATTGTCAATTGACTATCTCATCTAAAATTTAGACTTCCATGAGATTATTTTTATACCATACAACTTTTTCGGCATTTGGGCAAAAACTTTGACTATAAATTTATGCACTTTTAGGTGTTTTTTTGTAAAAAATTACCTAAAACCATTGCAAAACCAAATATTTATTTACATATATTATGTTTTTGTGATAAAAATAGAAACTTATTGAAAGATATTCTCAACTGTAATGAAAACTGCTACTATTAAGGCTAGATAAAATTTTAGGTGAATCTCACCATGTTAAATCATTATCTGACTGCATTAAAACCCCAGCAAACAGCAACCATTGCTAACTTGCATCCTGAAACAGGCTTAAATCACCGACTGCAAGCTTTGGGTTTTCGAGTTGGTCAAAATGTAGTGATGTTGCGTAAAGCTTGGTTTGCTGGGCCAGTTCATGTTCGTGTAGGGATGACAGAAGTGATACTACGTCGTCAGGAAGCTAGCAAAATCGAAGTTGTCAATATTACTAACTTAGTTAGTGTGGATGCAGCGCGGAAACCCAAAATAACTACACTCATTAACTCTTAATTTTGCATCTAGGAAGATTGCAAAAATCAATAGGGCATATTGCAGGTTAATTAAGTACAGATATGAGTTATACAACTCTTGCGTACTTTTAGGGAAACTGGGGACAGGTGACAGGTGACAGGTGACAGTGCTAGAAGCCTTTTTGTGTCTAAGTTTTAGTTGTAGTTAATGTCCGAACTGTCTTGTTTACGTCCATAAATTAAATTATTAATAGAGACCTAAATTTAATCTGTTGCTGCTAACTGCGAGTATAAAATTGCAGGTGTAAAATTTACAATCTTGCTGCTTTTATTCTGGATATATCTTCTTGATAAGCACACCATTAATCTTCCTGCCAATATGCAACATTATTAACTATTTATTGCCATTTTTTTCTCCACTATGCCACCTTAGAGGCAACAAAAAATATTGATATCAACCATCTAAACCATTGTGGCATAAACATTTTACTTTGCATAAAGGTGAACCTACCATGAAAAACATAGCCGTTTTAGGAATGCCAAATACAGGCAAATCAACATTTTTTAATCGCCTCACAGGTGCAACTGCAAGTATTGGTAATTGGCCAGGTATTACTGTTGATTTAATGATGGCACAAGTGAAATTTGGTGGTGAAACAGTAGAAGTAATTGACTTACCAGGTATCTATGATTTGCGTGGCTTTTCCGACGATGAAAAAGTGGTCAGAGACTTTTTAGAACATACACCGCTGAATTTACTTTTACTAATTCTCAATACCACTCAAATCGACCGTCAAATTAGTTTAGCTTTGCAAGTTAAACATTTGGGTTTACCTGCTGTACTGTTGTTGAATATGAGTGATGAAGCACCTGAATTTGGTGTGGAAGTAGAACCAGAAAAAATGTCAGCCCATTTGGGAATGCCAGTCATGCCCATTAGCGCTAAATATGGTAGCGGTTATGGGGAAGCTTATCAGGCAATTGAAGATAGTATCCAGCATCAAAATCTTCCTGTTGTGGTGGGTGACATTACCGAACATTTAGTTGCTGACCATCAAATTGCTACAGAAATGGGTCATCTTTTACAAGATGCAGTCCATACTCCCTCCCATATTCACGAAAATTTAACTACTCGCTTTGACCGCATCTTACTTCATCCTGTGTGGGGACTACCTATATTTTTCACAGCGATGTATCTCATGTTCCAATTTATCTATGCAGTGGGTACACCATTGCAAGAATGGATGGGAGGAATTTTTGATTGGTTACAAACTAGCGTTTTAGTTCCTGCTTTGGCAAATGCACCAGAGTTATTACGCGGTTTTTTAATCGATGGGTTATATACAGGAGTCAGCACAGTAGCAGCGTTTATTCCTGTCATTGTCTTATTTTTCTTGATGATGGCTATTATCGAGGATAGCGGCTACTTATCTCGTTCCGCATTTTTGATGGACGCTTTGATGGCCAAACTGGGTTTAGATGGACGTTCCTTTGTTATGTCCCTGATGGGGTTTGGATGTAACGTCCCAGCGATTATGGGAACTAGGGTGATGCGATCGCCTGCCCTACGTATGTTATCAATGTTGGTAATTCCCTTTTCCCTGTGTTCTGCTAGGCTGAACGTCTTTTTATTCATCACTACAGCTTTATTTTCCCCTCGTCATGCACCGTTAGTGTTATTTAGCTTATATCTTCTCAGTTTCGTCGCGACTATCGTTACAGCCTTATTATTCAAACATCATTATCCTAACCAAGAACCCTTTGTTTTAGAACTACCTCCCTATCGCTTCCCCACCGGCAAACAAATGGTGATTCGTGCTTGGTGTGAAGTGAAAAATTTTGTTAAATGGTCTCATAGATTTATTATCTTTGGTGTCGTGGCTATTTGGGCATTAAATAATTTACCTCCTGGTGTTCCTGCGGCTAGTTCCCAAACATTATCAGGCATAATTGGACAGTTTACCCAACCGTTTTTAGCACCTTTAGGAATCAACCCTCAATTAGCAGTAGCATTAATTTTTGGGTTTATCGCTAAAGAGATTGTTTTAGGAGGACTAGCTGTCATCTACGGTCAAAATGATGATGGACAACTGGCAGGAGTGATTGCCAATCAAATAGACTGGGTACAGGCATATAGTTTTATGTTATTTACCCTTTTGTATGTTCCTTGCTTATCCGCTATAGCTGTGCTGAAAACTGAATCTAAAAGTGTTAAATTTACTATTCTGGCTGTTGCTTGGTCTATCGCTTTAGCTTGGATCAGCAGTTTTATTTTCTATCAAGGTGCAAGAGCTTTGGGATTGTGAAATAGCAAGTTTTAGAAGTTCAAAAGAAATCATCTAACTCAATATTAATTGATTCTAGATCCTAGACGATATTAAGTAATACTAAGAAATGCCAAGAAATGGTAGCAAACCTTACGGATTATAAAATAATTCTCAAGAAAGAGGCTTATTGAGAAAGTAATCAGTTATATTAAAGCTACCGTGAATCTCTGACTTGGTGCAGCTATTAAATAATGACCCAAACCATCAGTAGTAACCATAGGTTAAGTCCGCAGTTGGATGAACATCCAGACTTAATATCTATTGAACATTCCAGCAAGGAAATATCACAGCATGAACATAGTCATCAAGTAGTTGATGAAATCAAATTACAAGTTATTCATGCCACTGCTGGACGTGTTCGCATCCGTACTCATGATGGTAGTTGGAATTCACAAATTGAGCATCTATCCCAAGACTTAAAGCAGCAAAATTGGGTAGAGCGAATTTCTACTGATGCTGGTCGGGGTAGTTTGATTTTCACTTTTGATGAAAGTCAGATTTCCTTACAGCAAGTTTTGAGATTATTGACGGAATTTGATGTTAAATATCCTGCTTCTGCTGATCAAATAGATGTTGCTGAATTGAAATCCCCTGGTTTCTGGCAAAAACAATCAACAGCTGTAATTCCCTTAATTGTTGGGTTAGTGGTGACGCGAGGATTGAGAGTTAGGGGTTGGCCGGCATTTTTAGTTTATATGTTAGCCGCAGATGCAACTCAATGGCTGATGGATTCTCTAGAACCGGGGTTGTTACCTGCGGTGATCACAAAAACTGCTCAGAAATTGACTAAAAAAGCAATACAAATACCAGGATTAACTCAAGTGGAGAAACAATCTAGTGCGGAAATAAAAGCACCAGGAATCGTTTATCAAGTAGTGCATCAAATTCCGGGCAGAATTCGATTTTATGTGAATAAGATTGCCCAAGATTCAGTCTACTGTCAAAGATTGGAAAAATTACTCAAAGATGACCAACAAGTGAGTAGTTTTCGGGTGAATAGTCAGGCAAGCTCGGTGGTCATCACGTATCATCCTCTAGAGATAAGTATATCCCATTGGGAAAAGTTACTAGAATTAGCTGTACCCACAGAAATAACACCACAAGATACTTTTATTTCCATTCCTGAAACCCAGGCATTAACCAATTTGTCTGAGGAAATAACTATAGATATAGATTTATCAACATTGTGGGAAGACTTGAAGCCCTCAATGATGTCTTATTCCTTAGAAATGCTCGCAAACTTTCCTTTATAAATCATTCCACAGTTAATAGCACTGGAGGAAAAGGAATGGCACAGACGACAGTTTCATTACCATCAATTCCAGAGACAGATTCTTCAGATAATCAGGGGGAAGAAAATGGTAGGGTGATCAAACTTCCCTTATCTGTTAGTAACAAAGATTCTAACTCTCCCATAGCTGCTATTAGTTATAGCTTTATCCATACAGTACCCGGAAGATTGCGGTTGCGTGTGCCAAATTTACGGCATGATAGATTGTACTGTCAAAAACTACAAACTTTACTCCAAGCAGAACCTTTAATTACCAGTTTTCGGATTAATTCTTCAGCAGCATCTTTAGTAATTAACTATGAAACTAACGCTGTGTCAGAACACAGGATGCGCTGCAACTTAAATAATTTACTCTTTGTTGCTAGTCAAAAGACGACGGAACCAACGAAAGAAATTCATCAGGAAGAGGAAAAAACTAATGCTAGTTTATCTTTATCAGCAGTAGCGACTGGTTTAGCTGTGTTAGGAGGTAGTTTTGGTTTACCAATTCCCTCCATTTTGATAGTGGGAAGCATTGGAGTTGCCAGTTTACCAGTTTTGCAACGAGCGATGACAGGAATCGTCACCCAACGCAAACTGACTATTGATATTTTAGATTTTTTAGCGATCGCTATTACCACTGCCCAAGGACATTTTCTCACACCTGCCCTGATGTTGAGTTTAATCGAAATTGGTGAACATATCCGCGATCGCACTGCCCGTTCTTCCCAACTCCAAACATTAGACCTCCTCAGTTCCTTAGGACAATTTGTCTGGATAGAAAAAAACGGTGAAAAGGTCGAAATCTCCATTCAAGAAGTGCAAAAAGGCGATACCGTCATTGTTTATCCTGGAGAACTTGTTCCCGTAGATGGCACAATCATTAAAGGCAAAGCCTTACTCGACGAACAAAAACTCACAGGTGAGTCTATACCCATCTTCAAAACCAAGGGACAACCAGTATTTGCTTCTACCTTGGTACAGGAAGGCAGAATTTATATCACTGTAGAAAAAACAGGTAATAATACCCGTGCGGGACAAAGCATCACATTAATGCAAGAAGCACCAGTCCACGACACCCGCATGGAAAACTATGCGACGAAAGTCGCTGAAAAAGCAGTTTTGCCAACTTTATTACTAGGAGGGACAGTATTTGCTCTGAGTGGCAATGCTGCGAGAGCCGCTAGTATCTTAACTTTAGATTTAGCCACTGGAATTAGAGTATCTATTCCTACCGCTGTATTAGCAGCACTTACTTATGCAGCTAAACATGGCGTTTTGATTCGCAGTGGTAGAGCCTTAGAAAAACTAGCCCAAGTTGATACCATTGTCTTTGATAAAACCGGCACTCTCACCAAAGGGGAAGTGGAAGTGATAGGAGTAGAAAGCTTCCATCCAGAAGTTTCCCAATGGCGAGTTTTAGTTTTAGCCGCGGCCGCAGAACAAAGATTAACTCATCCTGTCGCTGAAGCCATTATCCGCTACGCCGAAAATCAAGGAGTAGAAGTTCCTGACCGCAATAAATGGAACTATCAACTGGGTTTAGGTGTAGAAGCCACCATTGAAGGCGAAATAGTCTATGTGGGTAGTGAAAGATTTCTACGTCAGGAAGGCGTAGATATGTCATCCTTACCAACTGCCAACGAACAGGCAGAATCAAACATCTATGTAGCCAGCAACGGTCAATTACAAGGTAAAATAGAATATAGAGATGTCCTGCGAACAGAAAGCCAAGCAATAATTCATCAGTTGCTGAACGTCGCAAGCATAGACGTGCATATGCTCACCGGCGACCACCAACGCACAGCTAACGCCGTAGCCGCTGAACTGGGAATTTCTCCATCACATACCCACGCCGAAGCCTTTCCCGCTCACAAAGCAGCAATTGTCCAGCAACTACATGACCAAGGGCAAACAGTAGCCTTTGTGGGTGATGGCATCAATGATTCACCTGCTTTAGCTTACGCTGATGTCTCCGTCTCCTTTGCCAACGGTTCCGACATCGCCCGTGAAACAGCAGATGTAGTGTTAATGCAGAATGACTTGTATGGTTTGTTAACAGCAATAGAAATTGCTCACCAAGCCAAAAAATTGATTCAGCAAAATACAACTATTGTGGCTATTCCCAATTTAGCAGCATTAGCGATCGCTGTAGTATTTGGACTTAACCCCCTAGCCGCAACCATAGTGAACAACGGTTCCACCATAGTTGCCGGAGTCAACGGTTTACGTCCTATTCTCACAGCTTCTACCCCCACCACTCTACCATCAGCCAGACGTAAAACCCTCACGGGTAGATTACGCTAAAGAGCTTATACAGATTTTTAAACCAGGAGGTTCATAAACATATGGCTAAAATTACAGACTTAATGGAAAACGCTGGTACACCTGGAGTCATCGTCGGTATTGGTGCAGTTTTATTAGCACCAGTCATCCTTCCCGTGGTTGCAGGTGTCGGTAAACCCCTAGCCAAATCGCTGATTAAAGGCGGACTCGTCGCCTACGAAAAAAGCAAAGGTGCTGTTGCCGAACTAGGCGAAACCTGGGAAGACATCGTAGCAGAAGCCAAAGCTGAATTAGCAGAAAACAATCGACATACACCAATGTTTGAAGCTTCTGGGACGACTAATAACAATGTCACAGTAGATAGGTGAGAGAAATTCAGAAGTTCAGAAGTATGCCTACGGCACGCTGCGCGAACAGAAGTCAGTAGGGGCGGGTTTATAGATATCATCAACTATGAACGAGAATTTTGGTAAACCCGCCCGTACAGGAGTATGCCTACGCCACGCTACGCGAACAGAAGTCAGTAGGGGCGGGTTTACAGATATCATCAACTATGAACGAGAATTTTGGTAAACCCGCCCGTACAGAAGTATGCCTACGCCACCCTGCGCGAACAGAAGTTCATAGGAGCAATTATTCTGGAACTCCTGTATTCTGGAACTCCTTTATTCTGCAACTCCTGCAACTTCTGAACTCCTGTAACTTCTGTCTTCTTCTTGCTTCTTCTTTCTTTCCAACCACAATTATGGTGATCATTCCTCATCAACCGCAAATTACTCAGCCAGGAAACCCCTATACACCCATAGCTACAAAAGTTGTCAGCCAAACTCCCGGCAGACTAAGGTTGAGAATTAGCCGTGACCATCGTCAACCAGAGAAAATGCAGCACATTGCCAATTTTCTCCAGGCCCAACCGCATATTACTGAGGTGCGGACTAATTTTCATCACGGTAGCATTCTCATCCACCACTATGATACCTCTGGGAGTTTAGCTGATGTCCTGGCTACTTTACAGGATATAGGCATTATTTTTGCAGATATCACCCAAGGAACTACTGAAGCCGCTACAGGTGTCACCAGTGCGGTGCTGGACTTAAACCAAAGAGTGGAACTAGCCACCAATGGTGTGATTGATTTGCGCTTTCTGTTTCCTTTAGGACTAAGCGTCTTAGCTGTGAGACAGTTGATGCTCAAAGGTCTGCAATTAGAGGTAATTCCTTGGTATGTTTTAGCCTGGTATGCCTTTGATAGTTTCCTCAAGCTGAATCATGTTAACCAATATCAATTGGCATCATCAGCACAAACGCGGAATTTTGGTGCTACAACCAGATATCCTGAGTTTTAGCACCTTTGCAGACAGATATGAACAATGAAAAAGCTGATCAATAAGCCAGAGGACTTTGTACGGGAAAGTCTCGCCGGAATGGCCGTAGCTCATAGGGATTTAATCAAGGTAAACTATGAGCCGACTTTTGTCTATCGAGCCGATGCACCTTTACAAGGTAAGGTAGCAATTATTTCTGGTGGTGGCAGCGGTCATGAG
Organism: Richelia sinica FACHB-800; assembly: GCF_014698825.1. Lineage (GTDB taxonomy): Bacteria > Cyanobacteriota > Cyanobacteriia > Cyanobacteriales > Nostocaceae > FACHB-800. The sequence goes on from NZ_JACJTT010000046.1 coordinate 24,318, forward strand.
CCAATGCACAGTGGCTTTGTTGGTCAGGGAATGCTGGATGCTGCTTGTCCTGGGGAAGTTTTCACCTCACCTACCCCAGACCAAATGTTAGCAGCGGCCCAGCAAGTAGATGGCGGTGCAGGTATTCTTTACATCATCAAAAATTACAGTGGTGATTTGATGAACTTTGAGATGGCAGTGGAGTTAGCTCACCTCGAAGGTATTCGCGCTGTGAATATTTTAGTTGATGATGATGTGGCTGTAAAAGACAGTCTTTATACCCAAGGCAGAAGGGGTGTAGGAACAACTGTATTAGCAGAGAAAATTTGTGGTGCAGCAGCAGACCAAGGTTATGATTTACACCAATTAGCCGATTTATGTAGAAGGGTGAATCAAAATGGGCGTAGTATGGGAATGGCCCTGAGTTCTTGTACAGTTCCTGCCAAAGGTACGCCTACTTTTGCCTTAGCTAACGATGAAATCGAATTGGGAATTGGCATTCACGGTGAACCAGGAAGAAACAGAATTTCTTTAAAATCAGGTGATGAAATTACTGAGCTTTTAGCCCAAACAATAATTAATGATACAGAATATCGACGCACCGTTCGGGAGTGGAGTGAAGTCAAAGAGAAGTGGGTAGATTTAGAACTGTTAAATAAACCCTTGCAAAAAGGCGATCGCCTTCTAGCATTTGTTAACAGTATGGGAGGGACTCCCATAGCTGAACTCTATCTTGTCTATCGCAAACTAGCAGAAATCTGTGAATTGGAAGGACTGCAAATCGTGCGAAATCTAATTGGCCCCTACATTACATCATTAGATATGCAAGGTTGCTCCATCACACTGTTAAAGTTAGACGACGAGATGCTACGTCTTTGGGATGCACCCGTAAAAACGCCTAGTTTACGGTGGGGAGTATAAGATGGTAACTCAAGCCCAAATTATCGAATGGTTACAGGTGTATGCTAACGTCATTGACCATCATAAAGAAGAACTAACAGAATTAGATGCAGCCATAGGTGACGCTGACCACGGCATCAACATGGAACGTGGGTTTAAAAAAATTAAAACCTTAATCGGTACTTTGAAAGGTCAAGATATTAGCGGGATTTTAAAAACTGTCAGTATGACCTTAATTTCTAGCATTGGTGGCGCTAGCGGCCCTTTGTATGGTACATGGTTTTTAAGGGCTAGTGCCATTGCTGCTGACAAGGAGGAGTTAACAGCTGAAGACTTACTATATTTACTCCAAGCTGGCTTAAATGGGGTATTAGAGCGAGGAAAAGCCCAATTAGGGGATAAAACCATGGTAGACGTATTATCTCCATCTGTGGCTGCTTATGAACAAGCCTTGAGTGAGGGTTTAGATGTAGTCCCAGCCTTGCGAATAGCTGTTGCTGCTGCGGAACATGGTTTACAAGAAACAATCCCTATGTTAGCCAAAAAAGGCAGAGCTAGCTATTTAGGGGAAAGAAGTATTGGTCATCAAGACCCCGGTGGAACTTCTGCTTATTTAATGTTACGGAGTTTGTTGGAAGCAGTGGAGAGTTATAAAGATTAATCAACAGGTTTTATTACTGCTTGATATCCAAATTCTCTGTTTCCACACAAGATAAAAATGATAGGGGCTGACTCATATTAGCAGCAAAACCTAGAATTCCTCGATCTCGATGTGAGTAAAGTAATTGACCTTGGTGGTCAAACAAAAAAGTCCCACCACGTTGAGTTAAGTAAGCAGAATCTGGTACATAAATGTGCCAATTTTTTAATACCTCTACCATATTTCTCAGTCGGAGAGTTGCTAACTCAAAGGGACGTTGGAAACCATTTCCCCCTGCTAACCGAAAAAAGGAACCTTTAAAGGTAGGTAAAGGAGTTCCTTGAATCATTTCCTCATCTCCAAAGAGTTGAGGTGCTTGACGGTCTCCCTTGTACCCTCTAAACACTTCTGCCAAGGTTCCCGGACTACCAATACCTGCACACATCAGCAGTAAATTAAGCCAGGCTTTTTGAGACAAAGAAAGTCCAGGAAGAGAAACATTTAAACCAGAATAGAGATGAAGTTGACGATGTAGTTCTCCTTCTGGTTCAACAAATAAATTTTCAGGTGCAAATCCTGTATATTCACAAAACTTTTTTCCAGATGTCAGGTTGCCAATGCCCACAGCACGAATAGCCAGTTTTTGCGGAGACCAATTTTGAGCTTCCCGCTGTAACCACCACGCATATTCAAGACTATCAAAATCCCCAAGTTGTGGCCATACTAAAACAAGGATATGTGAGGCATGTTGGCAATTTTCTAGGAGAGGTCTAACTATACCATCACTAACACGTTGACGTTCGGTCTGATGAAAAATAGTGTAGGGATTCATGTCAAGTGATTAACTGCTTATTAAATTTACAACCAGTTTATCAGAATTTGCGTTGATTTTGATTAATATATTTAGTTGAACTCCATAGACATCTGATGATAATTAAATTTTCATGGGTTGAAACCCTTGTAGAGATGTTCCGTCGGAACGTCTCCACATTCTTTTTAACCAGCTGTCTAATGAAGTTGATATCTCTAGTCAGGTGATGTTTGCAATCTATGAATATGTATCTAGTTACCAAAAGTTAAATCTTTGTCAGATGTAAAATCTTGAATATTCCTAAACAAATAATCAATACAGTCGAAAATATGGTAAATTGCGGGCAAATTATCAAAGCGTATTTGGTTAACCATGTACGCAATTTGTTCAACTAATTCAATAGTAATTGTACATTATTAAAAATGAATAAATATCACGAAATGTATTATCCCAGAAAAATAGTTAAAGCTGCTTTTTGAGTAGAATTATATCGCCATATGACCGTAAATTGTTTATTGTTTGATTGGTCTGATTGCTGTGTGAAAAATTTGAGGTGGAGGATGAGGAAATGACCTATGACGTGATTGTAGTGGGTTCGGGGAATGGTGCTTGTGGATTTCTCAGCCATTACTTAAAACTTGATTCTGAGCAGTCTCCTATAGAAAAGGTAGTTGTCATTGAAGAAGGAGATGATTTCTTCAACACCAGCGATATTACTCACCAAAATAATTGGACTAAATCTTATGCAGAGGGTAATATCTTCAAGTTACACAAAGCAAAAACACCTGATGGTATTCCAATTATCTCAGGATGGGCTTGCACTATGGGTGGTGGTGGATCTATCAACTACACAATGATTCACGAATCCTCTGAATGGTTAGCGCAAAATATCGGCAGAGATAAAGCATATTGGGATAGTCTCAAAGCCGAACTCAACCAAAAATTTTTGAGGGAAAACCCAACTAAAAATCTATCCCCGGTCACTAAAACTGTAATCAAAGCTGCCGAAGAAGAAGGTTTTCATATCAGCACTGATACCATTGAAAATATTCCTAATTATCGAGAAGGTAATACTAACTGGCTACATATTTTTCCTACACAATTTAACTTTTTTGGACAGCGAACTAATAGTGGTGTTTCCCTGGTCAATTGGTTTGACCAAAGTGTAGAAATCAAAACTAGATGCAGAGTTGTCAAGTTAGAGTTGACAAATGACCCAGAGGATAAAGCAAGGTGTGTAGGGATATATGTGCAGTATCTGGATACAGATAAAAAAGAGTTCTTGCCTCTATCTGATAATGGCAAATTAATTATGTGTGCGGGTGCAGCTACTCCCAAACTTCTATGGTTACAGCGAGAAAGATTGGAAAATGCAGAAATTGGCAGATATGTGAGTGACCATATTGTTCTACCCCTGGGGGTGTATGTTCCAGATAAGAAAATAGATGTTACCCCAAAAGATGTATATGTTCCTGTCTTTGCAACGACGGTGTGGCAACCAGAAGCCCAAGGTAAGCCTACTGTTTGTTGCTTTGATTTCTTTGCTGGAGACTTTGAAAAGCTCTGGTTTATTATCTCACACCTATACTTGACCTTTTTATTGCCTAATTGGCTAAAAAAGATTGTGATTCAAGTGCCTTTATTGTTTTACATTACCAAGAATTTTGTGAGAATTCTGATTCAATTGGTGAACTTCTTCATTAATTTGTGGATGGGAATATCTAACACAATTCAGGGTAAACCATGGGATCAGGAATTAGAGTTAATTACAGCAATTGTTAAATTCAATCCGGCAATGGATGGTTACTATTCAGGTGATGGTTCAGAAATTACATTAGGCTTCTTTACCGAAGATAAGCGAGGTGTATTGCCATCTAGCTTCAATCAAGATAAAGAGGTGGCTAAGTCCGTCATTAAAAAACAATTGGCATTGTTGAACCGCTTAGGACAAAAGCCACACTGGTTATTTAAGTTTGTCTTTCGCTTGTTTACTAAGATTCCCTATGAACCTGAACAAGTAGAACGTTACGTTGATGTTTACAGTCGCAAGTTTTTGCTGTCTGAACAGCATTTAGCGGGAGGTTGCTTGTTTAACAAAGCGATAGATACAGGTATGAACAATGTCACAAATACTGGGAAATTGTATGGTTCAGCTAATGTATATATAGCAGACCTATCAACTGTCCCCTTGCCACGAATTAGTCCACAAATGACTGCATATATTATTGGTTTTCATGTGGCTAAATCATTAAAACCATAGACTAGTGATTTGAGCATTACTTACATTCATGGCACGAACATGTCATACAAATGTAGTTGATTCACCGGAAAATCATAGTGAAACCTAAAGTCCCAACCAAGCAAACAATCTTTCCCACCAAGAAGTGGAGAAATTGCCGTAGTTCAGGTTCATTTTCCGGCGAATATCTTGAATGTTCCATTTGGTTAATTTAGCTAGGGTTTGGGCTTCGTTTTCAAATCGTTGAGGTAAAGACCGTTTATATTCTCTCCCTGCACGACACTTGAGTTCTCCCGTAAAAGGATGTTGCATAATATAACGTCCTTGGAAAAATTCTTGGTTTCCTGTTTCTTGAAACATCAAATCTTCAGGGAATTTATTACGAGTGTAGCGAACGTGTAAACGAGTGATAAATACATTGCTAATGGGGAAAGGACGGCGAAATTGAGGTAAAAAATTAGAATTTGGTTCAACATTATTATCCAACCAAAAAACCCCGGATTGCTTTAATTCCTCTGGGTTGAGAGGTTCAGCAGAACAAGGGTCACAACTAGCCATATTCCAAGCGTATTCTAAGAAGGCAACTTTCCGGTCTTCTTTGATGTAAGAAATTTGGAACATGGATTTATAAAAGTCTCCAAATTCTGATTTGATATATACAGGAATGTTGACATCAGAAGGAATTTTGACTGTACGGTAATTGGTAATTTCTGCTTCTCCTTTGGGTGACAGGACGTAGACAATTAAATCTTGTTCTGCGGAGGCGTTAATCATGCCTAAACGAATGGGCAAGATAAATTTCGGAGATTGGTAGGAAATTTGCAAAGGTCGCAAAAATTCATAACCAGATTTTTCAAATTCTGTCAGATTGACCTTAGCTACAAAAAATTTCATGGAGGAGCGAATATAGGGTTTAAGTAACTGATTCGCACCTTGGGGAATATTGTAGCCATTGGTCTTCAACCAAGTTTCTAATCCATTGGATTCCTTGGCACTAAGAATCACAATTTCATACTCCCCAACATTAAATCTAGCTTCTACAGTTACACCCAAACTGCGATCGCGCTGCAAATTTTGCAGACCTCCTCTGGTTGCACCTGCTGTTGGTGCTGGCAATGCCTCCATTTCCTCAATTTGTGGGTTGCAAGGGTCAGCATCAAAATATTCAACCAATCGTGGGGCACTAAATGCGTCCAATCTTTCGATAATGTTTGGATTAGCAACCTTGACTTGTTCTTTCTTAATGACAGTGGGTACAGGCACAACCACAGCAAAATCTTTGACGTTGCCTTGAAAGTCGTTGGCCATAGTCAAGACAGTACGGTTGCCATCTCGCGCAATAATCACCTGAGAGGCTTGGTTGTATAACTTACTGTCAGCCTTGGCAACATAAAATCCACAAAATGCCCAAGCTGCGGGTGCAAAACACAGTACAGTGACTACTGTTAAAAGTAGAGGAATCAACCAGCGCAGAGATTTCATATTGACACCTCATTCATCATTAATAAATCATTTTTCTCCCGCCCCCTTGGTTCTGGATGCCAGGCAAATCGCGGTGCTGACCACAGGTAATCAATCAAAATTGTCAATGGAGATAAGGCAAATAAAGACCAGAAAACAGCAGTGGAAAGATAGAAATAATTCCGCAAAATGAAAGTCAAAATGGCAATACACAATGCCCAAATTATCCGCCCTAGTTTGGCATTAGGAATGGAACGGGGATCTGTGATCATAAATAGGGCAAATAGTAGTAAGGAACCACTCATTAAGCGGTGTACATAAACATCCCAAGTCCACCCTAACCACAGATTACGTACTGCCTCTAATAAGGAGTAAGCACCTAAAAAAGCAGCGGTGGTATCCCAACGACCGATGCGTTGTAAAATCATGCCGCCAGTACCAATAAATAACAGTCCATACCACCATTCATCACCCCATTGTCCCGGTGATACCCACGCATCACCTGTAAGGACTAGGGCGGAAATAATGCCAAAATTGCCAGGGTTGAAGAAGTGTTTATGACCAATATGCAAGATAAATTTACTAGTAATGGCAACTGCTGCGGCTAAAGCCATGGTTGTCCAATGGTCAGCCCGTAACAACAAACTTAACCCTAGTCCAGTGATTAAAGCACTACGCAGATTTGATAGTTGTATTTTGTCTTGGAAACCTTGTGATTTACTGGTGACAACGGACAAAAGACATTGCATCGTCAAACAAGTAGCGATCGCTATACCAATTAATTCTGGTTTGAGTGTCCAGTCTCTTGTCCCAATACCCAAAATCAAAAATGAACCGAGAAACAGAATTTGATAATCTCGGATATCTTTAAAGAACATAACCCCTCCCTCAAGGGTTTCCCCCAGATTTCTCATCAATTTAGACGAGTGGAGGGCAAAACCAGGGTGTTGTTACAGAATTTGTTACAGATGAAGGTATGAATCGCTAATTTTGAGTCAATCAGTCAACAGGAAAAATTGGAGGCATACTTTATACACCTCCAACTAAATTATTATTTTCAGAACTTACGCAAAATATCTCTAAAAATCTCTTTCCTATCCCTACGGGACGCTACGCGAACGTTTCCTTCGTTCCTTCGTGGTTTATTCTTTCGTAACTTGTGCGTAAGTCCTAATTTTTTATCAATCAGTTAAGTTGCAGTCAACTTCAAATTAGCCAATGATGATTGGCTCCTCATAAATGAAGTCCTGAGTTAAACTAATCTGGGACTGATCTCTATCTACAATCACCCCAATTAATTCCGTACCAAAGTAAATACCTGTATCTGCATTCGTACTACCTAGATTAAAGCTAACCGCACTTAGCTGGTAAGTACCTTCCTTGACAACGATTTTATCAGTACCTCCTTGGAAGTCCATGATTGCGCCATAGCCATTAGCTGAATCGCCAGTGTAGAATACACTATTGTCATTACCTAGTAAGAAATAGTCAGATCCCGCGTCTCCATAGAGAGTATCTTTTTCATTAGTACCATTGCCGAAACCACCCAGGGTATCATTGCCTGCACCACCATAAATGGTATCGTTGCCTCCAGCACCATATAAGTAGTTGTTCAATAAGTTGCCCGTAATTCTATTATTGAGAGCGTTACCGTTTCCTTTGGTTGCATTGCCAATTAATTCCAGGTTTTCTATATTGGCGGTGAGAGTATAGCCAGATAAACCATCAACTGACACCCGCACAGTGTCAATTCCACCGCTTACAATAATGTTATTAACGAAATAAACTGCACTTTCAGAAACAGTATCAAATACGTAGGTAAGAAGTTCAGGATTTTCTACAGTATCTACATAATAGACATCATTTCCACTGCCACCATATAAACTATCTAATTGAGCACCACCAACGAGGGTATCATTGTTTGCGTCACCATAGAGCTTATCTGCGCCATCATTGCCATATAACACATCGTTGCCATTGCCACCATAGATGGTATCTGCACCTCCAAGACCGAATATATAGTCATTGCCATCGTATCCTCTCACCACATTACTGCTGCTGTTGCCAGTAATATCATTATTTAAGGCATTACCAAATCCATTAATAGCACCAGTACCAGTCAGGATAAGATTTTCTACATTGTTAGTTAGGGTGTAAGAAATAGACGAATATACCGCATCTATTCCTTCATTCGCATTTTCAGTGACTATATCCCCAGTGCTGTCAACAACGTATCTGTCGTTACCTAGACCACCTACCATGGAGTCACTACCTAAACCACCAGATAAGGAGTCATTTCCTATACTACCAGCAAGGGTATCGTTACCTGCTCCACCAAAAATGGTATCGTTACCGTCTCCACCCCACAGATAATTATTACTGCCATTACCATCTATTTTGTTGTTTAAGGCATTCCCATACCCGTAATAGGCAGTACCTGTGAGAATAAGATTTTCGACATTGCTGCTTAGGAAATGGGAAACGGAAGAATATACTGTATCTGTTCCTTCACCAGCATTTTCAGTTACTCTATCTGCACTGCTGTCAACGTAGTACCGATCATTACCTAGACCACCCAACATGGAGTCACTACCTAAACCACCAGAAATGGTATCGTTACCTGCTCCACCAGAGATAGTATCATTACCCTCTGCGCCCCAGAGATAATTGCTACTACCATTACCAGTAATTTGGTTATTTAAGGCATTACCATATCCATTGGAGGCTGTACCTGTGAGCACCAGGTTTTCTACGTTGCTGCTGACGGTACGGGAAACGGAAGAAGATATTGTGTCTGTGCCTTCACCAGCATTTTCAGTCACTATATCCCCAGTGCTGTCAACGTAGTACAGATCATTACCTAGACCACCTGACATGGAGTCATTTCCTATACTACCAGAAATGGTATCGTTACCTGCTCCACCAGAGATAGTATCATTACCTGCTCCACCCCACAGATAATTGCTACTACCATTACCAGTAATTTTGTTATTTAAGGCATTACCATACCCGTAGTAGGCAGTGCCCGTGAGGACAAGATTTTCTACATTGTTAGTTAGGGTATAGGAAACAGAAGAATATACCGTATCTATACCTTCGCTAGCATTTTCAATTACTTTATCACCAGTGCTATCAACGTAAAACGTATCATTGCCTGTACCACCGGACATGGTGTCATTTCCTGTACCACCAATGAGGATATCATTACCACCACCACCGACCAGGACATCATTGCCGCCTAAACCACTTAATATATCTGAAGCAGCATCACTAGTACCAACATCTGCACCAGCAGTTGCACCGGGGCCGGGAATCCATGTAATTGCCATGATATTTTCTCCTAATTTTGTAGATTTTTATTAGAACAACTCACGATAGTTTTTGCTAGGAAATGCTTATTTAGATAAATTTGTATAATTCATCTAAATTTTGATTTCTAGCCCCTTTTACACAGATTTATGCTAAAAACTCTGAGTAATTGAGAATCTTTTTGTGTGATAGAAGACTTGCCCTGAGTAGCTTTGCGGTTATCTTCCTGGAGTTAATCTACAAACCCTTCCAGGAAGATTACGGACGATAAAAGTTATATTTACATTTCTTTACATTCACCAATAGGATCTATTTAGGTTGTAGATGAAGAGTAGATAACTACTAATTGATCTGACTTAACTGTGATGGATTACAGGTTAATATGTCTAAACACAAAGGTTATACTTTAAGGCAAAATCAATATCAATATTTAGTGATTTAACGTTTTAATTTACGTACTAAGTTAATTTATACATATGCTCAATAGTCCGTAGGTTTAGTTAACTATGATTTAGGATTGTTTATCTAGACCGAAAGAAAATAAAAACTCGATATGGCAATCAGAACACAAGATTTACGGTTGAATTAATTTGCTATAGTAACTATTCTGTGTGGGGTCAGAGCAAATGAATAATGATGCCTTTAGCCCCTTTTTTACCGTTGATTTATCGTGTCCTGAAACCTAGTTTTCCACAATGTCTGTGGTCAGGAAGCACCAATAGCAAAACGATCGCACTCTCTTTTGATGACGGGCCTCATCCTGAATATACAGCGCAAGTTTTAACAATTTTAGACCGTTACAACATAACAGCTAGTTTCTTTTGGCTGGGTGTTTGTGTTAATCGTTATCCCAATATTGCTCAAGCAGTCAGTCGTAAACACTGGATAGGGTTACATGGTTATGAACATCATAATTTTCCTCTCCTATCTCCTCCAGAACTCAAGCAGAGTTTAGAAAAAACCCAAGCTGCGATTTACAGTGCTTGCAATTTACACCCTACCCAAGTACGAGACGTTCGACCCCCCAATGGTTTATTTACACCCAAGACGTTGAAATTATTTCGAGAATGGAATTACCGGTCAGTGATGTGGAGTGTGGTTCCAGAAGACTGGGTGAGACCAGGTGTAAATATAGTTGTGCAGCGTGTGCTGCAACAAGTGACAGGTGGGTCACTGATTGTTTTACATGATGGGATGTGCGGTGGAGAAGATGTTGCAGATATTATCCAAATTTTGATTCCCCAGCTTCTACAGCAAGGGTATGAGTTTGTCACAGTGGACAGTTTATGGAACAGTCAGCCAATTATGGCTAATCACTATAAATAAATTTGAATTTATGAAAAAATAAACAATTACTTTCCTCTTAAAGTCAGCTTTTCGAGTATTTTTGTGCTGATACTTGACATTAATTATGGTAGATTCTACCATAATAAGCAAATCACTTTTGGTGAGACATGCTGATATGACGACTTCCTCAGCGGTAGACGACAGGCAAAAAATTGACCAAACTCCAAAACTAAATATCAGTCCAGAAGATTACAGCTTGTTAACAGACCTGTATCAGCTAACAATGGCAGCTTGTTATACAGGTGAAGGTATTGAACAAAAACAAGCCAGCTTTGAGTTGTTTGCTAGACGCTTACCGGAGGGTTTTGGCTATCTAATCGCTATGGGTTTAGCCCAAGCTTTGGAATATTTGAGTAGTCTTCGTTTTAGTTCTGACCAGGTGGCAGCTTTACAAGGCACGGGCATTTTCAACCATGCGCCTGATCGCTTTTGGTCTATGCTGACAGAAGGTGGTTTTACTGGAGATGTATGGGCAGTACCAGAAGGGACGGCAGTATTTGCCAATGAGCCATTATTACGGGTGGAAGCACCTTTATGGCAGGCCCAATTAGTAGAAACCTATCTTTTAAATACTCTCAATTACCAAACCTTAATTGCCACCAAGGCGGCTAGATTGCGTGATGTGGCTGGTGAAAAAGCAACATTGTTGGAATTTGGCACAAGGAGGGCTTTTAGTCCCCAAGGGTCATTATGGGCTGCTAGGGCGGCTTTAGCTGGGGGTTTGGATTCTACTTCTAATGTGTTAGCGGCATTGCAACTAGGGGAAAAACCAAGTGGGACAATGGCACACGCTTTAGTGATGGCATTGTCCGCCCTAGAAGGTAGTGAAGAACAGGCGTTTACAGCGTTTCATCAATATTTTCCTGGTGCGCCATTGTTGATTGATACTTACGATACCATTGCTGCGGCTGAAAGATTGGGGCGGAAGGTGAACAGCAGGGAAATCTCATTAACTGGAGTGAGGCTAGATTCTGGCGATTTAGTTAGTTTATCAAAACAGGTGCGATCGCTCCTACCAGATGTGACTATTTTTGCCAGTGGTGACTTAGATGAGTGGGAAATACACAGACTGAAAACAGCAGGTGCAGAAATAGACGGTTATGGAGTAGGAACAAAACTTGTGACAGGTTCTCCAGTTAATGGAGTTTATAAACTCGTAGACATTGATGGCATTCCAGTTATGAAACAGTCGAGTGGTAAGTTTACTTATCCAGGACGCAAGCAAATTTTTCGCTCATTTGTGAATGGAAAGATACAAGCAGATAGGCTAGGGCTAATAGATGAAAATTATGGTGTAGAAAAACCTTTATTGCAGTTGGTAATGCAAGCAGGTAAAAAATTACAACCACCAGAAAATTTAACCACAATTCGCCAACGTACCGCCAATTCAGTAGCTAGTTTACCAATGGAAACACGACGTTTAGATAATCCAAGTTCCATCAAAGTAGAAATTTCTCAAGAATTACAACTATTAACTGAGAGAACAAAAATTTAAACTCCTGAAAATGTTGAAAACAATTGCTTTATTTGGTACAAGTGCTGACCCCCCAACGGCTGGACATCAAGAAATTGTCAAGTGGTTATCTGAGCGTTACGATTGGGTGGCAGTTTGGGCAGCAGATAATCCTTTTAAATCTCAGCAAACGTTGTTGGCTCATCGCGCTGCCATGCTAAAATTATTAATTGAAGATATAGACCAGCCCAAACACAACATTTCTTTAGAACAAGAATTGAGTAGCTGGCGTACCTGGGAAACAGTAGAAAAAGCGAAAGCTCGTTGGGGTGATCATACTCAATTTATCCTAGTCATTGGTTCTGATTTATTGAATCAATTACCCAGGTGGTATCACATTGAAGATTTGTTACAGGAAGTGCAATTACTGGTAATTCCGAGACCAGGTTATGCGATAGATGATTCTAGTGTAGAGAAAATTAACCAGCTAGGAGGAAAAATAGCGATCGCTAGTTTAACTGGTTTAAATGTCTCTTCTACCGCTTTCCGTGAACAAAGAGATCCCGAAACTCTCATCCCTCCTGTATTTGCCTATATCCATCGAGAGCATTTGTACGATAAATGCCAGCACGCAGCCCCAAAAAGATTATAAATTCTACCCATCAACAACCTTTAGCTGATTTCAAAGTCGGTGTTGATAATGTAATTTTCTCTGTAGACACAGCCCAAAATCGACTCTTAGTTCTTTTGGTGATGCGACAGCAAGAACCATTTTTGAATTATTGGAGTCTTCCCGGTACTTTAGTTAGACAAGGAGAATCTTTAGAAGACGCTGCCTATCGGATTATGGCAGAGAAAATTAAGGTTAACAATCTCTATCTAGAACAACTATACACTTTTGGTGGACCCCAACGCGACCCAAGAGAAAGCCTAGATAGTTATGGTGTGCGCTATCTTTCTGTTAGTTATTTTGCTTTAGTCAGATTTGAGGAAGCAGAATTAATCGCTGATCGAGTCGCGGGAATTGCTTGGTATCCTATTAAACAAGTGCCACAATTAGCATTTGATCATAATGAAATTTTGGCCTATGGACACAGACGCTTGAAAAATAAATTAGAATATAGTCCCGTTGCTTTTGATGTTTTACCAGAAACCTTCACCTTAAATGACTTATATCAGCTATACACCACTGTTTTAGGGGAAAATTTCTCAGATTATTCTAATTTTCGAGCGCGTCTACTCAAATTAGGTTTTTTATGTGATACCGGCATTAAAGTATCTAGAGGTGCAGGCCGTCCAGCTAGTTTATATAAATTTGATGCCGAAGCTTTTGCTCCTTTAAAAGATAAACCACTAGTTTTTATTTAAGGTAGGGAAAGTATGGAGAATAAATTCATATATTTCTTTATTAATTCTGATATTTATCCCTTCTTTTTCTGCAATTTATGTTAGCGAATTTCCTCGCTTTGCAAAGCGATCCTAAACTCCCGTTCGCCCAGGGTGGCGTAGGCATACTCCTGTACGGGCGGGTTTACCAAAATTCTCGTTCATAGTTGATGATATCTGTAAACCCGCCCCTACTGGCTTCTGTTCGCCCAGGGTGCCGTAGGCATACTCCTGTACGGGCGGGTTTACCAAAGTTCTCGTTCATAGTTGATGATATCTGTAAACCCGCCCCTACTGACTCCTGAACTCCTTATGAAAATTGCCATTGCCCAACTTAATCCCATCATTGGTGACTTACCTAAAAATGCTCAACAAATTCTCGTCGCAGCACAACAAGCAGCAGCAGCAGGTGCGCGTTTATTATTAACACCTGAATTGTCTATTTGTGGCTATCCTCCCAGAGATTTGTTACTTAATCCTAGCTTTGTTAATGCTGTAGAAATGACATTGCAACAACTAGCTAAAGATTTGCCTCCTCAGCTAGCTGTGTTAGTAGGAACAGTTACCCCCAATCCTCAAGCACATATTTCTGGTGGAAAAAGCTTGTTTAATAGTATTGCTTTATTATCAGCAGGTAAAGTGCGTCAATATTTTCACAAACGACTCTTACCTACCTATGATGTATTTGATGAAAATCGTTATTTTGAACCAGGGTTACAAGCTAATTACTTTAGCCTTGATGATATTAATATTGGTGTCACTATTTGCGAAGATTTATGGAATGATGAAGAATTTTGGGGTAAACGTAGTTATGCTGTTAATCCCATTGCTGATTTAGCAATTTTAGGTGTGGATTTGATTGTCAATTTGTCTGCTTCACCTTACACAGTCAGCAAACAACATTTACGGGAAGCTATGCTCAAACATAGCTCAGAACATTTCCAAAAACCGATGATTTATACTAATCAAGTGGGTGGAAATGATGATTTAATATTTGATGGTTGTAGTTTTGCCCTCAATCGTCAAGGGGAAATTATCTGTCGTGCTCAAGGTTTTGAAACTGATTTAGTGATGGTGGAATTTGACGAAAAACAGCAGGATTTACAACCCAGTTCTGTGTTACCTGCTTACGCTTCTGAAGATGAGGAAATTTGGCACGCTTTAGTTTTAGGAGTGGGAGACTATACCCGCAAATGCCGTTTTTCTAAAGTTATACTAGGGTTGAGTGGTGGGATTGATTCTGCATTAGTTGCAGCCATTGCCGCAGCAGCTGTAGGGAAGGAAAATGTTTTGGGTGTGTTGATGCCTTCTCCCTACAGTTCGGAACACTCCATTAGCGATGCTTTGGCTTTAGGTCAAAATTTGGGTATTCAAACACAAATTATCCCCATTGGGGAATTAATGCAAGGATTTGAGCATTCCTTAGCACCTCTATTCGCAGGTACAGAATTTGGTATTGCGGAGGAGAACATTCAATCACGGATTCGCGGTAATTTATTAATGGCGATCGCTAATAAATTTGGCTATCTACTCCTCTCCACTGGTAACAAATCAGAAATGGCCGTTGGTTACTGCACTCTCTACGGTGATATGAATGGTGGGTTAGCAGTCATTGCAGATGTGCCCAAAACTCGTGTTTATTCCCTGTGTCATTGGCTGAATTCTCAAGGAACAGAAGTCATCCCCCAAAATATCCTCACTAAAGCACCCAGTGCAGAACTCAAACCCGGTCAAGTTGACCAAGACTCCTTACCACCCTACGACATCTTAGACGATATTTTACAACGTCTGATTCATCACCATCAATCAACAGAACAGATAGTTGCCGCAGGTCATGACCCAGCAACAGTAGACCGCATCTTACAAATGGTAGCCCGTGCTGAATTTAAGCGTAGACAAGCACCACCAGGACTAAAAATCACTGACCGTGCCTTTGGTACTGGTTGGCGAATGCCTATTGCTAGTAACTGGTTAGCAGTAAAAAACACTTATCCAGCTAAGTACACCCTCACCCTATCTCCCTAACATTTGTTTGACTCGTGCAGCTAAATATTCCTCTAGTTCAGTTAAAGATGCAGAACCTTCAGCAAATCGAGCAAAACCTAACATGGTGGGTAAATCTTCTGCATCTCTTAATCCCACTGTGGGGACTGCGGGACTAAGGGGATGTAGAGAAAAATCATCAGCATTGTAAACAGGGTTGCAGTGGACAATGGAAGTTTTTTGTTTAGGGTCTAAACGATGACGATATATTCGCAGAATTTCTGATGCACCGTTGGGGGGGTCGTTTTCCCAACCATCGCTAATGATAACCACTAAATCTGCACCCCAATCTAAAGCATCTAATAGAGGTGTCGCTAAATTCGTTTGTCCACGGGGGAGAATGAGTAGTGGGTCATTGGTTGGTGTTGTCCAAAATGCTTGGTATGCCTGGGATGCTGCTTTGAGTAGATAATGGGCAGCTAAGGCTACTCCTAAAGGACGACGATGTTTTTCAGTGGAACCAGAACAGGAGTAACTGCAATCTAAAACCGCTGCCACTCGTCTGGGTTTGAGAGGTGATTTTTTTAATGTCAAAGCCGCAGATTTTTCTAATGCTTGATTGAAGATATCCCACTGCTGTTGACGAGTGTTTAAAGGCAAGGAAAGGATATACAGTGCTAACCGAGTCAAAGGCAGACGACCTAAATTAATGTCAATTTCCACCTCTGTACCCTTGGCTGAAGTTTGCAAGCGCAATTTTTCATTCAAGGTCATTTGGTCTTGGATGCGGGACAAAAACACTTCTCGTTTAATACCATGTTTTGCGGCTAAACCTTCGGCCACTGTAAAGGGTAGTTGATAAATGGCTTCTGCACTATAGTGGGCTTGACGGAATGTCTCAAATAGTTCTGTTTCGTAAACTTGTTGTTTCCATTTACCAAAGAGGAAGTTACCTAATTCTCCTGGGAGAGTGAGGTGGGCATGGGAAGCGATCGCTCGCAATTTAGAGCGATACTTGATAGCATCAAAGTGAATATCTCGTCTATGCTGGAGATAATCACGAGCGATCGCTCGGCTACGACGATTATTAATACCTCTTTTCCGTAATTGTTGTAATACTTCCCACCCTCTTTGTGGTGGTAGTCCTGCTAATGCCGCAGTAATTAAAGCCCCTTCTTCTTGGCGATGTTCAGGAAGGGTGTGTTTTCCAGAGGCTAATAACTTGAGGATAATCTGCATTTGATTAAAATGATTAATCCCTGCTGCCAAAGTCCGGGTATAGAGCAAGCGGTAATTACCTAAAATATAATCATGTAAAAAATCAATCGATACACGCTGTCCATAACCATCATTGTAGAACTCGCGCTGTCCTGTGCAGGAAAGACAAGCATTAATGAACATGACTAAATCTTCCCTGGCCACCTTTTGATGTTGGTTAATCCAATTCATGTTCATTGTCGGCAGATTAACTTTGTTCATCTGGGTACTGTTCGGGGAGTGGCAGCACGACTAGCTAGGATAGCTACAAAGGCTAGATTCGGAAGTCGTACTTAAGTCCCACAAACAGTATTAATGGTTATTTTAAGTTCTAAGTTAGAAAATAGCTACAAGTTTAACATTATCTAAAATAATCTTATTGAACTCAAATTATTTATATAATCTCCTTTATTCAGGAAAGATATAAATAATTCCTGCTTGTTCATTGGTTTCATAATTCGCATTCAGTTGTTTGGCTTTTTCTTCTAGAAACTGTTTAGATTCTTCAATGGGAATTTGAGCATATAAAGCAAATTTTGTGATTGTAATTCTTCCTTGTTCTTGTTCTAACAATTGCAAAAACATTTGCTCTTTATTTAGATAAATTTGTTGTAGTTCCTTTTGGTATTGTCGCTGTAAACTCCAGATAATCCATGTACCAATAGCTGTTGAAGGTAGACCCAGGATAACTATTGCTGCTAATGCTCCTTCTTTATCTTCATCAGTTTTTTTCTGGTCAATTAAGTCATTAGTACCAAGCATTAGTACCCCTAGACCAATAGTCAAAAATGTACCTGCTAAGATTTTTTTAATAATTTTCATAAATTTTTGAAAATTTGGTTTTTAATTAGGTTGATTTATATGCAGCAAAGATAAAGAAAAAAAGTTTCGATACTATCTCATAATACCCAATATTTTTATTGTTTCAACGGAATTTGGATGATAAATTCACTTCCCTGTCCAATGGTCGAAATACATTCTAATGTGCCTTGATGTTTTTCGGTAATAATTTGATAGCTAATAGCCATACCCATTCCTGTCCCTTTACCTACTGGTTTTGTAGTAAAAAATGGATCAAAAATTCGGTTTCTAACATCTTCTGACATTCCCTTGCCATTATCAGATATTCTTATTCCTATCACTTGATTATCTATAACTTGAGTCTTAATTCTAATTTGATTAGGATGTGCTTTCAGTTCTTCAAAAGTTCGTCCAATATTGCTCTCTTCAAAAGCATCGATTGCATTAACCAAGATATTCATAAATACTTGATTTAATTGGCCAGCATAGCATTCTACTAGCGGTAATTCACTATACTCTCGAATAACCTGAATTTCTGGTCGTTCAGTTTTTTCTTTCAAGCGAAATTGCAAAATTAATAAAGTGCTTTCAATCCCATCATGTAAATTAACTGCTTTAAAGTCTGCTTCATCCATCCGCGAAAAATTACGCAGCGATAAAACTATATCCCGAATACGTTGA
The DNA here is from genome assembly GCF_014698825.1 of Richelia sinica FACHB-800. Taxonomy (GTDB): domain Bacteria; phylum Cyanobacteriota; class Cyanobacteriia; order Cyanobacteriales; family Nostocaceae; genus FACHB-800. The sequence continues at coordinate 42,565 of NZ_JACJTT010000046.1, forward strand.
GTTCCTACTTCCATAGAAGCAATCATTTTAGACATGTCTTTTAGCAAAAAATCTAAATCAATCTCTGTGGCTAAACTTTCTATCTCTGGATGCTCACTTCCATAAATTGTGTTATATAAATTAAGTATATTTAACAGCAGAAGTGTTGAATGTTAAGAAAAATGCGATAAAAACAGCCCAAAATATGTTAGATTTTGGGCGAAACATTAAAGTATATCTATTTGATAGTGATTATAAATTCATT
>NZ_JACJTT010000047.1 GCF_014698825.1 Richelia sinica FACHB-800
TAGAATCCTAAGATTCCCGTTCGACTTGCATGTGTTAAGCATACCGCCAGCGTTCATCCTGAGCCAGGATCAAACTCTCCGTTTTGTTAAGTTTGCTTTTAGCTCTTCGACTGCTTTTCAACCTCAGTCAAGGTTATTTTCTTTACTTGACGCAGGGTCTTGTTGTATACTGGCTTTCAAACTATAATATTTTCAAGGTTCGGTGCGCTTCCAGCGTCGCTTCTTTTCGCTTCGCTCTCAGGCACTTAATTAATATAGCGAACCTCCTTTCCTATGTCAACTCTTTTTTCTGGTTTTTTTGGAAAAAATTTTTTCGTGGCTGAAAGCTGCTCACAATGCTGGGTTTAAGCAAAAATGGTTGAAGCATTGTGCGGTCTAAGGATGGATGAAGCGTGAATTTTCAATCTGTAATAGCTGTATTGCATCAGTTTTGGAGTAACCAAGGCTGCTTGATTGCCCAACCTTACGATATGGAGAAGGGGGCAGGAACTAAGAATCCCCACACTTTTTTAAGGGCATTGGGGCCGGAACCTTGGGCTGTGGCTTATGTGGAGCCTTGTCGTCGTCCAACGGATGGACGCTATGGTGAAAACCCAAATCGTTTCCAGCATTATTATCAGTACCAAGTTTTGATTAAGCCTTCACCAGATAATATCCAAGAAATTTATCTTGATTCTTTAAGAGCGTTGGGTATTCGTCCTGAAGACCACGATATCCGGTTTGTGGAGGATAACTGGGAAGATGCGACGGTGGGTGCTTGGGGTACTGGTTGGGAAGTTTGGTTAGATGGGATGGAAATTACTCAATTTACCTACTTCCAGCAGTGTGGGGGTATTGATTGCCGTCCGGTGTCAATTGAGATTACTTATGGATTAGAGCGTCTAGCCATGTATCTGCAAGAGGTAGAGGCAATTACCAAGATTCAATGGACAGACAATATTACCTATGGTGAGATTTTTCTGCAAAATGAGATTGAGCAGAGTACCTATAATTTTGAAGCGTCAAATCCAGAGTTGTTGTTGACGCTGTTCAATTTATACGAGCAGGAAGCTAACCAGTTATCGGAACGGGGACTAGTTTTACCTAGTTTGGACTATGTTTTGAAGTGTTCACATATGTTCAATTTGCTGGATGCTAGAGGAGTAATTTCTGTGACGGAAAGAACTCGTTACATTGGTAGAATTCGGCATTTGGCAAGACGGGTAGCACAGTTATATGTGGAACAAAGGGAAAAGTTAGGATTTCCTTTGCTCAAAAATTGAAAACTATTGAGGATGCAAGGTATCTAAAATGTATTCGTTATCAGGTTGAGCCTGGTAACGATTTTGCTTGTTGGAAGAGTTGGATAAAATATGGTGAACAACATTAAAGAGTTTTTAGAACCTCTAGCTGCTTGGTTTCGTGCATTGGGGATTCCAGAACCAATTGTGCATTGGGGACACCCAATGATGATGGGTATTGTCATTTTTGTCATGGGGACTTTTGTAGGTATTGCTGGTTGGCGTGGCAAGTTGTTGGAGGGTACAGATAAGGACGCAGCAATTCAAAGCCGAGGTGCCCACAGAATACTTGCTCCTTGGATGTTTATTTTCTTGGCGGGTGGTTACACTGGTGGGGTTTTATCGCTGGTGATGCAGCATCAACCATTGTTTGAAAGTCCTCATTTTTGGACTGGTTCGATTGTGTTGATTTTGCTATTAGTCAATGGTGTGATTTCTCTGAGTGGATTTTTTGGAGATAAAAAGCCGTTACGGGCTGTTCATGCTTACTTAGGGACAGCAGCCTTGGGATTGTTGTTTGTTCATGCTTTATTAGGTTTTAATTTGGGCTTATCTCTATAATGCTGCTATTGCCAAAGCCAAAGTGGACAAGATATTGTGAGCCAAACTGGTTGAGTAGGTTAAATATGCTTAAAATGCCCATAGGCTTTATCTTGTAATTTCTGCACTGGGTGCTTTGGCAATAGGGTTTTATGATGCAGGTGAGTGGGGTAATTGTTTGTCTTAGCTATATTCTAGGTTTATTGTTGACGGCAGTTCCTGGTGGTGGTGCTGGGATTTTCGGTTTGGGAATAGTAGGGGCTGTTTTTTTTCGTCGAGTGTATAGAAATTGGTGGTTGAGTTCTCAGAGGCAGAAAGCTACAGGTGCTACGAAGACATTGGCAAATAGCTGGCAAAATACTCCCGATCCCAGAGTGTGGATAGTAGCTGGTTTAGTAGGTTTATTGGCAACTTTTTATTTTCAATGGCGATTACCTCAACCAGAAGTTAAGGACATTAGTAAGTTTGTTGTAGATGGCAATAAAAGTCGTCAAGAGCAATTGGTGATTGTACGTGGTGAAGTAGCTAGCCATCCAAGGATGACTCGTAGTCAGAAGGGACAGTTTTGGTTAAAGGTAACGCAGCTAGATGAGGTCAAAAATGAGCAAGGTCAAGTACCCAAAAAAGGGGTTTCAGGCAAGTTATATGTAACTGTACCGATTCTCCAAGCGACTGGTTTATATTCTGGTCAACAGATTCAAGTGACTGGAGTGTTGTATAAACCTAAGGCAGCTTCTAATCCTGGTGGTTTTGATTTTCAGAAATATCTGCAACAGGAAGGGACATTTGCGGGGTTGGCTGGACAGCAAGTGAGTGTTGTAGATGAAGAAAGGCCTTGGGGATGGTGGCAGGTTAGAGAGATAATTGTGCGATCGCAAGTGAGATTTTTGGGTGTACCAGAAGGGCCTCTCGTCAGTGCGATGGTTTTGGGTAGTAAGGCTGTTGATTTACCCTATGATGTCCGTGATTTATTTGTGAAGGCTGGATTAGCTCATGCTTTGGCAGCTTCTGGGTTTCAAACTTCTCTAATTTTGGGAGTGATATTACAACTGACAAAGCGAGCAAAAAAGGTTACGCAAATTAGTTTAGGTAGTTTAGGTTTAATTACTTTTTTATGTTTAACTGGGTTCCAGCCTGCGGTTCTTAGGGCTGTGATTATGGGTTTTGCAGCTTTAGTAGGGTTGGCTTTGGAGAGAAGGATACAGCAATTAGGGTCTTTGCTGTTAGCGGCAACTATATTGTTAGTGGTTAATCCTTTGTGGATTTGGGATTTAGGCTTTCAATTGAGTTTTTTGGCAACTTTGGGGTTAATTACCACTGTCTCACCAATTACAAAGCGGTTAGATTGGATACCACCTTTATTAGCTGGCGCGATCGCTGTTCCTTTGGCAGCAACTATTTGGACTCTACCTTTACAACTTTTCACTTTTGGAGTTGTGCCAACTTATAGTTTGCCACTCAATATTATTTCTACACCACTAATTTCTCTAATTAGTTTGGGTGGGATGGTTAGTGCTTTGGCTAGCTTAATTTTGCCGAGTGCAGGTAGTACACTTGCTAGTTTTTTATATTATCCAACACATTGGTTAATTCAGTTGGTAGATTTTTTTGGTGGTCTGCCAGGTAATGCAGTTGTTGTTGGTAGTATTGCCACTTGGCAGATGTTAACTATTTATAGCTTGATTATTTTATCTTGGCTCATTAAGTGGTGGCAAAAACGTTGGTTTTTAGCAGGCTTTATTTCTATTGTTGTAGTATTAATACCGTTTTGGCATTCTGCTACCAACTTATTGAGAATTACATTATTAGCAACCAGAACAGAACCTGTAGTAGTAGTGCAAATCAGAGGAAATAATACTCTAATTAATAGTGGAGATGAAGGAACAGGCAGATTTACAGTTGTACCATTTTTACAACAACAGGGTATTAATAAAATTGATTGGGCAATAGCTAGTAAATTTCCGGGTAATGAAAGTGATGGTTGGTTAAATATACTGCAAAATATCAATATTAAAAACTTTTATCACGCTGTTAATTCATTAGATAATGAACTAGAAACGCAGATTATTCAAAAAGAGTTGCAAAATCGTCAAGGAAGTTATCAACCATTAACGATCAAACAGGCTGTAGAGGTTGGTTCTACGATGGTGGAAGTGATTAATGACCAATTACCAATTTTAAAATTGCAAATTTTTGATCAAACTTGGTTATTTGTGGGCAGAATTCAAGGGCAAGAAATTGCAGAGTTATTAAAAACAGGTGATTTATCTCCACCTCAGGTTTTGTGGTGTCCACCAGAATCATTGCTTGATTTAGTTGTAGCCCTAAAACCACAAGTAGCGATCGCACCATCTGGTGATTTAGATGCTAAAACTCTGTTTGCATTAGATAAAGTGCAAACACAGATTTTTTTGACTGGTAGAGACGGAGCAATACAATGGACACCAGAGGGAAATTTTGAAACTTTTATGCAGTCCACCGAAAATCAATCTTCGTTTTTCTAGGATTAATAACTCAATCTTATTTGCCACCCATAAGATACAATCAATTGACACTCACCGTGCTAGAAGCAAGGAGATTCTTTGTTCACAGACCCAACTTGCTCAAGCAGGATTTCTCCAACCTGAGTAGAGGTCGAATCTCCCAAGGCTCAAAAATAGACACCTTGAAAGGGCTACTCCTAGTTATTTGTTTATTGAGTATAATATAGAACAAAATACTCAGTAAACATGCTATAAATAAAAGGCGGGAGTCCCCGCCTTTCAATTAACCACATATAGTAGGTCTGTAGCCATATTAATTTTTACATGGATAATTTCTATGTTCGTGACAAATATGTGTCAAAGTTATGAAATTTAATTGATAGACTTAGGGTTTAGCATTGCTAAACCCTTTGGTCTTAATGAGGTAGCGATCGCTCTCAAGTCCCCCTTGTTCTACCTACAATTACTTATGCTGCTTTTGGTTTGACCAAATTTTCAATACCTTGAACAACGGTAGCAGATTCAATTTTGTCACCTGCTTTGAGTGTATCCAAAATCTCTTTGCCTTCTGTTAAATAGCCAAACACAGCATAACGACCATCTAAAAGATTGCGTCCTGCGGGGGTGAGTTCTGGTTCAAATAGGAAGAAGAACACTTGAGAAGAACCACCGTTCACATCGCTTTCAGGACGGGCTAAAGCTAATGCACCAAAGGAAGAAAAAGGTAGAACAGGCATATCTAAATAACGGCCTGCTTCTTCTAAGGTAATACCGTAGGTTGGTTCCTTATCTCCTTCTACCAAAATTTCTAAGGGAATAGCGCGGTATTTATTGGTTTTTGGATCAATAAACCCAACTTCTTTACCAACAGGGTCTCCAGTTTGCAGTACGTAGGATTCTTCAGAACGGGTAAATTCTAGACCATTGTAAAAACCACGGTTCACTAAATCCACAAAGTTACCAGCGGTGACAGGGGCGCTATAACCATCCACAACTACGGTCAGATTACCTTTATTGGTTTTGATACCTATGGTGGCACGGCCTTTGAGTTGTGGTAAGTTGTTGTACTCAACTGGCACGGTAAAAGGAAATTCCTTCACCATTGATTCTTCTAGTAAACTCACAAGACTGAGCAACTTGCTTCTGCCTTGCAGCACTTGAGTTTTATCTTTAGTGTTAGCTACCTCCTGCAATGCAGTTACACCAGATTTTAATTCCGTTATCCAAGCTTCGGCTTGGGGTTGGCGTTCTTCAGGAACGCTTGCTAAGATTTTGGAGGGTTGTTCAAGAATCCTTGCAGCTTGGCTCAGGTCTTTAGAAACTGCACCCCAACGCTTATTAGCTCGCAGTTGATTAGAAATGTCTTCTAGACTAGCTTGCAGTTTTCTGACAGGTTGATTATCGATAGGGAGTGCATACCTTAACAAAGCGTTGCCATCGGTAATTGCATTTCCAGATGGTAAGGCAGCATGGCTGGAGGGTGTCCACCCAGCTGTACTGATGCCTAAGAATATTGTTACCAGCAGTATTACTTTAAGACTGTGGTTCAGCCAGGACTTTAATAAGTTAAACATGGAATTTCTCAAATTCAGCATCAAAGAGTTGACTGGAAGTAACCCATCAATAATATTCCCACAGTAACAGTGCTGAGTGCTGAGTTATGAGTATAGCCCTTCATGTCTCAGAACTAATGACTGATGACTAATGACTAATTACGACCTTTGAAGGGTACAATAAATGCCGATTGTCTTGCCAAATTTGTTATCTTCATGATCTCTAGTAACGACTTTCGACCCGGTGTCTCTATTGTTTTAGATGGTTCTGTGTGGCGCGTAGTGGAATTTCTCCACGTGAAGCCAGGTAAAGGTTCTGCCTTTGTGAGAACTAAACTGAAAAATGTCCAGAATGGGAACGTGGTAGAAAGAACGTTCCGTGCAGGGGAAACTGTACCACAAGCCAACTTAGAAAAAAGCACGATGCAACATACCTATAAAGAGGGCGAAGAGTTCGTCTTTATGGATATGGAAACCTATGAAGAAGGTAGATTAAGTGCTGCACAAATAGGCGATCGCGTCAAATACCTCAAGGAAGGTATGGAAGTCAACGTTATTCGTTGGGGTGATCAAGTTCTAGAAGTGGAATTGCCTAATTCTGTAGTGCTCGAAGTTGTGCAAACCGATCCAGGTGTCAAAGGTGATACCGCTACTGGTGGTACTAAACCCGCAACTGTGGAAACTGGTGCAATTGTGATGGTTCCCTTGTTTATTTCTCAAGGTGAGCGGATCAAAATCGATACCAGAGAAGATAAATATTTAGGCAGGGAATAATTTTCATCGCGGCTACCAACCTGGAATGGCGAGGATTGTTTGTGATTGAGGATAAAGGCGTAAGTCAAACCCTTGAAACCACAATCCAAAACCACAAATCTCCAATTGGTACTCCGATTTCAATCCCTTTTCATGAGGGATTATATCCCTGCCACACATAAAATTTTCGTTTACGGTTAGGTCGAGGTAGAAAAAACTGTGCCATTGGACTTTAATGAAATCCGCCAACTACTGGCAACTATTGCACAAACAGATATTGCCGAAGTCACGCTCAAAAGTGATGATTTTGAGCTAACGGTTCGTAAAGCTGTAAGTTTTAGCAATCAAGCGCCTTTAGGCCAAGCAACGGTAAGTGGTGTGGTTAGTTCGGGATTGACATCGGTGTCACCACCAGGAAACCAATTACCAGATGCCAATCGTGTTGCCGAAAATGCAGGAGCATCAGCACCAGTCAATGCTCCTTCTCCCATAGAACAGCGTTGGGTACAAGTACAGTCACCCATGGTGGGTACTTTTTATCGCGCACCAGCACCAGGAGAAGCACCATTTGTGGAAGTAGGCGATCGCGTCAAGGCAGGTCAAACGGTCTGTATTATTGAAGCGATGAAGCTGATGAACGAAATTGAAGCCGAAGTTTCTGGGCAAGTGATGGAAATTTTGGTGCAAAATGGCGAACCTGTAGAATATGGTCAACCTTTGATGAGAATTAACCCCGATTAAGTATTAATCTATATATGGAATGAGTCACTGTTAACTTTGTCCGTCCTTGTGGGTCAAACCTGATGAAACAAACGTTGCCTGTACCACCAGAAGTAGTGCAACAAGTAGCTGAATACTTCAGTTTGTTAAGCGAGCCGATGCGTCTGCGGCTGCTGCACTTACTACGGGATGAAGAAAAATGTGTGCAAGAACTGGTAGAGGCAACACAAACGTCTCAGGCAAATGTGTCTAAGCACTTAAAGGTAATGTGGCAAGCAGGTATCCTGAGCCGCCGCAGTGAAGGAACATGTGCCTATTACCGGGTGGAAGACGAAATGATTTTTGAATTGTGTAATCGGGTTTGCGATCGCCTCGCCACAAGGTTAGAACAGCAAGCCCGTAACTTTAGGGTGCTAAACAAATCTTAGTCAGTTGTCAGTGGTTGTTCCTGGCGCAACTGACTAGAAAACCACTGACTAAAGGGGATAATTCTGCTGGAAGCTCTGACGAGTCAACGGTTGGTCAATTTCCACACCTTCCCCACCCAACACATCCAACTGTTTACCATTGATATCTATATAGACCTTGGCGTTGGGATTGAGAGTGGTTGCTGTGTAGACAATTTGTCCTACCCTTCCCATCATCGATGTACTACCACCACCTTGAGTAAACTCCTCGGACAAATTAACGTGAATCTCATTATTTTCCGCTTTTAATCCCAGTAACTTGGTTCCTTTGGGAATGGTAGTTGACTCTGTGCCTTCAGTTGGCCCTGCCAATAAAGTTTGAACAGCTGCCTCTAAAGCTTGTTTAGGTTGTGCCGCAGCTACTTTTATACTGTGAGGAACTAACTCAACCCCTTGGTTATTAGATTTCAGCCAATAGACATTAGCAGTTTGTTCATTACCTGTCTGTGTATTGGATGGTTGGACACGTTGATCAGATGTTTGAGATGGATTGGCAGGTGTGGGAGAATTACTAGATTGTGAAGTAAACCAAGCTACACTACCACTGACCGCCACAACTGCTGCTGAAACGGCAGCCACTACACCTGGAGTAATACGGTTAGTTCGTTGTTGGTTGTTCATATCTAAAACCTACTTGACTAAAGGCTAAAATATTCTTTCCTATAAATAGGAACAGAGTAAGCGATGATACAGTTGAATAAGCAATTTCTTAAAAATTAAGCGACACAGGGTAAATCGACAGTTAAAAGTATCTAAATTACCTTGTTAATAATGAAATAAACTCCTCCTTGCCTGTTCCCTGTCACCTGTCTTTTACCAGCTATACCAATCACTACAGTTTAGTTACACCTTGCACCATTAGTGACTTTATCTCATCTTTATTTTAGGTTGGCATTCTCAGTCCGTCATCGTAACTGAAGAATTTCATCTTAATAATTTGTAAAAATTGTGGTGATTATTTAAGGTTAATTGAGGTGAAACTAACCGGGGATGGCAAGAGAAAAATTATGGTAAATCACGAATTATCTGACCTAAAAATACAGGATATTGGCGAACAAGGTCTGTTAGAAAGATTGCACAAGTTTTGTCCTTCAGATGTGGTTGGAGATGATGCCGCTGTAATTACCACTCAACCAGAACAATCTTTAGTTGTCACCACCGATATGCTGGTAGAAGGTGTGCATTTTAGTCATATCACCACATCCTCAGCCGATGCGGGTTGGAGAGCAGCAGCAGCCAATTTGTCAGATATCGCAGCTATGGGGGCTTCTCCCTTAGGAATTACCGTTGGTTTGGGACTTCCTGGCCACGTCCAGGTGAGTTGGGTGGAGCAACTTTATCAAGGTATGACTGAGTGCTTGGAAAAGTATCATGTGCCGATAGTTGGTGGAGATATAGTGCGATCGCCCGTCACCACTGTAGCAATCACCGCCTTTGGTCAAGTCCATCCCCATTTGGTGATCCGTCGTTGTTCAGCACAGGTCGGACAAGCGATCGTGGTGACAGGAATTCATGGTGCTGCCTGCGCTGGCTTAGAACTGCTCCTCAATCCCCAAATAGGCAAAACCCTCAACGCAGCAGAAAAGGCAGCTTTAATCACAGCCCACCAGCGTCCCCAGCCCCGTTTAGATGCCATATCTCTATTACAGAAAATAGTTAACGCCCCAAATCCCAATTCTCCATCCCCTATCCTCATTGCCGGTATGGACAGCAGCGACGGTTTAGCAGATGCCCTGATTCAAATTTGCCGTGCCAGTGGTGTAGGAGCCGTCATCGAATACAGTCAAATTCCCTACCCCTCAGCCTTTAATCACTGGCTCACCACCGACCAAGCATGGAAATATATTCTTTATGGTGGTGAAGACTTTGAATTAGTTCTGTGCCTACCACATCCTTGGGCATTAGCTCTAGTTCAAGCATTAGGAACAGATGCCGCCATTATTGGCACAGTCACACCAGGCTCTCAAGTGGTTCTCCAAGACAAACACAAAAAATTCCCTGACCAAGTTCTTACTCTTAGTCAGGGATTTCAACACTTTAGTTAGTAGTTATCTACAACTAAATACCTATACCCACTTGGTAGCAACCAATTCTGCTAAATCAAGAACTCGTTGGCTGTAACCCCACTCGTTGTCATACCAAGCCATAACTTTTACCATGTCATTGCCCATAACCAAGGTTAAGCTGGCATCAACAATGGAAGAAGCATCTGTTCCTTGATAATCGGAAGAAACTAGTTGCAATTCACTGTAGTCTAAAATGCCTTTGAGGGAACCTTCAGCAGCATCTTTCAGAGCTTGGTTAACTTCTTCAGTAATGGTGGGTTTTTCAACTTGCACTACAAAATCCACCATTGAAACATTAGGAGTTGGTACGCGCAAAGCTACACCATTCAGTTTACCCTTGAGTTCTGGTAATACTAGTGCTACAGCTTTTGCCGCACCGGTAGAGGTGGGAACAATGTTAATAGCTGCCGCTCTAGCCCGACGCACATCGCGGTGAGAAGCATCTAATAGACGCTGGTCACCTGTGTAACTGTGGGTAGTAGTCATTGTGCCTTTGATAATGCCAAATTTTTCATGTAATACTTTGGCAATGGGAGCCAAGCAGTTGGTGGTACAGCTGGCGTTACTGATAATGTGATGTTTGTGATGGTCGTAGTCATGGTGGTTCACACCAACTACGAAAGTACCATCTTCATTTTTACCAGGAGCAGTAATGAGAACTTTTTTAGCTCCAGCATTGACGTGCTTTAATGCACCTTCTTTGCTAGTAAAGACCCCGGTAGCCTCAATAATTAGGTCAATTCCCCACTCTTTCCAGGGCAAGTTTTCTGGATTGCGATCGGATACGCATTTAATTGTCTTACCGTTGATGATAATGGAGTTATCATCGGCGGTAATATCTACACCCTTCAACTTACCTAGCATGGAGTCATATTTGAGTAGGTGAGCGTTAGTTCTAGGGTCAGATGTGTCATTAATAGCAACTAAGTCAATGTTGCTGTTTTCTCTTCCTACCCAGCAGCGTGCAAAGTTACGTCCAATGCGCCCGAAACCGTTGATTGCAACTCTAATCACAGTGTCTTGCCCTCTGTATTTATGCCTATAAGTTGATATCGTTGACCCCAATCATATCGCAAAGGGGGGGAGCATTAATAACCATAAAGTGTTATATCTGAAAAAAATCACATAATTTATTCAGAAATTATGTGCGTAGAGGTTGTGCTGAACGATGTACAATCTGACCGATTCGGTTACTAAATAACGAATAGAATGGTGTTCACGACAAAGTTGACGGATTATACTTGACGAAACTTCGACTAAAGGTGTGTTCAAACATTGCCAGTGGATGACACAGGACTGGTTTTTAAGTTCTTTCTCTACTTGCTTGCAGATTAGCTGACTTTGAGCTATAGTCTCACCACCTATTAGTCGAGGAGCGATTAACCAATTACACATTTGTGCTACTTCCAGTCCACGATACCAGCGCGGCAAAGTTTGGAAGGCATCCAATCCAATAATCCAATACCAATAAGTATTTGGGTAACAAGTAGATAAATCATTTAAGGTGTTGATGGCATAAGAAGTTCCGGGGCGGCTTCCCTCAATTAGTGAGAGAGTAAACCCTGGATTGTCTTGTATTGCTAATTGCAGCATTTCTACACGCTGTTGAAAAAGAGCAGCTTGTTTATGAGGAGGATTTCGTGAAGGCACCCAAATTACCTGTTCTAGGGGAACTTGATTTAAAGCAGTTTCAGCTAGGAGTAAGTGTCCCCAATGAATTGGATCAAAAGTGCCGCCAAAAATTGCTAGTCTCTGCATTTCTAGTTCAACCAGGTTTTTGCGGTTTAAATAAAAGTATTTACTCTTTATGGACTATTGTAAGACTCTCAAGCAGGGCACTATGCCATTGACAATTATTTTTCTAATGGCATAACTGTTATTGCTAGCTGGTCACAGAACAGTAAATATGTACTTTAAATTACAGGATTTTCTTTCCCGATGTAGCAACAATTTTCAGAATAATTCAGAAGTAGAAAAAATATTCATTAGGGTAAAATTTTGCTCAACTAGCAAAACTAAAGCCAAACATTAATGATTCATCAGTAGCTTAAGACAGTAGGTTAACAGTATCAGTAAAAATCAAAATCCTGTTATGATACGCGTGTCATTTGTGATTATGGTGTGGTGTGGTTTAAGAGGAGTCAGCAATGATTAATTCTATAGATTTTAGTGGTAGACCATTTCATTTTATTGGGATTGGTGGAATTGGGATGTCGGCTTTAGCCTACGTTTTAGCCCAGAGGCAATTACCTGTATCTGGTTCTGATCTCCGTCCCAACCATATTACCCGCAAGCTGGAATCCCTTGGTGCTCATATCTTTAGTAAACAAGAAGCAAGTAATCTGGAAATATTTTTGTCTCAAGCATCCAAGCCAGGAGTATTATTAAATTCACAAGAAAAATTATCTACTGATAAAGCTACTTTACCCCAAGTAATTTGTTCAACAGCGATTAACACAAATAATTTAGAATACAAAGCCGCATTAGAACTAGGCTGCCCAATTTTACATCGTTCTGATGTATTGGCAGCCTTAATTGCTGATTACCGTAGCATTGCTATTGCAGGTACACACGGTAAAACCACCACCAGTAGCATGATTGGTTATATGTTACTGCAAGCAGGACTAGATCCAACTATTTTGGTGGGTGGAGAGGTTAATGCTTGGGAAGGTAATGCCAGATTGGGTCAAAGCGATTACTTAGTTGCAGAGGCAGATGAATCAGATGGTTCTTTGGTGAAACATGCACCAATGATCGGAGTAATCACTAATATTGAACTAGATCATCCCGACCACTACGAAACTCTAGAGGAAGTGGTTGATACTTTCCAAAAATTTGCCCAAGGTTGTCAAATTTTAGTGGGTAGTATTGATTGTGATACAGTTCGCGATCGCTTGAAACCAACTATTTCCTATAGTCTAGTGCCAGATACAGGTGCAGATTATACAGTCACGAATATAGACTACCGCGCTGACGGGACAACAGCCCTCGTTTGGGAACGGGGTAAAGCATTGGGTATGTTGAACGTCAAACTATTAAGTCGGCATAACCTCAGCAATGCCCTAGCAGCAGTAGCTGTGGGACGTGCTCTAGGCTTAGAATTTGGCGAAATTGCTAAAGGTATTTCCACCTTTGAAGGAGCCAGAAGACGGTTTGAGTTCCGCGGAGAAGCATCTGGTATTACCTTCATTGATGATTATGCCCATCACCCCAGTGAAATCCGTGCTACCCTAGCAGCAGCTCGTCTTCAAGCTAGACCAGGACAAAGAGTAGTAGCAATTTTCCAGCCCCATCGCTATAGCCGCACATTGACCTTTTTAGAAGAATTTGCTCAATCCTTCTCCCATGCGGATTTAGTTGTGCTAACAGATATTTACAGTGCTGGAGAACCTAATTTAGGTCAAGTAAGTGGAGAACAGTTAGCCAACGCCATTAGTCAACAACACCCCCAAGTAGTTTATCAACCAACTTTATCTTTGGTGAATGAGTTTTTAGTACAAACCTTGCGTCCTGGTGATTTAGCACTGTTTTTAGGTGCCGGGAATTTGAATCAGTCCATTCCGGAAATTATTGCCACATTACGTGAACCGGCAACAGCTACATCCTAAATCTACTGATAACCCATAGCTAGAGTTTTCTTAAACAGAAAATTCGAGCTAGCACAAATTTCTGGAGCTAAATCCCTAACCGATATTTGATCACGGTTAATCACTCAAGATTAAAAACTCACAAACAAAATGAAGTCAAAATGATAACTTCTCAGGGCTCTGTAAAAGTCTGTAACGCTTCCGACGTGACTCCTCAACAGCAAGAAAAAGATAATTCTCGCAATAGTAAACTAATTTATTTGCCAGGAACTGATTGTGTCCTGAAACCTCAAGCTAGTTTGTCAGCTTTTACTTCTTATCGAGTAGGAGGAGCAGCTGAATGGTATGTTGCCCCTCGTAACCTAGCTGCATTACAAGCAAGTATTGATTACGCTAAGGAAAATAACCTACCAGTTACCATACTAGGAGCAGGTTCTAACCTATTAGTCAGCGATCATGGCATACCGGGTTTAGTCATAGCCACTCGGCATTTGCGCTTTAAGCATTTTGATCCAGAAACTGGCTTATTAACTGTTGCTGCGGGTGAATCAATTCCCAATTTGGCTTGGGAAGCCGCAGGGTTAGGTTGGCAAGGATTAGAGTGGTCTGTGGGCATTCCTGGTACTGTTGGTGGCGCTGTAGTTATGAATGCGGGGGCACATAATAGTTGTATTGCAGATATGTTAGTGAGCGCTCAAGTTCTTTTACCTGATGGCAAAGTAGAAACTCTAACTCCCTCAGAACTGGGTTACAGCTATCGCACATCATTACTGCAAAATCTCAATGCTGCTGGACAAAGCCAAGCTCAACGCATAGTTACTCAGGCTACATTCCAACTCCAACCAGGAGCAGATCCAGAGCAGGTTGTAGCCAATACGAAGCAACACAAACAACATCGACTTTCTACCCAACCTTATAACTATCCTAGTTGTGGTAGTGTCTTCCGCAATCCTAAGCCTTATTCTGCTGGTTGGTTGATTGAACAAAGTGGTTTAAAAGGCTATCAAATTGGTGGAGCACAAGTAGCGCAACTCCATGCTAATTTTATTGTCAATCGTGGTGGAGCTAAGGCCAATGATATCTTCTGCCTCATTCGTCATATTCAACACGAGGTACAGGAGCGTTGGTCTATTTGCTTAGAGCCAGAAGTAAAAATGTTGGGTGAGTTTCAAGCTGCTTGCTGATGAGTAGCTGACATAAATTGATCATGGGTAATAGGTGATAGATGATAGGAAAAAACGATTACCCATTACCTATTACCCACCACCTCTATAATTGAATTTGATTTGTTATTCAAAGCACACACGTAGAATTCATTATGAACAAAGGACAGGGACAGGGATTTGGCTTTGGTTTAGGAAAAATGAGAGAACTAGCGGATGCTTTTAAGAAAGCCCAGCAAGTTCAAGAAGGTGCCAAGCGTCTTCAGGAAGAGTTAGAACAAATGGAGATTCTTGGTGAGTCTGGTGGTGGCTTGGTGAAGGTAATTGTCAGTGGTAACCAGGAACCCAAACGAGTAGAAATTTCTCCTGAAGCTTTTCAAGAAGGTGCAGACGTTGTTTCTGACCTGGTGACAGCAGCAATGAAAGACGCTTACAAAAAGTCTACCGAAACAATGCGCCAACGCATGGAAGAATTGACCAGTGGGCTGGAGTTACCTGGATTTTAGTCATTAGTCATTAGTCATAGGTCGTTGGCTATAGGCTGAAGACAAATGGCTAATGACAAAGGACAAAAGTTTATCTATGGCGTATAAGTTATTATTTGTCTGCCTAGGGAATATTTGCCGCTCACCCTCAGCAGAAAATATCATGAATCATCTGGTTGAGCAGGCTGGTTTGAGTGAGAAGATTACTTGTGATTCGGCGGGTACCTCTAGCTATCACATTGGTAGCCCACCAGATAGAAGGATGAGTTCAGCAGCCAGTACAAAATTGGGAATTAAATTGCGTGGACAAGCTCGTCAATTTCAAAAATCTGATTTTCAAGGGTTTGATTTGATTTTGGCGATGGATAAGGATAATTATCACGATATCCTGCTGTTGGACTATTCAAGACAATATGAGCAGAAAGTGCGCTTGATGTGCGATTTTTGTTCGCGTCATACCCTGAAAGAAGTCCCTGACCCTTATTATGGTGGCTCGGAAGGATTTAATCAGGTCATTGATTTACTAGTAGACGCATGTGAGGGCTTGCTCGAATACGTAATCACTCAAGTTTGATGGAATGGCTAAACTTAGGGAGCTATTCCACTAATCCATGTTTAATGGCAAAACGTACTAACTCGGCTCGGTTGTTGGTTTCTGTTTTTCTTAATAAACTACTGACATATTTTTCTACTGTGCGTGGACTCAGATGTAACTGGTGCCCCATTTCCACGTTAGACAAGCCGTGAGTCAATAGTTCCAAAACTTCTTGCTCTCTGGTTGTCAGTCCTGAGAGCATTTGTGGTTCTTGGATTTGAGTAGATAGAGAATTATGTCCGTCTACAGTCTTAATAGCTGTTGATGTGGCTAGGTTTTCTTGATAATAACGATATTCTGATTGAATAATTTGCGATCGCTCCAATAAATTCCGAATCGCTGCCGCTAATTCTTCTAGCTCAAAAGGTTTTGGTAAGTATAAATCACAACCTGACTGGTAACCCAAAATTCTCTCTTGAGTCTTAGTTCTTGCTGTTAACAATATGACTGGTATTAACCGAAAAACAGGTTTTTGACGAACTCGACGCACCAACTCATAGCCATTCATCCGTGGCATCACGATATCCGTGACAATTAAATCTGGCTGGTACTCCTCAACCATCGCTAGCGCCTCTTGACCATTATCTGCCGTCATCACTGAATAACCAGACAATTCAAGATAATCGCTAATTGATAGACGAGTGCCCAAATCGTCATCCGCTACAAGGATCATCAAGGGCATGGACTGTACACCCCTAACATTTTTGTGACTAAGCAATTCGCTATAACAACCACTCTAAATAAAACACAGATAATTATGGTGTCCTTATGTTTCATACTATGACAGGATTATCTGTTAATGACTGCCTATAGGGTGATTTATAAAGAAAATATTAAATACTTAGAATGTATTAATACATTTTGACACTATGAATCAATGAGCAAACTAACTTTAACACTCATTTTCCCTGGTGTCTAAAATAGTAAACTGGATGCTTTACAGCTTACTATGTATTCGGTGTATGGTGAAGGTGTAGATTGTAGTGAAAGTCCCGAATTCAGCATTTATATTAATTTAATAGGCAATCATTAATTTGCAAATCCGTTTGAGCCAATTTCTAGATAATTTTTAACGTACCCAAGATTTTCAATGAGTGACAAGAACGAAGGTTACAAAGTTATTACCGATAATCGTCAAGCCCGGTATTTGTATGAAATTCTCGAAACCTATGAGGTAGGAATTCAGTTAACAGGAACTGAGGTGAAGTCCATTCGCGCCGGCAGAGTTAATCTTCAAGACGGTTATGCTTTAATTCGTAATGGCGAAGTCTGGTTAATTAATGCTCATATTTCCCCTTATACTGCCAGTGGACAATATTTTAATCATGAACCACGACGCACACGCAAGCTTTTGCTTCACCGCCAAGAAATTCGTAAATTAATTGGCAAGGTGGAACAACAAGGATTAACCTTAATCCCGTTAAAAATGTACTTTAAACGTGGTTGGGTGAAAGTGAGTATTGGCTTATGCAAAGGCAAAAAACTACATGATAAGCGAGAAGACCTGAAGCGCCGTCAAGACCAGCGTGATATTCAAAGGGCAATGAAAAATTATTGATTGTCAGGACGTTAATGAAGTTACAGGAGTTGCAGAAGTTGCAGAATAATTCAGATGATTGCTGCGGGATTCTTACGTTTTGAAACTCTTGTTCGCGTTGATGTAGTGTGGCATAGGCATCAGCCATACTTCTGTTCGCGTAGCGTGCCGGAGGTATACTTCTGACTTATGAACTTCTGAACTCCTGACTTCTGAACTTCTGACTCCTGAACTCCTGAACTTCTGAACTTCTGAACTTCTGACTCCTGAACTCCTGAACTTCTGAACTTCTGACTCCTGAACTCCTGAACTTCTGAACTTCTGAACTCCTGAACTTCTGAACTTCTGACTTCTGAACCCCTTTGTTTATAGCTAGAGATTGATTTTGCTCATGGGGTGACTCGATAGAGTGGGGAATATCTTTGCAAAGGATGAGGCACTTACACCATGAAAAGTTATTTTCGCAAGGCTGTTGGCGTTGGGGTTCTCAGTTTGAGTATGGGGTTTTTACCTTTGACTTTCCTACCAGTTCAAGCACAAGTAAATACTCAACCCAGAACGGATGTAGCGCCAGGAACAACCAATTATGATCGCAATGACATTAACTGGGGTTGGTTGGGATTAATTGGCTTACTAGGTCTGGCTGGGTTAGCTGGTAAAAAACGCGAAGATGAGCCAACCCGCTATCGTGACCCGAATATGCCAGGGGCAACCAGCTACAGAGAGTAGGGTTTTGAATCAGAATAGGAGTAGAAGATAGAAGTAGAAGTTGTCAGGGAGGCAGAGAGGTAGGAAAAAGAAGACGAAATAAGCGGCTTTATTTGGGGGAGTCAAACTGATTTCGTCAAGACTTGCCTTCTGCCTTTTTGGGTATTGATTATGTAGTCGCTTGTGAATGAGAGATTGGATATTCCGAAAAGCCTATAGGTTTCCAGTAGCTAGCAACTAAGGCAACTATCAACCACCAAAGAGTATTCACTTCTGGACGATACCAAATAGTATCGACGGTACCGTGAGCTAACATTCCCAGCATAGTAGCGATCGCCCCAATTAACCAAAAACCCTCAACGTTACGAGACTGTCTTAATCTCTGGATTTGAGTCAATGCTGTATTGAAGGTAACGAACAATAACCACAGGAAACAGCCTAGCCCCAAGAAACCGGTTTCGACAGCTATTTCCAAGAAAATGGAGTAAGCACTCAAAGCACTATAACGAGGGTGTTGGTAGAGGGGGTAAACCTTATTGAAAGAATTGTGGCCGGGGCCAATACCAATAATCGGGCGATCGCCTATCATTCTAAACACAGCATCCCAAACGTTACGCCGGAAATTATTACTACTATCTTGACGGTCAGCAAAAATGCTGAAAACTCTCAGGCGTACAGGCTCAACAAAAATTACCGATAGTATCAATAGTCCTATTAATCCTCCCAAAACTATTGGCAGAGACCAAGTGCGCCAAAAGGGAGGCATTTCTATACTCCACCAATAAATTAGTAGGGCCATGGCCGTTAAAAATGCTACTACTAAACCAATCCAACCACCACGGCTAAATGTCAATACCAAGCAGGCAGAATTAACAATAAATATTGTCAGAGCTAAAGCCTTTCTGGGCCAACCATGCCAAGCAAAAATGGCAACTAAACTCAAAACTACTGCTGGTAGAAGGTATCCAGCAAGCAAATTAGGGTTACCCAAATAACTGTAGACCCTTGTTGTCTTAGATAAAGGTGATTCAGGGTCTACCCATGTAGCTAGTGCTGTTGCACCAAAAAACCATTGTCGGATACCGTATACACCAACTATCAGGGAGATGTGTAAATAGAGAGTAATTAACCATGAGCGAAAACGGCTGACTCTGAGTACCCTAGCGCATAAAGCAAACAGCAACAAATACAGGGTAAGAGTAGCTAAATCATTGATAGCTGCTTTTTTGACTGGTGATAAAGCTGTAGCGATGGCTGCAATACTCCAGTAAAGTAGCACCAACAAATGAATGGGCGTAAAAAGAAAGGTATTTTTTGCCGACACTTCATCTGATAAAGTCAGCAATAGCCAGAACCCAACACAAGCCACCAGTAATAGACCAATTAAGGTGCTGGAGACAAAGGGGGCTAGAGCATATATTAAACTCAACAACCCAAGAGCGATCGCATCTCCCCACTGCATCACCAAACTGGTTTGTCGCCAAGCACCCAATACACCCACCAGCCACTGATGTAAATAACTGCTACTCAGAAATTCTCTCAGAGGAAAGGATGATAAAGTTAATCTTTGCCAAACTGCATTCATAAATAACATTGTGACCAATTAGCCAGCCCAAATAGGACTTGCCCATGATCATAATGCGGGAAGTTAGGAAAAAAGAGCTTTGGTGAATATTTTTCTGTTCCCAGTTGTGGGGAAAAATCAAAATTATTTTCTCCCCCTACTGACCCAATTCATTGAAGAATTAGCAATACCTCACATCAGATATATAGCCGTAGACAAGACAGTTAGGACATTAACTACAACTAAAACTAAGACACACAAAGGCTTTTCGCACTGTTACCTGTCACCTGTTACCTGTCACCTGCTATATCATTCAATATCTCCGTAGAATTAGGTGCTTGTAGTGGCAAAGACAGCACATAACGGTATCCTGATTCTGATGAACCTTGAATTGCGATCTGTCCTCCGTGTAATTCCGCCAATTGACAGCTAAGTAAGAAACCTAATCTTTCACGGGAAACATTATTAGATGGCTTAGTTAATTGGGTAGCAGCATCATCCAGGAAAACACTATCAGGGTAGTAAGCTGAACTGTCCCAACTGGTAGATGTATTTAGCTGATGGCTGGAGTTGGGTTCATAATTGATCACCTCCCCTACCATCTCTAAAATCGAGAAGGAATTCAGCTTAAAGTAAGGGTCAACATCAGTAATACCCTCTCCTAACCAAGGATGAGATACCCAAACAGTCATATTTAAAGTATCTTCTTTATAGGAAACATGTAATCTAACCACACTACCTGTAGCAGAAAGTTGAATCACGCTAAATAACAAGTGATACAACATTTGCCGCACTTTGTCTTTATCTAAATGCCAAATCCGGCTACGCCCAGGTTCAATGGAGAGGCGTACTTCTTGTTCACGACGGCTGGCTATTTCATCTAAAGAGTTAATAGCCTGTTGACACATCATTTCAATATCTACAGGCGATAAATTCAAAACATGGGAATTGGGATCTGTGGCACCTAATTCAGTAATTTCATTCACTAAAGACAGTAAATAACGCCCACTGTGTTGAATAATTTCCAAATATTCTTTTTGTTTAGTAGTTAAAGGTCCATAAATCTCTCGACCCAGCACACTAGCCATACCCAAAACAGAAGTTAAGGGTGTACGTAACTCATGAGTTAACTGACTTAAGAGTTCGAGCTTTAACGGCTTAATAGTATCAGAACTTTCTTCTGTAGTTGGAGTTGTAATTTTTAGCTCAACTGTATGTTCTGGCTGGAGTGCCAAACTAGGGGTAGTTTTGGTAGGAGTTTTTTCGGGTTGTGCTTGTAGGAGTCGATTACGCTCAAATTCACTCATACTCCAACGAGCAATAATTTGTAGAAATTCTATTTCCCGCCTAGTAAAGGTACGTGGCACTAAATCCATCACTGCCAATGCACCTAAGCAATGTCCTGTTGCGTCTATTAGTGGTGCACCTAAGTAAGCACGAATTCCATACTGTTGGAGTAATGGACTATCAATTAATAAATCACGAGCTAATTCTTTAGTGTCATTAATGACGACCACTTGAGCAGTTTCTACTACTTGACTACAAAAAGATTCTCGCCTCGACATTTGACGAGTTTGGGCCAAATTATTCATTAATCCCAATCTTGATAAGCCTACAGCAGACTTAAACCAATGAATATCTTGATCCATAAATCCCAATATGGATATGGGTGCTTCTAAAAAATGTGCAGCACTTTGTGTAGCTTCTTCAAATACTGGAATAGTTTCTGGTTGCCTTAAACCTAATTCTGACAAGATTTGCAGACGTTTTTGTTCTTCGTGCGAGAAAGACATCCAACCATCTTTCGGGGCAAATAATTTATTGTTAGACTCTATCATCACCATGAATACCTTGATAAATGTTGTTATCTACTGTAATTTCTATAACCTTTGATTCGGGGATTCATACTTCCTATTGATCATGATTCCCAAAATTAATATCTGATTAACAACTTTCGTACAAATTTTTTTCTTTCTCCTCTTCACTACTAACAGTAATTAAAGTATCTAATTCATGAGTTAATTCAAGATTTTTACTGAGATAAATTGGAGTTTATTGATAAATCAGATAAATAGACATGATTTAATGTCCAATGTCAACCTGTAAAACCCTGGCGGTAATTAGATATGAGTTGGATATTGAGTCTAATTTCGCTGGAAAAATTACCTTGGTGGAGAGAATTTTCAGCAACATGCAAAAACATGCCAATTCAGAAGCTGTGAATTGGGTGACATTGTTGTGTTGATGGTGATTGATTATTTACTTTATGTGATTTACATCTAAACTTTATCAAAAATTTACTTTTCTTTCATATCTTTGGGGCGCTAAATACTTACGAGACCATGAAAAATACATTACATTGTGTAAAACAGGACTTAAACACGCCCTTTTTGCTAGCTACACCGAAATTAAGTACAGGAATTATGAAAATACCTTTTGTAGATTTGCAGTTACAGCACCAGGCTATTGAAACTCAGTGGCAGCAAGCTATCCAGAAAGTTGTGACCCAAGGGGATTTTATTTTAGGGGCAGCAGTGGCAGAGTTTGAGTCGGCCTTTGCATCTGCTTGTGGTACAGAATATGGTATTGGTGTAGCTTCAGGAACAGATGCAATCGCTCTAGGTTTACAAGCATGTAATATTGGTGAAGGCGACGAAGTGATTTTACCTGTTAATACCTTTATTGCTACTTTAATTGGTGTTTTGCGGGTGGGGGCAAAACCTGTCTTCGTTGATTGTGACCCAGAAACAGCCTTAATTGATTTAGAAGCAGCAGCCAAGGTAATTACATCTCGGACTAAAGCCATTATTCCCGTACATCTTTACGGACAAATGGTCTCACCTAGTCAACTATTAGAATTTGCTCATACCCATCAATTAATTATTTTTGAAGACGCGGCCCAAGCACATCTGGCAGAAAGGGAAGGATATATTGCTGGTTCAGTCGGTCTAGCAGCAGCATTTAGTTTTTATCCGAGTAAAAACCTGGGGGCCTTTGGTGATGGTGGTATTGTTGTTACCAGTAATCCAGAAATTGCTGCGAAAATGCGGAGTTTGCGGAATTATGGTTCATCCCAAAAATATATTCATCTGGAACCAGGAACTAATAGCCGCCTAGATACCTTACAGGCTGCGATACTACAACAAAAATTACCACATTTACCCCAATGGAATCGCGATCGCTTGATGATTGCCCAGCAATATGACCAGCAACTATCACCCCTAGCACCATTTGGTATCATTCCCATTCATAACTACAGTGGGACAGGCCATATTTATCATCTCTATGTCATCAAAATTGATGATTCCTGCCCTATTTCACGGCAAGAATTACAAACAAAACTGGCGAATTTAGAAATTCAAACTGGTATCCATTACCCCATACCTTGTCATCTCCAACCAGCATTTACATACTTAGGATATAAAGCGGGTGACTTCCCCCACGCAGAAAAATTAGCACAACAAATACTATCTTTACCCATGTATCCTGGATTGACTACAACTCAAGCAAAGACCGTGATTGAAGCCATTACCACCATAGTCAAAACCGAAAAAATCTGAGGTTGCATACATTCTGGTCAATCCACCACCTCTAAATCAACCCAGGTTGTAAATAAGTATCAAAAATAAATATTTAACTGGCAATTGAGAATTTTTTTATGACATTCCAGCAACAGATCAAAACCAGAAATTTAACACCATTAATTAACTTAGCAATTATTACTGTCTTGCTGTTCCTATATGCCCCCATCTTACTGCACTGGTTAGATGGCTGGCTACATAAAAATATCAGCACTGAGCATGAATATTTTAGTCACGGTATCATTGGCCTGCCATTTGCTGGATATCTAACTTGGACAAATAGAAAAAAATGGCAGCGTTTAGCTAACATCAACCATCCCTTAGGAATAGGTTTGTTAGTCATAGGAGCTATTTTTTACCTCAGTGGTGTAACCGAATGGGTAAATCTTTCCTTACCCACTATCCTCGCTGGAATATGCCTATGGCTGAAAGGTATACCAGGATTGAAACTTAATGGATTTCCTCTGTTGTTAGTTTTTCTAGCTACCCCTACCTCAGTACCTTATCTCATTGCACCATACACCTTTCCTCTCCAGAGTTTTATTGCTGGTACAGCGGGATTTATTTTAAATCAGTTTGGTATGGGGGTAGTAGTAGACGGTATCAATATTTACGTCAAAGGGCGAATCGTGGAAGTTGCCCCCTATTGTGCTGGGTTAAAAATGCTCTTTACTACCATCTATGTTGGTTTGATGCTACTTTACTGGACTGATTCCCTCTCTTCACGACGTATTACTGTTAGCTTCCTATCCATAGCAGTAGTCATCAGTGTAACTGCCAACATTATTCGCAATACCTTACTAACATTCTTCCATGGTACTGGACAGGAAGCAGCTTTTGTTTGGCTACATGACAGTTGGGGGGGAGACCTGTATTCAGCTGCTATGTTGTTTTTGCTAGTACCATTACTCAACTGGATGAACAGTTATTTTGCTACAGCACCAGAACCAAGTTTAGAACTGTCCGTTGATGAACAAGAACAAAGTTAATAGCACTTAACCGCAGAATATAGGAGAGACGGGAAGTATCAACTTGTCTTTCCGTCTCCCTACCCCTATTACAGATAACATTTCCACTTCCCGAAAAATCTGAGCAGACAATACCATATAATCTTTTCTAAGTATGGGTAATTTCACTCATGATATATTTATCCAAGCTGCTCAAAGAACGGCAACTAAGTCAAGTTTTGGTTTTGATATTTCTGATAGTCCTACTGGGTCTGGGTGCATTCCCTGGATACATCACAGGCCGTTGGCAATGGAAACAACCACCAGCAATTGCTAAACTTCAGGAATTAAAAAAAATTCGTCAAAACGGTTTAGATATCCCAGGTTGGAAAATCACCGATAAGTTAGAACCAAGGATTGGTGAGCATAAATGGCTGTTGCAGATGATGAAGAAAGGCCAAGAAACAACACCAGTAACGTTACTAGTGTTACCTCAAAATGGGCCTAACGATAAACCACAAATTGAGTGGACTGATATCAATAGTTGGGGAAAATTATCTTGGGGTAAGTGGGATATATCTCAAGAACGGGACGCAGAATTTAATGTCAAAACAACTTCTCAATCAGGAAAAATTTTAACTACTCCCATCAAAGCTAGATTCTTTCGTGTGGTAACATCTCAACAAACTTTTGCTGTTTTACAATGGTACGCTATGCCTGATCGTGGAAATCCTTCTCCTGTAAACTGGTTTTTCGCTGATCAATTGGCACAATGGCACAGACAGCGAGTTGCTTGGGCCGCAGTCACCATTTTGATACCTATGGAACCTTTAGGACAAGTGGAAACATATTGGCAAGCTACAGAGTCTTTAGGGCAAACAGTGCAAAGTGCATTGTTGAATATTTTTGAGTAAAAACTGTCAAGGCAAGAATTTGCTCAAGCTAGTAAATTACTCAGGTGCTATTGTCCATAATTTTTGATACAAAAACCTCACACAGTGATAATTGCACAGTAAAATAACTATTCGGCGCAATTACATATCGCTAATTTACTGCACCCATGTTTACAATTTACAATTCTCATATGCGTGCATTCAGCGCCTTGTGTCTGATCACTCTTCAAGTGGGCGTTTATTCCATAACATCCATTCCTACTGTTGTTGCTCAAACTACAACATCTCCCAATCAATTACCCGGAGAATTACCTGCCCCCCCATCTAATGTAGACTTCACTTCTCCCAACAATCAGGAAGAAACGTCTCCTCAATTTGACCGTTATCTTTTGGATACTGGAGATACTATCAGCGTCTCTGTCCAGCGTCCTCCAGGTCCCTATCGTTTGGGTATGGGAGATAGTATTAATGTCAATGTCCAAAGATTTCCAGACTTGAGCTTTCAAGCAGTAATTAATTTAGAAGGCAATATTGTTGTACCACTGCTGGGGATTATTACTCTCAAAGGTTTAACCATTCCAGAAGCAGAAGCTAAAGTCAGGGCAAGTATAGATCGTTATGTTATTAATCCTATAGTTACTTTATCCCTAGCAGCCCCACGTCCAGACTTAAGTTTCCAAGGTAATGTTGATCCAGATGGTAATGTATTGATTCCCCAAGTGGGTAAGATTTCCATCAAAGGATTAAGTGTAGACGAAGCCCAAGAAAAAATTCGTTTGGCTTTAAATACCATAGCACCAGAGCAATTAGTACAGGTTTCCTTAGCAGGAATGCGACCAGTGCAAATTACTGTGACAGGAGAAGTTTTTCGTCCAGGGATTTATACTGCTCCTTCTGTCATGCCGAGAGTTACAGACATTATACCCTTAGTGGGTGGTTCAACATTGACGGCTGACTTACGGCAAGTGCAAGTGCGGCGTAAACGACCGGATGGGGAAATCATTACACAAACAGTTGACTTATATGGAGCACTGCAAGGTGGTAGTTCCCCTCCTAATTTACGGTTGCAAGATGGAGATGCTGTGTTTTTTCCCCGACGAGAAGTGGGTAGTGATGATGGCTATGACCGGAATTTAATTGCTCGCTCTACTTTAGCTGTACCGCAAATTAGAGTCAGAATTTTAAATTATGCGGCTGGAGGAATTGGTGTCCAATCTTTACCCAATGGCAGTACATTTATAGATGCTTTAAGTGGTGTGAGCCTAGAGGCTGCGAATTTGCGGGATATTGCCTTGGTGCGTTTTGACCCAGAACAAGGAAAGGCTATTACCCAAAGACTAGATGCCAAAAAAGCACTAGCAGGAGATGCTTCTCAAAATGTGGCTTTGCAAGATAACGATGTAATTGTTGTAGGTCGCAGTTTAATTGGCAAAGTGACCAATTTATTGAACACTATTACCCAACCATTCTTTAATGTTCAAGGGTTTCTCCGCTTTTTTCAAAACTTTGGCAATGGCATATTCGGTGGTAATTCCAATAACTAATGTGCCAATTCAGACTCTGAATGGTTAAGATATTATTTGTGAGCATAGCTACCCAAATGGTAATCCTGAGGGCACAAAGAGCAACTTCATCTCCATAACTGATCATTAAAAAACTATGACACCACCAATTGTTAAGCGCTATCTGATTGCTTTTGAAAAATACAAATGGATTGGATTAGTCAGTTTTGGATTAATTGTCGTAGGTTCAACAGTGGTAGCTATGCAACCAGAACCGCCTGCTACTTATGTTTCAGAAGGTGAATTAACCTACAATGGTCCACCAGTCTCTTTCTCTAAAACAGGTAGTGAAATTCAGGAAGAAGGTAAGGAACTGAAAGAGGATGTTTTACTATCTAACCAAATCATTGAAGCTGTATCCTCAAAGCTGAATATTAAGCCAGAAAAGATAGGTACAAATATATCTATTAATTTGCCCAGTCAAGATAAATTTGGCAAGTTAGAATCTTCTATTACCAAAATCCAGTATAAAGATACTGATGATAATCAAGCTAGACAAGTTGTGCAGGAGGTGATGCAGCAAATAATTAAAGTGAGTGGGGATATTAATAATAGTAGATTAACGGCGATTATAAAAAAAATTAATGAAAGATTGCCACAGGCAAAGCAAGAATTACAAGCAGCAGAGAGAAAATTAGAACTATACGATCGCCGGGAAAGACCTGCTATCTTAGCCGCAGAAAATGGCAGTTTATTAACTGCGGTCAGCAGTAGTCAGACGCAACAAAGGCAAATACAATTTACTATTGCTGGGATTGATGCTCAGTTGCGTTCCCTAGAGGCCAAGTTGGGATTGAGTGTAGGTCAAGCTTATGTATCTTCAGCTTTGAGTGCTGATCCCATTATCGCGAATTTGCGATCGCAAATTTATCAGGTTGAATCACAAATAGCATTGCTCAAAAAAGACTTGCGGCCTGAACATCCAACGATGATTCAGCTACAGCGTCAAAAACAAGCGGCTGAAGAACTGCTACAACAACGCGCAAACGAAGTTTTAGGTGGCGCAGGTATGGCTACTCCCCTACAAAAAAATTTGTCAGGTATTCGCACCCAAAGCAGCTTAGACCCCACCAGACAGCAGCTAGCTAACCAAATGGTAGCTTTGCAAACTCAAAGAGAAACCTTACAGCAGCAACTCAATCAACAAATTCGATTAGAAGAGCAATTAAGAAAAGAATATTCCCTCATTCCCAATAAACAATTGGAGCGATCGCGTTTAGAGCAAGTTGTAGCCCTGAAAAAAGCTATTTACGACCAAATTCAAGCTAAATTAGCAGACGCTCAAGCCGCGGAAGCCGAAACGGTGAGTAGTTTTAGCGTAGCTAGACCACCCATAGTACGTCGGGAACTAGCCAAACCCAAGAGCGTAGCTATGACCTTAGCCATAGGTGGTTTTATGGGTGTAGTAGTAGGTGCAGGGGTGATATTCCTCTTAGGTTCCCTCGAAGGTACATTCAAAACCAGAGAGGATATTCGCGACAGTCTCAAACAACGGGAAGTGGCTTTGTTGGGAGAATTACCCTTGATTCCCGTTGATGGTTTAGATCCAGATACCTTACCCGTCCTGCTGTCCTTGTATTCTCCCTATTTGGAGTTTTACGAAAAATTCCGCAGCAATGTGCGTCGTATTGGTGGGAAAACCTTAAAAGTCGTGTTAATCACCAGCGTGAGCAGCCAAGAAGGAAAAACGCTCAGTGCCTATAACTTAGGTATTGCATCTGCTCGTGCTGGGAAAAGAACCTTAATTATCGAAACAGATTTGCGATCGCCTTCCCGCGCCTCATCCTTAAATGTCAAACTTGATCCAGAGGCGGCCTTTGAACCCTTGCTTTATTACGCTAGTTTAAGTGAAAGTATTCGCATTGTCCCAGATGTGGAAAATTTATACATCATTCCTAGTCCTGGGCCTGTACGCCACTCAGCAGCTATTCTCGAATCTAGTGAAATGCGCCGACTGATGGAAGATGTACGAGAACGCTACGACTTGGTGATTTTAGATACTAGCCCCTTAAGTTTATCCAATGACCCCCTCTTAATTCAACCATACAGCGATGGCATTGTTTTAGTCACTAGACCCAACATCACACAGGAAAACATGTTAGCGGAAGCAATTGACCAATTGACAGAAGATGAATTGGGATTATTGGGAGGTATTATTAATGCAGCGGATATTCCTGTTTATATCCCTGAACCAGTAGAGACTTCTGCACCCATACCGGAAATTGTGGAAACTTTAGAAGAAGTACCAGTTACTGCTAGTAATAACTAAAGAAAAGGGAGAGGTGTAGGCAGGGAATAAAGATACATTTTACCCTCCTACTTCATTGCTTATTAACTATTACCTGTTACCTCACCGAATTAATTAACCAATTAACTATGGAAATTAGCCAAAGTCTCCATACTGCTATTCTTGTGACCAATTTGGAACGTTCAGAACATTTTTATGGTCAAATTTTAGGATTAAGTAAAATCAACCGCACCTTAAAATATCCTGGTGCATGGTATCAATTGGGTAATTATCAAATTCATTTAATAGTTTCTGATATTATACCGACAGAAAACCAAAACGACAAATGGGGACGTAATCCCCACATTGCTTTTGCTGTTGTTGATTTGGAATCAGCCAAGCAAGAATTAATTAATCAAAATTATCCTATTCAATCTAGTGCTTCTGGTCGTCCTGCTATTTTTACCAAAGACCCAGATGGAAATGTGATTGAGTTGAGTCAAATTTGCTCCAAAAACTAGGTCAAATAAATTTTGATTTTCTATACATACATAAGTTTTATAGTCCTAGAAAAGGCATTGAGTACATGCTGATATTCACAACCAAGCCTGTCACCTGCTATGGTTGAAAATTTTCTCTGTGCATAAAAACACTCGCTCCAGTGGTGAAAATTTGAAGTATCCAACAATCAGCATTCTAAAATTAAAGTGAACGTTTCTGAGTTAGTTAATATTGCCATTATTCTCCTACTAGTAGCCACCATTGTTACACTGCTGAGTCGTTGGCTACGAGTCCCCTATGTTACAGGTTTGGTTTTAGCAGGTTTAGCTATCACGGAACTCTTACCAAGACGTATTGGTCTAAATGATTCCCTGATATTAAATCTATTTTTACCAATTCTCATTTTTGAGGCAGCTATCAACACAGATATTAGTCGTCTGCGTAGCACTATTAAACCCATAGCCCTATTAGCAGGACCAGGGGTGTTAATTTGTTCAGCAGTCACATCTATTTTATTAAAATTTATACTGGGTCTAAATTGGACAGCTGCCTTACTAGCAGGGGTAATTTTAGCCATTACTGATACAGTATCGGTAATAGCAGTATTTAAAGAAGTAGCTGTCCCTTCTCGTCTTTCCACAATTGTTGAAGGAGAAAGCTTATTTAATGATGGTATTGCTTTAGTTTTATTTAGTTTAATTGTCAAATTTCATGCAGCTGGTTCCCTCACCATTTTAGATGGAATGCAAGAGTTGTTTGTGGTGATTGTTGGTGGAACCTTGATTGGGTTGGCTGTGGGATATTTAAGTACAGGTTTATTTGTGCGTTCAGATGAACCGCTTAGTAGTATTCTCCTAACAGTGGCGGTTGCACTAGGAGCCTTTCAAATCGGACAATTTTTGAGCGTATCTGGTGCAGTGGCAGTGGTAGTAGCTGGGCTAATAGTCGGTACTGTAGGTCTTTCAGACAACGTATCTGCTTCTACTCGATTAACATTGCTCAGTTTTTGGGAATCTATAGCTTTTGGGGTGAATAGCTTTATTTTCCTACTGATTGGCCTAGAAATTGACCTAATCACTCTTTGGAGAAACTTACCTGCGGTGTTGCTAGCAATAGTTGCTTATCAAGCAGGAAGAATACTTTCTATCTATCCATTATTAGCTCTAGTTAGCTGGTTTGACCGGCCAATTCCTTGGCGCTGGCAGCATGTTTTGTTTTTTGGTAATATTAAAGGCTCTCTTTCAATGGCCTTAGCACTAAGTATCCCTGGAACTGTAACAGGAAGAGAACAACTAATTGCCATAGTCTTTGGAATAGTATTGCTATCTTTACTGGGGCAAGGGTTAAGTTTACCGTGGTCAGTCAAAAAGTTGCAATTGTCTGAATCTTCAGCATCTCATCAAAAAATTGAGGAATTGCAGGCCCAACTCATCACTGCTAAGGCAGCGCAAGATGAGTTAGATACTTTATTAAAAACAGGCATATTACCCAAAGCTGTCTATGAAGAGATGCGTTCTAATTATCAAGTACAAGTAGCAACTGCTGAAAAATCATTAAGAGAATTTTACAATCGCCGTTCAGATGAGTTTGATGGTGAAAGTAACAAATTTATTCAGCTTGATGCTATTCGGCGACGGTTACTACTAGCAGAGAAAGGCGCACTAAATGAAGCAATGCGAAAACGCATCATTTCCGAAGAAATTGTCCGAGAAAGACTCAGAAAAATTGATGAACAATTGCTGAAATTAGAAGATGATTAATTAATCATCTAACTGCAATTGAGGTTATTTGCAACCTTCTATAAAATCAATAACTTGATGCAACGATCCTGGTTTTGTAGCTACCAGTACCGTCGAACCTGATTCTAGAACTGTGCTACCGTTAGGAATCGTCAAATCTTCATGGGGATGTGCTTGATAACCAATAATGAGAGACCCAGTAGGAAACTTGGCATCTTGGGCAATTTCTGCCAAACTACGACCAACCACATAACAATTATTAGCGATAGACAGTTTCAACACCTCTATTTGACCTTGTTCAAAGTGCATCATTGATTCTACTTGCGGGTATTCAATGGCATTGACCATGGTGGAAACAGCTAAATCTACCGTGCTAATAATATGGTTAGCTCCTGCCAAGCGCAGAGGTTCAGCAAAATCGGCATGACGCATTCGTGTGAGAATATGAGGCACACCATAGTGTTTAGCAAGAGTGACCATTGCTAAGTTTAAAGCATCACTTCTGAGCATTGCTGCTAATGCGTTGGCTTTACGAATTCCTGCTTCTAACAAGACTTCTGTACTAACCGCACTACCTTCAAAAGCCATTACTCCTACTTGGTCACGGGCATAGCGACAAGCAGTAGGATTAATATCAATCACAGCAACAGTATGCCCTATTTCGATCAACCTTTGAGCCAAAGAAAGACCTACTAAGCCGGCTCCACCAATTAGCACATACATAGCTGCACCTAATCCTCTTTAACTTCCTATTTAACTTTACAGGTTAGCAAAGTTACGAAGGATTAAACTGAAAAGATAGAGATTGCTATTTCTTATCTCAATGTATGTTTTTTGTTGATATTCTAGATGCTAAAAATGTTGCCAGTTTTTACTTAATTGGTAGTTTTATACAAAATTTCATTCCGACTGATAGCCCCTAATTCTGGTAAAACATTTTTGCCACCGAGAGGTGTGAGAACAGAAGGAATTGCTGTTGCCACTTGCAGTTGTTTAACTAAGTTTTGGACTAGTTTATCTTGTTCAACGCGGAACGTAGGTACACTGGGCCCTCGGTTGATGATAGCAAACCAAACCAAACCGCGATCGCCTGTCGGCACAACTCCAGCTAAGGCACTGACAGTATTTAAAGTCCCTGTCTTCATCACAGTTGCTGCTGGTAGGTGTCGAGAGTGCATTGTGCCACGATTGTCAAAACCAGCGGTAGGAAATAAATCAGCTAAAGTTAATTTATGGACAGCTGCCTCTCTTTGTAGCGTCATGAACATAGCACAGACAGCCCTGGGAGAAATCCGATTTTCCTGTCCTAATCCTGAACCATTAATTAATTGAATTTCTGACTGAGGAAACATTGCTAATTTAGCAGCATTTGCTTGGACTACCGCTGCTCCCCCTACAGCTTCAGCTAACATTTCTGCAATGTCGTTATTACTAAAAACGTTCATTTCCTTGATAATTTGTCGCAAGGGTAATGAACGGTGACGTACCAGTAATGTGGCTTGGGGATTGACTTGATTGGCTAATTTCACCCCTCCAGTAATGACTACTTGGGGTTTTGGTGTTCCCTTCGGCATAATTGAGTGTTGAAACACCACACCACGGGGCCAAGTTTTGGAATTTAAGACTTGCTTGAAGAGTTGACCTGCTAGGAGAGGGTTACGTTGAAAATTCATGGCAAAACTGCCAGTAATAAGCAAATTTCCCTTGACTTGCTTAATACCCATTTTATTGAGCATATTACCAACAGCGATCGCTTCCTCGGAAACAAACATCGGATCACCACCACCAGTAATCACCAAATCACCTTGCACCACTCCATTCATCACCGGGCCAGTGGCACTCACCAAAGTTTCAAATTGATGGTCAGGGCCCAACATGTTGAAAGATACCAGTGACGTAGCAACCTTAGTTAAAGAAGCTGCTGATAGGGGCGTTGTACCTTGATGATTAGCCAGCAACATAGGGCCAGATTGTAACCAAATACCCTGACTTTGTAGCAGATTTGGCTCTACTACTTTGGAAGACAGCAAACCTTTGAGATATTGTTGTACCGTTAAAGCTCCTGCTGGATTGGGGTCAGGGGCAATTACCAAGCCAGGACGACTTTGGGAAGATAAGGCATCTAAGGCATCCATGAGCTTAACTTGCACACCAGCCATTTCTAGCCAAACTGAAACCACACCTGAACCCAATAATTCCAGCATTTCCTATTCCTCTATCTTTGTTTAAATATCAACTATTGTTTACTGTGCTAATATTCAACCATTTTGGCTGACCATCAGCACTGAGCCATGATAACTAGCCTATTTTTGATTTGGAAGTAGGGTGAAACACACGATGTCTAAAATATTTTGGCAAGTATAGAAAATTTCTTGTGATTAAGGTCTATACAAGCAATTAAGATGCCTATTTTACTAATAGCCGTAGACAAGGCAGTTAGGACATTAACTACAACTAAAACTGAGATACCCAAAGTCTTTTAGCACTGTCACCTAATATATCTGTCATTGATTAACAATAACTGAGAAACATAACAGAAAAATGGTAAATTCGATAGACAATTAAAATGCTGACCATTGTGGATTTTAGAGGCAAGATTGAGATTATCTGTCTGTCTATATTTTCGTGGAAATTGGACTTCAATCAAGAATATTAAAGTCAGGGTGTTAATCTACTTTCTTTCGGGATGTGCCGCTGCTTCTGGTGAAGGAGTACCCATTTGGTTAATGGTGCCAATCATTTGATATAAACGTCCCAAATCTCTTTGATTAAAGTACAAAACCAACCGCGGTAAATCTACAGTTTCATCTTGATTTTCTTGGGGTAAAGCTTGACTTTTTTCGATTTTTCCTTTGACGAGAATGTCACTAAATGTAGCATTAAGTTGCTCTACTTGAGCAGAAGATAAATCTTGCCGCAAACGAATCACCAACTGATTACCAACATAGCGACTAGAGTGGTAAATCTGGTAAAATCGGGTAATTGCGTCACAGGCAACCTGTAAATTATCTGTGACTGTATAGAGGCTCGGATCGTCTGGACTGACAAGTCCTTTGTCTACCAATTGTCGATTGATATATTCACTCCAAGACTGCCAATAATCACCACCTGGATGGTCAATTAAGACTAGAGGTACAGGTCCAAATTTTCCAGTTTGGCTCAATGTCATGCACTCAAAAGCCTCATCTTGAGTGCCGAAACCACCAGGAAATAAAGCCACTGCATCACTTTCTTTGAGTAGAAACAGTTTGCGGGTAAAGAAATATTTGAAATTAATCAGCTTGGCATCACCTTCAATAATGGGGTTAGCTTGTTGTTCAAAGGGTAGCTGAATATTTAAACCAAAAGAATTTTCTCTACCAGCACCTTCATGACCAGCTTGCATAATGCCACCACCACCACCAGTCATGACCATAAAACCCATTTGAGTAACGACACGGGCAAATTCAACGGCCATTTCGTATTCTGGGGTTTCTGGTGCTAATCGAGCGGAACCAAAAATAGTAACTTTGCGAACATGCCTGTAGTTGTAAAATAGTTGGAAACCGCGCTCCATATCTGCCAAAGCCGCAGATAATATTTTCCAATCAAGACGCTCAATTTCACACTCAGCTAGACGGACTATGGTCGATAATGCCTGTTGAATGTATTGCCGATTTTTTAAACTTGGTAAATGGTCTAGTAAGTCAGCAATATCAGCTTGGAGAGACTCTAAGGATTCAAAAGATACTTCCGAGGTCATGATCAATGCCACAATAATGGCACTATATTTTACATTAATTTTTTATAAAATCTATCAAAGTCTTACTAACCAGAAATTTAATTTATATCCTGCTTTGGCTTCACTCTAGACACCCAAAGACTTTTAGTGCTGTCACCTGTCACCTACTCTAGCAATCAGTGACTATGTAGCCATTAACAAATATGGATGTATCCCTTCATGGAGATACATCCTCAGAGTTTTCGTGGGAATTTTTTTGATTGTGGTCTAGACATACAAGAGAGGCAAATATGCCGTCTCTCGAATGATTGGACAAATATTCACCCATAGCTAATGCTAATGGAAAACCCAACAGGATGCGATCGCTGCTGGACTATTAAAGATGCTTTTCCACAGTAGTACCTAATGTACTTTTAGGAACAGCACCAACTACCATATCTACTTTTTGACCACCTTTAAAAATCATTAGAGTGGGAATGCTACGGATGCCATATTGACTGGCAACCTGGGGGTTTTCGTCAGTATTGACTTTCACAACTTTCAATTTACCTTCATACTGTGCCGCGATTTCCTCCACCACGGGAGCAACCATCCGACATGGGCCACACCAAGGGGCCCAAAAATCGACTAATACAGGAACATCGCTGTCGAGAACTTCTTGTTTAAAACTAGAGTCTGTAACTTCTGCTGCTGCTGACATGCCTAAAACCTTTGCCTATTATATTTCTGCGTTTCGTGAAAATTCTACCATAGCCAAAACATCAGCTTGGAAGAGAAGAACGGACATTTACAAAGAACCTATAGAAATAAGGCATAATCATAAGGAACCGCCCGAACAGTAGTCCGGGCGGAGTGTGGTGTGAGGAGTGAACGGAAACATGCGTCTCCGCTATTTCTATTGTAGGCGACAGATGCAATTTTTCCAGCGATTATCTAATGCTGTGGAAAAATTTATTTATGGGTGATTAGTGCTTACTTATGGGTAAGAGTCTTACCAATTCCTTTATTTACCCATACCTAATTGTTGGGCTTTTTGGTAAACTTTCCCTTCGGTTAATAGAGAAGGAGCAATCACCACTTCTACCTGCTGCATTTCTTTTATGTTTTTGGCCCCTAATGTCCCCATACTAGTTTTTAAGGCTCCTAAAAGATTATGAGTTCCATCATCTAGTACGGCTGGGCCTGTGAGTATTTGTTCAAGAGTACCTGTTGTACCGACACGAATGCGAGTACCGCGGGGTAACACTGGGCTGGGAGTGGCCATACCCCAATGATAGCCTCTGCCTGGAGCTTGGGCCGCTCTAGCAAAGGGTGAACCAATCATCACACCATCAGCACCACAGGCAATACATTTACAAATATCGCCACCAGTAATTAACCCACCGTCAGCAATCACAGGAATATATTTACCAGTTTCTTGATAATACTCGTCTCTGGCAGCCGCGCAATCAGCGATCGCTGTGGCTTGGGGGATACCAACACCTAACACACCACGGGAAGTACAGGCAGCACCAGGTCCAATACCTACCAATACCCCTGCTGCTCCCGCTTTCATCAAATCTAAAGTGACTTCATAGGTAACACAGTTGCCTAAAATCACTGGTATGGGCATAGAGCGGCAAAACTCTGCCAAATCTAAGGGAGTCACAGATTCTGGTGACAGGTGAGCGGTAGAAACTACTGTCGCTTGGACAAAAAACAAATCTGCCCCAGCTTTAGCTACTACTTCACCATATTTGCTTGCACCTGCGGGTGTGGCACTTACTGCCGCAATACCGCCCTGTTGTTTAATTTCCTGAATACGTTTTTCAATTAATTCCGGCTTTATTGGTTCGGCATAAAGTTCTTGCATCAGGGTAACGAATTCATCTTTACCCACAGAGGCAATCCGATCTAATATCGGGTTGGGATCGGCGTAACGGGTTTGGATACCCTCTAAATTAAGTACCCCTAAAGCACCTAATTGGGATAATCTCACAGCCATACCCACATCCACAACCCCGTCCATGGCACTAGCAATAATGGGGATTTCTCGCTCAATATTGCCAATATTCCACCTAGTATCTGCCAAACTCGGATCTAGTGTTCTTTTCCCGGGGACTAAAGCAATTTCATCAATACCATAGGCTCGGCGAGCCTTCTTTCCCCGCCCAAGTTGAATGTCCACGCTGTAACTTTTCTCAAAACTGTTTAAGCTAGGGTATCAAATTGTGGGGATGTTGAGAATTGAATTTTGGATTTTTGATTTAAAATTAGCAATTTTCCTGTGATGGTTGACCAATAGAAACAGTTACTTTCTCATACATCTATAAGGTTTAGTGCTTATTTTGAAGTTGTTCTGCCCCTGTATAACCTGTTGCTAGCCAGATAATGGCTCTAGCTCCATCGCGAATGGATTTTTGGATTGGTTCTGGTGCGTTTTCTGAAGGGACGGAAATCGGTTGAAAGTCTATCCCCCGACTACCTAAAACAATTTCACCAATCACACAAGCGCGACGCATATGAAAATCGGAAGTGATCAGATAAACTCTTCTAATTCCACGCGATCGCAAGTCATCTACTAAGGTAGTAAAATTAGTTACTGTATCTACCGCTTCATAATCTAAATGTAATCGCTTGGGATCAACTCCAGCTTTGCTAAATACTTGTTTTGTAGATTTTGGTGGGCTACCTCCCGTAATCCATATGGGTATATGAGGATGTTGACGAGCGAATTTAGCAGTAAATTTCTCCCTTTCTAAACGGCTAGTGGAACCGCCTAAAACCAAAACAGCCTGGGGCTTTAAAAATTGATTTCGGACTTCTTTATATCCCCACCACATTAGCAGCGGTAGGGAAAGAGTAGTCAGCCGTAAAAGTGTGCCTGTGAACAGTCGCTTCTTCAAGGTTCTATGGTTGTTTTTGCTTAGACCTGAATTTTCTTTAAAAATAAGCAAAATTTAGAAAAATAAAGATTGCCATGAGCAGAATCGGCAAAATTCCTCAAAAATCTGGATTTGCTCTTCTTGCATTAATACGCGCTAATTTGCGTATTATCAACATGACGGTAATTGCTGCCATATCCTAACTGATCTGTGAAAATTCATCAAAGGTGTTTAATACCTTTGTAAAATTTGGGATTTTGAATGGGAATAGCATTGTCATCACTGTGGCCTTGAATAGCTGATACAACATCCATAACTCGCAATTGCGGTCTTGATTTATGGTTCTCTGACTCTAGGACACATCCTCTCTTTTCCTTACATTCCTACCTCCTACACCCTACTAATTATCAAATGTTCCAGAAATTGCTATGCTAAAACCATTAAGATAGCTTTTAAGGAAACAATGCCTGCGCCTACTATTACCCCGACAATTACTGCTTTTCCTCTGACAGCTGTAGTCGGTCAAGAAGCAATTAAGATAGCTTTGCTATTAGCGGCTGTAGATCCGGGGTTGGGGGGAGTGGTAATAGCAGGTCGTCGCGGTACAGCAAAATCTGTGATGGCGCGTGCTATTCACGCCTTATTACCACCTATAGAAGTTGTTAAAGGTTCAATTAGCAACTGTAACCCCAATCAGCCAGAAGAATGGGATGATGTGCTTTTAGCGGAAAATAGACAGGAAATAGAAACAGAAATTATTCCTGTGCCCTTTGTACAAATTCCCCTGGGTGTAACGGAAGACCGACTTTTAGGTTCTGTGGACGTGGAACAGTCGGTAAAACAAGGGGACACAATTTTTCAACCAGGGTTACTAGCGACAGCTAACCGTGGAGTTTTGTATGTTGATGAAATCAATTTATTAGATGACCAAATTAGTAATCAACTGTTAACCGTACTGTCTGAAGGACGAAATCAAATTGAAAGGGAAGGAATTAGTTTCCAACATCCCTGCAAACCCTTGTTTATTGCTACCTATAACCCAGAAGAAGGGACGCTGAGGGAGCATTTGTTAGATAGAATTGCGATCGCTCTTTCCGCAGATGGTGTTCTCGGTTTAGATCAACGAGTCCAAGCAGTTGAACAAGCGATCGCTTATTCTAAATCACCCCAAGAATTTCTCCAACAGTACAGCGAAGATATCGACGGACTCAAAACCCAAATTCTCCTCGCACGGGAATGGTTAAAAGAAGTCACCATCACCCAAGAACAAATTACCTACCTAGTCAATGAAGCTATTCGTGGTGGTGTAGAAGGACATCGCGCAGAATTATTTGCTGTACGAGTAGCTAAAGCTGCTGCGGCCTTAGAAGGACGCAACACCGTTAATGCTGAAGACCTACGTCGCGCAGTGGAATTAGTCATAGTTCCTAGAACTACCATTATTCAAACCCCACCAGAAGAACAACAACCACCCCCACCACCACCTCCTCCACCAGAAAGTCAAGACGAGTCAGAAGAAGAACAGGAAGAGGAACAAGAGGAACAGGAAGAACAGGAACAAGAGCAGCAGGAACAGGAACCTCCCAGCATTCCTGAAGAATTTGTCTTTGACCCAGAGGGGGTAATTCTTGACCCCACTGTGTTGTACTTTACACAAATGTCTCAACGCCAGGGCAAATCTGGTAGCCGCAGCCTCATCTTCTCAGAAGACCGAGGGCGTTACATCAAGCCGATGTTACCTAAAGGTAAAGTCCGCCGCATCGCCGTAGATGCCACATTGCGAGCCGCAGCACCGTATCAAAAAGCACGTCGTGCTAGACAACCAGACAAAAAGGTAATTGTTGAACAGGGCGATATGCGGACTAAGCGGCTAGTCAGGAAAGCTGGCGCTTTAGTGGTATTTGTAGTCGATGCTTCCGGTTCAATGGCTTTAAATAGAATGCAGTCAGCTAAAGGCGCGGTAATGCAGCTTTTAACTGAATCCTATCAAAACCGTGACCAAATTGCCTTGATTCCCTTCCGAGGTGAACAAGCAGAAGTTTTACTACCTCCTACCCGTTCCATCGCTTTGGCGAAAAATAGGTTAGAAAAGTTACCTTGTGGCGGTGGTTCTCCTTTAGCCCATGGCTTAACTCAAGCTGTGAGAGTGGGAGTAAATGCCCAAATGGGTGGAGATATTGGACAGGTGGTCATCGTAGCAATTACTGATGGTCGTGGTAATATTCCGTTATCTCGTTCCTTAGGTGAACCCCAAGAACCAGGAGAAAAGCCAGATATCAAAGCAGAATTACTAGATATTGCCGCAAGGATTCGCGCTGCGGGAATGCAATTACTGGTAATTGATACAGAGAGTAAATTTGTGTCTACTGGGTTTGCTAAGGAATTAGCCAAAACAGCAGGTGGTAAATATTATCAGTTACCAAAAGCCACCGATAAAGCGATCGCTGCCATGACAAAAGGAGCCATAGCAGATTTAAAATCTAGATAGTTCTCAGAAATTGGGTCTAAAACCGTTCGGTTGAAACTGACACAGAATGGTATAATTTCCTACTCTCTGCTTTCAAAACTCCTCACAGTCAATGGTAGTCAGGAAAAACTAGTAGGGGCGGGTTTATCAATACCTGGAATTGCTCAAACCAGGTACTTGTAAACCCACCCCTATGCAATGTGAAATTGTTATATACCTCTGTTTGCCAAAAGATACAGAAAAACGTTGGCGTTATACCACCGCAGGTATCACGTTTTTGATGTGAAGGTGGCTAGAAGGCGATAGCTCAATATCATAAATGAGAAAAGCGATCGCTCTTTTGATGTGAAGGTGGCTAGAGTGCGATCGCTAAAGGTAAATATTCAATTTTTATTGATGATCTAAGTTGTAGTTAATAAGTAATTGTGTTGCCTATATACCTCAACTTATTCTGCTTTTAACCCTGATTTTTCTACTCTTTTATTAGATAACAAAACGCCTATCAGAACCATGAAACCTAAAATTGTACCGGGTTCAGGAACTTCTATAGGAGGTTTTTGAGAACGTTGATGATAACCTGTAAGCCCATCATTATTGCAATTTAGTAATAAACTAATAATTAAATCACTAACAGGTAATCCTGTTTTATCGAATTTAACACCAACTAGATCAGAACCTACTACAGAAAACTTACTTAAATCTAGTCCGAGTTTTAATAATTCCTGCTTATTTAAAGTAGTAATTTCTGCTATCTTTTTATTAGATGCACCAATTACATTAGGCGTAGGTTGATATTGTCCTGCTGGTTTGGGTTGATAGGACATATAACTAGAAAATTCGTCTTTGGACATATAACCAAACATCTGCCCACCATCTTTATCTCTACCCAGTGTATTATTTAGAGTGTTGTAGTAACCTTGTAGATAATAACCATTATTTTGTGCAGCTACACTAGCTAGAGTTATATCACCCCATACACCTGAAAAAACACCAGAATTATTTCCAGGTGCAAATTGAACACCATATACGCTACCTTGATTAATAGCTGCATTTAAGCTTAATCCAGGAGAAAAGTTGAGAAAAATATCTCCATAATTAATATTACCATCATTAGCACCATTACTAGGAAGACCGTTTAATGGAAATTGGCTATTAAATACGATATAAATAAAGTTTGCATCCTCCATACTCGTGATACCATACAACTCATTAGTCGAGCCTCCATGACCATCAAGGCTATCATTGGGAGAATCATCGAAGTATTGCCAAGTTCCATAGAGATTTATAGCTCTAGCGGATTGATTACTAGCAATTAAGCTGCCAGAAATCATTAGAATAATTGAGATTATTTGAGTAATTATCTTTTTCATGAGTAACTATCCTATGGGAGTTGAAAGAGATGATTGATATATAGATTGGTACAATTAAATTACCAGTCTTACAAGAGATGGTAACAGTTAAGTTAGGTTGACATAAGGAAACCCAATACTATTAACTTTGTTGTTGGGTTGCCCTATTGCTTAACCCAACCTAATTTGATTTTTTAGTCGATATAAATAACGTGGTAACGGTGCATAAAAAACAGTTTTTTCTTTTTATCCTGTATTTTCAATCTATGATAAAAATCTAATCAACTCTTGATAGACCTGTCTACCCACTGATGGTGGGGAGTTGTATAAAAAAATTAGTCGAAAAAGTGGGTTTGGTGGGTAAAAATGCTAAATTTACTAAATATCTACTAAAAATAGCCTTAAACACTGTCAGCCAATGAATACTGATGATGCAGTAGAATTCGTTAAACTTCAGATAAAGCAATACACTACCAAACCTCTTAAAGATATACAAATCGTTGTATTGAG
Organism: Richelia sinica FACHB-800; assembly: GCF_014698825.1. Lineage (GTDB taxonomy): Bacteria > Cyanobacteriota > Cyanobacteriia > Cyanobacteriales > Nostocaceae > FACHB-800. The sequence goes on from NZ_JACJTT010000047.1 coordinate 41,863, forward strand.
GGGTTGTTTAGAAGGTAAATATTACCGAACTATAGCTAAGGAAAATGGTTTTAGTTATCATTATGTAAAAGAAATTGGTTCTGAATTCTGGCCAATACTTAGTGAAGCATTAGGTACTAAAGTTATTCCAAGGAATATTAGAGCAGTAATAGAACCCACCTTCCGCACCCTAACTGTCACACATCAAAAAAAGCCACCAAAATAGTACACAAGAACTAAAGCTTATTTAAGTCCTAAGAGAGTTAATGAAAATAAGTATCA
>NZ_JACJTT010000048.1 GCF_014698825.1 Richelia sinica FACHB-800
ACTGTTATTCAAATGTCTTTTTACACTCAATATGTCTGTTTTTATTCTCAATTAGATGTTTTCTCTCCGTAATTTCCCTCTGTGACAGTTAGGGGGCGGAAGGTGGGTTATATCAATTAAAAACTAAAAAATCTAGTTTTGATAATTTTTCCTGAGTGCTGATAATTTAAACAACCTGAAAACTAAAGTTGAGACTAGCCCAATTATTCACATTAAAAATGTAAGCATCAGCCCCAGCATTATTCATATCTACTTGAATTTCACTAGCGTTATGTATATCTTCAAGAATTGCTTGAGCAACTTCTAGGGCATTGATTAAAGAGCTAATCGGTTGGGGTTCTGCGGCAGAATATTTAGCTGTACTTAATGCTGCTAAAGTCGTATGGAAGGGGGAGGTACTAAAAATTAGTTGATGTTCACATAATAAGGGGCGTGATGGTAACAACCAACCGGAGATAGTATCATTTTGGGGTAGAGTTAAGGTTTGTCCTGGGGGGATAAGGATTTCTTGTAGTTGGGGTTTGGCTTCTGATAAGGCTGTTTCTGGTCGGGTTTGCCAAGGGTAAAATGCGATCGCACTTCTGCTATTATTTAACCCCACTAATATAAAATATAGGGAGCGATCGCTCAAATTTTGCACCCTGTACACCATCCGACTACCAACGGGAACTGTGGGAATAGCTGTTCCCTGGCTACTGACAGCTTTATTGGTGGTTGTGTCTGGACGGCGGTTACGCCAAGTTTCTCTTTGCAAGACAATACGCGGAGAGATATTGTTGACAATTTCCAAAGATACCTTGACTGGCAAGCGAGAAGAACCTTCATTTTCTGTTAGTCTCCATAACTTCGCTGCTAACAAGGTAGATAATTTGGGTGTTAATCTTTGAACTGCTACTTTTACCGCTTCCCCTGCTTCCCCAGCGGAATTGACAATCAGTTCATTGGCAGGAGAAAATAATCCATAACGGCTGGATGTTTGTGGTAATTTCCCAAATACATAATCAACCCCTGGTTCTGTAGAAATAACATTAGCAATACGACTAATATTGGCAAAAGCACTAGTTGCGTCTACCCGTTCAATTCTTTCTAATTCTGGTGCTAAGGCCACTGTTAAATTGATATTGCGAGGTAATACACGGATGGTTTCTTGTACCAATTGGCCGATATTTGGCAGTATATTTGTTTCTGGATTAACTATTTGGGTTTTTGCTGTTAACCCAGTCCGTGATTTGATAACTAATTGTTCTCCTGTTGCCAAAGAAAAACGAGAATTAACTCCATAATATTCCCATACTTGCGGTGGTATTCCTCCTAAAAATAACTGTATTATTTTGCCATCATCCTCAATACCTGTAACAACTCCTTCAGCACTGGATTTATCAAAGGGAAAATTATCAATAATCGTACTATTTTGAATATTTTTCTTACTACTTAAGAAGCTAGGTTGTTGTTTATTGCCAAACTGGTACATAGAACTACCAACATGGGAAAGCAACACTTGAATAGTTGTAGCTGGGGTTGTTTCCCACAGATATTGAGTTAAAGCGTAGGTGAATAAACCCGCACTGACATTACCAAAAATAAACTCCCTTGCTACCTGGTGTGGTTCAGAAGTAGCTGATAATATCAACCCATTATTAGTAACTAGTTTTTGGCTTTTTAATTGCTGGAGGAACTCAATTTCTCCTGGAGCTAATTGTACGGCTGTTAATTCGGGACGGGCGCGCATTCCCAAACCATGAGAGAGTAATTCTGGAGAAGTATAATAGCTAGTATCTAATACTGCGGTCACTTTGTCTGTGGGGAGCGATCGCAACAACAGTATCAGGGTTTCTGTTAATAAATAGTTGACAAATTTACTTTTTTGTGTATCAAAATAATCAACGGGAATTAAGGCATTTTCCACGGCTTCCGGCGAACCTGGCAATTGAACCCTTGTCCCATAGCCGCTAAAGTGGAAAAAAACCACATCATCTGTCTTTGCTTGCTGACCCAAATGGTCTAAAATTGCCGCTTCAATAAACTCTCGACTCGCCTGTTCTTCCGTCAAAGTCAAAATATCAGAGGCTGTAAAACCAAAGCGATGAATTAACAATTCCCTTTGCAATTCCACATCCGTTAAACAGCCACTCAGACCAAGACCAGATGGGTATTGATTAATGCCCACTAATAAAGCCAATTTGCGGCTATTGGGTTGGGCCAAAGCTTGATAGTAGGGGTTTCCTAAAGTTAGCCACTCAGCTTCAGTCCATCCCAAAACCGCCAGCAGGCAGCCCATTCGTTGTAAAAACGTCCGCCGTTTCATAAATTAGCTATTAGTCCTCAGCCCTTCAGCTAACAGCTTAAAGGGCTAAAGGCTGTATGTAAAGTTCAGTTGATAGCCAGGAGATGATTCCACCCTAAGCCAAGGCAGGTTGTTGAATACGCATAGCCCGGGCTAACTCTGCTGCTACTTCAGGACGGGAAAATTCTGGTGGTGGCAACTCACCTCGGCGTAGCATCTCTCTTACTTTTGTCCCAGACAGGTGAACTCGTTCCTCTGGCTTACTCGGACTGGTTTTTGTGGTCGCCATTTGTTTGGTGCGTGTGCAGTAGAAAGCATGTTCAAACTTCATTGGCACAATGCCCAACTCTTCAGGTGCAAACTCATCAAAAATATATTGAGCATCATAGGTGCCATAATAGTCACCTACACCAGCATGGTCACGTCCAACAATAAAGTGAGTACAGCCGTAATTCTTCCGCACCAAAGCGTGGAAAATTGCTTCCCTGGGCCCAGCATAACGCATCGCGGCTGGATTAATAGCTAAAATTACTCTATCTAAAGGATAGTAATGTTCTAACAATATTTCATAACAACGCATCCGCACATCAGCTGCGATGTCATCTTCCTTGGTTGCCCCAACCAATGGATGTAAAAATAGACCATCAACTGTTTCCAAAGCGCACTTTTGAATATATTCATGGGCGCGGTGGATGGGGTTACGAGTTTGGAAACCAACAATAGTTTTCCAGCCCTTTTCTTTAAACATTTGCCGAGAGGCGGCAGGGTCAATTTGATAAGCTGGAAATTGAGGATGGGGGTCACGTTGTAATAACCAGATATCGCCTGCCAGGTTAACAGAACCTTGATTGTAAACTACCTGTACCCCTGGATGCTTGGCCTCATCGGTACGATAGACATTGATAGCTTCGCGCTGCTTATCGTAATGATATTTTTCTGATAATTCTAAAACCCCGATATATTCACCTTTGGGGTTATCTAGACGAACTAAACCACCTATTTGTAAAGGTGCTGCAACTTCTTCGTCTACTGAAAGTGTAATTGGTATTGACCAAACAAGACCATTAGCCAGTCGCATTTCTGCCACCACGCGATTATAGTCTGCTTGGTTCATAAAACCTGTGAGCGGACTAAAACCGCCGATGGCAATCATTTCTAAATCAGAAACGGCTCGCTCATCCAGTGTAACTCGTGGCAAAAATTGCGCTTTGGATAAAAATAGTTCCTTTTGTGCCGGTGTAGCAACTCGATTAACTAACTTTCCACCGTGGGGGGCAATGGCTTCTGGATGGTAACTCAACGTGATCCCTTCCGTAAATTCTAAAAATTGTTGCAAACTATGTACTAAATTATCAAAATATGGGTACACAGAGTACAAATACGTGAGAATTTTTTAGAGATGACTGGCCCCCATTGCTGCATTATTCCCCACTAGCTTCGCCCCATTCGCGAATAGCAGAGAATACAGAGGAGTAGTCATCATCTGGAAATGACATTTTCATGGCTGACTGGAGAATGTGCTTTACGCCCTCAATGCTGCTGAGATTTAAACCCAGGGCTTTAGCTTCTGAGATAAATAACTCTATTTCTTTGACCAATTGCTTATTAGGCAAATTGGCTTTGCTATAGTCGCCTTCCAACATCCGACGCAAGTTTTGATCAAAGGTAGGGGCATAAAGTTGACTATCCCGCAGCACACGCATAAACAAATCCACGTCAATTTTTTGCATCTGCACGAATGCCAAGCTGAGAGCAAAACTAGTGGTGAGGGAAGCTATGAGTTGATTGAGTGCCAATGTGAGTGAGGAAGCAGAACCTACAGGACCGATATATACAGGTTCCGGACCAAAGTTTTTAAGTAAATTTAAGTGCCGTTGATATTGTTCCTGTTGCCCACCGACCATGACAATCAATTTACCTGCTTCTGCTTCAGGAATGCTGCCTAGTACCGGCGCTTCTATATATTCAGCACCAGCGGCTACCACTGCATCTCTAATGTCTTGGCTTTCTAAGGGAGTTGTTGTCCCCATTTGGATGATGCTACGTCCTGAGAGGGTATGCCAAGAAGTATCTGTAAGTAAGACATGATAAATAGCCGCAGCATTAGAAAGCATGAGAATAATGCAGTCAGCTGCACGAATTGCTTGACGTGGTTGTGTGGCAATTTCCGCCCCAGCTGCCCGGAGTGGTTCTAATTTTCCTGGGGTGCGGTTGTAGGCAATTAGCTCTATATTGGCAGCTAATAGCCTTTGAGCCATCGGGAGTCCCATCAATCCTGTTCCCAGAAATGCGACTTTCATGTTTCACTTTCCTTCGTCATTGGTTATTGGGCGTTGGTCATGAGGCAGAGGCGCAGAATGTAGAGTTATAGCAGGTGACAGGTGACAGGTGACAGGTGACAGTGCTAAAAGCCTTTCAGTCTTCAGGTTTTAGTTGTTGTTCATGTCCTAACCATCTTGTCTACGGCTATAGGATGTAAGGGAGCAAGGAAAGAATTTCTCCTTATCTCCCTATCCCCTCATTTTTCCAGCTTTTCCTGCCTCCCCTGCCTCCTTAGCCACCGGCGGCAAATGTAGCCATAATCACAACTGAAAGTAAGATGCCGGGGGCAAGTAGAGTTACTAGCATTAACAGATCATGAGTGGTCATAATTTTGACTTTCCTGTTGGGTTAACCTGACGGTTATCTTTGTTATGCTAGTCTATTCAAAGTTGTTACAGGGTTATTAAATCGAGCTTTGCGGTTTAAGATTGATTTCTAATTGGGAATGGCTAATCCTGTGAGTGTTTGTTGTGCTTCTGTTTCTTTGAGTCCTTTGCTTTGAATTAAGACACCAAACCCACCTAGTCCTGTGGGGTCGATTAGCTGATGTAAGGCTTCTCGTCGGTTGAGTAACTCAGATAGTGGTTGCTCTTGAGAGGATAGGACTGCTAGTCTTTCTCCTAATCCCAAAGCCATCAAAAATAAACCTTGTTGTATCCAACCCACTGGATTTAAACCGCAAAGCTTTCCCCAAGATTCCAAACCTGTAAAGTCAACATGAGCAGTGATATCTTGTCGCCCAATGTTAATGTAAGGGTTGTGATGATGACGATGTTGGTAGTAGCACTGTAGGGTTCCATGCGATCGCCTGGGATGATAATAACGATGAGCATGGTAGCCATAATCAATTGTTAACACATAGCCACGCTGCAAGCAGTCTGCCACTATACTCAACCAGTCCAAAGCAGCTAAATTTATTTCACTGCGATAGCCATCTTCATAGGTACTTTGGCTTAAATCTATTCCTACTAACTGAAAATATTCACCTAATTTTGGTGTTGATGGTTCTCCTTCTACTTCCACAAAGGAGATATTGGCAGCAGCAGAACTATGCTCTTTTTCTTCCCTGGTCTGGGTCGTGACATAGATTTCCTGTAACTGACCATCTTGCAATATAAACTGATGGACAGGGAAGGCATCAACTAATTCATTAGAGAAAAAGCAGCCCACAATTGAGTTAGGTTTTATCTCCTGCCAATTGCACCAATGAACAGCAAATTCCTGTAAGCGTTGCTGTTGTTCTTGCTGTAAACTGGGGGATTTTTCAATAATGATGTATTCTATGGCAGCGAAAAAATCTGAATGATGGTGTTTGAGGTAGCTAAGAAGATTGAGGGCGAGATTTCCTAAGCCTGCACCCATTTCTACCAGGGAAAATGGTTTAGGTTGCCCTAAAATTTCCCACATTTGGCGCATTTGTTTCGCCAGTAATTCACCAAAATCTGCTCCCAAACTGGCAGAAGTAAAAAAATCACTTCCCTGAAATCCAATTTTCACTCCGTTACTGGAATAGTAACCCTGTTCTGGATGATATAGCACCATATCCATGTATTCAGCAAAGGTAATTCTTTGTTGAGGTGCTTGAGCAATCCGATTAGCGATCGCTGTACACAGGGCTGGGTTGGAACTGGAGAGAGGAGGATTTGGATATGGGAACATGAAGAGAAAGAGGAGAAGGGCCCAGGGGAGAAAATTAATATCCTACACCTTATTTTTACCTGTTACCTGCTCTATTTTTACCTGGAATTGTCTGGGCGGGTTCACAAGTATTGTCAACAAATAATCATGAGCTTGGTAAACCCGCCCCTACGTTGAATGTCTCAACTCTACTCGCTACGTGAACGCTACCTACAGGGTCTTCCTGGTACAACAGATAAAATTTTCAATCAATCAACAATCTAAAATCTGGGGATCAAGGGCGAGGGTATGCGCTCCTTTTTGAATTATCTCTATATCTTGGGGCAACCAGTGACGAACTTCTTGACAGTGGTGAGCAATGAGTAAGCCCCATAAACCTCTAGGTATTAGTATCGGTACAACTAGGTTGGAACGGACTTGAATGGTGTGGAGAAAATCTCTATGACAAGGTTGTATATTTTCTAAGTCTATATCAGCGATCGCTCTCACCCGTCCCTCTAAATACATGGCAGCGTATTCATCACTAAAACAATCATCTGCCCCTGTGGAACCTAAAATTGTGAAGTCCCTAGAACTTAAGGATTCAAAAATGACCTGCCCATGCCAGTGTTCATAAAAGTAATAGACTACTACACGGTCTACCTGAAGTGCTGTTCTGACTTCATGTATTGTCCGTCTGACTAGCTCGTCCCGCCGGATTTTTCTCACCAGGCGTTCCAGCAGTCTTTGTAAACCTTGTTCACCAGGCTGATTGGGTGGATTGTCAAAGTTCGAGTGGGAATGAAGGTACACAGGTTTAAAAGAACGACTCAATAAATGTGTTCCAATTTATATAGTAACTTATCAGACTGATCAGCAAAAATCATGAAGACATAATTACCAGGCTTTCTAGACACCAAAGCGTATTATCTATATTGAGACTTAATTTGCTGAGTATTGGGTAAGAAAAAATTTTTCCTCTAAATTATTGAGGTTTAACATTTAAATTTGAAAATATCACATTTATTTATAAATAAACATTAACATAAATTAATATAATTTTTAATTTATTTAAAATTCAATACCCATATTAACTCAATTTAACGTTTTTTAGTCAAAAACAAAATCTTTTTGGATAAACTTAGACAAAATAAATTAACATACGAAAAATTTTCTTAACATTTTTCTAGAAAACCCCAAAAATAAATTTTCTTAAATTGGTGCTTCCTACTAACCATTTGCAGTCAATACCCAGAAACTTTTTTTTAGTTTTTAATGTTTAACTTTTGTAATTGTTGTTGGGCATTGTTTGCCCATTGCATGTTACCTTGGAATTGGTATAAGTCTTTGGCATATTTGAAGACTTGGGCAGCTTGTGGATATTGTTTTAATTGCAGAAACACTAACCCAGCACCATAATAAGCGTTGGCATAGTTACTATTACTTTCCGCAGATTTTCTAAAGGCTGCTAAGGCTTCATTAGTTTTGCCTTGAGTAAATAAAATCGTCCCCAAGTTATAGTAAGCTTCGGCATAACGGGGATTAATTTTAATTGCCTGTTCAAAGGCAGATTTTGCTGCATCTAGTTGACCAATTTGTAAGTAAGCAGTACCTAAATGATATGCTGGCTCTGGGGCATTAACGCTATGTTGGATGGCTTTTTGCAAAGCAGCGATCGCACCATTCCAGTTTCCTTGCTGTTTTCTCAGTAATCCCAAATTATAGTGAGCAAAACCTAGTTTGGGGTCAATTTCTATAGCTCTCTGCAAATAATCATTTGCTAGTTGTAAATTATTACCTTCTAATAATGCTCCACCTAAATTAGCAAAGGCTAGAGCAAACTGCGGGTCAGCCTGTGTGGCTTGATAAAATGCGTCTGCTGCGGGTTGGAGTTGTCCCACTTGACGCAAGGCTAACCCTAAATTATAGTGTGCTGGCGCTAATGTGGGGTCTAGTTTGATAGCCTGACGAAAAGCGGTCATGGCATCCTGGGTCTTACCAATTTGTATGGCTTGTAAACCCTGGTTTAACCATTCTACTGCTGTTTGTCGATTGTAACCTTGGGCGAGTAAATGATTAGAGAATAAGGCAGAACTAGCATAAACTGGCAAAATATTGACATCCAGCACAAGTAAGCTCAAAAAACCGATAAAACTAGAATTTTTTAATAGTAATTTCATTGTTAGTTGCAACTAAAACTGCCTGTGATTACTTTGTTTATATAAAAGTTTGTGCAAACAAAAAATATTTTATAAATATTTTATATTTGCCATAAAAATTAGCCTTACTTAACATTACTTAAGGTAAATCTTACAACAGACTACAATTTTTTTAAACACAGATTAAAAGAAGGATAATAACAGAATAAAGCAGGATTTGTTCTCCCAATTTGGGTAGTTAATGACTCCCGAAAATACATAGGAATGCGGTTTGGGGTAAATGACCGCTAAGGAGGTTTTATGAACGAAAAAGTCAACGGTGGTTCGCGCAATGTTGCCATAGTTGGTCCCTATTTAAGTGGTAAAACCACTTTTCTGGAAAGCTTGTTATTTGTAACAGGGGCAATTTCCCGCAAAGGTAACGTTAAGGATGGTAACACAGTCGGAGATAGTGCTAATGAAGCACGCGATCGCCGGATGAGTGTGGAAGTTAGTGCAGCTAGTTGTACATATCAAGATACTCGCTTCACTTTCATTGATTGTCCAGGTTCTGTGGAATTTGCCCAAGAAACATATAATGCTTTAATGGGAGTAGATGCGGCAATAGTTGTCTGCGAACCAATACGCGATCGCGTCCTCACCCTCGCGCCTCTGTTTAAATTTCTAGATGATTGGGAAATTCCCCATCTAGTATTTGTGAATAAAATGGACAGGGCGAATATTCACGTTTTAGAAACCTTACACGCCCTCAAAGCTGTTTCCACTCGTCCCCTTGTTGCTCATCAATACCCCATCATGCAAGGGGAACAATTGGTTGGCTTTATCGATATGGTAAGTGAACAAGCCTTCCAATACCATCCTGGCGCACCTGCTGACCCCATTCCTTTCCCTGAACATCTCAAAGCGGAAGAACATATTGCCAGGGCAGAAATGTTGGAAACCTTGGCTAATTTTGATGATCATTTATTGGAAGAACTTTTAGAAGATATTGAACCGCCCCACGAGGAAATTCTCACAGATTTAAAATTAGAATTAGGGGCAGATTTGGTAGTACCTGTGTTCTTTGGTGTGGCTGAACAAGATTATGGTGTCAGACCATTATTAGAAGCCTTACTGCGGGAAGCACCAGAACCAGAAAGCACTGCGGTTAAACGGTTATCAGCTAAAACTGGCAATGCACCCATAGCCCAAGTTTTGAAAACCTTCTACACTCCCCAAGGTGGTAAACTTTCCCTGGTGCGTGTGTGGCAAGGAACATTAACAGATGGAATTGTCCTCAATGGTGTACGCACTGGCGGAATTTACCGTTTAATGGGGCAGCAGCAGCAATCTGTGAATCAAGTCGGGGCTGGGGAAATTGTGGCTTTAAGCCGACTAGATGGCGTGAAAACTGGGGATACTCTCTCTACAGAAGCCAAGGTGAAGGCATTACCAAAAGCCCAACCATTGGAACCAGTATATGCCCTAGCGATCGCCCCAGAAAAGCGCAACGATGAAGTAAAACTCAGTAGCGCCATTACCAAATTATTAGAAGAAGACCCATCCCTAGCTTGGGAACAACATGGTGACACCCATGAAGTGATTTTGTGGGGTCAAGGGGAAATACATCTGCATGTAGCCTTAGATAGACTACGACGCAAATATAATTTGCCCATGTCCACCCATCTTCCCCAAGTACCTTATAAAGAAACCATTCGCAAACCAGTGTCCTCTGTGCATGGACGGTACAAACACCAAAGCGGTGGTCATGGACAATTTGGGGATGTGTATCTAGATATCAAACCCCTACCGAGAGGTGAAGGCTTTACTTTCACAGAAACTATTGTTGGTGGTGTAGTTCCCCGTCAATATATTCCGGGAGTAGAAAACGGTGTGCGGGAATTTCTGGCCCACGGGCCTTTGGGTTTCCCCTTAGTAGATGTGCAGGTAACTCTCACCAATGGTTCCTATCACACCGTTGATAGTTCAGAACAGGCATTTAAACAAGCGGCAAGGTTAGCCATGCAAACGGGTATACCCCAAGCCCAACCCACCCTGTTGGAACCGATTTTAAAGATTGATGTGAACACTCCCACAGAATTTACCTCTAAGGTATTGCAACTGTTGAGTGGGAAGCGGGGTCAAATTTTGGGCTATGAAGGCAGAAATGACTGGTCTGGTTGGGATAATGTATCTGCCTATTTGCCGCAAGCAGAGATGCACGACTTTATTGTTGAGTTGCGATCGCTTACCCTTGGTGTAGGTTCTTTCCATTGGGAATATGACCATCTCCAAGAAGTACCAGAAAAACTTGCGGAACGCATTCTGGTTCATAGCAATGGTAACGGCAATAGTAAATAGTTTTAGTTAGTTTTGGGGACACTCTTTATGGGTGTCCTCTGTTTTCTTTTTCACTCAGAGATGTTGAGAAGTTTGAATATTAAAAATTTATACTAAGATAAAACTCTATTCGGAGAGTTTTAGATGCCTAAAGCCAATCAACAAATAAATTATCAATTCCTCCTGCTAACACATATAGTTTGTGCAGATCACCAGATCCACTCAGAAGAAGCTCAAGCTTTGCGTGACTTAGCTAAAGCAGCAAATATTGAAGAAAACACTTTACTAGAGATGGAAAAGATTTTATCTCAAGAAGATAAACATCTGTCTCTAGAATTAATTGCGGGTAAAATTCCTCATGGTCAGCAAACCGAGACAATGCGGCAATTACTAACTATGGCGCATATCGATGGTTATTTTGCACCTTTAGAAAGAGAGATTATCTATAAAATAGGTCAAGTCTGGCATTGGTCAAAAAATGATATAGATAAAATAATTCAAGCAGCAAAAAATAAACAACCGCTAAAAAATTATAAAAATAATGAAGATGAGGAATTATCTCTAGCTGCTAAGTTTTTGGAAAATGAATATAAATCAGGACTATCACGCGCTATAATTAATTTAGTTGTCAAAATTTCTCCAGATTCCATCAAAGAAACAGTTTCTAAATTAGAAAGAGAAATATTAATTAAAGGGCCAGAGTATGACAAAGCGATAGAACATTGTAGTAAAATCGCTAAAGAAGATTATAATTTTGCATATAAGTCACTTGCTCAAGTTGATAAAGCACTCAGAGATTTAGCCAACAATCTCGAAAATACTATTAAGCAAATAGAAAATAGAACTACTAATAAAGGTCAAGCTAATACTGCTAAAGAAGTAGCTCAACAATTAGACTATAGTAGAAAAGCACTAAAAGAAGATATTATTAAAGAATTATTACTTGTTCGTGATTCTCTGCGCTCCAAACAACGAGCATTGAATCATTTTAGTATTGCTTTTATGGGCCGAACTAAAGCCGGAAAAAGCACATTACACGCTATTATTACTAGAGAAGGTTGGGATGCTATTGGAGTGGGAACACAAAGAACCACTCGTTTAAATCGGGTTTATGAATGGAAAAATATCCGCATTATTGATACTCCTGGTATTGGCGCACCTGGGGGTAAAAGTGATGAAGAAATAGCAAAAAGTATAGTTGATGAATCAGATGTAATTTGTTATGTAGTTACTAACGATAGTATCCAAGAAACAGAGTTTCAATTTATGAAACTTTTGAAAGAGAAAACCAAACCATTAATTATTTTACTTAATGTTAAACACAATTTGCGTGATAGTCGGCGTTTAGAGCATTTCTTGAAAAATCCCAATAAGCTATTTGAAATGGAAGGTAATAGCGGGATTAGTGGACATTTTGAGCGTATCCATCGCTATGCAAAACAACAATATGCAAATGATTACTTCTCTATTATTCCTGTAATGTTGCTTGCTGCTCAGATGAATAATGAGCCAGAACATCAAGAAATTAAAGATAAACTATTTAAAGCTAGTAGAATACAAGATTTTCTAGATTCTATTCGGGAATCATTAGTTAAATATGGTGCAATTAGAAGATCACAAACTTTATTAGGTTCCACAGTGGGAGCTATTAATTCACCTTATCAATGGGTAACGGAACAAGTTAATATTTATGAACAGTTAATACAAACACTGAAAAATAAACGTGAGGAAATCAAGAGAAAGATTAAAAAAGCTGAGGATGATATTTATAGAGGTTTAAAATCAGAAATAGATTCAATTTTTGTCAGTGCCAATAATAGCATACAACTATTTGCAGAGAAACATTGGAATGATAATCAGGAAAGTTTAAAGGCTGCTTGGGAGAAGAATCTAAAAGAAATTAGATTTCAAGAACGGATTCAATCAGCTTATGAGGATGGAGGGAAAAAGTTTAATAAAGAAGTTCAAGAAGTAATTGCTGAGGTAGGTACGGAATTAGAATTAATGGCTCAACTTAATGTTGGTAAAGATTTTAAACTGAAAGAACATGATAAAAAACCTTTTTGGACTAATCCAGGATTTATTACTGGTGTTATAGGAGGAGTAGCCGCACTATTGATTTTTTTACCTGGGGGAATTCCTGTTACTCTACCTTTGATTGCTACAGCTATTGGTACAGCTATTGCTAGTATCACTTCTTGGTTTAAATCTGAGGATAAAAAGCGGCGGGAAGCAGTGGCAAAAATAAGCTCATCTTTAAGAGAACAATTAAATAAACAACAAGATACATTCAACTCTGACTTAAAGAATAGTTTTACTAACTACTGTGATTCTGCTACTACAAATAGTATACAATACTTTGATGAATTGATAGGAGGTTTAGAAGCGATCAACCAAAATCTAAAAACTGCAAATAATCACATAAATATTGCTAATAATTATCTTAATCAAGCCTATGCTAAAAGAATCATAGATTGGTGTATTGAAAAATATGAACAGCTAACCGATGAAGGAATCAAGAATATAATTTCTCAAGTTGATCGTCAATTTGGGCGTAAACTCACAATTCATACCAAACTAGAGTTAGATATTCGTAAATCTCAAGCTGATATTCAAGCAATATTACAAGAAGATGTTGTGATTAAATCCCCAGTTAATAATTAAGTATATAACTATTATGCTACCAGGACAAAGAAAAATCCAAGCTGCTGAAGTTGTCAATCATCTTAACAATTGCTATAAAAACCTGAATCAATTACTATTACAAAGTGATAATCAAGAATTACTGCAAATTCGCCAAAAGATGATTAACGAATTAGAGGATTATCGCAAAGATGGTATTTTGTCAGTTGCTTTTGTTGGTCAATATAGTGCTGGTAAATCTACAATAATTTCCGCTATTACTGGTAAGCGTGATATTAAAATAGATGCAGACATAGCGACTGATAAAACTAATAATTATTATTGGGAGGGAATTAATTTAATTGATACTCCTGGACTTTTTACAGAACGTAAAGACCATGATGCTATCACGTATGATGCTATTCATAAAGCTGATTTATTAGTTTTTTGTTTGACATCAATGTTATTTGATTCCATAACTGTAGAAAACTTTAAAAAATTAGCTTATGAAAAAGGTTATCGGTGGAAAATGATGGTAGTTGTTAATAAAATGTCTGATGAAGCAGGAGATGATGAGCAAAAAATAATTAATTACAGTAAAAGTATAGCAGAAGCATTAAAACCTTATAAAATAGATGAATTTACTCTCTGTTTTATTGATGCTAAAGATTATTGTGAAGGTATAGACACAGACGATGATTTTTTAATTGAAATTAGCAGATTTGATAGTTTTATTGATGCTTTAAATAACTTTGTTGATAGTCGTCGTTCTCTCGCTCGTTTAGATACACCAGTGAGAATAGTTTTGAGTGGAATTAATGACGCACAAATTTGTATTAGTCGTGATAATAATGAAGATACAGCATTTTTTGAGATTCTCAAACGGTTATGGCGTACAGTAAACCAAGAACGAGAAAGACTGAGAAATAAATTCAAAAATATCGCTTTAAACTTATTTTCAGCAGTAACCAATGAGGGAACAATACTAGCTTCTGCGTTGGGAGATGAAAACTTTGAAATTTGTAACCAACAAACAGAAATTAATGTACGCACTCACTATGACAAAGCTACCAATGATATGGAGTCTTGTGTCAATGACGCTTTTTATTCTATACAGAAGGAAATAGAAAGTGTTTTTAATAGCGATTTAGTCAAAACATTTGTTAATAGATTGCAGTTTCAATATGACATTTCATCTGAAAATTCAGATGCAGTTATAGATTTGAATAATATAGTTGCACAAATTGAAGAATTATCAAAAATTGCTGAAAAAATAGGTCTGAATTCATTCAGGAATAATTGGACAAATACCTATCAAGGAGAAGGATTCTTACGTTCTATGGATGTTGCAGGTAGTGAGCTACATCATACTGTACGTTCAGTAGGAGAGTTTTTTGGTTATAATTTTCGACCTTGGGAAGCGGTTAATTTGGCTAAGGATATTGGCAATTCTTTTATGATTATTGGCAATTTTGTATCATTTTTGGGTGTAGGTGCTGAAATTATTCAAACATATCAGGAATACGAAGCTGAAAAAAGTTTAGCTCAGGGTCGTTTAAATATTACTAGTCAATTTATTAAAATGGGTGAAAGTTTAAAAGAGCAGATAAATGAGCAACTTGCAGAAATTGAAATCAAACTATATGAAGAAATTGAAAATAAAATTGCCGAAGCTAGACGGAATCAAGAGGAGTCCATAGCATCTGCTAATAAAGGAATGCAACAACTCACACAGATTAGAAATAAATTAGAATCTATTTTGCAAAAAATTACAAAAGCTTCAACAAAATGAGTAGGCTAAATTTGTTATTCAAGAATGCAAGCAAGCCTACCCTTGATGCGACTAACCAAGATATTAATCAAGAAAATTGCTACAATTGAGAAATAAATATGAAATTTTGTTTTTAAAAATGACCACAGATTCGCCATCTACTACTACAGATAATTTTATTAATCTCCTCTCTCAGGTTGCAGTTGCCTATCGAGAGGGAGGTAAACTTCCTACTGCTGATATCGTAGTCGATGCTTTGTTAACAGCAGAAAAAACTACCAAGCAGCAACAGATAAACTATCCTTTTACATCTTTAATTGGCAACTGGCGTTTATGTTTTGCCACTGGAACTAAGAAAGTTAGACAGCGTGGGGGAATCGTTTTAGGCAAAGGTTTTTATCTACCCAAATTTGCTACAGCCCAAATATCCTTTAGTTCTAATTTATTACCATCGTTAGACCAAGGAGAAGTTGGTAATCAGGTAAAATTCGGCCCAGTGGGGTTGAAATTAACTGGCCCGGCAAAACATTTAGGAAAAAAGAATTTATTAGCCTTTGATTTTACACAAATGCAAATTAGTGTATTTAATCGTTTGCTCTACAATCAACCAATTCGTTCTGGCAAGGCAAATACTGAAGATTTTTATCATCAACCCATAGCTAAATTACCATTTTTTGCCTTCTTTTTGGTTACAGAAGATTTGATTGCAGCAAGGGGTAGAGGAGGAGGTTTAGCTATCTGGATTCGCTCATCGGTGGAGTGAAAATACAAAAACTTTAGCCCTGAATATAAACTCAGGGCCAATTCAACAGCTAACCATTGAAATATCTGTAGGTCAATTTAACACTGATTTCTATGCACTTATCTATGATAATGGGAGCATCCCAATTTTGCAAAAATAACCGCAGCAAAACCAAAAACTCTCTTCTTCCTTCTTACCTTTGTGTCCTTCGCTCCTATGCCTTCGGCACGCTTCGCGAACGTGGTTCGTTCATTTCAAGTCTTGAACTCAAGCAAAAAATAAACTTACACATTTGGGATGCTCCCACGACAATAATCCGTTGGCACGATGAAATTTATCCCCACATTAACATGCTAATCATATAACCACGTGTTAGAACCAAAATCTTCTTTAGGTTCGTTGTTAGGTGCGGTAATATGCGGTAGGTTGCGGTGTGTTTTTGTTGGCTGTTTGTAGATGAGTTTGGAATGTCCTTTCGGCTCTTTTAAAGCTTTAATTTCTTCTAAGAGTTGGGAATTAGCGTCTGCTAGTTGCAGCGCAGTTTGTTTAGCTTCCGAAAGTTCTCTAGCAAGTTTTTCTACTAATCCATCTCTCTCAGATAAAGCAGCTTGCAAATCATTAATTTGCTCTTGGAAATGAATTTCTTGTTTTTGTGCTGTATTAATAGTTTTTTGCAGTTCCTTAATAGTAGCTTCCAATTCGGCTTTTTGAGAATTAGCCCGTTTGACTGCTGGTGCTTCTGAAACTGATGTTGTGTCTGTTTCTGGTTCAGTAATAGTGTCAACAACTATTGCTTGTGCAGTGACTTCAATGGTAGGCTCATCAGAATTAGGGGTAAATTTTTGTGCTTCTTCTTGTAATAAATCAGCGAGACGTTTCTTAGGCATTATTTCCTCCAATCATGCTGTAATTCTTCCGTCACACGACGGTAGTCTAATTCGGCTTCCCTGGCGTTTTTTCCTCGCCACTGTGTAATTGCTACTCCTTCCAATGCTGCTCGTTCATGAGCCTTATAGGTACGAACCAGGACATTAAAAGCGGGAATTCCTAACTTTAACAAGGTTTTTTGCGCTTCTATTGCTTCTCCTAGACTGCGCGGATCGACTTTGGTTAACAATACTCGATGGGGAGTACCTACGGGAATAACGGCTTGTTGAACTGTCTCGACCAAAACAGCTAAATCCATTGCGGATGGGGGTGTGGGTAAAACTAGGTAATCAGCCACCCCTACGACTACTGCTAAGGCTTCAGATCGTAACGCTGGAGGCGTATCTACTATTACTAAATCGTAGCTCGTTATTTTTCGTAATTCACCTAAAAGTTGCGGATCTGATTCTTGGGCTAGATCAAATTCCATTCCCTGTTGATTACGTCTAAACCACCAACTAGCAGAACCTTGAATATCTGCATCTACTAGCAGGACTTTTTGTTGTTTAGCAAAATTAGCTGCCAAGTTGACTGCGGTAGTTGTTTTCCCAACTCCGCCTTTACCGTTTAGAATAGCAATTATTTTTGGCACTCTTTACTTTTGACCTACCCTTAACAAAATATACAGCTGTATGTCACCAACAAGCGCAAAAAAGCTATAGATTTTTTCCTTCTACTTGAGGTGCAGATGTGAACGGCAAGAAAGGAATTAAAGGTAGATGCAATTACTCAAGAGTTAAAATGAAATATAGATAACATTTTTGAGAAACCTGTGACCTCATCTGTATTTGCTTCAGAACGACTGTTATTTACACCTGCAAATCCCCAGAGTGATGCAATTCCCGTGATTTTCGCGTTTCCCAATGAGTACACGGTGGGAATAACTAGTCTTGGCTATCAGGTGGTATGGGCTACTTTGGCTATGCGTGATGATTTACAGGTGAGTCGTTTATTTACAGATGTGCATGAGCAACTGCCCAGACAACCAGAAATACTCGGCTTTTCTATGTCTTGGGAGTTAGATTATGTAAATATTTTCCATCTTTTGGAATGGTTGCAAATTCCTCTGCGTAGTCAGTCCCGCAATGAACAACATCCCCTAGTTTTTGGTGGTGGGCCGGTGCTAACAGCTAACCCAGAACCATTTGCAGATTTTTTTGATGTGATTTTATTAGGTGATGGGGAAAATTTATTGGGGGATTTTATTGATGCTTACAAGGAAGTGAGAAACGCTAACCGGGAAACCAAATTAAAACGATTGGCGCAAGTTCCTGGTATTTATATTCCTAGTTTATATCAGGTGGAATATTTTAGTTCTGATGGAGAAATAAAATCCATTAATTCCATTGATGCAGAAATTCCAGCTACTATCCAAAAACAGACCTATCGAGGAAATACTCTCTCAGCTTCCACTGTGGTGACGGAAAAAGCCGCGTGGGAAAATATTTTTATGGTGGAAGTGGTGCGGAGTTGTCCTGAAATGTGCCGCTTCTGTTTGGCTAGTTATTTAACTTTACCCTTTAGAACTGCCAGTTTAGAAAAATCTTTAATTCCAGCAATTGAACGAGGTTTACAAGTTACTAATCGTTTGGGTTTGTTGGGTGCTTCGGTGACACAACATCCCGAATTTATCGAATTATTAGATTATATCAGTCAGCCGAAATATGATGATGTGAGATTGAGTATTGCCTCTGTCAGAACCAATACGGTGACAGTGCAGTTAGCGCAAACTCTGGCGAAACGGGACACGCGATCGCTTACCATTGCCGTAGAAAGTGGTTCTGAACAACTGCGGCAAATTATCAATAAAAAGTTATATAACGATGAAATAATTCAAGCTGCCATTAATGCTAAAGCAGGTGGTTTATCCAGCTTAAAGTTATATGGGATGGTGGGAATTCCGGGAGAGGAAGGGGAAGACTTAGATGCAACAGTGGCAATGATGAAGTCTGTCAAAAAAGCTGCCCCTAGATTGCGTTTAACACTAGGGTGTAGTACCTTCGTGCCCAAGTCTCACACACCTTTTCAGTGGTATGGAGTTAACAAGCAAGCTGAGAAGAGGTTGCAATTATTACAAAAACAACTCAAGCCCCAAGGTATAGATTTTCGACCAGAAAGCTATAATTGGTCAATTATACAGGCTTTGTTATCACGGGGCGATCGCAGACTTTCCCAACTCCTCGAACTCACTCGCGATTTTGGTGATTCCTTAGGTAGTTACAAACGTGCTTTTAAAGAACTTAAAGGGAAAATTCCCGATTTAGATTTTTATGTGTACGCTAACTGGTCAACAAACCAAATTTTACCTTGGAGTCACTTGCAAGGGCCCCTACCGCAGTCTACACTACAAAAGCATTTGGCTGAGGCACAGAGTCATTTTCGTACCCCTTCCCAGCCATTAGAGACGGTTAAATAAATCCAACGTGCTGTGGAGTAGTAAGAAAATGCAAAATACATCAGAATTTTATTGTGCCTACTGTGGGGAACCTAATTTAACTTTTATTGATTTTAGTGCTGGAATGACCCAAAGCTATGTAGAAGATTGTCAGGTGTGCTGTCGTCCCAATATTTTATATGTGCGAATCGACGAAGATACGCTAGATATTGAAATTGATAGTGAATATGAAGGCTAAAGTTTAGGTTTTTCTTTCCATGCTGCATTTTAAACATTCTTCCGTCATTGATGCACCAGTAGAAGTAGTTTGGAAATTCCACGAAAGACCAGATATATTACATCTACTAACACCACCTTGGCAGCCAGTTCAAGTAGTCCGACGTGAGGGAGGACTGGGAGAAGGTGCCATTACAGAGTTTCGTTTGTTTCTTGGCCCCTTACCTTTAACTTGGTTAGCACAACACACCGAATGTGAAAAATATCGTCTGTTCACTGATAAACAAATATCTGGGCCCTTTGAAACTTGGGTACACAGACACGAATTTGAACCAGAAGAGGGTAAAACTAGATTAACTGATGATATTGCCTATTCTATGCCTGGTGGCGATGGGGTGGAGTTAGTGAGTGGTTGGTTAATTCAAGTACAACTAGAAGCTATGTTTCGCTATCGACATTACATCACTAAGCGAGAATGTGAGAAAAAGTTAGATATGCCCGGAAGCATTTAAGAGATAGGGGCGGGTTTACCGATATTATTTGTGGAAAGATGCAAATCTGTGTGAACCCGCCCGTACAGCAACGAAAAGAGTGATGAAAATCAGTTTTATTATTAAACTAGTTCTCCCAGTTTTGATTATCATTATCTGCTTGATTGTTTATACAAAATTAGAAAGTGGCAATAATCAAAAAACTAAACTTTGTGATAACAATAACACGTTAACTCAAATTCCAGTAAAAAATTATGATCAAAATGGGGTGAATAAGCGTGATGGTACATTTATTGTCGATGTAGACTTAAATAAACAAAGAAATTTAAAAGCTATTATTTTTCCCAAAGCATTGTCTCCACAAACTTGGTCAAAAGTACCCCAATCATCGATTCAATATTTGGGTAAAGGAGGAGATGAAAGTTGGCGAGAATGGCTGAGTCCTGATTACTTTTATCTGCTCACAGTTCCTGACAATACAACGGGTTTAGCTTTCGGTCGGCTTTGCTATCGTAATGGAGATGTAGAAGTTGAGCCAATCAAAAAATTACAGAAAATGTGGCTGGGAAAGATAAAGATAAATGATAAAATCTCCATTTATTCTCCTGTTTTCATACCAAATCCAAATCAAAATATTGTCATTGTCAATACTGGTAGTAATTATCGAGATGAATTAGGAACAGTTACAGAGGTTTATTTCACCCCACAGCAGATGAAATCAGATTAGCAAGTATAGATTTTAGATTAATTAAAGAGCAACCGAACCTAATACCAATTTTTCTGAAGATGCGTATATTTGGATAGCTATAAAAGGCTTAATCTAGTATTAACAAATATAGACGTAAAAATATACTGAATGACATAACCCATCATGCTAGCAATAGAATTATAGCCATGGACAGAGCGGCTAGGACATTAACTAACAATAAAGCATGAGACAGCCAAAGGTTTTTAGCACTGTCACCATTCGGCTGACGGAGTAGTTTCGACTACGCTCAACTACCGTGTTGTCGAAACTCACGGTGAAGCCTGTCACCTGCTATAAATCTTAATCTCATCTATATTCACCCCTATCTGTACAAACAAATGAGAGATTGTGATACTTTTAAAAAATAATAAATTCTTCTGTATTTTTAGTGCTGTTTTGGTGTAAAGAGTGGCTAAAGATTCCCTTCCAGAAAATTTATACTTTGTGTAAAAAATGCTCAGAAGTAGCTAAATTTACTGAGTGAAATACCCATTTTAAAGAAAATAAAGTTGATATTTTTTATTTTTAATTCAGTTGACCTCCGTATTATTAGAGGTGATAATTAATCTTGATTTATTTTTTCTGTCTTCCTGTTATTACTCTTTACCAAGAGTTACTACAGATTATCCCCACAAAAATTTCATGATTCTCTCGCTCATTACGTCTATTGTGCTATCTGAAACCATCTTTTCTTTTGCTGAACATCAGATGCACGAAAATTTCATGCATAAGAAGGTTTTGCCTCGACGGTTTTATCAAAAACCATACATCATATTACAAGAGATATTTGAAGGTCATGCTGTCAGGCATCATGGGGTTTGGTATCGTGATTTCGATTTTGAAGCCAATCCTGAGGGAAAAAACGATAATATCAAGTTTCGCTTGGTAGATATCTTAATAGTATTAACTTGTTTATTACCTATAGCCTGCTTATTTTTTAGCTTTTCCTTATTAGCAGGTGTAACTTTTATTGTCATGTTATTGATACATGCTTTTCTCTGGAATACGATGCACAGTCAGATGCATTTACCTCAGCCAGTATTTTTTGCAGACTGGTCTATTTTCCGGTGGTTAGCGGTTCACCATTACATGCATCATCAATTCACTAATAAAAATTATAATATTGTCGTTCCTTTGGCTGATTATATTTTAGGGACTAAAATCGAGCCAAGAAGAAAAGATTTACGTGAACTTTTACGTCTAGGCTACTTGAAACCTAAGTCACCTAAAACTGAAATCAGGTTACAAAAAATACGGAACAAAATAGCCGCCCAACGTGAGGCTATTTTGGTTGGTTAATCATGGGAAGCACGAGGTTGAGGAAGGTCTGGAGAAATAAATACTGTCACCTTTCTCTTCCACACTTGCCCCAAAAGAGGCGATCGCGTAAGAATATAAGTTAAGAAGCCTTAATTTCTCTTAACAATGGCGTTGACGCAGCTTTCTCAAACCTTCTCTCCTCCGCAAATCTCCACAGACCAGCGGGGATACGATTACGATGTTGTCATAGTCGGCGGTGGCATTGTTGGTTTAACCCTAGCTGCCGCTTTAAAAGGTTCTGACCTGAGTGTTTTGTTAATTGAAGCAAAAACCACATCGGTGTCTGTCACCAAGGGTCAGGCCTACGCTGTCCATATGTTGTCAGCACTGATTTTACAAGGAATTGGGGTATGGGAAAAAATCCTCCCCAATATTGCTAAATATCAACAGGTGCGCTTGACGGATGGGGAATATGGTAGCGTGGTCAAGTTTCAAACCTCCGACTTAGGAACACCAGAGTTGGGGTATGTAGCGGAACACCAAGCATTATTAGCACCGTTACAGGAATTTGTCCAGAATTGTCCCCATGTTACCTATTTGTGTCCGGCTGAGGTGGTAGCGACACAGTACCGGGAAGATATAGTTACAGTTGATGTGAAAATTGGCGACCAAACCCAAACAATTCGCAGTAAATTACTAGTAGCTGCTGATGGTTCTCGCTCACCAATTCGCCAAGCGGCAGGGATTAAAACTAAGGGGTGGAAATATTGGCAGTCTTGTATTGTGGCTTTTGTGAAGCCGGAAAACCCCCACAATAATACCGCCTACGAAAGATTTTGGCCGAGTGGCCCCTTTGCGATTTTGCCTTTACCAGAAAATCGCTGTCGCATCGTCTGGACTGCACCCCATGAGGAAGCACAAGCCTTGTGCAGCTTAAATGATGAACAATTTTTAGCGGAACTGGGTAAACGCTTTGGTCAGCAGATGGGTAAATTAGAATTATTGGGCGATCGCTTCGTTTTTCAGGTACAACTAATGCAGAGCGATCGCTATGTTCTCCCCCGTCTCGCCTTAGTTGGTGATGCGGCACACAATTGTCATCCCGTCGGTGGACAAGGTTTAAACTTAGGGATTCGCGACGCGGCAGCTTTAGCAGAAGTGATCCAAACTGCACACCAAGCTGGTGAAGATATTGGCAAAATCAACACTCTCAAACGCTATGAAAGTTGGCGACAAAAAGAGAATCTGGCAATTTTAGGTTTTACCGACTTGTTAGATCGGACTTTTTCCAACACCATATTACCCATTGTCATTATCCGTCGCTTAGGCTTGTGGGTATTGCAGCATGTGCCAATAGTCAGAGTATTTATGCTCAAGTTAATGATTGGGTTGAAGGGAAAAACACCAGCATTAGCCAAGCGATGAGTAGTTAATTTTATATCCGGTGCGATCGCTTTTCCCTGCTCTCAGGTAATACTAAGAGAGTATTGATTACGAGTTTTTCTATGCTCAAAATCTTTCAACGCCTTCGCACCTGGATATTTCTTAGCCTGATTTGCCTAACCCTTACCTGGTCATTCCCTGCACAAGCAGACACCAAAGTTAATTCCCAACTAGAACAGCAAGTATTACAAATACTCCGTCAAAATCCAGAAGTTATCATTGAATCGATCCAAACATACCAGCAACAACAGCAGCAGAAGGTACAAAAATCTAGACAGGAATTTATTCAAGCCTTACAAACCAATCCCAAAGAAATTATTGGTAACTCTCCCACCACTGGGTCAACTAACCTCAAAACAGTCCTGATTGAGTTTTCTGATTTTCAATGTCCCTATTGTGCTGAGGCACATAAAGCCCTCAAAGATTTGTTAGCCAAATATCCCAATCAATTCACCTTAGTTTATAAACATTTTCCCATCACCCAAATTCACGCTGAAGCATTACCCGCAGCTAAAGCCGCTTGGGCCGCATATCAACAAGGTAAATTTTGGGAGTTCCACGATGCCCTATTTACCAATCAAAAACAACTGGGTGAAACTCTATATTTAGATACTGCCAAAAAACTGCAATTAGATTTAGGCAAATTTAACCGCGATCGCAATTTAGCCACCAATGCCATCAACACAGACCTAGAAATAGTGAATAAATTAGGTCTAGGTGGTACACCTTCCTTTGTGATTACCAGTCCCAAGTTCTCAGGGCCAATTCAACTGACAGACATAGAAGGTGTATTAGCTGGCAACAACTCATCCACCAAGTAAAACGAATAAAAAATATCCAAAAATTTCTTTTGGTGCGGGCCGAACAGCCCGCCCTAACTCACGGTTTAGTTATAGGCAAAAGAATATCTTCTTTTTCATCCCCCTCTCCCCCTCTCTTTCTGTCACCTGTCACCTGCTATATAATCTCACTCAGATTTAGCGGTAATTACTTCCGTAGGACGTAAAACCTTTCCCCGCCAAACAAAACCCTTTCTCACCACTTTAGTAATAGTTTGGTCTGGCACATCTGTTCTTTCTTCTCTATCCACAACCCGACATAAATTAAAATCTGGTTCGTTACTTTGTAGTTCTATGGGTGCAACTTGACGTTTAGCTAAAACGCCGAAAAATTTACGATTAACTACACTAATCGACCTGGGTAAACGAGAAATAAATTCTGGACTAGGTTCAGAGTTATTTTCTAAATATTCTAGTAAAGCTTCTAAGGCATCAGCAACTTCTAAAAGTTCTAAGAATAACTCTTCATTTTCGGCTGTGGCTTGGGTTTGTTGTTCTCTTAAAGATTGTTGTAATAAAGTGTTTTCTTTTTGTAGAGAACCAATTTTATCGACGATTAAGTCGCGTAATTCTGGAGTGAGAATATAGCTAGATGTTACGTCAGACACGGGAAATCTCTTGAGATAGCTTAGGTAAGATATGTTGGGCCCAAGTCTTAGCCTGGGGGTGAGAATGATTACTCAACTCCTGACAAAGAGCGATCGCACGTTGTAATTGTCCCACCATTTGATAAGCTTTAATTAACCATATTTTTCCTTGGGCGTAATCAGCACTGGTGGGGTCTTGACAGTTGTGACAAAAGTCTTCAAGATACTTAATCGCCTTGGGATAGCGTTTATCCTTACAAGCAGCAATGCCTTTTTTGAGTAATTGTGGTACAGGAATGGGTAAAGGTTCTCTCTCTAAACGTTCGTGGTGTTCTGCTTGGGCGATCGCTTGGTCTAAATCATCAAATTGTGGTAATAATTGGAGATTGGGTGCTGTCTGCCCTAAAGCCGATAAGTCGCTAGCTTTGAACCGCTTAATGGTTGGTAAAATAGGACGCAAATAGTCAGCAATAATCCTTTCCTCTGGTTTCATTAAGCTTTTTTGCGCCCTAGCAATGACATCAACAGGATATTCCTTACGCTTCATTGCTAACGCTACAGCTTTGGTAATTTCCACCTTTGATGCTGCGGGAGATACCCCCAAAATATCATAAGGATTATTTTGCATGACACACCCTGTAGTTATACACCCTGATTTAACGAAGTCTGAGGCTACGATACACGTCTTGAAATTCTGGTTCGTCAGGACAGATTT
Source organism: Richelia sinica FACHB-800 (assembly GCF_014698825.1). Lineage (GTDB taxonomy): Bacteria > Cyanobacteriota > Cyanobacteriia > Cyanobacteriales > Nostocaceae > FACHB-800. The sequence continues at coordinate 25,458 of NZ_JACJTT010000048.1, forward strand.
CGTAAGCCCATTTCCCTAATTGATAGGCTGTTTGCGGTTCATTTAAATTGCTATTAGTAATGCTATTAATCAATATATCAATAAAAAACTCCGCTACGACATATCTAACTCGATCACGGCGAGAATTTTTGGCTTTCTTCACCATGATTTCATATTCACCTTGTTGAAATAATCTTTCTATTTCTTCTAGTTCTCGACTGAGTTCTAAATTCTCAATTAAATCGAGAAGTACAGGATTATTAGCATCAATTTCTTTAATTGCTGCTAGTTGTTCTAAGGCGTTCGATAAATCGATGTTTTTATTGACTAATTGTGCGCGAATTGCCTCGGCTTTGTATTCAGCCAAATAACTGCTAGCTGCCTGACTGCTGAATATGTCATACCAAACTTGAGCAAAACTTAAATGCTCACTTACATCTTGAATAGCTGCTCTTTGTAACAAACATAGTTGGTCTAATTCTCTTTGCCAATCAGGATTTAATTGAATTTCCCCTTGGGCTTGTTGGAGAAATTTGACGGCATGATGCCATTGCTGTTGCTGGAGATAATAACAGCCTTCATAGTAAGCGACAAAGTTCTGAGCAAAGGTTTCTATTTCTGTAGTAGGATTTGTCATGGGCTTGAGAATCATTGCCCTTTCTCTATCTCCGGTTAGACAAGCAGCAATTGCCATGCCCCAAGGCGTATACAGAGCAGATAAAACTCGCTGTTGAGAATTAAGTTGAATTTCTAAATTTGACCAATGACTTTGAAAATAGGAATAACAACTAGGAGTCAAAAATATCTCGTTAATCTCCATCCCTGATGGTGATGACTCCATCATTAATTGCAAAGCTGCCCACTCTAAGCGCAAGCGATCGCGTAAATTTAAATACACTTCAATATCAATATCTTTTTGCTCATCGACTGCGGTTTCTAAACGGCGTTTAAATTCTGCATATAGCAGATGATAATCAATACTTTGATTGCCTAACCAAGGAATATCTTGCAAAATTGGATCTTTACGGATATTTGCTAAAGCTGTGGGCAAGGCAATAATTAAATTAAAAATTTTATCTGGGTAATTTTGGACATAAAAATATGTGGCAATTGCCCAATTATGTAAATTAGTAATATTCGGCTGTTCAATCCATTTTTTTTCAGTGACTTCAGTGATGGTTTCCCAATCATGATTTTGCCAAAATTCCGCAGCTAATCTGGGTTGAATATGTTCATACAAATTAGCTTCAATTACCGGATTAACGCCAAATTTTTGGAAAAATTCTGTACTCAGTGTTTGGGCTTGTAGTAAATTGCCACTGTGAACTGATGTTTCAATTTCTTGAATTAACAGCAGTCGTTGACGCTGGGAAACTTGCCGTAAAGTTTCCTTTTGTCTCACCATGATAGGGTCAGATACAGTTTGCCATTGACGATAAGCTAATTGTAAATTGCCTTGTCGAGCCAGAGCTAATCCACGTAAATAAGCCGCTTGTTCTCCTGTGACACCTTCTAAGTAAGCTAGTGCTTCTTGCCAATTTTCTGTTTTAATTGCTACTATGCCTAAACGAATTTGACAATCGTTAGTATCCGCTAAAAGTTTTTGAGCGTGGCGATAAAAAGACTCTGCTGCTGGAAAATCGCCATTTTTCTCTGCTTGTAACCCTTGACGAAACTGTTCACGACCTTTCACCACAGCCTTTAATTGCTTGAGTAAATCGATACCATCCAGCCGGGGAAAGGCAGTAATAGTAGTTTCTAATAAAGCGATCGCCCCCCTGAATCTGCCTTCCGATTCCGCTTGTTTTACCCGTTGTAAAGCCGATTCGTACTTTTCCTCCTGGGGAACCAAAGCCATAGCCGCAGCGATCGCTTGCTTAATTTCTTCAGTGGGATATAATTTCCCGGCTTGGTGATAAATAGCAATAGCTTGTTTAAAATAATGCTTTTTTGCGTGACTTTCTCCTGCACTCATCAACTCCTTAAACTGATGACGACGGGCTAATTCATCCTGACATTGCTGAATGGCCTTGGTAACTTTTTCATCTTCAATGATGTCATCACAGCGTTGATAAATAGCGATCGCTCCCGCTAGGGCTTGGGTGTCCAAAGGATTGCCAGTGTCTGTTTGCAATGTCCATTGGGCATTAGTGATGAGTTTATTAGCTTGAGCTATTTGTTTACGCCACTGGGATAATTGCTGTTTAAGTTCGTCTAAACTATTACCCAAACAGGTATGAATCACTAACTTGTGTGGCCAATCCTTCCTTCCCGACCAAGTAGCGATCGCTGTTTCTGCCATGGCCACAGCTTCCCGTAATCGCCGATTTTGGGCGAGTCTTGCAGCTTCTTGGCAGGATACTTTGGTTGTTTGTAGTTCCTGCCAAATATCGACAATTCCCACGCCAGAGATAGCTTTACTCAAAGAGTTCAAACTATCAAGGACGCTCATTCACACCTCCCTTACAGTTACTGGGAATTTTTAATACCTCACCGATATTAATTTTACTTTCCCTTTGCTTCAGTTCGGGGTTAACTTGCACGATTTGTTGCCATACACCTGCATTACCGCAAAATTGTGCGGCAATTTTACTCAAAGTGTCCCCAGACTTCACCGTATAGGTTCTCAACTCTTCCGGGGTGGTAGGCCTGACTACTGGGGCAGTAGTTGCTGGTGTGACATTGGCAACAGTGGAGGCGTTCTGATTAGAGATAGAAGCATTGTGAAAATTATTTTGCAGGGCAAAAAAACTACCTCCTGCACCCACAGTAATGCCAATCATTAACATGAGAATTGCCACACCCTTTGTCCAAGGGTTTTCCTGTGGTAGTACCTGTTCTACTGGGGGTAACTCCTGGATTCTGCGAATGACAGATAAATCTGTATCGCAGTTAGGACAAATGTTACCCTGAACTTCCTTGTATCCACAAACAGGACAATTAAGTTTTATGCTCATCGTCTGAGTCCTGTAATAATGCTATTAGTTGGTAATTCCTGATTTAACCAATAATGTACATCTGGTTTTAATTCATTCCAGAGGTATTCGGCCTCATGACCATTACCCCTTGCCATTGCCACTAGCAGCCGAGAAAGTTTATCAGACATAGCATTAGCTTGAGTTGGTGCTGCCGTCTTGGCTTGTTGGAGAGCGAGAAAACAGGCTTGAATCAACCTCACATCTTGGGGAAGATTGTGTAGTTCTCTTCTCGCATCTTCAGTATCAGCCTGCATCTGAGAGATGTTATTGCTATTAATAGCAGAGTGCAACCTTTGGCTCAATTCTACCAGGCGTTCCTGCTGGGTTTCGGGAATCATAAATGCACATAATGCCAAAATGCGATCGCATTCATGAATAATTGTCTCCGCTTCCAACCGTTCAGGAGACATGGATACTTGAAATTGTTGTAAACTAGCGCGAGCGCGAGCGCCTAAATCAGTTCTTTCAACACCAGTTTTGGGATCAATAATCTCATTGGCCAACTGTACCACAGGCACAGCCAACTGGAGAGCCGCTTCCACACCCGTAGAGGTTAAATCCTGTTCATTGAGTTGAGCGATCGCTACTTCTAAGTCCCGATATATTTTCTCATCAGCACGACCGCGGGAAAACACACAACTCACCCGCACCGACGGATCATTTTTCAGAGTTGCCATCATTCGCAAATCGCTATTTTTCTCGTCCAACTCCAAAGTCACCAGAATTTCCGTGCCCTCTGGATATTTGTCATCTAAACCCAGCCACATATCCCCAATAATTTCATCTTCCTGCACCCCGTCTAAATTTTCCCTCACTCCATCAGGGCTGAAAAATTGAAAGTGAATTAACCGCTGTCCCTCAACCACAGTTTTAAAGGTATGGGCCGTCTTCACCGGCAGAATATCCCCTCGATTAATCACTGGATACTTACCATCTGCCAACAACAGAAAATAATCACGAGAAACAGTAGTTACCTTATCAGTTAATCCAGCGGCCACAATTGCCGCACCCTCGGCCACCGCATACATCGGTCGGGGATGAAGCACCACCTTATTTTCACCAAAAGCTGCTTGCAATTTCCGTTGCACCAAAGGTATTTGGGAAGAACCACCCACCAACAACACCACATCCACCATTTCCAGATGATAATCGGCGTATTTTAAAGCCTCTCGACAAATTTGCAGAGAACGATCCACCAAATCCTCAATTATGCCCTCAAATTGCGTCCTGGTAATTTCCACTTCAATAGGAATAGCAATTCCCAATTCATCTAATAATTGAGTAGGTGGGGCAATTCGCGCCACTGTCCCATAACTTAATTCTACCTTCGCTCTTTCCACCGCTATTTTCAAATCAGCCGCAAATCGCACCCGTTGATAGAAAGGCATCTTGGCAATCAAAGCATCAATATCAGCGATTTTTTCTGTTAGGGCAATTTGGTCTTTGACAAACTTCACCAACCGAGAGTCAATATCATCACCTCCTAGCCACAAATCACCCGCTTTCCCATGTTCAATAAATTGGTTTCCCGCTGCCGTAATCACAGAAGCATCAAAAGTCCCACCCCCAAAGTCGTAAACCAAAATCGTCTTCACATCATCACTATCTGGGGCAAAACCGTAGGATATAGCCGCTGCTGTTGGTTCCGGTAACAATTCCAGGGGAGTTAAACCAGCTTTGAGGGCGGCTGTACGAGTTGCGTGGCGTTGTTTATCGTTAAAGTAGGCAGGAATAGTAATGACTGCTTGGTCAATCACTTCCCCAGTCATTCCCATACCCTGACGATAGGCTTGGGCATTTTGCACCACCTTTTTGAGAATCTCTGCCGAAATATCCTCTGGCTGATATTCCTGACCTCCCAACCACACCGCCAAACTATTATCTGTCCCTTGACTAGGTTGGGCAACTTTATAACCAAACTTGGCTTTTTGTTCCTGTATCGCTAAATCAGCAAAACCCCTACCCATCAACCGCTTGATAGAAATAATCACATTTTCCGGGTCATGGCGTAGCTGATTGTATGCCTGTTCGCCCACCAACAGCTTACCCTGTTCACAAGCCACCACAGAGCGTGTCAGTTTTCTATCTGGGGGTGTGTTATCACTAGCTGTCACCACTTCCACATCTGCCAACTTGAAGCCAGCTACAGAATTAGTAGTTCCCAAATCAATCCCGATTGCTTTCCCCATTCTTGATATGCACCCCAGCTTTGATGGTAAACATTTTTAACAATAGCGGCTGACCCAGATTGCTCACCAGACCTAAAAATTAAGAGTTATAAATTACTAAAAACTATATATAGCAGGCATTTTAGCCATAAAAAACTATAAGCCAATCCTACAGGCATCCTATAACAAAATAGTTTACTTTTGAATTGTTAAATTTACTGAGAGCTTTGAAATTCTGGGGTCAACTATTAATATTTGCTGTGGGGTTGGAGATGACCAGAACTGAGCAGGAGCATTAAATTCCCTTGGGCGCAGATAAACGCAGATAATTTTGTACTTTATTACAGTAGGAAATGTTATAATTATAGACCCTGCTAATAGTCCACTGTGTATTTATCCTTGATGATAAATAACAAAAGTTTATTGGTCTGCTTTCAATTCATCTATCTCCAATAAACTAATAATCACTCCAGCAATGGGAACTGATAGAAAAACTCCTATTAATCCCGCAATTCTCGCACCTATTAATAAGGCGAAAAACATCACCACTGGATTAATATTTAAAGAGCCTTGCATAATCCGAGGCATCAACAAATTTTCTTCGACCTGTTGCAGTAAAATACAACCTATTAATACCTTAATACTCAGCCAAATTCCTTGCGGTAAAACAATCAAAGCTGCAATGCTAATGCCTAATGTCGCTCCAATGCCTGGAATCAAATCAAAAATTCCGGCAATGGTAGCTAAAATTAATGTATAAGGCACTTGTAAAATTAAAAATACAATAAATGTAGAAACTCCAAAGAAAACTGATAATATTAGCCGTCCCCAAAAAAAGCCTAAAAAGTTGCGCTGAATAGCACCTGTAATTTGATTACGCAAATGTTCGGGAAAAAGTTTCAGAACGAAGTTCCAAAGACTTGCACCATTGAGCAACATAAAAAAAGTTACAACGGCAATTAAAATTAGATCAACTAAGTTGGCGAGTAATCTTTGAGCAGTTCCTAAACCCACAGCAATTCCTGCTAAAGCCTGGTTGCGAATTTCTGCTTCAATGGCACTAAAATCTACTTGCAAATTCCACTGTAGCAATAAATTTTGTAGTCTTTCTAATAAAGAGATAACGAAATTAACGAAATCTGGAGATTGCTGAAGTAATTGTTGTCCTTGAGATAAAGCTGCAAAACCGATTGTCAATGTAAAACCAATCAGAATTAAGAGACTGAGCAAAAAGACTATCATCACTGCTACAGTGTGGGGTAAAAAACGCTGTAGCCACTGCACAGGATAATTGAGTAAAAAGGCTACAACGGCTGCCAAAATAAAAATGACGATTACCGTGGAAAAGTAAGCTAAAACTTGGACTATTCCCCACCCAAGGGCGAAGAGAAGTAAGTAGCGGAATAATTTGTTGGTACTTATTTGTTCTAACAATTTATTGAATATGGGATTTACTGATAATTTTTGACTTAGTTTTGCTCTTCAGAATTAATATGATAATTATTACTAAATTACGGTAAACCGCTTAACTTGACAGTATCAATATCTGTTGATATCTCAATTCTTGGTCGCATTAATGCCTCTTTAGCGGCTCTGCGTTTATCTAATAAAAGTGAATGGCTGTTTTTAGTCCTGAAATTGAAATTCAATCAAGAGGATCAAAACGGTTGACGAGTGAGGCTACTAGAATCATTGGTAAACCCACTACTAAACAAATGAACCATTGATTTAAACTCAAGGGAGCAGTAGAAAATAAGTTATTCATTAAGCTCCACTGACTGAAAATTATTTGTAAAAATATCGTCGTAGCAATGCCAATTCCTATAGCAAAAGCATCGCTGAATGTTTGTCTAATTCCTCGCAGTTGATTAATTATAGCCATGCCTAATTGACTGATACTTAAAAGATAAAATAGCCTACCAGCTACTAAAGCTTGAATGGCCATTGTTCGACCTAAATCAATACTGCCTGTGGTTTGTTTGATCCATTCAAATACACCAAAAATTAAAATCCAGTTAAAGATAGAAATGGCCACAATGCGCTTAACCAAACTTTTTGAAAGTAAAGGTTCGCGGGGGCTACGCTGTGGTTGTTGCATAACTCTTTGAGATTTCGGCTCAAAGGCTAGAGGTACAGTCATGGCAATAGAGTTAACCATATTTAGCCACAAGACTTGTAAAGATAAAATTGGTAATTCTCTGGCAAATAAGACGCTAATTAAAATCGTCATTGATTCACCACCGTTAACAGGTAGGATAAAGGCGATCGCTTTTAATAAATTCCGGTAAACAGTCCGCCCTTCTTCCACAGCAGCTTCTATGGAGGCGAAGTTATCATCAGTCAAAATCATGTCTGAGGCTTCTTTGGCGACTTCTGTACCCGCACCCCCCATTGCAATCCCAATATCTGCTTGTTTCAAGGCTGGTGCATCGTTGACACCATCCCCTGTCATCGCCACTATCTCGCCTTTTGATTGCAAGGCTTCAACGAGGCGGAGTTTCTGTTCTGGCGCAACACGGGCAAATACTGAACCATCTTCTATGGCTGTAGCTAGTTCTGATTGCTCCATTTGGGCAAGTTGACTACCTGTAAAAGCCAACACTTCACCATTTTTATTAAAGCCCATACGCTGGGCGATCGCTCTTGCTGTGACTGCATGGTCGCCAGTAATCATTTTGACTTGAATACCTGCTCTCTGACAGGTTTCCACTGCCTTAATCGCCTCTGTTCTAGGCGGATCAATCATTCCTTGCAATCCCAAAAATACCAAATCCTGCTCGATATCTCTATGGTCGAGGGTATCTTGAGTAGCTGAGACAGATTTTTTTGCCAACGCCAGCACCCGTAAACCCTGGTTCGCCATCACATCAACTTCTTGATGTATGGTGTCTGCATCAACAGAGGTCTTGTTACCCTCCCTATCTAGCATCTGCTGACAACGTTTGAGAATGGCTTCTACTGAACCCTTAACGTAGATGGTTCTTTGGGAGGAACTTTCGCTCTGATGCAAGGTTGCCATATATTGAAACTCAGACTCAAAGGGGATGACATCTAGCCTGGGCATTTGAGTATCTAAGTCGCGGCGATGTAGTCCCACTTTATGAGCAGCAGTAATCAATGCTCCCTCGGTAGGATCGCCCACAACCTGCCATTGTCCATCCTTTTGTTCTAGGTGCGAGTCATTACATAACAATCCAGCTTGCAGACATTCTGCTAACACAGGGAAATTCTGCCAGTCTATAGGCTGTTCATCTGCTAAAATCTCTCCTTCTGGCGAGTAACCTGTACCTGTGACTGTATATTGTTCCCCACCTGCATAAATTGCTTGTACAGTCATCTGGTTTTCGGTGAGCGTCCCTGTTTTATCAGAGCAGATGACTGTAGCACTGCCCAAAGTTTCCACGGCTGGCAATTTCCGCACGATCGCATGGCGGCGAGCCATACGGGAAACACCAATGGCTAATGTTACAGTTACTACTGCTGGTAAACCTTCAGGAATGGCACTCACAGCAAAAGCCACAGCCGCCTCAAACATTCCCGCCCAGGAATTGCCGTAGGCCAACCCCACTGCAAAGGTCATTGCAGCGATGCCCAGAATAATGTACAGCAAGGTACGGCTAAATTTATCAAATTTTCGCGTCAAGGGAGTTTTTAAACTTGTTCCTTGTTCAATCAGTTGGGAGATACGTCCGGTTTCTGTGGCTTCGCCAATAGCTACGACAATTCCCTTACCAGTACCAAAAGTGACAAAGCTACCAGCATAAGCCATGTTAGCCCGTTCTGCTAAAACTGCATCTACTTCAACGGGTGCGGTATTTTTTTCAATAGCGACTGACTCACCCGTTAGTGCTGATTCATTAACTTGCAGATTGCGAGATTTTACCAAACGCAAATCCGCCGGGACTTTATCGCCAGAAGTGAGTAAGACGACATCTCCTGGTACTAACTCTGTCGAGGGAACTTGTACCTTTTGACTGTTGCGGAGAATAGTGGCATTGGTTTGGACTGAAGAAGCTAAAGCTGCGATCGCACTTTCGGCTTTTGATTCTTGAATAAAACCGATAATGGCGTTAATCAAAGTTACGCCCCAAATTACCCCAGCATTTACCCACTGTCCAATTAAAGCTTTAATGGCACCCGCAATCAGCAAAATGTACAGCAATGGCTGGTTAAATTGCAATAGAAATCTGATTATTGGGTTCGTTCCCGATTTACCCTTAAGTTCATTAGCACCATAACGTTCTTGCCGTTTTACTACCTCATCTGAAGTTAAACCTGTTTCTGGATTGGTGTTTAAGTTCTGAGCGACCTTCGACGTGGGTAAATTATGCCATTGCTTTGGCTGGGTGCTTATTTCAGATGTTGCTGTCATGTTTTTGCATCAATTTGCATCCAGATGATTAGTTATGTGGTGATTAGCTAATCTTGTTATTGCAATGATTTTTTTAAGGAGTAGTTGGTGTTGCAGGTGGTACTGTGGGTGGTGTATTTGTGGGAGGCTGTGTAGCAGGTTGACAAGCCCCTAAAAGTAGAATTAAACCAAAAGCTGAAGCCAGAAAAATCAATTTTCTGTCCATGATTCCTCTTAGTAAAGATTAATTGAATATGAGCAAAAAAGCTCTTAAATATGGCTATATTCTGATTGATTTGCTGAAGTTTTACATCCGTCGTTGGTCGTAGCAACTCCTTTATTCATCATAGTTATAGCTATATACCAATTTTTTCTGAAGATGCACATAATAATACCCCCTGATGCCAATGCAGCAGGGGGACAGCAAAGCTGGGGGTATAAATAGCCAGGACATTAACTAAAACTGAGACACTGGCTTTTAGCACTGTCATCTACTATAGTTTCAACGCATTTTCTGGAAACGATATCTCGATTGAATTTACACTTTGCTAGTTACCGCTAGATGATGAAGGTGGTGCGCTTTGTTCAGAGGAAACAGGCTGTTCTAAACGTCTGCGTCGTCTGGTGGGTTGAGAGGAAGTATTACCACTGCTGCTATTAACTGAAGGAGTCTGGTTAATTAATCTGCGTCTTCTTCTTTTTCTGGTGGGTTCCGATGAAGAAGAATTATTTGCAACTTGTTGTCTTCTTGGTGATTCGGTAGATGTTGCTAAATCTCGTCTACGGCGAATTCTTCTTGTAGGAGTAGTGGAAGATGAACTAGCAACATTCTCACTGGTTGATGCTACTAACCTTCTTCTCCGTTTGGGTGTCGTGGTGGCAGAGTTACTAGCGGTATTAGTAGATTCACTATTTCTCGCTTCTGTTTCTCGTTGTCTCTTGCGTTCTTGTAGTTGACGATGACGTTGAGAACCTGCGATCGCATATTCTGTCCCAATGGTTACCCCTTGTCTACCATTAGAGCTTTGCTTGAGCTTCCATTTTCGTGCTCTTTCTAAATGTTCTGCATCCAATCTGTCGTTACCACTGGATCTCAACAACCGCACATTAGTAACATTGCCATCTGCATCGGTATCAACGGCAACTTCTACCCTGCCTTCCACTCCTCTGCGTCTCGCCCATTCGGGGTAATTGTTATTACATTCTCGACAAGCGGCACGACCATCACCAGGACTGGAATTAGTTCTTAGTTTAGGGGTTGTTGGTGCTGTAGCTACGGTTGTATCACGACCACTACCATTACCAGTGTTGTTACCATTTCCATTGCCACTGCTGCCACCAGCACCATTACCAGAAGCACCTGATGAATTAGAGCCTACGGTACCATTACCCTGTCCTGTACCTTCTGAGGGTTGTGTGGCTGTTTGACTACCTCGCTGGTCTCTAATCCCTGCTAATAACTTGCTTAAATTAGCACTAGGTTGGATAGATGCGTCTACTGTGGTGCTATCTGAAGAAGATGGTTGACTAAGTATGTTTTGAGGTTGAGATTGAGGTGCTGTTTTTTCTGATACGTTGTCTTTGGGGATGGAAGGTAAGGGTTTCAGAGGTTCTATTTTCTCAATTGGTTGAGTAGGGACTACCCTGCTTTGCTGTGGTTCTGGTGTTGGTTCACTTCTATTAATAGTCAAACCACCACTAGGCTGACTCTCTGCATGATTAACAATCTGCGGTTTTTCCACTACATCTGGTTGGGGTGGTTCTACTTCTTGTATGGGTTCTGGTTTTAGTGGGGTGTCTAAAATAGTTACTTCTAAAGGTTCTTCTGCGATGTCCGGCACTTTCAGCAGGAGATTTCCCAGGCCAGAGACGAGCAAACTTATATGTAGTGCTAACGAGCCTAGCAAACTATAAACCAAAAAAGTTTTGATTGTTTTTAATTCTTGTTCTCGCTGCTCTACAGCAGTGCCGGAAAAGCTCATAGATTTATTGCTACGTATTCTCAGTAACTTTGAGAGAATATCAAGAATTAAATGCAAATGTCAATCATTTAGTTGAGAATTATTTCTTTGCTATCTAATCTCTGGATTCTACCAAAGTATTGTCAATAAATAGCTTGAGGCTTTTCGCCCACAAATAAAAAGATAAGATTTAATGAAAAAGGATAAACTCATTGACAAATATTTTCATTTATTTTAGATTACTTTGAGAAGATATGTCATTTAATTGACTGAGCGTTAGCCAGACTGAACACAACCAAATAATTCGTTGAGGTTAGGTGTAGGCAGAGGAAATATCATTTGCTTTCCGTAACCAACTCCCAGTTAAAAATAGTGATTCTTCTTTGTAGCTTTAATTCTAAGTAAATAAATTTCATCTAGAAACGTCAGAAATCGTACATGGACATCAAAAATTTGTTTATCGCCGGTGGTGTGGTCATGTGGCCGCTGCTGGGTTCCTCGGTATTGGCAGTAGGATTAATTGGCGAGCGCATCAAATTTTGGGTAAAAATCAATACTCGACAGCAAAAAGTAGTCAGAAATGTGCTGAATCTCTATCGCCAGGATAATGTGGTCAGTACAATTGATACACTGCGAAAGAACGCAGATTTGCCTATTGCTAGAATTTTTTTAACGGCTTTGGAATTAGAAGAACCCAACCCCGAAGAGTTTCGCTTGGCGTTGGAAAGTGAAGCACAGGCAGAAATCCCCGCACTCAAACGCTTTACAACAATTTTTGATACTATTATTGCCCTTTCACCCCTGTTAGGATTACTGGGTACTGTATTAGGATTAATTACCTCTTTTGCTTCTCTGAATATTGGCGATGTGGGTGGAACAAAAGCGCCTGGGGTAACTAGCGGTATTAGTGAGGCCCTAGTTTCTACGGCGACCGGATTAATTGTGGCAATTTTTACTCTCTTATTTGCTAATACTTTCCGGGGACTGTATCAGCGACAAATGGCGTTGATTCAAGAATATGGTGGACAGCTAGAACTTTTATACCGTCGTCGCTACGAACGAGGAGAAAAGACCTATGCGTCTACAAGATGAGCCAGATATACCAGCACAAATTAACATTGTGCCGATGATTGATGTGATATTTGCGATTTTGACGTTTTTTATCATGTCAACTTTGTATTTAACTCGTTCCGAGGGTTTACCAGTTAATTTACCGAAAGCTGCCACAGGGAAAACAGACAAACCTGCACAGGTAACGGTGACAATTAATAATACTGGAGAAATATTTCTGAATAAGGAAGCGATTGGTTTAGACCAACTAGAAGCCGGAATTAGACAAAAGGTGGAACCACAACAACAGTTGATGGTTGTACTCAATGCAGATGAAGAAGTTAATCACGGCCAAGTAGTGGCAGTCATGGATCAAGTGCGGCGAGTTGAGGGTGCGAAGTTAGGTATAGCTACTCGCAAATAGTCAATGTTTAATCAATCAATATTCATATTTAACAAAGGAAAATCTGTGAAGATTTTACCCTTTGTACTGAGTTTGCTATTGGTTTTGCTATTAGGAAATCCTGGTTTTTCCTATCCAGTGAAATCAACAGAGTTACTTTGGGATACTTACGGTATACCCCATATTTACGGTCAGGATAATGAGGGTGCATTTTATGCCTTTGGTTGGGCGCAAATGCACAGTCATGGTAACTTGTTACTGCGTCTGTATGGCCAAGCTAGGGGACGTGCGGCCGGGTACTGGGGAGAGAAATATGTAGCTTCAGATAAATGGGTGCTGACCATGGGTATACCTGGTCGTGCTCGTGCTTGGTATCAAGCCCAAAGCCCTGATTTTCGCCGTTATTTGGATAATTTTGCGGCTGGGATTAATGCCTATGCCCAGGAAAATCCTGATGCTATTGATGATGGAGTAAAGGTAGTTTTACCTGTTACAGGTGAGGATGTTTTAGCTCATTTGCATAGGGTCTTGCATTTCACCTTTGTTGTGAATCCCGGTATGCTTGCGGGTATGCAGAAACAAGAATCGCAAGCAGGTTCTAATGGTTGGGCGATCGCTCCATCTCGTTCAGCTAGTGGAAATGCTATGCTATTGGCTAACCCCCATTTACCTTGGTCAGATTTGTTTTTGTGGTACGAAGCCCAAATCACTGCACCAGGAATTGATGCTTACGGTGCAACTTTGGTAGGAGTTCCCGTTTTAGCGATCGCTTTTAACAATAACTTAGGTTGGACTCACACTGTCAACACCCATGATGGTTGGGATATTTACAAATTGCAGTTAACTGACAAAGGTTATTTGTTTGACGGTAAAGTTCTACCATTACAAACTCAAACCCTGTCTCTCCCAGTTAAGCAAACAGACGGTAGCATCAAAGAACAGCCTTTAGTCATCAAAAGTTCCGTTCAGGGACCAGTAATTTCGGAACAAGGGAATACAGCTATTGCTTTGCGGGTTGTGGGACTAGACCAACCTGGAGTGTTGGAACAGTGGTGGGATATGGCAAGGGCCGAGAATTTACCACAATTTGAACAAGCACTCCAGCGTTTACAGCTACCCATGTTTACAGTCATGTATGCAGACCGCGCAGGACATATTATGCACCTGTTTAATGGTCAAGTACCTGTACGCTCTCAAGGGGATTTTGCCTATTGGGAAGGTATAATTCCCGGTGATACCTCTAAAACCCTGTGGACGAAAAACCACCCCTATCAAGACTTACCCAAGGTAATAGACCCTCCTAGTGGTTGGTTGCAAAATGCCAATGACCCACCTTGGACAACTACCTTTCCACAAGCTATTAAAGCGGATGATTATCCAGCATATATGGCTCCCCGATTTATGGATTTTCGGGCCCAGCGTTCAGCGAGGATGCTAGATGAAGATCAAAAAATTTCCTTAGCAGAAATGATTGCCTATAAACATTCTACGAGGATGGAATTGAGCGATCGCATTCTTGATGATTTAATTCCCGCAGTCCGGAAATATGGCAATAAGTTAGCACAGCAAGCTGCCGACGTATTAGAAACATGGGATAGACAAGCTAATGCTGATAGTCGCGGTGCAGTTTTATTTGCAGCTTGGGCAGAAAAATTAGACTTTGATCATGCCTTCAGTCAACCTTGGAAGGAAACGCAACCGCGCACCACTCCAGATGGTTTAGCTAAACCTCAAGAGGCAGTGAAACTATTAGAAATAGCTGCCAAGGAAGTAGAGCAGAAATACGGCAGTTTAGCAGTTAATTGGGGAACAGTATTCCGTCTCCAGGTTGGTCAACAAGATTTATCTGGTAATGGTGGTGATGGATATTTAGGCATTTTTCGAGTTGTCAACTTTGCACCAAAAACCGAAGGAAGTTTTCAAGCTGTCAGTGGTGATTCCTTTGTGGCAGCAGTAGAATTTTCTCAGCCTATAAAAGCAATGGCAATTATCGGTTATGGAAACGCCACACAACCAAATTCACCCCATAGAAGCGACCAATTACAACTATTTGCTGACAAAAAATTGCGTCCAATCTGGCGTACTCGCCAGGAAATTAATGCACATTTAACGGAACGCAAAGTATTTACCATTGAAGGTAAGAAGTAGAAACAAGGAGTAGATATTTAAACAATTTTTTGGCATTGAATCTTGGTGAGATGGATGAAAAACTACAACCATCTCAACCACATTCAAAGACTAATTTTTGATTTTTTATTTTTACACCGATATTTCCACATCACTAAACCAGTGATAAAAAGCAAAGTCGGAATTAACCCAACAAAAACATAGATAATCCGGCTAGTTAGTCTCCAAAATGTCCCATAGTGTAAATATTCAAAAGCATAAAATACTTGGTCTGCTAATGATAATTTCAAACTATTAACTACTCGTAACACCATACCGCTGTACTGATCTAAATATACGCCGCTACTCCCAGAAAATACAAGTTCATGGGGTTGACTTTTGTGGATATAAACAGCATCTTCTGGTTTACTGGGAATATTGACTGCAAATGTTGATGACTCAGGGAAAACATTATTGGAAATTTCCAATAACTGAGAAAGTTTTAAAGGTTCTTGATTAGGAATTGGTGTAGAAGTTACCTCTGGTGGTTGGGCTGTAAAAGTAACTGCATAAATTACGGGATAAGTCCAATCATGAAAAAGCCAACAAAAACCTGTAAATGCAGTAAAGGATAGAAAAATAACGCTAACAATGCCGCTTACTTTGTGAATATCAAAATTGACTCGTTGGGGATGACCATCCCATTTAATTTTAAATCCAGCAATTAGCTTGCGCCAACCAGGCCATAAGATTAAGCCAGTAACACACAAAATAAATAAAAATAGTCCACTAATCCCAATAACTATTTCACCATTTCTACCTAATAACAAACGTAAGGATTCAGGTGGTGGGGTATTGACAAGTGTGGTATGGGAAGCAGAATATAGCAATTATGGAAAAAGACCTGCCACCAAAACTAGACAGTGAAAGCTTAAAACA
>NZ_JACJTT010000049.1 GCF_014698825.1 Richelia sinica FACHB-800
CATTGCAAACACTGATTTTAGCGTATAATTTGAGTATCTTTGCACTTAGCCTTTACCCCTCTTCAAAGCAGTCATGGTAAGGGTTTCCTTGTTTTCGGAGATGTCTATTGGGCCACACATCAAGATGGTTACTTGACTTTTAGTTTCGAGGATCTACCACCTGACACCAGGCAATGGTTACAGATTCCACCCAAGAGTCAAGTTTTTTGCATGGCATTACGCATCAATCCCCAAGAGCCAGTAACTGATGTAGTAGTATTGGCCGATTATGGACAAAATCGGTGGTCAGAATCAACGTTAAGTGCCACAGTTACCTTTATTTTGCAGTTGGCTTGGTGGCAACATCAACAGCGAGTCATTGAAAAACTCGAAGCTAGCAAAGAAGAACTACAAAGACTCAATTGGTACAAACATCGCCGCTTGGAGGAAATCTACAGAATGGCGGCATTGTTAGTGAGCCAATTGCGGGATTTGGGTGTGCCGAGAAATGAACTCACCCAGATGCGTTATAAACTCTTAATGCGGCAGCTAGAATACACCACTAACTCCATGGTGGGTGTCATTAAATATGAACAATGGCAACTGTACATGACCTCAGAAACCATGTCAGTATCTAGTTTATGGAAGCGATCGCTAGAACGTGTTGATAACCTAGTCCAGCAGCGTCAACTGTGGATTGGGGTGCATGGTTTGGGACAAAGTAATGAGGATCGAGAATCACAGAAAACCTCTTCATCATCTACCAATTTTCTGATTGCTGCCAACAAATCCACCATGTCAATTAGTGGTGATATTCTGAAAATTGAACTAGTGATTTATGAACTTCTAATTGCAGCTTGTGAACGCTCTCCCATTGGTGACAAAATTGATATTTGGTGTCGTCCATTAGATGAAAGCAATCTGGAAATATTGATGACAGATAATGGTTCCATGGAGCCAGAGTTACTAGCTATCTTGAATCAAGAAGCTAGTAAATATAGCCTTTCTCTAAATAATCTCCAGCATAAACAAATAACACATCTACTGATTTGTCAACATATCATTCACCAATTGGGAGGACAATTACAAATATACAAACTAGATGATAATCGTCTTGTCAGTCGTTTAGTCTTACCTTTAAGTTTGCAAACCCAAAGTGGAGAATTAAACAGTTCACTGTCTATTTAACCCATAGTTTCACAACTCCAATAGGACTAAATATATGGGACGTTATCGTTCTAAATCTGACCTGCCTGAAAAAATTTGTCCGGTGTGTCAACGTCCCTTTGCATGGCGGAAGAAATGGGAAGACTGCTGGGATGAGGTGAAATATTGTTCAGAACGTTGTCGCCGTCGTCGTTCCCAGGCTAAGGGAGATGAATAAAGATAAAACAGGTGACAGTTGACAGGAAACAGGGCAAGATAACTGATTGTTAAGCTACACACACATAAAATAAATGGCATTACAAGTACAACCTAAACTAATTATTCATGGAGGCGCTGGTAGTTCTCTCCACAGTAAAGGCGGTATTCAAGCAGTACGCCAATCTTTATATACAGTTGTAGAGGAAGTCTATTCTCTGTTATTAACAGGTGCTAATGCCTCCACGGCCGTTGTTAAAGGTTGCCAAATGTTGGAAGATGACCCGCGATTCAATGCTGGCACTGGTTCGGTGCTGCAATCAGATGGTCAAATCCGCATGAGTGCTTCTTTAATGGATGGTAATATTGGCCGATTTAGTGGAGTTATTAACGTTTCGCGGGTGAAAAATCCCATAGAATTGGCACAATTTTTACAAGCTTCACCAGATCGAGTGTTATCTGATTATGGTGCAGCAGAGTTGGCTAGAGAGTTGCAAGTGCCTAGCTACAATGCTTTAACAGAATTGCGGTTACAGGAATGGATACAAGAAAGACAAGATAATTTTAAAAGCACTATGGCCGGAGTGGTAGCAGAACCAGAACTAGTAGAAACTAGTAATGCTGGTCGGGGAACTATCGGTGTAGTGGCTTTAGATGGTTACGGCAAATTAGCTGTTGCTACATCTACAGGTGGGAAAGGTTTTGAACGCATTGGTAGGGTGAGTGATTCGGCTACACCAGCCGGTAATTATGCCACCAAACAGGCAGGGGTTAGTTGTACTGGTATTGGTGAAGATATTTTGGATGAATGTTTAGCAGCCAAGATAGTGGTGCGGGTAACCGATGGGATGTCTTTAGCGGAGGCTATGCAGCGTTCCTTTGCCGAAGCAAACCAGAATCAACGGGATTTAGGAGCGATCGCCCTTGATGCCACTGGAGCGATATCATGGGGTAAAACCAGCCAAGTCTTACTCGCTGCCTACCATAACGGCACCACCATGGGCGACACTTTGGAATGGAATGATGGTGAATTAATCGGTTATTGTTAAGTTTGAGGGTGGGTGAGAAATGAGTATCACTCACCCTGCTGCCAATAACTGGAAATACAAGCAGAAATCACACCTGGAAATTTTTTGAATTTTTAATTGGTATCACATTTCTATCGGCTTAATTGTGATTGAAATCTAGGAATTTAAGCAAATGCCTTTTGTTTATCATCGCATTGTTCGTTTTCCTGATACAGATGCAGCCGGAGTTGTTTATTTTGCCAATGTTTTGAGTATTTGTCATGAAGCCTATGAAGCATCTTTAGGCGATATGGGCATAAATCTCAAAGAATTTTTTACCCACCCTGCTGTGGCATTTCCTATTGTTCATGCCAATGTCGATTTTCTCAGACCTATCTATTGTGGTGATCATTTAGCTGTGAGTTTAGCACCACAAAAAATCGGTTTAGAAAAGTTTGAAATTACCTATGAAATGAGGGTAAATGAAGTATTGGCAGCTAAAGCTATGACTCGCCATGTTTGTATTGATGCCAGTAGTAGAACTAAACAAGACTTACCAGAAGCAATAATTCATTGGTTAGACACTAAACGGAGAGATACAGAAGAAGCAGAACGGAGAAAATCAAGAGAAGAAATTGCCTAATTTAGGCAATATATTTTAATTTTCACTATTAGCAAGAAATTCTTGAGCAATTTGCTGGAGTTTTTGACGGTTAACTTTACCTTGAATATTTCTAGGTAAATTGGTAATAGGAATCCAATATTTAGGAACTTTAAATTTACTCAATTGATGTTGCAGATTTAGTTTAATCGCTTGGGGAGATATATCTGCATGATTGGGGATATATAGGGCTGTAACAGCTTGTCCCCATTCTTTATTAGGAATGCCAATCACGCACACATCTACAACTAAATTGGTTTTACGAATCGCTGCTTCAATTTCCATGGGATAAATATTTTCACCACCAGAAATAATTTTGTCGCTATTCCTACCTACGATGTGTAAATAGCCTGCGTGATCTAAAAAACCCAAATCATCCACAGCAAAACTGTCTTGATTTTCCCAACAATTAGGATAATAACCCAGCGTCAGTGAACTTGCTTGAATATGAATATTTCCTATTTGATTAGCCTTAGCAATATCACCATTTGGGTGACGAATTGTGATTTTAGCATGGGGTAAAACTTGACCACTATTAAATTGACCTGTGAGGAAATCATCAGGTTTGAGAGTCGCTATTTGCGAAGCTGTTTCCGTCATTCCATAGGTAGGTGCTAAACGAATTTGATGGAATCTAGCTTTTTCTAAAAGTTCTTCCCAAGCAGGTGCACCTCCTAGCATCACCATCTGAAATTGAGATAACCATTGAGTTAATTGGGGATTTCCAAAAAGACGTTGTAATTGTGTGGGCACTAAGGAAATATAGAAATTTTGGTAATTAATCTGAGGTATGTGACCAGCTTCTATTTCTTTAAATGGCGCTATCACAAGTTGTCCACCAGTGGTAAAAGAGCGCATAAACTGCATTAAACCACTGACATGATAAAGGGGTAGTACACAAAAAGAATTAACAGTTTGAATTTGAAAATATTCTGTAAATCCTTGTACGGAAGCAGTTAAAGTATCCCAGGTGTGAATAGCAAATTTAATATTACCTGAGGAACCACCTGTAGGAATCATAATTGAATTGGGAATTGGTGGATTAAAGGGAGTATTTTCTGATTTAATTTGCTCTATTTCAACTCCCAAAGCTATATTTGGTTGGAGTAAATTTGCCACCTGTGACCATTCTTGTATGCCCCAATCAGGATTACAAATAAAAACTGAAGATTTAGCAGCGCAAGCAGCAATAAAAGCAGCTAAAAACCGCACTGGATCTCTTTCAGCGATAATTATTTTAAGAGGTAAATCTTGATTATATTTTTTAAATTCTAAATATAATTTTTCTGTTAATTGAATTAGTTCTGCACTGTTTTTACAAATCAACCAGTCAGTATTTTTAATATGATTCAGATAATCTAGCAGTTGTGCCATAAGGTTTGCGGCCAGTTTTCTCCTGAACTAGTAAAAAATAAGTTAATTCCAAAACCAACAGCGCGATGATTTGCTGATAATTCTGTTGCTAATTGCAGTGATGAAACTCTACCAATTTCAGTTTCAAATACAGAGGAAAACACCGTATCAATTTGATATTTTTGGCAAATTTTTCTCAATTGAGATGGTGAACCAACTATTCCTGGTTTAATGACAAAAATACCTCGCCAACCTTGTTGATAACAAGTTTCGATTTGCCGTAAATTAGCTACAGATTCATCTAAAGCGATTGGGCAAGAATATAATTGACTCAATTTCTGCATTTCTGCAAATTTATCTACCGATAATGGTTGTTCAATAAATTCAATTTGTTGGATATTTTCGCATCTTTCTAACCAGCATTGAGACTCTGAATAACTCAATCCACCATTAGCATCTAAACGCAGTTTGGCTGTATTTGGTAACTCTTGTATGAGAGATGTAAAAACTTTCCATTCTGTTTCTAAATCACTCACACCAATTTTACATTTAAAGGTTCTATACCCTTGTGCCCATAAACTTTGCCATTGCTGTAAAGCTGTTTCTCCAGCCGGAAGTAACCCGCTATAGGTGAGATTTGGTTGGGTTGAGAAGTCATATTGTTGGATTAACCACTCTTGTGCTGACTCAAAACCGAATTGACAAGCTGGTAGTTCATCAGGAATAGTAAAAATTATCTCTTCGTTAATTTCTCTTGGTAATTGGTGACAAAAATCTAATGCCTGTTGTGTAGTTTCTGATCCAAACCAACTAATAGGAGAAATTTCTCCCCAGCCAACTTTTCCCTGTTGATTAATAAGGCGGATAATAATACTATGGCGAACATCCCAAACGCCATGATTAGTAATAACTGGACGAGTAAATTTTTGGCTAATGGGATGAAAAGAAAACTCATACATTGCCAATAAAAAATCCTACACCCAGGAATAAGCAACTCCAGAAATGTACAGCAACGGCGATAAATTTACAGTTACTTACTTTATCTGGTTGGTTATGGTTGGTGAGGACATGACGACATAATTTGATGGCAGAGGGTAAACTTAACCAACTAAGTAGAGTCCACATGGGAAAGTTACCCAAAATTACAAACAGTAAAGTCAGGGGATAAATACTAGCTGTAAACCAAACTAATAGTTTTGCGCCTTTATCTGTGCCTAAACGGACTATAGGCGATCGCTTGCCGGCGGCAATATCATCCTCAACTTGGTGGAAATGGGAACAAAATAAAATTAAACTGGTAGCAATGCCGAGGATTACACCTGCTGCTAAATTGGTCATAGACCAAGATTGAGTTTGGCTATAGTAGACTGCACCCATTCCCAAAGGCCCAAAGGCAAAAAAGCACAGAAATTCGCCCAAACCCTGGTATCCTAAACGAAAGGGAGGCCCTTGGTACATATAACCCAGCCCACAGCATAAGAGAATAATACCAATTACGGTGGGGTCTTGTTGCCAGAGAGCGATCGCTACTATCCCCAGCAACCCTAAACCCAAGCAGAAGTTCCCTAACCAAAACATCAATTGCTTATTACCAGTTAAATTCACCAAGGAATGATGTTTGTTTTTATCAATTCCTGTTTCTGAATCAAACACATCATTACTAATATTTTCCCAAGCCAATATAAAAATTGCTGCTGCCATGAAAACGCAAAATATTGGCACATTCAAAACTTTTGTCTCTGCAAACGCTACCGCCGAACCTACCCAAATTGGCATAATTGCCACACTGTACATTGGTGGTTTAATTGCCGCTAGCCACAACTTTTTATGATTAGGATTAACTAATGGTGTATCCATTCACAACCTTATGATTGACCAAAAAAGTAGTTCAGGAGTTACAGGAGTTACAAAAGATTGGTTTTCTAGGGAAAAACTCTTCTGCACTGGGTTTCTATCCTACCAGTCACTTCTGGTAGATATCTGTGAAGTTTTATAAAGTAGTATTTACTATCACTTTTTTTCCCTTCAGCAACCTGCTTTAAATAAATAATGGTAAGTATAAAAATATTACTAAACCATTACTAAACCTTTTCTATTTGCTCAAATAGTATTATTTTATACTTTTATTATATATTGAGCAATTGCTAGTTTGTGTTTATCTAAATGTTACTATTATTTTTAATTCTTTAAGCAAGAAACCCATGATTTTAGCATCAAAAGGTCTCAATAAAATTCAAATATGTAAAGATTTACAACAATTTCTTTTAGATTGCTACCAAATCAACTGCAAAAAAAATACTACACAAATTGTTAGTCTTTCCTTAGAAATTGACTATGTTGACCCTTTAGTTGTACTAGATAAAATTGCCAAACCGCAGGAAATCAACTTTTATTGGGAAAATCCTAGTCAAAACGAAGCAATTATTGCTATAGATTCTGTCACTAAATTAGAAGTTTCTGGCAAAGATCGTTTTAATCAAGCTGAGAAATTTGTCCAAGATTGTCTACATAATCTTGTGACCTTTCACAGCCATAGTAAAAGTTTTTCTCGTCCTCATTTTTTTTGTATATTTAGTTTTTTTGATAGAAATAATCAAGCAGATTACCCATTTCCAGCCGCTACAGTTTTTCTACCTCGCTGGCAAGTAGCAGTTAAAAATAAACGCTGTACTCTGGTGATGAACACACTCATTAATTGTAGCGTCAATATCCAGAGAATTTTAAGAGACTTAAAAAGTAAATTAGAAATTATTCAGTCTTTAGAAGATTATGCTCCTAATTTTGACAACTTAACCGAAAATTTTAGTAAAAAAAAGATTGCCAATCCCGATAAATTTAAGAATTCTGTATTATCTGCCTTAGCAACTATTCAAGAACAGCAATTAGTTAAAGTTGTTTTAGCAGATACCTTAGATGTCAAATCAAATCAACCTTTTAATTTGTCCAAATCTTTACATAATCTCCGTCGGCTACATCCTAACTGTTACGTATTTTCTATTAGTAATGGTCAAGGGCAGAACTTTATTGGTGCTAGTCCAGAAAGGTTAATTAGTATCAATCAACAAGAGTTAGTTACCGATGCTTTAGCAGGTTCTGCACCTAGAGGTAAAACATCCATCGAAGATGCAGCTAATGCCACTAATTTAGTCAATAATACGAAAGAGAAACACGAACATAAACTAGTCATTGATTTCATTACACAGCGTCTATCTCAACTAGGTTTATTCCCCCAAGTATTAGCCCCAAGATTGCGACAGTTATCGAATATTCAGCATTTATGGACACCTATTAGGGCTGTAGTTCCAGCTAATGTCCACCCTTTAAAGATAGTAGCCCAATTACACCCTACACCAGCAGTAGCTGGGGCAGCTAGAGACGTAGCTTGTGCTGAAATTCGTCGCTATGAAAGTTTTGAAAGAGGGTTATATGCTGCACCTTTAGGATGGGTTGATGCAGAGGGAAACTGTGAATTTATTGTGGGCATTCGTTCTGCCTTAATTGATGGCGATCGCGCTAGACTTTACGCAGGTGCTGGTATTGTCGCCGGTTCTGACCCTGACAAGGAATTTGCTGAGGTGCAGTTGAAATTACAGGCCTTACTAAAAGCCTTGGTTTAATATTTTTCTATCAGCATCTATGGATACTTATAAACAGCAAGTAATAGCATTTTATAATGCTAGAACGACTTATGATCATGAAGAAGGCACCCAGCATCCACGGGAAGCCAGTTTATTACTGGAATATGTACCTGTTCAACCAGGACAACAAATTTTAGATATTGCTACTGGCACGGGTTTATTAGCCATTCCCGCAGCTTTGCAAGTTGGTTCAGCAGGTCATGTGATTGGTGTAGATATGTCTCCAGGAATGCTACATCAAGCTAGAGAAAAAATAGCAGCAGCTAATTTACAAAATATAGAATTAATTGCAGCAGATATAGAAGAAATAAATTTTAGTGAAGGCAGTTTTGATGTCATTTTTTGCTGTTCGGCTATTGTTTTACTGACAGATATTCCTGGCATTTTCCGCAAGTGCTATAAATATCTCAAACCTGGAGGATTTATTGCTTTTACTTGCCCTCCTGAGACTGCTTATTTAGCATCTGTTTACACAACTATTACTGCTCAAGTTTTTGGGTTTTCATTACCACATATTCTGTCCACACTGGGCACTCCTGAAAAGTGCCGTGATTTGCTACATCAAGCAGATTTTAGAGAGATTGAAGTTACTGTTGAACCACGAGGAAGATATCGAAAGTTAGAGAATAATCAATTATCTTGGAATTCAATTAACTTAGGCTTCAAAGGTAATTCATTATTGCCCCATCCGTCACCAGAAAAGTTGGCAGAATTACAACTTGCATATACATCAGAACTAGAAAAATTAGCAACTGATCAAGGCGTTTGGGAAGATACTACAACTTTCTTTGTTCGGGCTAGAAAATTGTAATCAAAAATCGTAATTGTAGATTTGAAGATAACCCACAAAATCATAGCCATTGGTGCGTTAAGCATGGCTATAACGACTGGAGTGGCAAGGCTAAAATATGGCATCATATGTAGGTTGGGTTAAGCGCAGCGCAACCCAACTCAGATATTACTGTTGGGTTTCCTTTCGTCAACCCAACCTACATTTTTTTGCATCATTTTAGTCTAGACACACCGCTACAATTGAAGATTTTTATAAAGTATCTACTTAGGAATTATCCAACCTTAAATCAAATCTTTATGAGTAAATGACTTTGCATTTGCCCCTGTGTAGGTACTAACAATATGACCATCACCAGTCATTTGATATTTGTACGTCACCAAACCTTCTAAACCCACAGGCCCCCGTGGTGGCATTTGTTGGGTGCTAATACCGACTTCTGCACCAAAACCATAACGGAAACCATCAGCAAATCGGGTAGAACAGTTGTGATAAACTCCTGCTGCATTGACTAAGGCTTGAAAAGTAGCTGCGGCTTGTAAATCTTCTGTAATAATTGCTTCGGTGTGACGGGAACCAAACGTGTGAATATGTGATATTGCCTCATCTAATGAGTCTACTATCTTCACAGATAAAATCAAATCACTATATTCTGTTTCCCAATCTGTAGGTGTGGCACTAGAAATATGATTTAAAATTTTTAATGTACGCTCGTCACCACGCAATTCTACATGATTTGCCTGTAAAGATGCAGCGACTTGGGGTAAAAATTCAGCCGCGATATTGCTGTGGACTAATAAAGTTTCAATGGCATTACAAGCAGCAGGATATTGAGTTTTGGCATCAACAGTAATCTGAATTGCTTTTTCAATATCAGCAGCTTGGTCTACATATAAATGACAAATACCATCAGCATGACCAAGGACAGGAATACGAGTATTTTCTTGCACAAACCTGACAAAAGAATTGGAACCTCTGGGAATAATTAAATCTACGTATTTATCTAAATGTAAAAGTTCTAAAATTTCTTCTCTAGTTGTTAATAATTGGACTGCATCAGGGTGAACAGAGGTTTGAGATAAGCCTTGTTTAATAGCTTTAACTATCGCTTCACAGGAACGTAAAGCCTCCTTACCACCTTTGAGAATGACCCCGTTACCTGATTTAATTGCTAAAGACACAATTTGGATTGCGGCCTCTGGTCTGGCTTCAAAAATAATCCCCAATACACCTAAAGGACAAGTAATCCGCTTGAGAATTAAACCATTGTCAATTTCTCGATGAATTTGCACTTGTCCCACAGGATCAGCTAGTTTAGCAACATCACGCACACCAACGATCGCGTCCCGTAACTTATGTTCATCTAGCTGTAAACGTTTATAAAGGGGTTTGGCGATTCCTTCGGCTAATGCTGCTTCACAATCCGCAATATTTCCTTGTAAAATTTCCTCTTTAGCTGATTCTAAGGCTTGAGCGATCGCTTCGAGAGCTTGATTTTTTGCTTCTGTAGACAAGACACCCAGTTGACTCGCTGCTGCACGGGTTTGTTGGGCAATTTTTGTGAGGGGAACAGTAGCTTGTATAGTCGTCATCTTCAAAAATATATTTACACTATGATCAAAATCTTAACGGTTAGAGGTGACAAGTCTCATTCCCTCAACCGCTTCCCCCGAATGGGTGAACCAACTGGGTAGTTAAATAGTAATCTCATTGGGTGAAGTGTGGTAGGAGACAAAAGCATTATTCTGTAAATATCAAAGATGAACCCACAGAAAAACCTAAATAAGCCATACAAACCGAATAAATATTACCAAGGTTAGCATCCCAGAGATATTTATGCGTCCAAATCGGCTAGAGAGACAAAAGCCATGTTGTTTCTCTAGTCTTTTGCTTTGTATATTTGTCTATTTGCGTCTGGACGTGGGGCTAATTTACCTTGGCATCTCACATCAGTAAATTTTCGATAATTTAATTTTCATTACTACTGAAAATTACCATACTCATCTAGAAGTTCACCTTGGTATCATAATTTCTTATGGTCTAATTAAATATTAGGTATATACCAAGCAACTCTCTATGAAGCGTGCGATCGCTAGAATATTTCACTCAGTTATCGATTTATTTCGTCATCGATATAAAAGCAAGTATCATATCTTACCCTTCGTTACTTTAGGGTTAATCACCGCATTTCTCTTCATTTTGCCCCATCCTGGACAGGCCCAAACACCACCAGCCAGCAAACCATTAATAGTCGCCACAAGGGAAATAGAACCCTTTGTCTTTAGTAGCAAAGGACAACTCACAGGATTTAGTATTGATTTGTGGCGGGGTATCGCTCAAGAAATGGGTGTCAAATCCGAGTTTGTTGAGTATGGCAATGTAGCAGAATTACTCTCTGCCCTCAAATCTGGTAAAGCAGATTTAGGTATTGCTGCCATTTCCATTACATCAGAACGACAGGAGAATTTTGATTTTTCCTTACCCATGTTTGGTGCGGGACTGCAAATTTTAGTACGTAACCCAGGGGCTAACAATAGTGCTGTTCCCAACCTCTTACAAACATTTTTTTCTCCTGGTCTGCTTCAAGTCATTGGTATCGCTTTAATCTTAGTTGTGATTGCCGCCCATATCCTCTGGTTTTCTGAACGTGATCACGAAGAAGGCATGATTCCCAAATCATACTTTCCTGGTATCTTCAAAGCTGGTTGGTGGGCTGCGGCGACATTAGCTACCCAAGCCGACGAAATGCCCAAAGGCCCAATAGGCAGAATCATAGCCGTTATTTGGATGTTTATTGGCGTTCTCTTTGTCGCTTACTTCACTGCCAGTGCCACCACAGCTTTAACGGTGCAACAACTTCAAGGAGATATTAAAAGTATAGATGACCTACCTGGTAGAGTGGTTGCTACTACGGCTGGAAGTACAGCCTCTAAATACCTCCAAGAATTGAAGATTTCCATATCTGAGTTCCCCAAAATTGAACAAGCCTATGAAGCTTTGCAGAAGAAAAAAGCTGACGCAGTAGTTTTTGACGCGCCTGTACTTCTTTATTACGCTGCTAATCAAGGGAAAGGCAAAGTAGAAGTGGTGGGTAGTATTTTTCGGGAAGAAAATTACGGCATTGCCCTACCTAACAATAGCCCCTACCGAAAACCCATCAATAGTGCTTTGCTGACCCTGAAAGAGAATGGCATTTATCAATCTCTATATGAGAAATGGTTCGGTGTGAAACAATCTTAAATTTTGCCAAAAAATCAGCCTTCCCTGACTAAACAGGGAGACAGTGAAATATATTTGCAATTTTGCGATTTTGCAATTTTTGCTCATTCACCTTTGGCAAGTTGGGCTTTCGCCTGCTGCCAAAGTGCATCTAACTCTTCCAAGCTATAGTCTGACAGGGGGCGGTCAACAACTGCCTCCATTTTTTCTATTCTTTGTATCAGGCGCTGATTAGTGCCTTGTAAACCAGCACTTGGATCTATATTATACCATCGGCCAATTTGAACGATCGCAAATAACAAGTCTCCTAACTCTGCTTGTTGACGTTCTGGTGTTTCTTCCGCTAAGGCATGTTTTAACTCTGCCAACTCCTCATCAACTTTTGCCCACACTTCATTCACATTTTCCCACTCAAAGCCAGATATAGCAGCCTTTTGAGAAATCTTCATCGCCCCAGCTAAAGGTGGTAATGTGCGTTGATAACTGCGGAGTTTTTTACTGAGTGTTTGTTTCTCCTCACCCTTTTCTTCAGCTTTAATACTTTCCCAATTTTGCTTAATTTCATCCATGCTATTCACCGTCACATCACCAAACACATGGGGATGACGACGAATCAATTTTTTCGCAATTCCTTGGGCAACTTCTTTTAAGGTAAAATGCCCGGCTTCACTGGCAATTTGGGCTTGTAAGACTACTTGTAATAATAAATCTCCTAACTCTTCGGCGATCGCTTCTTGATTGCCCCTTTGAATTGCGTCTACCACTTCGTAAGCTTCTTCAATCACATAGGGGGTCAAGGATTGGGGTGTTTGTTCCAAATCCCAAGGACAACCACCATCAGGCGATCGCAATTTCGCCACTACTTCAATTAATTCCTGCAACGCTGCTAAAGCCTGATTATCTGACATATTTCCTTTAACCTCTGGGTTTTTCGGTGTTCTTAGATCGCCTTTTCACCCGACGATTAGTGACTTTACGTTTCTTAATTTTGCCACTAGGCAGTAGACCTTGTATCCCTTGCTTTTGCATTCGTTTGTAAGCAGAACCACCCCAATCACTGAGGGAATGACTCATAGCCCCCAATTCCAACCCGACAAACAGGGCGAAAAATTCACCATAATAACGAAAAAGCGATCGCCCCAAACTCCCACCCACATCTTGCCAAGTCCAAGCCACATTTCCCAACTTGGTCACAATCACAAAGGCCACAAGCAAAAATATGCCCAAAGCCGTGGTCAAATAAACTACCCGCAACGTCGTGCCAATAATCGGCCCATGAGATAAAAACGAACGGTGACGAAGGCTTTTTTGATAAGGTAGCCACAACCAGCGCAAATAACCCCAACGCTGAAATTGCCGTGAATATATATCTAAATCTGGGCCAAACATCAGCCCACCAAACATAAACCCACCAGCCACCAACAAAGTCACATTACTACTACGAGTGGAAAATAACGTTAAACCCGCCACAAATGGCAAAGACCACAAAGTAATGCGATCGTGCGTCTGACCAGAGGGCATATGGAGAAAATAAAAACCAAAAGTGCAAAATTGAATCCTGAGACAGTATAGCCCAATACCCTATGAAATCAGATTTTTTCTTTGCCCCCAGCGATGCCAAAAAAATTTTTTCCAAAATACTTGCAAAATTTTAAAAGGCTATGCTATATTAATTAAGGTGAAACACGCGGGCGGTTAGCTCAGTTGGTAGAGCGCCTGCCTTACAAGCAGGATGTCATCAGTTCGAGTCTGGTACTGCCCATCATTGAAATCCCCTGAGTTCAGGGGATTTTTTATTTATACTGTAAATTACCCATAACTTTGCCACTACCAGGTTATCCCAAGTTATACTGGAAGCCCTCGATTCTCATGCTGTCCTTGATGAGAAAGACAGGACTCGAACCATTAGGCACGCAATAGCTTAGTATTTGGATTTACCAGAAGATTCGGTTGAAGATAGAGTGAACTTACTGGAACAGGATATAGAGCAGTTACGTGAACAAGCTCAACTTACAGAGAAGAGAACTGATTTACTAGAAATGAAGCTTAACGAGTTGAATCACGTAGTAACATTATTTATAGGACTGCAACAGAAATAAGATTTTATGATTACTTTTAACAAAGTCACAGTTATTTGGAGCGAAAAGTATATGATCTTGTGAACAATTTAAATATTAAAAATCACTAGTAGTGTCTAATAATTTTAATAAAGGTCGAACGCTGAGATAAAATTTCTATTTTTTAGTAAATAAAAAGCGAGTTATTTAAAAATGACTCGCTTTTCATAAGTTTAACATCAAAGTAGCATCTTATTCCAAATGTTTGATTTGCCTATCTACTAGCTTCTGTAGTTGTTGTGCAATATCTACTCTATGACAACGACATGAGTTTTTTTCAGCGCATAACAGTAGAATAGTGCCGATTTTAGCGATTTCTGATACTTCTTGTAGTGCAACAGTTGCTTCTTGGTAATTAGGAGGAATCCAATTGCTATTACCCGATGTGTTACCTAAAGAAACTTTAGAGATGTAGTTGATATTTTTTGTGGAACAAAACTCCTCTATTATTTCTCCGTACCATTTGCGGCTCCAAGCACGAGGATTTAATCTAACATCAACAACACAAATGACCTGGAAACTTTTTAAATATGAAAAAAAATCATCGTAATTATTTCTATTCCCATAGCCAAATGTTAGGATGAATTTGTCAGAATAATCATTTTTATCGCTGTGTTCAGTATTAAGCATTTTTATTCTTAAAAAAGACTGAGCTGTTCATGTTCTACTTGTTTATATTTTACTATAGGTGGATACACAAGACCAATAATCATAAAGCTATTGGAATGATTTTTCAAATTACCAATTATAAAATATAAATCTTTCTCATACATGAAGCTATCTTCTAATTTCTGTCTCACTTTTTCCAAGGCATCTTTTTCTCGTGATTCTAAGTCTGGAAATTGTGATTTATTTCTACAGTTTCTATACAACTGCATGATTTCCCAATCACTTATACTATATTCATGTTTAATTCCATCACAATCTGTGAATTTATAACCAAATTTGTAAGGAATTTTCTCAAGTTTAGACATTGGATTAGATGGTTCCAATAATTCGAACAAATCAAGCTGATCTTGTACGGTTTGCTGTTTAGGATTCCAGTCACGTTCTGTAGGCTTACTGAAATATTTCTCTATACTCAAAGGCTTTATCAGCCCTAAAGATTTCTTTTGTTCTTGGATATCTCGAGTTGACCTAAATTGAAAAGGCAAGATAAACTTTTTGATGTCTGACCAATTATTTGCAGTGCTTACTTTTCTAATAATCTCAATTGAAGTGTCTACTAGCCGAAAGCTTTCTGGTCTATAATCTTTTTCATTTTTTTCAATTTTAGCACTAATAATACTCCATCTGGGATAGCGTTTATCAATTTCTAGTTCTCGAAATCGGATTGGATAAATACGAATCCATTGCAAAGGATTTTCATCATCATCTAATAAAATTCCTGCTGTACATACAGTCTCTTTATATTTAATGCTTATTGAAGGATAAGTTTTTGTGGCTATTAATATTTTTCTCCGTTCCATAGACGTTATCTTTACTAAGTTAGATTTTGAGCCAAGGACTATTTATAACTGCTACGAGCTTGAGTAACTAGACTTCCTTTTATAACCCAAACCTTTTTAAAAATACTATATTTAGTGTGTCTTTCGATACTAGTGTATGACAATTATAGAGGTAATTTAGTTCTAAATATACCCAAAGACAGTAATTTAGTTCAAAAGTTTGGCCATAGGAAGATGAAAAAATGACGCTACAATGATGATTCATCAATATTTTTGATAGCCAGCTATGCTACCAGTTATCTATAGTGAGGAATTTCTGGAACACTTGACGGGAAATTATCATCCAGAAAAACCAGAACGGTTGACAGCTATAGTTAAAGCTTTGCAAGCAGCAAGTTTTGCTGACCAAATTGAATGGATATTACCCACACCAGTGGTAGCTAAACCACAACTGAAGTCTTATTTGGAAACTGCCCATAGTTCTAAATATATTCAAAAAGTAGAAGCGATCGCTTCTCAAGGTGGAGGTTACTTAGATGGAGACACTCCCATTTCTCCCCGTAGCTATGATGTGGCCTTATTGGCGGTGAGTGCTTGGTTAGATGGTGTAGATTTAGTCTTAGCCAGGGAAAATCCCGCCTTTGTCCTAGCGCGGCCACCGGGACACCATGCAACAAATCAGACAGGTATGGGCTTTTGTTTATTTTCCAACGCAGCGATCGCTTGTTTTTATGCTTTGCAACAGCCAGGAATTAACCGTGTAGCAGTCCTTGACTGGGACGTACATCACGGTAACGGTACTCAGTCTTTAGTGGAAACTTCCCCAGAAATAGCCTATTGTTCTCTCCATCAATTCCCCTGTTATCCCGGTACTGGGAAAGCCTCGGAGAGGGGATTATATAAAAATGTCCTTAATTTACCTCTTCCCCCTGGAAGTGATATTAAAGTCTATCAACCGCTTTGGGAAAATAAAATAATACCTTTTTTAAAAAATTTTCAGCCAGATTTACTAATAGTCAGTGCTGGTTATGATGCCTTAGCCGATGACCCATTAGCTAGTATGTATTTGCAACCAGAAGATTTTGGTTTATTTACTGAATATTGTTTAAGTGTGACGAGAAAAATACTTTTGGGATTAGAAGGTGGGTACGATTTATCCAGCCTTTCTCAAGCTGTTTTACAAACAGTAGAACGATGTGTAGAAGTTTCTTAATTGTGAATATTAAACATAATCTTGATGAAATTTTCGCACACCATGCAGATAAGTTTTTCAGCAAACCCTAATTACAGTTGCGATCGCATCTAGTAAGCGTAGCGGTTCAATGGGTTTGGCTAAATGTCCTTGAAATCCCGCAGCTAGAATTTGACGTTGATTATTTTCGCCAGCATAGGCTGTCAGGGCAATGGCCGGAACATCCCGATTGAATCGTGGTGACAGTGCCCGTACTTGCCGAATAAAGTGATATCCGTCCATTTCTGGCATTCCAATATCGCTGATCAGTAAGTCAAATTGGTCTTGGATCAGTAGGGGTAATGCCTGAAGAGGAGACGCAACCAGGCTGACCTTTGCACCTTCTTGCTCTAGTATCACCTTCACCAATTCTAGGGAATCTGTCTCATCATCCACTACCATCACTCGTCGATTTTCTAAATTCAAGGTTGGATAGCTGCACACATCAGGAGCATGGGAATTGCCCACAGGCATCAACGGTAACTGCACTGTAAAAGTTGCCCCCTGTCCTTCCCCAGAACTGGCAGCAGTGATAGTCCCACCGTGGGCTTCTACCACTTGACTAGTGATGGCCAATCCTAAGCCTAATCCCCCAAAGGCACGGGTAGTAGAACTATCCTGTTGCTGAAATAATTCAAACACATGGGGTAAAAATTCGCGGTGAATGCCTTTACCATTATCACTCACCTGAATTTGAGCATAGCCATCTACCTTGGTGAGTTCTATCCTCACCCTTCCCCCTGTGGAGTTGAATTTAATGGCATTCGATAGTAAATTCCAGACCACCTGCTGCAACCGGCTGGCATCTCCTCTGACCTTGCCTACAGATGAATTTAGTGATACCTCTAGCTGAATCTCTTTGGCTTCTGCGGCTAACCGAACTGTTTCTAAGGCTGCTGTAATTGGCTCAACTAAATTGATGGCTGTAAAACTGAGGGAAAGTTTGCCACGAATGATGCGGGAGATATCCAACAAATCATCAATCAGTTGTACCTGTTGCTGGGCGTTACGTTCAATGGTTTGTAAACCATGCTTAACTTTATCAGCACTGATCGCTGGTGATTGCAGTAATTTGGCCCATCCCAAAATGGGATTGAGAGGTGTTCGCAGTTCATGGGAGAGAATGGCCAAAAATTCATCTTTCATCCGGTTGGCGCGTTCTGCTGCTTCTCTAGCTGCTTGCTCTTGCTGGAGTAGCTTTTCCCGTTGGGATTCAACTTGTTTTTGCTCTGTAATATTCAATACGGTGCCACTAAAGCGCAATGGTTTGCCGTTGGTGTCATAGTAAGCTTGACCTTTAGCCCGCAACCAGCGTTCTCTTTTATCTTCTATCCCAATGGTGCGATACTCGGTGTCATAAGCACCCCCTGATGCTGGGTCAAGGGCATGTTCCAGAATTTTTTGGAGGCGATCGCGATCATCGGGATGTAGACCTGCATAAAATACATCTAGGTTAATTTCCGCCTCAGGTGACAGACCAAACATGGCCTTGCAACCACTATCCCAGATTAATTCCCCTGTAGTTAGATGCCAATCCCAGGTTCCTAATTGAGCAGAAGCGATCGCCATTCGCAACCGGTCTTCACTTTCCCGTAATGCTTCCTCTGCTTGTTTGCGCTCGGTAATCTCTTCACAAACGGTGTTGATACCAATCACGCGATCGCCATTTTTTAATGGTAAAAAGCTTTCTAACCAAACACGCTCTACTCCTGGTTGGGCTGGTGTTTCACCGCGAATTTCCACATTGAGTAGCGGTTCTCCCGTTGTAAAAATAGCATATAGCAAATCTTCAGCGGTATCTGCAATGTTAGGTAATAACTCTCGGATTGTTCGTCCAATATGTGCCTCTGGGGAAAATCCATTAATCTCTGCTAACCGTTGATTAATTCGCACAAAGCGCAGTTCTGGGTCAAGAACATTTAAACCAATGGGGGCAGACTGATAGATAGTTTCAATTTCTGTCAGTTGCCGTTGCAAGGTGGCCCGACTTGCTTCTAATTCCGTTGTCAACCGCTGGCGTTCTGTAACATCCGCAGTCATGCCAATGAGTCGGGTTAACTGTCCCTGTTGGTTAAACAGTGCCTTGGCGCTTTCCTCTAGAATCACGATTTGACCGTCTGGACGGAGGACTCGATAGGTAGTTTTGTAGGTGCTATTGTCTGGGGTTAGTGCCTGTAAAATGGACACAAAGTGATCGCGATCGTCAGGATGGATACGTTGAAAAAAATCTCTGCCTGTGTCCTGTTCTGCTACTGTGGAACTTAACCCCAAAATAACACCACATTGGGGTGATCGCTTGACAATATCGGTGTTTGGCTCCCAATCAAAGGTAAATATCCGTGCCACTTCCATGGCCAACTGGTTACGCTCTTCGCTTTCCCGGAGTGCAGCATTGACCATTTCTAATTGCCTAGTCCGTTCAGCTACACGCTGTTCCAGTTCTTTGTTAGCCCGTTGTAAAGCTGCTTCTGTCTCTTTTTGCTGGGTCATGTCACGGGCAACGCAGTACATCACTTCCTGATCAAGTTGCGGTGATGCTGTCCATGATAACCATCGGTAGTGGCCATCCTGCGTCCGATAACGATTCTCAAAATTGAGGGTTGGTACTCCATGTTTTAACTTCTCCATTTCTGCTAAGGTGGTGCAGTGGTCATCTGGATGGACAAAGTTTAGGAAAGGACTGGCTAATAATTCTGCTTCTGAGTAGCCCAAGATTTGGGTAAAAACAGGGTTAATCCGCTTAAAGTAGCCATCTAAACCAATTACCGACAGCAGGTCGAGCGATCGCTCAAAGAAAAAAACTGCTTCGGATAAAATAAATTCATTCACAGATGGGGCCACAGACTCTTCAGAAGACATAAAAGAATTACAAAGCTGATAACGGGAAATTATCACTCAGCAAGGGCAACCAGTAGGAGTGGATTAGCACCCAGGCAACTACAACTATTTCACCATTTGCACATCAGAGGACAATTAGCAAGTCTGACTGTAGCATCAATAAGAATTAGAGCAGACAGTTAATTTAGAGTAAGTAATATTAGTAGCGACAAAAGAAGTTTAATGTTTTTACATTTTATCTAACTACAGCAATTTACAATTTTTTATTCCACATTATAGCAATTTATTCATAAGTTCACTTCCTCCATTTCTTTCTCATACCGTTTCTTTGTGTGAATGCATATATCTACCCCCGGCTTTACCGTCCTCCCTTAGCAAGGAGTACAAGGGGTATTATGTGCATCTTTAGAAAAAATTGGTATCAGGTGAAAATTTCGGCGATTAGTATGATGATCACTTTCAATTAACTAGGCAAATTAGTCGGCAATTCTACAATGAATTCAGTTCCTTTACCTGGTGCTGATTTTACTTGAATAGTGCCATGATGCTTTTCCACAATTTGATAACTAATGGCTAGTCCTAAACCTGTACCTTGATTTACAGGTTTTGTGGTGAAAAAGGGGTCAAATATTTTATTCTGAATTTCTTCACTAATACCAGGGCCATTATCTTGGATTATTACTTTTATTTTCTGGTTATCTGCTATTTCTGTGTGAATGACAATTTGTTTGGGCATGGATTCTGTTTGCTCTAACAATGCGTCTATAGCATTGCTGAGAATATTCATAAACACTTGGTTTAGTTGGGCCGGATAACATTCAACTAATGGTAATTCACCATATTTTTTAATAATTTCTATGCCTTGCTTAAGGCGATTATTCAAAATTACTAATGTGCTATCAATGCCTTCATGAATATCAACTGCTTTCTTGGCTGCTTGATCTAGACGTGAGAAATTACGCAAAGAAACAACTATATCCCGAATGCGTTCTGTTCCCATTTTCATGGAAGAGAGAATTTTTGGCAGGTCATCAGTGATGAATTCTAAATTGATTTCTTCGATAAAATCTTTAATTTTAGGATTGTTTTGATTACATTCTTGTTGATAAATTTCGATTAAATCCAGTAGGGAGTGCATATAATTATGGAGATGAGCAAAGTTCCCATGAATAAAGTTGACTGGGTTATTAATTTCATGGGCTAATCCCGCTACCATTCGACCCAAACTAGACATTTTTTCTGTTTGGATTAATTGCACTTGTGTGGTTTGTAGTTGCTTTAAAGTGTTTTCTAATTGTTTTGCTTGTAACTGGGCTGTTGCCTTAGCGGCTGAAAGTGCTTTGAGGTTATTATAGGCTTTGGAATGGTAGCGAATACGCGCAATTAATTCAACTACATCGGGTAATTTAATTAAATAATCATTGGCACCTGCGGCAAAAGCATCGGCCTTCAATTGGGGTTCTTCTTTACTAGACAGCATGACTATGGGGATGTCACAGGTCGCTGGATGGGAACGAAACCAGCGGAGAAGCATTAACCCATCAATATCGGGCATCACCATATCTAATAGAATGACCGTAGGGGCTATAGCGATCGCTTTTTGGATGGCTTGAGCAGGGTCATCTATATAGTAAAAAGAAATATCGGGTTCTTTACTCAGTAATCTGCAAACTGCTTCACCAATGATTAACTGGTCATCAATTAATAAAACTGTGACTAGATCAGTATTTAAATGAATATTAGAGGATTTGTTTTGGTTACTGCTGTTTTGGCTCAATCTGCTAAATGTATTTGTTAGCGGTGGAGCTTGCATAATGTCCTGACCAGTGGAGATCATTTTTTAGCTCCTCCTGATGTTGATATTTTTTTAAAACAAAATCATATTTTTTGTCTATGGATATCATAACTAAAATTTAACATTTTCACAATATTTTGCTAGTAATTTGTAACCTAAATTGAATTGCTTGATTTCCAGAGAAACAGCCGATTTTTTAATAGATTGATTTCCGTAAATATGAGGTTTTTTTCTAGTTAAAAGAGGGAGGAAAAGAGATTATTCAGTAGATTTACTCGCTCAAAGGAGAGAAGTATGGCTACGGCACGCCGCACGAACAGGAGTCAGTAGGGGCGGGTTTACAGATATCATCGACTATGAACGAGAATTTTGGTTAACCCGCCCGTACAGGAGTATGCCTACGGCGCGCTATGACCATGGCACACTACGTGAACGTGAACAATAGTTTAAAAATGCAAGAATTCAGCAGCAATGGCATTAATTATTCTGTAACTTCTGCAACTTCTGAACTCCTGAACTTCTGTCTTCTTCTGCAAAACTCTACAAATTGTGCAAATATTTCCCACAGGCTGAAGCGATCGCATCTACAGGTAAAATCTCTACAGCCGCCCCCAATTCCACTGCGGCTTTGGGCATACCATAAACTACACAGGTTTTACTATCTTGGGCGATGGTGTACCAACCTTTATCACGTAACTGTTTTAAGCCTTGGGCCCCATCTCTGCCCATTCCTGTGAGAATGATACCAATTCCTTTTCCATGCCAATACTTGGCCACGCTTTGAAAGAAAACATCAACTGATGGGTGATAAAAACCATTGAGTGGTTCTTGTTGATAGTCCAAAGTTTGACGGGCATTCATGACCAAATGGTAATTTGTCCCAGCCACTAATACTTTACCTGGTGTGGGTGATAAGCCTGGTGTGGCTAGTTGCACTGACATGGGAACTTGTCCATCTAACCAGGTAGCTAAACCTTGAGCAAATTGGGCATCAATATGTTGGACTATAACTACGGCCGCGTTGAAGTTGTGGGGAAATTGGGCCAGAATGCTAACTAAGGCTTGGGGCCCACCAGTGGAAGCACCAATGACAATTAAGGATGGTTGTGGCTGGGGATTGGTGGGGGGTTGGTGGGTTGTGGAAAGTGATGAACGTTGTAGGGAAGATTTACCAATTAATCGGGCAATATTGGCAATTTTATTTAATAATCTGGTGCTACTTTCTGTTTGTTGACCCAAGCCGATGGAGGGAGTATTCACGGCATCCAAAGCACCATAACCCATAGCTTCAAAAACTTTGGCGGCATAGCGGTTAACGCTGGCTGTCACCATGAGGATGGCACAGGGGGATTGCATCATGATTTGTCTTGTGGCTTCCACCCCGTCCATGCTGGGCATAACTACATCCATCAGAATTAAGTCAGGGGTATCCTGGCCGCTTTTGGTGATGGCTTCGAGTCCATCGTAAGCTACCCATGCCAATTGGTAGCCTGGGACTTGGGAAATAATCCGGCGCAGAGCTTCTACGGCAATAATAGTATCGTTAACAATGGCAATTCTCACCCTTACGCCTCTCCAATTAAGTCAACGACAGCTTTTAATAAGGTGCGATCGTGGAAGCTACTTTTGGTGAGATAGTAGTTAGCACCTGCTTCTAGTCCTTGAACTCTGTCTTCTTCTCGGTCTTTATAGGAAACAATAATCACGGGAATTGCCTTTAATTTGCCATTGGCTCGAATTTGGCTGGTGAGTTCAAACCCATTCATGCGTGGCATATCAATATCTGTGACGACTAAATCATAGTTGCCACTGCGAACAGCGTTCCATCCATCCATACCATTTACGGCTACATCAACTTTATAGCCATTATTTTCTAATAGTTTTCGCTCCATTTCCCGGACGGTGATGGAATCATCTACTACTAAAACTCGTTTGTAGGTTTTTGTTGTGCTTTGTTGGGTGGACTGATTCACCTGGCTGAGTTGCCCACTGGCTAAGACTTTGGCGATGGAACGGGCCATATCTTCCACATCGATGATTAGTACGGGGGAGCCATCGTCCATTAAGGCTGCTGCACTGATATTGGGGACTTTCCCTAACCGGGGGTCAAGGGGACGCACTACCAAGCTACACTCACCAATAAAGCGGTCTACGACTAAACCGTAATGATGGAGGCGATTCCCTCCAGCAGTGCGGATAGCGGTAGGTGAGCGGGTGGCTTCCCGCATGGCAGTGTTATCGCTAATCACCACCACTGGGAGAAATTCTTGATTGCTACTTTGTGGAGGTAAATCTAGGACTTGATGGGCGGAAATTAAGGCTACTGGTTGATTGTTGAGGAGGAAAAAGGGTTGGTTTTCAGACAGGATGATTTCCGATTTGGGTAGCATCACCACTCGATCAATCCGTGCTAGTCCGAAGGCGTAGGGTTCGTGGGCAATTTCTACTAATAGGGTTCGCAGGACAGAGAGGGTGAGGGGCAGTTGTAGGTGTAAAGTCATGCCCTTCCCTGGCTGGGAAACGGCTCTGAATGTGCCACCGATTTCTCTAACTGTGCTGTGTACCACATCTAAACCCACACCTCTACCAGAAAATTCGGTGACGTTTTCGGCGGTGGAAAATCCTGGTAAAAATAGAAAGTCCATTAACTCGCTTTCGCTGAGTTGGGCGGCCATTTCCGGGTTGGTGAGGTTTTTGTGGACTACTTCTTGTCGCAACATTTCTATATCAATTCCTCGACCATCATCGGCGATGTTAATTAATAACATACCGGCTCGATGGAACACTTCAATGCGGATGGTTCCTTCTTCTGGTTTCCCTGCGGCTAGTCGTTCTTGTGGTGTTTCTATGCCGTGGTCTATGGCGTTTCTTAAGATATGAATGAGGGGAGCTTCTAAACTTTCCAGGATATCCCTATCTACCAGGGTGGATTTACCAATAATTTCTAATTTTACCCGTTTACCTAATTGCCGAGATAAGTCTCGTACCATCCGAGGAAAACTTTGTCCTCGTTCGGCAAAGGGACTCATATGGGTGGCTATGACTTGCCGATACAGACGGTCAGATAAGTTAGAGAAGCGCTGACAAAATAATTCTAATTCGTTGTGGCGATCGCCTAAAAGTTGACGACATTCGTTGGCTGTTTGCCTGGCTGTACTCATCTGCTCTTCAATATGCCGATCCCAATAGCGGGAATTCTCTGATGACTGTTCGTAACTATGGCTCCATAATTCCTGCAATCTATCTAAGAGTCCTGCGAGTTTAACTTGGTTAGATTTGAGGTTGAGTAAGGAATCGGCAAAGGATTCTAACCATTTAGCTTCCACTAGGGATTCTCCTGCT
Source organism: Richelia sinica FACHB-800 (assembly GCF_014698825.1). Taxonomy (GTDB): domain Bacteria; phylum Cyanobacteriota; class Cyanobacteriia; order Cyanobacteriales; family Nostocaceae; genus FACHB-800. The sequence goes on from NZ_JACJTT010000049.1 coordinate 24,781, forward strand.
AATCCCATCAAGCGATTGAGGTTTTCTGCACTGACCCGCACCACACGCTTTTGACCAATATCTATTTTTTCCGTTGCTGGGGTAGAGACTGTAGACACCACGGTGGTTGATGTTTCCTTCACTGGAGTCAAGGACTCATGACCTTTGGATTCTGGTGGTTCTATTTCGGGAATGACTTCGACTACAGGCAATTCATAAATTTCTGTAGGCACTTCTGCCGGTGTGGGTAGAGGTTGAATGATTGGGGGTCGGGGTGGTGGGGGAATAAGAATGTTGGCAATGGCTTTGACCAAATCTTGGATAGTTTGCTGGTCTGGAGGTTCTGTACCACTGACATTCACTTCTGCCATATGCAGTAACATATCCACTGCTTGCAGCAAAATATCAATTTCACTGCCAGTTAAGGTAATTTTTCCCCCTTGAGCAGCCACAAAGCAGTCTTCCATGGCATGGGCAAGGGTGACAGCTGCATCCATTTGCACAATTCGTGCAGCACCTTTAATGGAGTGGGCCGCGCGCATTAAGGCTGCTAGTTCATCACTAGGATAGGCTTTGGTTTCTAAGGCTAATAAACATTCATTTAAAACGACTGCTTGGGCTTTCACTTCCATGTTGAATAAGTCCAGCATGGAAAAGTTACTAAAGTCTCGTTCTTGAGTCATGGCAGGACTTTCCTATTTAAAGAAGTGAATAGTAATTCATCATCTAGATAGCTCAGACTGCGCGATCGCCAATGAAAGAATCCTTTGGTATAGGTTTGCGCTGCTGAGGTTGTCCCGTTGGGAGTATCCCGTAATTCCTGCCGTGGAAATCGCTGGATACCATATAGTTCATCGACGGCAAATACCCAAGCATTGCCTTCTTTGACCACTACTACCATGCGTGAATAAACGAGGGGGCTTAAGGCTTCTGGCTGAATATCGGCATTTTCCAGATGCAACAAGTTACTTAAAGAGATACATAATTGCAGTTCTCCGCGAATATTCACCAACCCACGCAAAATTTTATTAGTTCGATGGGGGATGGTATGAATCAAACTAGGTGAAATGGTTTCCTTGAAAACTTCAGCAGGGAGTGCTAACCATTCTCGTTGCAAGCGAAAAATGACGACAGCTATGGTCTCGTTGCTGGTTAAAGCATGAGTAGAGTCAATGAATTCCTCTGATTTCTGCGCGACCCTAGTTTCCTGAAGGTTTGTCCTTTTCTCGGCAAATAACTGAGTCCATTCTTGTTGATAGTTTTCTGGCAGGGAACGCTCTAGCAAGTTGCGGCCAGCGGTGGAGTAAACAGGACAATTGCGACAGTGAATGAAGTTAGATAATTCTGGACAAGAGCGATCGCCTGCAATACCGATCATATTCCAGCAATTATCCACCGTTGCCCGGTTATTGATGGAATTCATAACTCCAGGCTCCCCACCAAGCGATTACTGTGGTCTATATATTGCTGTTCTGTGGAATTACTCAACTTAAAACGGCTCATTTCTTGGCGTAAACCTTGGGCAATTTGATTAAGTTGGGCAATAGCCTGATTAATTTCTCGCAAGGAAGCCGCAGTTTGCACAGAATTACTACTCAACTGGGACATAGCATCACTAATTTGTGTTGCTCCTTGGGCTTGAGCTTCCATCCCCTGACTTACCGCTTCATACCTGGGGGTTAAATCCTGGACTTGTTCAATAATTTGCCCCATTTGCATACTAATATTCGCCACATCTTCTACACTCCGACTCACCTCTGTGGCGAATTTATCCATTTCCATTACTCCGGTAGATACAGAAGATTGCATCTGTTTCACCATCTGTTCAATATCAATTGTTGCTACTGCTGTTTGGTCTGCTAATCTTCTAATTTCTCTGGCTACTACCGCAAAACCTAGCCCATATTCCCCGGCTTTTTCCGCTTCTATCGCTGCATTTAATGACAACAAATTGGTTTGGTCTGCCACTTTGGTAATTGTCACCACAATATTATTAATATTGTTGGCTTTTTCACTAATTACTCCCAATCTAGCGGCAATGGAGTTTGTTGCTTCTAATAATTGCCTCATGGTTGATTCCATTTTCAGCAGGTCTTTTTGACTCTCGTTGGCTGCCACTGTCGTTACCTGTGACATTGTGGCTACTTCTTCTACTGTTTTTACCAGTTCTCTGGATGTTGCTGATATTTGCTTGGCTGCTGCTGTTACTTCATTTGTTGATGCTAATTGCTCTGTTATGCTTGCTTCTAGTTGTTTCCCTGATGCTGCTATTTGTGTCGCTGATGATGTTACTTGTATGCCTGACTGCTGGACTTGCTTAATAATGCTATTTAGATTTTTGGTCATGTATTCAAATGCTTTCAACAGTTGTCCTACTTCATCTTGACTGTTGATTGTTTCATCTATTACAGATTGACTTAAATCACCACTGGAAATTTTTTCGGCTGCTTGTACAGCCTTACCAACTCTGCCACCTAAAAACTTATTAATTAACAGATAAATACTTGCTGCCACTACCACAGATAATATACAAGCACTTAGAGCCGCTACAATCAATGAATTGATAGAAGATTCAGTTGATTTAATACTTTGTTCTAGAAATTTTTCTTCTGAGCTAATAAATTCATTGCTAACTTTTTCAAATGCTTCAGCAATATCTTTGGCATTGTTAAAAAAATCAATTATCTTTTCTTTGTTTTTAAATTCATTTGCTGATTTAACTGACCTTTCTTTTAAAGCGTCATATTCTCTAAATAACTGTTCCATGCGGTCTATTTTATTTCTTTGATCTGAGTTTTTAATCAGGTCTTTGACTTCCTGTAAACCTCTTTGAAAATTAGCTTTACTTGTTTCGTATTCCTGCAAGGCATCATTATAAATTTCTGGCGCAATCACATATCTTCGCATTCGCCGATCCATACCTGCTAGACTAGCAATCATTAAATTTTGTCCATTTACTGCAATCTTAGAAACTCTTTCTACTTCCTGTAAAGTTTCTCCAGTTTGTTTAGAACTGAAATAAACCATAGTGCTAAATGTTAATAAAAATGAAGTGGGTATAGCGAATCCCAGTAAGGTTAGATGTTTTATTTTCCAGTTATTAAACATGTATTTTGACTCCATTTATATGTAAGATATCTAATGATGAAAAAGTAATATTAGAATTGTCATCATTAATTACTAATGAACATTTTTCCAGAAACATTCATATCAGCTTCAAAAGATTGATTTAACTTAAAACGGCTCATTTCTTGGCGTAAACCTTGGGCAATTTGATTAAGTTGGGCAATAGCCTGATTAATTTCCCGCAAGGAAGCCGCAGTTTGCACAGAATTACTACTCAACTGGGACATAGCATCACTAATTTGTGTTGCTCCTTGGGCTTGAGCTTCCATCCCCTGACTCACCGCTTCATACCTGGGGGTTAAATCCTGGACTTGTTCAATAATTTGCCCCATTTGCATACTAATATTTGCCACATCTTCCACACTCCGACTCACCTCTGTGGCGAATTTATCCATTTCCATTACTCCGGTAGATACAGAAGATTGCATCTGTTTCACCATCTGTTCAATATCAATTGTTGCTACTGCTGTTTGGTCTGCTAATCTTCTAATTTCTCTGGCTACTACCGCAAAACCTAGCCCATATTCCCCGGCTTTTTCCGCTTCTATCGCTGCATTTAATGACAACAAATTGGTTTGGTCTGCCACTTTGGTAATTGTCACCACAATATTATTAATATTGTTGGCTTTTTCACTAATTACTCCCAATCTAGCGGCAATGGAGTTTGTTGCTTCTAATAATTGCCTCATGGTTGATTCCATTTTCAGCAGGTCTTTTTGACTCTCGTTGGCTGCCACTGTCGTTACCTGTGACATTGTGGCTACTTCTTCTACTGTTTTTACCAGTTCTCTGGATGTTGCTGATATTTGCTTGGCTGCTGCTGTTACTTCATTTGTTGATGCTAATTGCTCTGTTATGCTTGCTTCTAGTTGTTTCCCTGATGCTGCTATTTGTGTCGCTGATGATGTTACCTGTATGCCTGATTTTTGAATCTGTCTAATTAAATTACTCAGGTTATCTGCCATATTTTTGAGCGTAGACATTAACTTACCAATTACATCTGTAGATGTCACTTCTATATCAACGGTTAAATCACCAGCAGAAACTTTATCAGCTAAAGTAAACGCATTTTGTAATGCCTGGCTTAAAGCTCTACCAGGAATTAAGATAATAGCTAAAGATACTATCACTACTGTGATAATAATACATAATAAATTTCCCCAAATCACTAAGCTGGAGAAACTTTGAATTTGCATTAATTCCCGCTTTTGTGCTTCGAGAATCTGATCCTGTGTGGCTATAAGACCATCCATTATTTCCCGAATTTGATCCATTTTCTTTTTGCCTTGATTAGAAAGGATTAATTCTAAAAGTTCTTTATCTTTACCAGCCCTTTTCAAAGCTATGGTTGCTTCTAATTCTTTAAATTTTTCTCTGGACAGGGTTTCAATTTCAGCAATCATCTGAAGATTTTTAGGCTCGCTATTAAATTGCTGTTTTAAATCAACAATTTTTTCATTCAATTGGGTTTTAGCTTGGTTAAAAGGTTCTAGATATTCTTCTTTTTTAGTAATTACAAATCCTCGTTGACCAGTTTCCGCATCTACTAGGGTTTTTTCAAGTCCTTTTAAATCTGCTTTAATTTCGTAGGTACTATTTACATGATTATTGGTTTCTCTGATTTGAGTATTGGTAGATTGAGCAATAAAGCTGGTAATACATGTGAATATGACTATAACTCCACATCCACCAAGGACAAATTGATTTAATTTTAAACTCTGTTGCATAGGTGTATGGTTTGTAAATAGCAGAAAACCTGTGAATATACTTAAAAATTCCAATCTATGTTTCAGAATTAATGGTAATAGATGAGTCAGGTTATAAAATTTTAGCCAGTTGTATTTTTGACGAAAAAAGGAGATTAAAACCTTAAAAATGCTTTTTAAATGCGGATAGAATAACTTCTAATATTAAATTTTGCTGTTTAGCTCATTAAATATTTAATGAAGCTGAAATATCAGCATTCACCCCACTCTTAGAATTGTTGTATCACTCATTTCCCTGTTGCACAAGGTATTGTAAATACCTGTAACTGCAATATTTCTTTCTCTAGAAAATTAACCAATACGTTGCAAATAAAAAATAAAAAAATTTATATTTATTAATAATCTCTGCATGACAAAGTTAAATATTTTGCAGTCGCTGAATCCGCTGCCACAGCAGGTTAGCATTAACCATATCTCCTTGATTTTCTCTCAATAACGCTAAATGAGTCAGCGCTTCTTGATGGGTAGGTTGTAGATAAATTGCCTTTTGGAAAGATTGTAAAGAGTCTTCAAGTTTTCCCATAGCTTGCTGTACTTGACCCAGTAAAACATATGCCTCGACGCTGACACGATTTTTGCTGAGATAATGGTTGCATAGCTCAATTGCTTCTGGCAATCTACCTTCATCCGCTAAAGCTTTAGCTGTATCTAATAAGTTAGTGTCTGATGGTGGTTGATGAGTTTTGATATTGACTGCAACTGGTTGTGTTCGGGGTTTGGGTTGAGGTGGTACTTTTTTGTCTATCTTGCGTTGTTGTGAGTGGGTAGAATGAGAATTTTTATGAGCAGTTTTGTGTTCTCTTGGTTTAGTTGTAGGTTGAGTAAGGGTGGCTTTACGATAGGCAAATGCTAAAGGGTAAGGTACGGTAGCAAAGTGGGAGTTAAGGAGTAAACCAGCTTCTCCATGGCCGACAAACAACAAACCATCTGGACTTAGCAACCTATCCAAAATCTTCATAGTGCGTTCTTTGGTGGCACTATCAAAGTAAATTAATAAATTACGGCAAAAGATGATGTGGTAAGGGGGTGTACCAGCGAGAAAATCATACTCTGCTAGGTTTCCTAACCGGAAGTTGATGTGATGACGCACCTGTTCAGATAAACAGTATCCTTTAGGTGTGGCTTGAAAATAACGCTCTTGAAAGGAAAGAGGGTTGCCACGAAAGGAGTATTGATTGTAAATTCCTGTTTGAGCAGCAAGTAGGCACTTTTTACTAATATCAATAGCATCAATGTGAAAGTTAGTTGGAGTCAACCCTGCTTCCCGGAGTGCGATCGCTATAGAATAGGGTTCTTCCCCCGTAGCACAAGGTACGCTCAAAATTCGCAGTACACTATTGCGGTTTTTTGGCAACCATTCCGATATTACATATTGTTGCAAAAACTTAAATGATTCCCTCTCCCGAAAAAACCAAGTTTCGGGAATAATCACCCTATCTATTAATGCTTCCCATTCCTGGGGAGACTGTTGAATATTTCTTAAATAGGTATCTATATCACTAATTTGGCAATCTGCCATTCGCATTTCAAAAGCTCTAGCGATCGCATCCGAGCCAATTGAGTACGGATCTAAACCTATTTTACATCTCAGTAACGCTTCAGCTTGAGAATATTTCATTTAACCTGCCGGCAAAAAGTCTAGTTTTTCTGCCTCTGATAACAAATAATCAATTGGTAAATATTGAATTATACCTTGTTCATCTAATATCATTTTACCCACATAGGGAACCTTGCCAATTTGAAGATTTACATCAACTAATCCCGCTTCACTCACATGTAAAGTTTCTACCACTCGTTCTGCCATTAAACCTAAAATATATTGTTCTTGCTGTTCTAAACCACTGCTTGGTTGATTATGAACACACTTTACTAAAATAATGCGTGTACTTAAATGTTCACAGCAAGGTTTTCCAGCAATGAACTGTGACAAATCCATAACTGGCACAATACTATCTCGATAATTAAACACACCAACCATATATTCAGGTGTATGGGGTAGCTTGGTAAAACTCACTAGGGGAATTACTTCCAGAACCTGCTGACTTGGCAGTGCATAACGTTCATTATTAATATAAAACAGCAACATTAGCATGATGGCACCTCATCTCATATAGAACTTATTAAGTTGTGTATAGGTGACTAGATGAGCATATTTATCTATATAAAATCAATCCCTTTGTGAATGAGTAATTATTTGACATATTTAGCCATATTCCAGCATTAGCAGGATATTCTCCAGCAAATATTATGGCAATAAGTCTAGATGACTATGGTGATAATTTGAGAATTCGATACTCAACAATGTTTAAAATCCTACCATCTAACTTAGTATATTCATATGCTTTATGAATGACCCCACCTAGCTTTTCTGCAATATTTCTACTAGCTGTATTTTTACGGTCTACAGGATATTTGAGATATTCATAATCTAAGTTTGCTTCTGCCCATAATTTCAGAGCATGGATTGTTTCTGTTCCATATCCTTGTCCCTGTGCTGATTTTTTCAACCACAGACCGGTTTTCGGGAATTTAGTGTTAATTTCCTGAATACCTGTGCAACCTACAAACTCGTGAGAATCTTTCCGTAAGATGACCAAGACTAAATTTTTGCCTTCTGCCATCTCTAGTAAAGATTGCTGAATAAAAAATTCAGTATCGCTGATTTTTGGGCTAGGATTTACATATAAATAAGTAGCAATTTCTGAGGTGAATTCTCGAAATATATCTTCTTGATATTGGGGTGATATTGGCTTTAATAATAATCTTTGAGTGGATATGACCAAATTTAATAATTCCATATTTTTGCTATGGGTCTGTGGAATTAAATATACTGGTATATTTTAATATAGTATTTACTGGGAAGAGATGTCAATTTAACAGTCAGTATTTTTCAGTATTATATCTAACGAAAAACAGTTAACTTTCATCAAATCTTTAGCCAGAAAAATTTGTCATAATTCTCTGAAAGAGCTAAAGTTTTGTTAAGATGCAAGTGCTAGGGATAAAGTAGCGAAATTCAGCCCTCAAGGTGTGAAGAACTAAATAGCACTAGCAGCCGAACAGAGTTCAAAAGGTGAAACAATGACCACCTACATGTTTTTTGACGAAGCTCTTCGCATGTTGACCAATGCCTATTTGGTATCAGCAATACTCCTAATTGCCGGTTCAGGGATAGGCTTGGCTGTGATTGAAACCATTGAAAAAACAGGAGATCGCTAAATTACACCCTTGGGTGTATTTCTCAAAGCAAAATATTCCGTGCTGAGTATTGGGTTATGAGTGCTGAGTCCCCGTCATAACAATTGCACTCATCACTCAGCACTATTGTTGATATGGGATGACTATTAATCAGTTACCACTCCTATGGGTAGCTTCACTGTCCTCAAACAATCAATAGACCTATCTAGCAATAATGGAGCGATGACAGGTATTTAAATTTTTGATGAAGAGACCAATTGAAAATCTTCTGTAATTTCCCCACAGTAGATTTTATATAAACTTTTGTAACGCTTGCAGATGATGACCGCGCTGACAGTTAAAAGCTAGCAAGTATGATACTGAGTGACGAATATATATTTTATTTGTCTAGAGTAATTATTTAACTACTGATTCCATTTTAAATCTTGGGCTGTGGATGGGGAATGCCTACCTATTTGACCTATCTAATATTGTCCTCATCACTTAATTAGTTATGACTAATCAACTACTTTAATAAAGCCACTTTTTAAAGCATCAAATACTTTGTTGATTTCCATTCTATCGTATTCGCTTAAACCTTCTTCAGATAGGAAGCTAGTCATCATTATTTGCTGATCCTGGCGCGTAATTCTGCGAATAGTAAAGATGCGTTCTAGAACAGACTTTAAGCTTGTGGAATTTGATTGCTCAGTAGTGTTCATCTTGTTTACTAATGCTTTATCTAAAGTTTATATTTAATTGCACGATAACAAAATTGACTAATTTTTACATTAGTATCTTTACTTAAGTCAAAAAAAGCATTAATTGTGGCTATATGTGTTTTAAATTAAAGTATTTTCGGTAGAATAACTGAGTGATTTAAAGCAAGTCAAGGTAGGAAAATATGGCAGTAGCTCAAATTGGGATTATTGGCGGTAGTGGTTTGTACAAAATGGAGGAATTAAAAGATATAGAAGAAGTGCAGATACAAACTCCTTTTGGTTCACCTTCTGATGCTTTGATTGTGGGAACATTGGCAGGTACAAAAGTTGCTTTTTTAGCTCGTCATGGTCGTAATCATACACTTTTACCTTCAGAATTGCCATTTCGAGCCAATATATATGCAATGAAAAAACTAGGTGTAAAATACTTAATTTCAGCCAGTGCTGTTGGTTCCTTGCAAGCAGAAGCAAAACCATTAGATATGGTAATTCCCGATCAGTTTATTGACCGGACAAAAAACCGAGAATCTACATTTTTTGGAGAAGGAATTGTTGCCCATATTGCTTTTGGAGAGCCAATTTGCCCTAATTTAGCCCGAGTATTAACAGATGCGATCGCATCCTTAAATTTACCTGATGTTACTCTCCATCGTGGTGGTACTTATGTGTGCATGGAAGGACCCGCATTTTCCACGAAAGCTGAATCTCATCTCTACCGCAGTTGGGGTGCAACCATCATTGGGATGACGAATTTACCAGAAGCAAAGTTAGCAAGAGAAGCAGAAATAGCCTATGCAACTTTAGCTCTGGTTACAGATTATGATTGTTGGCATCCAGACCATGATAGTGTTACCGTAGATATGGTCATAGGCAATTTGCAGAAAAACGCCATTAACGCTCAAAAAGTCATTCAAGAAACTGTGCGACGCTTGAGCGAAAATCCTCCCACTAGTGATGCTCATTCAGCATTAAAATACGCAATTTTAACTAACTTAAATCATGCCCCTGCGGCTACAAAACAGAAGTTAGAATTGATTTTAGAAAAGTATCTATAACATTCTAGCCCTGGTGGACAACCGTCAGGGCTAAAACCGTAAACTATCCACGAAACATCACAATATCGTTAGAATTAAGAAGCATATTCAAGATTTTTTAGACTATGTATCGTCCTTGGTTATCATTGACCTTAGCCCTAGTAGTAACTATATTCCTATCTGCTTGCACCACCCAAGCGCCTCCTACACCAATTTCCACTATTACTAGCAACAGTTCTACCCAGTTGAACATCAAATCAGCTAACCGAATCGTTGCCCTTTCCTCCCTATCTGCGGATATTATCGCCCAACTTGATCAAACTAAACTGGTCGGTATCAGCGGTAGTAGTTTATTTAAAAACGACTCCAGATTCCAAGCTATTCCCAAAGTTAGTGAAGGTCAAAGTCCACCCAATTTAGAAAAAATTGTCTCTTTAAAACCCGATTTGGTCATTGGTGCTGCCGGCTTTTCTGACCCAATTCTCCAAAAATTAAACCAACTGCAAATTCCCACAGTATCTACAAAAATCAATAGCTGGCAATCTTTAGAAGCATTTACAAAACAAATTGCTCAAGCTATGAATGTAGACTCTGCACCTTTACTCAAGCGTTATCAATCCTTAATTGCCAGCAAGAACAGTAGAAATTTATCTACTTTAGTGCTAGTCAGTCGTCAACCAATTTTAACACCAAATAAAAACAGTTGGGCTGGTGATTTATTAACTCAATTTGGTGCTAAAAATGTCGCCGCAGATTTACAAGGTAAAAGTCCCATCGGTGGATATGTTACCCTTTCTGCTGAAAGGATTTTAGCTGCAAATCCTGATATTTTAATCGTTGTTAATGCTGAACCCACTCTTTTAGATTCACTGAAAAAAGAAAGTTTTTGGAATCGATTAAAAGCTACTAAAAATAATCAAGTGTATGTATTTGACTACTACGGTTTAGTTAATCCTGGTAGTTTAGAGGCCATTGAAAAAGCTTGTTCACAGCTAAAAGATATTTTGACCAAGCAGTGAATCAACACTTGTCAGTTAATTTGTAAGGATTCAGGTCATGCCACAATTGCTACACCCTTTTGCTATTAATGATTGCCGGGAATAGCGAAGCTTGGCATTAGTCAGATGAAGCACAGTGGAATAAAGCAATACCAGTATGTAAATTTTATGTTTATCATCCACTATATTACGTGTATACTAATTTACAGTAATAATTAAGATGCTGTGATTTGCTCAATGTGGATAGTACCTCAGTGGCAACGACTAGTTAATCTGCAAATAGCAATTGGTTTATTCGCAAATGGAATACTTGCTAATTGTCCTAGTGTGCTTGCACAAATCAAACCAGATAATACATTAGGTCAAGAAAATTCAGTTATTAACAAAGTTGATAATTTAAAAGACCTCATTACAGGTGGGGCCACCAGAGGTGCAAATTTATTTCATAGCTTTGATAACTTCAATGTAGGTACAGGGAAAAGTGTTTATTTTGCTAACCCTGGAGGAATTGAGAATATATTAACTCGTGTCACTGGTGGGAATGCTTCTAATATCTTAGGTAAATTAGGAGTAGAAGGAACAGCAAATTTATTTTTAATTAATCCCCAGGGTATTTATTTCGGTAAAGATGCCAGTTTAGACATTAAAGGCTCATTTACAGCCACCACTGCGGATGCGATTAAGTTAGGAGAGTCTGGTTTATTTAGTGCCACAGAACCAGCTAAAAGCAATTTGTTGAATATTCAACCAGGGGCATTATTTGCTAATGCTATCAAAAATCAACAAGCGAAAATAGAAAATCAAGCTAATTTGATAACGGGTAAAGATTTAAAATTTGTTAGCAGCAATATTAATAGTAGTGGGGTTTTATCTGCACCTCATGGCAAGATAGAACTAGCATCGACTGGAAATATTCAAATTAATCAATTAACAGCACAAGTAGCTAGATTAACGGCTAATCAAAATATTCACTATGGCAATATTTCCATAGTTGCTGATGACAATACAGCCGACTCTTCCATTAATCCCATCTTATCATTAACAGCAGGAAAACAGATTACAGGTACAGGGAATATTACTACCACAGCACCAGGATTATTAGTAAATTTGCAAGCAAAAGACAATATTAATATTAAAGATATTAGTAGTAAAGGCGGAAATATTAATATTATTAGTGAAAATGGAGATATTATTACAAGGATTCTGGATACTACCTATAATATTTATCAAACCACCACTATAGATATTGATGAAGGTGGAACATTTACAGGCTTCGGTGAATTTACCTTTAATAGTGATCTCATTGACCCAATCAAAGAAGTTAAAGTCAGACTTTCAGCTAGTAATGTTATTAGTAATTCAAGAATTACTTTATACTCATCCGTATTGTTTTTAAGGTTGATTAATTCAACGGAAAATAATCTCGCTAATTTTCAAGATACTCTACTTACTGATAGTGGTTCTACTCCTATTTCATCAGGTTCTACTCCCTTTAACGGCATTTTCCAACCTGATGAACCATTGGCTATTCTGAATCGGCGTAACCCCAATGGTACTTGGAATTTAAGTATATTTAGTTATGAAAATAACAATTCGGCTAATACTGCACCGACTGTATATAAAGCTGGAGATATAGCTCCTTGGGGAATAGCAACTGGTACACAGCTAATTATCACAACCTCTCGTAGTCTTGGTGCTGGAGGAAATGTCAATCTCAAAGCTGGAGGTAAAATTTCTACAGGTGACATCAATTCATCCAGTAACGTTAATGCTGGATTGATTAACCTCAAGACCAACGATAACATTACTACAGGTAATATTAACTCCTCTTCTATTTTGGGAAATGGGGGTAATATCGCCCTCATCACCAATAAGGGTAATATCACCACAAGAAACCTAGACTCCTCCACATATTCACAAGTAAGAAACACAGGAAATGGTGGGGGAATGACTCTATCTGCTGGTGGGGATATCACAACACAAAATCTAGACTCCTCCTCATCTTCAGATTCAGGAAACGCAGGAAATGGTGGAGGGATGACTCTATCTGCTGGTGGGAATATCACAACACAAAACCTAAACTCCTCCTCATTTTCAGATTCAGGAATAGCAGGAAATGGTGGAAGGATGATTCTATCTGCTGGTGGGGATATCACAACACAAAACCTAGACTCCTCCTCATCTTCATTTTCAGGAACAGCAGGAAATGGGGGGGGGATGGCTCTATCTGCTGGTGAAAATATCACAACACAAACCCTAAACTCCTCCTCCGTAACATCCTTCTCAGCTTCAGAATTAGGAAACACAGGAAATGGGGGGGGAATGACTCTCACTGCTGGTGGGGATATTTCCACTCAAGACCTAAACTCCTCCTCATTTTCAAGGAAAGGAACAGTAGGAAATGGGGGGGGAATGACTCTCACTGCTGGTGGGGATATCTCTACTCAAGACCTAAACTCCTACTCATTTTCAGATTCAGGAACAGCAGGAAATGGCGGGGAGATGGCTTTTAGGGCTGGTGGGAATATCTCTACTCTATCCCTAAACTCCTCCTCATTTTCAGATTCAGGAACAGCGGGAAATGGCGGGGCGATGACTCTTACTGCTGGTGGGGATATCTCTACTCAAGACCTAAACTCCTACTCATTGTCATTTTCAGGAACAGGAGGAAATGGCAGCGGGATGACTCTCACTGCTGGTGGGGATATTTCCACTCAAGACCTAAACTCCTCCTCATTTTCAAGGAAAGGAACAGTAGGAAATGGTGGGGCGATGACTTTGACTGCCGGTGGCGAGATTAAAGCTATCAAAAATGAATTTAACAATGAATTCCCGGTGTTTTCTTCCTTTTCTGTTTCCCAAACCGGAAATTCAGGACAGGGTGGTGATGTTACCTTAGCAGCTAAAAATGAGATTACAGATTTATACATCTTAACTTTGTCTTCTTCTTCAAAATCTGGAGATGTTCAAATTAGCAGTTTTGGCGATTTATTGATTAAAAATACTAAAATCATCACAAGTAGACAACTGATAATTAACAATCCTTTGACACAACAAGAAATCACACTGGATGTCAGTGGAGTAGGTCAATCAGGAAATGTAAGTATTAACAGTAAAGGTAATCTCACATTCAATAATACTCGCATAGAAAGTGACACCAGAAGCAGCAACCCCGCAGGTAATGTCAATATCACCAGTCCTGGTATTGTCACCTTTAATAACAATAGTAAAATTACAAGTAACACCAGCAGTCAAGGGAAAGCAGGGAGTATTCAAATTGATGCCAAAGAATTAAACCTCACAGATGCTTCAGAAATCTCCGCTTCCACTA
>NZ_JACJTT010000005.1 GCF_014698825.1 Richelia sinica FACHB-800
TGATACTTATTTTCATTAACTCTCTTAGGACTTAAATAAGCTTTAGTTCTTGTGTACTATTTTGGTGGCTTTTTTTGATGTGTGACAGTTAGGGTGCGGAAGGTGGGTTGATAACTATGACTGACATTATCTCTGCTGTAGATCATGCCCCGAATATCCCCAAAATGGGAATGCCTGTAACCATTATCACAGGGTTTTTAGGCAGTGGTAAAACTACCTTACTCAATCATATTCTCAAAAATAAACAGGATTTAAAAATTGCTGTCTTAGTCAATGAATTTGGTGATATTAATATCGACAGTCAATTGCTAGTTTCCGTAGACCAAGATATGGTAGAACTAACTAATGGCTGTATTTGCTGTACGATAAATGATAGTTTAATTGATGCAGTATATAGAGTTTTAGAAAGACAAGAACGCATTGATTATTTAGTTGTAGAAACTACTGGTGTTGCTGACCCACTACCAATTATTTTAACTTTTTTAGGAACAGAATTAAGAGATTTAGTTAGCCTCGACTCTATTTTGACGGTAGTAGATGCAGAAGCATTTAACCGAGAACATTTTCATAGTGAAGTAGCAATCAAACAAATTACCTATGGAGATTTTATTATTTTAAATAAAACTGATTTAATCAATCATGAACAATTGGTAGATTTAGAAAATTACCTGCAAGAATTGAAGGCGGGAGCTAGAATTTTACATAGTAATTATGGGCATGTACCATTACCTTTAATTCTTGGTGTAGGTTTTACCCCCGTCGAACATTATCTTTCGGAATTTAAGACAAATAATCATGAACATCATCATGACCATGACCATGACCACAACCATGACCATCATCACCACCATCACCACCATCACCACTCTCCACACTTAGAAAATGACGGATTTGTGTCAATTTCTTTCCAGAGCGATCGCCCCTTTGATGTCCACAAGTTTGAACATTTTTTAAATGAACAAATGCCAGAAAATATATTTCGTGCTAAAGGCATTCTCTGGTTTAGTGATAGTGAAAAAAGACATATTTTTCAAATGAGTGGGCCACGCTATAGCTTAAATGCTGATGAATGGCCAAATTCACGCAAAAATCAACTGGTTTTTATTGGTAGAAATTTAGAACATAGCCAAGTTTCCCCACAATTGAATGAATGTTTGTTATGATTAAGATATGTTAAATTACACTTCTTTACAGATTTATCGATTTAAAAAAAGAAGTGTTTTTTGATTTGCATTTAACCATTGATTAAATCATACCCATTCAACAGAGAAAATGACTTTATCGACTCGTCCCGATATCAATTCTGCTGCTCAATTAATTTCATCTGTATCTACTCAGCAACAGCCAACAGTAACAGAAGCAGAAATGATTCAGGCTGTACGTACCTTGCTGATTGGACTAGGAGAAAATCCCGACCGAGAAGGATTAAAAGACACTCCCAAACGAGTTGTTAAATCTTTGCAATTTCTCACCAAGGGATATCACGAATCTTTAGATGAATTGCTCAATGGAGCAGTTTTCACAGAAGATGCCAACGAAATGGTACTAGTTCGGGACATTGATATTTTTAGTTCCTGTGAGCATCATATTCTTCCTATTCTTGGTCGTGCTCATGTTGCCTACATTCCTAATGGAAAAGTCATAGGACTATCGAAAATTGCCCGCATTTGTGAAATGTATGCCCGAAGATTACAAGTACAAGAAAGGTTGACTGCACAAATTGCAGATGCACTACAAGGTTTACTCAAACCTCAAGGTGTTGCAGTAGTTATAGAAGCTAGCCATATGTGTATGGTGATGCGGGGTGTACAAAAACCTGGTTCTTGGACTACAACCAGCGCGATGCGGGGTATCTTTGCAGAAGATGGACGAACTCGCGAAGAGTTCATGAATTTAATCCAGCATAAAGTCAGTTTTCATTAAAAACCTGTTGTTGGTATCGATATAAATTTGGCACTTGTGTGTTTTGTAGAGACAGAAATTTTCTTTGTCTCTACTTTTTTATATGAGCATTGGGTGAAAAAGATATACTATAAAGAAGCCAGTAAATAAATTCTTTATTCTAAACTACACACATTTATGACTCTTAAACTCATATCTGCAAAAATTAAAAATTTTAAAAGCTTAGGAGATGTCGATTTAAATTTCCGAGATTTAACAATTCTAGTAGGAGCTAATGCTAGTGGTAAATCAAACTCTTTAGAAGCTCTAGGTTTTCTTAATAGGCTTTTGATGGCTACAAAGCTACCTCCTGTAGAGTATATGGATAGAATTTTAAGAATTGGTCAAAAACAAATATTCTATGAAATTACTATACAAGATGATGAAAATAATAAAGCAGAATATAGTATTTCAGTTAGCGTCAATGAAAATAACACTTTAATTGATAAAGAGTATCTTTTAGTTAACGGAATTGAAGTAATTAATATTAATAATGGCAAAGGAATAGTGAATGATGAAAATGGCGAAAATTCTCAAACATACCAATCAGATTCTGATGGTGATGGATTGGCATTAACAGATGCTGGTAAATATGGTAATAAACCGTTTACTAAAAAGTTAGCCAGCTATATCAAAGATTGGAAATTTTATGATGTAGATCCTGATAGTGTCAGAATATATCCTAGAGTTCAAAAGAGAACTATAATCTATAAATCTTTACAAAGTGATGAAATAATACCTAGCCTAAATCCCAATGCTAGTAAAGCTCAAGAAATTTTACAGTATTGGGCTAAACATGATAAAAATAAATTTGATGAAATCAGTCAAGAACTCTATGAGTGCCTCAACTTTAAGTTAGATATAGTGGAAGAAAAAGATGAAAACCCACTGATTACAGTCCTTGAAGAAGATGGTAAAAAAATAGCCTTATCTAATATGTCAGATGGTACTTTGAGATTGATAGCTTATTTTATCCTGCTTTATCAATCTGATGTTCCATCTCTTATTGGGATTGAAGAACCTGAGAGAAATTTTCATCCTGGTATTTTACAAGATATTGCTGATATGATCAAAAGGTTATCCAAAAGAACACAAGTGATTTTTACCACTCATAGTTCTCAATTACTTGATTGTTTTTCTCCTGAAGAAATATCATCCGACATTTCAGTAATTCTTTTAAGTCAGAACCGAGAAATTGGCACAAAGGCTTGTCTACTTGATAGATTAGCAGCAAGCCGGGATGATTTTTCTGATTGGATGAATGATTTTGGATTAGGTAGCGCAATTTATCATAGTCACTTAATTGAAGAAATTTTTGCTGATTAATATGCCTAGTGTTCGTCTTTGGGTGCCGGAATCTGACTATGATAGTAAGGCAGTCTGCTGTATTGCTAAAAAAATAGTTGCGTTTTATGGTCGTAATGATATAACAATCCAATTTGCCGATAAACAAGGCTTTAACCAAGCCATACATCCAAAAAATAAAGACGGTTTAAAGAAAGCAGTTAATAATTATTTAAATAATAATGATTTAGTAATATTTCTACTAGATTCAGATGGTACACAATCGCAAGCTCAAAGACGCAGGGAAAAAAATTCTTTAGTTAATCGAATTGAAGAAGTTGTTAACTCTTTTGAAGGCAGAGTGAAATTTTTTCGGATGGTTGAAGAACTTGAAGCTTGGCTATTAATTGATTGCTTGGGTATATGTTGCTATTTTACAAACAATGCTGATAATCGAGATAACCAACAATGGATAAAATTTGCCAATAAAAGGCAACATGGTCAAACTGATTTGATAGCAGAGGCAGAATCAGGGGGAAATGGTGCAAAAGAATATCTGGAAGAATTATCTAAGGAAATATTAATTAAAAAAAATCCTGATTTCAAAGACAAACCCAGAAATTTGGAAGAACGGAAATATAGGGAAAGTCAATCATCTAAAATTGCCGAATATATTGAAATTAATAATCAAACTCTGAAAAAAAATAAATCACTGCTGGAATTTGCCAAATGTTTGGAACAATTAGCTGATAGCAGACAATAATTGATCAATATTATTAATTTAGTATGGTGTGAAATTTACTAAATAATAAGGTGGACATTGCCCACCCTAATATTTCTCGTCTTTGCACGAAAACCATCAAATGCAAAACTACAATAAACCCCGATAACGAATAAAAATCAAAACCACAGCCCAAGAACCCAAAGCCACTTTAATGGCAACGATAATATTGAGTATTGGCAAAATTCCACCACTAAAAAGTGTTCCTAACTCCCCATGGGGTAATTCTATTCCTGACAAAGTGATGACTGATAAAACAATAAAAACTAAAACCGAAATTTTCTCCCAAGTAGCAGCGTGCCAACGTTGGTAAATATCCTGCATCGACTGATAGGATGAAGTTATGGCGATTAACCCTATTGCTGTTCCACCTGCGACACCAGCAGCAAAACCACCACCAGGACTTAAATGTCCCCTAATTGCTAATTCAATGCCTACTAAAGCCGCAATTGTTGCCCCCAACCGAGCTAAGATGATGGATGGCTGATCCTTGAATTGGTAGATAGTACAGGATGGGGTTTCGTTTGCCAGTAAAAAGTTTGCACCGAGAATAGCGATGGTAAATACAATTACTTCAAAAATAGTATCATAGAGGCGATTGCGGAAAATAATTCCTGATACAGCATTGGAAACACCACTTTCTTTCACTACTGTTTCCACAATGGAAATATCTGATAAATTCGCTTCTCCATCAGGCAAAATCAATATTTTTATAAACAAAGCTATTCCCGCAACAATGTAAACCCATTTCATAGATGTTTTTCCCCTGATTCTAAAACATTGATATAAGCTAAACTTGTATTTGGCGATGACAATTCACTTTCCATAATGTTGTATATACGCTGCACTCTAATCTCTGTTTGATAGCTTGTCTGGGGTTGATTAGTTGTTAAAAATGGGGTGCAGGTAGCGTGAACTTCTTTGGATATTAAAGCCTGTTTTAAAGTTTGGCTATTTGGATAAGGTACTAGTTCCAGTCGCATATAGTGTTTATTAAAAACGCTGCGAAACTCTTGGACAATTTGTGAAAAAATACTGTCTTGATTTTTGTCTATTAATTGGTCTTCAAGTACACCCAGCCGTAAAACTAAGGATGAACGCACAGCAATGGCATAGAGAGTAATGGATAACATAGTTCCCATTAATGCTTCTGTTAATGCCACATCTGCTGCCCCTAAAATGGCATCTACCATGGCAGCTATTGCACCCAATACCCCGCGCATAACTAAGGCATGATAGGGGTTGACCTGAGTTATTAATAAGCCGGCGGTTAAAGGTAACAAAGCAATGATGATATAAAGATATGAATCATTCATTTTTTGCCTCTTCAGTAGAACAGTATGCTAAAACATAACCGAGCATGGTATTCCAAATTGCTAAGGAAATAATGCCCAAAATTAGTAATGGCCATTTGCTAGGTATTTTTAGTAAAATACCCAAAATAATCATCATGGAACCAAGGGTATCAGCAACGGATAGACCATGCAATTTGAATAATACTGATCTGTTGCTAATTAAATGAGATGTTCCCCAAAACCAAAAGATAATACCTATAGTGATACAGGTATAGCTGATAAGGTTGATCATGCTTCACTCAATCTTCTTAAAATATGTGCTAACAACATCAAGCCTGCATTACCGACGCTCAACATAATCGCTGCTACTACACCAATCATCCAGTCGTCTCTGGCTACGGAAACCAATAAAATCATGATTGCTCCTTTACTGGATATACTGCCAAAAGCAAGCATTTTTTGCCATGTATCATCAGTTTTCCAGGCTTCATAAATGGGAATGAGTAAGGCTACAATCATAGCGATTAAGACTATTTCTAAATTCATAATGATTTACTCTTTGGGGTAATTTTATGGACTGCATACCAGCCTTCTTCATGGTGTTTGACAACTATGGTTTTAGGCGTGAAAGTAATTAGGAATATATCGATGAACACCAGTAGGGGTGACCGCTGATGTTTGACTTTTTCCATGATTATTTCTTCGTGTTGATGGGGTCTTAGGATAATTTCAAATGCCTCGATAAAAGCTACAGGAATAGCGACAATGATTTGCCAACTTACCTTTAACCATTCTTTTAATTTTTCTGGTGCGGTGTAACCCCGTGGTAAGGCTAAGGCAATAACTATACCAATGATAGTATTGGTTAAACTGAAATCTGATGTGAGTAAAAACCAAATTGATAGTCTGAATATTAAATGTCCGATCATGCTAATGCTATCCAAAAGAGCAGAATTAATGTGAGACTCATGACACCAACTAAATGCTCGAATTGCTCGAAGATGCGTGGCAAATAAATTGATAAATGTTTGAACAGCAAATGATATGCTAACCAACCTATAGCAATGGTAACGATAGCTTTGGTAATATCGGTAATGTTATAGGCAGGAATATAGATAATATTTGCTATACATAAACCAGTTAACAAGAAAATTATTGCTAACCAAAAACCTGGTTTATCTTGCTGTTCTCCATCAATTTTATGGGGGAGAAAGATGAATTTAGCAAAGGATATAGCTGTGCCAACTGCGGCTATATTCATTGCTATTACTTGCCAAGATAATAAGTTTTTTATGGTTAGAACTTTGGCTGCAAAACCTGCCAATAAAGGAAAACCAGATATTGACAAACTAGCGATAACTAAGCACATCCAAAGTTTTGTATTAATTGGCTTATGTTGCAGTTCTTTGAAGTTGCGGCTGGGTAAGGAACCTGCACTCAAAAATAAAGATGATTTGACTAGTCCATGGGAGAGTGTATAAAAGCCTCCGACTGCTGGTGCAGCTAAAATTAAGCCTAACTGGGATATGGTGTGAAAAGCCAACATCCGCTTGGTGTCTTTTTCTAAAACTGCATAGGAGACACCCATTAAAGCCGTACCTACACCGAAAATTCTCACGATGGTGTCAATTTCTTCAGAAATGCCTGCACAACGCAACAAGGGCAAAACGCTGGCTTTAACGACAATACCTGATAGTAAGGCGGAAACTGGGGTTTCTGATTCAGAATGTGTTAAGGGTAGCCATAAGCCAGAAATAAAGACACCAGCTTTAATGAGGAGTCCTAGAAAAATCAACGCTAATGCTTCTGGCGGTGAACCCTGTAAACCTGCAAAGCTAAAGGAATGATGGGTTTGATAAACCAGCACTGCACCAACCAGGTAAAATAACATGGCTGTGTTGCTGATAAAAAGATAGCGTAAACCGACCCAAATTGAGCGATCGCTTCGAGGATAGGCAATTAAAAGAAAAGCTGCAATCCCACTGACTTCTAGTGCTACATATAAACTAATGAAATCTGCACAGACAAAAGCAGCATTTAAACTACCATGGACAAGTAGAGTTTGAGCATAGAAAAAAGCTGTTTTATCACTCTGCCAACAATAGAAAACGACCGCAGCTGTAACTAAGGCATTAGTTAAAATAAAGTAGCCACTTAATTGGTCAACTTCTAAAGTTACACCAAAACTATCTAGTAAGTTTAGTTTAATTGGTGATGGTTCTAAAAATAGTTGAAATCCATAGGCAGCAGAGGCTATACACCCCCAAAGGGTCAAATGTCGGTTGAGTTTGGGGACAAGAAAAATGATGAACCCTAGAAAGAATGGAATACCGATCCAAGCAATGGTGATACTATTCATGGTGTGTTATTTTTCTCAATTTCGTCGCTTTCCAAGGTGGGGTTATCCCGTGCCAATTTCATGACACCAACTAGCATCAATGCCTGAATAGAAAAGCCGATGACGATAGCTGTTAAAATTACGGCTTGGGGCACAGGATCGGCATAGGCAATATTTTGGACATTGGAAATAATGGGAGTAAATAACCCCCCCTGGGATGCAATTAGCACAAAAAAGGCAATTACTCCTGTACTCATCACATCCATGGAAACAATCTTCATTAGCAGGTTTTTTTTCAAAATGATGCCGAAAAATCCACACAGTATAGTTGCCAATACGCAAGCTTCTAACACATTAGTTACCTTTTAAACCCATTTATACACATAAGGAATTGAGTTTCTTGACTGAGAGAAACATAATTTACTGTTTTTTTAAGAGTTAAAATATTTTTAGCACGAAAGATTAGTGTCAAATCATGTAAGACACTCATTTATTTTGATGCTAACCATAGTTACCATTAATGATTTATGCTTTCCCTGATGCTTGCAATCAAAAAAACTGAGGTTAAAACACCTGTGAACTTGGATGTGGCTACTTCTTTACAATTAATTGGGCGATCGCTAGAATTTCAAAAGATTGTGGAAATTTTGGCACAGGATGGAGACTTACTAATTACAGGTGTACCAGGAAGTGGCAGAAGGACTTTAGTCAGGGTTGCAGCCCAGGAAGTTAGTGCTGTTGTATTAGATATAGACTGCATCCGTGCTACAGATGGGGAAAGATTTTTGCAATTACTAGCAGAAGCCATTAACCAAAACTGGGAAGTCCAAAAAATTGAAAAATGGGTGAAGGAAAGTGCAAGTGAGTTCTTTATTTTCAACATTGAAACTAAACTGAAATTAGTACGTTCTCTAACTCAAAAACAACTATGGCAAGCCTTTACTTGCTTACTAGAATTACTGCAAATTATGGCAGTAGATTTAAACCAGCGAGTAGTATTAATTTTACAAAGTTTTCCGCATATTCGCTCTTGGGATCGTAATAATTTATGGGAAGAAACCTTCCGTAGAGAAGTTAAAAATCATCCTTCTGTAAGTTATATTTTAATAGCTACAATTGCCGAAAGCAGTCAAAAAACTGATGATACTAACTATCCCTTAGAAACAATTCAATTAGCCCCATTATCTAGAGATGTATTGGCTATGTGGGCTAGAGAAATGTTACACGCACATAAATTGAAATTTGATACTCGTTCTCCAGCATTATCGCTCTTTTTAGATGCAGTGCAAGGACATATCGGTGATGCCATGACACTAATTCGCCGATTAGTCACGTTGTGCCATCCTGATAGTTTAATTACAGAAAAAGAAGTACAGCAAGCAATTGATGGATTACTCAAAGATTTATCAATGACTTATGAATCCTTGCTCATGCTACTACCAGCTAATCAAGTACATCTTTTAGAATCATTAGCCCTTGACCCTACAGATAAACCCCAAAGTAAAGAATATATTCAAAAGCATGGACTTTCTAGGGGTGGAAGTTTACAAGGTGCTTTAATCGGGTTACAACACAAAGGCTTAATTTATAGTGCTGAACAAAGTTATCGACTAGCATTACCAATACTAGCTTTATGGTTGCAGCAAAGATTGAGTTAAATGCTCTCCTTATCAGTTTATTTTTCTGCTCAATGAGTCAGTTAATTTATAATACTTTCTCTAGGCTTTCCAAAATATATACATCATTATCATGTTGATGATTACCACAATAAGTGTCTAACCATATACCACCAAAAATAATCATTTGTTGATGAAATTGAATTGTTGAATGACCGAATCTAGGAGGAGGGAATTGGCCTTCTACCTGTGGAATCAAACCAGTATAAGTACCAGTATTAGCTTCGTCATGACTAGGAAGATGTAGCATTACTAAATCGTTAATTGTGGCATGACTAACTCCGTTACCAGGTGCCACACCTGCATATAAAACTAAATTGTTGCCAAATTCTCCATAACTGTGAATAGTGCGATAGGGAATTCCATCTCCAAAATCAACGATTTCCTCATCATCATCTAAATAATCATCTTCTATATCTTCATCTTCCTCATCATCACCTAAATAATCATCTTCTATATCTTCCTCGTCATCATCGAAATAATCATCTTCCATTTCTTCCTCATCACCTGAAGCATCTGGAGGGATAGGAACTTTATAACTGTAGTTTTCAATGGCTTGAAAATTAGCTGGTTGGAAACTTAATTTTAATGGTTTAGTAAAATCTAAATTTGTTAAATCTAAAGTTAAAACATCAGAACAAAATCCCTGATAAGCACCATCACCAAAGAATCTGATTAATGTATTACCATGAACTTTTAATCCAGGTAAAGCAACAGGATGACAAAGTTCAAGTTCCACGGGTAGCCAACGCTTTTTCCTTAAATCGAGAATGTATAGGTCGTTGAATGACGCATATATATCGTAAGCACCACCATGAATAATTAATTTATCCTGAAAGATAACTGCACTATGGTGAGAACGGGCTTCTGGTAAAGTTCCCATTGGGGTCATTTTTGACCATCGCCAAGTTTTTAAATCGAGAATATGTAAATAAACATCGTTAAATTTGAAACTACTACTAATTAATTCTTTATAGCCTCCCCACACCAGCATTTTATCTTGATATAACACTGCGGTATGGTAGCTGCGCGGAGATGGAACTTGTCCAGTTACTTTTGGTTTCGTCCATTTCCAAGTTGTCAAATCAAGGACATGAACATCTTTTAAGGATTTATCAGTAATAATATTTGTGCCACCAAAAATAATCATGGAATTGTTGTAACAAATGGCGGAATGTCCATGGCGAGGTCGAGGAATTCGACCTGTAATTTTGGGCTTTTTCCAAATAAATTGAGGTGTTGTTATGTTCATGGCTATGATTTTCAGATATCACCACAAATATTGATGAATAATTAGCCTTGAGTAACTAAACTTTCTAATTGCTGCTGTAAATCATTAGTTAAATCAGCTACTGCTTGTCTAGCAGCAAGACGACTAGTTTTATAGGTTTCATAGCGTCCAGATACAGAAATGGGTTCACCAACTGTAATTTTGACTTGTTGTTTACCCAATTGGGGACGTTGTAAAGGATTACCACCTTTAATTTTTCTGAACATATCCCATAAAATTAACGTTGTTTCTGCAAATCTATCTACAGTTGGTTTTTGGCGAACGTAATTACCAGAAACTGCTACAAAGGTTTCAACTAATCGCATGTGCCACATTCTAGAAAATGCTTCTTCTGCTACTCTATCTCCCAAATTTTTATCTAGTAGTGATAAAGATTTAATATCTTTAAAATCTTCTCTATATATATAGTTCCATGCTGCTTGTTCTACTCTTCTACATCTATCAGTCCAATTACCTCGCGCTGGCAAATCGAAATATTGCTCAGATATAAATAAAGCCGCATTCATCACTGCCTGTAAGCGATAGGCTAAGGCTTCATTTCTATCAGTAATTTCTCCTTTGATAATTTTTTCATCTGGCAGTTTTTGGTGATAGAACCTGGTGTAAAACTTCTCCATGGTTCCTAATAGATGTTCTGCCAAACTTAATAACCGGGGATAGAGAGATTCTAAAGAAAGATTAGTATTATCCGACTTGACAACTAAACCACTAGCTGTCTCTAATTCAGTTAATAAATTAGCGATATTTTCCCAAGGTTCATTAACGTAACTGTACTTTAGTCCCACTGGCACAATTACAACTTCTTCTATCCGTCCTGCTTTTTGCAAATCTTCAGCGCACCAAAAACCTAACTGTGCAATACCAGGTTCCAAGGGACTGATAATTTCAGACAACCCATTTGTAGCACCTTCTGGGGCAGCAGCCATAGGGAAATTGCCATTGACAAATAAATCTCGCGCTGAACGTAACCCTGTCCAGTCAGCCTTCCCCCGTTGAATGGGTGTTCCACCCAAATTAGCAGCTAACCAACCTATATGGGAACCTGCCCACAGAGGTATGCCGCGATCATAGATAAAATGAGCATGAAGCGGATATTGTAGCTGTATACCTTGCTGTCGTGCTACCTTAGGCACGAGTTGAGAAAGTAAATACTCTAAACACAGAGGGTCATCTGTTTTGGGATGGCGAAACGCCAGCATAAAACGGACTTTACCCGCTTGAAACTGACTATAGAGATTAGCCAAAACTTCCACATTCTCAGCTTCAATATGGCTAATAGCTGTTCGCCAGCGTATCCAGTTGGGTAGCAACAAATGAACAAATTTGAGCAATAAGGGGTTAAATGCTGGCGGAATAAATTCTAAAGGTGGTTGTGCTTGATAAATTGCATCCGACAAGATGGTTTTCTCCTTACTTGATAGTTGACAGAAAGAAAAGTAGGGTAAGCAGGGAAACAAATGAATTTATTCTGGACTTCTGTTCGCGCAGCGTGCCATAGGCATACTCCTGTTCGCGCAGCGTGCCATAGGCATACTCCTGTTCGCGCAGCGTGCCGTAGGCATACTCCTGTTCGCGCAGCGTGCCGTAGGCATACTCCTGGACTCCTGACATGGAAACATTTTAGACTTAACTGATTTGAGAAATTAGCGAATTTGTAAAGGTAAAAACGATGCGACTGTCACAAATGTTATTTGTTACTCTGCGGGATGACCCTTCAGATGCGGAAATTCCCAGCCATAAGCTATTACTCCGCGCTGGTTACATCCGTCGCATCGGGAGTGGTGTCTATGCTTATCTACCTTTTATGTGGCGGGTTTTACAGAAAGTTTCCCAAATTGTTCGGGAAGAAATGAATGCCACTGGCGCACAAGAGTGCTTATTACCTCAATTACAACCTGCGGAGTTGTGGAAGGAGTCGGGACGCTGGGACACCTACACGAAGGCTGAGGGAATCATGTTTTCCCTGATAGATAGACGAGAACAACAGTTAGGACTTGGCCCCACCCATGAGGAAGTTATCACAACTGTTGCCCGTGATATGATTCGCTCATATCGTCAATTACCGCTACATCTATATCAAATTCAAACGAAATTCCGCGACGAAATTCGTCCCCGCTTCGGGTTGATGCGCGGACGAGAATTTATCATGAAGGATGGTTATTCCTTCCATGCTGATGAAGATAGTCTGAAAAAAACTTACCAAGATATGTACCAGGCTTATAGCAATATGCTGCGGCGTTCTGGTTTAGCTTTTCGCGCGGTAGAAGCTGATTCTGGTGCTATCGGTGGTTCTGGTTCCACTGAGTTTATGGTGTTAGCAGATGCAGGAGAAGATGAAGTTCTCTACACCGAAGATGGTAAATATGCTGCTAACGTGGAAAAGGCGGTTTCTTTACCTGCTGATGCAGAATTATCAAGTTTTACCAGCTATGAGAAACGGGAAACACCAGGGACGGAAACGATAGAAAAACTTTGTCAAGTTCTCAACTGTTCTCCTACCCAAGTTGTGAAAAACGTTTTATATCAAACTGTCTATGATAGTGGCTTAACTGTGCTGGTGCTGGTAAACATTCGTGGGGATCAGGAAGTTAATGAAGTCAAATTACAAAATGAACTGACCAAATTAGCTCCCCAATTCAGTGCTAAAACTGTCCTTTCTCTCAGTGTACCTACTACAGAAGCAATTGGGGGTTGGGCTGCGAAATCTTTACCTTTAGGTTACATAGCGCCGGATATTGATGACGAGTATATTGCTGGTAGTAAAGATGTCAGTGGGAAGTTTGTTAGGTTAGTTGATCAAACGGCAGTGGAGTTAAAGAATTTTGTCACCGGTGCCAATGAAGCTGGTTTCCATGTGGTGGGTGCTAATTGGGGTGAGCAATTTAAGTTACCAGAAATAGTAGTAGATATTCGTAAGGCAAGACCAGGCGATCACTCGGTGCATGACCCTAGCCAAACCTTACAAACAGCAAGGGGGATTGAGGTTGGTCATATTTTCCAACTGGGGACAAAATACTCGCAAGCAATGGGAGCAAATTATACCAATGAACAAGGGGAAGAGAAACCTTTAGTGATGGGTTGCTATGGTGTGGGTGTCTCCCGCTTGGCACAATCGGCGGTGGAACAATCCTATGATAAAGATGGGATAATTTGGCCAGTAGCGATCGCACCTTATCACGCCATTATCTCCGTTCCCAACATCAACGATGGGCAACAGGTGGAAATTGCTGAAAAACTCTACACCGAACTGAACAAAGCAGGTGTAGAAACCTTGCTAGATGACCGCAATGAACGGGCTGGTGTTAAATTCAAAGATGCTGATTTAATTGGTATTCCCTATCGGATTGTCACAGGTAGAGCGATCGCCAATGGTAAAGTTGAAGTAGTTAAACGTGCCACCCGTGAATCTCAAGAAATAGCTATTGAGGAAGTTGTCAGTACATTACAACAGTGGATTAGAGCAGCAATAGCAGGGTAGAATTTAATTATTGTGAGGCAGGCATCTTGCCTGCCATTCGATAAGTTACCATTAGATAATATTTCCATAGATAAGTTAGATAGATATCAAAAATACATTAAAACTATCCTCCAAAGAATATAGTCCATATGAGCCATCCTTCGGAGATGTGGAATTACGATGACTGCTTGACCCAAAACACGATTCTAATCATTTTTGCTTATTAATAGGAGATGAAGTATGAGAATATAGTTTGATTTTATCTAAGTAAACCTAAATTTGAAAAACTAGGATGCTTAAACAAAATGGCTAGCACAGAGATAAAATTTACCCTTAAATTACCCGAGGTACCGGAAATTCATCGTTTAGAAGCCGAAAAAAAAGCTAAAGAAGCTTATATTATGACATTATTACGTCATGGAGATATCAGTGCGGGACGTGCCGCAGAGTTATTAGAAATTGAACGGTGGCAACTTTCTGATTTGATGGATATATATAAGGTATCCCCCTTTCCTACACAAACTAAGGAAGAACTACTGGAAGAAGTCACTCAAATCTTAGATGTTTTCAATCAGTATAAAAAGTGATTATTGTTTCTGATACTACTCCTTTAAGTGAATTAGCAAAAGTGGGTAAAATTGAGTTACTGCGCGATATTTTCGGCACAGTTATTATTCCTGAAGAAGTTTATATAGAAGTAACCACAGGGAACCATCCAGCAGTTAATTTAGTAAAGTCGGCAGATTGGATAGAAATAAGAGCAGTAAGTGATTTAGAAAAATTATCTAATCTCAGAATAGTTACAAATCTAGGCGCAGGAGAATGTGCTGCGATGATTTTAGCTGAAGAATTAGAAGCTCATCAATTGTTAATGGATGATTTAGATGCTAGAAGAGTTGCTTTATCTAGAAATTTAAAAATTATTGGCACAATTGGCATTTTATTAGTAGCAAAACAACAAGGTTTAATATCATCAATTAAAGATATATTAGATGCTTTAATCGCCGAAGGTAAACATATCAGTTCACGGCTATATGAAGAAGCTTTAGCTGCTGCTCATGAGTTATAGTCTTGAATGGGAATAAAGTTATGTAACTAATAATTAATCCTTTTTATATGCCAATATCTTTTTCTATCAAAATACACTGATTTTACTACACATTAATTCTGAGATTTGCACATAGCCTACCACCAAAAGCTATACTGGAAAAGGCGGCAAAGTCTAATAGCAAACAATAGGTATGACTGAGCAACCTAAATCTAACTCATCAAATCAATCACCACAGGCAGCAACTACCCAGTCTGAACAAGAAGATTGGCAAAATCGTTTTATTAGCATTTGGAACAAAACTACATCTGGCTTAACCCAACTCTTACCAGTCAACCAAGTCGCACAAACAGTAACGCAATGGTTTAGTGTTAGCGATGCTGAAGTAGCAGAGATTTTAGAGAAGGTCCGGTCAGAATTACCAACTACAGAAGCATTATTAATTGGCAAACCTCAAGCGGGTAAAAGTTCAATTGTGCGGGGACTGACAGGAGTTTCTGCGGAAATTGTCGGACAAGGTTTTCGTCCCCATACCCAGCATACCCAACGCTATGCCTATCCTAATAATGATTTACCGTTACTGATTTTTACAGATACGGTGGGACTAGGAGATGTTAGTCAAGATACGGAAACAATTATTCAAGAGTTAATTAGTGATTTAGAAAAGGATAATGATGTTGCTAGGGTTTTGATTCTGACAGTCAAAATTAATGATTTTGCTACAGAAACATTACGACAAATAGCAGAAAAATTACATCAAAAATTTCCCCAAATTCCTTGTTTATTAGTAGTCACTTGTTTACACGAAGTTTATCCGCCAAATATTGATAACCATCCAAATTATCCGCCAGATTTCCCCGAAATTCAACGGACATTTTCCACCATTAAAGATAATTTTGCTGGATTATATAATAGGGCTGTTTTAATAGATTTTACCTTAGAAGAGGATGGATTTAGTCCTGTCTTTTATGGTTTGGAAGCACTGCGTGATTCTTTAGCAGAAATTCTACCCGAAGCAGAAGCTAAAACCATCTATCAGCTATTAGATAAGCAAGCTGGGGAAAAATTGGGTAATATCTACCGGGATGCCGGAAGACGCTATATTTTGCCATTTTCTATTATGGCAGCAACTTTAGCGGCAGTTCCCTTACCCTTTGCAACTATGCCAGTATTGACAGCGTTGCAAGTCTCGATGGTGGGACTTTTGGGTAAATTATATGGGCAGACATTGACACCATCTCAAGCTGGAGGTATTGTAAGTGCGATCGCTGGTGGTTTTTTAGCTCAAGCTGTAGCACGGGAGTTAATTAAATTTGTCCCTGGTTTTGGTAGCGTTATTGCAGCTTCCTGGGCCGCAGCATATACTTGGGCATTGGGTGAAGGTGCTTGTGTCTACTTTGGTGACTTGATGGGTGGCAAAAAACCCGACCCTCAGAAAATTCAAGTAGTTATGCAAGAAGCATTTGCTAAAGCAAAAGAACGTTTTTAAATTTGAGAAACCAACACAGGAAAACAACTCTAACTGAAGAAAAATAAAACCCTCTTCTGTATTTTGTATATTTTCCCAGAAGAGGGGCTAACACTATATTGATCTAACTTTCAACTTTAAGCTGCAACTTTTTCTTCCAAAGGCTTAAAAGTCTTCTTAGTAGCACCACAAATCGGACAAGACCAATCTTCAGGAATATCTTCAAAAGGTGTACCAGGTGCAATACCTGAATCGGGATCACCAACTACAGGATCATAAATCATACTGCATTGTCTGCAAATCCATTTGCGAGTTGCGGGATCTTCACCTGCAACTCTGGTTACAGCTTGTCCACCATTTAATACTTCCAATGCTTCAGAATAGCGGTCTGCATGGTAGTTTTCAATGAATTTCAACAAACCAAATCTGTGAGCAGCTGCGCGGAATGTGTTAGCATGTTCGCTGGATTCTTGCGCTTGCTTGAGAAATTCTTCAGCTGCGGGGTTGTCTCTATCTTTTTGGGCCGCAGCAGCAAAATCAGGATACATGGTGGTGTATTCGTAGGTCTCCCCTTCAATTGCTAAAGATAAACAGCGGGAGATAATTTCTTTCTTTTGTTCTTCTGTTAAAGCAGTAGCATCTGCAACCACTAATTCTGGATGCAACAACTCAAAATGTGCAAATGCGTGTTCTGTTTCTTGGTCTGCTGTCTCTTTAAACAGTTTTGCTAAGTCTGTAAATCCTAATTTACGTGCTACATTTGCAAAAAATAGATACTTGCGATTTGCCATTGATTCTCCAGCAAAGGCAGATTCTAAGTTTTGAAGTGTAGTAAAATTTGACAAATCCATAAGTTAACGCCTGTTCAGTGTTATTGCATGGTATAATACAGACTTTAAAACTGGGTTAAACAAGCTGTGTCTCTAGAGTTGAGGCAAATGTTGAGACAAGGTTTTGCAGCTTATTTTTCATGACCCGTTTACCCGACTGCTTAGAAAGATTATAAAACCGAAAATATTGAAGCGTTGATTTATTTTCTGCAAGATTTCAACCAAGTTTTGACAGGTGATAAAAGAGAGGATGGTAAGTGGTGATCATCAAGGTATTGTAACTGAAGTGTAAAAGATGGAAATTGAAATTTAAATTTTTCATCAATTTCCGTAATTAGGTATCCAGGATTTGCAAAAATAATACGTGACAATATAAAAAACACCTGAAAGCAGTGGTAGATAATTTATTTTTAACAAAAAACATACAACAAAAAACTAATCATGTTTTTGTATTTTTAGAAATTTTTGCCTTAGAAGGTGGTATTCAATCTTACGTCAAAGATATCTTTCGTGCATATCAAGGCTTAAATTCAAACTTCAGTGCTGACGTTTTTTTATTAAGAGATGTTCCCAGTTGTGAAAATAATTTTGCCTCGGAAAATTTAAGATTTCATTATTTCAAAAGTAAATCTCCAGTGGTGGGGAGACTGAAGTTAGCTTTTGCCTTATTGCAGTATTTATTACAGCAGCAACCAGCACAAGTCTTTTGTGGTCATATCAAACTGGCTGTACTCATCCAAACCCTTTGTAAACCCTTGGGTATTCCCTACACAGTTTTAACCTATGGTAAGGAAGTTTGGGAACCATTACCGGAAATAGAACGCCGT
This sequence comes from Richelia sinica FACHB-800, assembly GCF_014698825.1. Classification (GTDB taxonomy): domain Bacteria; phylum Cyanobacteriota; class Cyanobacteriia; order Cyanobacteriales; family Nostocaceae; genus FACHB-800. The sequence goes on from NZ_JACJTT010000005.1 coordinate 18,237, forward strand.
GCTTTAGTAGGTGCGAAAAACATTTGGACAATTAGCCGTTACAGTCGCGATCGCGCTAGTGTTGCGAATAAAATAGACCCTGATAAGTTCCAACTTCTACCTTGTGCCATTAATGGGCAAAAATTTACCCCTGGCCCCAAGCAACCAGAATTAGTAGCAAAGTATGGCTTGCAAAATGCCAAAGTATTAATGACCGTAGCACGATTATGGTCGGGGGATATTTACAAAGGAGTAGATGTCACTATTAGGGCTTTACCGCGCATCCTGGCAGCGTTTCCAGAGGTAAAATATTTAGTGATCGGTCGGGGTGATGACCAGCCCAGATTGGCCCAATTAGCCCAAGATTTAGGCGTAAGCGATCGCGTCATCTTTGCCGGTTTCGTACCTACAGACCAATTAATGCTGCACTACCGCCTTGCCGATGCCTATATTATGCCTTCTCAAGAAGGTTTCGGCATAGTTTATTTGGAAGCTATGGCCTGTGAAATTCCCGTATTGGCTGGTGATGATGATGGTTCAGCAGACCCCCTTCAGGATGGTAAGCTAGGATGGCAAGTCCCCCACCGCAACCCTGAAGCTGTAGCCGCAGCTTGTTTAGAAATCCTCCAAGGTGAAGACCAACGTTGTAACGGCAAATGGTTAAGAGAGCAAGCGATCGCTATATTTGGTATAGAGGCTTTCCAAACATGCCTGCAACAACTACTGATTGCCTCTTGATCACTTGCTTATGGGTAAAAGTTCCCTACCCAACACTCACTCACCAATGGCCAAATAACAAATGATGAATCAATATAGCTTTCAACTTCTTCGTCCTTGGCTAACCTTGTTAGCAGTTATCTGGTTGCTAACATCATTTGGTTTAGGTTGGCTGGTTAATTCTTTGCTATTTTTATTCGGCTTATTATTACTTGCACCTGTCGTCTTCTTTTTCGGTTTTCGCTGGTGGCTACAAACGAATTTAGTTACTGACCAATGTCCTGTATGTAGCTATGAACTCACAGGTTTAAATAACAGCCAATTGCAATGTCCCAACTGTGGAGAACGGTTAATCGTTCAAAATCGCCAAATACAGCGGTTTACACCAGATGGGACTATAGATGTCACCGCAGTAGAAGTTCAAGCCCAAGTCCTGGAAGATTAACCTGTTTCTGACTGACCTGGTTTGAGGTTGTGCTGATGCGTCAGGAGACGCATCTTAGTATTTAAGGCAGGAGGCAGGAGGAAAAGTTTTTGTTGTCTGAGTTTTCAGGTTCAGGTTGTACTTGATTAACTGAAGAGTCAATACTGTTTCTCCTCCCAGCAAAATTTTGTTAATTTTTGTTAACAGAGATTGACAAAGTATATTTATGTTTTCCAGGAATTAACTCACCAATATAAACCAAGTACCTGCCGGGTTGCCAGAACCCAGCTAACTCTGGTTTACCTCCAGTGTAATTATCTGCCAACACGCAAAAGCGTCCACCAGGTCCATCAATTAACAAAGTTGGTTTTCCCTGTCCTTCTACCGTTAAACGCAAATAAGGTAGAGATTCTTTCACCTGAATCACTTGGGTGGGTGCGTCAGTGATGTTACCGCAGTTACTAGCGACATTTCCCCCAGACTGACCATTGACAATCATCGGGTCAGTTTTCAGGCTACGACTCACTTCAATCACGGGTATCTCAGCATAAGTAGCTTGGTGGTAAAACAAATTCAGCACCAAAGCGACGGGAACAAAGGCTAATAATTGAAGATTTTTCATATTTATTCATGCTCCCGACAGTTAAACGAGCAATTTTATGATTATTCATATTTCTAATATATAGACGAAAATCTTCCGTTTTTGTTCCGAAGCAAGAGTATAAAATTTTATGGGCAAATTCACCAGCAAGAGAATTGCAGATTAAATTATCCTGAATTGAGTCAATCTACACAGAAAATTTTGGCTGATCCCTGTTGATCCCTCATTCTTACTACGTGTTTTCCCAATTCATCTAGAAGTGGATAAATTGCTATTTTTCCGTACTGATACCCATGGGAAATCATCATGGCGACAAATAGATTGACAATAGCTGTCCCCCAGAGAATCTTCCCAATTGACAATCTCAAATCCAAATTTACAAATGGTATGAGGTGTGAGATAGAAAGACATTAGCTAAAATCACAGACACAACCACCAAGTTAAAGAAGTGGTTAAACTATTGTCGTCTACGTGTCTTAGCTGAGGTAAACACAAGATTATGAACTCTCAACCTGAAGAAGAATTACAACGCCGTCTGGAACAGTTAGAGGCAGAAATTAAATCCGCCCAAGTAGTTCCACCAGAAGTGAAAACCCAAGCCAAAGCCACATGGTTTGCCTTTAACTCCTATGTAGAAAAATTTCAGGCGTGGTTTCAGGGTTTAGCGGGAATGAAAAAAATAGCTGTCGTGGGTGGAATGGTGCTATTAACAGTTTGGATACTACAACTATTATTCAAACTAGTTTCGGCTGCCATCAGTCTGGCACTGTTGGCGGTGTTGGTGTATGTTGGATACAAATTTTTTGTGTCTAGTAGCTTTCAGAACAAGCAATAGCATATATTAATCACGCCGCTAGGGGCGTACAAATAAACTCAAAGGGAATTATGTAATGGCGACCCCAATTGTCAAAAAAAATAATAATCAATCTAGTCAATCTAAAGCAGCAGATAAGACTAATGGCATATCCTTGTCAACCAGAAGGTTGGCTGCGTGGATAGTGGAAATGACCCTAGTGGGGGCCAGTGGCTTAATACCTTTTGGATTAGGGGCCTATCTCAATTCCCGTAGTGATATCAATCGTGTGCCTTTAAATCCAGTGTTGGTATTGACTGAGAGAGCGATCGCCCGCCCCTTGGCTCTACCTGTTAGTTATGGTATCCGTAATGTAGCTTGGCCGACTAATTTCCTCTGGACAGTGGCTTTATTTGCGCCCTTGTCCCTTTCCTGGTGGCAATTGTATTTACTCAGCAAAAGCGGTAGCACTCTCCCTAAACGTTGGTTGGGAGTGCGTGTAGTCAACGAAGACGGTAACGCCCCTGGTTTAGGAACTGTGGTAGTTCGAGAAGGTTTAGGACGTTGGGCAGTTCCTATGTCTATTGCCTATCTTCTGTGGCGTTATAGCTTTGCCTATCCCAATTTAGCCCTATTTACTTCCCTAGCGGTGTTAATGGTGATTGGGGAAGGAATGGGTTGGCCTTCCCAACGCCAACGTCGTGCCTTCCACGACCAAATTGCCGGGACTTATACTGTCGATGCTAAGACTGGAAAACCCAAGGCTGCTACTACCAGTTCTAAAGATGCCGCAGCAACGGCTAAAGCCGCTAAGAAGCCTACGGTGATAGCGGGCATTCATCTCAACCCCAATGTCACTTTATTTTTGGTGGGGTTAGTCAGCATGAGTGCGGTGTTATCAACTTTAGTTGGTACACAAATTTATATCCAAAGCCAAGAAAGTCAAAGACGCACCCAACAAGTTAACGGTCAAAAGTTCCTGGAATTAGTCAGACAGTTAAGTCCCAATTCTGGTGTTACACCGGAAGAACGCCAAAGTGCAGTTTTAGCGTTAGGTGGTCTGAATGATACCCAATCAATCAAGTTTCTGGTTGATTTGCTAGTGCAAGAAACTGACCCAGTCATGTTAGATAAAGTGCAACAAGCTTTAGCCAATAGTGGTATTCAAGCATTGCCAGAATTAAAACGCATGAATCAATTTTTAGCTGGGGAATTGGAATCTGTAGGTAGTAGCCCAGAGAAAGAAGTACGAAAAAAGCAATTAGCTTTTAATCAACAGGCATTAAACAAAATTTTGGCAGTTTATAGCGGCAAAATCAAAGATATTGATTTAAGTAAAAGCCAATTAGGTCCGAAAGGTGCAGGTGAAGGTTCATTGTTTAATTTAGTTTTAGAAAACACCGATTTATCAGGTGTTGTCTTCAAATCTGCCAACTTGAACCAAGCTAATTTACAAGGTAGTCGCTTCCGTAGCCCCGGAGAAGACGGAAAATGGGATACATTTGATGATGCGATCGCTGATTTAAATCAGGTCGAACTCAAACAAGCTAACCTCACTGATGCTAACCTCAGTCGCGTATCCCTCAACCGCAGTGACTTAAGCCGCGCTAACCTTAACAAAGCTAATTTGTCCAATGCCCGGTTACTAAATGCTAACCTTAGTAGTGCCCAATTTGTAGGTAGTGATTTACGTAACGCTATCCTCGAAAATGCCAGCCTCACCGGTGCAGATATCAGTGATGCGAAATTAAATGAAGCTAATTTGTATGCTGCCCATCTGGGTCGTGTTTCTGCCATTGGCACACAATTATCTTTCGCTGACTTAACAAAAACTGATTGGCAAGGTGCTGACCTGTCAGAAGCTTATTTAGACCGCGCAAATCTCACCGATGCTAACTTGAGTGCCACCCGTCTCACAGGGGCAGTTTTACGTTCTGCCAAATTAACAAATGTCAACCTGCGAAATTCTGATTTAAGTCGTGCAGACTTGCGAGGAGCAAATGTAGATGGTGCAGATTTTCAAGATGCAATTCTCTTTCCTCCCAAACAAGACCCTGGTGATCAATTTGTTCAAACCAATGATGTAGGTTCACAAGCAGCCATAGTTAAAGGTGTTGACTTTACCGAAGCCAAAAATTTAGATGCTAAACAATTGGCGTTTATTTGTACCCAAGGTGGGATTCATCCCCGTTGTCCTTAATAGATATCTCCGAAAAACTTTGTAGAGATGTTCCATGGAACGTCTCTACCAGGATGAAAAAAACGCAAAAGCTGTAGATAAGACAGTTAGGAAGTTAACTGAAACTGAGACACCCAAAAGCTTGTAGCACTGTTACATTTCAACTGTCGCAAGTGACAGACCGCCATTTTGATAAAATAAAATGTCCGCAATTGCGGACATAAATTAAGGGCTTCTGTCACTTCTGTTGGCTACAATCATGTATGGAACATGCTTTTTTTATTCTTGATTAATTCTTCAATAAAATCAATAGTAAAAACTAAAAATAGTAGACATAATACCTGTTAACACATCATAAATAAAAATTAAAAATTCCTATTAGACAAGGGGTTTAAGAGTTTGAAAAATTATTGATAATTTTAGACAAAATAACTGGATTTTTATCCTTGAAATTGTGGAACAATTGTCTAAATTAACCTCAGTTCGGGTTGATTAGGGCTATTCGGGCGATAACTTCGAGTTAAGGTGATTCAACGGAACCCGCAAAAATTTGAGCAATTAATTACCGAAATACTGGATTGTAGTGCGTAAATTCGGATTGTTCAGTTGATTTCGTCCTTTGAGTAAGGATTATGATTTGTCTACAGATTTGAGTGATGCTATTCTCCAGGTTTATTGTTTGGACATCAAAGGTATAGCTGCTAGGAAAGACGATGTAGAGATGTGCCAAATATAGGTACTGGTAACAAAATCATTGCTTGGGCATATTCAAATTTTGCACCATCACCATCGTCAAGTGCTGAATCTAGCAGCTTATAACTATGACTGGAAAATATCAGCTTAAAAAGGAACGGGCCAGGAAAAAGCTAGCAATAGATTTAGCATCTACTGGTTCCCCTTCTAAAATAGCTTTTTCTAATTCCTGGGGTGTTAATAAGATGGTTTCAATGTCTTCATCCTCATCGTGTTGGGGAGGAGTTTCTAATTTCTCTAAATCTCTCGCTAAAAAGGCGTAGATAATTTCATCTGAATAACCAGGAGCAAGGAAAAATTCGCCTAATTTATCCCATTTATGGGCACGATAGCCAGTTTCTTCTTCTATTTCCCGTTGTACAGTTCCTAAGGGGTCTTCATTGAGTTCTACTGTTCCGGCTGGGAATTCTAGGAGTCTGCCTTGAACAGCAAAGCGATATTGACGGACAAGAACTAATTTACCATCTGAAGTTACGGGCAAAGCCAGAGCGCCACCAGGATGACGAATACACTCCCATTCTCCTTCGGATTTATTAGGTAAACGCAAGCGGTTGACTTCAAAGTTAAACTTGCGTCCTTTGTGGAATAGACGTTGTTTGAGTAGCTGTGGTAATTCTCTACCTAGTGGCATAGTAAAATTCTGTTGACCGAGAAATACAGATAAAATATACGTGGCTTGTTTGTGTCATCAGTGTTCTTCTGTCTGGGAAGAGGGTAAATTTAATTGCCATTCCATACCTGAACATCGGAACAGTTGACCTCTTGCAGCAGAGATTGAATTGCCCGATGAGATACTGGCTCTATCCAGTTAGGGGCAATTTCTGCCAGTGGTACTAACACAAAAGCTCTCTCCCGCATTCGCGGATGGGGGATTTGCAGACTGGGTTGAACTAAGATTAAGTCATCATATAACAATAAGTCCAAATCTAGGGTGCGTGGTTCCCACCTCCCATGACGTACACGCCCAAAATAATGTTCTATTTCTAACAATGTTGCCAATAATGCTTGAGGTGGCATGGTAACTTGCAAGATAGCGCAACCATTGAGGTAATCTGGCTGGGGTGGGCCAACGGCTTTAGTTTTATACCAACTTGATTGAGACTCTAAGGTAATACCAGGTGTTTGGGCAAGAGTTTCTAAGGCTGCTGCTAAGATAGCTGGAGAATCGCCTATATTACTACCAAGAGCGATCGCACTTCTTTTATACTGTTTACCCCCCTCTAATTCCTGCCTGGGGTGAGAATTCACTGATCTTGTTCCTGTGACTATCAATGGATATTAACTTAATCGGGGATCGCTAAACCAAATTCCTTAAAGGTTTCGCAAAAAACATAATATCGCACTGAATTAAGTTAATTGTTTATGGGATATTATACTAACACGAAGATAGCACCCTAATGCTAATTTTTTGCCTAGCCCTTAGCGGTCGCTACCTTAGTTGCACATTAACTAAATTAAGGTAACGCTAACAAGGAGAAACTGCGCTTGCCCCTTGGGAATCATCACAATAACGAGGAATCCACCCATGAAAACCTACCCCCAACAATGCTGGTGAAGGCGAAGCAGTTATTAACCCAGGTGACGACTATTTCATCTGGAATGGTTGGCAGAATAGTCATGGGCGAACGGCCATTTTACCGTCGCTTTTGGTTTTGGGCAGGTTTAAGTGTAGGTGGTGGCATTATTGCCTACAATTATGGCATCGCTGCCATAGACCGGTCATTACCGAATAAGGCGACTCTGAATGCGATTATCCGAGAACAAACTTTAACGATTAAAGCCGCTGACGGTACGGTTCTCCAACAACAAGGAGAAGCCACCAGGGAACAACTTAAGTTAGAACAAATACCAGATACTTTAAAAAAAGCATTTATCGCCTCAGAAGACCGCAGATTTCAGCAACATAACGGAGTTGATCCCCAAGGTATTATCAGGGCAGTTTTAAGTAATCTGCGATCGCAAAACGTTGTCGAAGGTGGTAGTACCATTACTCAACAGTTAGCACGTATTCTCTTCCTCAAACAAGAACGCACCGTTTGGCGCAAACTGAAGGAAGTGCGGCTAGCCCAAAAAATGGAAGAAGAACTCACCAAAGACCAAATTCTAGAACGTTATTTAAATTTGGTGTACTTGGGTTCCGGGGCTTATGGTGTAGCTGATGCAGCCTGGGTATATTTTAGTAAACCTGTAGATCAACTCACTTTATCGGAAACAGCAACTATTGCCGGACTTGCACCTGCACCGAATATCTACGCCCCTGATAAAAATCCTACAGCAGCATTAATGCGGCGGGATTTGGTTTTGCAGAGAATGGCAGAAGATGGGATCATTACACAGGCACAACAACAAGCTGCACTCCAGGAACCGCTGACCGTTAAAAGTAATGCACCCAGGCGCTTCCAAGTAGATTTTCCCTACTTTACCATCTATATTCAACAAGAACTACCTAAGTATGTTTCCGCTGATGTTCTCGCTGGGGGAGGATTAGTGGTAGAAACTACCCTCAATCCCACTTGGCAAAAAGCAGCAGAGGCAGCTGTGGCGAAAACTTTAAGAAATCAAGGGCGTTGGGAAAACTTTAAAGAAGCAGCTTTAGTGGCTATTGACCCCCGCAACGGTGAAATTTTAGCCATGGTAGGGGGAAAAGATTTTACTAATAATCAGTTTAATCGGGTGACACAGGCCCAGCGTCAACCAGGGTCTACATTTAAAGGCTTTGTCTATGCCACAGCGATCGCTGCTGGAAAAAGCCCCTACGATAGTTATTTAGATGCCCCCTTGGTGGTAGATGGTTACGAGCCGAAAAATTATAGTGATAAATTTTACGGCTGGATGAATATGAGAGATGCTCTCACTCGCTCCATTAATATTGTGGCCGTGAAAATATTGATGGATGTGGGATTTGAGCCGACAATCAAACTAGCCCATGATATGGGAATTAAATCAGAACTCAAGCCTACCTATTCCTTAGCACTAGGTTCCAATGAAGTAAATTTACTGGAATTGACCAGTGCCTATGGTACTTTTGCTACCGAAGGTAAACATATAGAAGCCCATGGAATTAGGCGCATTCTCAACCGTCAAGGTCAGGTAATTTGGTCAGCGGATTTTCAACCCAAGCAAGTTTTGGATGCAGACAGCGCCAATATTATGACTTGGATGCTACGCAATGTCGTACAAAATGGTACTGGTGGGCCTGCCCAATTAAACGACCGCCAAGTGGCTGGGAAAACTGGAACATCAGATGAAGCCCGTGATTTATGGTTTATTGGCTATATTCCCCAAGTTGTCACAGGGGTGTGGTTAGGTAACGATAATAACCGTCCTACCTGGGGAAGTAGCGGTAGTGCAGCTTATACATGGCATGAGTTTATGGAACAGGTCGTGGAGGGAATGCCTGTAGAAAAGTTCCCAAAACGACCTGACTTAGAAAATCGCAAGGGCACAATTAAAGCTCAACCCATCAAAGCGAAAAGAATTAAAATTGGTTCTATTCAGGATGATGATGAAAAAACTAACGATGATAATTCTAGAGATACGGATTATTCTTCCAGACGCAGACGCAGAAGGTCTTCTACTCAAGTAGAGGAACAACCATCGGAATCTACTCCTAGAAGAAGACGGCGTTACCGACAACAAGAGACTTCGGAACAGGAGCAAGAAAGACCAAGCAGAAGAAGACGCGATCGCTCCTCAGAAGCCAGTAGCGAATCTAGCTCCGGTTCCTCTGGTCGCCGTAGACGTAGCTCTACAGGAGATGCTAATCCACCTGCTCAAACCACTCCTAGGGGTGATTCCTCTGCTCCTAAACCTTCTTGGCGGGAAAGACTCAAGCCCAGCACATCTGCCGATAATTAGTCGAAATTAGTAACAATTCTTTATCACCCTATGTGTATAGAGATAGGAGTTTTTCCTCGAAAAACCCCAATTAGTTCAAACTAGAGGGGGATGTAGGTGGTAGGCTAGTTTTATAGTTTGTAAAGAAATGTTACCTACCAGAGGTTTATTAGAAATGCAGTTATTCCTTGAAGTAGCAGCCCCTGTAGCTGGCCCCCATTTTCCATTAGCTTTTACCCTCGTTTATGTAGTTGGTTTTATTGCTGCTGTTACCATTGGTTCCATTGCTTGGTACAACTCCAAACGTCCACCTGGTTGGGAAAGCAAAGAACGTCCTAACTTCGTACCCAAGGTAGATAAAGAAGAAACTCCTGGCTTAGGTGAACCCAAGGCATAATTGGGTGATGGATGAACTGGAGATTTTAGATTTTGGATTGGCACAATTCAAAATCTAAACCAGTTTCTATATACAGGAAGAAGACAGAAGTTACAGAAGTTGCAGGAGTTACAGAATAATTAATGCCATTGCTGACGAATTCTGGCATTTTTAAACTCCTGTTCGCGTAGCGTGTTGGAGGCATTGCTCCTTCGGAGTCACCGGTGAAAGTGCTAGGAGCGTTTTAGGGTGTAAGTTTGAGCATGGGTTAATTTGGTAACTTTCTTGTTCTTTGCTATATCTATAAATTTGCTATCCATTCTCCTAATTTTGAACTTCTACCCAACGACGGTAAAGTTTTTGAATTTGTTTTAGTAGGGCAGTATAAGCAGGTTGATTAGCATCCCTAGCCTTGCTTAACTCTTCTAACTTGGCTAGTAGTCTAGCTTCTTCGATGGCTACTTCACCGTCACTGTAAATCAAGCCACTGATGGCTTCAATTAAACTTTCACAATCTTCTAGACTAGGGCGATCGCCCAAATATTCCTTCACCCATTCATAACACTCTTTTGGCTGTACTGGAACTAGTTCATACAACCAAGGCTTAATTTCTGGGTCGGTAGCTAATCCCTTCGCTTGAGCTATTTCCCGTAAATACTGTCTTTCTTCTGGCTGGATTCTGCCATCAATCCAAGCTGCTCCAATCAAGATTTTAACTAAATTTTTAACATTGGAGTTTTTAACCATTTTTGCCTCCTCTATTAGATTCCGGCTTTTATCAAATGGTACAGTCATCGGCAGTATTCACTCGGAATCGTTGGTTTTTCTTAAGCGCACCATGAAAAAACCATCCATATCTTGGTGATGAGGCCAAACTTTCAGCCCCAAGGAGGAAGTATTAGTTTCTACTTTCGGTAAGTTCAAACTAGGCAGTTGTTGCCAATGGGGATTTGCCGCTAAAAATTTGGCAATTACCTGTTCATTTTCCGCCGGATGGAGAGTACAGGTAGCATAAACCAAAACTCCACCAGGTTTAACAAAGCTGGCTGTATGGGTCAATAATTCCTGTTGAAGCAAGGCTAATTCTTTCACCGATTCTGGTGTTTGTCGCCAACGTGCATCAGCGTGACGGTGGAGAGTCCCTAAACCGGAACATGGGGCATCAAGTAACACCCTGTCAGCAATGTGGTGAAACTGGGTAAAATGACGACTGTCACCTGTACAAATTTCAATGGATTGTAAATGCAGACGTTGGGTATTTTCTTTAAGTTTACGCAACCGAGAGGCAGTGCGATCGCACGCCCAGATTTTGCCCTGATCTCCCATTAACTCTGCCAAATGTGTAGTTTTACCTCCCGGTGCAGCACAAGCATCAATCACCACCTCCCCTGGTTGCGGGTCAAGTAAATGACCTACCAATTGAGCACTACTATCTTGGATAGTCCACCAACCCTCACGAAACCCAGGTAAATTTTGAATCGGCCCAGTATTACCAATTAACCTTAGACCTTGGGGAACATGGGGAATAGGTCTAACCAAAACACCAGCATTTTTAAAGGCTAATTCTACTTTTTCTACAGAACTCCGCAGAATATTTACCCGTAAATCAATAGTCGGGGTTTGATTCATCCATTCACATAATTTTTCTGTTTCTGCTAACCCTAATTGGTCTAACCAAACTTGAATAATCCAGTCAGGAAAACTATATAGAATCCCCAATTTTTCTACCGGATTTTCTGGTAATTTTAAAGGTTCCGGTGATTTTTCTACCAAGCGCAAATACTGACGCAATAACCCATTCACAAAACCTGTTAGTCCAGTAAAACCATTTTCTTTTGCTAATTCAACTGTTGTATTAACACTAGCGGAAACAGGGATTCTTTCTTGATAACGCAGTTGATAAAAGCCTAAATGGAGAATCGTGCGGAGGTCTTTTGGTTGTTGATTGGCTGGCTTAGTTGCTAACTGGTCAATTAGTGCATCAAGAGTGCGCTGTCTTCTCACACTGCCATACAACAATTCTGTCATTAAACGACGGTCATGGTCAGGTAACTTAAACTTTTGCAGCACCCGATCCAGGGCAACATCAGCATAAGCACCCTTGTGAACATCTCGCAGGGCAATAAAAGCTAGTTGACGGGGGTTATTCATGGAATATAGGATTTCCTAGTCTAATGAAGTACAAAATTATCTACGGTTATCTGCGTCCATCTGCGTTTAATTATTACTGCTTGCACCTCACTTGAATATGAAAGATGACAATTTCAACTGGTTTAGATTAATTGTGATTTGCATCTTGCCAACTTCCTGATGTAATCCATAATTTGTCAAATTTTTGGTTTTGGGCAACAGCTAGACAAGGTGGCATGATAAATTTTTGAATTTCATTAATTACTTCGCTAAATGAATTCGGAGTTAGACCGATTCTCGATTTACTTAAAAAAGCTTGCCACTGCTTTTGCTTATCTGAACTATTAACAAATTCTTGTGTTAAGGCTAAAGGTTCTTGCATTGGTATTGCTGTTTTGCGCCTCTCAAAAGTTTTTTTGAATGCTTGACAAAGTAAGTTACCTTGAAATTCATAATTTCTGGAAAGAAACCAAATATCATAAAAATCTTTCATGCGACTATTTTTGATGCCTAGATAAACCATTGCTTGAAACTTTTCAGCTATGACTGTTTCACGAGGATATATTCGTAAAAGCGGTTTTGGTGTGTCTAAGATAGGTTCGATTTCTACTTCTTTCGCATCAGGTGTAACAGCGTCACCAAATCCAATATCTACTTGAATAGTAATTGGTTTGCTTGTACCCAATTTCCCTTGCAAATTAATTCTTACACCTTCATATTCTTGGTCTTCTTTTATGATTTTTCCTTGAACAGATTCAGGCAGAAATATAACTCCATCTTCTGGACAATGAATTAAGCAAATTTCCTTAAATATCTTGTCTAAATCTTCAATTTCATTGTTACCAAAACAAAGTAAGTCTAAATCTTTCGTTGCTCGATGAGGCTCACCATTCCAGACTCTAAAAAGAGTGGCTCCTTTTAAAATAAATTTTTTTTGATATTGGGAGCGACTAATTCTATAAAGCAGCCTTTCACCAAAATACCGCATTAACAAGTAGTTATAATCTTCTTTTCTTTCCTGACGTAATTTCTGTAATTTACCTTGGATAGAGGCTGCTATATTAGTAATCTTTTTTGAACTCATCCCAATGACTCAAGATAAGGACGCATCACGTTATGTACTCGGCAGATTTTAGCATAATGCCATAGATCATCTATTGAGCATCTTTTTTCTTTCCAGCATTCTTGGAGGGCTTCAATAGCAACATCGAGACCAATTTTGTTGCGAAATTTAAAGCAATCTGCCACTGTTTTTGGCAAGGAATAGACACGAACTGGAATACCTTCTACTTGATGTTCTTCTATGCCCTCTTCCAGTGATTTTCCTGACATATAAACAATTCTGAGTGGTAGTAGATCATCTTTAGGAGAACGGGACTTTTGAGGGATAGCAAGCCATACTTCAAAGGGTGTTTGTGTGGTTAGTTCATAGAAACTCAACGCAGATAGAAGACAAACCACTCCATTAGGAATTCTTGTGGCAGCTTCAGCTAGGGTATGATTTTTTGTAATATTCGCATTGGCAAAAGTGTAAACACCACGGGCCGAACGGATAAGTATTCCCTGATCTTCTAGCCGTTTCAGGTGTTGTCTGTGAATGCCTTTTGCTTGTATATCTTTTGCTTTAACTACTCCTAGCTTGCAAGCATAATTTACTATCTGCCGTTTTTTCGACATAGTTATACTGCTCTGTTTAACTACTTGACAACAATACTACGAAATTGATTTTTGTGACAAAACGTTGGTACTTGTTCATAAATGCCTACATTTTATCACATTATTTTGGCTGAAAAGTAGTTATGGCATAGCTTTGAGATTTGTTCAGGTTGCTTGTGAGTGACTTGCCCTATTCTCTGCATCAGTCTTTGACCGCAATGATATGAGGGTGCATTCTGTAAAATAGGTGTGTTCAGCGATAATATCAAACACCGCAGTAGCCAATAATATGCTCACAACGGCTGATTTTCTGCAATATACCCAATGGTCAGGCATTGCTACCTTAGTATTTGCATTCCTGGCAATCTTAGCTTTTGTCTTCAAATGGGGTATCCGCTTTCGCCTAGTGGGTACAACTGGCTTTATGATCGTCCTCACAGGTGGTCTATTTGCACTTTCCCTTGTACCTTTGAGTCGGACGGTGATTCCTGGTGCAGTTAAATACACCCTTGTGTATGATAATGGTGCTACTGAAGCAGTAATTACTACCTCAAAAACAATTACCCCAACTGAATTAGAAGCCACTTTACGCCAAGCTGCGAGTAATCTCTATTCCCCTGGTCGTTTAGGTAGTAAAGGCAACAACTTCTTGACTGTTCGCGCCCGCACTATATTACATCCCGAACCAGGCTTATCTGTCCCATTATATTTGGGAGAAGTCAAGCGATCGCTCACCAGCCGTGACGACAGCACAATGGCTGTGGAAGTATATACAGATCAGTTTGCTAAATTACCAACACAACCAACCGCTTCATAATTACGTGCGGGTGACGGGGAACAGGTGAACCAGCCCGGTCATGGGGGTTTACCCCATGACCGACTGGCGTTCGCGTAGCTTGCTGGAGGCATTACTCCGAAGGAGTGATAGGTAACATGTATCTATGTCTTCTTCTAGAGAAACATCCTGTAAATAGAGGATGATAGGATTTTTTTGTCAAGCACAATACAATAAAGATTATTTTTAGATTAAGATATTAACACTTTAGAATTTTTACTCATGGAAAGAGTTTTATGCGCTGGGAGGTATTGGGCATCATGGGCTATTCCCCAAATCCCACTCCCTCGTCGGTAATTAGCAACTGCTTTTCCAGAGTATTTGATAGTGGTAATGTTATTTAGTTATACGGTAATTCAAAACTTTGATACTTGGAAAATACAGACTCATGGTGAGCATCGAGTCCAATTTTACTATCTATATGTTTTATCAAGTTGTCTAATCAGGGTGGTAGCTAGCATTCTTAGCCATAGTCGTATAGGGCAAATATCAAGGTTTTGACAGACGAATCATCATGCCTAATCAACTTTCTACTCAAACTTTGTCTAATCAAACTTCTAGTCCGTTCTTGACGCTGGCAGTTTCCCCAGCAAAAGTGATTCGCGGTGCAGGTGTTTTGGCATCTGTAGCGGCAGAAATTGCCCAATTAGGTACTAAACCGCTAATTGTGGCAGGAAATCGCACTCTCAACATTAGTCAGGAGAGTTTACAACCGCTGTTTCAAGCCCAACAATTACAAAGTCTTGCGGCTTCCTATGGTGCAGATTGCTGTGAAGTCAGTCTCAAAGCTCTACGCAAGGCAGCCAAGGAACATAAAGCAGATGTCATTATCGGTGTGGGTGGTGGTAAAGCACTGGATACCGCTAAATTAGTTGCCCATCAGTTGCAATTACCAGTGGTGACTATTCCTACTTCTGCCGCTACCTGTGCAGCTTGGACAGCTTTGTCAAACGTTTATTCAGAAACCGGGGCTTTTCTCTATGATGTGGCCCTGTCTCGTTGCCCTGATTTGCTGATTCTCGATTATGATTTAATTCAAACTGCACCGCAACGAACTTTGGTAGCAGGAATTGGGGATGCGATCGCTAAATGGTATGAAGCCTCTGTCAGCAGTGGACACCTCCAGCAAACCCTGATTATTGCTGCTGTCCAACAAGCGCGGATTTTACGAGATATCCTGTTGCAAAAATCCGCAGCAGCTTTACAATCTCCAGGAAGCGAAGTTTGGCAAGAAGTAGTAGATGCCACTGTACTTTTAGCTGGTGTGATTGGGGGACTCGGTGGGGCCCAATGTCGTACTGTTGCTGCCCACGCTGTTCATAATGGCTTGACTCATATTGCCGGACACACCAGCATTCACGGTGAAAAAGTCGCCTATGGAATTTTGGTACAACTACGGCTAGAGGAGATGGTTCTTGGTAATCAACTTGCTACCACCGCACGGCAACAATTGTTGAAATTTTACGCAGAGATTGGACTACCAAAAAATTTAGCAGATTTGGGATTAGGTAATATCACTTTGAGTGAGTTACAAACATCTGCGGAAATTACTTTAGCACCTAATTCTGATATCCATCGTCTACCCTTCAAAGTGGCGTTGGAACAATTAATGGCAGCAATGGTTTCTACCACTGCACCTATCGATAATCGTGAAGTAAATAATCGTGTTTCCACCAGGGCAATGAGTGAAGAGGTGACAGAATGAGTTTAAGTTGGATTACCCCGGCAGAACGTGTACAGAAATTGCCCCCATATGTGTTTGCGCGACTAGATGAACTCAAGGCTAAAGCCAGAGAACAGGGTTTAGATTTGATTGATTTGGGGATGGGTAATCCCGACGGGGCAACACCGGAACCTGTAATAGAAGCTGCCATGGCGGCTTTAAAAAATCCTGCTAATCATGGCTATCCGCCCTTTGAAGGTACAGCCAGTTTCCGCAAGGCTATTACCCAATGGTACAATCGCCGTTATGGTGTAGTCCTTGACCCTGATAGTGAAGCTTTACCTTTACTGGGTTCTAAGGAAGGTTTAGGGCATTTAGCGATCGCCTACATCAATCCCGGTGATGTGGTTCTGGTTCCTTCACCAGCTTACCCTGTGCATTTTCGCGGACCCATCATCGCTGGGGGAGTAATTCACAGCTTAACTCTCAAAGAAGAAAATAACTGGTTAATTGATTTAGCTGCCATTCCCGATGAAGTAGCCAGAAAAGCCAAAATCCTCTATTTCAATTATCCTAGTAACCCCACAGCTGCCACCGCACCCCGCGAATTTTTTGAGGAAATCGTCGCCTTTGCCCGTAAGTATGAAATTCTGTTGGTGCATGACTTGTGTTATGCCGAGTTAGCTTTTGATGGTTATCAACCCACCAGTTTATTAGAAATTCCCGGTGCAAAGGATATTGGTGTAGAGTTTCACACCCTATCTAAAACCTATAATATGGCAGGTTGGCGGGTTGGTTTTGTCGTTGGCAATCGTCATGTTATTCAAGGGTTACGAACCCTCAAAACCAACTTAGATTATGGTATTTTCTCCGCGTTACAAACTGCCGCAGAAACAGCTTTACAACTTCCCGACAGCTATTTACATGAAGTCCAGCAACGCTACCGTAGCCGTCGCGACTTCCTGATTGAGGGTTTGGGTAAATTAGGCTGGAATATTCCCAAAACTAAAGCCACAATGTATTTGTGGGTGAAATGTCCCCCAGGATTGAATTCTACAGACTTTGCTTTGCAAGTTTTACAACAAACTGGTGTAGTAGTGACTCCTGGTAACGCCTTTGGTGCAGGTGGAGAGGGATATGTGCGGATTAGTTTGATTGCGGAGTGCGATCGCTTGGGTGAAGCCTTAAGAAGATTTGAACAAGCAGGAATTCGCTATCAACCAGAAGCTGTAGTTACTGCATGATCATAGAAGTGACAGGTGATAGGGAGTAGAAGGCAATCTTACCAATCACCTGTTAATTTTCCCCTTGATTTAATCAATTTAATCCATAGAGTAATTTATATTGATCAGAATTTTGGCGAAATCCTATTCCCTTAATAATGATTTTCATCAAAAATTGATACTAACTTGAAGTTAACTTGATTATTAAATGGTAATCTGTATTTGTGGGTCAAAAAAATTAGCAAATTTTTGCAGTATTACTGTTAAGTAATGAAAGCCACTGCAAATGATTTATCGATGGCATTGCAATCATTCGTGATTGGCAAATTTTATATTGCAGGTGGCATCATCTTCGCTTTTTTACCAGAACAGGGTCAACATTTTTGATAAATACATCTCTCATCGATAGGTATGTTGGTAAATATTTAACTTACATTATTATCTACCAGCAAAATTTCTTTGTATCTATGGTGAGTACAACCATCAATCTGTATAAAGCAACTGAAATTTACATTAGATATCTCCAATAGATAATGTAAGCATTGTCCATGAAACGTCTCTTCAATGATTCTAGAGGCACTATATTTCATGTCTGGAGATTTCTATAAACTTACCAACTCTTGCTCCTTCTCTACATTTAGAGTTTGAGTCGAAAAACATGTGGTTATTTAGCAAACAATGAGGTTTAAACTATGGCTTACTTACTTGTAGATAACTTGAAAATTAAACTGCGTGAAACTCTATTCAGTAATCGTCAATTTTCCCAAATTTACTACTCTTTGAGCTTTTCTCGTCCAGTCCTTCCCCATCGGGTCGGTGCTGTGTATTACCGGACTAAATCATCTTGGGATTTAAAACCTCATGAGTGTCCTTGCGATTTAGAGTTTCTAGAATATTTGCACAAATTACACATCCAAAATCAAACTATATTTCATTTTGGTACAGGTGCTCATCATATTCTTGGTTTAGAAAATCAAAAATTAGAGTATCCCAATGAAATTATTGGCATTACAGCTTCAACACCTGAGCATGAAGAATATGTTCGCCTTTGTTTAGAAGACCGAAGTTTCAGTAAATATTATAAAGTTATTTGTGCTGATATCTACAATCTAACAGCAAAGTCTTTACCAATGTTAGATATAGTTTCCCTATTTCATTTATGTGAATTTTACATGCCAGAAGAAGCTAAATTTGTGCATCACGATGATGCCTCACTGTTAGATTTATTTCTTTCTAAGTTAAACCCTGGTGGTAAAATTCTGTTTTATCAAGAATCTGTAGGTTGGGGTAAAGCTAAAAATATTGTTCATTCATTTGTTGAGCAAGGAAAAATTCAAAAGATAGATGTATATAAAAATTTGTTGATTTATACCAAAACAAATTAGAAATCATTTTATCTGCTTCCTATTCTCGCCAATGATAAGCTGGAATTTTAGGTATAATTGATCATATCTAAAAAAATCAAGCTAAAAATTGACAAATACTTAGGTAGTGTTTATGTCGTCATTGGAGCAAGCAATTCCAGCAATTGTTTTACCCACCAACTGGAAGAATATTCCCGATCTATTTGAACGAGTGGAAATAATTGCCAAAGATTTTGCTACCCGTGCGGCCATACATGATATAGAAGCTTCCTTTCCCTTCGAGAATTTTAAGATTTTGCATGAAGCAGGACTACTCAGTTTGACTATTCCTCAAGAATTGGGTGGACAGGGTTTAGGACTAGCTCACATTTGTCGGATCATTGAGAAAATAGCTCAAGGTGATGCTTCAACTGCATTAGTGCTGACAATGCACTATGTCCAACATGCTCAAGCATCCCGTCACCGTCGCTGGCCACCAGAAATTTACCAACGTCTGTGTCGTGAATCTGTTGAGGGTATTGCCCTGATTAATGCTGCTCGTGTTGAACCAGAATTAGGAACACCAACTAGAGGGGGAATACCTGCAACCACTGCCAAAAAAACATCAACCGGTTGGGAGTTAACTGGACACAAGCTATATACCACTGGCAGTCCCCTTCTCAGCTATTTTATTGTTTGGGCAAAGACTAATGAACATGAACCCCAAGTAGGTAGTTTTCTCGTTCCTCGTAACTTACCTGGTGTGCAAATTGTCGAAACATGGGATCATCTGGGGATGAGAGCCACAGGTAGTCATGACCGAGATGTTCTATGCAGTCGTATCCATACACCACAAAATGATGTCGTCTGTCAGTCTTTAGGAAAATCTCTACTGACAGATTCTCACTCATCTTGAACTCCTCAGCTAACCGCATATTTTTATAAATCTTGATTGTCAATCAAAAATTGAGCTAAGTTGGAGCGATAACCTGAATACTAAGTATAAACAAGGTATAAATAAATGGTTAATCAGGAACAACTACCTCTTTCCCAGTCGATAACAACAGTTGACAACAAAGATATTCAGCAAAATTCTTTAGATTATTACGATCGCATCAACCCCGATTTATTAAAATTAATACCAGCCGATGCAAAAGTTATTGTCGAAGTAGGTTGTGGTGCTGGAGCATTAGGAGCGCAGTACAAAAGAATTAATCCCCACTGTCAATACATTGGACTAGAAATCAATCCTACCGCAGCGGAAATTGCCACCACCAGACTAGACAGAGTTATTGTTGGCAATGCAGATGACCCAAACTTGGCCACAGGAATTGACCTGGAGAGTGTTGATTGTCTTGTGTATGGAGACGTGTTAGAACATATGCAAGACCCTTGGACAGTCCTGAAACGTCACCTCCTTTGGCTCAAACCAGAAGGACAAGTCTTAGCCTGTATTCCCAATATCCAACATTGGAGTTTAATTATTAAATTATTGCGTGGTGTCTGGGAATATGAAGACGAAGGACTACTAGACCGTACCCATCTCCGCTTTTTTACCTTAGATAGTATTAAAAAATGGTTTGCTGAAGCTGGATTACAAATTTACGAAATTCAGACAAGGGGAAGAAAAGAAGAAAATTATCAAGCATTCCAGCAAATTCTGGCACCTGTAATTAAAAATTTGGGTATAGATCCCACGCAATTTGCTATCCAAACTGGGGCTATTCAGTATGTTGTTAGAGCGTTAAAATCACAACAGCCTCTTCACCGTCTCTTCATTCAAACTATGATGATGGCTCCCTTAGCTTGTGATAGGGTGCGAGTATTAGAACCAGACCGTTTTAGCTCAACTATCCCTGGTGTTCGCACCTTGGCAACGGTGAAAACTGCTGATTTAAGTGTTCCCCAACCAGGAGAAGAAAAAGTATTTATTTGGCAAAGAAGCTGTTTACAATTTCCAGAGGATCTGCCGAAAATTCAAGAACTGCTGCGAAGAGACTATTTAATTGTCGCAGAAATTGATGATGATCCGATGCGTTGGCCTGCTCATATAGATAATCAGTTTCTTACTTATCGTGCTTGTCATTGTATTCAAACTTCCACTGAGCCATTAGCAGAGTTTTTGCGTCAAATTAACCCTAATGTTGCTGTTTTTAGCAATCAACTTGCATATTTACCCCCACCAAGACAATACAGCAGTGATGGCAAGGTTAAGTTGTTTTTTGGAGCATTAAATCGAGAAGAAGATTGGGAGCCAATTATGCCTGCTCTCAACCGGATTCTAGCAGATTATCCAGATAAAGTTTCAGCCCAAGTAATTTATGACCAGAAGTTTTTTGCTGCCTTAGCTACTAACCAAAAACAGTTAGAACCCTTGTGTTCCTATGAGCGTTATCAAGAATTAATGAGAGAGTGTGATATTGGTTTATTACCATTGAATCCTACTCGTTTTAATAGCATGAAATCAGACCTCAAGTTGATTGAATGTGCTGGTCATGGTGTGACGGTGTTGGCCAGCCCAACTGTCTATGAAAAGTCTATTATGGAAGGAGAGACTGGTGTAATTTATAGTTCACCAGAAGATTTTGCAGAAAAGCTCAGACAATTAATTGAAGATATAGCATGGAGACAAAAGTTAGCCACAAATGCCTATGAATGGGTCAAAAATCATCGCTTATTATCTCAAAATTATCGTCAGCGTCGGGATTGGTATGTGCAAATGCGCGCAGATTTACCAAGGTTAAATCAAGAGTTGCAAATGCGAGTACCGGAATTATTTAGTTAGTCTAGTTTGGGATTTTGATTTTTTCACACACCTCTCCAATCCAGTAGAGACGTTACATGTAACGTCTCTACAATGGTTATGGAAACCATATATTTATTTGATAAATAGTCCCTGATATAAAAGCACACATAAAAAATAATTGCATAACCAAATTTATGATGGATACACAACTAGAGGCAGAAATTCTTCCAGGAGGAAATGACTCTGAATTTTTCCAAGTGCAGGAGTCATGGTATCCAGTTCATTATATTAAAGATTTAGATAAATCAAAACCTACTCCTTTTACTTTGTTGGGTCAAGATATTGTGATTTGGTGGGATAAATTTACTCAATCTTAGTTAGCATTTGTAGACCAATGCCCCCATCGTCTCGCGCCGCTTTCAGAAGGTAGAATTAATGAGGATGGGTTGTTAGAGTATTCTGAGCACGGTTGGACTTTTGCACCCCAATTCGATGATAATGGTGGGAATAGAAGCGATCGCACCTCTATATATTTGCAGCAATCTGGTTACAGTTGAGTCGCCTAGAACAGCAATTCTACAATGGACGACTCGTACCACCACGGAATTTACCAGAAAAAGGCTGAAAAAAAATTAGCGGCGTAGGCTTTCTAGTTGTTCTAACTGTTGGGTTTGTTCTTGTAAACGTACATTCAGGCGTTCACAGACTAACTCACATAGGTCAAATATCACTGGGTCAACGATTTGATAAAACACTGTTGCACCCTTTGGTTGTCTAGAAACAATACCTGCTTGTGTTAAAAGTTTAAGATGCTTAGATACGTTAGCTTGCCCCATTCCTGTAATGGCAATGATTTCCGTTACGTTTTTTGGGCCTGTCTTGAGGGAACACAAAACTTGCAGACGGCTAACTTCTGACAACATTTTGAAGTAGTCAGCAACTGGTGTTAACGCTTGGGGAGATGTGACTAACATAGAAAAATCAAAACCAAATTTTTTTACTATATTACTATAGTGTGATATTAAAAATCATTTTTTTACTAACTATCGCTTAATTCTCTATTTCCACTAATTTTTGGGCAAAATTTATCGCTTGTGCCACTGTAGCAATTTTACCCTCCGCTTGAGCAACGGCTATTTCTGTAAGTAAGCGACCCACCTCTGGTGATGCTGGGATTTTCAGTGCTATCATTATTTCTCTGCCACTCACTAAAGGTGAGGGATGAGCTACCAAATCATTAGGGTTCAGATAACGTTGGATGAATGGGGCGATCGCCTCTAGTGGTGTATCATGGGCTAAAGCTAATACAGCTATAGCCGTAAATACATCACCTGCTGCTTGAAAGAAAAAATATTGTTCTCTCAGGGGCATATCTTGTATTGTCAACTGCGGGAACAATTTCAAAGCAGCACTAACAGCGCGAGTTTCTGCACGAGAGTAGCTTAGTTCCAGCAATTCCTGTTCTGCTAATTCTGGAGAAGAGTTAACCAGACAAGCAAGTTTAGCAATGCCTAACCAGGTGGTTTTGATAGTGTCACGGATATATTCTCTGAATTTTTCCCCTAGTTGAGGCCAATTTTCTCCCAACACATCAGCGGCTTTATCGATAGCTGCCAACTGTGCAAAACTCTGAATACAAGCATTTGGAAACCAATTAGTTAACAAACCATCTTCCCAGGCTTGAGTTAGCCAAGGTGTACCTTGAGAATTAGCTAGCAAATAACCAATTTCTACCCGCACTCGTTCCGCAGCCACGGTATTAATAGTTGTTGCGAGGGAACGAATAGTAGCTTGGGTAGCTGCTTCAATTGTAAAACCCAGTTGAGCAGCTTGACGATAGGCCCGCATTAAGCGCAGAGGGTCGTCCTGGAGATTAGCTGGTGAAATCATGCGGAGTATACCAGCGGTAATGTCTGCACAACCTTGAAGAGGGTCGATGATGGCTTGGGTATGGGGATGATAGGCGATCGCATTAATGGTAAAATCTCGTCTATGCAAATCAGTGGTTAAACTCTCCCCTTCCTGTTGAGCAAAGTCCACTGTCGCATTGGGAAACACCACACGAGCTATTTGCCGTTCTGCGTCCAATAGCACAAAACCTGCTTGATAACGTTGAGCAACCGTTTTCGCTACCTTTACAGCCTCACCAGGAATAACAAAATCTAAATCCCAATATTCCCTACTTCTGCCTAACAAAGCATCCCGCACCGCACCACCCACCATATAAGAATTTGGTGGTAAACATTCCAAGCTGAAGGGCCAATTTTCGGCAGCGAGACGTGCGAGAAAGGAATCAGGCATTGTAATAAAAATAAATCCAGTAACTCATAATTAATAGTGTGGCTTAAGCTAGATTAACAATACAAGGTTCCCGGAGTTGGTTCTATTATGTGTATTTGCGTGAATTGCCACTATGTAGACCGTTGTGTAACCTACAATGCTGTAGAAACCCAGCACCAACAACCCCATTTAACTGAAACCCCAGACTTTGACCCCAATGAACCTTCTATCAATGTCAATATCCGTACTAAGGGCGATATTATCGAAATGGAGTGGGATGTAGTTGGTTGTCTGAGTTTTAAACCAGAAATGGGTAAATGGTCTAAGTTACGTCCAGGTGAATTAGTGCCTACGTGAACTTATGAATTGTGTAAATATCAAGGCGGGTTTTTCAGCATTTTCTAAAATCCGCCTGTTTGCATTTTGAAGGAATGTTAGGTTATTGGTTGGTGTATCGACCGAACATTTATTTTGCACCTACAGACGCTACATACAGAAGATATTTGTCTTGCTGTCATAGGGTATGATTTATTTTAACGGTTGATATGAATATTTGCTTTGACCACTCAACTACCAATCACAAAATATGCCCTAGCACTGCACACTACTACACCTGAATTAGGTTTAGCAATTAGTAATGGTGCAGACGATACCCGTCAGCAAGTTTGGAATTTAGGACGGGATTTATCTAGTCATATACATGAATATTTAATGGAATTTATTCAACCACAAACTTGGGCAGATTTAGCTTTTATTGCTGTTGCTCAAGGTCCTGGTGGGTTTACAGGTACTAGAATTGGTGTGGTTACCGCTCGCACATTAGGTCAACAATTAAATATTCCTGTGTTTGCAGTTTCTACTTTAGCTGCTGTCGCTTGGCAAGAATTAAAACAAAATGCCCAACAAGTTATTGCTGTAGAAATGCCAGCACAACGTGGTCAAGTATTTGGTTCTATTTATCAATCTGCATCTGATAATTCGGGCATCATTGCTTTACTACCAGATACTGTGTTTACCCCCTCAGGTTGGCAAGAAACATTAGCAAATTGGCACACCAGTTATCAATTGATTTCCGCTACATCTGGATTAGCAGCAACGGTCGGTAATATATTAGACTTAAGTTATATAGATTGGCAGCAAGGCAAACGTCCTGATTGGTCAGAAGCTTTACCATATTACGGTCAACATCCTGTAGATGTGTAATAGACCTCTCCAGTAATAGATGTAGAGATATTTTATACAACGTCTCTGCATGGGTTATAGAAAACGCATCTTTCATTTTCGGAGATATCTAGTAAATTCAGTAGTTAATGTCCTAACTGCCTGGTCTATCGCTATATCACAAATCATGAAAACCTGACTGGCACAGTCTTTCAGTTTCTGTAACTCAACTTGAGTCACTAACTTCAAAATTTTTTAATTTATTTCTAGCTGCTGATCCGAAATCCTGAGCCTGGCTGTTGTAGTTAATCATAGACAAGCAAGGTAAATTTTCACCGGAGGAAAAAGAATCAAGACTTTGCTTTATATGCCTCTATGGTTAAACATCGTCTTTTTCTGACTGAAAGTGAATTGTAAAATCGCAAATTTAATATCTATTAAATATTTAATTCCCCTTTGTTGAAATTGAATTAGCATCCCCCCGTTGGATGAATCGATTGGGTGAAGCTAGTGAAACTACAACAATGATATTTTCAGAATATCCAGGCTATAAACAGCAATTTTGCAGTTTTTTCTCAATTTAGCTGTCAGATATATAAATAAAACTTTTGAGGGAATCTTAAATTATCTAAGTTTAGTTATTATTTGATTGGCTTGTAGAAGAATAGTGATTTTTTTACAGGAGTGGTTCGGTGCTTAACAATATTTCTCAATTTATTTCTCGCCATCAACTTAAGCTTCCCGTAGCTGGTTTAGTTATTAGTCTAAGTGTTTTAAATCTTAGTTTTTTAGGTGTAGATAATCAGCAGACTAAAGTATTAGCAGCAGCGTTAGAAAATACTGCTCAAAGTGAGCAGCAATCTACACATGTTGCTTTAGTCAAGAACGTTTCAGAATTGCCAAACAATACTAGCAATATTCCAGAGTCATTCTCTAATACTTTTCCTGAACAAGATGGAACCTATCTTTATGGTCAATCACCAAAACCTAACCTATTAGGACAAGGATATATTGTGTTTCAAAAACAGCAAAATCGGGTTTTAGGGGCTTTGTATATGCCTAACTCCGAGTTTAGTTGTTTTCAAGGCACAATTGCTAAGTCTGGAGAACTGGCCATGACTGTGAAAAGTTCACCGGGAGAAGTTGGTGCCACAGAAATTTCCACTGCGAGTCGAATTCCTCCCTTAGTTGATGATGAATCAGTCAGTTATGCCTATTCTGTAACTTTGAAAGATTATCATCGACTCAATGGGTTAAGTGACAATGATCAACAAATTCTACAAATGTGTCGTCAGGTTAAGTAAAATTAAACCCCAGGGATGACTACTATATTAATACTCAATTCCTGGTTGAGCTTTTATTCCTTGATCGCGGAAGGGATGCTTTACTAATGTCATTTCTGTGACTAAATCAGCTTTTTCAATTAGTGATACTGGTGCACCTCTACCTGTCAGGATAATGTGTTTATTTGGGGTTTTTTCAGCAAGACCTGCTAATACTTGATCAACATGGAGATAACCTAGTTTCAAGGCAATATTAATTTCATCTAATAACACTAACTGAAATTCAGGATTACGGATAAATTCTAGGGATTTTTGCCAAGCTGCATTGGCTTTATCCAAATCGCGATCGCGATCCTGGGTCTCCCATGTAAACCCCTCTCCCATAGCATGAAACTCGATTTGGTCTTCCCAGGCACTGAAAGCTAGTTTTTCCGAGGGTTCCCAGGCTCCTTTAATGAACTGGACAATTGCTACCTTATAGCCATGTCCCAAGGATCTTAACACCATTCCCAAGGCTGCCGTCGTTTTCCCTTTACCATTACCAGTATTAACTATAATTAGTCCTTTTTCTGGTACTGCTTCGGCTATACGCTGGTCTTGAATAGCCTTACGGCGTTGCATTTTCTTGCGGTATTGTTCATCACTTAGGGCTGATGACATCACTTCATCAATTAACCGCTCAATCTCTTTATCTGAATTTAACTCTTCTGGTGTGTCAGCTTTCATCAATTAATCTTATCCGCGTCTCAAAGTGAAGCCAAAAATAAAGTATAATGAGGTTTTAAAATTATCTATTTAAAATCCTCAATTTCCCTATCTTTGTTGTCAGTTACCATCAACAATCCGAAATTGGTTGACATTAACTCTATATTCATATTTTAAATATTTTGATAAATTTATTATGGCTATTTTCAGAAAAATTTTTGACACTTTTCTTGATTGACTAAATTAATAGTCAGCTTACAAGTAGAATAGCCGTTACCTAAGTTAATAAGTTTTTACAAAACCATATTACCTCCAAATAGGCGCTATTGATTCGTTTTGCTCCACAAGACCATATTTTGTATCCTTAAGTCTTGAAAGAATTACCAGAAAGCTAGATAACATTAAATGCGGCATACTTACAAGCAACATTATCGAAAATGTCAAAATCACAAGGAAAAAAAATTGCACCCATTCCCATGTCCAGTAATCTGGGTGTAGTTGAATTAATTGATACTTATTTTACAGCGTACAACTCCGCGCGGTTAAGAGAAGCTTGCCAACTTCTCAGTCGGGATGTATTTATTCCTGGTGTAACCGTGGGTGTAAGTCTTTCTGGGGCTATGACCCCAGCAGGTTTTGGCGTTTCTGCCCTAGCACCCCTGATTCGCAATGGTTTTATTGATTGGATGATTAGCACTGGTGCAAATCTTTACCATGATATGCACTATGGTTTAGGGTTTGAACTATTTGCAGGTAGTCCTTTTTTAGATGATGTGAAGCTGCGTCAGGAAGGAACAATCAGAATTTATGACATTATCTTTGGTTATGATGTTCTCCTAGAAACCGATGCCTTCATCCGCAAAATCTTGCAAGCAGAACCCTTCCAAAAGCGTATGGGAACAGCTGAATTTCACTACCTGTTAGGAAAATATGTGCGGGAAGTGGAAAAGCAATTGGGTGTAGAAAACTCTTGTTTATTGGCGACAGCCTATGAATGTGGCGTACCTATTTATACTTCTTCGCCAGGTGATAGTTCTATTGGCATGAACGTAGCTGCTTTAGCTTTAGAAGGTTCTCAGTTAGTCTTAGATCCCGCTATTGACGTAAATGAAACAGCCGCTATTGCCTACGCAGCTAGAGAAGGAGAAGGCAAAAGTGCAGCAGTGATTATTGGTGGTGGTAGTCCCAAGAACTTTTTACTTCAAACCCAACCGCAAATTCACGAGGTATTGGGTTTAGAAGAACGAGGCCATGATTACTTTATTCAGTTTACCGATGCCCGTCCTGATACCGGTGGTTTGTCTGGGGCAACTCCTTCGGAAGCTGTGAGTTGGGGTAAGATTGACCCGGATGAGTTACCTAATACCATTGTTTGTTATACAGATAGCACGATCGCTCTACCGTTAGTAACAGCCTACACCCTAAATCAGTGTCCTCCACGCCCCTTAAAACGTCTCTATGACCAGCGTCCAGCCTTGTTGGAGACACTCCAAAGGGATTATTTAGCAGCTAAAGCAAATCCAGTAGTTAGTGCTGGTGGTACGGAAGAAGTGGCTACCTATCCTTGCGGAACACCAATTAGAAAGTAAGAAAATTTGGGTCTAGTGGCAGAAAAGTGCACAACTGCAACTCAAACATTTTCAGTCATCGCAGGTAACAGTGTGACAAGTCTCTTCTGATGTCCTCATTACTTTGGCCATTGCTATAATTCTGGCGGGGTAGGTATATTCACCTGCCCCTCAACTATTGCGGATGATAGGGAACAGGTAACCAGTCTATTCTTTGTGTCTTTGCGTCTACCTTCTCCTTCGGAGACGCTAACGCGAACGGGAATGCCTACGGCATATGCGCGAGACAAAAATCATTTCCTCCATCAGCAAAACCAATTTTTTGTCTAAACCCATACTCAATTAACAGCTACCATACACAGGAATAGCTGCACCGCGAATATCCTTAGCTGCTTCTGAGGCCAGGAAACAGATAACTTGGCCTATAGATTCAGGTTTTACCCATTTGTCAGCGTTTTCTGCGCCCATTGCTTCCCGGTTGATGGGGGTATCAATGGTACTGGGGAGGACGATATTTGCAGTAATATTAGTACCTTTAGTTTCATTAGCGATCGCTTTTGTTAAGGCTATCACACCTGCCTTAGCGGTTGAGTAGGCTGCCAAAAGTCCCCCAGGTTCTACACCAGCACGGGCACCTACAGTAACTATACGTCCATAACCATTTTCGACCATACTTTTCAAACTGTATTTACAAGTTAAAAAAGTGGTATTGAGATTTAAATCTAATTGTTGTTGCCAATCTGAGTAGCTATATTCATGAGTTTTTCCCATGGAAAAGCCACCTACTAGATGAATTAAAACATCCACCCTACCCATCCGGCTGACAATATTAGCTACGGCTGCTTCCTCTCCTAAATCAGCCTGGATAAATTGAATTCTCGCAAAATCCGCAGGAGAAATCACCCCTTTTAATCTTTCCACATCTTTAGGACTACGATAGGGAATAGTTACCTCCCCACCTTGGGCTAATACCGTAGGTGTCACCCCTAAACCGAGTCCACCAGTACCACCTGTGAGTAAAACTTGCTTGCCTTTCATCCTCATGCACCCCTAAAAGCAGACTTGGAAAATACTGTGCCACAGGACTGCTACATTATACCATTTTTCGTAATTAATTTTTTCCATAACTTAGGTTTATATATTTGATTTTTAACCAAAAAATTGAGAATTACTTTTATAAATTTCCTGGTAATAACTACCTAATTTTTGATATTTGTCTACCGAAATAGACTCAAGATATAAATTTGGAACAATTTCCCATTATTCGTGTTTTCAGTTACAGTCAAATCCGAGAATATTAGGCAAAAATAAAGTGACAAAACTGATTATGCAGCCTTGTATTAAAATTACGCTGCTGTTTCATGAAACCTCGAATTATTGTTTGTGGATTAGGGCGAACCGGATATAAAATCTTTCGTTTGCTCAGACAACAAGGTGCTTTAGTAGTGGGTATTCACCGCAAACCCGTTGCTGGAGAAACTTCCCCAGATGTCATTATCGGTGAATTACAATCAGCTTCTACATTGAAAGCAGCAGGGATTGAAGAAGCCCATACCTTAGTTATTGCTACTTCTGATGATGCAGTCAATTTGTCAATTGTCATGCAAGCCAGGGTACTCAATCCGCAAATTCGGATTATTAATCGTTTTTATAATACGAATTTGGGTGAACGTCTGGATCAGACTTTAGCGAATCATTTTAGTATGAGTGTTGTTGGTTTAGCAGCACCAGTGTTTACCTTTGCTGCCTTGGGCAGTCAAGCCATCGGACAAATTAAATTATTTGATCAAACTTGGCCTATTCAAGAAGAATATATTGACGAACATCATATTTGGTGTGGCCGCAAATTAAGTGATTTGTGGGATGACCCAAGACGGATGCTAATCTATTACTTACCTGTGAAAGGAAAAATGAATTTAGTATCTGCCGTTTTGCTGGAACACAGATTAAAAGTAGGCGATCGCTTAATTATCGGCACTCAACCCCGCATTCGTCCACAACGGAAATCATTTTTTAGAAAAATACTCAAAATTTTTACTCACTTCAAACAGTTTCAGAAACACGCCCAGTCAGTAGTGGGGATGGCGATCGTCCTGCTTGTCATTATTTTAATGGCAACATTTACTTTTGTCTCCACCAAACATCATATTTCCTTTATTGACGCACTCTATTTCGCCGTCGGCATGATTACAGGTGCAGGAGGTAACGATAAAGTAGTTGAAAATGCACCAGATAGCGTGAAACTATTTACCGTCATTGTCATGTTGGTTGGTGCAGGACTAATTGGTATTTGGTATGCTATGCTTACCGACTTCGTATTAGGTAGCCGCCTCAAACAATTCTTAGACGCAGCCAAAATACCTCAACGTCATCATTACATCATCTGTGGCTTAAGCGGCATTGGCATCAAAATTGTCCAGCAACTGCACATGAGTGGTCATGAAGTCGTAGCCATCGAAACAGACCCCAATAATCGCTTTGTCAGCACAGCCAGAGGTATGGGTATTCCTGTAATTAATGCCGATGCTAGCTTCCGCACTACCCTTCACGCCAGCAACATTAACACCGCTGCCGCCGTCCTTGCAGTCACTAATAATGATGCCACAAATTTAGAAATTGCCTTGAAAGCCCAAGGCTTAACTCCAGGTATTTCCGTCATCGTCAATTATGCCGACCCTGACTTTGCTGGTATGGCCCAGCAAGTATTTGATTTTGAAGCCGTTCTCAGCCCAGCAGAATTAGCCGCCCCAGCTTTTGCCGCCGCCGCCTTAGGCGGTAAAATCATCGGTAATGGCATGACCGCCGATAGCTTGTGGGTAGCA
Source organism: Richelia sinica FACHB-800 (assembly GCF_014698825.1). Lineage (GTDB taxonomy): Bacteria > Cyanobacteriota > Cyanobacteriia > Cyanobacteriales > Nostocaceae > FACHB-800. The sequence goes on from NZ_JACJTT010000005.1 coordinate 49,311, forward strand.
TTTGGCACAGTGATTACATCTACCCATCCATTTTGCGGTCAAATAGTCAAAGATATTGCCATGTCTGCCGATTTTGTCCCCCTGTATGTAGAAACAAATCACCAAACTATTCACGCTTGGGACTTACTGGTTACTGTTCTTAACCCTGGAGATGTTTTGTATTTAACAATCCCTGCCAATCGGTTAAATCAATTATGGCGGGAAGAAGGTCAGGAGATGATTGATTGAGAAAGCAAGAGCTAGAATGAGGCACATCTGATACCACAACAAGGTGTTAGTTATACTCCTGACCCTTCTCCACATTCGTAGTTATCAAACAGCTGTTAACACTGAATCCCTAATTTTTTCAACTAATTGATGTATACCGCCTATATTCACCCGATAACTAAGGGGATGAACAATTAATCTGGCGGTACTTTCATATAAAGTCGCAATTTCCACCAAACCATTTTCTTTTAAGGTACGACCAGTAGAAACCAAATCCACGATCGCTTCTGACATACCTGTAATTGGCCCTAATTCTACAGAACCATACAAAGGTACAATCTCTATCGGCAAATCCAGACCTTGAAAATATTCTCGCGCACAATTCACATATTTAGAAGCTACTCGACCATGGGCAGGTAAATCTACAGGTAACTTATAGGGACTGGAAGCTTTCACTGCCACTGACATGCGACAATAGCCAAATTGCAAATCTACTAATTGTGCCACTTGTGGTCTTTTTTCACGCAAGACATCGTAACCAACTATCCCCAGTTGTGCTTGACCATATTCTACATATACAGGCACATCCTGGGCCCTCACGAGCAATCCTTTTGCTTGTCCACTAGCATCTAAAATTTGTAACTGGCGGTTGCCAGATTCTAAAAAAGCACTAAAATCCAATCCCACAGATTGTAGTAGGCGGATGCTATGTTTTAGTAGTTCCCCTTTTGGTAGTGCAACAGTCAGCATTATTTTGATTAAAGTCCTTAGCCTTTGGCGATTCACTATATTGAGAATATCTCTATATGCTCACTACCAGCAGCATGAGAATTTTATTAGTTGATGATGAAATAGAATTAACAGACCCCTTAAGCCGTGTCTTAACTAGGGAAGGCTACACAGTGGAAGCTACCTACGACGGCACTAGTGGCAGTGCCTTAGCCCAAGCTGGTAGTTATGATTTACTCATTTTAGATTGGATGTTACCAGGTAAAACAGGGTTAGAAATTTGTCAGGAATTACGTCGTCAAGGCAAAGCCACACCAGTGCTTTTCTTGACAGCCAAGGACACCCTAGATGACCGTGTAGAGGGTTTAGACGCAGGTGCAGATGATTATTTAGTCAAACCCTTTGAACTGCGAGAGTTGTTAGCAAGAGTCCGGGCTTTATTACGTCGTGCTGGTACAGAAGCCTATAGTCCTGCACAAACACATTTAGTCGTTGCTGATTTAGAACTAGATATAGAAAATCAAATTGCCTATCGTCAGGGCAGAATTATTGAACTTTCTCAAAAAGAAAGTCAGCTGCTGCAATATTTTATGGAAAATGCCGGACAATTACTTACCCATGCTCAGATTATGGAGCATTTATGGTCAGATGAAGAACAACCAGCCAGCAATGTCATTGCCGCATTAATTCGGTTGTTACGGCGCAAAGTAGAAGTGGGGAGGGAGTCGCCACTGATTCATACAGTTTACGGTAAAGGCTATCGATTCGGTGCTATTTAAGCCATAGATTGTCTCTAAATTAGCAATTATCCAGTCAATTCACCTCAAACCTCTACCATTGGGCATTTCTTACGTATTGACCCTGGCAGCAGTCTCTATGCGGTGGTTTGTTGGATACCTTGATTAATAAGGAGTAATTAAATATCTGTAAAGCTTGTGTTTAAACATACTAACGTGATCGATAAAATGAGATCATAATTTTATGACATCTTACTAGTTATAAACGTTTAACTACTTTGTTGTTTATGTATAAATACTGAGAAATATGTACTATACATATAGATTGAGTATGCCTCAAATTTTATTGCCTTATTCCCATCCTAATTAAAATGAATTTTCTAAAATCCATTTTGTGGCGGAAATCTTGTTTAGGAATCATATTCTTAATTTTAGCAGCTTATCTAGGTAACTATTTTAAGTTGACTTTATTCTTTGGTGTAGATTTTCTCTTTGGAACTATAGCTGTTTTATTAACTTTATCTATTTACGGGCTGTTTTGGGGAACTGTTGCCGCCATTATTAGTAGTAGTTACACTTATTTACTCTGGGGACATCCCTATGCAATGGTTGTATTAATTTGTGAAGTATTATTTGTAGGATTACTATTACGGCGGAAAAGCTCAAATTTACTTTTATTGGATGGTATTTACTGGGTTTTTATTGGTTCAACCTTAGTTGTTATTTTTTATTATAATCTTTTACATGTTAAACTACTGCCCCTTTGTTTGGTTATTTTCAAGCAAGCTGCTAATGGTTTATTTAATGCTTTAATTGCTAGTTTAATGCTTAACTATTTGCCCATAGCTACATGGTTGAAAGGTTATAAAATTAAACATAAAATTTCATTGCAGCAAACTTTATTTAATTTATTTATTGCCTTTGCTCTTTTTCCCGTGATGGCTATCACCATTACGGACGCTAGACGTGTTGTTGATAATGTAGAAACTGAAATTATCAACAGTTTGAATGCTCTATCTACTAACTTAGCTAATGATATAGGATTTTGGAAAAAAAATACGGTTTTACCTCTCCAGCAAATAGATAATATTCTGATTGAAAATCCTAATAATTTAGAATTAATTAATTCAACCATTAAAAACATTCAAAATAATTTTGGCTATAAACATATTTATATTACTAATAATATCGGTCAAGTTGTTGCTAACTACCCTCAGAACAGTCATCCAGTGAATTTGACTAAATTCGCAACTATCAAAGATCAAAAAAATCCTGTGTATTTCTTAGATACACCAGAAACCTATCACCATGATGGCACTATCTTTATGATTGGCATCCCTATTATGAATGGTGATGAATTCTTAGGGTGTATTATTGGTGAAATAGACACAAAAAATATCAATTACTTGATTCATAAACTAGAACATAACAACAACTTTCATATTAACATTCTCGACCAAGAAAACCGCATCATTGCCACTAATTCTCAGCAGGAAAAAATATTTCAAAAATTCACTCGTGACCAAGGTATAGAAAAACGCAAACTCAATTCAGAGATTGAACAGTGGCTACCACTATCTCCTGGAACACCGATTATGTCAAGGTGGGAAAAATCTTTTTATGTTAAAAAAACCATTTTAGACCGTGATATTCCCCTTCATCTCATTATTGCCGCACCAACTAAGGAGAAAGTTAAATATTTACAAATCGTTTATTTAAAAAAATTGGCGACCATGATCATTACAGCCATCTTAGCATTAATGGTTGTCAATATTATTAGTGAGAGATTAGTTAAACCCCTTGGCACATTAACTAGATTAACTACTGATTTACCTCAAAAAATATGGGGACAAGAAGAAATCAATTTCAGTAATAGTAAAATTTCCGAAATTAATGATTTAACTCATAATTTCAAATCGATGGTTTTGGCTCTTAACCAAATGTTTAAGGAAATCAAAAATGCCAAAGAAAGTTTAGAAGAGCGTGTAGAGTTGCGGACGAAAGAATTATCAATCAGTAATGCAGATTTAGGAGCAGAAATTGTCAGACGTAAACAGGTAGAGAAGATTTTACGGGAACGGGAAGAACGTTATGAATTAGCTATTTCTGGTACTAATGACGGAATTTGGGATTGGAATGTCATCACGAATGAAGTTTATTACTCACCCACATGGATGAGAATTCTTGGCTATGAAAAGGAAACCCTACCCCAAAATATGTCTACATGGTTAGAAAATATCTATCCTGATGATCAAGAATCGGTTTGGTTACAAGTTAATCAACATTTAGATGGTAAAACTACATTTTATCAAACGACCTACAGGATGAAACATCGCAAAGGCTATTACATTTGGGTAGCAGCTAAAGGAAAATGTTTGCGTGATGACCAGGGACAACCTTATCGTTTTGTGGGAATTATTACAGATATTACAGATAAAAAAATAGCTGAGGAAGAACTTAAATCAGCCAAAGAAGCTGCTGAAATTGCCAATATTACTAAGAGTGAATTCCTGGCAACAATGAGTCATGAAATTCGTACTCCTATGAATGCAGTAATTGGCATGACTGGATTACTGTTAGACACGGAACTCACGTCACTACAAAGAGAGTTTGTAGAAATTATCCGTAATAGTGGCGATGCAATGCTGACTTTAATTAACGATATCCTGGATTTTTCTAAAATCGAATCAGGTAAATTAGAAATTGATCAACAAATTTTTAATTTGCGAAATTGTGTGGAAGAATGTTTAGATTTAGTTGCACCTTTAGCCAGTGACAAAGAATTAGAATTAGCTTATTTAATGAGTCCGGAGATAGCCGAGTTAATTAGAGGTGATGTAACTCGTGTCCGCCAAATTTTGGTTAATTTGCTTAGTAATGCCATTAAGTTTACTCATCATGGAGAAATTGTCGTTACTGTTAGTAGTCGTCCTTTAGCTCACCTACCAGAAAGCGATGTTGGTTTAGATGAAAGTGAGCAGATTTACGAAATTCTGTTTAATGTTAAGGATACAGGAATTGGTATTCCTAGCGATAAACAACACAGACTATTTCAACCTTTCAGTCAAGTAGATGCGTCAACTACCCGTCAATATGGTGGAACTGGTTTAGGTTTGGTAATTAGCCAGAAATTGACGGAAATGATGGGTGGTAAGATGTGGTTTGAAAGTCAGGTAGGAGAAGGTTCAACTTTTTTCTTTACTATTGTGGTTGGTTTAGGGAATCAACCCTCTTTGATTAAAACTAATAGTGATTGGCAATACTTAGTCAACAAGCGCTTACTCATTGCTAATCAGCAAACAATTCATCAGCAAGCATTAATTCAACAATCTCAGTGTTTGGGGATGAATCCCATTGTAGCGGCATCGGCACAAGAAGCGATCGCTCTTCTTCAGCAACAAGATTTTGATGTAGCCATTGTTGATATACATACTTTAGATGCATACGGCTCAAATCTAGCCCTGGAAATTCAGAAATTATCTAAATACCAACAAATACCGTTAGTGATGCTAACATCTATTGGTGATGGTCAAAGCAGTAAAATGCCTCCTATCACTGATTTGGATGTTACAGCTTATTTAAATAAACCAATCAAAAAAACTAATTTAGCTAATATTTTACTTGGCGTTTTTAGTAGCCAACTACAGCCAGTGAATACATTTACTCACGCCTTAAACCAATTAAATGGTCATATGGCAGAAACGATGCCTTTAAAAATACTTATCGCTGAAGATAATGTTGTTAATCAAAAGGTAGCACTGCACATGTTACAAAGGCTGGGATATCGGGCTGATATTGTAGCCAATGGGCTGGAAGTATTAACAGCTTTGCGAAGACAGTCTTATGATGTAGTGCTAATGGATATACAAATGCCAGAAATGGACGGGTTAACTGCAACTATGGAAATTTGCCAGGAATGGCCTTCCTCCCGCCGTCCTTGGATTGTAGCGATGACTGCCAATGCCATGCAAGGAGATCAGGAAAAATGTTTAGCGGTGGGGATGAATGATTATATTGCTAAACCAATTCGTATGGAAGAATTAAGTCGTGCTTTAGAGAATTGTTATCGACATATTTTCCAGCAAAATACAGTCAATATCTCCACAGACAAAATGCCCCAAACTCCAACTATTAATAATGTGCTAGACCAATCAATTTTGCAGGAATTAAGAGAAATTATTTGTGACAATCAGATAGAGGAATTTATTCAAATTATTAATTCGTATTTAGAAGATGCCTCTCAACGCTTAATCTCCCTGAATATTGCCATCGTTGAAAATAATGCTAAACAATTACAGTTAGAAGCCCATGCTCTCAAATCTAGTAGTAATATCGTGGGTGCCACTAATTTGTCAAAAATATTTAAAGAATTAGAATCCTTAGGACGTGCTGGCAATACAACTGATGCCACACCTTTATTAAACCAGGCTGTGACAGACTACCAGCAAGTAGAAGCAGAATTAAAATTGATAATTACTAATAATTGATGATATTGATTAAACCAAGCCAGTTTGGAAAATTTTGCCAATTACTTCTTCAACTGGTGGTTCCGTAACTGTGACATCAATTACTTCTAAATCAGCTAATATTTTTGATACCGTCTTCGTCAGTGCTTCTTGGGGAATAATTAAACGCACTGCCCTTCCTTCTACCATTTGTACTTCACCATAGTTAGATAAAATTGCTTGGGGTACAGGTTGCGCTAATTCTATGTAAATTTCCCGGTAGGGAGCCAAACGTTCCAAAAGTCCCTCTAAACTACCGTCATACATGAGCGTACCTTGATGAATTAATAACACTCTTTGACATAAGGCAGTGATATCTGCCATGTAATGACTAGTTAATAATATTGTCGCTTGATAACGCTGGTTGTACTCCCGTAAAAAATCCCGGACACCTACCTGTGCATTGACATCTAAACCTAAAGTAGGTTCATCTAAAAATAAAACTTGGGGATGGTGTAACAGTGCTGCTAATAACTCAGCTTTCATCCGCTCGCCTAATGATAACTTGCGGACTGGTTGATTGAGTTTTCCTTCTAGGGATAACATTTCTGTTAACTCAGCAACTCGACGCTGAAATTCTCTTTCGCCAATATTGTAAACAGCTGCATTGATTTTTAGGGAATCTGCTGCGGGTAAGTCCCACAGTAACTGCTGTTTTTGTCCCATTACCAAGGTAATTTTTTGCAAAAATGCTGCTTGACGACGAAAAGGCACATGTCCAGCTACTCTCACTCTCCCACTTGAAGGATGAATCAGACCAGTGAGCATTTTCAGGGTAGTGGTTTTTCCTGCACCATTGGGTCCTAAAAAACCAACTACTTCACCAGGGGCAATTTCAAAGGAAACATCTCGAACAGCTTGGATGTTACGGTAGGTGCGGCGAAAAAAGTGGGTAATAGTACCGCCAAAACCTGGCTCTTTTACCGCCACTGGATAAAATTTACTAAGGTTTTCAGCGACGATAATTGACATAGGCTTTATCTCAAACGTCCCGATCGCAAAATACTAATGATTAACCATAAGCCTAACAAACTAGCCGCAGCAAATAAAATGTTGCTGACTAGTGATAGTTGGGTAGTGGTGGCTTTGGTGGAAATAATGGCTGCACCCATAATTAGTGAGCCTACAAGGATGCTAAAGGAAAGACGGTTAGCAGCATTCTCCATGGTTAGGCGAAAACTGTCTAATCCTCGGAGTGAGAGATTCCATTGCAGAGTTTCTGATGTCACCCGATCTAAGAGCAGTTCAATTTGTCGAGGAGATTGGAGGGAGAGACTTTTGATATCTAAAGCAGTGCGGAGGAGCGATCGCACTGGATTATCTCCTAATAACTGACGACGAAACAAGTCGGTAATCAGGGGTTTAATTTCCTCGAACAAATTTACCTCTGGGTTAAAGGTTCGGGCCACCCCCTCCAAATTCGCTAAGGTTTTGGCATATAAACCCATGTTGCTGGGTAAGCGAATTTTATTATTGCGGGCAATTTGTAAAATTTCGTAAATAATCTGACTAAAATTAATATCCGTTAAGCTGACGTTGTAATACTTTCGCAACATCCGGTCATAATCATTTTCTAGCCGAGATAAACTCACTGGTTGACGGGAATCAGCTAGTTGCAGCGTTAATTGAGCGCACCTACCCCCATCTAAATCAACGATCGCTAGCAGCATTTCCGTGAGAATTTGCTGGGTGCGGGGATCAAGTCTGCCTACCATCCCACAATCTAACAAGGCGATGCGACCATCCCGCAGATAAAACAAATTCCCTGGATGGGGATCAGCATGAAAAAATCCATCTATATATAGTTGTTGAAAAAAGATGCGAAACAGCAAACTCGTCATTGCTTGGCGTTTAGCAATGGGATCTTTACCGTTATCGCTGTTTAAATCTGCGGACAGGATGGGTACTCCATCTAACCACTGCATCACTAATAACTTTTGGGTGGTCAAATTCCAGTAAATTTCCGCAACCACTATTTCCTGGGGATCATACCAGCGACCTTGTGCTAAGTTCCGCCGCAGTTGGTCTGTGTAACCAGCTTCCCGTGTAAAATCTAACTCTGCTTCTAAAGCTTTGGTAAATTCTTCAGCAATGGCTTTGATATCATAGGTTTGCCCGAACTCAGTCCTGGCCACTAAGTCCGCAATTCCTTGAATTAAAGCTATATCTTGGGTAATGGTGGCATCAATTCCTGGACGTTGTACCTTTAGGGCTACTTCCCGACCATCAGCTAATGTGGCTCGATGGGTTTGAGCAATTGATCCCGCAGCCACAGGTACGGGATTAATGGTGATGAATGTTTCCTCTAAGGGGCGTTTTAGTTGTTGACGAATTAATATTTCTATATCTGTCCAAGGTACTGGTGGGACTTCATCTTGGAGCGTTGACAATTCCTCAATATAGGCAGCACTAAGTAAGTCTGGACGGGTGGAAAGTAGCTGACCCAGTTTGACATAGACCGGCCCTAAGTTGACCAAGATATTTTTGAGTACCGCTGGTGGAGGTAATTGGGGTTCATCGGCATTACCACCAGTTAATAACCTCCGCATATAGTCCCAGCCATTGCGAAGGACTACTTCAATAATTTCTCGTTGTCGGGGAACGGTTTGAGTGAGGAACATTGTGATGAATTATGGGTGACCAGTTATACCAATTAAAAATTAATTAAAAATTCACAATCCAGATTTATTCAGGTTTTTTGGGTCAAATTGGCTGGTAAAGTTGCGAAGAATTACTGTAATATAGGTCACTTTAAGTTTAAACCAAATCCGCAATAAGTATGGGTATCTGAGCAAAATGGGATAGTTAGTAAGGGAATTTTGAATTTTTGAATTTAAATATCGAAAATTTGCTGCTCTTTTCTCACCCTTGCATATGATTAATTTAGATAGAGCCAGTTAGAGAAAGTGAAGGAGAGCAACGGAATCGTCCAGCCTAAACCATGAAAGACTATTCCAGATGCTTCCTGTTCCCTATCACTTGTTACCTTTACCCTGGTACAACTGTCACATAATACGGTAGACAGTCTAGTTATAATAGAGATCAACTCCGTTGAGCCTCTACCAAGGGTTTAAACTTTTACAGTAAATCAGTAAATCGGGGATCGCTTTGCAGGGTTTTGAGGATTTGTTTAATTTCCTGGGTGCGTTCAGCTTTGACTATCAGGGTAACATTGCGATCGCGCACAATCACCACATCCTGTAAACCGATGGTAACAACTACATCATCTGGATTGGAAGCATAAATAATTGCTCCTTGGGTGTCTAGTCCTACATGGGTAGCCAGTTCAATATTCGGGTTATTTTCTTGTTTTAATAATCGAGCGATCGCATTCCAGTCGCCTAAATCATCCCAACCAAATGCCACCGGTAAAACGTATGCTAAACTTGTCTTTTCCATCAGAGCATAATCTATACTCTTTTTAGGCAATTGGGGATAAACATCACTACCTTGTTTTTCTAAAGGCTCGATAATCTCAGGTGCATGGGCATGTAGTTCCTCCAGAACCACCCCAGCCCGAAAGACAAACATACCACTATTCCAGCTAAAACTTCCCGTGGATAGAAAAGTTTCTGCTGTTTCCCGGTTGGGCTTTTCAGTAAAGCGGTTGACATGATAAGCTGGCAGGTCATTAAAGCTACCTATTTTTTCACCTTGTTCAATGTAGCCATAGCCAGTTGAAGGGAAAGTCGGCTTAATACCCAAAGTGACAATAGCGTCTTTACTACTCGCTAACTGGATAGCCGCATCTAAAGTGTGTGCAAACACTTCTTGATCAGCAATCCAATGGTCAGCAGGAAAAAAGCCAATTATAGCGTCTTCTCCATAACGCTTTTTAATTTCTAAACTTGTCCAAGCAACGGCAGCGGCAGTGTCTCTACCCTGTGATTCAATCAGCAAATTTGTCTCTGGTAGCTCTGGTAGTTGTTCTCTCACCCCTTGAGCAATAGGACTAGAGGTAATTACCCATAGATCAGCCCAACCACCTCCGAGATTTAACAGTCGATCGGCGGTTGCTTGTAGTAGGCTTCTAGAACTACCATCAAGGCAAAGAAACTGCTTAGGTCGGTCTTGTCGGCTGAGAGGCCAAAAACGTTCACCTTTACCGCCGGCTAAAATTACAGGAAAAAATAAATTATTCATGTTGTCATACACACCTACTAGAAGAACAATACAAGTGTACAGTGAGCTTTTCCTCTGGCAAGACTTGGAACTTGCTTTGAAAAACCTTTAGGGAGTGGTTGAGTGGGGAGAAAATTGTGATTAAACAAGTTCAATGGTCAGATAATCAAGTTGCACCTCAACAAATGCCTACACCAGAGCAAGAGGTGAGGCCGCAACCAATACAACCAACTGAAAAACCAACAGAAAAATCAACAGATAACCAGTTAACACCGCAAAAAGTCCCAGTCAAGCGGGAAAAAGAAAAACCAACCGACCTCATTAACAATCCTCGGGATGTAGTTGGCAAAATTGGTACCTTGCCTAACGAACTTTACGACCGATTAGGCTTAGTCATGCCTCGTTGGTTGTTGTGGATATTAACTTTTGTTGTGGGAATGATTCTTTCCAGCTTATTAGTATCCGCCTTGGCACTGTGGACTCCCCTGTGGAGTAACTTAGATCAAGCCAACGATGAAGACTTCAGTTCCAACACCAAAGACCAAGTTAAAGTCCCAGGAGACCTATGGACTAAACTTTCTCAGTATCAATTATCACGTCCCATGAATATTTTAATCATGGGTATTGAACCAGTGAAAGGTACTGTAGATGGTTCACCCGAAAGTTTTGCGGGCAAAAGCGATTCCATGTTACTGGTCAGGCTCAATCCCAGTGATAAAACCATCCGGGTGCTATCAATTCCCAAAGACACCATGATTGCCATTCCCGAACAGGGTTTAACCAGGGCATCGGAAGCTAACGCTAAAGGTGGCCCCGTTTTGGCAGCCAGGGTAGTCAGCCGCGCTTTAAACAATGCTCCCATCGATCGCTATATTCGCATCTCCACCAGTGGATTTAGACAATTAGTTGATCAATTAGGCGGTGTAGAAGTATTTGTACCTAAAGCCATGGACTATCAAGACAAAGCTGGTGGCTTGTCCATGAATTTAGTCAGCGGTTGGCAAACGCTCAGTGGTGAACAAGCAGAACAATTTGCCAGATATCGGGAAGAAGGCTTGGGTGATTTACCACGAGTGCAAAGACAACAAGCCCTGATTGCTGCCTTAATGCAACGTCTCAACAGTCCTACCGTTTTACCCAGGTTGCCCCAATTAACTCGCATCATGCGAAAGTATTTTGATACCAACCTGAAAATGGAAGAAATGATGGCATTGGCTAATTTCTCCCTGAACGTAGAACAGGATAAATTCCAAATGGCTATGTTACCTGGAACATTTAGCCGCTTTAGCCAAGACCCCAATAGCTATTGGTTAAATTTAGCTGGTCGAGAAAGTTTGTTAACTGATTATGCTGGTGTCAATTTAACTAATATTAAGCCTGATAATCGTTCAGTTTCTCAGCTAAGAATTGCTATTCAAAACGCTTCCAATCAACCGCAATTAACTGATAAAGTTGTTAGCTATCTCAAAGGAAAAGGATTTACCAAAATCTACACTGTTCCTGATTGGCCCGATACCCAACGCCAAACACAGATTATTGTCCAAAAAGTCTCTAGAGGGACAGGAATGGAACTGCAAAAAGTCTTGGGTTTGGGTCAAGTTGAAGTATCAGCAACCGGAGATTTAGAATCTGACATTACTATTCGGATTGGTAAAGATTGGAAATAGTCAGTTAGTCAGTGGTCAGTAAAATTCAACACCTGACAACTGACATCACCAAACTGATAAATCAGAAGTTATGAAAAAATTTTTGACGCGGATTTTGACTTTAATTGTGATTTTCCTATTGGCTTGGTTTTGGTTAATCATCAATCCCAAGCCAGTTTTTGCTCAACTTAACAGCATTAATTACAGTAGTACAAACTTAGAAAATCGGGATTTTTCCTACGCTGATTTAAAAGGTGGAACTTTTGTCGCAGCAGAAATGCGAGGTACCAATTTTCAAGGAGCAGATTTAACAAATGCTATTTTAACTAAAGGAGTTTTACTCAAGGCTAATTTAGAAGGTGCAAATTTAACAGGTGCTTTGGTTGATAGAGTGACTTTGGATAGTGCTAATCTTAAAAATGCTATTTTCACAGAAGCAACTTTAACCCGTAGCCGTTTTTATGATGCGGACATCACAGGTGCAGATTTTAGTGATGCCTTAATCGACCGTTATCAAGTATCGCTATTGTGTGAAAGGGCTGATGGTGTTAACCCTGTCACTGGTGTGGCAACAAGGGATAGTTTGGGGTGTAAGTAGGATAGTTACAGCTATTTTCAGGTAAATAACCCAAACTTTAATGAAAGTTTCGCGCAAAGACACAAAGGCGCAAAGTAGAAAATAGATTGATTTAGGTTGTAGTCTAAATACATGAAAACTGCTGTAAATTTGACTTCCAGCTAACATCTCTAGCTTGTGCAATTATTAGACAGATTTATTATTAGATAATCTGGATTTCTGTTCATGGAAGATAGATTGAAAATAATTGATCTTATCTTGTATAGATTCTGTATGAATATTATTGGCTAGATAAAACATAGCCAAATGTAATGCTTTGAGTTTAATACTAGCAAGAGAACATAAAACTTTATTGATTACTAAAGGTATCTCTTGTATTAAATCAATACTTTTCTTACAAACTATATTCATCTGGGTTAACAAACCATTTCTTCAAAATTTCCCTAACAGATGTTAAGATTTCAGGTTAAATGTTTTCAAATATGCGCTCTGCAAGAGGTTTCGGGTATTATTCGTGACTGAACAACAAGAAAATCAAAAACCCTCTCGTTCTTTCGCTGGTATTGCTGGTATTGTTGCCGTAGCAACTTTAATTAGTAAAGTATTCGGTTTAATTAGACAGCAAGCTATAGCAGCTGCTTTTGGTGTAGGCCCTGCCGCTACAGCATATAGTTACGCCTATATTATCCCTGGCTTTCTCCTCATTTTGCTAGGGGGTGTCAATGGGCCGTTACATAGTGCTGTTGTTAGTGTTTTAGCCAAGCGTAAAGACGAAGAAGCTGCACCACTGGTAGAAACGGTCACAACCTTAGTGGGTGGTTTGCTGTTGGTGGTGACAGTAGCGCAAATTTTCTTAGCAGCACCAGTAATTGATTTGGTTGGTCATGGTTTAGAACCAACTACTAGAGAAATTGCGATTCGGCAGTTGCAAATAATGGCTCCTATGGCCTTATTTTCTGGTCTAATTGGTATTGGTTTTGGCACGCTGAATGCAGCTAATCAATATTGGTTACTCTCCATCAGTCCTTTATTATCTAGTGTGACTGTTGTCATTGGGATTGGTGTTTTAGCTTTGCAATATGGCAAAGAAATTATTAAACCAGAATTTGCCTTTATTGGTGGAATGGTGTTAGCTTGGGGCACTTTAGCTGGGGCAACTCTGCAATGGGCTGTCCAATTAATTGTGCAATGGCGGTTAGGTTTAGGTTCATTACGGTTGAGATTTGATTTTAAATCTCCGGCTGTAAAGGAAGTAATAGAAATTATGACTCCGGCAACTATTTCTTCAGGAATGATGCCGATAAATGTGGCTACAGATTTATATTTTGCTAGTCCTATTCCTGGTGCTGCGGCTGGTTTTAATTATGCAAATTTGTTAGTCCAAACGCCCTTAGGAATTATTTCTAATATTATTTTATTGCCTTTATTACCTATATTTGCTAAGTTGGCTGAACCAGAAAATTGGCCAGATTTAAAATTACGTATTCGTCAAGGATTGTTATTAACTGCGGTGACAATGCTACCTTTAGGGGCGTTAATGGTAGCTTTATCAGTACCCATTGTGCAGGTAGTGTATGAACGGGGGGCTTTTAAACAAGAAGCAACCCAGTTGGTATCTTCTCTATTAATTGCCTATGGAATTGGCATGTTTGCCTATTTAGGGCGTGATGTTTTGGTGCGGGTGTTTTATGCTTTGGGTGATGGGAAAACACCATTTAAAATCAGCATTTTTAATATTTTACTCAATGCAGCTTTAGATTTTATTCTTGTAAAACCCTTTGGTGCACCTGGTTTGGTATTAGCTACAGTTGGGGTAAATTGTAGTTCAATTTTGATGCTGTTGTGGTTCTTAAATCGCAAGTTGAATGGTTTACCTTTGCGAGAATGGAGTGTACCAATTTTTGGTTTAACTGTGGGTAGTGTGGTTGCTGGGGTTGCGAGTTATGGTACTTTGGTTGCTTGTCGGCAGGTGTTGGGAAATCAGGGTTTAGTTATTTTAATAGTTGAGTTGTGTGTTGCTGGTGCAGTGGGAATTGGGGTGTTTACGGTTATTGCAGGGATGATGAGAATACCGGAGGTTAATGGTTTTGTGGTGAAGATGCGGCAGAAGTTTTTGAAGAGGTAAATCAAGGAATATCACGATTATTTTTTACCCAATCAACAAAATTCATTATAGATGTTTCAGTAGGTTGGGTTAATACCAATTTAAAAAATGATTGTTACAGATGTAGGTTGGGTTGAGGTACGAAACCCAACACTCTAAAACCTTGTAAACGTTGGGTTTCACCTTGTTCAACCCAACCTACGCATCTGTCGCATTCTTTTATGGAATTGGTATAAGTCCTACAACATTAGACATCTGGCATAAATATTTTTTTTGTTTCACCTAGAGTCGCTTCAGAAGAGAACCCAAAGAAGGACTTTTGCAAGAGGCCTATTTTTGATGAAGAAATTCGCCTCAAACACTTGCGGGGTAAGGGAAATAAAACAAAAGCCCTAAAATGCCTGAAACCATGAGGAAATCAAGATTAAGCAGAAAATATTGACAGAGATAATAAAAACGGATGCTGTCGGTATCAGGTTGGATGAGTTTAGCTAGAGGCGCACCCATCCCATCTTTTCATACGGAGACCATTGTATCAATCCGTGATTCCGGTGCAAAATCAAGCAACTTTAAGAATTATTACCTAAATACACCAGCAAGCCGATAGATTTATGATATTTTGTAAGTAATAAGTGAGATGCTATTACATCTGACACTTTAAATAAACTACCTGCGGATAAGAAACGTTAAACCTATCAATGTACAGTAGTATTTTAAATACAGACTTGAATAATAGCCAAAGCTACGCTCTTCTCGATCTATCTGCCAAGGTGGAATATGCGCTCTTAGCACTCTTAGAACTAGCCATCCACCATGACCAAAAAGTCCCTCTGACGATGAATGAGATTGCAGCCAAGCAACCCATCCCAGAGCGATATCTAGAACAAATTCTCACTCACCTGCGTCGTGCTGGTGTTGTGCAGAGTCAACGAGGTTCCAAAGGTGGTTTTTTGCTATTGCGTGAACCCTGGCAGATTACCTTGCTAGAAATAGTTACCTTGGTAGAAGGGGAACGTAAAGAAAAAGAGAGTGCAGAAACTCGAACCATCGAAAAAACTTTGGTGTTGGAAATTTGGGAACAAGCTAACGCTTCGGCAATTGAAGTATTGCGCGGTTATACGCTCCAAGATTTGTGTCAGGAAATAGAAACTCGCACTCAAAACAATCCCATGTATTACATTTAATCACCCAGAGGTATAGTCATGCGAATAGCAAAAAATATTACTGAATTAGTAGGTAGAACACCCTTAGTACAGTTGAATAAAATTCCCCAAAGCATTGGTGCAGTAGCGCGAATTGCGGTCAAACTAGAAAGTATGAATCCCGCAGCTTCTGTGAAAGACAGAATTGGTGTGAGCATGGTGGAAGCCGCAGAAGCAAAAGGGTTAATTTTCCCAGGAAAAACCACCTTAGTTGAGCCGACTTCGGGCAATACAGGAATTGCTTTAGCCATGGTTGCAGCAGCTAAAGGTTACCGCCTAATTTTAACCATGCCGGATACCATGAGCCAAGAAAGAAGACTGATGCTGAGGGCTTATGGAGCGCATCTAGAGTTAACACCAGGGGTGGAAGGAATGCGGGGAGCGATCGCTAGAGCTACAGAAATCGTAGCTAGAACCCCCAATGCTTATATGTTGCAACAGTTTAGTAATGCTGCCAACCCCCAAATTCATGCTCGGACTACAGCCGAAGAAATTTGGAATGACACCGATGGAGAAATTGATATCCTCATTGCTGGAGTTGGCACTGGAGGAACAATTACAGGGGTTTCTGAAGTAATTAAACAGCGTAAACCCAGCTTTCGAGCGGTGGCAGTCGAACCAGTGAATAGCCCCGTTTTAGGTGGAGGAAAACCAGGCCCCCATAAAATTCAAGGTATCGGCCCCGGCTTTATTCCCGCTATTTACCGTTCAGAATTGGTAGATGAAATCATTCAAGTTACAGATGAGCAATCTATTTCCTATAGTCGTCGGTTAGCAAAGGAAGAAGGACTATTGTCAGGGATTTCCACTGGCGCGGCTTTATATGCAGCCCTACAAGTTGCCAAGCGTCCAGAAAATGCCGATAAATTAATAGTCATGGTACAACCCAGCTTTGGTGAACGCTACCTCAGCACACCACTCTTTAAAGACCCAGAAGAAAGCGAATGGTTGACGCAAGTTTAAAAGTTGATTCCTTCATAATTAATCAACTTTTCTTCACCAATACCAGCAAACAAATACAACTAGCCAGGAGCTTAATCGGACTCAAAGCTTGACTTTTCCACACAATTACCAATCCTAAACCCATCAGTACGAAAGGTACAAGATAATTACCATACTTGGTGAAAAAATCAGCTATTTTCCTCTGGTGGGTTAATTTATAGGCTGCATAACACCAAATTGCTAATAAACAAAAGAATACAAATATAATTAAAATAAAACCTGCTAAATTTGTACTAGAAAATAAAGGTATATAAATACTAATATTATCGCTGCCATTAGCAATAGTCACTAGGGCAACAGTGTAGATTTGTGGTGAGAGAAAATGCTCACTAATTGATGTTTTAGATAATGTTATTTCTGAAGTTTCTTCAGGCAATGAACCTAGTTCCTGATTCACCAAACTACTGATACCAATAGCCAAAGGTACTAACCCCAGTAAACCAATCAATTCTGGCGGTAGAATTAGTCCACCTAATAAGCCTGGTAAACTGAGGATTAACAATATAGTAAATCCCAAATATTGGCCGCAGACAACTTGCCAAGACCGAAAATTATCATTGACTTGAGTAAAAAACACCAACAAAATTACCAGGTCATCAATATTAGTAGCACTAAAAGCGGCGACTCCGGTAATGATGGATGTGAATAATTCGTCCATGCTTGAAAATTTTTATCTTGATGCACTTGCAGATTACAAATATTGATATGTTGATAAATGGTATTTAATCAAATTTTACCATGACCCATTTAATTACTGATTTTACTCAAGGCATCATTGCATTTACAGCTACTAATATTGACGATATTCTCATTTTGTTATTATTTTTCTCCCAGATAGACCAAAGTTTTCGCCGTAGACACATTATTATTGGTCAATATTTGGGATTTTCTGCCATTATTCTCCTGAGCTTACCAGGATTCTTTGGCGGTTTATTTATTCAAAAAGAATTCATTGGTCTGTTAGGACTAATACCAATCATAATTGGTGTGAAGCAACTTTTTACTAGAAAAGAAGAAACTACAGAAATTCAAGCTGTTAGTGCAGATTTATTAGACGCATCCTATTCTAACTCTCGATTTTCTTTCTTGTTAAGTGTTTTACATCCAAATACTTATAAAGTTGCGGCTATTACCATTGCTAACGGTGGAGATAATATTAGTATTTACATTCCTCTATTTGCAGGGCAGAACTTTGCTAGTTTAGGAATCACCCTATTAGTGTTTTTCGCAATGGTAGGGGTTTGGTGCGGTATAGCTTATTTATTAAGTCGTCAGAGGGCTATTGCTACTATTTTAAGTCGTTATGGTCAAGCGATGGTTCCTTTTATTTTAATTGCCTTGGGTTTATTAATTATGTATGAAAGAGGAACTTTTAATTTAATTAAATCCCTGATAGGGAAGTAAACGAGTTTTTAATTTTTGATTTTCAAGCTTGGGCAACTAATTTCCAGCTAACCATCATTAAGATGCTATAGATGATAAAACGCAGAGGACGTTGAGGTGCTATCTGGCAAAGTTTCGCACCGATGAGAACTCCGGGTACTGAACCGATCCAAATTGGCACTACTAAACTCCAATTCACAGTTCCTAATGTGAGGTGACCAAAGGATGTGAAAATTAATAAAATTGCTGCCTGAGTAATATCTGTACCTACTAATTTACGTGCATCCAGGCGGAAAAACCCAATCAAAACTAAGGCAAACATCGAACCTGAAGAAACACTAGTCATCCCTACACAAAAGCCTAAAACTGCCCCAAGCACTACAGTGAGAATGCGCCCTAGATGAGTTTTGACATTTAATTTTGGCAGTTCTGGTAAGTTGAATTTGGGAAAAAATGTCATCAACAACATTTGTATTAATGCTGTCAATGTAACGATTAAAATCATTACTCCTAATAACCGCAGTAGGAGGCTATCTATGTCATGTTGTCCACTGTTTCTGAGGTGGTGTAAAGCTGCTACACCCAGTAATGAACCAGAAACACTACCCATGGCTAGCCATTTGACTATTTCCAAATCCAAGGTTTTTTGTTGCCAGTGTTTCACTCCACCTACTACCTTCATTAAAGTGGCTGCTACTACATCAGAACTAATAGCAATAGATGGGGGCACTTGAAAGAAAAAAATCAACATGGGTGTGATGAGAGAAGCACCACCTATTCCCGTTAAACCAACGATGATACCAATGACAAAGCTGAAAAAAGGTAGTAACAAGTAGTCCATATACATATCTGGTAGTAGGTTTTAGCTGTGTTGAGTTTGAAGATAAAGCTTCCTCGCAGAATATAATTACTACTCAAGGGTGAGTTTTTCTGCCTTGTGAACAGCCAGGAAGTAATTTTTAAATCGTAAAACACTAAAATCCGATTGACTTACTGTATTTTATCTTAAATCTGCCAAAAGTCTAGTGTCAATTGATATAAATTGATCCCCAGTTTTGTGCTTTTCTTGTGAGGTAGATTAGCCAGAAATCTTCTTTATAGAAACTACAGTTATGGGCGTTTGTATTAAATAGCTGAATTATTTATTGTAATAACTTCGTGTAATTCACCATGTTTATATTTTCCAGTAGGGGCGGGTTTACCAATGTCTTGGTTGATGGTTGATGATATCTGTGAACCCGCCCCTACTATTTCTGTGGATGTATGGTCTAGGGGTAGTTTTACCAATATCTTGGTTGATGGTTAATGATATCTGTGAACCTGCCCCTACAATTTCTGTGGATGTATGGTCTAGGGGTAGTTTTACCAATATCTTGGTTGATGGTTAATGATATCTGTGAACCTGCCCCTACAATTTCTGTGGATGTATGGTCTAGGGGTAGTTTTACCAATATCTTGGTTGATGGTTGATGATATCTGTGAACCCGCCCCTACAACTGCTATCCCGGCTAATATAAAGATGTATCGTCGCCCTACACTCCCTAAGACCCATGACATCAACTGTGCTAAAGTTTCCCCGCCTAAATGCTCCCCAGCTACACCAGTTGTCTAACGGTTTAACTATTATTGCCGAGCAAATGCCAGTGGAAGCAGTGAACCTGAGTTTGTGGACAAATATCGGTTCTGCTGTGGAGTCTGATGATATTAACGGTATGGCTCACTTTTTAGAGCATATGATTTTTAAGGGAACACAGCGATTAGTTAGTGGTGAGTTTGAGCGACGAATTGAGGAACGAGGGGCGGTAACTAATGCTGCGACTAGTCAGGATTACACTCATTACTATATAACTACTGCTCCTAAAGATTTTGCAGAATTAGCACCACTGCAAATAGATGTGGTTTGTAATCCCAGTATTCCTGATGATGCTTTTGAACGGGAAAGGTTGGTGGTTTTAGAAGAAATTCGCCGTTCTGAAGATAATCCCCGGCGGCGTATTTTTCGCTGGTCGATGGAAATGGCCTTTGATAGTTTGCCTTATCGCCGTCCAGTATTGGGGCCAGAATCGGTAATTGCTCAATTGCAACCTCAGCAAATGCGCGATTTTCATAACTATTGGTATCAACCACAGTCAATTACAGCTGTGGCTGTGGGAAATTTACCTGTGGAAGAATTGATAGATGTTGTGGCAGAGGGATTTACTAAATATCGACAACCAGGAACACTGCACAGGGAACAGAGAAAAGCTCATCCTGAAGCTGCATTTACAGAAATTGTCAGACAGGAATTTGTTGATGAAAGTCTCCAGCAAGCTAGGTTAATTATGGTTTGGCGAGTACCTGGGTTGATGGAACTTGATGAAACCTATGCTTTGGATGTGATAGCGGGAATTTTGGGACATGGACGGACATCTCGACTGGTGCAAGATTTGCGGGAAGAACGGGGGTTAGTGAGTACAATTTCCGTCAGCAATATGAGTCATCTATTGCAAGGAACATTTTATATTTCCGCTAAGTGTGGAGTAGAAGATTTAGCAGCGGTGGAAGATGCGATCGCTCAACATCTTCGCACATTACAAACTGAGTTGGTGAAGGAATCAGAAATTGCCAAGATGCAGCGACGGGTAGCAAACCGATTTATTTTTGGCAATGAAACCCCAAGCGATCGCGCCGGTCTGTATGGATACTATCATTCTTTGATTGGGGATTTAGAACCAGCCTTTAATTATCCAAACTATATTCAGTCCCAGGATGCTGTTGATTTAATGCAAGCAGCAAAGCAGTATCTTTCTCCAGATGCCTATGGTGTAGTTGTGGTCAAGCCAGGTGAGTAGAGTTGGGGTTTATCTCTGGGAAATTGGTAATCTAGTTTTGATAACCAACCACTGACAAAATATATGCTTTGGACTGAAATTGATACTCATATTAGTGATGTCACAGGTGACAAATTCCGCTCAACACAGCATCTTTCTGTTAGTGGTGGATGTATCAATCAAGGTTATGCAGTCAGTGATGGTAAGCTGACCTATTTTGTCAAATTAAACCAAGCCTCCCATGTAGCAATGTTTGAAGCCGAAACATTGGGTTTACAGCAGATGTATGCAACTGGCAGTATCCGTGTGCCTAAACCTCTATGTTGGGGCATCACAGGTAATTCTAGTTACATTGTCCTAGAATGGTTGCAAATGGGAGGTGGAAACAACAAATCTTGGCAACAGATGGGGCAGAATTTGGCAGCAATACACAAAGCGACCAGTGACAAGGGTTTTGGTTGGGATATGAATAACACCATTGGTTCTACGCCACAAATCAATCCTTGGACTGATGACTGGGCAGAATTTTATTGTCAACACCGTTTAGGTTATCAATTTCAGTTAGCAAGACGACGGGGTGGCAATTTTCCTCACCAAGAACAGTTATTAGCAGCTATCCCCGAATTATTAGCGGGTCATGAGGTGCAACCTTCCTTAGTCCATGGGGATTTATGGGGTGGGAATGCTGGGTGTACTGTAGACGGGGAACCAGTGATTTTTGACCCAGCCACTTATTATGGTGATAGGGAAGTAGATATTGCCATGACTGAGTTGTTTGGGGGTTTTCCGGCTGCATTTTATCAAGGTTATGAAGAGGTGTTTCCTTTAGATCATGGGTATGAAAGGCGGAAAACTTTGTATAACCTTTATCATGTTTTGAACCATTTCAATTTGTTTGGTGGTGGTTATGGTTCCCAAGCTAATCGGATGATTGAGCAGATTTTACGCTAGATACAAGATTGCACAAAGCAGAGAAGCAAATGAATACTCAATTGGTCGATTCATTAGTGCAAATTATTACTTCCCTGAGTACGGAAGAACGTCTATTACTACAAGAACGCCTCAACAGTATGGCAATTCAAGTTACTCCTGATGTATGTGGTGGACAGCCACGTATTCGTAACAGCCGTATTCCTGTGTGGACTTTGGTAGAATTCCGTCAACAAGGCGCAGATGATGAGGAATTACTGCGGAACTATCCTGGCCTGACTAGAGAGGATTTAACGGCAGCATGGACATACTATGCACAGCATCAGGAAGAGTTAAATAATGTGCTAACTGCTATGAATCAGGAGGATAATGCTTAAGTTCTACTCCAACGAGAATTTTCCAATGGATATGGTGATAGAACTGCGTCGGCTTGGCTATGATGTTCTAACTTCTCAAGAGGCTGGACAAGCTAACCAAGGTATTCCTGATCAAGAAGTGCTGGCTTTTGGCAATCAAATTGAGCGAATAGTCATTACTCTCAACCGTGATGACTTTATCGACCTACACCATAAGGGTATTTCTCACCAAGGCATAATCATTTGTAAAACTGATAGAGACTACACAGGACAAGTACAAACTCTGCATCTTTATCTACAACAAGTAGAAAATCTGAAAAATCGTCTCATTCGAGTGAAAAAGCAGAACCAACGTAAATCCAGCCAGCAGGTGTTTATAATTCAAGAATATAAAGGCAACTAAAGTAACTATTTGATTAATTAGGGTAGGTTTAATAGCCTACCCCATAGAATTTAAGTCATGGTTTCGATATCGTATAATTGGCACAGACTGCGGATTTTCTGCTGAAGGAGCGATCGCACATTTTCCGGTGAGACTATCTCGCAGTCGTCCCCATAACGC
This sequence comes from Richelia sinica FACHB-800, assembly GCF_014698825.1. Lineage (GTDB taxonomy): Bacteria > Cyanobacteriota > Cyanobacteriia > Cyanobacteriales > Nostocaceae > FACHB-800. The sequence continues at coordinate 72,183 of NZ_JACJTT010000005.1, forward strand.
AACACTTCCCGCACCAACCAGAAGGGATTTGATACTCGTCTCACCACTTGGCGGACTTCTCCTATCACTTCATTGCTGATGTCATTGGGTTTTGGTTCATAGGCTTTAATCAAACCACGATAAAAGTGTAAGTACACTTTTAGGTTATCTAGCCCTTCATGTCGCCATTGTCCGTTTATTGGTACAACACCTTTAATTTTATCCAGGCGCAAACAGCGATTGTGTATCAGTTCTGGAAAGTCTGTATTGGCAACATCTTCGGTGTCATCTTCATCGCACCAAATATTTAAGTAAAAACGCTTCTCTTCAAAAGTGATTTCGGCATAACGCACAGTAAAAGACAAATCTCCAAACTGAGGATTTGCATAGAGTAAGTGAAAAGGTTGTTGATTTTGGCGGAATTGGTCTGCCAGAATACGCCATGCTTCCGTCGGTTGGCTGACTTGCTGGAGTATTTGTTGACGTATGGGAAGCTCAAGTTGTCCGCGTTCTAGTAATAGGCTAGAGATAGTTTGCGCTTGTTCAATAAAACCTGAGTCCTTTAGCAGTCCTATAGCTTGCTGGAGTGCTACTACTTGCGTTGAGTTTAAGGTAAAGGGTTCACCGACTTCAAACTCATGTTGAGCGATCGCTACCAATAATCCAGATACACTGGGAGACTTACCCCAGAAGATACGCAATTTGCGGGCGATTTCTTCTAGTTGTTCTTTTGTTCCAGAGGGGATTGACAGTGTAATTGTCTCTTTTTTTCTAGACATTCACAAAAATGTAATTACAGTATTGACATGCAGGGGTATTTACAGTTATTGTATCTGTATTAAAGATTTCAGTAACAAAAAAATCAGCTAAACGCATTTGTAATTGCTAATTTGGAATTTACAAGCCAGATTCAAGATAGTTTGTTGAGATATGCAAGATTGCAACCATTAGTTGCAGAAATTGAAGTGAGTTATTAAGGATATGTTAGAAAATTATAGTATTCAACTTAAGTCTGTTTATTCACAAACTGTCCCCACACCTGATGGAGTAACATTACCAGATGGTTGGTCACTTTCTTGGCATCAATTAGAAACTTTAAAAGCTTTGCGTGACCCAAATATTGATGTAGTGTTTAACACTGCCATGACTGGTGATGGTAAAAGTTTAGCTGCTTATTTAGAAGTTCTTCAAGGTGAATTTTCCGCAATTGGACTTTACCCAACCAATGAATTAGCACGTGACCAAGAAACACAGCTTCAAGGATATATTGATATATTCCAGCCAGAAAACCAACCGCGCGTATTTAGATTAAGTGGTGCTGATTTAGAAATATATGCAGAAAATGAAGGCTTAAAAAAAGGGGCGGCACTTTTAACGCTTGCTAGCCAAAGAGAAGCATTATTAACTAACCCTGATATTTTTCATTATTTACATAGAGGTGCTTATATTATTTCTGGCGATAGTCCTGATAAACTATGGAACAAAATTGATAAAGATTTCGACTTATTTATTTTTGATGAGTTTCATGTTTTTGCAGCACCGCAAATCGCCAGCGTAATTAACTCCATGCTGTTAATTCGCTGTACAAATCGCCGGAAAAAGTTCCTCTTTCTCTCCGCGACACCAGATAGAGATTTAATTAGTAGATTAGAAACAGCCGAATTTCGGTGTCGAGAAATAAGCCCTCTGGAGGAAGATAAATATCAATTTCCTGATACTCCAGAACAAGAAACGCAATTAAAAAACCAAGGATGGAGACAGGTAGCACGAGATATTTCACTTAAATTTATATCTTTAGAACCGAGTTTTAAGGCTTCAGAAACTTGGTTGAAAGAGAATAGTAATTTAATTGTATCTCACTTTCAGCAACATACAGGCAGTAAAGGTGCGATTATTCTTAATTCGATTGCAGCAGTCAAGCGGCTGACTCAATTTTTTCAAGAACTTTTAAAACCTTATAATTTAACTGTAGGTGAAAACACAGGTTTATCTAGCAAAGGAGAAAAAGAGCTAAGTCTTGCGGCTGATTTAGTTCTAGGTACTAGCACTATTGATGTTGGTGTGGACTTCAAAATTAACTTTTTAATCTTTGAATCATCAGATTCAGGTAACTTTATTCAGCGTTTAGGAAGATTAGGAAGACATGACGGATATGAAAAAAACGGTCAAAAAGTTAAGTTTGATAATTTTACAGCTTATGCTTTAGTGCCTAACTTTTTAGTTGAGCGTTTATTTCAAACTGAATCACCACCATTACAAGTTAATGGTATTTATGAGCGTCCATTTTTGCAACAAACTCTCAAAGACCAATATCGGAAAATTAATGATTTTCGTGGTTATTATCGCCGTTGGGGTGCTGTACAGTCGTTTTGGCTATGTTATAAATTGAGCGATCGCACCATTCAACAACAGTATGCCCAAAGTCGCGAAAAGTTTCAAGCAGCCTGTGAAAAAGTATTTGATACCAGCTTAAAATCACAAGCCGGACGTATCTCCGCATGGGCTAAAGAATGGAAAGAAAAATCCGGTAAATCAGGAAATCCCATTGCTGATGATGCTGCTAGTTTTCGCGGTTCCAGTCCGTTGCAATGTGGACTATATGATTTAACCGAAAACAACGAAGCGGAAAGATTTAAAACCTATGATTTACCAGGCATTTTAAGCAACTTAGAAATTGAAATGTGGACAGAGGCGGGATTTATACGGACATTGAAAGAAACCGCCGAACGTACCGGACAACCCATAGCCAAAGGTAGATTTGCCCATTGTCTCGCATTTATAAAGTTGCGTTCCTATCGTGAAGAACGGTTGAACTGGAAATTTACCTATTCTGGAGACTTACAACCCATCGCTGATGCTTGGAAAGTACAGGTTTTAACAGGTATAGGAATATGGCAACCGGATAACCCTTGGATAGGTCAAATTGATAAAAAGCTGAAGAAAGAAGGTTTAGTTTGTTATATAATTCGTCGTCCTGTTACAGAAGTGCGGATGCGGTTAAGACTCCCAATGCACTTTCAGCTTTACCCCATCAGCGACCAGTCCAGTGTTCATGATGCTAATACACCCTATTCTATAGCCTTTGGTCAGTCTGCATTGTTGCTGGATACGCTTGCTTATACCTTTAAAAGCAAAGGAGATGAAATATGGATTGCTTGAAATTTCAATCCCTGATAGGGATTTTAGAAAGCTTTGTAAGAAAGCCCAGGAGCAACCGCCATTGCATACATGGATATTCGTTTCAATCCCTGATAGGGATTTTAGGCAACTTAATGGCGTTACTACCTTTGATGATTTTAGCTCAAAATAGTTTGTTTGACATAGCTACCCCTAAGAGGGGTTGAATAACCATGAATAAAATTTATGATTTAGGAGATATACTTTAGTCATAGTTCAGGAGGCATTGAGTATAGGAGATGACATGAACCAAAAAACTTATAGCAAGATAGCTAGTGCTGCAACCTTTTTACTCACCAATCGTGCTACTGAGTGTAAGGATTATCTTGAGCCACCTTTTCGCCTTGCCATCGACATTTTAGAAGTGATGAATGATGGTAAACCTTATAAGCCTTGCGAAATAGCTCAGTATCTAATGATGCAGAATATAGACTATCGGGAGAAAGGCTTAAATCCTAGTACGGTGCGCCAAGTATTACAAGCACTCAGAGCAGGTTCAGTACCTATAGTAAGTGACCGCAAAAAGGGTTGGTATATCAAAGGTCAGTCCCTAACCTAGTTTAACAATGAATTTTGGAGAAGGTTTTTATTGTTTACTTAGTCATTGCAGTAGCAATCACCATTGGATACATGAGATAAGTAATCCGAGTCCTCACCCAGATAGTTCATAACTACGGGCTGACAAGGTGTCATAATTTTCATTTTCCTGGTTCATTACTATTTTTGACTTTTGTTCAGTAAAAATTTTCTCCCAAATCAAAAATCCTATTTTCACGGAGAAATTAACATGAGAACAACCAGAAAAATTACACCTTCAGCATCATCATCTTGTGTACAGTTAGAACTTCCCTTGTATCGGAAACCAATCCTGCATATTAAGAAAAAAGTTCGTGGTAAAAACAGAAAAGGATTTGACTTGTTAGAAGAAGCTGTAAATTGTTTTCAAATTGCACTAGATAGAAATGAAATTAAATCTCCGGAAGCTAGAGATGCCATAAGACAATTTCTATCCTTTGTAAAATAGGATAATTAGTTACCTTGGTGCGTTACCAACACACTAACGCACCAATCAAATCATTTTTGATGATAGCAATAATCTTTATCTATAAAATATAGATTATTATAGCTGTTCACTTTCTGGAGCATCATAAAATGCAAAAAGACACTCCCACAATTACAGAACTTAAACAACTATCCTTACAACTGCCAGAAAAAATACCTTACTTGAAAATGTTAGTTCTCTTTGGTTCTAGAGCAACTGGTAATACCAAAGCTAATAGTGACTGGGATTTTGCAGTTTTATGTGACGAAGAACAACGTCAGACTTACATAGGAAATCATCATTCTTCTTTATTTGAACTACCAAGTTTGGTTGGGCAATTGTTAAAAATAAATTCTGACATTATAGATATTGTCGAACTCAATCATTGTTCTTGGTTAATTGCTCATTTTATAGCCCGTGATGGAATTGTCTTGTTTGAAAAATATTGTGGAGAATTTGAGAAATTTAAATTAAATTCATTGAAAAGTGAAACTGAGTTAAAACAATATCGCCAAGAACAATATCGAATCCTTGACAGAGAATTAAAGAAGTGGGGAGCATGAGTAATATAGACTCGGAAATAATTGTAGCTAGGCTCAGGCTAATTAATAAATATTACAACACATTAGAAGAATTCCGCTCCATTAGCCTTGATGAATTTTTGTCTGATTTTCGTCAACAACTTGTTGTAGAAAGACTTCTGCAATTAATGACTCAAGCCGCAATAGACATCAACGACCATATATTGTCAAAGCTAAACCCTGGGCAAGCTTTCACTAATTTTGAGGCTTTTATCGAATTGGGTCAATATCAAATCATTACACCAGAACTAGCTAAACAAATTGCACCATCGTCAGGATTAAGAAATCGGTTAGTGCATGAATATGACGATATAGACCCAAATCAAGTTTTCAAAGCAATTAGTTTTGCTTTACAGCAATACCCACTTTATGTTAGACAAATCAACTCTTATTTGATTTCATTGGAAGAAGACAATGGCTATAAAAAGTAAAGAATCAGATGAATATCAACAGTTATCGCTCTTAGAAACAGAAAACAGTTCAGAAGAATTTCAATCATCAGAAGATGACTGGTTATCAAGTGAATTTGGCTTTGATAGTGATGGCGATAGAACTATTGAAACCAAAGGACAATTACTCACACTTAAACTATTAAGAGAAGCAATTAAATCGCAAAATACCAATGATCAAGTAATGGCAGATTTTGCCGAGTATGTTTTACCTAATCTGCTGAAAATAGCTATTGGTGTCACGGCTAAAGGTGGTAAATTCTTTGATGAAATAGATGAAAAGCGAGCAGCAGAAGGTAAAAGCAGAGTTAGACGGGATAATGCTGCTGACCAATCTTTAAATACACACTTGCTCAACGGTTTATTTCCAGCAAATTTAATTGAGCAAAGATTAGAAAAGCTCGATACTACTGTTAAACGAGTAGTCAAAGATAAAGAACGACGTTTAGTAATTGCTGGGTTTATTTTACATGACTTTGAAAAGTTCCCAGATGCACCGGAAGATTGTCGCAAGTTACCTTTAGATGAACATAGAAAAATCATTGATGAAAAAGTTAAACAATTAGGACTTGATAAATTTATCAATCCTGATAATCCTGAAGATTATCAAGAGTATCTTGATGATTTATTGTGTATGGCTTACAATGCACAAAGACGCTGGGATACTAACTGGAATTTTTCTGAGTTTGGCTTAAATCCCGTTTTAAAAGACCGGACTATTCAGAGTCTATCAGATTTAACTTGTTTAGCTGATTCTCTCGCTTCAATTATCAAACATCCCCAAGACGCAGAAAATCCAAGACTGAATGAAATTATTCATAGTCTCAGTGATGGTAAATTGAAATTTACTTATCATCACATTGCCGAAAATAGAGGCGTTTTAACCAACGTTGTTAATAATGCTGTCATTGAAGCTCATACTAACTTAAATACTGAGGAAAATAAATATTATCAACCTTTGTTATATCTACCAACTGGTGTAATTTATCTAGCTTTGCGTGATGCTCCCCCTATCTCATCAGCAACTTTACCAGACTTGGTAGTTGATAAGATTAAATCTCTCTGTGCTGGTCAATTGAAGCTCAGACAAACGGGGTTTGGTAGAGATGGAAAAGGGATGAAATATGCTGAATATTACAACCTCTTTTTTGATTCTCCTGGTTTAATGCAAGTTGCTTTAGATGCAACACTGAGAATTTTAAAATCTGGTAAACCATCAGTTGCTAAAAGTCGCAGTGAGAATTTAGTGAAATTTCAAAAGCAGAGTGTTTTATCTGCTGATTACGATTTTAACTTTGATGATGATATACGTATTGATCAAATTGCCGAATTTGGAGATTTAATTACTCGTAAAATTTGGGAAGAAACAGTTGAGAGAATTGAAATAGCTAGAAAAAAAGATAAAAAACTTCCAGAAGTTCCCAAGTTTGATTTAACTCACAAAGTCGCTGAATTTTGGAATTTAACAGAATATTTACCCCAAATCAGAGAAATTCAACTTATCAATGAAAGTTTGAAAGAACAAAAACTCAAAGGTAATACCGGGGGTGTACCTTATGAATGGTATTACCTAGCAGCTAAATATCTGGAGAAGAATCAAGGTGTTGAAGATGTTAGAGAAAATTGTCAACAGGTGATTGATTATTTAACAAATTTAATATCACCAATTCTAACTCAGTATCAATTACCCGATGGTTGGGATGATTTAAGGTTATGGGTAACGAGAGTAGTGATGTTACCTAGCGCGAATAAAGCAGCATCTGTCAAAACGGAAGTTGATAATTTTCTCCATGAGTTAAGTAACTATAACGCTGCTAAAAAGTCAGGGAGAGGTAAACAATTAATTTGCTCAATTTCTCACTCAGCTTACACTGTTACTGAGCAAATGGAATCAGCGGTTTTATTTACTCCCCAAGTTTATACTAATAAGCAAATGTTAGGAGGTTCTAACGCTAAACGCAACATTTCCAGTATTGCAGGAGTGGAAATGATGCTCAGACAAATATTGATGAATCAAACTCAAGCAGTAGGTAAAAGATTTGAAGATGGTAAATATCGCTATCTCTACTTTTATCCAACTTATTACTTCACACCAGAAACTAATAAGTTCTTACAAAAAGCTTACACCAATATTGCTCAAACTCGGTTCGATACTAGCATCCGAAATCATTTCATTAGTAAAGATTTACAGGTTGATTTGGGTAAAGAAAATTATCAAAGTGTGGATAGTTTCTTAATTGATGAAAATTTAGATAGTGAAAAAGACCGCACATTTAAACTTTCCTATCCTGAAGATCAACCTTTAACTTTTTACTTCATGGCTTTACCTCCTGGAAGAGACAGCACTGATACTGAATCTTGGGTAATGCCGAGTTGGTTAGCGTTTGCTTTTCCGATGATTTTAGATGTGAAAACTGTAGTTTCTGAGTCTCCTATTCCTCCATTTAATGACGGTGCAGAATTTGAAGAAACCGTATTTCTTGATAGTGCGCCTCATGCTTTCCGAACTTTGGTGAAAAGAGATAGATTCAGACTTGATTACATTCTCGAAGGTTGGGAAGAGTACGGTATTCAATATCCTGCACCTTTAAATGTATTAACTGCTGCTTACGCTATTCATTTAGATGTCAATGCTAGGCAAGGTAAAACTGGTTATGATGCTAACTGGGGGAAATTTACGGAACTAGCCAAGGATTTTGAAACCAGTCCTCTGTATGTCTTTGCTTATCTGAATAAATGGGTGCGTAACCAAGGAGTGGAAACAGCCAGGCTTGAAAAAATCAAGCTTTACACTTATCATTTTTACCCTTGTTTTGACCCTTATACAAAATTTGATTTTAATCAGGAGAAATTAATTGTGGGAGAAGCGTCTAATTTGAATCATCCAAAGAAATTAACGGAACTGTATCGCCGTTTTTACCGGGCGAATAAAAGGTTTAATCCTAAAGCTAATGCTGTTTTAAAACCGATTGATATTGCTGCGGAAACTATTCTGAAAGCAGATTCAAGTGTGTTTGAGGGTGAAACCTTAACTTTAGCAGTAGCAGCAGAGATTTTTAAACTCATGGATCGGGTACATTCTTCAACTGCTGAAGGACGCTGGATGATGAGTAAACGAGAGGAAGAAAGACAAGCTGTTTTAGATTTTGCTAGATATTTTGTAGAGGAAGTATTTGAGAAAAGTTTTAAAAGCGATCGCGCGCGTTTAGCAGGTCGTCAATTAAACCTGATTCGCGATACCTGTGAATTTCTTTATCGTTTAGAAGATGACAAAGAAAACGCAGATAAATCTAAATCTGACGACGAAGATCCGTAGGGGTTTAGCAATGCTAAACCCCTACCCCACCCAAAAATTTTACTAACTTCATTAACCCTAATTTGGAGAAACATTATGGCATTTTTAAAAACCGTTGACGCTAAATTATTTCAATCTGAAATCCCCTACAAACCAATGGGTAAATATGCCCACTTTCTCACCATTCGTGTGACCGAATCTTATCCTTTATTTCAAACAGATAGCGAACTCAACAAAGCACGAGTTAGAGCAGGAGTCAAAGACAAAAACACCATTAGCCGTCTTTCCATGTTCAAACGTAAACAGTCCACGCCAGAAAGATTAGTAGGTCGGGAATTATTGCGGAAATACGAATTTATGACAGCAGAAGATTGTGAATATAACGTTAAATTTGCAATGGATAATCCTGATTGTATTATTTACGGCTTTGCTATTGGTGACTCCGGTTCAGAAAAATCAAAAGTTGTCGTAGATACTGCATTTTCAATTACAGCTTTTGATGAATCTCACGAAACATTTACCCTCAATGCACCTTTTGAAAATGGGACAATGGCTTCTAAAGGTGAAGATAATTCTAAACCTGGTGAAGTTACTAGCAGAATTAATCAACAAGACCACATTAAACCACAGGTATTTTTTCCCAGCATTGTTACACTCAAAGACCCTACAGAAGCCAGTTTTTTATATGTTTTAAATAACATTATCAGAACTCGACACTATGGCGCACAAACAACCCGTACAGGTCGCATCAGAAACGAATTAATCGGAGTTGTATTTGCTGATGGAGAAATTGCCAGTAATCTCCGTTGGACTCAAGCAATATATGACCAAATGAAGGCTAATAATACACTCAAATCACCAGATCCTTTAGACGAAGATGATGTAATTACTGCTGCTAAAAAGGCAATTGAGAATTTAATGGCAGATGAGTTTATTGTGCATACTGACTTTATTGGTGATGCTTTTATACCTTTGTTGAATGAAGTCAAAACCCTGACTAATAACGAAGCAGGAATTAAATCTATTTTGCAAAAAGCTGATGCAGAAGCTAAAGAATATGCCAATAAACATATTAGCAAAAAGAAAACTGCGGCTAAGGCTAAGTAACAGCCATGACTATTATCTACCGTTGTCAATTAGAACTACACGACAGTCTGTATTTTGCCACTCGTGAAATTGGCAGACTATACGAAACGGAGCCAATAATTCACAATTATGCACTCTGTTATGCACTCGGCTTAGTTGATAACCCTGTTTACTCAACTACCGTTGCTGAAGAAGATTCCTATTGCTATTTCTGTCCTGAACAAGTGCCAAAATATGAGGAACATTTAACCCCACTCAACCAACAGGAAATTTATGTTACTCCGGCTCGTTCTCTCAATCATACGGCTATTCTGAATACATGGAAGTATGCTAATAATAACTACCATGTAGAAATGGAGAAAACCCAAAAGAATATTCCCAGTTTTGGACGAGCCAAAGAAATTGCGCCAGAAAGTCAATTTGAGTTTTTTCTCATCTCTGAAAAACACATCAAATTACCGAAATGGATTCGTTTGGGAAAATGGATGAGTAAGGCTGAGTTAATAGTTAAAGAATTACCTAAACCGAAAAAGACTGAAGGTGTATTCACCTGTTCTCATCCTTTAAATCCTTTGGATGTCATGTTTACTAATCAAGTAATTAGCTATGATGTAGTAAATATGCCGCCAGTTAGTCTAATTCAAAATGTGCAAATGCGAGGGGAATATTACTATTTTGATGATGTCAAAGATGTAAAACTTCCTAAGTTGATGCAATACCGTTTTCGGAGTTAATTACTGACCAAAACCTTTACCTCTTTTTTTCTTTTTAGGAGGACTTAAAGGCATTAATTCAGTCATCAGACTACCACGATTTTGTAACATTAACTTACGATTTCGATCCCGTTGATAAGTTGCTATTTCTTCTGCATGGGGATGATCCGGATCTATTTTGAGATGGGTAATAGATACTACATATTGTGCTTGATCTTCATCTTTGGGATTATCGTTTTTGCTGACTAGTCGGCACATAATCCCACCTTCATCTCCAGAATAAGCTACCCAATCAACCTCAAATTCTTTCTCTGGATTGACTAGTTCTCCCCTTTTTTTCAACATTTTTAAGAATTCTTTCCTTGCCTTGACTTTAATTGGTAAACTGGCTTCTAACTTTTCAGTAAGTGCAGTTGCTACATTTTTATCATCAATTCTCATGTATCTAACCCTCTATGGTATTTTGTTTAAGTTTAAAATTATTACAATCATAAACTGAAATACTTAATTATTCTTTCCTGCTTTTGTACCGTGAAATACTATCAACAACAACCCAACGCCTTCCCCATTAATTACCTTAACGACTTATGGGGAGAAATCAATTCTTGCCCTTACTTTGCTGTCAACAACCTCAACCGCGATTTTGTCAACACCAAAGGTTTTTCTGTAGTATTCCAACGTGAAGGAATCGCAGAAGTAGAAAAAAAATTTCCTTTTTTCAAGCCTTATTTAGATTTGGCTCTTCAGCCTAATTGCAACGCTTTTTATCTTAATCCTTTACTGCTCAAAGAAGGTTCTCGTGTTGACCCGCATATAGATAGGTCGCTCCGTTCCTATTGTAAAACAATTCAACCACCGGCTTATGTCAGCGTTCTCTATGTGCGTGTCCCAGAAAACATGGAGGGAGGAGAATTAGTCTTAAAATCCCACAAACGCCAAGTTGGACAAATTAAACCCCAAACTAATACCCTGCTTTACTTTCAAGGTGATTTAACTCATTCCGTTAATGCTGTCAAAACTCCTGGTAATCGCTTGAGTTTGGTTTGTGAGCAGTATAATTTAGATGAGAGTGAATTAGAAGAAATACCGTATTTTACTTTAGAGTCTAGAGCTACTCAAGCGATAAATAAGAAACGCAAGTAAAAAATTACATCAAGTTTTAATTTCCTCATTGAGAAAGGAAATATCTAAAATATGCCTCATAGCTTAGTGTTAAATCTGCTTCCCCAGTCACCTATCCCACCCCAATATCTAACAGGAAGACACTTACACGCTCTATTTCTCACACTAGTCAGTTCTGTAGATTATAGCTTGGGCGATCGCTTGCATGATGCCACCGCAGATAAAGCCTTCACCCTCTCCCCCTTGCAAATTCACTCTCCACGCTCCCACAGGGGTGCTAGCAAACACACAACCTTGCAATTCTTTCATTCCCAACCTATCCTCCCAGGAACCCCTTGCTGGTGGAGAATATCCCTTTTAGACGACACTCTTTTTAGTCAACTAACGCAACTATGGCTAAATCTCAACCCTGATAAACCTTGGCATTTAGGCCCTGCTGACTTATTTATCACCAGCATACAAGGCACACCCCAGTCTACCCAACCTTGGGCAAATGCTACCACCTATGCTCAATTATATGAACAAGCCGGCGCAGTTGAGAAAACAATTAGCTTGATTTTTGCTACACCAACCGCTTTCCGTCAAGGCAAGTTTGATACCACTCTTCCTACTAGAGAATGTGTGTTTAATTCCCTTCTTTCCCGTTGGCATAAATATAGTGGCATAGAATTTTCAGATATTGCCATCGAATCTATTTTTCCTTCATTTATTAATATTCACACAGAAATAGTAGCTGATTCTCGTAGTAAATTTATTGGCGTTATGGGCGAGATTACATATCGAATTATGGGTGATTTAGAACCAGAAAAAGTTAAGCAAATTAATGCTTTAGCTGACTTCGCTTTGTATGCTGGTGCGGGAAGAAAAACAACAATGGGTATGGGAATGATAAGAAGAAGGTGACAGTTAAGAAGCTGACAGGGAACAGGTGACAGGTGACAGTTAAGAAGCTGACAGGGAATAGGTGACAGAGAGAATTTAGTAATGAAAATTGAATCACATCGAGATTTAATTGTGTGGCAAAAATCTAATCTATGGATATGGTAGTCCAAATTTATCAATTATCTACCGCATTTCCGAATAGCGAAATTTATCGGCTGACATCACAAATTACTCGTGCTGCTTCATCCGTACCTGCCAATATTGCCGAAGGTCACGCACGAGGCACAACAAAAATTGATTTTGCTCATTTTCTGGCTATTGCTAAAGGTTCACTCATGGAAACAGAAACTTTTCTGATGCTAGCAGTCAGACTAAATAATTTAACTCCAGAGCAAGCAAATCCCACGTTATCTCTAATTACAGAGATTAGCAAAATGCTGACTTCTTTGCGCTACCGCATCCTTAATAATTAATGAATTAATCATGAAAGGACTAATAATAATCTTGCGTCTGTAATTCTTTTACTCTTCAGACCCCACGCCCACACCCACGCCTACACCCACCTAATAATAATCTTGCGTCTGTAATTCTTTTACTCTTACCTCTCACCTATTTACTATGACTAAACAAAACACTCTTAATAATCTAACCGCATCTTCTTTACTGTCACCTGTCACCTGTCACCTATCACCTATTACTATCGCTTCTCTCAATCAATATTCATACTGTCCCCATAGATGTTGGCGGATGCACTGTGCAGGAGAATTTCAAGATAATCAATACACAATTGAAGGCACAAGTTTACATGGTAAAGTACATACGACAGGTGAAGGTAAACGGGAATCAACTTGGCAATTTCGCTCAATTTGGCTCAAGTCTGAACAGTATAACCTGAGTGGTAAATCAGATTTAATTGAAGAAGAAAACGGCGAATTTTACCCAGTGGAATATAAGCGGGGACGCAAGGGGAATGGGATAATGATGAATTACAAGTTTGTGCCCAAGCTTTATGTTTAGAGGAAATGACTGGTAAATCTGTAAACATTGGCTATGTTTATTATGCCCAATCTCATCAACGACAATTAGTACAAATTACGCCAGAATTACGCCAAAGCACAATTGACACTATTGCATCTGTGCAGAATCTGTTAATCACAGGAATAATGCCTAAACCTATTTACAGTAAACGCTGTAAAGGTTGTAGTTTATATTCTCAATGTTTACCCGAAGTTCGCGAAAAAATGAGCCGCTATCAAGAAGAAAATTAAGGAGTTAATTATGGGAACACTATATGTCGCACATGATGATGCTTTTATTGGCAAAACTGATGAGAGATTGATTGTCAAAGCTGAGAAGAAAATTCTACAAGATATTCCTTTTATTCAGGTCGAGGGAATTGTAATTTTAGGACGAGCAACAGTTTCACCTGCGGTTGTTGAAGAGATTTTAACCCGCAAAATCGGTTTAACTTTTATCAACCAAATCGGACATTATTTAGGCAGACTTGAACCGGAACATACAAAAAACATCTTTGTGCGTAAAGCTCAATGGAGTGCAGCAGGAGAAACACCCCAATCTATACATTTAGTTAAAGGTTTTGTACGGGGTAAATTGAAAAACTATCGTAATGCTTTACTTCGCGCTCAAAGGGAAGATGCTGGGCTTGATTTGAGTAGTTATATTACTAAATTAGAGCAAGCAATATCACCAATTGAGCAAACAGATAAAATTGCCTCCCTCCGAGGTCTAGAAGGTGCAGGAAGCGCAGCTTATTTCGGGTGTTTTGACCAACTGATTAAACATCCAGATTTTGAATTTTCCAAACGTAAACGCCGACCTGCAACCGACCCTGTAAATTCTCTCTTGGGTTTTGGCTATACCTTGTTACAACACGACATTCAAAACGCCGTGAATATCGTCGGTTTTGACCCCTATCTTGGATATTTGCACTTTGACCATTATGGCAGACCTTCCCTAGCTTTGGACTTAATGGAAGAATTTCGCCCCTTGGTAGTGGATGCAATGGTGTTGTCACTCATCAACAAGCGATCGCTCACACCAGCAGATTTTATCACCGAACCCCTCAGCAATGCCATGAAATTAAACCCAGAGGGTAAAAAAACATTTCTAAAAGCCTATCAACAAAAGAAACTCGCAAACTTCAAACACCCAGTATTAGGACGCAAATGTACATATCAAGAAGCCTTTGAAATTCAAGGGCGGTTATTAGCTAAATATCTCATGGGTGAAATTGAGCAATATCCACCTTTAGTATTGAGGTGACAGGGAACAGGTGACAGGTGACAGTAAAGAAAGCAGGGGAAGCAGGGGGAGAATAAACTTCTATCTATTCCCTATTCCCAATGACAAATGACCAATGACAAATGACCAATGACAAATAACCTATGTTCATAGTTGTCAGTTACGATATACCCGAAGATAAACGCCGGACAAAAGTTCACTCGGTTCTTAAATCTTACGGACAATGGATGCAGTTTAGTGTTTTCGAGTGTGATTTGACTCCAACTCAGTATGCTAAGATGCGATCGCGTTTAGCCAAACTCATCAAACCTGATACCGACAGCATCCGTTTTTATTTTCTCTGTCAATGTTGTCAAGGCAAAGTAGAACGCATTGGTGGTGAACCAGTCAGAGACAACACAATCTTTTTTGCTTAATCTTGATTTCATCATGGTTTCAGGTTCCAAAATGCGCGGATAGGTAGGTGTAAAAATGGAAGCCGTGAGAAAATTGCCTCTATCTCAATCACAGCAACGATTTCCAGCATTTATCCTCTAAATCACATCCGCGCAAAGCCTCAAACCCTTACAGGAAAAGACTTTTTTGATTTTTTATTTCCTTGTACTCTTGCCAACCAACTGGCAAAACCATATAATTTTAATCAGTTCGCACAACCGTACCTTGAAAACTAAATATAAAAATGGTTTCAGCCTACCGCAGTTTTAAAACTATATAATCCCTATTAGGGATTGAAACTACAATAGGACTAAGTATGGCTAGATTGCATGGAACGTTTTAAAACTATATAATCCCTATTAGGGATTGAAACTCCTGTTCTCCCCAAGTTGGGCTAGTGCCTTTGGGGTTTTAAAACTATATAATCCCTATTAGGGATTGAAACTATATATACTACCGATAGTGGTGAGGACTTCGCGTTTTAAAACTATATAATCCCTATTAGGGATTGAAACGGCGCGATAAGCAAGTAACCCGGCCCCCACAATGTTTTAAAACTATATAATCCCTATTAGGGATTGAAACACAGTCAATTAAGGTTACTTCGATAGGGCAATCACCGCGTTTTAAAACTATATAATCCCTATTAGGGATTGAAACTAGAACTTTTTCGGGCTTTGTCAAAAGTCTGAATAAGTTTTAAAACTATATAATCCCTATTAGGGATTGAAACCTGACCATCCTGGATGGTAAAACTGGTTATCGGGGTTTTAAAACTATATAATCCCTATTAGGGATTGAAACTGATGCTAAGGTTTTGGCTGCATTAGCAGTTGCATGTTTTAAAACTATATAATCCCTATTAGGGATTGAAACACCGAGGTCATTTGATAGCATCCAAGCATTATGGATGGTTTTAAAACTATATAATCCCTATTAGGGATTGAAACTCCTCCCAAAAAGTGACTCATTGCGGTCGTGTCGTGTCTGGTTTTAAAACTATATAATCCCTATTAGGGATTGAAACAAAGGTCTGTCAGGAAATCGAGCTTGTCGTTAGGTTTTAAAACTATATAATCCCTATTAGGGATTGAAACATAGACAGCTATTCTCACTCTATAGATGATTCCCGTTTTAAAACTATATAATCCCTATTAGGGATTGAAACTTCTAATCACTTCAACAAACAGGACAAAGGCTCTAGTTTTAAAACTATATAATCCCTATTAGGGATTGAAACGAAGGCTTGCCTAAAATCTCCCCGTCAAACAATAGTTTTAAAACTATATAATCCCTATTAGGGATTGAAACATCGTCCATGCGGATTTCCATCTCTGTGCCGATGGTTTTAAAACTATATAATCCCTATTAGGGATTGAAACTTGTCCACACCGAATCACCAGGGGACGTAACCTGGTTTTAAAACTATATAATCCCTATTAGGGATTGAAACTAGATGAACTAACCGCGAGAGCGGAACATATCAAGTTTTAAAACTATATAATCCCTATTAGGGATTGAAACTTCTCTATGCAGAAAGTTGATTGGCGGTTTTGCTCAGTTTTAAAACTATATAATCCCTATTAGGGATTGAAACATCAACGGCATACCTATCAAATACCCGATAATGTTTTAAAACTATATAATCCCTATTAGGGATTGAAACATTAAGAGGGACGTTACCACCAAAGCCCCACATCAAGTTTTAAAACTATATAATCCCTATTAGGGATTGAAACACTAAATTCTGTTGGGGAGTGTAGTGATATATCTGTTTTAAAACTATATAATCCCTATTAGGGATTGAAACTTTGTCGCTGCCATCGCCCAAGTCATCGGAGAAGAAGTTTTAAAACTATATAATCCCTATTAGGGATTGAAACTCATCAATTGTTAGCAACCAAGGCATCTCTACCCAGTTTTAAAACTATATAATCCCTATTAGGGATTGAAACAAGTCTTTGGCAGATGCTCCAAATTTCCTCATACGGTTTTAAAACTATATAATCCCTATTAGGGATTGAAACTTGCTTATGCGTGGAACAATCTGTATAGCGAATGGCAAGGTTTTAAAACTATATAATCCCTATTAGGGATTGAAACTCGCATCTGGCGGAGTTCGTCACAAGCTTGCAGCTCAAGTTTTAAAACTATATAATCCCTATTAGGGATTGAAACGAGCCTGAGAAGGTTCCTCCTTGAGGAGTTACATAGGTTTTAAAACTATATAATCCCTATTAGGGATTGAAACACACCTTCGCTACTTGGGCGATCGCTTCAGGAGTTAGGTTTTAAAACTATATAATCCCTATTAGGGATTGAAACTGATTTATTACAAACTGAGTATGTATAGAATGATTTCTGTTTTAAAACTATATAATCCCTATTAGGGATTGAAACGTGCCTCATGTTGGTGAACTCAACGTGAAGGAAGTCGTTTTAAAACTATATAATCCCTATTAGGGATTGAAACTTGTAAAACCCTTGTGTGGTAAGGGTTACAGAAGAGTTTTAAAACTATATAATCCCTATTAGGGATTGAAACCCAAGTGGTAAAAATAATGCTTCCTCTCGTCCAGCGTTTTAAAACTATATAATCCCTATTAGGGATTGAAACTGGTTTGAGGTGAACTAACCCAGTCAAACCAAAGTGGTGTTTTAAAACTATATAATCCCTATTAGGGATTGAAACCAAGTCAAGCCAGATACCGCACCAATTAACAGAGATGTTTTAAAACTATATAATCCCTATTAGGGATTGAAACAAACGTGCCGTCCGTGAACTCAAAAATTTAGCTAAAGTTTTAAAACTATATAATCCCTATTAGGGATTGAAACATCCTCATCTAATTGAAGTTCTTCGATTTCATCCTTGTTTTAAAACTATATAATCCCTATTAGGGATTGAAACTTCATCAGCCCTTTTACCAGAAGCTCATCATATCGTTTTAAAACTATATAATCCCTATTAGGGATTGAAACTCTTTCTGGGCAATGGCCAGATGATAAATATCACGTTTTAAAACTATATAATCCCTATTAGGGATTGAAACAGAAGCCGAAATAGCCGAAGCCAAAAAAGCTCTAGGTTTTAAAACTATATAATCCCTATTAGGGATTGAAACCTCACAGAGACCACCTGCGAGCAACCTGTATTCCCGTTTTAAAACTATATAATCCCTATTAGGGATTGAAACTCTTAAAGTTAGCACTCTTGGAATTTTTAAAGGAGGTTTTAAAACTATATAATCCCTATTAGGGATTGAAACGAGCGATTTCGCTTACAAGAACCTGGGAACAGGCTAGGTTTTAAAACTATATAATCCCTATTAGGGATTGAAACCTGGACAGAGACACAAATAAAACACGTATTTTTAGTTTTAAAACTATATAATCTCTATTAGGGGCCAGACATCTTACAAAAGTTCTTCTTTGTGTTCTCTTCTTTGCGCCTTTGCGCCTTTGCGTGAAACAAAAAAATATTATTGCAACACAAAATCAATATTTCCATTAACAACCCAATAGGCTATTTTCTTATCTGTTATACAGCTAAATTTTATCATCATAAAAACTTAAGCCTTGTGGACACAATATCCGCACCACAAGACTTAATATCAACTAAATACACAACGACTTAACGCACCAATAAATATCCGCTGGCACATTAAACCAATTACCTTTCAAAATCCCCAATCATTTTCCAGAATATAACATAATTAACTTACCCCAAATCAAACAACAATATTTCCGCTTTGATATTAGTGGTAATTTCTAAATCTTCCGCTCCATTAACTTGTACCCCATCACCTGCCCTTAATTCCTCACCATTCAAATTAGCCACACCTTGAGCAATTTGTAACCAAGCATAACGAGTAGATGGTACATGATATTTAATCACATCACCAGATTCTAAAACCGCACCATATAAATCAACATCTTGATGTATAGTTACAGCCCCATCTCGTCCATCTTTAGCTGCAATGAGACGTAATTTTCCTTGCTTTTCTTCTAGAGGAAAAACTTTTTGTTCATACCTGGGAGTTAATCCTTGTTGGTTGGGAACAATCCAAATTTGTAACAAGTGTAAATCTTCAGTATCAGAATGATTAAATTCGCTGTGAGTAATTCCAGTTCCTGCACTCATCACTTGAACTTCACCAGGACGAATTACAGACCCTGTACCCAAGCTATCTTTATGTTCAACCGCACCTGATAAAACATAGGTGAGAATTTCCATATCTCGATGTCCATGGGTAGGAAATCCAGCACCAGGAGCAATGCGGTCATCATTAATAACTCTCAAAGAACGGAAGCCCATCCGATTCGGATCATAGAAATGGCTAAAGGAAAATGTATGATAACTATCAAGCCAACCTATTTGACTCCGACCCCGTAAGTTTCTATCATGAATTAGGTAGTTAATTGTGTTGTTAGTCATAATCTTTGATAGAGATAGATATTAATTAGGCAAAGAAAAATTGTGTAATCTTGGAAAAAGTCAAAGAATTGGTAATTGCTAGAACCAATTCCCTGAACCTAACAATTATCTTAGAAGATATACACCTAAAAATGAAAGTACGCACTAAAAAGTAAGCTACTTACCAAAAAGTAACTATGGTATTTCCCTATGATTTATATAGGCATTTAGTTACGCTTCAGAGCCAAGATTTAGCCACAGAAAAATCTTGATTCTAAATTTTCACCTGTTCTCTGTACACCTTGGGTGTTGTACCGACAAATTTCCGAAACACGCTAGTAAAGTGACTTTGATTTTGAAAACCCACTAGTCGAGATATTTCATCAATGGTTTTCTCGGTATGAGTTAATAGTCTTTTCCCTTCTTCAATGCGACAGTTTAATACATACTGGTGGGGTGCAAAACCAGTTGACTGCTTGAATAATCGAGAAAAGTGATACATACTCATATCTACAAAAGCAGAAATATCTGGTAAAGATAAATCTGTTTGTAAGTTTTCCTGAATGTAGGAAATAGCTTTTTGTAACTTCCGTTGTGATAAACCTTTACCCTGAGAAGTATTGGTAGTGTTCGCACTAAATGTAGAATAATGCCTAATTAAATGCATACACAGGGCATTGGTTAGTGATTGAACATAAATACGCGTACCTTTGCCATCAAATTCCAGTTCTGATTTGAGTGATAATCCAATTTGCTGAATTAAGTGATCAGGTGTAGCGAAATGAGGAAGTAAATGAATATTGTGAAAATCTCCTGACTCAAAAGCAGTACGTTGAAAGAAAGCAGGTTCTATGCTCAACAGTAGAAATTCTCCCTCTTTATCCCATCGAGAAAGGTGATCAGTCTTGGCTGGGATGATAATAACATCACCACTATAAATCGATTCTGTTTGGAGTTTACCGTTTAATATTCGCTCGGCCTTGGTGTTCTTGGCATCAAGACTAATAACTACGATATGCTGTTGAAAGAAGTGTTCAGGAGTTTCATGGCTGGGCTGACGATGATACTCTAGATTCACCCCATGCCAACTAGCATTGTAACTAGAGAGTAAGGGCGATCGCGGTACAATGTCTGCACAGGAATGTTCGTGAACACAGTCAACAGTTAAACGTTTCTCTTGTCCCATCGTTTTCACGTCAGAGAGATAAATATAATTGTTGTTTAGGTGTCAGTGTACATATCCTAGACTATTCTCAAGAAAAAACTTCGAGTAAGAAACAATTTGCTACTAAGCAATTCAGATCCAAAATCCATTATGTTCTGGGACTAGAAGCTGCAAATCTCCCATTGTAATCATCTGAAACCCTTGCCAATACAGGGAATTTTCCATTGTTTCAATCTGGTAGTTTTTGATTTCACCAAGTATTGACAAGGCATGAATGTATTTGCAAGTTTATGTTTCACTTCGTGAACCTGAAAGCGTTACCCTAGATGCTAAAGTTCACAAAAAATTATGACACCAGAAGCAATCGCCGTCACCCTCACAGAGTTATTTGGTGCAGAAGCAGTACAAACCATTGCACCAGGTTCTTGGCAAGTAGAAAATACCGATTATCGCCTCTTAGTGTTGCTCTCAGAAGATCATACATGGCTGAGAGTTTTATTACCCATTTTGCCTTTACAAGAAGCTGAAGCCTTTTTAACCCAATTCCTAGAGGCTAACTTTGATGACACCCAGGAAACACGTTACGCTGTATATGATGGGGTATTGTGGGGGGTATTTCAACATAATAGCGGCACTTTAGTGAGTGCAGACTTGAGTCATGCGATCGCTCGTCTCATTTCTTTATATCAAACTGGTGTCAATGATGTCTTCAACCGTTTAGTAGAAACTCGGATGCGGCAAATCATTCAAGTCGCAAAACAACAAGGTCAAACATTACAAGCCACCATGCAAAACCTAGAAAGATTTTACGCAGAAGGCTTATTAGGGGAAATCAACCAAACTTCCGCCTTGCGTGAACAAATGCTAGCAGCTTGGCAAACACAGTTAGAACGTCTTTGGCATGAACTGTAATTTACAAGCCCCCCACAATCTTAATGAAACTTCAATACCAACAAGATACACAGACCCATTGGCCCATCACCGTTATCTTTCATCACCTATGACCGACATCCTTGATATTCTCCAACAGGACTATCAAAGATTTCCTGTTAATCAAACCTATAGTATTTACGCACCAGACGTTTACTTTCAAGATCCTGTTTTTAAGTTTCGTGGTATCAAGCTTTACAAGTTGATGATTCAGTTCATCCACACCTTCTTCCTAAACGCCAAAATGGAATTACATAACATTCAACGTCAAGGAGACATAATTAAAAGTGAATGGACATTAAACTGGACTTCTCCACTGCCTTGGCAACCCCGTATTTCTATTTCTGGTTGGAGTGAACTGTCTCTCAACCCTGAAGGATTAATCATTTCCCACAGAGATTATTGGCATAGTTCCCAGTTTGATGTGGTCAAACAGCATTTCTTTTCCGTCAAGAGTCGATAATGTAAATAAATGTAAATAAAATTCAGGCAGGACAGAACCATACATGCGAGTAATCTTAATGACTGGGAAAGGTGGCGTAGGTAAAACCTCCGTTGCTGCCGCTACTGGACTTCGCTGTGCAGAACTAGGCTATCGAACCCTAGTTTTAAGCACAGACCCTGCTCATTCCTTAGCAGATAGTTTCGACCTAGAACTAGCACACGAACCCCGCAACATCCGTCCTAACCTTTGGGGTGCAGAACTAGATGCCCTCAAAGAACTAGAAGGCAACTGGGGTGCAGTGAAACGCTACATTACCCAAGTATTACAAGCGCGGGGTTTAGAAGGAATACAGGCAGAAGAATTAGCTATCTTACCAGGCATGGATGAAATTTTCGGCTTGGTCAGAATGAAACGTCACTATGATGAAGGAGACTTTGACGTTTTAATTATTGACTCTGCCCCCACTGGTACAGCATTGCGTCTATTGAGCTTACCAGAAGTCGGTGGTTGGTATATGCGTCGGTTCTACAAACCATTCCAAAATATTTCTGTAGCCCTCAGACCTCTAGTTGAACCAATCTTTAAACCCATTGCTGGCTTCTCTCTCCCTGACAAAGAGGTAATGGACGCACCCTATGAATTTTATGAACAAATCGAAGCCCTAGAAAAAGTATTGACCGACAATACCCAAACCTCAGTGCGTCTAGTCACCAACCCAGAAAAAATGGTGATTAAAGAATCTCTCCGTGCTCATGCCTATTTGAGTTTATATAATGTCGCCACAGATTTAGTGGTAGCTAACCGCATTATTCCCAAAGAAGTGGAAGATCCATTTTTCCAAAGATGGAAAGAAAATCAAGAACAATATCGCCAAGAAATCCATGAAAACTTCCACCCCCTCCCAGTGAAAGAAATTCCACTCTTCTCAGCAGAAATGTGTGGTTTAGCAGCCCTAGAAAGATTGAAAGATACTCTCTACAAAGATGAAGATCCAACCCAGGTTTATTACAAAGAAACCACTATCCGCGTTGTACAGGAAAACAATCAATATAGCCTGGAATTATATTTACCCAACATCCCTAAAAGCCAAATTCAACTCAGTAAAAGTGGAGATGAATTAAATATCACAATTGGTAATCATCGCCGTAACTTAGTCTTACCCCAAGCCCTAGCCGCACTTCAACCAGCCGGTGCAAAGATGGAAGAAGATTATTTAAAAATCCGCTTTGCTGATGGCGTAAAAGTGTAAATACAGCCAATTAAATTTTCATGGCTTCAATTTAGAGATGATATCTAGCAGGGAAGAGGAAACCCAAAAAAATACGTTAGAAAGTGTCTTTATCCCTGCTGAATACATCTCTATCCAAGAAATCATCACCAGATTTCTGACAAAAAAGAGATACTACACCAGAACTTAACCCACCGTTCCTGTAGAATAAGCACAGACAAGATTACCCGGTGCAAAAGCACCATTTTCAGTAATAATCGCCGTAATTAACTCTGCTGGTGTCACATCAAAAGCTGGGTTATAAAATTCCACACCAGATGGCGTAAGCACCGTATCACCAACTTGGTAAATCTCCACTGGGTTTCGTTCTTCAATGGGAATTTGACTACCATCCGCTAATTCAAAATCTACAGTAGATAGAGGTGCAGCTACAAAGAAAGGTATATTGTGAGCCTTGGCAACTATAGCTAAACTATAAGTACCAATTTTATTAGCAGTATCACCATTAGCAGCGATTCTATCTGCACCCACAACCACAGCATGAATTAAACCTTGCTTCATGCAATGGGCAGCCATATTATCAGTAATCACAGTCACAGGAATACCTTCTTGCACACATTCCCAAGCCGTGAGTTTTGCACCTTGTAAGCGAGGACGGGTTTCATCGGCAAACACCCTGGTTAACCTTCCTTCTCGCCAAGCAGAACGCACCACACCCAACGCCGTACCATAACCAGCAGTAGCCAAAGCGCCAGCATTACAATGAGTTAATAAAGTCAGCTTTTCTGGAGTTTTTGGTAAAGCTGCCAAACCGTGATCACCAATGGCTTGACATGTTTGTAAATCTTCCAGTTGAATAGCTTGGGCAGTTTCCAGCAAAGTTTGTTTGATTTCGGCCACTGTGCCTAAAATTTCATAGGCGGTTTTCAGCATTCGCCCAATAGCCCAAAATAAATTTACTGCGGTTGGTCGAGTGGAACGTAATAAATCAGCAACTTGTTCTAATTTTTCTAAAAAGACTTGGCGGTCATCAGTTTCTATTTCCCTAGCGCCCAAGTACATCCCGTAGGCAGCAGCTACACCAATAGCCGGCGCACCTCTGACAATCATAGTTCTAATAGCTTCCGCCATGTCCTCACTGCGGTGAATTTCCACCGCAGCATACTCATTTGGTAAGCGGGTTTGGTCGATGAGTACCACTGAGTCATTATGCCAAACTACGGGATAAAGCATAAAAATTTAAAAATTCCCCATTGAAGATTCAATATGCAAATATTGTGATTCGCACCTAGTCCATAAGTCAAATTATTTTTCTTCAATTGATGGTAAATCGTCTCATGTTGTAGGGGTTTAGCAATGCTAAACCCCTACGAAAAATATGGTCTTTCCCTTGACACATATTTGCTGTTTTATGTCACTGTGTAAGTCCTAGATTGATAAGAACAACGAATTAAATTAGTTCTGTGAAAGAAAATTGACGTTGCTTATCTAATTCTTGCAGGCGCATTTTTTCGGTGTAAAATGCTTGATAATAGGATTGCCAACGTTCTGGCTCTAGTTGAGGGTCAGTTTTTTCCCACATTTCTAAATAGTGACGATAGCGTTTTTCGCGAAAGACTCTTTCTAAACAAGCTAATGAAGCTTGAATAACTTGGGGAGTACGGATAATTTCTTTCTTGCTTTTTTCACTGAGATGAAATAAATGAGAAACAAATTCTAATTCTTCACCTGATTCTAAATAAATGTTTTGTAAGCTAGAAATTAAGTTAGATTCATTGACTGTAAATTCAGATATTGTTTGCCACAAAAAGCGGTGATGGGAAAGGCTAAATTCTAAGTTGCGTGTTTCTAGCTCGTGGATAATTTCTTGACGATGGGGAGGACAGTGTAGATATACACGCAATAATAACGCCTCAGCTTGTTCTAATAGACTACGTTCAGTGGTGATTAGAGATAGCTTTGGCGTTGTTGGTTCCTGCTTGCGTACCCGTAAACTTGAGGGTTGAACGGTTGCAGGTGATATTTGAGTTAGTAGATTTTCTACTCGTAGGGGTATTAATCTAGCGTCCCCTAAGCTGAGTATTTCTGCACAGTAGGAAATATAGTAATTTAGTGTATCACTATTAACTATATTTTTCAATAGTTTTACTAGCTGTTGGGAGACTTGTTGAAATTCTGTGGCTTGGCGGAGGTCTTTATTTTGTATAGTTTGCTGAATCTGCCAATCTAACCACAGGGGTGCATTGACTAATAGTTGCTGATAGTCTGTGGCTGTGTGAGTATGTAGGTATTCGTCAGCGTCTTTACCGTTGGGGAGGTTCAAAATTTTTAACTGGACTTCACCTTTATAGGCTAGAGTGGCGATTTCCCCAATGGCACGTTCGGCTGCGTTGGTACCGGCTTTATCTGCGTCGAAGTTAAGAATTAGTTGTTTGGAGTCGGTGTAGCGTAAAAGCAGGCGGACTTGTTCTAAACTTAAAGCTGTACCCAAGGATGCAACGGCGTTGTCAATCCCAGCTGCGTGGAGTGCGATCGCATCAAAATATCCCTCCACTACCACTGCTCGATCATCTTGGGAAATACCATTTTTAGCTAAGTCTAAGGCAAATAGGGTTTTTCCTTTATTGAATAATTCTGTTTCCGGGGAGTTGAGATATTTCGGTTGTTCATCGGTCAAAGTTCTCCCACCAAAGGCAATTACCCGTCCTTGCACATCGCGAATGGGAATCATCAAGCGATCGCGAAATACATCATAATAACCGCTTCCTTCCTTGCGTGGTTTAATTAAACCTGCTTTTTCCACCAGTTGGACTGGATAGCGTTTATTTTCTACCAAATAGCGGTACAGGGTTTCCCAACCTGCTGGTGCATAACCTAAACCAAATTGCTGGATGGTTTCTGCTTGGATTTGTCGTTGATGTAAATATTCCATTGCCCTGTTGCCTAAAGATTGGCGCAGAGCATGTTGATAAAATTGGGATGCAGAAGCCACCACTTCATATAATTGTTCCCGCAAAGACAACTGACGCTGCAATTCCTGTCTTTGTTCAGGTTCCAAGGTTTTAATCGGGACTTGATAACGCTTGGCTAAATCTAGAACCACCTCTGTAAATTGGCGTTTTCCCACCTCCATCAAAAACTTAATTGCATTACCCCCTGCTTGACAGCCAAAGCAAAAGTACATTTGCTTGCTGGGACTAACTGTAAAGCTAGGACTTTTTTCTTCATGAAAAGGGCATAACCCCACAAAATCTTTCCCACGCTTCCGCAATACCACATACTCCGAGACCACATCAACAACATCGGCCCGGTGTTTCACTTCTTCAATCGTGTCTGGGTGTAAACGAGGAATTTGCATTTGGTTAGGAGTTCAGGAGTTCAGAAGTTCAGAAGTTCAGGAGTTCAGAAGTTCAGAAGTTCAGAAGTTCAGAAGTTCAGAAGTATGCCTCCGGCACGCTGCGCGAACAAAAGGTCAGGAGTATGCTTACGGCACGCTACGTGAACAGAAGTTTAAAAATTCAAGAATTAAACAGTAATGGTATGAATTATTCTGTAACTCCTGCAACTACTGTAACTCCTGCAACTACTGTAACTCCTGCAACTCCTGTAACTTCTGCAACTTCTGTAACTTCTGTCTTCTTCCCTGTGTCACCTATTATATTGTTGTTGCGAATTCAAGAATAACGGCTAAAATTGCATACGCTAAAGCTTAACAACGGGAATTTGAGAAATGGGAAGGATTTTTATTTCTGCGGCCCACGGGGGTAAGGAAGCAGGGGGAATTGATCCGGGTGCGATCGCTGGTGGTACAACTGAAGCTAGAGAAATGATTTTGTTACGGGATTTAATGGTCACGGAACTCAGGGCACGAAACATAGAAGTTTTGGGGGTTCCTGATGATTTAAGTGCGGCCCGAACTATCGATTGGATTAATTCTCGCGCTCGTCCTAAGGATGTGGCAATAGAAATTCATGCTGATGCGGCCAATAATCCTTCTGTACGTGGGGGCAGCATTTTCTATATTGCGAACAATGACCAGCGTAAACAACACGCGGAATTGGTACTGACTGGCTTGTTGCGTCGTGTTCCTCAGTTACCTAATCGCGGTGCCAAACCAGATACAGATAGTGGTTTAGGTAGTTTAACATTTTGCCGACGAACTGCGATCGCTTCTTTATTGCTACAAGTGGGTTTTATCAGTAGCCCCGATGACCGTACCTTACTTCAAAGTCGTCGTCGGGATTTTGCATTAGGAATTGTCGATGGACTTGTAGCTTGGAGTCGAGCTATTGACCCTAGTCCAGATACCACACCAGAAGCTAACTACCCGCAAATTAATATTAACATTAACGGTCAAAATTATTTTGAACAAGGAATATTAATTAATGGTAATGCTTATATTCCCATTGATTTAGCAGATCGCTTACGCATAGACCTATCAACAGCACCCCAAGTCCGCCGGCTTACCTACCGCCGCATTGTTTATATTAAAGCGATTGAATTGAAAGATTTTAATATTTCTGTCAGTTGGGATAGTTCTACCCGAACTTTGAATTTACGGTCAATTTTGACAGTTTGTGCTGGACAACTCAATCAGATTATTGCTAATGGTCATACTACTGAATTACAATTGCAACTTTTCCTCCAAAAGAATAATGAAAATGGTCTGATGAAATTCCCAGACCTGCCGAAACTCTATCGAGAAGAGGGTGCAATTGAAGGGGTAAACTATGATATTGCTTTTTGTCAAATGTGTTTAGAAACAGATTTTTTACGCTTTGGGGGAGATTTAAAACCTGAGCAAAATAACTTTGCCGGCTTAGGGTCAATTGGTGGTGGTTCAGAGGCAGCAACTTTCCCCAGTGCTAGAATTGGCGTGAGAGCGCATATTCAACATTTAAAAGCCTATGCAAGTTTAGAACCTTTAGTTAAAGAAGAGGTAGATCCGCGATTTCGATTTGTAACTAGAGGCATTGCCCCATCAATTGAACAACTATCCGGTAGATGGTCGGCAGATTTAGATTATGGTGCGAAAATTATAGCCATGTTAAAGAGATTATATCAATCTGCCAAGTTAATTGATTAAGCAAGGAACAATTATATATAGCCCCCGTCATCGAGAGCATGACCATCTACAATCATGTCAGTTTGATGTTGGTAAAAAAGTAGAAACTATCTCAGTAAACCCACGTCATTCTACCCATCATTCATAATTTGGAATATAACCTATGAGTCGTCTTATACGTTGGCAATCTGGCACAGCTACACTCATGGCTATGGCAATTACCAGTAGTGTAGTTACACCTTTATTCACATTGCGTCCTGTTCAAGCTCAAGGATTCAATCTCAATCAATCTCGGTTTGTGACAATTCCTGCCAATGTGACTTTACCTGTCACCTATGAAAAAGAAAAAGTTATCGTTAAGCCAGGGGAAAATTTAGCTTTAACTTTGAGAATTGCTGAGGATGTGATTGACAGGAATCGCAATATTTTAATTCCTGCAAATACAGAAGTTGTTGGTGAATTACAGGCAGTTAATTTAGATGATGGTTACTATAACAATAATAGTAATCAAAGCCGTAAAGGTGTACGTTTTGTTGCCAAAGAATTAGTATTTTCTTCTGGTCGTCGTCAATCAATTAGTGCTAATTCCCGGACTATTACAACCACAGAAAAAATTAGCACAGGTGCTGATACAGGACAGGTTTTAACTGATGCAGCTATCGGTGCAGGTGCGGCCAGTGTGATAGCTTTAATTACCGGCAATAGGAAAATAGAAGTTTTAGAACCTGTAGCTGGTGGTGCGGCAGGAGCCTTAGCAAGTGTGTTATTACGGAAAAGAACTGCTGAAGTCTTCGTTTTAAGACCAGAACAAGATTTAGACATTACCCTAACTTCGAGTTTAAGACTGAACCGTTAGTAGATTAACTCAATGTCATTGGTGAATTTAATTAATTGCATAGAGCGATCGCCTAAAATTACAGACAAGCGATCGCTCCATTTGTAGATATTGAGAATTATGGCAAATTTGTAATATTTTTGACAAAAAAATATAAACTTTGGAAACTGTTGATGGCTCTCAAAGTCTTTGGAAATACCAGGGAAATCATACTAACACCATAAAAATCAATGTTGACTCGAAACTTTTGTCAATCAAAAACAGCTTTCGTTATGGCCTTGGGTGTTGCAGTCGGTAGTGTATCACCCTTCCTCACCATTACACCTTCTCTGGCTCAAACCACCTTTACCGACGTTCAATCTAGTTATTGGGCCTCGCAATTCATTCGCGAGTTATCCCAGCGGGGTATAGTTGCAGGATTCCCTGATGGTAGCTTCCGTCCCGAAGAACCAGTGACCCGCGCTCAATTTGCTGCCATGTTAAACAAAGCTTTTACCAAAGCAGCAAAGCGGTCAGCTATTAATTTTACTGATGTTGCTAGCAACTATTGGGGATATAGTGCGATCCAAACAGCCTACACCACTGGTTTTATGTCAGGATATCCAGGGAACAAGTTTAAGCCCGGTGAAGCCATTCCCCGTCAACAGGTTTTAGTTTCCCTCGCCAACGGTTTAGAATATACCGCCAGTGGTAGTGTCACCAATATCTTACAATTTTACAACGATGCCAATAACATCGCTGATTATGCCCGCAGTCCCATAGCTGCGGCTACAGAAAAGAAAATAGTCGTCAATTATCCCAACGTTAAATTTCTCAACCCTACCACCAGTGCTACCCGTGCTCAAGTAGCAGCCTTTATTTATCAAGCATTGGTCAGCACAAACCAAGCCACAGCTATTAACTCACCTTACATCGTCACTCTGCAAGGTACTACTACACCACCAGTGGCAACATCAGTCACTATTCCTCAGGGTACGGTGATTCCAGTCAAGTATGAAAAAGCGAAAAAAATACTAGTCACTAAAGAAGAAACAGCACCTCTCACCTTGACAGTTGCCCAAAATATTATCACCCAAGATAAACGCATCTTAATTCCTGCGGGTAGTGAGGTGGTTGGTCAACTGAAACCTGCTCAAGGCGGTTCTCAATTTGTGGCGCAGAAATTAGTATTAACTACAGGTGAAGAGTATACCCTGAGTGCCACCTCTAATGTGATTACCAAAACCGAAACCGTCACTAAAGGCGCTAGCACTGGTACAATCATTCAAAATACCGTTTTGGGTGCAGGTGCAGCCGCAGCCGTCGCAGCAGTCACAGGCGATCGCGCCATTGCTACAGAAGAGATTTTAGGCGGTGCAGGAATTGGTGCTTTAATTAGTCTATTTTTAGGCAAAACCAGTGTTGAATTAATCGCCATTGAACCCAATACAGATTTACAAATGACCATCAATCAAAACTTACCAATTTCTCTCAAATAATACCATCTCAATTGGTGATTATAGTCTAATTTGCACATTCTTGCAGATGTCTATGCTAACAGCCTTTCATTGCCTCAGTTTTAGTTAATATCCTCAACGCTCTGTACGTTGCTATAACATCAAACCAATCTGTCGTGGAGCGGGCATCTTGCCCGCATTTCTTTGCCAATTTCAGCAATTATTTTTGATTTTTAGAGACCTAGATAAGGTAGTTAGGACATTAACTCAAACTACAACCTAGAAATCCAAATACTTTTAGCACTTTCACCTGTCACCTATCACCTGCTTCTGCCTGTGGTAACCAAATAATAAATGTTGTTCCAGGGCTTTTTGGTGTAGTAATCACCGAATGAATTGCTGGACTCAAAACTTCTATTTTTCCCTGCATTTGTTCTATTAATTGTTTCGCAATCGAGATACCCAAACCAGTTCCCGGAATTTCCGTCTGTGCTTGCACTCCCCGATAATATCTTTCTCCTAAATGTTGTAAATCTTCTGGAGGAATACCAGGGCCAGTATCACTAATCACTATCCCTTGAAAATCTCCTTTTTCTTGCCCTACTTGCACTAAAATTTTTCCACCAGATGGAGTATATTTCAAAGCATTATCAAGAATGTTACTTAACACTTCTCGTAAAGCTTTTATGTTCACTTTTACTAATGGTAACTGAGGCGAAATATCAGCCAGTAATTGTAAATTTCTCTCTTGGGCAATAGCCTGAGCAGATGTTAATAATGGTGTTAATAAATCTGTAATGCTACAATCAATAGCTTGTTCACCAGAACCTGGTAATAATAATGCTGGTTTGGGTTCTTTGTGGATAGTTGCTTCTACAACCACTTCCGATTTAGGTAAAGAAACAGGTGCTAAATCTGCTGTTGTCAGGTCAATGACTCGATCAAACTGTTGCAATAATTCTTGCAAGCGATCGCTCTCCCGCACAATACTACTAGCCACATCACGGTTAGCATCCGTTGGTCGCAGTCGTTTCAGCAACAACTTTCCAAAAGTTCGTAGTGCAGTTAACGGGTTCCGAAACTGGTGCAACAGATTATCCAATAAATCCCGCTGTTCCTCTTGTAGAATTTGCTGTTCCTCTAACTGGTGCTGCAACCAAGCTCGTCTTTGGTCCAAAATGCAAGCTATGGCTAGGGTTTTTACGATCCTTTGAATTTCATTTTGTTCTCGTTCATTCCACGGACGGTCATCTCTCCTAGTCACCAATAAGCCCATCATCACACCCTCATAAATCAGGGGTAATACAACTTGAAATCCATTGAGTAAGTATTCCTGATGTAAATTTGGTTGACCAGCCTCTGTATTTTCCGACTCCCGTGAGGACTGAGAAGATGCTAAACTATTTGAGGAGAACTTCCCTACATCATCAGGTAATGCCAAAACACTAGCAACTGGTATAGGCTGATTTAAGGTAGCTTCACCCAACTCCCTACCACTAATTAATCTACCTGTTTCTGGATAAATCACCACAGGCACTAACAGCGCCTCTTTCGTTGGTGTTTCTACTAACTCTTGAGTTAGATAAACAACACTTAACGAAGCTCCCATTCCTTGAGCTAGGAGCGTGATTTGTTCTCGACACAAAGCAAGAAAATCAGAACTGGCAGACATTAACATT
This sequence comes from Richelia sinica FACHB-800, assembly GCF_014698825.1. Lineage (GTDB taxonomy): Bacteria > Cyanobacteriota > Cyanobacteriia > Cyanobacteriales > Nostocaceae > FACHB-800. Next base: position 104,406 of record NZ_JACJTT010000005.1, read on the forward strand.
GTTTAGGTATGGCTCATGATGAGAGATTGTCAAAAAAATCAATAAAATACCAAATCTCACTGCACTTATTTAATAAAGCTTAACTCAATATTTGCAGTAATTGTCGGCTCTAGAGCCTTATCTACCCTGTTGGTGGGTGTTTCTCCCCTTTTCAAACTCTTACTTATGTTGTATCGGAAGGTAAAAAACCATTGATTTTTTAGATTAGAACTTATATAATTACGACGGGTTTTGTAGCTATGACTACAATCTACAGCTACATCTATAGCTTGAAAGAGGAGGAAAATAGGTTGGCAAGGAGACGTAAGAGGAAAAGTCGTCGTCGCCAGGAAGGACGGCGTATTTTAGAGCATGTGCCTCAATATAGCATCGAAAGCGGCGAAGATAAACCTGTGACAGCAGCAAGAAAATTTATTCAAGCTGAAGGAATATTGCCACCCGCATTGCTACTAGTAAAGCGCAACGAACACACAACAGACCGTTATTTTTGGGCAGAAAAAGGACTGTTTGGCGCTCAATACGTAGAAGAGAATCATTTCTTGTTTCCCAGCCTCAGAGTTTTAGAATCTGGTTCTGTACCTGAACCTCTAGCTTTGGCAAGTCGGTAAACTACTAAATCCTCATCTGACGCATTGAATGTGACTTCTGACTATGACATTAATTAACTGGCAAAATTGCTCAGTTTATGCAAAAATTCCATTTTTTTTAACTTTGTAGCTGAACTTGCCAGTAAAGCTTCTCCAAGTAATTGGACAATCAACTCCTATCCATCCGTTGCGGTTGCACGAGTTGGTGTCTAGTAATATCACAGCAGGGAGTAGCAACAGAGCCTACATGATCCAAAAGCAAAGCAGTGACGTTGGCTTTTGTGTACCTTTGGATAGTGAAGCAGGTCTGTCAGCCGATCTAAACTTTCCTAGACAACGGCACATTGTCAGGAAAAATAGATGCAAAATCCTGGTTGTACCTTCTCCCTTCTGTCATTTTCCCTACACAGTCAGTCAGAAGTACGCATTTTACCTCTTAGTGATGGTCTGAGCAACCAACAGTCAATTAATCAAGCTTAACTGTAATGCCCTTTGTAACTCAGCCAGTTCATCACGATGGGCAATTACAGTAATTGTGCTTGGGGAGGTTTGCTCCTTGGGGATAGGTTCCAGTTTGAGCGAAACCTTCTCAAGTCTTCCTGCTTTTTGCCAGTAAAACCAACCGCTCACAGGTGCAAGCAGGATTAACAACAAAAATAACTGTCCGATATTCGGAAACACTAGCGATAATACCAGTGATAAGCACAGAAGACCAGTCAATGCCAGTAGTGATAAAAATATTGCCAAAAACCAACTGGGTCTGACAAATCCTTCAAAAGTCACTTCATTATTTTTTTGATCTACGGCTGTTACTCTGTAAGAACGGGACTGAAAATAGTCTTTCAATTCCTTCATCAAAGCAGCTTCATCTTGTTGAGAAGTTAATTTAGCTACCTCTGTACGGTCTTTAGTGGCAGCACGAATAAAGAACCACAGCCCGACTAATAATAGCAAAGTGAGCAGGAAAGTAGATGGTAAAACAGCTGAATCCATAACCTTGTTGACTGGAGGAGACTTATCATAATCAATTATTGGTCAAATTGACCTCTAGTTGATGTACTCTTGCCAAAGAGTAGGGTGTAAAAAGTGAAAAATTAAAAATTGAAAATGAGTACAAGACTGAAGCAAAACCTCAGCAAGTATGGATTTGAGATTATTTCTCAACCTGATTCTTAGAGTAGTTCAGGTTGAGATTTTGAGACTTTCGATTTTCAATTGAGTATAATCAACACCCAAAAACCTTGAAGAGTCTATTCACTGGCTTAACTTTATGACACAAAACCCCGAAAACTCCTCCTCCAATCTCCGAGCGATCGCTGAAATGTTTCGTTTAACAGGTTGGATCAGTTTCTGGATACAGTTAGTGCTGGGAGTGATTTCTGGCATCATTATCTTGCTATTTGGCATCTTTAGTCAAAGAGCAGGTAGTCCTAGCAACAACCCAGGTACAGGGTTTGGAGTGTTTTTGGCTATTTGTGGACTAGTAGTTTTAGGTGCAGGTATTTATTTAGCTTATCGTTACACCCGCATTGGCAATCAACTTCAATCTTCCAACCCCAACAATCGTCCTCGCAAGCTAGAAACCATACAAATATTGCGCTTAGGACTCTGGATAAATTTAGGAGGAACACTAGTCACGTTGATTGGGGCCCAAGCTATAGTCGGAACATTAGTAGCTAGGTCTATATCTCCCCAAGCTATCAGCACACAACTATTTGACCCCAATCGCATTATCAGCGGTTTAGATATGCTAGTGGTTCAAGCTAACACTAATACCGTTTCTGCTCATGTTGCAGGGTTACTAGCATCACTGTTATTACTCAACCGCATTACCAAGTAAGAAGATAAAAAATACAGCAAGTACATTGCTTACCATCTTATTGAGCAGGTTTAGCAATATCCCCAACTTTAAATTTCCCACCAGAGATAATTTTGCCCACACTAGAACTATCATCAGCTTCCACTATCTCAATCACACCTAGTGGTTGTGTAATACTACGGATAACTTTTCCAGTAGCTGGATCTTTTACTTGTTTTGTGACTCGCTCAATCGACAGTTTAATTCCTGTGCGATAACCATCGGATTTACCTTTATTTAAAACAACACTATTTCCCGTCACGTCAGCAACCACAGCATTTACAGTGGGTGCTGCTTTTGGTAAAGCAGCTAATTTACTAGATTTAGCATTTAATTCAGTTACCACTTGTTCAATAGCTTTCTCAGTGGCTAATGTCAATAACTTACCTTCATTACTAGTAGAAGAACCACCACCAATTCCTAGTATGGAAACTTGACTGTCTGACTGACTTTGATTGCCATTTCCTTCTGCTACAAATAATATTTCCGCTGTATTTGTATTCACAACTCGAATATTCAATTTTACATAGGCATCTGTATCAGTAGAACCTGCACCAATGCCCAGAAAGCCACCACCAGAACGTCTTTGTTGTAAATCAAATTGAGTAACTGAGCCAATGACGATCGCATCTACACCTAATATCCGGCCAATTTGAGCCGCTGTACTAGCGTCTAATCGTCCAGAAGCACCTAAATTCTGTTCCCGCAGAATGGCATCTAATTGACTGCGTTCCACAACAACAAAATTACCGTCTTTAACTAATCTATTAACTAAGATATCGCTAACACCTTTACTGCCACCTTGAATAATTGATAATAAACTGGGATTACTAACACTGCTAAAATCAAAATCAAGTACAGCTATTCTGACCTTTTCATTAGCAGCTATTTTGAAGTTAGTTAAGGAATGACTCTTCTGAGGAAAATTGACAGCTTGACTTTCATTGGCATTTGCAGACTCTACACCAAAACCAACTAAATTTAGAGCTAAACATGAAGTTATAAACGGTAAATATAAGCTCGATTTTAAACCTGGATTGTTATAGGAGTGGCTCAATTGATGCATCTATTTATCCTCACTTAGTGAACTTGCGGTACGGAGCAAATATACCAAAAAATTTTTGCTACGGTAAAGTACAGTTATAAATACATATTGGAAAATCACATTTCCGTAAACGCTCACTTTTATTCGTCATTCCCAATTAAAGGCAGAAAATATTTGGTTCTTTCTATAGTCTCTCGGTCATGGATAGTATAAATACATAAATTATCAGTATAATTTTTAACTGATTTATCGTTTTCACATCTTCCACAGACTGTAAATACGAATGAAGTGAAACCAGTGGATTTTTGGAAAAACCCTCACTCCTCCACACAATAATTATTTAATCTGACTAATGACTAATGACTAAAAATCAGGATATGCTGATGTTTTGGCAGAAAGATATAGGCGAAAAATTGAGTAAAATCTGTGCTAGATATTAAGCAAATACGGGAAAATCCCCAATTCGTTCAAGAACGCTTGAATAGTCGTAGTGGTAAATATGACATCCAGCCAATTTTAGAGTTAAATCAAAAGCAACGGGAACTAGAAAGTACACGTAATCAACTTCAGGCCCGTAGCAATGAAATTGGTAAACTCGTTGGTCAAAAGGTCAAATCTGGTGTTAATCCCCAAGATCCAGAAATTCAAGCCTTAAAAGATGAAGGTAATTCCATTAAAGCGCAATTAAGTGGACTGGAACCCCAAGAGAAAGAATTCAAAGCTCAAATTGAGGAGTTGGTGTTAGCACTGCCTAACTTACCTAGCGATTCTACACCCTTTGGTCAAAGTGAGGAAGAAAACCAAGAAGTCAGACGCTGGGGAGATGAATATATTCCCCAAAACCCAAATATCCTCCCCCATTGGGAAATTGGTGAAAAGTTAGGTATTCTCAATTTTGAACGTGCGGTCAAAATTGCCCAAAGTCGGTTTGTCACCCTGGTTGGTGCAGGTGCAGCTTTGGAGAGGGCATTAATTCAGTTTATGCTGAAGACACAAACAGAAGCTGGCTATGTAGAAGTTAGTCCTCCGTTATTGGTAAATACTGATTCTTTAACTGGCACTGGCCAGTTACCAAAATTTGGAGAAGATAGCTTTAAATGTGCTGATGATGATTTGTGGTTGATACCCACAGCAGAAGTTCCTGTAACTAACCTTTATCGGGGGGAAATTCTGAATGGGGAAGATTTGCCAATTTACCACTGTGCTTATACTCCCTGTTTTCGTCGAGAAGCAGGAAGTTATGGAAGAGATATGCGGGGTTTAATTAGGTTGCATCAATTCAATAAAGTTGAGTTGGTAAAACTTGTTCATCCTAGTTCTTCTTTTGATGAATTAGAGAAATTAGTCGGCAATGCGGAAGCGATTTTACAGGCTTTAAAATTGCCATACCGGGTGATTAATTTATGTACAGGTGATTTAGGTTTTGGGTCAACAAAAACCTATGATTTAGAAGTTTGGTTGCCTTCTGCTGGGAAGTATCGAGAAATTTCTAGCTGTTCAAATTGTGGTGATTTCCAAGCGAGAAGGGCAGATATTCGTTTTAAGGAAGGTAATAAGAAAGGAACGCAATTTGTCCATACTCTCAACGGTTCTGGTTTAGCTGTGGGTAGAACAATGGCAGCTATTCTGGAAAATTATCAGCAACCAGATGGCACAATTCAAGTACCAGAGGTGTTACAGGTTTATTTGGGTAGGGAGGTTTTGTGATTTAGGATTTTTGTAGAGACGTTTTCAGGGTACGTCTCTACTATGAAAAAAAAGTTATTTATTTTTCACATCACGTAAATTTATTAATTCTTGGCATAAATACCCAAGTTGCTGACATGAATCTTCTTCATACCCTGTCAGATTTCCTAGACTCCAAGACCATAATTTCTCCTTCAACTCCTAGCTATTACTACCAAGGAAAATGTCCCCAAACTGGTGAACTATTAAAGCTACCACGCACAACTTTAGCAGAAGCCATAGCCCAAGGTTTAATGGCACAATTACAAGAAAATAACCTTTATTCCCATGAAGGAAAAATGTATGGAATTTTAATAGTTGAGTTAGTAACTGGTGAACAAAGAGTAATTAAAGCTTTCTCAGGATTATTGAATGGTTGCAGTATCGTTGATGGTTGGGTTCCACCTATTCCCGGTAGAGAAGAAGTAGCTTTATTGGAAGCACAAACTTTAGCAGCATTAGAAAATATTAAACAAGAACTTATTCACCTGCAACAACTACCAGAACGACAAAAATATGCAACATTAACAGCCGAATTTTACCAGGAATTACAAACTATCGATATTCACCATCGTCACAACAAACAACAACGCCAAGAAAAACGCCAGCAACTATGTCAAACACTCACAGGTGAAACCCTTTCTTTAGCCATAGCCCAACTGGAAACAGAAAGCCAGAAAGAAGGAATTGCCCGCCGTCACCTCAAACGTCGTCAAAATCTTGTTTTAAAGCCTCTCCAAGAGCTAATAGCTGCCGCAGATACAAAGATTAGAGACCTCAAACAACGCCGCAAAGAACTATCTCGACAGTTACAAGCTCAAATGCACGCTGCCTACAGTTTAACTAATTTTTCTGGGCAGTCTTTATCATTGCAGGAATTACTACCCGCAGGAACACCCACGGGTACAGGTGACTGTTGCGCTCCTAAGTTATTACATTATGCTGCCACTCATCAACTAAAACCTATCGCTATGGCTGAGTTTTGGTATGGCCCTTCATCTGTACAGGATAAAGTACAGGGTGAGTTTTACGGTGCTTGTGAGGAAAGGTGTCAACCGTTGATGGGGTTTTTGTTATCGGGACTGCAATCTCATTATTTTCTCAAAGGAGAGGAAAGTCATCTGCGCTTTTCTCCTACTCAGGAGTCGAGTGGTAATGAGGAAATTATTTATGAAGATGAATGGCTAATAGCGGTGAATAAGCCCCCAGGCTTGCTGTCTGTACCAGGACGCTATCATGATAATCAAGATAGTGTTCTCAGTCGCTTGCGTCTTCGCTATGGTGGAGAATTAATGGCTGTGCATCGATTAGACCAAGAGACTTCAGGAATATTACTTATAGCCAAAGACAGTTTTAGCTATTCTCACCTGAGTCAACAGTTTCAACAACGAAAAATTCACAAGGTTTATGAAGCTATTCTGGCCGGTAATCTCAAGGTAAATACAGGTGTAATTAATTTACCTTTGTGGGGAAATCCAGAAAAACGACCTTATCAACAAGTTGATTTTCAATATGGTAAACCGAGTATTACTCAGTTTCGAGTGATAGAACGAGTAGACAATTACACTCGTGTGGAATTTATCCCGTTAACGGGACGCACTCACCAATTGCGAGTTCATGCAGCTGATCAACAAGGACTAGGTATAGTGATTTTAGGCGATCGCTTCTATGGTTGCAATGCTGGTGTCACACGATTACATCTCCATGCGCGAGAACTGACCTTTCAACATCCCCATTCCGGGCACAAAATACATCTCCACACCAAAACGCCATTCTAAATCATTCCCATCCCTGCATTTCTACTAATTCCATACACAAATTATTAATTAGCTCTAAATCTGGTCGATGAGGTAAATTTGATTGTTCATAAAACACATCCATTTGTTTGACTAAATCATCAGCCATACTCATCACCTGTTCATAGCTATATTCTCCCTCCCGAATTGCTTGCAAATCCTCAATATCACCAGCAATTCTCCGGTCTACAATTATTTCTCCACGCTGCAATATTTCCAAACCACTCCGCAGCAGTCGAATACAGTGCATTCCATGTTTCAAATCAAAACCTGACTTTCTTTCCATTTCAGCCCTAGCGGGATTACGATTTTCTTGCCAAGACAGATAAGCCTTCCACTCCCGCAAGGCAATTTGATAATTTTGACTCTTTTTTAATAACCGAATAAAATCTTTCCGACTATGAGTAAAATTCTGTGTATATGCTAAAGCCTCATCTGGTAAAGCATATTGTTTCAACATTCCTTTAAAATCAATATCTGCCGTCAACAGTTTATATAGTTGCTCAGATTCTTCCAGAAATTCTATTTTTCCTCTAATTAATATATAAAGATATTCCAAAAAAGCATTTAACTCATCTTTAGATAAAGGCTCTTCATCTTCAATGCCAAAATCAGCAGGAACAGGTTTCTTACTAGGTGGATTTAATAACCACTTGCGATGGGTTTCCATTTTCTTAATTTGAGCAAAAGCATAACCAGCATAGGTATGTTTAACTTTCTTGCTCAAAAATATTTGGCGGTGACTGATTAAATGCTGTCCCACAGCAGTTAAAACAGGGTAATTTTCTAACCACAACAATTCTAAAACATTCGGATTTGCTCCTGCTAATAAATTAATAATTTTCCTTAACTCATAAATCACCGTATCTTGATTATTATCCAAAAAGGGTAAAATACCTGGTTCATGCCAACCAGTATCTTTTTGTTCAATCTGATCAAATCCCAAATAATAACGTTTGGGAGCAATAAACACTCCCCGGTAATCATAATCAGAATCAGGACGATTTAACCCATAACCATGACTACCTGCTAACCCGATGAAAATGGTTCTTGCTTCTACTGCTCGTCTTTCCATGGCCACCAGTTGATACTCGCATTATTCACAACTTTAATTTTTGCCTTCCTGTCTGTAATCTGTACGTCTCTGGAGTAAAAAAATAAAAATCTGAGCAAATCTAACTTGCTGCTCAGATTCTGGAGTTTAGTTCTGTGTCCTGATTATCTACAACAGCAAACCCGCCCATTCCAGTCAACGCCAGCAAAATTTTTATTTTTTACAATTCTTGACTGATAAATTGCAAACAATATATGATGTTAGATTGTCTGTCTAATTTCCGCTCGGATCAGGTAGACACAATTGAAAAGCTGGCAAAAGCAATTAACTGCGTCTCTACAAGAGATTAACTCCAGCTACCTGTACGGCAACCTGCAAAAAAAATTCCATGACCTACGCAATTATTGAAACTGGTGGCAAACAACTCAAAGTAGAAGCAGGTCGTTTTTACGACATTGAACTACTCCACGCCGAACCAGAAGAAAAAGTTACAATAAACTCTGTATTACTTGTGCAGCATGATGGTGAAGTCACCATTGGCCAGCCATTAGTAACTGGTGCCACTGTAGAAGGAACAATTTTGAGACATTTGAGAGGTCGCAAAGTTATCGTCTACAAGATGAAGCCTAAGAAGAAAACCCGCAAAAAACGGGGTCATCGTCAGGAAATCACCAGACTTTTGATTAACTCTATCACTCTCAACGGTACAGTTTTAGTTTCTGAAGACGCACCAATCTCTGTCACTCCCGCTGTGGAAAGTGCCGCAGAAGAAGCTGCTGCGGAATAATTAATCAATAATTAAACAGAAACATAAATTCAGCACGAGGAAATCATGGCTCATAAGAAAGGAACAGGTAGTACACGCAACGGTCGTGACTCTAATGCTCAACGACTAGGTGTAAAGCGTTTTGGTGGTCAAGTTGTGCGTGCAGGGAATATTCTGGTACGTCAACGGGGAACCAAATTCCACCCCGGTAACAATGTGGGTATTGGTAATGATGACACCTTGTTTGCCTTAGTTGACGGTGTAGTTACCTTTGAAAGAAAAGGTAAGTCTCGCAAAAAAGTTAGCGTTTACCCCGCTGCAACTGAAGCTGTAGCTAGCTAATTTTTCACTCAGTTGTCAATGGTTTGAGTTGAATTTAACTTTGCTATTGACAACTGAAGCAAGATTATACTAATTGATTCAGGAATGCACCGCCTACCAAGCCAGCAATAGAAGTGATAGACATCAAAGTAAAAGCCAGACTTTCCTTGACTCCAGCAGATTGAAAGTCTATTTTGACAAGAATTGTCGCTGCTATCATTAGCAAAGTATCCAAAAATACCTTAAACCAGGCCAGCATCAGAAAAAAGAGAAATGCTGCTGCTACAGTAGCCCCAAAAGCTCTGATATTAGATTTGAGGAAGATGCTGTAATATTGGGCTAATTTTGACCAAGGAGTAGTCAAGCCGAGTAGCAAGATTAAGATAGCAACTAAAATTACTAGCCAAATAACCCAAGAGACATGGGTTTCTGATATTACCCAGCCTAAAGTACCATAACTTAGCAGCACTAGTGCTAGGGAAAACCAAGGAATTATTTTGAAAATGGACATAGGTTGGTATTCCCAAGACTGGGTACAGCTATTTCTACCCTCAGGTATAGGAAATCAAAGGCCATATTGAACCTAACCCAAGATAGAGGCTGCCCAATCTGTTTGTTTTGTTTAGTGAGTATAACTCGTGTGTGAGCAAGGACTAGTTAGACCTTGAGAGCATAGTTGCGAGTGAAGTGAGACGGATGCAGATTTTTCTAGCCTTTAATCTCAGTTTAACATCATCTTTTTTTCTCACCCAACCTATGGGCAATTAAACTCTCCCGAAAAAAGCTAACAAGTTTGGTGAGAATTACGGTAGAAATAAGTTAAATATGATCTTAAACATTTGTAAACTGTTAGCAGTCGAATAGCCGCTTGTCACATCTGAAGGACTGACCATGAGACAACTTGTTATTGCTGAACGCGTATGCCTAATAGGTCATATCGTGTCTATGGTATTTGGACTAGTAGGGATATTGCTAGTTATTCCTAACCCCGAAATTATTTCCAGCTTATCTGAAGTTGGAGAACAGGCTATGCAAATGAGTATGGCTGGTGGTGGGGTAGTGTATATGATTTTGGGTGCGGCTGGGGTGTTCCTGTATGCCTACCGAACTTTGGGTTTAGGTCGCGCTTTGGCTTTTCTATTACCTTCTGTGTTGATTTCTTTAACCAGTGAATTATTAGGGACTAGCACAGGCTTTCCTTTTGGTCACTACAGCTATCTGAGTGGCTTGGGTTACAAAATTGCTGGTTTAGTACCCTTCACAATTCCCCTGTCTTGGTTTTACTTGGGATGTGTGGCTTATGTACTAGCACGAGTTGGCTTAGAAGTTGATAGAAAACCCTCTTTGTTGCGGCATATTGGTGCAATTGGTTTGGGTGCTTTGCTGCTGACATCTTGGGATTTTGTCCTTGACCCTGCCATGAGTCAAACTTCTCTTCCCTTCTGGTACTGGCACAAACCAGGTGCTTTCTTTGGAATGCCCTATCAAAACTTTGTGGGCTGGATGGGAACTGGTATGGTGTTTATGTCAGTTGCTGCCCTATTGTGGAAAAATAATCCCATTAAATTAGAACGTTTTCCGCTGACCGTACCTTTAATAGTTTATTTAGGGAACTTTGGTTTTGCCACAGTGATGAGTTTAGCGGCTGGTTTCTCTATCCCTGTTTTACTAGGTTTAGTGCTTGGTGTCACTCCGGCTGTAGTCCTGTGGTTAAAGGGTTCTAGTGCATCTGCTACTCCTCTTGCTGTTGAACCAGTAGCTAAGGAAGTGTCAGTTGCTAGCGTTAAGGTTGCTCTTAAGTAAGCTGAATGAAAAGGTGCTGAGTAAATTCAGTAGACAAATACTCAGCACGCTTCATGCTTGTCTTGGGGGTGTGAAGCGCCTCTTCACACCCATACCCCTATTTTTGCTTGCAACTTGCTTTATCTGCGGATAAAGTCTGGGAAAATTTAATAATTGTTTAGACTCTTCTAGTTTGATTATCTGCACGTCTTAAGACGGCAAAGCGTCCACAAAGTTTTAATAGCTGAGTATTTTGATTATAGACAGCCTTCTCCCTCTCCTCTTACTCTTATTTCAAGTCCCAGCCACAGCCATTCTTTTATCTCGACTGTTGAAGGGGCCTATGCGCCATCCACCTCTACAACCACAACAGCCAACACCGGAAATGTTAGGTAGTGTGAGCATTGTAGTCCCGACTCTCAATGAGGCTTTACGAATTAGCCCTTTATTGGCTGGTTTAAGTCAACAAAGTTATGAAGTGAGGGAAATCATTGTTGTTGATAGCAGGTCTGTAGATGGTACACCAGACTTGGTAAAAGCTGCTAATACCAAAGACCCCCGCTTTCGTGTGTTTACTGATGACCCTTTACCACCTGGTTGGGTGGGTCGGCCTTGGGCTTTACATAATGGTTTTTTGCAAACTGCCAAAGGAAGTAAGTGGTTTTTGGGGATGGATGCAGATGTTCAGCCTCATCCTGGCTTGGTAGCAAGTTTAGTGGAGACGGCAGAAGCAGAGGGTTATGATTTGGTGTCCCTGTCACCCCAGTTTATTCTCAAATATCCAGGGGAATGCTGGCTGCAACCAGCTTTATTAATGACCCTGCTATATCGATTTGATTCTGCTGGTGTGAATAGTTCCCAAGCAGAAAGGGTGATGGCCAATGGACAATGTTTTTTATGCCGTCGTGAGGTTTTGGGGGCGGTAGATGGTTACAGTAGTGCTAAGGGTTCGTTTTGTGATGATGTCACTTTGGCGCGGAATGTGGCAGCACAGGGCTTCCAGGTGGGTTTTTTAGATGGGGCCAAGGTGCTCAAGGTCAGGATGTATGAGGGGGCGTGGGAAACATGGAAGGAATGGGGACGTAGTCTTGATTTGAAGGATGCTTCTTCCCGCGCGCAAATTTGGGGTGATTTGTGGTTACTGTTAGCTGTTCAGGGTTTACCTTTGATAGTTGTTTTGAGTTACCTCCTCATTTCCCCACCTATTCATCTGACCATGTCTTTGTTGCTGGGTCTGAATATATTTCTGCTGATAATTCGCTTTGCTTTATTATTAGCGATCGCTCCTTCTTATGATCGGACAAATTCCCAAGGTGGTTGGTTATTTTGGCTTTCTCCCCTAGCTGACCCCTTAGCAGTGTTGAGAATTTTTCTATCTGCATTCCGCCAGCCACGAGAATGGAGGGGCAGAGAATACGCTGATATGGTGTCTGGTTGAAAGAAAGCAGGGGTTATTGGTATGGCTGAGGCCATACTCCTGAACTTCTCAGTTACTTCACCCTATTCCACATCATTGCCTAGCTTGTCACCACGTTCTAATTCCCAAAGAATTTGATTTCCTTCTCTGCGTACCCGTGAAACTATCCAGTTACGCCAGCGCCATTGGTCTCCACGACTGGTGACAGCACTAGCATGAACATCCATTAAATCTGCTAATTCAGAACTGGTAATTAAGTAGCCTTTTTCTGCAATTTCATCAGCAATACGCAATGTTTCCACCAAGTTACGGAGTTGGGAAACTCTCATTTCCGGCGGTTTTTCGTCATTTGTGGTTGCAGCCGATGCTGTAGGTGGTTCCATAGTGGTTAAGTCTGATGCAAAAGTATTGCAATCCTGTGTATCTTTGTTAATTATTGTAGAGTTTAGTGCGGATTCTGATACTTTTGCTACTTTTGTTAAAGTTAATTTAGGTAAAGATTGGTAAATATTGGTAGATGGTAATTGTTGCAAAGAGGGGATTTTACCAGTAGCAAAAGAACGTGCGATCGCATCACATCTTTCGTTACCGATATTACCGGAATGTCCTCTCACATGTTGCCAGTTGATTAGCCGATTATTAAGATTGTCAAGACTTTCTAACAAATCTTGATTTTGGACTGGGTTGCCATCGGCTTTTTTCCAGCCTTTCTTCTTCCAGTTTTTCACCCATTTGGTGACACAGTTGATCAGATACTCGCTATCAGTGTAGAGATTGATTGGTTGGCTTTGTCCAGAGGCTTGGAAATATTCCAAGGCAGCGATCGCTGCCTGCATTTCCATTTTATTATTGGTAGTATGGCGGGAACCATCGCCCATTTCATAGACTGAGCCATCATTAAAATAAACCACCACACCCCAACCACCAGGGCCAGGATTACCTGTGCAAGCGCCATCAGTATATATACTTTCTATTATGCGTTGGGTAGACATAGTCAGCGATTTCAAATTCATCAACAAAGCAGAAAATTACAGAAAAATTAATTAGTAATCAAGCTAAAGAATAACTAAGATTAACACAATCATCTCCACAATGTTATTTAACATTAGGTGGCAGAATATTCAATAATAAGGGTAATTGTACACTTACTATTGTGCCTATATGGAAATCAGAGCGTATATTTAAATCTCCACCATGGGCATTAACAATTCGCTTACTAATTGCTAAACCTAAGCCAGTACCATCAGGTTTAGTGGAAAAAAAAGGCTGCATCACCTGAGTTAATATATTTGGGGGGATAGGTTCTCCATCATTTTGAATATCAATAGTAATTTGACCTGGACAACTCAAATTTAAACTGCATTTGACAACAGCACCTGGTGAACTAGCCTCAAAGGCATTACGCATCAAATTAATAAATACTTGTTTGAGTTTATCCCCATCTGCTAAAACTTTTACCATTTTATTAGCCGGAATAAATGCAATTTTTTTATCTTGTGCCTCTGCCATTGATTGCACATATATCAACAATGTTTGGATAAATTCATGTATTTCTAGTTCAGCAAGCTGTAAAACTTGAGGTTTGGCATATAATAAAATTTCATTTAGCAATCTTTCTAAACGATTGGCTTCACTAAGTGCTAAAAATAATCGCTCTTGAGCATCATCATTAAAAATATGTTTTTGAAAATACTTTAATCCCATTTTCATCGTTGTCAAGGGATTGCGAATTTCATGAACTATACTAGCTGTAAATTCTCCAATTGCTGCTAGAGTTTCTTGCTCAATTAATTTCCCTTGTGCTGCCTTTAATTCAATTGTTCGTTTTTCTACTTCTGCTGCCAAAATTCGATTAAATTGACACTGTTGTTGATAAAGTTGATAATGATCAATTGCTGTAGCGGCTCTTTCTGCAAATAATTCGACGATTTCAATTTCTTCAGGACTATATTTGCGCGGTTGTTGATGAAATGAGCAAATAGTACCAATGATTTCACCTTGAGCAGTTCGCAAAGGGATTCCTAAATAGGAACAATATCCTGCTGGTGCTTCTCCATATTCAGGATGTTGATTGACATCTTCAACTGCTAGGGAGTGACCAAGTTCTATGACTGTTCCTGTCAGTGAACCGTGCAAGGCATAAATATGTTCTCCTGCACCCATATCAATGCTACTAGCTAAAACATTTTCTAACCCAGCTTGACAAAGGGTAACAACTGACCAATGGACATCTATCAGTTCACTCACTCCACAGGCAATTTTTTGTAAATAAAGACTTAATTCTCCAGTCCGATAATTTAAAGACGATAAAAGCTCTATTACTTTTAACTGGCGTTTAATTAACTGGTTTGAAAAGTTTTGATCATCACTAGCTTGCATCGGTTGTTGTTTTAAATAGCCAGATATTAAGAGTATGTTGAATATTTGTATATATTTTTTAGTGAAATTTTACATTTATCAATGTAGCATCTAGATCATTAACGTGGATATGTTTTCCTTTTCAGCCTGTGTTTTTCTGTGTTTTCTATCCCTTCCAGATTAGGTGGTTTCTTGTTTCATGAATGAGACACGCTTGCATACAGAGTTTATATGAGATGTTCCTGAGAAACTGATAAAAAAATTTTCAACATCATATCATTTATAGAATAAGTAAATTTTTATTGTGAATAATCTTAAAACTTGTTTCTTGTATTAATATTATCTATTAATCAAATCCATAGATGAACAAGTGCAACTACATACCCTTGTCAAGGATGGAGATTTTACATTTGATGTCTATACAATAAACAATCTGAAAATAATATCACAAAAATCATAAATATTTATGAGTTACGCACAATTTACAGAATAATGAACCATGAAGACAATGAAGCAATAAGGTTTGAGAGAAATTTTGTGTAAGTTCTCATATTATTATTTCCGTGATGTTAACACATTTTCTAGCATGGTAGCTACTATATGAACCCTCAAATTATAGGGATCATCCCAAATGTGTAAGTTTATTTTTTCTGAGTTTTTAACTTAAAAAAGACATGACATGAACAAACCACGAAGATACAAATAACACGTATCGCTAAAGCGAAAGCTTCGCTAACGCGGAGCCTTTTCGGCTAATTATTCCGCGTTTTTGCAAAATAGAGATGCTCCCAAATCATAAGTTACAAAACTATATTGTATAGGTTATTATTGATGATTATATCAAAAGATAAGTTCTCACTTATTCTCTCCTTTGGGGATTAATCACTTAGTTTGGTTATAGTAATGAATGTGAATGCAAGTAATAGTGATGGTATAGACAGATTTATTTACGGAAAGATTCAAAATTTTTCCCTAAAATCACGCTTGATTATGGGAATTATATTTATATTTGCGTTCGGAGTATTTGGCTTAAATATATGGATAAATTTAGAAATTCATCAAATGATTATGAGGACTAATCCTCAAGCCAATTTATACATTTTAAGTTTAATTCCCCAAGTGAGAAATATGAGTATATTATGGCTGGTGCTGACAACAGTCATGACTAGCTTATTTATCAAGCAATCCCTCTTTTCATTACAACAAATGAATGATTGGGCTATCACTTGTATTACCAACCCAAATCCACAGGAAATCAAGTTAAAAGGTATCCCTAAAGAAATTAGAACCTTAGCACATAGTTGGAATGAACTGTTAATGCAGTTGCACAATATTAAAGAGCAACAGAGACAATTAATTAATGATTTAGCCCATGAATTACGCACGCCATTAACAATGATTTTTGGCTATTTGCAACGCACCTTAAAACGTAGCCAAAATTTAACTGATGCTCAAAAAGAAACCTTAGAAATGGCAGTAGCAGATGCAGAACGCATGATTGAAATTTTACAAGATTTCCTAGATTTAGCCAGAGCGAGTAATAGTGTCATGCCCTTACCTGCAACTATAGTCTTGATCAATGATGTATTGATAGACATGGCACAAATTACAGCTAAATTTGAACATAGAAAAATTGATTTAGATTTACCTCCTGTTTCGATTAAAGTCAAGGCAGATTATCAACAATTAATGCAGGTATTTAAACATTTACTCAATAATGCAGTGAAATTTTCAAATGATAGGGAACCAATTACTTTACAACTAAATGAAGGGAATGGTTGGGTAACTGTGCAAGTGAGCGATCGCGCTCCCACAATTCCCGAACAAGAATATGCTCGCATCTTTGAGCCTTTTTACCGCATCGATTCATCTCGTACCCGTGCAACTGGGGGGACTGGTTTGGGTTTAGCCATAGTCAAACGTTTGGTAGAAAATATGGGTGGTCAGATTGCAGTCCAACCCAGACCCATGCAAGGAAATACTTTTATGATCAAACTACCTAGCATAGATTCAAAAATATGACAGCACATATCCTGATGGTGGAAGATGAAGTTAAACTGGCCCGCTTTATTGAATTAGAACTCAACAGCGAAGGATATCAGGTCAGTGTTGCTCATGATGGAATTACAGGTTTAACCTTAGCACGAGAGTCTACACCAGATTTATTAATCTTGGATTGGATGCTCCCGGATTTATCTGGTGTAGAAATTTGTCGTCGGTTGCGAACTACAGGCAATCTAGTACCAGTAATTTTGTTAACAGCGAAGGATGAAGTAAGCGATCGCGTCACCGGCTTAGATGCAGGTGCGGATGATTATGTAGTCAAGCCATTTAGTATTGAAGAATTACTCGCGAGAATCCGTGCTCATTTACGTCGAACTCAAGAAACCGATAAAGACATACTATCATTTGATAATTTAAGTTTAAATCGTCGCACCCGTGAAGTATTTCGAGGTAATCGCACCATCGAATTAACAGCTAAAGAATTTGATTTATTAGAATATTTCCTCACTTATCCTCGTCAAGTTTTAACTAGAGAACAAATTTTAGAACAAGTGTGGGGTTACGATTTCATGGGAGATTCTAATATTATCGAAGTTTATGTTCGTTACCTCCGGCTAAAATTAGAAGAAAATCAAGAAAAACGTTTAATTCATACAGTGAGAAGCGTCGGTTATGCTTTGCGCGAATAACACTAATAATGAATCAACGCTGGGGAGATAACTGAGGAGATTCAATTGTACACATTTGAGTATCACACTTATATTCATACAATTTATAAATATAAGGCTCTTGCCAAGATAGAGAAACTTCTAATAGTGCTTTACTGCCGCTCATACCTTGGGCTATAAACAATAATAACGCTATACTATTTAAGATAATGTGAACACGCCGCCAAACATTGGTTTTATCTTTATAAATATCTGGTAAAATAGCTAAGGAAAAAATCATTAATAAAGCCGCAGTTAAACCATAGTAATAATGAGAAATATACCATTTATCAGTTTGCCGATAAATTCCCTCTTGACAACCAAGTATCACTAAACCCATACCAGTTAAAGTGGCAAAAATTCCCCGCCACCGTTTATCCTTGGCTTTATATAACAGAGCTTGGGCAGCAATAGTAGCAAGAAATAAGACAACAATAAAAATGACTTGAAAAGAATTCTTACTCCAAATTTTTTCATCAACAATATGACCGAAAATATCATTGCCTAAAGCTAAAAGGACAATCCCAACTACAGCACCTGTTAACCACCGACCAAATTGAACATGTTCTTGGCCGACTGCTGGAGAAATTTTGCTTTTACCTGTAGCTTTAGCTTCTAAACGACGTTGACGAGTTTGCCATGCGCGATGCACGATAATACCAATTAAAGGAAAAACTACAATTACAGCAATTACCGGATGTAATAATAAAATTATATCTCTGTAGGCCATATTCAGTACCTAAGCAAAATTAATTGCACATATTTATTGAAAACAAAAATCTCTGTATTTCTTACCTGTGAAGATTATCTCTCTTCAATATCAAATTTATTGGGCATGACTATTGATTAACTGAAAATGTGAGTAAATCAAGAAGGCAGAATACAGAAGAATAAAAGATTGTACAGCTAAATGCAGGACGAAAATTGATGACAAATATATGACGTAAAAATCTTGAAATTTTAACTTCTGAATTCTGCTGTCTATTGCTTTCCCCTTATTTAACTTCTTCTGGTGCAAAGGCAGTGATCTTACCAGATTTTAGGGCAACTACAACATCATAAGTTGCACAGTAAGAAATTGTAATATTATTTGCTTTGTTGTAGAGATTTACTACCATACCTGCACCACCAGGTTGCACAGAAATTGGTTCTAAATCACCAAAAAAATAACGTCTCAGTTGATCACCACTACCAAATTGCCCCTTACTTTTATTCAGCATATCGATTTTTTGTTTACTGCTTAAGCCTGTAGCATCTTTCATTTCCTGCTTCATTCCTTGGGCCGAGACAGGATGAATAGCAGGAAAAGGAGCATTAACAACAGCAAGCATTCCAGCGACAATTACAGTAGCAATGAAGGGAGAATGAGATTTCATTTGTCTATCCTTAATAATGCGACTATATTCAGGTTCACATTTACTACTGAATTACATCTGAAACCTCAATACTAATTATCTGAATTTATGCCTATAAATAATTAACAGGTCATTCAGCATTTTCTCAGAATCAGCTTATCTCAGTTTCAATTTTATACCTTAGAATGGATCAAATTGCTGGCAGAATTGTGGCTTTATGGGTGAAAAACGAAAAAAGAGGTCACATCTTATACTTAAAATTCCCGGACAAGCATATCTGTGGCTAGCAGTCTTGATTTTTGGTGCATCTAACGCTGTCACCCGCAAGTTAACAGAAATTGGTGCTCAAAATTTTATAGGCGATCGCAATCCCATTTCTTTGTGTAACGTTTTATTAGTGGGTAACTTGTGTGCGTTGTTAGTATTGATCACCATATATTGGCAACAGTGGAACCAGACCAACTTACAACAAATTTCAAAACAAGATTGGTTTTATCTCTCCATAGTTGCTATCTTATCTGGTGCTATTGCTCCCGGTTTGATTTTCCAAGCATTAGCACTAACTAACGTCAATAATATTATTTTAGTAGGTCGCCTAGAACCCCCCCTAATCATCGCTTTATCAATCTACGTACTCAAAGAAACAGTCAGTCTATGGGAAATTTTCGGTTCCTTGGTGGCTTTTTTCGGTGTAGCGTTAACCATTTTTCTTCAGACTCCCAAAACAACCATGGTTAATATGGCAGGTTTCACCTTGGGACTGGGGGAAGTATTGGCTGCGATAGTGGCAATTATCACCGCCATTTCCACAATTATTGGCAAACAAAAAATATCTCATATTCCCGCAGGTATCTACAATATATATCGCACTGCACTAGGCAGCATTATATTTTTTTTTATTGCCTTAACTCTCTATGGTGCCGACCATTTTATGGATGTATTCTCACCTTTTTTATGGAAATGGATGTTAGTTTATGGAGCAATAATCGTAGTTTTAGGGCAGTCATTTTGGTTAAAAGGTTTAAGAAGCACTACTACATCTGAAGCCTCCTTAGCAGGTTCTATGACCCCACTAGCAGGCATTTTAGCTGCCTATTTAATCTTAGGTGAAGTGCCGAACCAAGCTCAATATTGGGGTGGAAGTTTAATATTACTAGGAATTATCCTCAGTCAAATTGGGATTCACAAGCAACTTGCTGATCAAAGAAAATCTGCTGGGCAAAATTCTCTAACTAAAGAGCAAATGATTGAATCTGCTATGGGATTCAAGGGATTATAATTTCTTTTCTCATTTCACCAGAAATGCAAAATCCCACCACCAAGAGGTGTGGGATTGCATCAAATTATCATTATGCAAAACTTTACAGCTGATCCAATTGCTTGCGGAGGGCATCTAACTCAGCATCAACAGGTTCAGCGGCTTTAGGACTGGGGGTTTCTTGTGCTGCGGGGAGGGTTTTTGGTTCTGGTGCAGGTGCGAGGGATGCTTTCAACGCAGCTAATTCATCATCAATATCGCTGCTACCTTCCAACTGAGCAAATTGGTGTTCTAAATCTGCACCCACTAACTCCGCAGTAGATTGAGCGCGAGCTTCTTGCATTAATACCTTCTCTTCCATCCGCTCAAAGGCTGCCATGGCGCTGCTGGTATTCATGCCACTAACCATTGCACCCAATTGCTCTTGGGCTTTGGCTGCGGTAATCCGTGCTTTGAGCATTTCTTTCTTGGTTTTGGCCTCAGACAGTTTGCTCTCTAACTGAACCAGATTGCGCTTGAGAGTTTCTACCTGGGTTGTCTGCTGATCTAGACTGGTTTTGAGAGCAGTGCTAGTTTCTGAGTAGGTTTTCTTGCGCTCTAGAGCTTGACGGGCTAAGTTTTCGTCACCTTTTTGGATCGCTAGTTGAGCGTTACGTTGCCACTTATTAATTTCATTTTGGGCATCATTGTACTGTTTCTCAGTGCGTTTTTGTGCAGCGATCGCTTGAGCCACACCCTGACGCAACTGTACCAAGTCCTCCTGCATCTCCAGGATGGCTTGTTCTAGCATTTTCTCTGGGTCTTCGGCTTTACTGACCAAATCATTCAGGTTAGCACTAACTACTCGTTTCAGGCGATCAAATAATCCCATAATTTTGTTTTTCCTTTTGAGGTTTACGCACTTGGTGGACAGTGAGCTTGTTTAATTTTTAATAGCTACTTTTCAATCTAATCTTTTTACTTGGCATTAGTCTCTCTTTCCATTCTGAATCATCAAGAGGTAAATTAGCTAGATTCACTGCCTATACTCAGGATGAATCATCTGGAAATCAGGATTTTTGCTCAAGTTGCACCTTAGTTTATGTAGATTGTTGAGGGTTATTATCTGGTTGTGTGGTATCTGGTGGCATTAGCATTTGATTTTTCATCGCCGCCAATTCCCCATCTATCTCATTAGTAGATTTCAAATCCGCGAATCGTCGTTCCAGATTCTCGCCACTAATTTGGGCGATCGCTTCCGATTGTGCTTCAATTTGTATGAGCTTCTCCTCCATACGTTCAAAAGCCGCTAGACTAGACGCGTCACTCAGCCCATGGAGCATTTCCTGAAGACGATAAGCAGCTTCAGCTGAACGAGCGCGAGCAATATACATATCTTTTTTCGTTCGCACTTCGTTGATTTTTAACTCTAAACTCCGCATATCCTGTTTCAGCTTCTCCACCACCTCTTTTTGCTGCTCGATTTGGCTGAAAAGGGCTGTCGCAGTTTCTTGGTAAAGCCGACGTTTTGTCAGGGCTTCCCGTGCCAGTAATTCATTTCCTTGCTGTAAAGACAACTGAGCGCGACGATACCATTCTTCCTCATAGGAGCGGGCTGCTATGGCTTGTCGTTCCGTGCGTTTTTGAGTAGCGATCGCCTCCGCTACCCCGCGCCGAAATTGCACCAAATTTTCTTGCATCTGGGCAAAGGTCTTTTCCAGCATCATTTCTGGATCTTCCCGACTGGCTACCAAACTATTGAGGTTAGCGCGAATTACCCGCAGCATCCGCTTCATCACTTCCATTTCGCCTCTCCTTTCACTGTTTACCAGCCAGGAAACTATGGATTTTAGATTTAATTACAGGGAACAGGTAAGAACCTGAAATTCCCTTTCAGCCCAAAATTCCCCAATTCCAAATTGGTATTTTGGAGAGATGGGACTGCTACCTATATTTTGCTATATTTCTGTTCTATCTGGATTTGAGATGATTATTGTGCTTGTAACCGGGCTTTAATTCCTTGTGCCTCCAACCGCTTGATCATCTGTTTTACTTCTTCCTTAGTTTTTAAAGCACCAAGATAAATCAACCTTTGGTTACGAGATAAATAAGCATCAGGAACTACTTGACGTGCAGCATTTAAAGCAGCATCGCCTCGATTGTCCGTAACTACATAGAAAATACCATCTGCTGACGGTTTGATTTCTTCATCTAGTAAAGGTGCTGTATTCTTTGGCTCAGTTTGAGTTTTAGGGGTTGGAGCTTGTGATGCTGAACTAGGAACATTATTCAAACTAGTTAATGGAGCAACTGAAGAGGTGTCCGGTACAGACTGGAGATTAGCTGTAGAAGGAATAGGATTAATCGGTGGTCTAACAGTTAATGAATTGGGTAATTGAGTTGAATTAGGTAATTGAGTTGAATTAGGTAATTGAGTTGAATTAGGTAATTGAGTAGGCTTTGGTTGCTCCTTGGGACTTAAACCAACAACATCATTAGCATCTCTGACTTGAGTAAATTCACGAGCCGCTAAATTGGGATATCGAATAAAGGGCTTGAGTGATGGATCTGTTGTGGTCGTTGGTATATTATTCGTTGGTATATTATTCGTTGGTATATTATCCGATGTTCCCTCTGTCACCTCTGGAGTTGAGTCAGACTGAGGAGCAGAATTACCCGCAAATAACTTATCTAAATGCAAATGCGGCAAAGTGTTGGGATTAAACACCACATAACCCAAAGTGATACTAGCGAATAATAGCAACAGCATTGAACCTACACCCACTGGTGAAAGCAAACTATCACTACCATGACTAGACTGGGTTGCTAACTCTTCTTCCTCTTCTTCCTCTGCCGTTAAGCTTCGCAGCAAAGCTTCACTAGATTCTAAATAGTCATCTGGATGGGTAGGAGTTTCATCTGTATCAAGTAAAGTCTCCTTTTCCCCAGTTTTATTTGTTGGCACTAGGCTACTAGAAAAATCTGGTTGAGGTTCCGGTGTATTGACTGATGATGGTATGGGGCTAGAAGAGGGTATGGAAGCCTGGGAGGGTGTAGAAAATTGAGAGTGGGATGAAGGTGAGGAAATCTGTGAATTCGATTTATTGGTTTGAAATTTAGAAGGATTGAGAAAAGGATTGTACATTTCCCCATGATTAGTTGGTGCGGAAATTTGTCTGTCCTGGGGAATAACTTCTGGTTGAGCCTTGATTCCTGATGATTGATTTCTACCGAATGTTGTTGCTACTTCATTCCACTGCGGACGTTGATTTGCTGGTGGTGCTCCGTTGCGTGTGCGTCGATACCGAGACAATTCTTGATCTAGTTGTACTTCCAAACTGGCCAAAGCAGTGGCTAACTGAGGCTTTAAACTAGGTGCTTGAGATAAGCGATTAAAGGAATTGATATAAGTATTTTGACTCATAGCTACGGTGTCTTCAACACAGATGAATGAACTCGAAATAGACTTTGTGCCAATATAGCGATTATATGGGGATTGAGAGTAGGGGGTAGGAGAGGTAGGGGAAGTAGGAGAAGAAATAATGAATACAACTTCTACAATTTTTCCTCATCTTGTAGAAAGTCTATTCTATAACCAACTTAAGTGTTATTTACTTTCAATCAGATGTCACTCAAGTCAGTTAATGATATTTTAGGTGCTCTCAAGCAAACCCCTCAGTGGGAAGAACCCCCATTTCAAAAGCTGCTGAAGCTTTGGCCGGAAGTAGTTGGTGCTGGAGTGGCTAAACATACCCGTCCCCTATCGATTCAGCGTGATGTTTTGTGGGTAGCTACTTCTAGTGCAGCTTGGGCACAAAATTTGACCTTTGGACGACAAAATATTTTGAGTAAGTTAAATCAACAACTGAGTATACCTATAGCCGATATTCGTTTTTCTACTGCGGACTGGAAGAAATCGCCACTCAAACCACAAAATTTCACGGCTTCTGCAACAGACCATCCCAGCTACTTAGAGCATCAAACTATTACCCCTTCAGAGTTTCCACCTGGTGTCAACAATGCTCAGACTGCCTTTGAAAATTGGGCCAAAGCCATTAAAGAGCGATCGCACAATTTACCTCTGTGTCCTCAATGTCACTGCCCCACACCACCCGGTGAACTTCAACGTTGGGGAGTTTGTTGCCTGTGTGTTGCTAAACAGCTTTCTCCTGGGAACAATAGACATTGAACATCCTCAACACTCATCAAGAATTAAAACAATATGAAATTTTCAGACATTTTCTATCCCTAGCTTTGTTGAGCCTCAATACAACTCCTATTCCTTTCGACTTATTTTTTCCCTACTTTTTTCTCCTAGCCTGTAATCTAATGAGTGTAAAGTGTAGTTGATTTCTACCTCCTGCTTTACAATTAACCCCCTGGTCCAGATTCTGGACACAACATTCCATTCTCCAGTAATTAACTGCCCTGGCTCATATATTCGCTCAATGATGTTTCCATAACCGTGATAATTTTTTGCTAAAATATGTGTGTAATGCCGAATAATTAAGCCCAAGTTTACTTACAGTTATGAGCATAGTCTCGTTTACATAATGGGTTTAAAAAAATACCGCCAAATTTAAAACTTGCTACTTACCCTTGATCCCCATTCAGTTTTAATCAAAATTGTTAGGTAAATACTCTAACCATTATTTACAAATATAACAGGAATCTAAAAACTTCCTAAAGTTATTTTTTCATGATAATGGCTAGAACCTATAGCAAATAATCCTTTCTTGGCAATAATACCTGTTTTGTAATAGCCGGAAAATATAACTGTGATAACTAGTCCTTAACGGCACTGAAGATGAAGCCCAATGAAACCAATTAAAGTTTTAACATCTGCCTGTCGATATTGCCGTCATTATCAACCAGAAGGTCGCCGTGGTGGAGTTTGTCAGCAGTTGAGCGCACCAGTCCAAGCAGGTTGGAAAGCCTGTCCTTTAGCCGTACCTGCTTTTGCGCCACCTTGGGAAACTTTGGAGGATGCCTGGAGTTTACCAGTAGCACAACCAGTCCTATCTACAACTCACAAAGTCAACTCCAATTTAGATAACCTGACAATTACTGCTGTTGAAGAAACTCCATCCTCTGCCATACCAGGCACACATACAGAAAAAGTGCTCATTTAGCAGCTTTTTTACTACTGTCTTCACACCTGGTTGATTGACAATAAAATAAAATTTTGTTTGAAACATTTTGGTGTCGTAAAGTTTAGCGTAAATATTATGTCGCACCCTTATTAATACTCAGGTGCGATATTGATAGTTCTAAGGCAGCCAGGGAAAAGAGCGAAAATTAGGGGGGCGTTTTTCCAGAAATGCTTGTTTTCCTTCTGCTCCTTCCTCTGTCATGTAATAGAGCAAAGTAGCATTGCCCGCCAATTCTTGTAGACCAGCTTGTCCATCACAATCAGCGTTAAATGCTGCTTTTAAACAACGAATAGCAATAGGACTTTTTTCTAAAATTTCTTGTGCCCATTTAATACCCTCACTTTCTAACTCTTCTACGGGAACTACACAATTAACTAAGCCCATCTCTAAAGCTTGTTGAGCATCATACTGACGACAGAGAAACCAAATTTCTCTCGCTTTTTTCTGTCCTACTATTCGCGCTAAATAACTAGCACCAAAACCACCATCAAAACTGCCTACTTTCGGGCCAGTCTGCCCAAAAATGGCATTATCCGCCGCTATGGTCAAATCACAAATTAAATGCAACACATGACCACCACCAATGGCATACCCAGCTACCAAAGCAATTACAACTTTGGGCATAGAACGAATCAATCGCTGTAAATCCAATACATTTAAGCGAGGAATACCTGCATCATCAACATAGCCAGCATGTCCACGGACACTTTGGTCTCCACCTGAACAAAAAGCGTATTTACCATCAGTGTGGGGGCCTGCCCCTGTAAACAGAACTACACCTACACTTGAGTCTTCACGGGCATCACAAAAAGCCTCATATAGTTCAAATACCGTTTTTGGGCGGAAAGCATTTCGCTTATGGGGACGGTTAATTGTGATTTTTGCGATACCGTCAGCTTTTTCATAGAGGATATCTTCGTAGGGTTTGACGGTTTTCCAATTAATTTGCATAGGGATAAAGTAGGCTATTGTGCTTGAAAATTTTAGCGCGGCCAGAGAGGGTATAGTTTAACTAAATCCTCAAAACAGCTGAATTTCTTGACTCTCAATACGCTAAGATGTACGATATAAGACAAATCGAAGGGGAGTAGCTGCTGGCATGAACTAAAAAAGCCAGCGCATCTAAATCAACATACTGGCGATAAGCCTGGTTTAGATGGCAAAGAATTAAAGTATTTGAAAGCGAGACCTTCACTGAGTTCACACCCGAAAGCGTGTGAGCTTCAGTGAGGTCTTTGTTGTCTCTTGAAGCTCCATGTTGGCGGGAAATTAATTAGGAGCTAAAAAGAGTGCTAACAGCTTTTACCGCAGGTTTATTACTAATTACTGTTTCCGAACTAGGGGATAAAACATTTTTTATTGCTGTAATTTTGTCAATGCAGCATTCACGACGATTAGTATTTGCTGGGGTAACAGCTGCTTTAGCTGCCATGACAATTTTGTCAGTGATATTTGGTCAAGCCGCTTCCTTGCTGCCGAAAATTTATATTCATTATGCTGAAATAGTTTTATTCATTGCCTTCGGTTTAAAGCTCATCTATGACGCTAGCCGGATGTCAACTGCTGCTGATCAAGAAGTAGTAGAAGAGGCAAAAGAGGCGGTCGAACATGCACATTTACAGGAACAACAAAAAAATCCTTGGACAATATTGTTCAAGTCTTTTATTTTAACCTTTGCAGCCGAGTGGGGCGATCGCACCCAAATCGCCACCATTGCTTTAGCCGCAAGTAATAACCCGATAGGTGTCACCGCAGGTGCTATCTTAGGTCATGCTATTTGTGCATTAATAGCTGTCATTGGTGGGAAATTAATCGCTGGTAGAATTTCCGAGCGACAAATTACCTTTATTGGTGGACTTCTTTTCATCATCTTTGGTATTGTCGCCGCTATTGGTAAACCGTGACATAGAGAAGAAGAAGACAGAAGTTACAGGAGTTGCAGGAGTTACAGAATAATTCATGCAATTACTGCTCAATTATTGCATTTTTAAACTTCTGCCTTCTGTTCGCGCAGCGTGGCGTAGGCATACTCGTCAATTTACGGACTAGGTGTACTTTCTGGGGAAGGAGTAGAAGCGGGAGCAGCACCAGGTGCAGAAGTGGGAACAGCTAATGTCGCAGCTTTGTTAATCTCATCTTTGTACTGAGCAGGTGCTAAAGCTGAAGCACTTTCAAACAAAGGCTTGGCCTCATCCATCTTCCCTTCTTCCTTTAAAAGCATTGCCTTGGCAAAAACAGGACGAAAATCCTTCCCATCTTTTTGAATGGCTTGATCATATACAGAAGCTGCTTGAGTGAAATTCTTTTGAGAAGCATAGACGCTGCCTAAAAGTACCTGAACGGCAATCACATCTACACTTCCAGGCTGAATTGTATTGGCTTGATTAGCGGCAGTGAGAGTGTCTTGTAACAAACCAATGGCAGCTTCAGGGCGTTTTTCACTCAATTGCAAACTCACCATGCCCTGTAGAGCTTTAAGGTCACCAGGTTTAGTGGTTAAAATTGACCGATAAGCTTGTGCTGCTCCCTCCTTATCACCAAGTTGCTGTTTGGCTTGTGCTAGTAAAACAGCATAATCCGACTCTTGGGGATTAAGTTTAACTAGCTTTTCTAGAGGTTCAATGACAACTTGAATATCAGCAGGTTTAACCTCCGCTTGAGATTTTAAACTCAATAACTGTAGCCGTGCTTGTAAAAGTCCCTTCAGGGCTGTTTGATTTTCTGGTTCCCGTTGTAAGACCAACTCATAACCCCGAACTTCATCTTCCAGTTTTGTTTTTTGACCAGATGCAGCTACGTTGCTGTTATTGCTATTAGCATTGTTTGGCGATATAGCTGGTTGATTATTAAAAGCACCAATGATAGGCAGTATAGAAATGCCAATAAAAGCTAAAACTGCAATCACTAAAAAGACCTGAACTACCAAGCGGTTGCGTGGTTGAGCCACAATAGTATCCTTCCTGTAAATTGAAATGCAATGAGAATCATCAAAAATCGCCAAGCCAAAAAATCGAAAACTTTGCGGAATACGGTGATTTGACTGTGAATTTTATAACAAATATCTATATATCCTGCTAAAGTAAGTGATGACTTTAGGGGGAGCCGTGAGAATTGTAGCTATGCTATGCTTCCGAAACTGAACTAAAGACGCTAGATTACACATTTAGTGTTTAAATGTGAGATTTTGCGTCTTTATTTCGCACAGGGAACGACAGGGTAGCTAGATTAAAAGGAAATATACTTTAATCAGCTAGCTGTACCAACCCTCTTTCCAGCTGCTTTATCAAATCCCACAATGGGATGTGTCTCCGCCGCAAGGAGTTTTTATGACTTCCGACCTGATGCCGTCTTCTGAACCCTCCCATTCTCCTGCCTCTAATGAGGAACAAAATAAAACCCAGATTGTTGCTAATGTGAATACAGTAGCAGAACCAGTCACTCCAGCTAACAATTCATCAGACAACCCTAGCGAGGGTCAATCTGAAGGAAATGCTCTCAATCGCCAGCAACCGATTCCACCGCCTAGCGAACCAATGCAATATCGAGCTATTGGTTTAGTTAGAGGTTGCTATTGCGCCAGCAGTGAACAGTTTACACAAGGAATGCTGGTGACATCAGATGGTGTAGAACTCAATGCCGTCCTGCTCGGTCGGATTATGAGTTTAGTCAAAAATCATTTGGATCTAGAAAAAGAACATCTGTGGGTAGTTTATCCCCGCACCAGACAAGAAAATGATCAATTACATTTGCAGATTGTCGGCGTTTGGGAGCCAGAGAACCTGGCGAAAAATTTCCCAGATGACGATGAGGATGTAGATTCAGAGCAATTAGAGGCTCCTAAGAATACTACCGAGAAAAAATCTTCAGAAAATCCAGAATCTCTGATACCCTCCTCAGAAATTCCAGACGGTGGCTTTTCTGTGCGTGGTGAAGTTGTTTACCAGTCTCATGATGCTAAAAATTTAGTAGTCAAGATTAAACAGGCTCCACGTAAACCTACAGATAAGCCTAAATATTTTAAATTGAAGCTACAGGGTGTGCTGGTAACAAAGGCTGTAGGCAAGTTTTGGGACTTTAATGTCAAGCGAGAAGCTGATGCCTTAGTTGTAGAAAATGCGGAAGCGATCGCTGATTTACCCAAAAAACGCAGACCTCCTTTCAAACCAGGTGGACCGCGTGGTGGTGGTAGCAGAAAACCATTTCCTCCTAGACGCAATGGCGAAACCCCACGTCCCATTAAGAAAAGAGGTGATGAATCCGCACCAATTTCTAAGCCGATTTCAAAAGCACCTGCTCCTAAACCTGTAAAACGGCCAAAACCACCAGAGTCATAAGTGCTGAAGCTTAGATAGCTAAATAATTAATCATAAGTGCTGGGGGATGTTATTTCTACTCAGCACTTATTAATTCTGAACTCCTGTTCGCCCAGCGTGCCGTAGGCATACTCCTGCCCCCTCAAAAATCCAACCACCTATCCTGTGGCAGAAAAGAACGCTCCATCGGGATTGAGGCTACTGGCTCGGTGAGGGTAAATTTACCAGCTTCTATCCATTGTTTTAACTCTGATGCCACTTTCCGCGATAAAAATAGGCTGGCTAGGGGTGCAACTCGCACGTTGCGATTTTCAATGGCAATACGTCCAGATTTGAGTTGTGCATAACTGACTAAGCCAAAGGTAGGACGAACACGTCGGGGAATAGAAAAGTCTACTATTGGCGCTACTAAGTCTTTGTCTTGGACTGCACAGTGTTCTATGACTGATTCGTTTAATACAGGTAGAGGAACACCTACACCCATCATTAAGGAAGGCCCATAGCTTTTAAAATAACAACCCCGTACCCAACGAGCGTCCATTTGTTTGGCATCACCAATTAATGCTAAGGTTGCAGATGGGCCAATGGGTGTACGGTTAGGCAACCGCTTTTGTAAGGGAAAATGTTGTGTGCCTTCCCAAGCGACATAACCAATTCCACCGCCTAAAAAAATGCGTGTACCAATACCTACGAGTTGCAATTCAGGGTCATTGAGTAGGGGAGATATTGCACCTGGGTTGGAATAAACGGCGTTACCTAATCTGGGTTGTAGGGGACCAAGATAGGTAAACAGTGGGCGATCGCCTCCATTCACCCCAACAATAAAATTTTGATATAAATTGCGGGGATTAAATAAATAAAATTGATTAATAGTGTCGCGGGTAATTGTCGTCTCAAAGGTGGCTCTGGGATAACAATCTGTAACTTGTCCCACAGCCCTCACATGTATGGGTTTACCGGCGATTAAATCCTCAATCACATGGCCACCACCACGTTCTTTGACTTCTTCCCCATCAATAGAGTCCACGGAACAACTTGCACCCAAATACAAGTCAACTGCACCAAACCCAGAATATGCTTGTACCCCATCTAACCAACAACGACGAATTTTAATTGGTGGGTCGGTATGTCCTAAGTTAATAATTGCACCGCTTGATTCCATTGGCTCGAAGGTGCCAGTTGTTATTACGTCAACTTCTTTAGCAGCTTTAGTCACACCCACTGCTGCTACTCGCGCTTTTAATTCTTCGACTGTTAATACTACTGCACTTTTTCGAGTAATTTTGTCGTTAATTTCGGCAATTGTTCGCATATTGGCTCGTATTTGGTTGCACTGGAAGGAACTAGGTGGACGGAGAGTAGGTTATGGGAAGAAGTGTAGAAGTATGGCTACGCCACACTACGCGAACAGGAGTTTAAAAATGCAAGAATTAAACAGAAATGGCATTAATTATTCTGTAACTCCTGCAACTCCTGTAACTTCTGTCTTCTTCTCTCTGTCCCCTCATTCTTCACACTTCCAAAGCGTGATTTTCTTGTTCTCTTTCCACAAATTTTTGCACGCGGCTACGATAATCTCGTAAAGTCTCGTCTACCCAATCGCGATCGCTACCATTTACGTATAAATGTACTAAAGGTTCGCTTGCATCTGGTAAGACTAAAATCCAATTATCATCGTAGGGTTGACAAATTTTTACCCCATCAATGAGTTCTAGATTTTGGGCTGGGTGGGTTTCTACTAAATAGCGCATAAGTGCCCCTTTGGCTGTCCAAGGGCACCTAATGGTGTAGGTTCTGTGAATGACGCGGGGTAATTCGGAACGAACAGCAGCCAGCGATCGCTCTTGAATTGTTAACATTTCTATTAACTTGGCAATACAGAACATGGAATCAAAACCCGGATGTAGTTGGGGGAAAATAAATCCGGTGTCCCCACTACCACCTAAAACCACATTAGAGTTTTTCTGGCAAGCTTCCATCAAGGCTGTGGGGTTAGCTTTGGTGCGGATTACTTTACCATCATGACGACGGGACACTAGTTCTACTGCACTGGAAGCGTGAACCGGCACAACTACAGCACTTCTGGGGTTAGAAGTTAAAATCATATCCACCATTAAGGCTGTCAAAGTTTCTCCCCGGATGGGATATCCTGATTCGTCTACTAAAATCAGTTGTTCACCATTGGCAGATACTTGTACACCAAAGTTAGCTTTGAGGGCTTCGACTACGTGGCCTAGCTGGGTTAACAGTCCTTCTCGGTCGGTGGTGGAGACAGCATTTTTATTTAAACTGGCATTGAGAACTACCGCGTCTGCCCCAAATTTATCTAACATTTGGGGTAATACTGCCCCAGATACTGCATACACATAGTCAATGACTACTTTGGCGCGACTGTGGCGTAGTGTGTGGACGTGTAATAATTTTTCAAAGGCTGTGCAATAGCGGTCAATCACTTGGCTGGGGTATGCTACATCCCCAATTTCATGGAGTTGGGCCCGGCGCATATCTTCTTTAAAATAAGCCCCTTCGATTTTCTTTTCTTGGGCTTTGGAGATGTTAATCCCCTTACCATCCATGAATTCAATCAAAATATAATCAGGGCGGTCTGGGTGGACACGCACATGGATACCACCAGCTGCACCCATGGTGGGAATAATGGTGCGGGTAATGGGAATGGCTGTGGCATCAAGGTTTTGAATATCTACACCTACGGACATTAAACCAGCAATGAGCGATCGCGTCACCATACGGGAGACGTTACGCTGGTCACGGGAAACCGTCACCTGAGAACGGGGTTTAAGTGTAGAACCATAGGCTGCACCTAATTTCACCGCAAATTCGGGAGTAATATCTACATTTGCTAATCCCTGTACTCCCCGTTGTCCAAATAAATTTCTTTGAGCAGTATTACCCCAAATTAAATTGATATTTAAAACCGCACCAGATTCGATTTTTTTACTCGGCCACACTCTGACACTAGGGCTAATTTGTGCTTCTTCTCCCACAGTAGATAGAGAACCCACCACAGCCGCTTCTAAAACATGGGCCCGTCTATCGACACGAGTTCCTCGTGAAATTACACAAGCTGATAGGTGTGCTTCATCACCGACAATTGCCCCGTTCCAAACAATAGGACGCTTCAAATTGGCATCAGCCCCAATGGTGACATTATCACCAATCACAGTGCCATCTTCAATATTGACTCGCGCCCCAATTCGGCAGTTACTACCAATTACAGCCGGTGTTTCAATAATCGCTGAAGGTTCAATGTAAGTATTTTGTCCTACCCATAACCCAGGGGATACTTGTTGATAGGCAAAATCTAGTTTTACTTTACCTTGTAAGGCATCATATTGAGCTTCCCGATAAGCATCTAAATGACCAACATCACACCAATAACCTTGAGCAATGTAACCATACATTGGTTCATTTTTAGCTAATAATAAGGGAAATAAATCTTTAGAAAAATCACATTCTGTATGTTCTGGTAAATATTCTAAAACTTCTGGTTCGAGAATATATGTACCGGTGTTAACGGTATCCGAGAAAATTTCGCTTGTTGAAGGTTTTTCTAAAAATCTGTTAATTTTGCCATCTTCATCTGTAATCACTACCCCAAATTCAATGGGGTTAGGAACACGAGTGAGAACTAAAGTTGCTTTTGATTTTTTCTGTTTGTGAAATTCAATAGCGGCTGTCAAGTCAAAATCTGTAATACTATCTCCGCTAATGACTAAAAAAGTTTCATCTAACAGTTCTGCGATATTTTTGACACAACCTGCGGTTCCTAAAGGCTGGTCTTCTTCGATAGCGTAGGTCATTTGTACCCCGAAATCGCTGCCATCTTGAAAATAATCGCGCAACACATCAGGTAAATAATGCAATGTCGCAATTACTTCTGTAATTTGATGACGTTTAAGAAGATTAATGATGTGTTCAGCAATAGGCCGATTGAGGATAGGAACCATTGGTTTAGGCAAATCGCATGTTAACGGGCGTAACCGCGTCCCTGAACCACCTGCCATAAGCACTGCACGCATAAAACCTCCTATTTGCAGCCTGTACTGCACCAAGATTTAAGTAAATATCTTGTGTTTTCCTCTATTTAGTCTCCTATGGATGTTGATTTTTGTGGAACTTCCACAAGACGCATCTGGAGATATAAGACTGAGAATTTTAAATTGGGGATTAACCACCAGTTTCCAGGCAAGGTGGAATTGATCCAGTATAATTGGAAATAGATATGTTCTTTAGTTTACACTAAAAGTAAGTTATACTAACCTCATCAAGCAAAAAAATAAATGCTTAAGTTTTTGCTCAATGGTAATGTGATGCGATTTTTTACCCTCAGTTTTCTGTTTTTCCTGTTCATACTTTGATCGCAGCCAGCCATAAATTTTCTCTTTCCTCGGTAGAGAAGCAAGATTGTGTGATAGCTTGTAAATAAAATTCTGTCAGTTGCTCACGGAGTTGATAGAAATGACCAAATTAATTATTTTGGGCTTGATAGTAGTTTATGTTGGTGGAGCTTGGAAATTCTGGAAAGGATTTTCTCGGACTAATTTTAATCCAACTTTGGTGAATCGTCTGGGCTTTTCGCTGCTGTGGCCAGCTTTATATGTAGTTAATGAATCTTATCGACGTAATTTTAAAAAAGCGTTGAAGGGTTAGTTATTGTTAATTGCTTTACATCAGGGTATAAGGGTGTGAGAAAGAAATTGTTTATCTCATAAAGATTGTTTTCTCCTTAAGTGTAGAGATGTTACATATAACCTCTCTACATAGTTTATTACACTGACTGATGAGATGAAAATTTGAGATTTTTTGCTGATGATGAAAACAATCCCAAACTGGCAATTTACATCTTCTATGATGGTTAATTTGTGTTGTGGAGGTATCCCCAACAGGTAATGTAAGATTGTCAATCTCTAGTTCAACAACGCCAGGCTTGTATCAAAATATTAATTTTGGTGACGTAGAGAGCGATCGCTCTCCGCTCTTTGCGTTAAGAGGTGATAATAATTTGGGTGTAAAATCCAGCCGTAAGCGTCAGAATAGTAATTCATGCTTAACAAAGTCATAGGATCTTCAAAAAACACTGTATAAAGAGTTGGCAACATTAGGACAAGACAGTAAACAATAGCCATAGCAGAATTTGGAGTTTTGCCAACTTATGCAGCCAATTCGCACTTTTAACGTATCGCCTTCATTACCTTCTCGACTAGAACCATTACGAAAATTAGCGTACAATCTACATTGGGATTGGAATGTCGAGACAAAAGACTTATTTCGCCGTTTAGACCAGGATTTATGGGAATCCAGTCATCATAACCCAGTGCTTATGCTGGGAACCATCAGCCAAGCTAGGCTGTCTGAAGTGGTGGAAGACGACGGTTTTTTAGCGCAAATGGACCGCGCTGCCCGTCAATTAGAAGATTATTTGCAAGAACGGACTTGGTATAAGAAACAACGGGGTCAATCTCCTAAAGAATGCTACGCTTATTTCTCCGCTGAGTTTGGCTTAGTAGACTGTTTACCAGTGTATTCTGGTGGCTTAGGTGTTTTAGCTGGAGACCATCTCAAATCTGCGAGTGATTTAGGTTTACCCTTAGTTGGTATTGGTTTGCTTTACCAACAGGGATATTTTGCCCAGTATCTGAATATTGATGGTTGGCAACAAGAACGTTACCCCATCAATGATTTCTATAACATGCCCTTGCATTTAGAACGCAATGCTGATGGTTCTGAATTGCGAATTGCCGTAGACTATCCAGGCCGTAAAGTCTACGCTAGGGTATGGCGTGTCCAAGTGGGAACAGTCCCCTTATATATGCTGGACACTAATATTGAGCCTAACAACCCCTACGACCACGATATCACCGACCAGTTGTATGGGGGTGATATTGATATGCGTATCCACCAGGAAATTATGCTGGGTATTGGTGGTGTAAGGTTGTTGAAAGCTTTGGGGTATGAAGTCAGTGCCTACCATATGAACGAAGGTCACGCGGCTTTCTCAGCCCTAGAACGCATCCGCATTTTGATTCAAGAACAGGGGTTGAGTTACCATCAAGCTAGACAGGTGGTCGCTTCTAGTAATATCTTTACTACCCATACTCCCGTGCCTGCGGGTATTGATTTGTTCCCTCCTGATAAAATTTTGTATTACCTGGGGTACTACGCGGATATCTTTAATTTACCCAAAGAACAATTTTTAGGGTTGGGAAGGGAAAATACGGGGGACTTATCCTCACCTTTTAGTATGGCGGTGTTAGCCTTGAAAATGGCCACATTTTCTAATGGTGTGGCTAAACTCCACGGTGTGGTTTCCCGGCAAATGTTCCAAGGTCTGTGGCAAAAAGTCCCTGTGGAAGAAGTACCAATTTCTTCTATTACTAACGGGGTTCATGCCCGCAGTTGTGTTGCTAAGTCTACACAAGAGTTATACGATCGCTATCTGGGACCCAACTGGTCATCTGCACCACCCGATAATCAGCTATGGGAAAGAATGGACACCATTCCCGATGAAGAATTGTGGCGCAATCACGAACGCTGCCGTCTAGATATGATTGTCTATGTGCGGGAGCATTTAGTCAAACATTTGCGCGATCGCGGTGCTTCTGCTTCGGAAATTGTCCAAGCGAAAGAAGTGCTTGATCCCAATGCCTTAACTATCGGTTTTGCACGGCGATTTGCTACCTATAAACGTGCTACCCTATGGATGCGTGATTTAGAAAGAATAAAGCGCATTTTACTAGGTAACAAAAACCGGAAAGTGCAATTTGTGATTGCGGGAAAAGCACACCCGAAAGATATTCCCGGTAAAGAATTAATTCGTGATATCAATCACTTTATCCGCGAACACCATTTAGAAAAACAAGTGGTATTTGTTCCTAATTACGATATTCACATTTCCCGGTTAATGGTAGCCGGTTGTGATATTTGGTTAAATACCCCCCGTCGTCCCCGTGAAGCTTCGGGTACAAGCGGAATGAAAGCCGCTATGAATGGCTTACCTAATTTAAGTGTACTAGATGGTTGGTGGGATGAAGCTGATTATGTCCGTACAGGTTGGGCCATCGGTCATGGGGAAAATTACGAAGACCCCAATTATCAGGATGAGGTAGAAGCTAATGCCCTCTACGATTTATTGGAGAAGGAAGTTGTTCCCCTCTTTTATGACCACCGTGATGTAGATGGGTTACCCCGTCCTTGGGTGGAAAAAATGAAAGATGCAATTCGGTTAAACTGTCCGTTCTTTAATACAGCACGGATGGTGAGAGAATATGCCGAACGAGCATATTTCCCCGCTAGCGATCGCTATCATACCCTGACTACCGATAACTATGCCCCAGCAAAAGAACTAGCTGCATGGAGAGGAAATCTCAGCGACCATTGGTTCAGTATCAAAATCAAAGATATTGATGTATCTGCTAGTGCTGATATTGAGGTCAATCAAACCGTAGCGGTGAAGGCCAAAGTTGATTTA
Organism: Richelia sinica FACHB-800; assembly: GCF_014698825.1. Lineage (GTDB taxonomy): Bacteria > Cyanobacteriota > Cyanobacteriia > Cyanobacteriales > Nostocaceae > FACHB-800. The sequence goes on from NZ_JACJTT010000005.1 coordinate 141,373, forward strand.
GCAACACTCAGCAATGATGATGTGCAGGTGGAACTGTATCAAGGTTCCATAGATGCTAACGGTGACATCGTTAACGCTATTCCTGTGGTCATGGACTATCAAGGGCCAGACTCCCAAGGTTTAAGTATTTACACAGGAAATATCACCTATACCACCTCTGGTTTACAAGGCTTGTCTCTACGGGTATTACCCAGACATCGTTACTTATCGAATCCTTATGAACCCAGGTTAATTGCTTGGGCTGAGTAAATCAACTGGGAATTTTGGATTTTTAATTAGTCCGAAATTCTTTGGGGAATGACAATGTAACCTGTACTTACATCTCCTAAGACCAGGTTACGTTGTTCCCCCCAAAACCACCAATAAGCTGCAACGTAAGCACAAATTAAGCTATCGAGTTGGTCTTCTAGGTTTTTGAGTCCTGCACCAGTGTAGGGAACATCCGCAGGAAGGGAAGGAGAGACTAAAGATGGTTGGAGGGTGGGAAGAACTTTGACGATGTAATTATAAAGTTTGATTAGTTCTAAACGACGTTCGCTGAGTCGTCCTTTTTTATATTTGAGGATACGTTCTAAACCGAATAAATTAACTATAGCTGGGTGGGGAAAAACTTCAATTTGATATCTACCTGGTTTTTTTGGTTCAATGGTAGGAGCATGGGCAAAACCACCGGATTCTAATTCTAAGCCAAAACTAATGGTGCGATCGCTAAACGGTAAATTTTGATTAGCTGGGTAACAACCAGCGTGATATTTACCAAAGTATTTGTGACTAAGTTGGTCCGGAAGACGACTACCTGTAGCATTGGGAATGAGGGTAGGTGCATCTACAGCAATTATCGCTGGTTCCTCTGGTTTGACAGTTCGGTCAATCCAATTCAAAATATCTGCTATGCTGTCCTTTCGCTCTAAATCCAGTAGTTGCAATTGTCCATCATGTAATTCCAAGCAACAAAGGCCACTGGGTTGAGATTTCCAACCAAAATCAATACCAAGACATTTCATTCATTTTTCTTTTTAACTGACAATTGGCAACCAATGATTAGATAAAGATAATATCTGTGGTAACTTGAAAACCGGAGTTAGTATTCAACGTTGCAAACTGATTACCATTAAAGTTTAAAGCACCAGTAGCACTATTGTAAGTAAATAAATTCAGATTTGTTGCCGTTGCTCCAAAGCTAGCACTTTGAATTTGAATTTTATCTCCACCCACACGGGAAAAGTCTTTAATCACATCAATGCCTTGTGAGACAGCACTAAACACGAAGTTATCTGCATTCAACCCACCATAGAGAGTATCATTCCCCGCACTACCCATCAACACATCGCTACCAGCACCACCATTGAGAAGATCATTTCCATTTCCACCGGTGAGGTTATTATTAGCAGTATTACCTGTCAGGGTATCGTTGTAGATAGAACCAATGGCAACTTCCATATTTATCAAGCTATCTCTACCAGCTTGTCCATCTAAACCCACACCTATACCTAAGTTGACATTGACCGCTGAAGTGGCATTTTGATAATTAACAATATCAATACCTGCACCACCATTGAGAGTATCGTTACCTAAACCACCATTGAACGAGTCATTACCACCATCACCATTAATGACATCGTTACCCCTACCCCCAGCAAAGGAATTATTACCACTATTACCAATCAGGGTATCGTTGTATGCAGAACCATTAATTACTTCAAGATTAAATAGGGTATCTCTACCTCCCTGTCCATCTAAAGCAATACCAGTAGCTAAGTTGACATTCACTGCTGATGTCACACTTTGATAACTAACCGTATCTATTCCCGTACCACCATCAATAGTGTCATTGCCAGTATTGCCAGTGAGAATATCATTACCTGCATTACCTTGGAGATAATCGTTACCTGTACCCCCATTAAAATTGTTAGCAGCATCGTTACCAATAATGGTGTCATTGCTAGCACTACCAATGACATTTTCAATAGTCACGCCATAAGCGATCGCTGTACCATTGGTAGTTGTATAGTAGGTAGTGTTAGTTGTATCATCCCAATCTTCATAGGAAGTGCCATTGTAAGCACTTTTGCTGGTCAGCATTCCCCCTTCTCTTAAATCAAAGCGGTAGGAATCATTAGTGCTTAACCGAGAGAAATTGAGAGTATCTACACCACCACTATCCCAAATACTCAGTTTAGTGGCTTTAGTGGTACTACCTCTATATTGACTGCCATCACTATAGCCAAACACAGTATCAAAGGTATAAGTCGTGTTGCCACTGTTATAACTTCTGGCACCATAAAGGTATTGAAGTGCCTTAATGTCATAAGGCATAGGATTGGATGCAGAGTTACCAGTAAAGTTATAAGTCATCACTGAATTGGTGGTGTTATCTTCACTGGATGGGAGATAAGGAGGTTCACTTGCAAAACCAGGATGTTTTAAACCCAAACCATGTAGAGTCTCATGAATCAAACTCATGAAACCATGAGTACCAACACCCCCTTGAAATCCATTCGTGTCTAAATTATGGTCAAAGTCAGGATTTAAAAATACATCCCCAGCTTGATTAGTGCCAGTAGGATAGTAAGCATAGGCGTATCTAGCATTATTAGACAACATGTAGCGGATTTGTCCATAGCTAGATTCACTGTCGGATACTTCCACGAAATTGACGTTAATTAATGGCTGAATGATATTGGACAGAATATAACGAACATTTTGTTTAATTGCTTCGCTAACTGGAGAAACTGTTTCTGTACCGTAATATCTTCCACCATTGAAAAAACTAAAAGTAATAGTATTTGTTTGCCATTTATAGCCACTCAAGAGGCTATCTATTTGGTAATCTCCACTCATAGCCCCGCTCCTCCTGACATCTGCACATCAGGTACTTTTTGAACTTATTTTTTAGTACAATTACTGAATTAATTGCTCTTGGTGATTTACCTAATAAAACCCTTCTATTCCTTACAAGTCCTGAATTATCGTTCAAGTAAGTGAGGAAAAGAAATATATTTCACTGAGCAGATATGTCTGCCATAGTTATAATATTGACTTATTTCACACTGATAAAAAAGGTCAATAACACCGAACTATTAAATGGGATAAAAGACGTTTATGCAGTAGAATTACGGCTTTAAGCAAAATCATATTCCGTATCTTATACACTATTCCTCAATGCGCTAATTCACGAAGCAAGATATGGAATATGCCGCTTGGATAGTTCAAATAAAACCTCTCAAAGCTTGATCAATTTATGCTTTCAGCATCTCATGGAGAGGAGGCTGATCAGAAATGGAAATTCTCTTGGTGAATGTATTTATGCTGATGATGTCCTCTGTATACATAGCTAGAGAAAAGGCATCAGCAGTAGTAATTATCCTTAGCTAAAAAATATATTCATTCCGTTATTTATGGCAATTCTCAACAACAGTATGATTGTGATATTTGATAAAAGAGCAATTAAGGAGCTTTCAGGAAATAAATAATCTTGTGGGACTTGATAACAAACCCAAAACAGGGTTTTTAAATTTGGCAGTAAAGTTTATGCAAAAACATCAAACCCAGAATTTGAGTATTTTTGTTTAGCACTAACTTTCTATTGCACTAGATGTTTATTGTGCATAAAAAGTCTTGTTGATAAGGGTTTTTGAGTTTAGTTCCCGTGCTTTTGAGAAAAGTTAACAAATCCCCTGTTCAGCTAAAAACATCTATTTTGCCTAGTAGAAGTGCCAATAACTCTTGTGGTGTGAGCATTTTGACCAATCTAATTATGGAAATTGCATGTGTAAAAATCTAAAGGACAGTTAAGTCGCGTATACTTTCATGTATTTATGTTTACTTACGGATGAATTCCCACGTATTTGCAGTTTTGATTATAGGTGTTGTTACCAACGCCATAATTTACAAGCTTTGTAAATTTACAGATACAATTCATCGAAAAATTCAGAAATCGACTACCAGAATCGTCTTCACTCTGAGCAGGTAAATTTGCCCTTCTAAATTCAGTGGAATTAGAGATAACCTACGAGCAAGTTACTAAACCCTATGACAAATATACTGTGGGGACTTTTGTTGAAGAAGCCGCTGGCCACCATCGAAATAGATGGAATTCCTTAATTCACTCCCTCCCATCATTGATTAATTTTTGAAAAAAAATATTTTCCACGCAAAACTCCTTTCAGGATCTGGAGATATTGCCCCATAGATTCATACCAAAGAGTCCAAAAAGTCATCTTTTAGGAGTAACTAATGAGTCACAGTCAGACACGTGTCGCATCTGTCGATTGCCAGACCGTTGCGGCAACAACATATGATGCAGTTATTGTCGGAGCAGGAGTGGCTGGAGCTATTGTTGCCAAGGAATTGAGTCAACAAGGTAAAACAGTCTTAATCCTAGAGGCAGGAAAAACTAAGGATTTCTCCCTTGCAGGCTTTCAAAGTTATGTAGATACCTTCTACAGTGCTGCATCCAAAGACGCAAACGCCCCATATCCCAAAAATCCCAATGCTCTAAGTCCTAATGAGATTGGAGATTATTTTATAGAAAGAGGCCCGATGAAACTTGGGGGTTCCTATACGAGAGTTCCTGGTGGCACAACTATGCACTGGGAAGCGAAAACCCCACGTATGTTACCGGAAGATTTCCAGTTACAGACTCTCTATGGTCAAGGTCTAGATTGGCCAATTAGCTATGAGGACCTGATGCCCTACTACCGCAAAGCAGAACATGAAATTGGGGTTTGTGGGGACAGGGAAGAGCAAGAAAAACTGGGTGTCATATTTGAAGAAGGCTATGTTTTTCCTATGGAAAAGCTGCCTCCTTCCTATTTGGATCAGCAAGTAATTGAGAAAGTAAGTGGGACTAAAGTTCAACTCTATGACGAAACTCTGGAATTGAGCTTTGCGACTTTTCCACAAGGTCGTAATGGTGTACCCAATCCTAAATATGATCATGGTAATGTCTTCGTTCCTGAAGGAGTTGCTGCTACCCATCCTGTTCAGTACGGGGAACGTTGCCAAGGAAATGCTAACTGTGTCCCTATCTGTCCGGTGCAAGCCAAATATGATGCCCGCAGAACTTTAGTGAAAGCTTTCCATACTGGTCGAGTTCATTTGCTTTCCCAAGCAGTGGCTTACCAGGTAGAGATTAATTCTGAAACTGGTCGTGTGAGTGCCATTCACTATAAACGCTATGATGACCCTAATTCTCCTCAACATATCACTGGAATCGCTAAGGGTCATTTATTTGTCTTAGCAGCTAATGCGGTGGAAAATGCCCGTTTGATGCTTGCTTCTGAGTTGCCTAGCACCAGCGGACTAATGGGTCGCAATTTGATGGATCACCCTTTCACCTTAGCTTGGGCTTTAATGCCAGAAGTAACGGGAACTATGCGTGGGCCTCTGGTGACATCGGGTATCGGCACATTTCGTAAAGGTGCATTTCGTCATAAACAATCTGCCTTCGCGGTAGATATTCACAATGATGGTTGGGGATGGGCTACCGGATCACCCTATACGGAAGTTTTAGATGCCGTTGACAATAAAAACAAATATGGTGAAGAACTGCGGCAAACATTGATTAGTCGGATTTCCAGGCAACTGCTGTTAGCTTTCATGTGCGAATTACCCCCCGACCCCAGTAACCGAGTCACCATCGATCCAAAATACAAGGATCAATTGGGTAATTATCGACCAGTTATTTCCTTCAACCTATCTGATTACTCTCTTCGCACCTTGGCCTATACGAGAAAACTTTCTCGTGTGATTTTTCAACGGTTGGGTGCGGAAGACTATACTCACTATGATCCTTCAGACCCTGCCTATTTTGAGTTTGAGGGTGAAGGTTACTTCTACAGAGGAGGGAACCACTTTTCTGGCACTCATGTGATGGGAACAACGCCACACAATTCAGTGATTGATAGATATCTGCGTTCTTGGGATCATAATAATCTCTACCTACTTGGTGCAGGAAGTATGCCAACTATTGGTAGTTCAAATACGACACTAACCGTTGCAGCACTGAGTTTTTTGGCTGTTGAACAGATGCTCAAAGACTTGAACTCTTAGGATTCGCAATTAGCTTTATATCCCTTACAGAATCGAGAACACATTGTCAGCAACTGGATTATGACTACAGAAAATAGTTTGAAACTGATTACGACAGTAGAACGATTGCATTACTATCTGATTCAAGCGATGAAGATAGAACATGCCACTATTCCCCCTTACATGACAGCGCTTTATTCCCTGAAACCAGGAAAGAATTTAGAAGCTTTTCATATTATTCGTGCTGTTGCTGTAGAAGAAATGCTACACCTCACTCTTGCTGCTAATGTTTTTAACGCAGTGGGAGGAAATATCAAATCAACTTTGACTGCACCTGATTTTATCCCTTCATATCCTACCTATTTGCCAACGGGGGAGACGGATTTTCAAGTGGGTTTGGGCAAGTTTTCCCAAGAGACTATAGCGACCTTTCGTCAGATAGAACGGTCTAAAGATGTTCCTGAAGATAAGCCATTAGTTGTGTCTCGACCCCTGCAAGAATATTTGCTGTCGGTTCTGGGCTACGATCCCACCAAGAGTTTCTATAGCATTGGCTTGTTCTATGCAGAGATCATTCGTGGGTTGAATGCTTTGCATCAGGAGATGGGTGATGCCCTATTCTGCGGTGATCCTGGGCGACAAATTACCCCTGAATATTACTATAGTGGTGGCGGAGATATTATCCCTGTTACGGATTTGCGTTCAGCGATTAGGGCGCTAAAAGTTATTCAAGAACAGGGTGAAGGGACAAGAATCGGCACTATCTATGATGCAGAACGAGAACTAGCCCATGAATTTCGGTTTGAGCAGTTGGAATTAGGGCAATATTATGTGGTGGACAAGGATGATCCGGAAAAATCTGATCAACCCCATCATCCAACAGGTGAAACCTTTACTGTAGATTGGGACGCAGTTTATCCGATTAAGGAAAATGCCAAACTGAGCGATTATCCCCCAGGTTCAGAATTGTATACGGCAGCAGTGGAGTTTCAGTCTGCCTATAGCAACTTCTTAGCTGAGATTGAATACGCTTTTGATGGACATCCTGAAACTTTAATTCCCGCAGTTGGGGGTATGTTCCGGCTGAAGGAAAAGGCTACTAGCTTAATTCGTAATCCTATTCCTGGTCTAGATGGTGTGAATGCTGCGCCTATTTTCCGATTGGATTAATTTGCTCATCCTTTTGAGAAATGAGAAAAGAAGCTGAAAAAAATTAGCAATTTTTGTGGAGGTCAATATACTGATGGATATTAACGCACCAGAGTTTATGGAGTATTTTCTCGATATCTCTGTGGCCTTAACTGGTTTTTCTCGGTTTCATCTCCAGGGAACCGGCCAAGCTGGTCTTTATTTCGCCACAGTTCGAGACATCATTGGTGAAGATTTATTTGCAGAACTACTAGAAACCTTTCATCGCTTGCAAACAGCAGCCCAAAACCAAAATGATGAATCCATTTTAATTAATGGAATTCGTATAGAAATACTGGGTTCTGAAAAATTAGGAGCGATCGCTCGCAATATTATCAAACTTTGGTACGTTGCCACATGGTACCAACTGCCACAAGATTGGCGAGATACCTTTGGCACTAAGGAAAACGATAAAACCTTTATTCCCAGTCCACAAGCCTATCCAGAAGGACTCCTATGGCCAGCTATTGGTGTTAATCCACCAGGTGCAAAAGGTCTGGGATATGGGACTTGGAGCGAACCTCCTGCGGTTAGTCTGCAAAAAAGCTAATGCTGTCTAACAACTGGTAAGTAAAGACCCGACTTTCCTACTCAAACAATTACTAACATCCCTCAGGATTAACATGAATACTCAATCTTGGTTGCGTAGACTCTCTACAATTGCCTTCTCAATTGTTGTGAGCTTAACCATCTTTAGTTTGCCTGCTCACGCTTTTGTCGCTACAGATTACGAAAAGTTAATGGTTACCAACGCCTGTACTGGTTGCGATCTATCAGGAGTAGATTTATCGAATAAAGACCTATACGGTAGCGCTCTGGATGGAGCAAATCTGTCTAAGGCTAATCTCTCTGGGACTCTACTTAATGATGCAAAACTCAAAGAAGCAAATCTCACAGGAGCAAACCTCACGGGAGCTATCATGATGGGAACTGACTTCTCAAGGGCTAACCTCTCTAATGCTAATCTTGCTGATGGAGATTTGTATAATGCCCTACTCACTAATGCAATTTTATTAAACGTCAACTTAAATAACGCTGATCTCACATCTGCAATTATCAGTGATTCCGATTTGTCTAATGCGGTGGGGACACACACCAAGTTAAAAGGTGCAATTCTTTCTCGTTCCAATTTATCAAATGCAGATTTTTCTAACAGCTTCATGAGAAATGTCAGACTATCAAGTGCCACTCTCAAAGCAGCCAAATTTGTTGGCACTGATTTGTCCAATTCCCTGATGCCTGACGGGACTACTTATAACGGTGATATCAGTAAATTTGGGGCTTATCAATAAAATTTGACCCCCCGTACATAGGAAGAAATCGCAATGAGTTTTAGAGGATTGTTAATCAGCTTTAAACTCATTGCTGATGATTTGAACATCCTTGTTTACTCACTGCTCAAAAATAAAGATAAGGAATGAATTATTCATGTTGGTAAATAATGAACAAAAGATAGAAAAATCTGTGATTTTTCAGAAAATGAAATTTCTTAGTCGGTTGTCAGCTTTGTTATTTATCTTGGTTTTATTAGGTATAAATAGCTTTGCTTTACCTGCTAGTGCGGCTACAAGTAAAAATAATTCGGTTTTGGTATCTTTAGTTCCCCCTACATCTAAACCAGCAATTTTAGACCCCACATTTGATCCCACAAAAGTTGATTTGGGAATTACACCAACTGGTTGGAGTAATAGTGATGACCAGACTATTGACCTCAATCCTCCCATTCCTTACCAGCAGATTCTCAGTGAAACGGCACTATCGGGGTTTACAGGTTCCCAGATGTCACCTAAATACCCCCAAGACCTGGAAGTTTTAAAAAAAGAGTTAAAACAGCGTCAAGTCAAAATTTCTGAACCTTGGGTAGGAACTTTATTTACCGAGGGAAAGAAAGAAGAAACATTGAAAGAATTTAAGAAACAAATAGCCTTCATGAAAGAAATGAAGGGCAAAAAAATTGTGGTAGCTGAATTAGGTTATGCCGTTCATCAGAAGAAATGTGTAGATCCTTTAGTGAACAGACCCCATTTCACTGACGAGCAATGGTCAGATTTAATCACAGGACTAAACCAACTGGGTGCGATCGCTCAAGAAAACCGTATGCAGTTAGTCTATCATCCCCATATTGGCACAGGAGTGGAGGATTTGGCTGATATTGACCGATTGATGAGCGGCACTAATCCTGAGACTGTCAAGCTCCTGTTGGATACTGGCCATTTATATTATGCGGGAGTTGATCCCTTAACAGTCACGAAAAAATATGCTAATCGCATCAAACATGTTCATTTGAAAAATATTCGTCAGTCAGAATTAGATGAATCCAAAAAAACTGGTCGTAGCTTTTTAGATTCTATCCGTGCAGGTATATTTACCGTACCGGGAGATAGTGCTGGTGCAATTGATTTTCAGCCAATTTTACAAGAACTTGCCAAAGCTAACTATCAAGGATGGTTGATGGTAGAGGCAGAACAAGATCCTAATAAAGCTGAACCCTTAAAATACGCACTCATGGCTCGTAAATATCTGCGAAATCAAATAGGGTTTTAATCTTGGTTGAATAGGGAGTAGCCAGGTATTGAATTAATTTGCCCATATCTGGCATTACTTTTTCTCTATTCCCTAATTGCAAGAATTTTCGGGAATTGTATGAATTGAAACGGTGTAAATAAACAGGTGATAAATTACAGGTAAAAATGGGAGTGAGCATATGAGTTCAAGAGATAGGGAAGAGATTAGGAGAGTATTTGAAGAAGTCTATCCCGAAAATGTCAGGACGAAAAATATAGAAGGATATGCAGAAATGTACACAGACAGTGCACTGTGGATGCCTCCAAATGGCCCTGATCGTTGTGGAATTACCGACATTATTGAAGGATTTGCCTCTCAAATTGCCCATCAGAATATCGACCCAATTTTCACGGCTGAAGAAATTGAAGTTTTCGATGATATGGGCTATGTAATTGGTTTATCTATCGCTACTATTACTCCCCATGATGGTAGTCCCACAAAACAGGCTCGTTATCGAGCCTTATGGTTAATGAAAAAAGATTGTGGTACATGGAAAATTGACCGGCAGATTTGGAATAACAAACATGTGTAAGCACTAATCAAGGAGATTGCTGTTAATAATCTCTGGCAAGTTAACACCACCATTAATTATAGTCATATCTTTTCTCAATTCTCATTCTGAGAATACTAGCAAAATAGGATAAATCATGTCATGGTTCACCAATCTAAATCGCCTGATATTTACTTAAGTTTTTTCATGTTTACTACTAATTTGCAACCAGATAACTTAGAATATCGGGATACACTTGTTAAACACATTCAAGAGCTAAAAAATTACGGCTATAGCGGTTTTGAATTTCCCATTGCCCCAACTGCAACGCAAGATTACGACAAAGATTTAGCTGATTATGCAAATTTGCGCTGTTATTTAGACGAACAAGGATTAGCAGATATTAAAATTACTACTAATGTTGGTGCTACTCGCACCTTTGACCCTAGTTCTCCCTACCCTGAACAACAACAAGAAGCTTTAGAGTATCTCCAATCTAGGGTTGATATTACCGCAGCATTAGGCGGTGAAATTATGATGGGGCCAATTGTCATCCCCTATGGTGTTTTTCCGACTACAGACTTTAATAATCCTATTTGGAGTGATGAACTTCAAGAACATCTGGCCATCCGCTATGCTAACGCCCAACCTATTCTCAATCGATTAGGTGAATATGCAGAATGCAAAAACGTTAAATTAGCTATTGAACCCATCACGCATTGGGAAACACCAGGCCCAAATAAATTATCTCAATTAATTGAGTTTTTAGATGGTGTGGAAAGTAAACAAGTGGGAGTAGTAATAGATAGCGCCCATGAAACCCTAGATGGAGATGGGCCAGAGATATTTAAAACTCAAGTAAATCACTTAGCAGGGCAAGGGAGACTCCATTATATTCAAATATCTCCTCCTGATCGAGGGGCTGTGCATACAAGTTGGCTACCTTGGCAACCATTTTTAGAAGCAATTCTCCCAGTTTATGATGGGCCAATTGCTATCGAAATTTTTAATGCTATCCCGGCTTTTATCAACTCACTGCGGTTAACGCGACGTAAATTTTGGATTCCTGGAGAAGATTGTCCAAATCAATATCCTAGTGCCTACGAAATCGCTGAAAAGGCTATTCAAACTACCGAGCAAGAGTTAAATAAGATGTTCTATTCATAATCAAAGTCAATGTTAGCTAAAAAATCACAAAATAAAATAATTGTTTCGGTTTTTGTTGCTTTTATCCTGGCTGTAGCTTTAACAATATGTGGTTGGGAAAATGCTATTGCTGCGCCAAAGGCCGGACTGAAAAAAGAAATGGGTGTATGGGAGACAATTCCTATGCCTCCTCTAGAAAATCGAATGCAATCTGTCCATACCTTACTTTTACCTAACGGCAAGGTATTAAGCTTGAGTGGTAGCAGTTTCCGCACCACTCTGGTTAAAGATGAAAATGGCAACAACAACTTCATAGAAGGAGTTGATGTCAAAGATGATAATGTGATTAATAATTCTTCTTTGTTTAATCCCACAACAGAGAAATTTGAGCGCATTTCTACACCACCAGCTATCCAATATGGAGAAACTAACGATTTATTTTGCTCTGGTCATTTACAACTAGCTGATGGCAATGTTCTGGTGATTGGTGGTACTGGACGCTATTATCCTGGAGGAGCATTTACAGGTTCTAGACAAGTCAACCTTTATAATTGGCAAACAGGTAAATGGTCTACTTTAGGGCAACTTAAACAAGGGCGTTGGTATCCAAGTTTAATTCCACTAGCTGATGGCAAAATAGTTATTTTTTCAGGGCTAAAATTAGATGCTCCTAATCAAATTAATCCTAGTTTAGAAATCTACGATCCCAAAACTCAAAAATTCCACTACATAGACCTGACCAAGATTAAAAACAGTCCTTTTAACACCAAACTCAATGATGTGGACAGCTACGATAGCATTGACCTCTATCCTAGAGTTTTCCCAATTAGTGATGGCAGACTGTTGATTACTGGAGATGATGGAGGAATTGCTGGAGTTTTAGTTTCCCAAGCCAGTAAAAACAGCTATTTAATGTCCATCAAAGAAAATGGAGAAGGCAACTTTTCCGTGAGTTTTGAAGTTGGGCCCATCAAGGAAGAAACATCAAAAGCTTATGGTACTGCCCTTCAAGTTCCTAATTCTGAGGATGTTTTATTACTTGGGGGTCTGATAGGTACTAATGATATCAATTTTGGGCGTGGAGGTAATACAAAAGGTTTTCCCGCAGGTTCCAGGGTTGCTTCTAGTCTCCAACGTTGGATATCTCCTGCAAAAAGTGGAGAAAAAAATGGTAAATGGGAATATATCGATAAATTTCTCAGCAAGCCAAGAGCAAATTTGGAAGCAGTGATTCTTCCCACCCAAGAAGTTTTGGTGATTAATGGTGGTGAATATCCAGAATATAAACCTGTTTATGAACCTGTATTGATGACTCCTAATTCCCAAGTTGCGGGGGGTTACAGTACCAAAATCTTGAATTCTGCTAAATTACCCAGACTGTACCATAATGGGGCAGTTTTGTTGCCAGATGCTCGTGTTTTGGTGATTGGTGGTAATGCTAACCGGGCTGCCAGAGAAAAAGATGGAACTGTTCACGTAAATATTGTGCGAGATTCGCAGACATATTATAAGTTTCCTCAACTGACGGATAAATCTGGTCAGGCAAAAGAGTTCAATCTAGAAGAGTATTATCAATCGCCGCAAAGTTATTTTGCCCAAGGAGACACAGAACCGTTTGTCCCGGCGGAAATTTGGCAAGCAGAGATATTTAGTCCTCCCTATCTCTTTAAACCTGGTTTGCGTCCGAAAATTCTCAAAGCCCCTGAACAGCTGAAATATGGTCAATCAGGAACAATATCTGTGAAGAATGCCACAGAAAAAGGTTCTTTGGTGTTAGTTAAGTTAGGTTCAGTCACTCACTCTTTTGATTATGGTCAAAGATTAGCAGATTTAGCGATCGCTAATGTTGCTTTAGGTGAAGAATCTGCCATTGATTTCCAAGTACCAACCAACGCCAATCTTTACCCACCAGGATACTACATGATGTTCTACCTCAATGATGTAAGTAAACCTTCCCACGCCAAAATGATCAAGTTGGCTGCTTAAAGCTGATTACAGGTGACATTTTCACAAGTCAGGAGTTCATCAAAATGGCACTTACAGAAGAAGATTTACGACAACTACCAGAAGATGGTATTGACCCAGAAAATCCTGGTCAATATCAAGGTTTACTTGAAGACTTACAAGGTAACATTCTCAAGGGACATGGGCGAGATTATAGTGTACATCTGTTTTTGCAATTCCAACCAGATAGAACTCAAGAAGTTAAGCAGTGGATTCAAAACTTTGCCCAAACCTATTTAAAATCTGCCAAACAACAATCAGATGAAGCATTACGCTATCGACAGGAAAAAGTATCTGGTGGTGTATTTGCTAACTTATTTTTATCTCGTTATGGTTATGAATATCTAGAGATAGAACCATACCAAATTCCCACAGATCAGCCTTTTCGTCTGGGTATGAAAAATGAAAATATCAGAACTGCTTTAGGTGATCCCAAAATTGAAACTTGGGAAACAGGATTTCAAAATCAAATTCATGCTTTAGTGCTGATAGCCGATGATGACATCATTTCTTTATTGCAAATCGTGAATAGAGAAACCCAACAAATACGCCAAATAGCTGATATTATTCACAGAGAAGATGGCTTTATTCTCAGAAATCAAACAGGGCAAATTATCGAACATTTTGGTTTTGTGGATGGTGTCAGTCAACCTCTATTTTTAAAAAGAGATATTGTCAGTGCAGGCATCAATGACTGTGGCTTTAGTCAATGGGATTCTAGGGCAGCCCTAGATATTGTTTTAGTAAAAGACCCTAATGGCAAAACAGAAGATAGTTACGGTAGCTATTTGGTTTATCGAAAACTCGAACAAAATGTCAAAGCTTTTCGTCAAGACCAAGAACAACTAGCTAAAAACCTGAAAATTAAAGATGAATTAGCTGGAGCATTAATTGTTGGTCGCTTTTACGATGGTACTCCGGTGACTCTCTCAGATATGCCAACTTTCTCAAATATGCCCACGAATAACTTTAATTATGAGCATGATAGTGCTGCAACCAAATGCCCATTTCATGCTCATATTCGTAAAACTAATCCCCGTGGAGATACGGGTAAAGTTGAATCTTCACCAGGGTTTGATGAAGCTTTAGAAGTAGAAAGAACACATCGCATTGCTCGACGAGCAGTTAGTTATGGAACTCATGATCATCGGCAAGAACCAGAAAAAGATTCGGGATTACTGTTTCTGTGTTTTCAAGCTGATATTGAAAATCAATTTAATTTTATGCAAATCAGATGGGCCAATGCTCGAAACTTTGTTCAGGTTAACGTGGGGCCAGATCCGCTAATTGGTCAACCGGAAGGAACTCAGAAATGGCCAGGAATTTGGGGTCAACCAGAAACCGTAGACTATAACTTTAAGCTATGGGTGAATATGAAAGGTGGGGAATACTTCTTTACTCCTAGTATTAGTTTTCTAAAAAACATTGCTAATTGTTGATCAAGGTAATTCCTTGTTTACACACAAGGCATTATTTGACAATCAAATATAAACAGGAACTTGAATAATGAATACTTCAGTCATGCTAGATGTCGCCATTGGACTGGTGATTATCTATATTGCCGCAGCCCTGATTGTATCAGCCACTCAAGAATTAATTGCCTCCATTTTGCAGTGGCGTTCTCAGCATTTAGAAGAGTCTATATTACAATTGATGTTGGGTCATGATGCCACAGAATTGCAAGAAATTAGGAATTTTCGAGACCAAATATATAAAAATCCACTCATTCAAAGCATGAATCATAGTTCGATTTCTTTATGGTCAAGATTTACATCTCATGTAGTTGTAAATTGGCAAAAGAGACATCAACCTAGTGGACAAGAAAGGAAACAGGAAGAAGAAAGAATTTACGAAAAATTATATTCTACTTCTTCTCCTAGCTATATAGAGCCTGCCACATTTGCGATTGCACTGATTAATGAGTTGCGAAACAATACATTGCCATTTGAAACCCTCCAAGAAGTGATTACATTTCTGGAGTCACCAGACAATAAAGATAAAATTCCCCAATCTCTGTCCAAAACTTTGTTAATGTTAGCTAACAGTGCCAAAATCAAAATCAAAGCCGGGGAAAATGCTCTCCTATCTTTTCAAAAGGAGATAGAGACTTGGTTTGATACTTCTATGAAAAGATCCGCAGGAATTTATAAACGCAATACGCAGCTAGTTTGTTTTGGATTATCCTTGCTCATTACAGTTTTTTTCAATATTGACACCCTCTATATTGGCGAAAAACTACTGAATGATTCTACCCTGCGAGCAACCCTAGCTAATAGTGCTGGACAGCTTTTTTATAATTCCCAAGTTGATGCTAATGGAAAACTGAACATTGAACAATTGGAAGCAGACTTTCCCAGGATTTTTAATACTAGTTTACCCATTGCACCTTTTTATGAAAACTTTGTCAATTTTCAAGATTGCCCAGGTGAAAATATCTGCCCATTTAATCCAAAAAAATTGAACCCCAGCAAGTTTTTATCTGGATTATTGGGATGGCTGATTACTACATTAGCAGCGTTCATGGGCGCTCCTTTCTGGTTTGATTTACTGGGTAAGTTAGTCAATGTCCGTGCAACTGGTGGTAAACCTAATAACTCTTAGGGTAAATTTTCCCTTTCTTGATAGCTTGTCAAAAAAAAATCACTTTTTCGAGTTGATTAAATATGCAAAAATCAAAATTTTCAATTCTCCTTATCTCTTTTGTGTTTGTATTTGTCAATTTCCTCTCTGTGCTGTTCCAACCCAGTTTAGCCTTGGCAGATAATGCACCCTGTGCCCCTGGAGTTGCATCTATTTGGGCCCCAGCGGCTAAAGATTTTCTGGGAACTTCAGCTAGCGAGAAATCAAATGTTTATTTCACTGGTGCAGAAGGTATCCTGACAGAAGTTTTTTACCCGACCTTAGACCGAGTGCAAAATGTTGACCTGCAATTTTTGGTCACTGACGCAGCTAAGACTTGGGGTGATGAAGAACGGACACAAAAGCAGCACGATATTAGTCTAGTTAATAAGCGATCGCTCGATTGGCAATCTATCACCACCGACGACGACCGTCGCTGGAAAATTACGAAAAAGATTTTCACCGACCCGAATCGTCCTACCGTCATTCAACGAGTTACATTCGAGACCCTAGAACCAGGAAAAACCGTCAAAGACTATAATCTTTACCTTCTGGGCAATCCAGCCATCAATAATACCGGTAGTGGCAATGGTGCTTTACAGTGCAATGGCCAACCATCCAATGGTGCCGACAACTCCCGGACACTATCTGCTAACAACCGCACCTTTTTAGTAGCGTCTGAGCCTAATTCCACCTCCTCAGCCCTCACTGCTTCCCTACCCTGGAAGACAGTTGACGGTAATGTCATGGTGTCTAATGGCTTTGTTGGTCAAAATGATGGTTTTACCGACCTATTCGGTGGCAGTAACGATAAAACCATGAACTGGCATTACGATGGAGCCTATCAAGGTAACGTGGCTCAAATAGGGTGGCTGGATTTTGGCAATACCAATGCTGCCAGCATTTCCTTTGATGTAGTTCTGGGATTTGGTAACAGCGAGTCAGCAGCAATGGATGTAGCTAATGCCACTCTCACAAGCGATTTAGCAGCCTTGGAAAACACCTATATTCAGGAATGGGTAGGCTACAATCAAGGACTCAACAATCAAGGTGGTCTAGCTGATGACCAGTATTACTTAGCAGCTATGACCCTGCAGAGCATTCAAGACAAGAGCAATGGGGCGATGATTGCAGGACTAGGGACACCTTGGGGTGAAACTAATAACGATAGTAATCAAGGTGGCTACCATTTGGTGTGGTCACGAGATTTGTTTAAATTTGCTAGTTCTTTGATTGCCGCAGGTGACACAACTTCCGCCAATAAAGCCGTTGACTACTTATTCAATGTGCAAATGCAGTCCAATGGACGTTTCCCACAAAACAGCTTCGTTGATGGCACAATCTATTGGAATGGCACTCAGATGGATGAAACAGCCATGCCAATTATCTTGGCTTGGAAACTAAATCGCACTGACCTGTGGCCGAAAATTAAGCTAGCTGCTGAATTCCTAGCCAAAAATGGAGCCTACACTCAACAGGAACGTTGGGAAGAAATGTCAGGCTATTCACCTTCGACTATTGCAGCGGAAATAGCAGGTTTAGTTGCAGCAGCTGACCTCGCCAACAAAGCTGGAGATACTGGTGCAGCTAGCTTTTACCTCAAAAAAGCAGATGAGTGGCGCAACAATGTAGCTAATTGGACATTTACAACCACAGGCTTTCACGGCAACGGCAAATACTATATCCGCATTACTGAGAACCAAGACCCTAACGATGATGTCGAACTAGAATTTAAAAACGGTACAGGCAAGCATGGTGAACGCTACATCATTGATGGTGGATTTCTAGAACTAGCCCGTTTAGGGGTGATGAGTCCCAATGATTGGACAATATTAGAAACCATCCCTGAATATGATGCCATCCTCAAACAAACTTTAAAAGACAAGGGAGAGGCTTGGTTTCGTTACAATTACGATGGATATGGAGAAAACAACGACGGTCAAAACTTCAATGGCACTGGTCGCGGTCGTCTCTGGCCTATCTTCACTGCTGAACGCGGTATTTATGAAATTGCTAAATCAGGTAATGGTTCGGTAGGAAAATCCTATCTCAATGCGCTCAAAGCCTTTTCCTCAGAAGTTGGATTCATTCCTGAACAAGTTTGGAATCAAAGTACCACCATCACAGGTTGGGAAACCACAACCCCTGCTGGCTATACCCCTGGTACTGCCACACGTTCCATGCGTCCTTTGAGTTGGGCTTTGGGTGAATACATTAATCTCATTGCAGCAATCAACAAAGGCAAAAGTGATGCCCCAGCAGTAGTTTGTCAGCGTTATGCTTGCGATCAACGGCAAACTGATGTCACCTTCAATGTCAATGCCACGACAAAACCCGGTGAAAATATCTATCTAGTTGGGAATAATGCCCTGTTAAGCAATTGGGAACCATCTTCGGGGATTAAGCTTTCCCCAACAGCCTATCCTAATTGGAACGTCAAGGTGTCTTTGCCTGTTTCCACCACCTTTGAGTACAAGTTTGTCAAACGCGATGGAAATGGTAATACTATCTGGGAACAAGGACAAAACCACTCCTTCCAAACTCCAGGTAGTGGCAGCATTACACGCAATGATACCTTTCAATAAACCTGAGCATTAAGTTACTATAACCATTCTAGAGACGTTCCCTGGAACGTCTCTCTTTTTCACCAGATGCTTAAGACCTATGGGTCATATCCCTGTGAGGTTCTCTACCTTTGAGTCTATGGCACTGCATACTCACCTGAAAAACTGGGGTTAATATACTTTCATACCCACCTAATCACAAATCCCCAGTGGTAGTGAATCGGGGATTTCCACTCTTCAGGGTATGATGCGCTTCAGTAAGACCAGCCAAAGTACCAGGACAAGAGTCCTGGTCTTTGACCTGGTAAAACTTCAACAGAATTAGGCAAATTTTGAACAACTCAACTAGCAAATAACCTCTTTCCGCTATTGGGAGACAAGGAATGTCCGAAAAAGTAGTAGAGTGAAAATGCATCTATGTAGCGTTAGGATCTTAACTTAATCACCTGTGCGGAAAATAGTTATTGCCGGTAACTGGAAAATGTTCAAAACTCAGGCAGAATCCCAAGAGTTTTTAAGTGGATTTCTGCCTCAATTGGAAGAAACGCCCTCCGAGCGAGAAGTGGTCATCTGTCCACCTTTCACTGACCTCAGCGTTTTATCCAAATCTTTGCACGGTAGTCGCGTACAACTGGGCGCACAAAACGTCCATTGGGTAGAAAACGGTGCCTACACTGGCGAAATAGCCGCTCCTATGCTCACAGAAATTGGTGTGCGTTATGTGATTATTGGTCATAGTGAAAGACGGCAATACTTTGGAGAAACAGACGAAACTGTTAATCTCCGTCTTAAAGCTGCTCAAAACTATGGACTCACCCCCATTCTCTGTGTTGGGGAAACCAAGCAACAGCGAGATGCAGGAGAGACAGAATCACTAATAATCAGCCAACTCCAAAAAGGCTTAGTAGACGTTGACCAAACAAACTTGGTCATTGCTTATGAACCAATTTGGGCTATTGGCACTGGTGATACCTGTGAAGCTGCTGAAGCAAACCGCGTAATTGGCTTAATTCGCAGTCAATTACAAAATCCCCATGTATCAATTCAATACGGTGGCTCGGTCAAGCCCAATAATATTGATGAGATTATGGCTCAACCAGAAATTGATGGTGTGCTTGTGGGTGGGGCTTCCCTAGAACCTGATGGTTTCGCCAGAATTGTCAATTTTCGCTAAAACCTAATTGACAAAATTTAACCAGTTCCCATTATCTGAGCAAACAATCCAATTGTTTCTACCCAGAAACGTTACCAGGTGTTTCCTGGTAACGAGTGTCCAGCGAAAATCAACTATGTATCAAAACCTCACCGTTAGGGGACGCTGCTTTGTATGGGGACAGCGTACCTATATTATGGGTATTTTAAATGTCACTCCTGATAGCTTTAGTGATGGGGGTGAATTTTATACTACCTCTGCTGCTTTAGCTCAGGTGCGAGAAATGGTAGCTTCTGGTGTAGATATTATTGATGTTGGTGGTCAATCGACTCGACCAGGTGCAGAGCAAATTTCTTTAGGATCTGAACTAGAACGAGTTGTACCGATTGTTCAATCTATCCGCCAAGAATTTGACATACCAATTTCCGTAGATACAACAAGAGCTACAGTTGCTAGGGCGGCGGTAGAATCTGGTGCAGATATAGTTAATGATATTTCTGGTGGAACATTTGACCCGGAAATGTTGACGACGGTAGCTGATTTACATGTACCAATTGTGTTAATGCACATCCGGGGAAATCCCCAAACAATGCAAAAACACACCGATTATCAAGATTTAATTGGAGAGATTTATAGTTTTTTAGCACAGCAAATTGCTGCGGCTAAAGTTGCTGGGATTGACGAAAATCAAATTATTATTGATCCAGGAATTGGGTTTGCGAAAAACTACGAACAAAATTTAGAAATTTTGCGTAACTTGCCGTCATTTCGCCACCTAAAATGTCCAATTTTAATGGGCTTATCTCGAAAAAGTTTTATTGGCAAGATTTTAAATCAACCAGATCCCAAAGGACGAGTGTGGGGAACAGCAGCAGCGTGCAGTGCTGCCATTGGTTATGGTGCGGATATTCTTCGAGTTCATGATGTTCGGGAAATGCGTGATGTATCTTTAGTTGCAGATGCAATTTACCGACATCAAGCACATTCTGAAACCACAGCTTAGTCTTTAACCAGCGCCATTACCACCATTTTTATTGGGACTTTCTTGGTTAACAGACTCGGCAATCAATTCTTGAAACATTTCTGTCGAATTTGCAGGGTCTACAAACACAATTTTAGCGTTGTTGCTCTCACCTAATTTTTGGCTGGCTTGCACATAATCTTGCGCGACCAGATAGCGTAAAATGTCTCTACTTTCAGGATGAGAACGTAGAGCTTCCGCAATAATTTGCATGGAAGTTTTGGTTCCTTCAGCTTTTTTAATGGCGGCTTGTCGCTCCCCTTCAGCTTCAGAAATCAACGCTCGTTTTTTGATTTCGGCGGCTCTTTCTTCTTCCATTGACTTACGCACACTTTCCGGTGGTGTAATGCGTTGAATATCTAGCCGGAGGATATCTACTCCCCAACTGGTAGTGGTTTCATTCAACTGGTCTAATATGGCTTTGTCCATATCAGCACGAGACAAGTTAGTTTCTTCAACGGTGTGTTGGGCAATAATTTCTCTGAGTGTGGTGGTTGCTAGTTGGACTAGTGCTCCTTCTAGGTCGTCTATAGCATAAAAGCTTTTTTCAATATCGCGAATCCGCCAATAGAGGATGGCATCAACTTCTAGATAGATGGTATCTTTAGTGATGACATTTTGGGGTTTAATATCTGTAAATTGTTCTTTAAGGGTATCTTCAACAACGATCTGATCCACTAAAGGAACAATAAAGTTGAGTCCTGGCTTGAGGGTGCGATGATACTTTCCTAATCTTTCTACTAAGGCTTCATTTCCTTGGGTAATCAGTTTGGCTGACCCTAAAGCATAACCGATGAGGGCTAAGGCTATAGCGATAATTGGTTCCATATATATATGCTCCTATTCAGCGTGTCGCAGAATTGAGTGTAAAAGGCATAGTAATAGCTTGTCCTACTTGTTCAGTCTAATGGGTTTAGGTTTATGTTTTTATAAACATCAGTATCAATGGCTGATGGCATGGGATGGGGTTGGTTATGGGTATTGAATGAGCCAAACAGGCTGTACGGGGGCGAAAAGTTTCGATCGCTATTAAAGCACCTTAATTTAGATGCTGGCAAGGTTAGGGGTAATATAGTAGGGGACAGGGGACAGGTGACAGGTGACAGTGCTAAAAGCCTTTGTTTGTCTAAGTTTTAGTTGTAGTTAATGTCCTAACTGTCTTGTCTACGGCTATACCAATTAAAAATTAAAAATTAGCAATTAAAAATCCAAAAATCTAGATGAAACAAGGTTTTCCAAATTTTTATCTAGTTATGTTAAGGGCGGTTCCTATTGATACTTCGGTTAATAGTGTGAAGTTTGGAGACTCACAAAGAGGGTGACAGAGGAGCAGGAAAATGAGGATTTTGATTCAGGTATGGTATGTGAGAGTAAAGAAAAGGTAGGTTTTCTTTACTGTGAGTCGCCTTAATTCTGGCTCAGAATTGGGTCTCATCCTGATATCTAACCCAAATAGCTTTGCAGGTAACTGAAGGTGAACCGCTTCATTTCTGCTACCAGACGTTGGCGAAATGGTTGTTCTTGACTCAGGGAAAGCCACATTAAGTTACTGATGGCTTTGACTACTACAAAGGCGATCGCTTCGTAATCTGCTGTTTGCAAATCCACTGTGTTGGAGTTGGTTGGACGTTGAGCCAGTAACCTGGCCAAATCATGGATGAGTTGAGCATCAGCAGCATCTTCGACTGCTTGGATTTCAGGTATATTACCTTGAATTTCCACGAAAATCGCAAAGTAACCAGGATTATCTGAGAAATGCTGCTCGGTGATGTCGATCAACTGATCAACTAGGGCCGATAAGGGCAGTTGTGCCAGATCAGGATTATCCAGTATCCCCAGGCGTTGATGCAGACGTTGTTCATATCGCAGGGCTAAAGCCTGCATGATTGCCGTCTTATCAGGGAAAAATTGATAGAGCGAACCGATGGATATCTGAGCGCGAGCCGCGATCGCGTTGGTCGTGGTGGCGTTATAGCCCTGAGTAATAAACAGTTCTTCTGCTACATCAATAATTCGGTTAACTCGCTCCTGACTGCGGACTTGTCGGGGTTTACGCCGCATTCCTCCTGGATTGGATGGGTTTTGAGTCATAGCTATCTCCATAGTTTCTCCACATAAGTGAGGATTAATCACATTTATCTTGACAATAAATGAGCAATGCTCATATTATTAAAAATGTGAGTGTTACTCATTTATTAAAGTAGTTCCTAATGGAGTAAATTGCAATGAGCCAAAATTTACTGACCCTACCCCATCCCCATCCAGCAACAGCCCTCAAAGAAATCAGCTGCGATCGCTTGGGATTTATGCAACGCTGTGCCCAAGACTATGGAGATATTGTTCCCCTGGAACTTGGAGACCAATGGTTTTGTCTTTTGACCAATCCTCAATACATTACCGAGGTCTTAAAAGACCGACTTTTGTTTATCAAGGGCAAAGATTTACAACAACTGCGTGGTGTTCTAGGTAATGGTTTGTTGAACAGTGAGGGGGATTTTTGGCTACGGCAACGGCGACTTGCCCAACCAGTTTTCCACCAGCAGCAGATTAACAGTTATGCCTCGGTGATGGTGGAATACACCCAACAAATGTTGGCAACCTGGCAAGATGGGCAAATTCATGATGTCCATGAAGCTATGATGCGGCTGACCCTCAACATCGTCATGAAGACTCTGTTTGATCAGGATGTGAACGATGGAGCAGCAGGTACTATTGCCCACGCTTTAGATGAAGCGATGAATTGGGTTGAATATCAAGAAACCCAGGATGTGATGTCAGCACTAACAGAAATTGGGGAGATGCAACAGCTTAGTGCAGGGAGGGATTTTCCACAGGCTACCCAAGAAGCCTATCAGGATATGGATCAGCGTTACCAAGAGGCGATCAAACTGCTTGATGAAACCGTATATGCCATGATTAACCATCGGCGCTCCAGTGGAGTGACAGGCAAAGATTTATTGGGAATGCTGATGGAGGTTGAAGATGCGGATGATGGTAGTCGTATGACTGACAAACAACTGCGAGATGAAACCACGACGTTAATTTTGGCAGGACATGAAACAACAGCTAACGCCCTTTCCTGGACATGGATGCTTTTAGCCCAGCATCCCCATGTACGAGAAAAACTCAGTGCAGAACTGAAAACGGTGTTGAATGGACGGCCACCAACTATGGCTGATTTACCCCAATTGCCTTACACCACCTGGGTGATCAAAGAATCTATGCGGCTCTATCCACCGGCAACGGACGTGTCACGGGAAGCAACCCAAGACTGTGAAATTGGCGGCTATTTCATCCCCAAAGGAACAACCTTAATTGCTAGTCAATGGGTTATGCACAGAGACTCGCGTTATTTTTCCGACCCAGAATTGTTTCAGCCAGAACGTTGGGCCAATGATTTAGAAAAACAGTTACCCCGTGGTGTGTATTTTCCCTTCGGTGATGGGCCTCGCGTTTGTATTGGTAAAAGTTTTGCTTTGATGGAAGCGGTCTTGCTCCTGGCAGCGATCGCGCAAAAATTTCACCTGGATCTCATCTGTGACCAAACCATCGAACTTCAGCCCTCAATTACGCTACGCCCTAGATATGGAATTCAAGCTGTATTGAAAGCAGTCCCAGCTACAGCATAGAGGATTATTTACATTCGTCTCAGTCAAGTTTGTTCATCAGAAATTGTTCTCGCTGCAACCCAGGCTAGGGTACTGGCGATGAGTAATAAAGGCATTAACCAATCTCCCCAACGCACATATAGGGTTTGGGTTGGGCGACGGTAAATAGTTTCTGTGTGGGTTTCGTAGGTGTTATAACCGGAAATCCACAAAGTTTTGCCGTGGGGGTTGACAAATGCCGAATATCCTGTGTTAGTAGCTCTGACTGCCCATCTATCGGTTTCAATGGCCCGCATAATATCTTGGGCATGGTGTTGGGCTGACATAGCGGCGGTGTAATGGGCATCGTTGGAAGAACTGAGGATAAATTGTCCACCAGCAGCAGCTTGACGACGGAAGATTTCGGGAAAGGCTGATTCGTAGCAAATTCCCACAATTACTCGCCCCAAGGGTGTATCAAAAATCTGATTGGATGCACCATGTACTTGATGTTCATCTAGGGGTGATAGACGTTGAATCAGTCCACCAATAATTTGTTCAAAGGGAATATATTCTCCTAGAGGTACAAGTTTTGATTTGTCGTAACGGCTGATAATTTCTCCGTTTCCAGCCACGGTAAATAGGCTGTTGGTATAACTTTTCCCCCGTTCACCAAAGGCACCAACCCAAACAATTACACCTTTTTCTCTCACCGCTGCCAGTAGGGGTGTGTTTTTTAAGTCCCGTTGAAAAAATGGTAATGCGCCTTCTGGGGTGAGAATGCCATCTACACCTTGAGTAGCTAATTTCTCATAGCCTTCGGTGTAACCTGTGATGGCACGGCGTAAACCTTCGGGCAGGAGTTTGATTTTATTGGGGATATTGCCTTGAATAATGCCGATTTTTAAGGCTGTACTGGGGTTGTCTTGCAGGGGTTGGGTGTAGAGATAAAAGCCGATGAGGTGGGAGATAATGAAAATGACGCAAGCAGCAGCTAAATAAGATAATTTTTTGCGACTATGGCGATTAATCCAGAATTCGGCAATTAAACCATTAATAGCTACAATCAGGGCGGTGATAGTAGTTGTACCGGAAATTTGACCTAAATGTAAAATAACTAGGTTTTGGGGTGACTGTGTATAAGCTAGGGAACTCCACCACAAAGGCCCAGCACTCCACAAACTTTCTAAAGCACACCACAAGGCTGTACCCATGAGAACTCTGAGCACAGGTTTTTGTTGAGTTAGGCGTGCCATTAGACCTGCCCACAGCCCGACTAAGATACCACCCCAACAGCTAATGAATGTCCAGCAAAATAGGGTGATGGCCAAGCTAGGCCACCAAGGCACGCCCAACCAGTCCATGGGGTGAATCCCAGTGATCCAGGCAAGGGCGACACCATGATAGCCAATTGCCCAGGTAAAGCCTAAGAGAATGGGGTGGGATATTTTTTTTCTGGTAGATTTAACTACCAATACCCACAGGGGTGCAAGGGCAAACCAGGCAAAAAACCATGCACCAACGGGGGCAACCGTTATCCCCATGGCGATACCACTGAGGAAGGATAAACCAAAGGGGAGAAAGAAAGACAATCTCTCTCCCTGTTTTTTATTCAGCGTCTTCAGCATCGCTAGCATCAGGGGGAACGATCGCTACCCCGGTAATAGCATCATCTTCATCTAAACGCTGGACTCTCACTCCTGTGGCAGAACGGGATTGAATGGAAATGGCGTTGATGGCTTGGCGAATGATAATACCCCGATTTGTCACCATCATGATTTCATCGTCACTGTTAACAATTCTCAGGGTGGCGAGGTTATCTTTGGTTTTGCGGTTTTTGAATTTGGTGGCCATTAAACCTTGTCCCGCCCGATTTTGCAGGCGGAATTGGGCAACTGGCACGCGCTTGCCATATCCACCCATGGTAATGACCAATACCCAAGGGCCGACGCTGTTATTACCGGCAACTTCTGGGTTTTCTTCGTTATTTTCTATGTCTTCGGTTTCAGGAATATCTTCGATTTCCACGTCTGTATCTGTGTTCAAAGTATCCAGAATGGCAGCGGGGAGAATATCCATTCCCACCAATTCATCGCCGTCTTTGAGCTTCATGGACTTGACTCCACGGGTAGCCCGACCAAGGGGACGCAGTTGTTCATGGTTACACCGGAAGTGAATGGCCATCCCTTGGCGAGAACCAATAATGACGCTATCTTCGACTCTGGCCCGACGTACCCAGCGTAGTTGGTCGCCTTCTTCTAAGGAGATGGCAATGAGTCCGTTGGCACGAATGTTACTAAAGGCTGCTAATTCGGTTTTTTTGATGTTTCCGCCTTTGGTTAACATCACTAGATATTCTTCGCTGCTGAATTCATCAACGGGGACGATGGAGGTGATTTTTTCTTCCTTGGGAATGGGGAGCATTTGCACGATGGGTGTACCCCGACTGGTACGGGAACCCACGGGAATTTGATAAGCTCTCAGACAGTAAACCACGCCGCGATCGCTAAAGAATAATACGCTGTCATGGTCACAGCAGGTTAAGAAATGCTCGACGGTATCATCATCTTTGACTTTAGCGGCGGCTTTCCCTCTGGTGGCCCGGCTTTGAGCCTCAAAGGTATTCACAGGCATCCGCTTGATATAACCTTGTTCTGTGAGGAGAATGATGGCTTTTTCGTTGGCGATTAAATCGCGATCGTCTAATTCTCCTTCTGCGTGGGTGATGACTGTGCGTCGGGGTGTGGCAAATTGGGTTTTGATTTGCTTGATTTCTGTTTCAATAATTTCTAAAACCCGTTCTTTCCTGGCCAGAATATCCTGTAAATCGGTAATTTGCTTTTGTAATTCTTCGTGTTCCAGGCGGATTTTATCTGCTTCTAGGGCTGTTAACCGCCGTAGCTGCATTTGTAAAATCGCGTCGGCTTGCACTTCTGATAGTCCATAATTACTAATTAACTCACCCTTGGCTGTAGGTGCATCTGGCGCATGGCGAATTAAGTTAATGATGGCATCTAATTGGGCAAGGGCAATTAATAAACCTTGCAAAATGTGGTCTCGTTCTTCGGCTTTTCGCAGTTCGTAACGGGTGCGACGTTCAATAGTTTCAATGCGAAAATCGAGAAATACCTTTAAAAACTGGTTGAGGGTGAGGGTTTGGGGTTCACCGTTCACCAGGGCCAACATATTCGCGCCAAAGTTGGCTTGGAGTGGAGTTTGTTTATATAGGTTATTTAAAACAACACGGGGATAGGCATCCCGTTTTAATTCAATCACGATTCGCATCCCGTCGCGATCGCTCTCGTCGCGGATATCTGCGATCCCCTCTATCTTTTTATCGTTTACCAATTCGGCGATTTTCTCAATCAACGCCGCTTTGTTGGTTTGGTAAGGCAATTCGGTGATGATAATTGCTTCCCGGTCTGGACGGTTGCGTTGTTCGATGGTTTCAATATTCGCCACACCCCGCATGGTAATGGAACCCCGTCCGGTGGTGTAAGCTTCTTTGATGGCGGCTGTGCCTAAAATCTGCGCCCCAGTGGGAAAGTCTGGCCCATGAATATGCTGCATTAACTGGGTATCGGTGATTTCTGGATTGTGAATCATTGCCACCAATCCATCAATCAATTCACCCAAGTTATGGGGAGGAATATTCGTGGCCATACCCACGGCAATCCCAGAGGAACCATTCAGCAATAGTTGGGGAATACGGGAGGGTAAAACCGTGGGTTCTTGTTGGGAACCGTCGAAGTTATCGATAAAATCGACTGTTTCCGATTCAATATCTTGGAGTAACGATGAGGTGGTGAGGGCTTGCAGACGACATTCTGTGTACCGCATCGCTGCTGGTGGGTCATTATCAATGGAACCAAAGTTCCCATGACCATTAATTAAAGGCGATCGCATGGAAAAATCCTGGGCCATGCGAACTAAGGCATCATAAACCGCTGTATCGCCGTGGGGGTGATATTTACCCAACACTTCCCCCACCACACGGGCGCATTTCCTAAACGGGCGATCGTGTGTTAAACCTAGCTCGTGCATAGCGTAGAGGATGCGACGATGCACAGGTTTGAGACCATCCCTGGCATCTGGCAGCGCCCGACCCACTATTACGCTCATGGCGTATTCCAGATAAGACTGCGACATTTCATGGCGCAAATCTGTCGGGATAATCCTCTCCTGTGAGGTTGTCATAACCTAAAAAACTCCAGAAATTGTAGATTTTAGCCTTGATAGTTGACAAAACGCAAAATTATGTCAAATTAATCTTGAATAATTGTCATATTTTGATATAATTCTAACATATACTCGCTTTTTTTGCTGGCAGAGAACCCTTAGCAAAAGTCGCTAAAAACTTGAATATTCTATCACTAATAATTATCGAAAATATTATTTTGTTGCATGGATATTTTTTGGCTTAGATAAAACATCTAAACAAATTAACTGTTGCTCATAAATTTATGATTTTTTATGATTTTAAAATATCTATTTTATGTTGGTGTCACATGCTTGATTTTTCACCAAAATCTAATCATATAATCTATATTTCAGAAAATTAAAAATAACATGCTCACAAAGCAATATAATTCTATTTAACAGAGTATAATTAAGTCAATCAGAATGCCCAATTTCCAAAAATTGCATCTTAAATATAAAAGTGCCAATTCAGTTTTTAATTATAAAATTTTATACAAATTATATTTAAATCTGCACAAAATAGTCAAAATCATCGATTTTCATATAGCTGTAGCTAATGTAATTAGGACATTAGATAATCTTTATCCAGCAGATTGCAAGTGTATAATTTACACACATGAATAATCTAACTCTTGTGGTGCGGGGATCTTGCCCGCTATATTTGTGCTTCACTTAAATGAAATTTGCTGTAAGCAACTTTACTGTAATTTGGCATGTTTCCTATATTTTTCTATTAAATTTTTATTTATTAGTTTCTATATAAAAGATTAAAAATAAATTTATTATATATCACTTATTTTTCAATCATCTGTAAAATAATCAGAATCTATTTTTTTAATTTCGTAAATAGATACAGTTGATACACCCACATGATTATCAATCATCAATTGTGCTAATTCTTGCCCATCTATTAATACAATTTTGCTATCTATGATAGACACATAATCTCTAGCTTCTTGAGAAAACTTAGAAGTAGTGATAAAAACACCTTTTCTCGCTCTTTGTCCATGCAAAGCACCAACAAACTTTTGAATTTCTGGTCTACCAACAACTGTATTATCCCATCTTTTAGCTTGAATATAAACAATATCTAAACCTAATTTATCTTCCTTAATTATCCCATCAATTCCGCCATCATTGCTTTTACCAATTGCTTTGCCTGCATCACGTCTAGAACCGCCATAACCCATTTTCACTAATAAATCGACTACCAACCGTTCAAAAAAATCAGGTGAACAACTTTTAACACGATTCAATAATTCTAACTCTAATTCTTTTCTGATTTTCTGATAACCAAATTCTATAGATTCTTGTGGAGTAGTTTCAGATATTTCGGTTATTTCTATTAATTCTGATTTATCATTATCTTTTTTACTGGTTTTAAATTCTATAAACTCTGGAAATTGATTGAGAAATTTGAGATTAATTTCCGCAGGATTTTGACTTAATACTTCTTTTCCTCGTTCTGTAATTTGAAAAAAACCACGTTTTGGATCTTGTAATAAACCAGCTTTTTTCAAATGAGTTCTAGTCCAACCTACTCTATTATCAAAAACAGCTTGCTGTCCACTGGGTAATAATTCCTTTTTTTCCTCATCACTTAAATTAAAAACATCAGCTAAATATGTAATAGCTTCTCTTAAAGAATGTTCCTTACCATCACCTGCATATTGCAACAAAGGAAGCATAATAGATTGAAAATCAGGAATAGCCATTTTTCGCAAATTCTTAAATTAAGCAATCAACTTTTATACCATATTTTACCCTCTCCTCTGCGCCTGGAGTGTCTCTGCGTGAAATAAATCTATAATATAGAAGATAGAAAAACTACAATCTAACTTATAAACGTATGACAACACCACATCGTCCTCAAATTCTCAAATCTAGTGAAACATACACATTTCGCAAATACTTTGATTTAAGATTTGCACCTGCGGATGTTTTACAAGAACTAGGAGCAACCTTAACCAAAAGTACAATTAATTTACCAACAAGTAACAATCAAATCCCTCGATTAACTGATTTAAAAGAAAGATTAGAAGAAGCAATTCAAAGAGTGAGTTTAACCAGTGAAGCAGCACGAAGAGAAGTTTTAATTGCTCCCATTTTATTAGAAATTGCCCACATTACCCAAGCAACAATTAATATTGAATATCCCATAGAAATAAACCAATTTTTACGAGGTGATTTAGATTATTACCTACAAAGTCAACATCAAGTATTAGTAGTAGAAGCAAAACAAGCAGACTTAACACGCGGTTTTACTCAACTAGCAGTAGAATTAATTGCTGTAAATGAATGGATATCAACAGATGAACCCATATTATATGGTGCAGTCACCACAGGAGACATTTGGCAATTTGGTAGTTTTCAACGTGATCAAAGAATCATCACTCAAGACTTAATGTTATATCGAGTTCCCACAGATTTAGAAATATTAATGAAAATTTTAGTAGGGATTTTAAATAAAAATTAATCAAAATATCTTTAATTCTTCCTTTGCATCTTTGCATCTTTGCGTGAGAATATAACCAAAAATAAACCCCCTGCAAAAAGCAGAGGGAATAATCAAACCTTACTCTTTCGCTTTCGGTTTAAAAGTTGAAGCAACGTGCAATTCTTTCAACTGCTTCCCATCTACACCAGAAGGTGCATCAGTTAATAAACACCGTGCTTGTTGTGTCTTCGGAAAAGCTATTACATCGCGAATAGATTCTTCTCCAGCTAACAGCATCACCAACCGATCTAAACCATAGGCAATACCGCCATGGGGGGGTGTTCCATATTCAAATGCTTCTAATAAAAAGCCGAATTTATTTTGTGCTTCTTCTGGTGTTAAACCAATAGCTTCAAACACCTGTTCTTGAATTTCTCGTTGATAAATCCGCCGGCTACCACCACCGATTTCAAAGCCATTCAAAACTAAATCATAAGCTTGAGCGCGAGCGGTTTTCAAGTCATGTAAATCATCTGGATGGGGTGCAGTGAAGGGGTGGTGTAATGCTTCTAGACGTTTTTCATCCGCATTCCACTCAAACATGGGGAAATCTGTAATCCAGAGTAAGTTAATTTTATCTGCGGGAATTAGATTAAATTCTCTGGCTACAAATTGGCGTAGTCTATCTAAGGTTTTATTTACAGTTCCTGCATCAGCAGCAGCAAATAATAATAAGTGACCTGCTTGTGCACCTGTGCGAGTTAAGATTTCCTGCTTTTGTTCTGGTGTGAGGTTATCTTTAATTGCCCCAATAGTGTCAATTTCGCCGTTTTCGCGCACACGGATGTATGCTAAACCTTTCGCACCGGCTTCTGCTGCTTCTCGGAAAATATCGCCACCGGGTTTAATCCGGACGTTGGAAATGGCATCATTACCGTTAGGAATGGGAAGGATTTTAACTATACCACCGTGAGAAATTGCCTCTCGAAAGACTTTGAAACCCGAATCTTTTAACACATCGGAAACATCAACCAGTTCCAAGCCATAGCGGGTATCTGGTTTATCGCTTCCGTACTTATCCATTGCTGCCGCGTAGGTGAGACGGGGGAAAGGACGTGGTAAATCAATTCCTTTGACAGATTTAAAGATATGACAAACTAAGTTTTCGTTGAGTTCGATAATTTCCTCTTGGGACATGAAACTCATTTCCATGTCTAACTGAGTAAATTCTGGTTGTCTGTCAGCACGTAAATCTTCATCCCGGAAGCAACGGGCAACTTGATAGTATCTATCCATCCCCGATACCATCAATAATTGCTTAAATAGTTGCGGTGACTGAGGTAAAGCGAACCATTCACCAGGGTTAACCCGACTGGGTAAGATGTAATCTCTCGCACCTTCTGGAGTAGACCGGGTGAGGACTGGAGTTTCAATTTCAATGAAACCTTGTTCATCTTCCAAAAAGCGACGCATCGCTTTCACAACTTGGTGACGCAACTGCATATTTTGTGCCATGCGTTCCCGTCGCAAGTCCAAATAACGATACTTGAGTCGCAACTCTTCCCGAACTGGGTCATTATTCCCGCTAGCAACCTGGAAAGGTAATTGTTTGTTGATACTGTTGAGGAGAACGATTTGGTCGGCGTAAATTTCAATATCACCAGTGGGGATGCGAGGATTTAGGGATTCTGGGGGACGCTGGGTAACTCGACCAACAATTTCGACAACGTACTCATTTCGCAAAGTATTTGCCAATTCATAGGAATCTGGTGTACGTTGAGGATCACTAACGATTTGGACTAGCCCAGAGCGATCGCGCAAATCTAAAAATGTTACGCCCCCATGATCGCGGTAACGGTCTACCCATCCGTACAAGGTAACAGTTTCTCCAATATGCTCTTTTCGGAGTTCGCCGCAATAGTGAGTTCGCATAGTAATTATTTCTTCTTTTCCAGGCTGCTAGTAAATGTCAAAGCTTTCCCATTATCCAGCATCACTAGTAATTGTAGTCATTTTGCAGCCAGAAAAATCAGCCAATCCGCCAAAGTCACCGAGGATAACTCTAGTGAGTAACTTTTCAGACATCCTCTAATTACTCTGAAATGGACTTTAACTAATATTTTTATAACTAAAACTTGACAATAGCAACATTAACTATGTATTTTTACTTAAAAATACATATAAACTATACAATTAGGTCATGACTCAAAAATTCCAACTTCCCAACTGGGATGACCTTACTAGTGAACAGAAGCTTTTGTTCCAAACCTGGATTAAATCCTTAGAAGACGTTCAAGCAGCTAGTATCGAGTTAATTAAATCTTTTAACAATGGAGAAATTGCTACCGAAGCAATCCCTGAAGTAAATTCAATAGAATCTTCTGAAACTTTGAATTTAAATGTCCTCGCAAATAATGAAGAAAATATAACGATGCGTATTGATGAGTTTTACTGTCAAGTAATCCTCAAATCATGCCAAGTTGTATGTCAATTAAAAACTAATCCTGAAGAGCGTAGAAAATGTTTAGAAAATTGTCGGAAAAATAGTTGTATGGAATAGTAATACATATTTTCTTCATTGTGATTGTAGGGAAGCAATCTCAAACCCATATTTTTCGTAGCCTATGCGTAAGTTCTGATTCTTAAATAACTTGCAAATATTATAAGTAAGTAATGCAGGATTTCTCTGGTCTAAATATTAGTGGAAAGTCTTTTCAAGGCAAGAATTTGACAAATGCTAATTTTGAAGGTGCTGACATTAGAGGCGCAAATTTTCAAAAGTCTGTTTTAAAAGGTGCAAACTTTAGTAATACAAAGTCAGGCTTACGATTTTTTCATACATTTCTGATTTTTTTATTATCTCTATTATTATTTTTAATTACAGGAATTGTTGCTGGAATAGGAGGAATATTTATCCTTGGTTTTTGGCATTTAGAAACTAATTTAAAAACTGTAGACTATATATATAATGTATTTATTTTAATTTCATTAGTGACTTTTGTTACTATTAGTTTGTGGAAAAATTTTCTCTCTGCTGGATTTTTATCAATATTAATATTAACTCCTAGTCTTTTACTTGGTTTAGTATCAAGTGGAGATGATACGGCAATTATCGCAGCATTTTTCTTTGGAATTGCTGCATTATCTTTAATAGCAATTAGCATGATTAGTATGGCTTTGGCTAATACTATAATGAGCATTATTATTAGTCACTAACCTATATTTATTGCTGGAGGTTTAGCACTAGCTTTGATTGCATCCACAGCATTAAAAAGAACGGAATCTACTCTGGCTGCTGCTATAATTTCTATATTAGGAACTTATATCGGTTGGCAAGTATCAAAATCTAATGAAAAATTTATCTGGATTAAAAAACTTGCTGTCGCTATAGCTGCTATAGGTGGTACAAGTTTTCGTGGTGCTGATTTAACTGATGCTGATTTTACTGGTGCAACTTTGAAAAATACAGATTTCAGGAATGCAAATTTAACGCGCACTCGTTTTTATAACGCGAAAAAACTTGATTTTGCCAGACTAGGAGAAACAATATTAGCTAACCGTCATGTGCTCAAGTTGCTAGTTAGTTGTAATGGTGAGGGTAAATCCTATGCTGGTGCTAACCTCAGAGGTGCTAACCTCATAGATGCTAATTTGAAAGATGCTAATTTAAAAGATGCGGATATTATTGAAGCTACTTTTCAAAATTCTCATTTAGAAGGGGCTAACCTAACTTTTGCCCAAGCTGTAGGTACTAACTTCACTAATGCTTATATGACTGGTGCTTGTGTGGAAGCTTGGAATATTGAAAGTACAACTAAATTAGATAATGTAGATTGTCGCTTTGTCTATCTGTTAGAAAATGAGCGTGAATGTCGTCCTAGTAGTGGCGAATTTCAACCAGGAGAATTTACAAAATTATTTGCAGAAGTTTTAAATACTGTTGATTTAATTTTCCGCGATGGTATTGACTGGAAAGGTTTTATTACTGCTTTCAAAACGGTGCAAGTTCTAAATGAAGATACAGAATTAGCTATACAGAGTATTGAAAACAAAGGTGATGGGGTAGTTGTTGTTAAAGTTGCTGTGCATGAAGGTGCTGATAAAGAAAAGATTCACAGCGATTTTACTCAAAATTATCAATTAGCCCTGCAAGCAGTTGAAGAAAAATATAAAGCACTGTTACAAGCAAAAGATGAGCAGATAATTATCTACCGTCAACAAAGTGCTGATATGAAAGAAATTACCCATTTATTAGCACAAAAAACTATAAATGTTCAAGTAGAAAACAAAGTTGAGAATAAAAACATGACTAACAGTAATGACTCCAGCCGCAAAGTTGAAATTGGTAGCGTCGGCAGAGATTTTAACGCCAGTGGGCAAGCTTTAAACTTAGGTGAAATCAGTGGTACAGTAACAAATACTATTAATGAATTACCACCAGCACCAGAACCAGAAAAACCAGGAATTAAGGAATTATTAACACAACTGCAAGCAGCAATTGAATCTGACAATGATTTAACACCAAAAGATAAGGAAAAAGCCCTTAAGCAAGTCAAAAATTTAGCACAAGCAGCACAAAATCCTCAAGAAAACCAGGATTTAGCAGATACAGCAATCACCATGTTGAAAGGTATTCTGACCAGTCTACCCAGTGCAGCTAGTTTAGTTGAGCAATGTAGTCAGCTTTTACCCCTAATTTCTGGTTTACTCGGTCTAGCTTAAAATATGCAGAATTAACGTTTTTGTTACAGTCATAAATATGGTGCGCTACCCTAACAATAACGCACCTCATACCTACTTTATTTTTATCATCAAATATCCCCTTCGTCTCTTCATGCCCATCCCTACGGGACTCGCTTTAGCAATACATGATTAATTTTCAGGCTTAATTCAATTACTATTCTTCTGCTGGGAAAGAAATAACAGAAAAACTATCTTTGAACTTCACCTAGAGACGAGTATTTAACACCGATGAAGGGGCAACTCCATTTTGGGAATCACCACCACTATTTTGAGGGGTTTCTTCAACCACTCCACGGGCCCTAATCAAACGAATTGCCCGACTGACACTTTCTGGTAGAATCACTACCAAACTACCATCAGGGGCCATATCTAAGGCTTTATTAATCGCTTGGGTTTCATCCAAAATCGATTCATGACGGCAATTAGGTTTAACTTGGGTAATACCTTTGGTAATTAAATCAGAAGCAGAACCCCTTGCTCTTCCCCTGGTATCATCATCTTCCTTGACAATGATGTAGTCAAAAATATCTGCCGCTAACTTACCCAGAGTAACAAAATCTTCATCACGGCGATCGCCTGGGCCACCAACTACACCAATTCTCTGCCCAGAAGTCCAGTTTCTCACAAAAGCGCCCACAGCTTCGTAACTAGCGGGGTTATGGGCATAATCTACCAAGGCGTGGTATTTGCCCAAGTTGAATAAATTCATCCGTCCTGGTGTTTGACTCACAGAAGCCCGGAAAGTCCGTAAACCAGCCCGAATTTGCTCAATGGTCACATTTTGGACAAAAGCCGCCAAACTCGCCGCCAAAGCGTTAGCAATCATGAATGGCGCACGTCCACCCATGGTCAAAGGAATATTTTCTGCTCTTTCTATGCGATGAGTCCAGTCACCTTTGACGATGGACAAATAACCATTTTCATATACTGCGGCTACCCCACCCTTTTGAATATGCTTCCGCACCAATTCTGAATCTGGGTTCATGGTGAAATAAGCAATATTCGCTTTTGTCTTTTCTGCCATTGCTGATACTCGATGGTCATCGGCATTGAGTACCGCATAGCCATCTGGATAAACAGCTTCTGCCACTACACTCTTGAGATGGGCTAATTGTTCAATGGTGTCTATATCACCAATGCCCAAATGGTCAGCAGTGACATTCAAAACCACACCCACATTGGCAGCTTCAAAGCCCAAGCCAGACCGGAGAATCCCGCCACGGGCCGTTTCTAACACTGCCACCTCCACAGTCGGGTCTTGGAGAATTACATGGGCGCTTTGGGGGCCAGTATTGTCCCCAGATTCCACCAAGAAATCGCCAATATAAGTACCGTCTGTAGTTGTATAACCTACAACTTTACCTGTTTGTTTATAAATATGGGCTAACAGGCGAGTAGTAGTGGTTTTACCATTTGTACCTGTAACTGTGAGGATGGGAATACGGCTAGATTGTTCGTTGGGATATAGCATATCCATCACCGCACCAGCTACATTGCGTGGAATACCCACACTGGGGGCAACGTGCATTCTAAAGCCAGGGGCAGCATTAACTTCAACTACGACACCATCGTTTTCCCGCAAAGGACGACTAATGTCAGTTGTCACCACATCCAAGCCAGCAATATCCAAACCGATAATTTTCACTACCCTTTGGGCTAACCAAACGTTTTCTGGGTGGATTTCGTCGGTACGGTCTACAGCAATACCACCTGTACTTAAGTTGGCGGTCGCCCGGAGATAACAAGTTGTACCTTTGGGTAGAACACTGTTGAGTGTATAACCCTGTCGTTCTAGCAGTTGATAACTAGTTCGGTCTAATTCTATTTTGGTGAGGAAATTATCATGGCCATCACCACGATTAGGGTCTTGGTTAGTTTCTTCAACCAATTCAGCAATTGTGGATCTGCCATTGCCAACTACGTTAGCAGGTACTCGTTCAGCTACGGCCACGACTTTACCATCTACCACTAATACCCTATGGTCGCGCCCGACGTAATATCGCTCAACGATAATTGACCGTGACACCTCTCTTGCTGCTTCGTAGGCTGCTTCTGCTTCTTCCCAGCTTCTAATATCAATGGTGATCCCCCGTCCATGATTACCATCTAGGGGCTTAATGACGATGGGATAACCGCCTACATACTCGATCGCTTCTTCTAAGTCATCCAAGAAGTTAATAACTGTACCTTTGGGGACTGGGACTC
This sequence comes from Richelia sinica FACHB-800, assembly GCF_014698825.1. GTDB lineage: Bacteria > Cyanobacteriota > Cyanobacteriia > Cyanobacteriales > Nostocaceae > FACHB-800. Next base: position 179,328 of record NZ_JACJTT010000005.1, read on the forward strand.
CATTGGCAGCTAAAATCCGTTTGGTGGCTTCTTTATCGCAAGCCAATTCCACACCCAAAATGGTGGTGTGATTGGTCATAGTAGCCTGTATCCGCTTCTGATTGATGCCATAGCCCAACTGAATCAAGAAGCGGGCTGGCAAGGGCATCCAGGGGATACCTTTCTTTTCTGCTTCTTTGACGATTGCTTCTGTGGAAGGGCCAAGGGAAGCTTCCCGCCAAAAGTCTTTCAGGTCTTGGATATCTTGCTCTAGTTCTGCCTTAGGATAGCGACCCCGATCAACAATACTTTGACACAGCCTCACTGCTGCACGTCCCGCGTAACGTCCCGCTTCCTCATTCAAATATTCAATCACGACCTGGTAAATGCCAGGTGTGGCTGTTTCACGGGTGCGGCCAAATCCTACGTGCATTCCAGCTAGTTCTTGCAGTTCTAAGGCTACATGTTCCACGATATGGCCCATCATGGTGCCTTCACGCACCCGCATTAAAAAACCACCACGACAGCCAGGGGAGCAATAATGACCCTCCAGACTTGGCAGCGCCTCTACTAATCCTTCATAAAAGCCAGGGATTTCATTTGAGGGCGTCTCGGCAAGGTTTTCTAAATCGAGGCGCATGACGATCAGCTTGTGGCGTCGAATGCTCCAGTAGTTTGGGCCGCGTAAGGTCTGGATCTTGAGGATTCTCATGGGAATAGGTAGATGGAGATTCGGAACCAAAATTCTAGTTTCTTACTGGAATTGACCGCTAAACTGTTCATGATAAACAGTTTTTTCTTTTTAAATGGTATTAGTTTCAATCTTTTTGCAGCAACAACAAAAGATGCGGTCAATAGGGATGTAAGCTCAGATACTCTATTCCTTCAGCTGGAGATCCGATGCACAGCGGGGAGAACAGTACGTTGGTAGAGATGGAAGCGATCTCCGTAACTGAGGATATGTAGACGTAAATTATGCACCGTTAAAGGTTCGTTGGCGCTCACATGGGGTTCGTTTGTATGAGTGAGTTCGGTGGGATCAACAATGGTCACACTGCCTTTACCCAGAACTTGTAACCAACCATCACGTTCAAATAAAGCGCAGGTGTCTTCATCAATGCCAATGCCTAGACGATCTGGATGGGCAGCGATCGCACTAATGAGTCGTCCCATCCGATTACGGTTGTGAAAGTGCTGGTCAACAATCACTTCAGGAATGAAACCCAAACCCGTTGCCATATCAACTAAGGAACGATTGGGAGTTTCACCACTGCCACCACCCGCAATCATGTGATGCCCCATCACCGCAGCCCCAGCACTGGTTCCTGCTAGGGTTAATTGTCCAGACCGCACACGCTGTCTCACAATTTCCATCGCTGCTGTGTCTGACAGGACTCCGCAGAGGCGCAATTGGTCTCCTCCTGTTAAAAACACCCCTGTACAGTTTTCCAGGGAGGCTTTAGTTTGGGAGTTTTCGCATTGTTCCCGTTCCCGAATATCTAATATCTCAACTTTTTCAGCACCCATTTCTTCAAAGATGCGAATATACCTACCACCTATAATGGCAGGTTCACGGGAGGCCGATGGAATTATTGTAATATAAGCCTTGCTACCACCAGCACGAACAAAAAAAGTTCTGAGGATTTCGCGTCCATGAACTTTGTCTTCTGCGCCTCCGATAACCAGAACGGCCGTTTTAGTTGCTTGGGGTGTCCTCATTTCCAGCGATTTAGCTTTAATAAGCGGCATGGTGTTTCTCCTGTCAACAACTTCAGGTGAATTGAACAAGGTTTTACCCTAGTGATTTCGCCCTTTGATTTGTGGTGAGGACACGGCATAGCTCACACGATGCCTCAGCTTTCATGTGTCCGTTGCTGTTCCTCATAGCCAGCGCCTTGTTTTTCACCTATCCACGTTTTCCAGATTGGCAAAATGCTGCTTGGGAAGGATTTCCCTTCTGGACTTAGGGGCGAGCAGGTCTTGACACTCTTTTTTCTGAGGCTGGCTCGATACATCCTGGAAGTTGTTAACTTTGGTGGGATTATTAATTTCAATTTACTTGTGACAATATTTAAACATAAATTAAGTAATTAGAAAAACTTTTGGTTTTACCAAAAATTAAGGGTTTTGGTAGTTTTAGATACTAAAGTTAAATTTTATGTGTAAATTTACCTCAGCTTAACCTATTGTGTTTTCTAGAGATCCCACCCTTAAATTAGTGTCATTGAATACGAATTACTGTGCGTTTTGATATAGTTACGCTTTTTCCTGATTGTTTTACCTCAATTCTTACTTCTGGTCTATTGGGTAAGGCCCTAGCCAAACAAATAGCCCAAGTCAATTTGATTAATCCTAGAGATTTTACCACTGATAAGCATCGAAAGGTAGACGATGAACCCTACGGTGGCGGTGTAGGGATGTTGATGAAGCCAGAACCCATTTTTGCCGCAGTGGAGTCCTTACCAGTTTTACCCCGTCGCGATGTCATTTTGATGAGTCCCCAAGGACAAACGATTAATCAACCCTTGCTGCGGGAATTAGCCACCAATTATGACCAGTTAATTGTGATTTGTGGACATTATGAAGGAGTGGATGACAGGGTGTTAAATTTAGTCACCCGTGAAGTATCTTTGGGGGATTTTATTCTCACCGGGGGAGAAATTCCCGCGATGGCTTTACTCAATGGTGTGGTGCGATTGTTACCAGGAACGGTGGGAAAAGTAGAATCACTCAAAGCTGAGAGTTTTGAAGAAGGATTATTAGACTATCCCCAGTACACTCGTCCTGCTAATTTTCGCGGTTGGCAAGTTCCCGATGTGTTGTTAAGTGGCAATCATGCAGAAATTGCCCGGTGGCGTTTTCAACAACAGATTAAACGGACAGGGTTGCGTCGTCCTGATTTACTGGAAAAATGGAAACAAGAAAGGGGACAGGGAACAGAGAACAGGGAAGAGGGGACAAATTAATTCTTTCTCCTGTTCGCGCAGTGTGCCGTAGGCATACTTCTGCAACTTCTGTTCGCGCAGCGTGGCGTTAGCCATACTTCTGCAACTTCTGCAACTTCTGAACTCCTGAACTTCTATTTATGAACATCAGAATTGGTAACGGCTACGATATTCACAGATTGGTGAGCGATCGCCCTCTCATTTTAGGCGGTATTCACATTCCCCATGAACTTGGTTTATTGGGACACAGTGATGCTGATGTCCTCACCCATGCCATCATGGACGCAATGCTAGGGGCATTATCTTTAGGTGACATTGGCCATTATTTTCCCCCCACCGATCCCCAATGGCAAGGGGCTGATAGTCTTGTACTATTAAATCAAGTACACCAGTTAATTCGTGACCAAGGGTGGAAAATTGGCAATATTGATTCTGTAGTTGTGGCCGAGCGACCAAAGTTAAAACCCTATATTGCTAAAATGCGAGATAAATTAGCAGCAGTTTTGGAATTAGAACCCAATCAAGTTGGTGTTAAAGCTACTACGAATGAAAAACTCGGTCCCACTGGTAGAGAAGAGGGTATTTGCGCCTATGCTGTGGTTTTGTTAGTAGCTGGGGATTAGTGAATTGTCAAACTCACTTAATGAGAGGAAACAATGATATGCAATTTTCTGAACATATTCAACAATATCTTCCTGGAATTCTGTTTAAGAATAGGAATGACAATACTGTTTTATTAGTTGAAACAAAAGCCGAAAAATTAGACAATATTTCCAGACAAAATTCTATTTCTCAATTAAAAACATACTACTTGAATGATATCAAAGAAGATATTCCTTTTGGTATGTTCGTTGATTTGGAAGAAATTAGTATTTTCCCATTGACTGAGGATAAAAAGACCAAAGATTCAATATCTCTGAAAACAAATGATATACTCAGCATCTACGACCCAGATTTTAGTCAAAAAAGAATATTTAATTTTCACCTAGAAACTCTTGTTCAATCTTGGCTCAGAGATTTAGCATATCATTGGAATTCAGCGAGTCCACCAGCATATGATGAAATAGCCCAAATTGGGTTGTTGTCATTAATGGAAGATGAAGAACATACTCACATAATCAGAAATTGAATAAATAAAATATTTACATGTCAATGCTTTTTATTAGGAACACCTAGGTGCTTATACTTTATATTGAAACTAACTTTTTAATGGCTATTGCTAAAGGGCAGGATTCAGAAGCAGGAAATTTACTATACTTTAGCAATACCAAGAATTTTCTAGGTTGGTTCGAGTCTCAATGAACCCAATCTAAATTTATTGTATGGAAATAAACTATGAAATTTATTAAAAACCTTCTCAATCAGACAAACCGTTTTTTATTAATAATCACTATTCTTGCTTTTACAGCAATATCAATTACTGGCTGTAACCCCAGTAATTTTAAAAGCAATGCCTCTCAGGTTCCACAGTTAGTAACTAGCATTCTCAGTGACCCAAAAACCTTTAATTACGCTCTCAGTTCTGAATCACCAAATATTTTTGGATATACCTATGAAGGGTTAGTTAGTCAAAATCCCATTACAGGGAAAATGGAGCCAGATTTGGCAGAATCATGGCAAGTATCTGAGGATAAATCCAAGATTATTTTCACCATGCGTCCAGGATTGAAATGGTCTGATGGACAACCTTTAACTGTAGATGATGTAGTTTTTACCTATAACGATATTTATCTGAATGAAGAAATTCCTACTGATGTTCGAGACATTCTGAGAATAGGTAAAGACCGCAAATTACCTACTGTCAAAAAAATTGATCAGCGTCGGGTAGAATTTAGCGTACCAGAACCTTTTCGGCCATTTTTACAAAATGCAAGTGCAGCTATTTTACCTGCTCACGCTCTTAAGCAATCAATTCAGACGAAAAATCAAGATGGTAAACCTCTATTTCTGAGTAAATGGGGTGTGGATACTCCACCAGATGAGCTTATTGTTAACGGTCCTTATAAATTGGAAAGGTATGATACCAGTCAAAGGGTGATTTTTCGTCGTAATCCCTATTATTGGCGGAAAGATGGTCAAGGTAAACCCCAACCTTATATTGAAAAAATTGTTTGGCAAATTGTCGAATCTACAGATACTTCTTTGCTGCAATTTAGGTCTGGTGGGTTAGATTCTGTTGCTGTCTCTCCTGATTATTTTTCCCTATTAAAAGTTCAAGAAAAACAAGGTAATTTCAAAATTTACAATGGTGGTCCGGGTGCGGGGACAAGTTTTTTAATCTTTAATCTTAATCAAGGTAAGCGTAACGGTAAGCCGCTAATTGACCCGATTAAGTCCCGTTGGTTTAATAGCGTAGAATTTCGTCAAGCGGTAGCCTATGCAATTGATAGGCAAACAATGATTAACAATATTTTTCGGGGCTTAGGTCAAACTCAAAATTCTCCTATTTCTGTTCAAAGTCCTTATTATCTTTCTCCTGAACAGGGATTAAAGACTTACAACTATAATCCTGAAAAGGCTAAACAATTACTACTCAAAGCTGGTTTTAAATATAATGCTGAAAATCAGTTAGAAGATGCTCAGGGAAATAGGGTGAGGTTTACTCTACTCACTAATGCTGGTAATAAAATTCGGGAGGGAATGGGGTCTCAAATTAAGCAGAATTTAGCAAAAATCGGCATTCAAGTTGATTTTACGCCTTTAGCTTGGAATACTTTTACGGATAAACTTTCTAATACTTTAGATTGGGAAGCTTCTTTACTAGGTTTAACAGGAGGTTTGGAACCAAATGATGGGGCAAATGTTTGGTCTCCTGAAGGGGGATTACATGTATTTAATCAAAAACCTCAACCAGGTCAAAAACCAATAGAAGGATGGGAAGTTGCCCCGTGGGAACGAAGAATTGGTGATTTATATATTCAAGCAGCACAGGAATTTGATGAGGCTAAGGTCAAGGCAATTTATGCTGAAACTCAACAGTTAGCACAAGAATATTTACCATTTATTCAACTGGTAAATTCCTATGCAATGGCTGCAATTCGTAATCGGTTTGAAGGAATTGAATTTTCTGCGCTTGGGGGTGCTTTTTGGAATATTCATGAAATTAAGATTACACAATAGACCTCTGGTGAAAATGTATTTAGAGACGTTCCGGTGGAACGTCTCTACAAGGGTTTCAAAGCACTCACATTTAATTACCACCAGATGTCTAATAGACAATAAGTTGTAGGGAAAAATATTTCCCTATTACTAACCATTATCCATTCCCCGAATTGATTCTTGGGGTTCATCAACCATCTCAAATTTAAAATCCAAAATCGGATGACTCAACCGGAAGCTTTGCGATCGCTCCTGGAAGCGGTTGCCCATGGTAAAGTTACTCCAGAGGTAGCTTTAGACTCTCTCAAGGACTTAGCCTATGAATCTGTAGGTGAGTTCGCAAAAATCGACCACCATCGTCAATTACGCACTGGGTTCCCGGAGGTAATTTGGGGGCCAGGTAAAACACCAGACCAAATTGCCCAAATTATGGCAGTGATGCGTCAACGCACTGCTGTAGTTATGGCTACTCGCATCGAATCTGACGTTTATACAATATTGCAGAAAAAAGTCAGAGGGTTGCAATACTTCGAGTTAGCCAAAATTTGTGCGATCGCTCCCCCTATCATCGAACCCAGATTTGACGGTATTATTGGTATTCTCTCCGCCGGTACTGCTGATTTACCAGTAGCAGAAGAAGCCGCAGTTACAGCCGAACTTTCCGGTTTTCGTGTCCAGCGTCTTTGGGATGTGGGTGTAGCAGGAATTCATCGCTTACTCAGCAATCGCCATTTATTAGAATCAGTTAATGTATTAATTGTGGTTGCAGGGATGGAGGGTGCTTTACCTAGCGTCGTAGCAGGTTTAGCAGATTGTCCTGTAATTGCAGTTCCTACTAGCATCGGTTATGGTGCAAGTTTTGGTGGTCTTGCACCTCTATTAACAATGCTCAATTCCTGTGCTGCGGGTGTGGGGGTAGTCAATATTGATAATGGCTTTGGTGCAGCAGTTTTAGCCGGACAGATTTTACGAACTTGTGAAAAATTGCGTTGATCAACAGAGATATCGTCATTTTTTCAGGTAATAATTGCGTATAATTGCGGTAATTTTATTTGCCCCTATGACTTCAACTCCATTACATAGGTTATTAACCTTTTGGTAAGCGTATATGGAATATTTGTCAGATTCATTATTTCCCCTGTGGGACAACCTGCATACTCATATCACTTTTCTTGCTGATTACACCAACATTCAAGACCCAGACTTACTAGGTCAGATGCAAAGCGCTTGGAATAATTTTGTCAAGACTGGTCAGGTTTGGGCATTATTGATTGGAATGTTTATTGGTTATATGTTCAAAACTTTAACCAGTTACGGTTAAGGTATTTTTAGATTTTAGAGTTTAGATTTTGGGTGAATAATTAAATCCAGAATCTAAATACCTAAAATGAGACATCTGGTAGTCAAGACTGTAGAGAAGTGATATGCACCGTCTCTACAAGGGTTATGGGAAACGCATATTTAACTTCACCAGATGTCTATTGATTTTTTCCTCTCCCTTAAAAATTTTATGACCGAAAAACAAACTTGGAGCCAGCGATTTGAATCAGCACTGCATCCAGCGATCGCTCGTTTTAATGCTAGTATCAATTTCGATATTGAATTAATAGAATATGACATCACTGGTTCCCAAGCACATGCCAAAATGCTGGCCCATACAGGTATCATTTCCCCAGAAGAGGGAGAGAAGTTAGTTACAGGGTTAGAACAAATTCGTCAAGAATACCGTCAAGGTCAATTTCAGCCAGGTATTGATGCCGAAGATGTACACTTTGCCGTAGAAAAAAGATTAACAGAAATTGTTGGAGATGTGGGCAAAAAGCTACACACAGCCCGTTCTCGCAACGACCAAGTAGGTACTGACACTCGACTCTACCTGCGTGACCAAATTCGCCAAATTCAACAGCAATTACGGGATTTTCAAACTGTACTGGTAGATATTGCTGAGAAAAATATCGAAACCCTCATCCCTGGTTATACCCACCTGCAACGGGCCCAACCTGTGAGTTTAGCTCATCACCTGTTGGCATATTTTCAGATGGCACAACGGGACTGGGAAAGGCTAGGGGATGTATACAAACGAGTCAATGTTTCCCCCTTGGGTTGTGGTGCCTTAGCGGGAACCACCTTTCCCATCGACCGCCATTACACCGCCGGACTATTGCATTTTGAAGGAATTTATGCTAACAGCTTGGATGGAGTGAGCGATCGCGACTTTGCCATAGAATTTCTCTGTGCAGCTAGTCTGATCATGGTTCACCTCAGCCGCCTATCAGAAGAAGTCATTCTCTGGGCATCAGAAGAATTTCGCTTTGTCACCCTCAAAGATAGCTGTGCCACCGGTTCCAGTATCATGCCCCAAAAGAAAAACCCCGACGTACCAGAACTAGTCAGAGGCAAAACTGGCCGTGTTTTCGGGCATCTCCAGGCCATGCTAGTCATTATGAAAGGGCTACCCCTGGCCTATAACAAAGACCTGCAAGAAGACAAAGAAGGTTTATTTGATAGCGTCAATACCGTCAAAGCTTGCCTAGAAGCCATGACCATCTTACTAGCAGAAGGCTTAGAATTCCGTACCCAGCGTTTAGCACAAGCCGTAACCGAAGACTTTGCCAATGCTACAGATGTGGCAGACTATCTTGCAGCTAGAGGTGTACCCTTCCGCGAAGCTTACAACCTCGTCGGACAAGTAGTTAAAACTAGCATCGCTGCCGGAAAATTACTCAAAGATTTGACCTTAGATGAGTGGCAAAAACTACACCCAGCCTTTGATGCAGATATTTATGAAGCCATCTCTCCTCGTCAAGTAGTTGCGGCCCGTAACAGTTATGGTGGAACAGGCTTCACCCAAGTTAAGCAAGCTGTTCTAGCAGCCCGCACACAAATATCAACCTAACCTAACCTAACCTAAAAACAAAGCCGTACATTTGTACGGCTTCATTACCAAAAGATTCACATAGCAATGATGCAAGCAGGCAAATCATTCAGCATCAATAGCTGCTGCGCCTTCATCTTCTTCACTCTTGGGTGATCTTTGCTGGAATCTTCTTTGCATTCTTCCATTAGTAGTCCGTTTACGAAACTTTCTGGCATACGCCTGGTTCCGTAGCGCCTTTTCTTTTTTCGGATTACGGCGCTTAGCCATGTTCACCTCATGAATAAACAACAAAAAACTGCAATTTCGTGCAGCGCTGGGGAAATGAAAACATAATTCAAAACCACTGAAAAGCTTTTTTCATGAGCTTTTTGAAGTTTGAATCTGGAATTTTAAATCCCACGTAGCGTTACTAGGCATGGCGTAGGCAATATCAGCTACTGATGTTATTGTTATACTTTTAGCCTAGTGCAGCAATCAATACACTTTAAACAGTTTACTAGTCTAACCCAGTAAATCAAAGTATGTCAAGTAAAATGCCGTCTGCTTATTCTCCTTGATCACAATAGTGCATCAATCATCTAGCATTATCTATAGTTAGATCCGGTCTTTCCGTTATTCTGTTGATGATCAAAGCTGAAATTGATACAAATTGAGGTATATTTTTCGTGGTTAATTTCTCCAAACATCTGCACCTCAAAATTATTTTATACCCTGCTAGTTTCTCTTCCCCTGGGAAATAAAAACTATGAGATTGTCTATTGATTCTTTCTCAACAGGATTGCTAATCATATATCCACCAAAAGGGAGAAGTTCCATATCCAACTACCTAAAGTATGAATTTTCCAAAAACTTGAATTAATTTAGCAACAAATTCCTGAATATCCCAGTCCAACTGAGTATTGATTATGGCTTGTCTTTTTCATGGATGGGAATTATTGTTCATAGCGTTAGTTCAATGGACAACATCTATCTAAGTAAAAATACATTCATTTCGGGGAGAGCTAATGTTAATATTGACTTAGTTACCAACTATAAAATTGAAAAACAAACCAAACCCAGATTCGATTTGTATAAAAAAATAACTCAATTTTTTTATTGCAATCGACGTAAAGGATAAGCAATTAATAAAATACAATACAGAAATTTGAGATTGAAAATTATTGCTTTTTTTATGGCACTTATCCAGTCCACTCGTAGCTTATGGCGTTTTGGACAAACAGTATTAGGGATCATCTTCCGTCATCCCATTACTGGAACCAGTATTATCCCGATTTTACCTGACGGTCGAATTGTGTTGATTCGACGCAGCGATAATGGACTTTGGGGATTACCTGGCGGTATGGTGGACTGGGGAGAAGACGTTCCTAGTGCAGTCCGTCGGGAGTTAAGGGAAGAAACTGGACTGGATTTAATGAAAATCAAGCGGTTAGTTGGAGTATACTCTTCACCAGACAGAGATCCGAGAATCCATTCTATCTGTATCGTTGTTGAAGCTGATGTGTGCGGGAAAATGGAGATCCAAGACACTCTAGAAGTAACGGAAATCAAAGCCTTCTCTCCCAGTAACTTACCCCTAAGAGAACGTATGTCTCATGACCATTCTCGACAATTACAAGACTACTTGAATGGTTTAACAACCTTGGCTTAGAAATATTGGAAATTTTAGATTTTAGTTTTTGAATTTAAGATAAAATCTTGAGGCTAAAATCTATTTTTCCTGCAACTCAGATGGGTTTTCTGTTTCGTAACTCTCGGATGAAACTTTCTCAAGGCTTGTTGTTTTGGCAAGAGGTTGGAGAAGGTATCCCTATAGTTTTTTTACATGGTGCTTGGCATGATAGCAGTCAATGGGTAGGGGTAATGAAATTACTTTCTCAGCATTTCCATTGTTTTGCACCAGATTTATTAGGGTTTGGAGAATCGGAAAATCCCAATATTCACCACTCCATAGATTTACAAGTAGAGTGTTTGCGGGAACTACTGCAAGCTTTGAAGTTAGAAAAAGTTTATTTAGTAGGAAATTCTTTAGGTGGTTGGATTGCAGCTAGTTATACTTTAAAATATCCAGAAGAAGTTTATGGGTTGGTATTATTAGCACCAGAAGGGGTGAGAGTAGAAGGAGAAGAGAAGTTTTGGCAAAAAAGGCAGCGTCTATTTAACTATTCGCAATTCATGGTTAAGTTGTTACGTTTACTGAGTCCTGTACTGAAGCTGTTTGGTTGGAATGAAAAAATTACTGAAGATTTACAGCTAAGAAAAACGTTATTGGAATATCCTACAGCTTGTAATTTACTATTTAATCGGCAACAGGCAGAAATAAAGGCAGAATTATTAGATAATTATTTGGGTAAAATATCAGTGCCGACTTTGATTTTACAAGGTGGTAAAGATATAAAAAATAATATAGATAAAAGTAATATTTATGCTCGTTTTATACCGCAGTCTAATTTAAAAATAATTGCTCATGTAGGAGATATTTTACCAGACACCTGTTCTAGCTTAGTAGCTGAAGATATTCAGGATTTTGTCAAAGAAAATTGGTTATAAATGATAGTTTTATATTGAAAACAATTTTCCTGTGTTGATAGTAGATGTTGGTGAAAATTTACTCTTATCTCTTGCCTTTTGGCGGAAATCACAGATTACATACAACATAGTTGAGGCTGTGGAGTTACACACCAGGAATTAAGATGCTTGTATGGACATGATCTGAGTTGTGTTTGCCTATACTAAAGTAATGTGACAAAATAGTTACGGTATCTGCTTTTTCTCAGTAAATTCAGATGGTTATAGGTGTCAAGCTACGTCAACGTTATCAAGTCATCCGCGTTTTGGGTAGCGGTGCGTTTGGTGATACGTACCTAGCACAAGATTTAGATTTACCTAACCATCCTCAGTGTGTGGTGAAACATCTGCAAATTAAACCACCCAACACCGCAGCAGCTTTACCTATCGCTAGAAGGTTATTTGCACAGGAAGCAGAAGCATTACAGAAATTAGGAATTCATGATCAAATTCCCCAACTCTTCGCTTATTTTGAGGAAAATAGTGAGTTTTATTTAGTTCAGGAATTTGTTAAAGGTCAAGATTTAAGTCAAGAAGTTTATCCTCAACATAAGTTACCTGAAAATCAGGTGAAAAAGTTACTCAGAGAAATTTTAGAAGTTTTAAATTTTGTCCATCAACAAAATATTATTCACCGCGATCTCAAACCCCAAAATATCATGCGACGCAGCGGGGATGGTAAAGTTATGTTGATTGACTTTGGTGCAGTTAAGGAAAGCATGAGGGTAAATGCCCAAGGTCAAACTATTTTAACTGTTGCTATTGGTACTTCTGGTTATATGCCTAGTGAACAAACCGCAGGAAGTCCAAAATTAGCAAGTGATGTTTATGCAGTGGGGATGTTGGGAATTTATGCGTTGACGGGAATACAACCCCACCAATTACCTAAAGACCCTACCACTGAAGAAGTAATTTGGCGGAATCGGGCAAATGTCAGTGAGGAGTTTGCTAAGATTTTAACTAAGATGGTGCGTTATCACTTCAGCGCACGTTATCAAAATGCACAGGAAGCACTCAAAGCTTTAACTCCACCACTTTCACTACCTCCAAAAACAGATCGTCGTCATTTTTTACAACTTGCTAGTGTTGCTGTTGGGGGTTTTGGTTTAGCGGTTGTTGGTAATAAGTTATTTTCTGGAAGTGGGGAAAAAACAACTTCTGTTTCTTCAACATCTTCTCCTTTACCTTTCCCAGAACCAAGCACCCAATTTACTCAAACTCCTGTTTCTACAACATCAAATAATCTCAACCTGAAAACTTTTAATTTTGAAGTTGTGAAAACAGACTCACGGGGAAGCATTATTAGTAAAAGCAATTCTTCTGCAAGATACTATGAAGAAGACTTAGGAAATGGTGTGATTTTGGAAATGGTGGACATTCCGGGGGGAACTTTTATGATGGGTTCACCGGAAACTGAGGAAGGGAGAGTTTATAATGAAAGTCCCCAACATCAAGTGACTGTTCCTAGTTTTTTCATGGGGAAATATCAATTAACCCAGGCACAATATCAAGCTGTTATCGGGAGTAACCCTTCTTACTTTAAAGGTGATGATTCGACTTCGCTCACCAACCATCGTCCAGTTGAACAAGTCAGTTGGGATGATGCGGTTAAATTCTGTCAACGGTTAAGCCAAAAAACAGGAAAAACCTACAGATTACCAAGTGAAGCAGAATGGGAGTATGCTTGTAGGGCAGAAACTACAACACCATTTTATTTTGGTGAAAGTATTACCACAGATTTGGTAAACTATGATGGTAATTCAACTTACAAGGATGCACCGAAAGGATTGTACAGAAACCAAACCACATTTGTAGGAACTTTCCCCCCTAATGCTTTTGGTTTGTATGATATGCACGGGAATGTCTGGGAATGGTGTCAGGATACTTGGCATGACAATTATATAAACGCGCCTAGAAATGGTAGTGCTTGGATTAGTCCAAGCGAAACTAGACGGATACTGCGTGGAGGTTCTTGGTACAACAATCCTGAAAATTGCCGTTCGGCCTATCGTTACTATAATGTTGCGGGCTTCAATCACAACCTCCACGGTTTTCGTGTTGTGTGTGGCGCTGCGTGAACTAAGTAGCCCTTTATACTTTTACCCTTTTGCTCTCTGCACTTTTTTCTTTTCCCTTTCTTCATCACCTTCGGCGATCAAATTTTTTGGCTGTTTTTGAATATGTCAGAATCAGAATATCCAGGATTTAAGGATTGACAGGATTGATATTTTCGACTTCTTGGGTTTAGGAACTTCCAAATAAAAAAGTATTCAATTAATTTTTGTTGGTAGGCCTCTTGCCTGGCTTTCAACTTGGATAGGCTAGCAGTCCATCCCACGATATTGGATAATTTATTTCTTGTAATTCTCTTAGTTATGGGAAAGCAAAAAAACCTTTTGATAAGTCCGGTTTCTGGGATGTACAGACATGGTAGTCACTTGGGGCTGTATGTTTATATCATAACATCAGCGGTGGAGATGTCAATAACCTTGAAAATTCGTTGTCTGATTTCGGCTTATTGACATGATTCTCAAGAATTATTGAGAATCAAATGGGGTTTTTCGCAACAAGGCAGTTAGTTGATCTTTTTTTATCAGAATCAGGATGTTCAGGATGGGTTTTTTTGATTTTTGGGTTTAGTTATTTGAATGAAAGTTTCATAGACATTATAATTTATGGATTTTGAAACAGTTTAGTAGATTGTGCTATATCTTTGGTGAGGGTAGCGATCGCTAAATCCAAATCATTTCCCAAATCAAAATTCTTAAAATTACTAACAATCCTGTAAATCCTTAAATCCTAGATATCCTAACTTTGACCAAATATTATGTATTCATTAATTATCAAACAGTATTATCTAATGTTTCCCGCCAGTCAGCAACAAATATTCCTGAACTTGTAAACCGTGATATATGTTTTATATTTGTTGTGACCACAATCACTTTATCAAAACTATTTAATTGCAGAATTGCCTGAGCAGCAAGAATAACATCACCGTCTAAACTTTCATTACTCGCTGTCGGCTGTCCTTGGTTTCTTACCCATGCCCATAATTCTGCTGCTTTTAACATTGCCTCTGAATCTATGGGAATCAGACAAATTTTTCTGAGTGCGTCCAGACGATCTAAACTCTTTTTCTTTCCTTCTTTCAACAATTCCCGTCTCAGTTCATAGTCAGCTATTTCTGGTATACGTAGTTCAGTGTTGGTATCTTGCAAAGATTTTAACCATTGCTGTACTTTTGGATCTATTTTTGGATGGCTTACTTGACTCAATGGATGAGTATCTAGCAATATAACTCTTCTTTGGTGTGGTCTGATAAACGGTAATGTCATTTCACTCATGTTTGCAGCTACAGTGAAACTCTCTTTTGGTTTAAAGCTGCTTCGATGTGAGGATAGGTTTCTTGATCATAATTTGATTCATCAGCCATCCATTCATCTACAAGTTCTATGATTTTTTCTAATGAATAATTATTTTCTTGTTTTGGACTACTGACATTTCTTTCAAAGGGCATTCCAATGTTGTTAGATGATACAGGTTGTGCATTACCTAAATAGCAGATAGCAGTGGGTATTACACCGATACCAGATTGATTTTGATAGACGGAGGATATTTTATTGTGAATCAAAGCATCAACTTTTGCCCTAACAACTAGTAGTTCTTCTATAGAGAGAGCTTCTAATTGCTGCATAACAACATCAATCATTAATGTTTTATTCATATTTTTCACTCTATGTTAAGTTCTATTTTCATTTTAATTGATTTTTCATCTATTCTGTTTTCTAAAAATAAAAATTTATTTTCTTTATTCCTGATTTACTATAACTATTTCTCTCATTCCCCAAAATATCAAGTTTCTTTCCAAGATTAACTTTTCCATTATCGCTGGAAAATTATTTTGTAGATAGGTTGTTAATAATTTACTATCTCCTCCAGTAATGGCTATTTTGCTTTCAGGAAATAACAATAACCAATTATCAATAAAATCTTTGATACCTGCTAATAATGTGTAAATGACTCCACTGTGAATTGCATCTGATGTATTGAGTGCAAACCGTGGTGGCAATTCTATGATTTCTCTAGAATTTAATAATGGTAATTGTCCAGTTTTTTGTCCTAAGCTGGCAAATTGTAAACCTAATCCTGGTAAAATTGCTCCTCCTACTAAATTTTGATTTGCGTCTGCACCTGTAAAGGTGAGTGCTGTACCTGCATCAATTACTAATATAGGAAATCCGTAAGTGATTCCTGCACCCCATAAAGCTAAAGCTCTATCTATCCCTAATGTGGGATACATTCCTGCAAGGGGTATTTGTTCTAGGGTGAGTGTTTGAATTTTGGGGTAGGTTTGCCAAAGTGCTGTTTGAGTGGGAACTACGGAAGCAAGGATGATGGGGATAGGGGAAATGGGAAGGGGAGGGAAGTCAGGGGGGGTATTGGCGATCGCTAATTGTTGTATCAATGATGGAGATAGATATTCTGTATCCCAATTTGCTTGTAGCATTTCGCCCAAAAATAGCGCAAAATGGAGGCGAGAATTGCCAATCATCAATCCTAACCAATAATTATCTGGGTTGTGTTGGTGGTTGTTAGGTTTCACACTTTTAACTTTTTTAAGTCACTCATAGGTTTTTTAATAAAAATTAATATTCAACCCATGCCACAATAAAGCAAGAGGAATAAATACTCATATTTGTCAAGGAGGGGAGTTATGGTATTGCTCACCGATAGAAATGATGAACAGGAAAGCCCAGCACCTGTAAAACGCCTTACCATACAGACTGTAGAGATTGCTGAGGATACAACGGCTATTCGTTCTTTAGACTGGGATCGCGATCGCTTCGATATTGAGTTTGGTCTGCAAAATGGTACAACTTATAACTCATTTATCATCCGCGGTGAGCATATTGCCCTAGTCGATACCTCCCACGAAAAGTTTCGCAAACTTTATTTTGATACACTCACGGGGTTAATTAATCCCCAGGAGATAGATTATTTAATTATTAGCCATACAGAGCCAGACCATAGTGGCTTGGTGAAGGATTTGCTGCAAATGGCCCCTGACGTTACTGTAGTGGCTTCTAAAGTGGCAATTCAATTTTTAGAAGATTTGGTACATCAACCATTTAAACGCAAAATTGTTAAAAATGGCGATCGCTTAGATTTGGGTAATGGCCACGAATTTGAATTTGTCATTGCACCCAATTTACATTGGCCTGACACCATCTTCAGCTTCGACCATAAAACCCAAATCCTCTATACCTGTGATGCTTTTGGAATGCACTATTGCTCAGAAAGCACCTATGATGAAGATTTGACAGCTATAGAGGCAGATTTTAAATATTACTATGAGTGCTTGATGGGGCCAAATTCCCGTTCCGTTCTTTCGGCTTTAAAACGGATGGGAGAGTTACCAGGAGTAAAGGTCGTCGCCACAGGTCACGGGCCATTACTCTATCACAATGTTGAAGAACTGATTGGACTTTACCGGACTTGGAGTCAAAACCAAACCAAAGCAGAGACACCAGTTGGTATTTTCTACGTTGCTGATTATGGTTATAGTAATCGCCTAGCTCAAGCCATAGCAAATGGCATTAGCAAAACTGGTGTGGCTGTAGAATTAGTTGATTTAGCAAGCGTCAATGATTTAGTCGAATTGCGAGAATTGGTGGGCAGATGTTCCGGCTTAGTCGTGGGAATGCCACCAGCTAAAAGTAATCCTACCGTGCAAGGTGCAGTTAGCACAGTTTTAGGGTCGGCAAAGGAAAAACAAGCCATTGGTATTTTTGAAACCGGTGGTGGTGATGATGAACCAACCTATCCTCTGTTAAACAAATTCCGTGCGTTGGGTTTGAATGTGGCTTTCCCTGTGTTGGAAATTAGGGACACACCCACAGAAAACACCTACAAAAAATGTGAAGAAGCAGGAACAGACTTAGGACAGTTGGTAACTAGGGATAAAAGTATTAAAGCGATGAAATCCCTTGGTGCTGACTTAGATAAAGCCTTAGGAAGAATTAGTGGTGGTTTGTATATTATTACCGCAAAAAAAGGTGATGTATCCAGCGCCATGTTAGCTTCTTGGGTCGGTCAAGCTAGTTTTAAACCCTTGGGATTTTCCATTGCTGTAGCTAAAGACCGGGCAATTGAATCATTGATGCAAGTAGGTGATCGCTTCGTTCTCAATGTATTAGAAGAAGGCAATTATCAACCCCTGATGAAACACTTCTTAAAACGATTCACCCCTGGTGCAGACCGATTTGAAGGAGTAAGAACACAAGCGGCGGAAAATGGTGCACCCATTTTAACTGATGCACTAGCCTATATGGAATGTGAAGTTGTTAGCCGTATGGACTGCGGCGACCACTGGGCAGTATACAGCACAGTTTACGCAGGACGAGTATCGAAACCAGAATCACTCACAGCAGTTCACCACCGCAAGGTTGGGAACCATTATTAAGGTGACAGGGAACAGGTGAAGCAGCGCGGTCTTGGGGGTCTCCCCCATGAGCGACTGCTGAACCCGAAGGGTGACAGGTGACAGTAAAAAGGCAAAAATTCAGAATTTTGACTTCTTGCTCTTGAATTATCCTGTCATCTCTTACCTAGCCAAAATTTCCAGGCAAAATAGAACAAGAGTCAACTGAGAGAGTATCTATGGAAATTGCACCGCATATCAGCGTAGATAATGCCATCCATCACGGTACACCCATCATCACCGGCACTCGTGTTCCCATTTCTATTATTATTGGTTCCCTCCCTGGTGGGATGAGTAAAGAAGAAGTGATGCAAGAATACGAACTCAGTAAAACTCAAGTTAAAGCCGCTCTCAGTTATGCAGCCGATTTGGTTAAACATACCCAAGTTACCGCACTGGGAGCATAAATCTTGAATGAACTTTCTAGTTGATGAAAACATGCCTCGTTCGCTTGCATCTCCAATCGCTGCATTAGGTTTTGTTGTGCAAGTCTCTTGAACACCGTCGCGCCCTTTCTCGTCAAATCTTTCGTAGATTTTAAGTTTAAGTAAATAACTCTGTTAACAACTAAATTTCAAAACCAATACCAGGAATAATTAAAGGAGGTAAAAAATATGTCAGTGACAGCAGCAACTAAACCCCGTGATGTACAAATTCTGCCCATAGGGACAAATACAACCATATTGCGATCGCGCAGTTGGACAAGGCTAAGATTTGAAATAGAATATGCCTTAGCTAAGGGTACAACTGCCAACTCTTATTTAATTCAAGCTGATAAAACCGCCCTCATTGACCCTCCAGGAGAAACTTTCACTGCCATTTATCTAGAAGCTTTAACAAAACGGTTTGACTTCACCCGACTCGATTATGTAATTCTCGGTCACGTCAACCCTAACCGCGCTGCTACCTTAAAAGCTTTACTAGAAATTGCCCCCCAAATTACCTTTGTCTGTTCCAACCCAGGGGCGATAAATTTACGCGGTGCCCTAGAAAATCAAGATTTGCAAATTCTCGTTATGCGGGGTGATGAAACCCTAGATTTAGGTCAAGGACATCATTTGCAATTTATTCCTACTCCTAACCCCCGTTATGCAGACGAACTTTGCACCTATGACCCACAAACAGAAATTTTATATTCTGACAAATTATTTGGGGCACATATTTGCGGTGACCAAGTATTTGATGAAGGTTGGGAAGCATTTTATGAAGACCGACGCTATTATTTTGACTGTTTAATGGCCCCCCATGCCAGACAGGTAGAAACAGCGTTGGATAAACTTGCAGATTTACCAGTGCGAATGTACGCTACTGGTCATGGCCCTTTGGTACGTTATGGTTTAATCGAATTAACCAAAGCCTATCGGGAATGGACACAACAACAAACTGCGGCTGATACTACCGTGGCCCTAATTTATGCTTCCGCCTATGGTAATACTGCTACTTTAGCCCAAGCGATCGCTCGTGGTATAACCAAAGCAGGGGTAAGTGTAGAATCCATTAACTGCGAATTTGCTGACCCGGAAGAAATCAAAGCCGCAGTGGAAAAAGCCGCTGGTTTCGTTATTGGTTCCCCTACTTTAGGTGGTCATGCACCTACACCTGTACAAACAGCCTTAGGTATTGTTCTTTCTAGCGCTACTAATAATAAACTCGCTGGTGTCTTTGGTTCATTTGGTTGGAGTGGAGAAGCTGTTGATTTAATAGAAAGTAAACTCAAGGATGCAGGTTATAGATTTGGTTTTGACACCATTCGTGTGAAATTCAAACCTAACGAACTCACTCTGCAAACCTGTGAAGAA
Organism: Richelia sinica FACHB-800; assembly: GCF_014698825.1. Lineage (GTDB taxonomy): Bacteria > Cyanobacteriota > Cyanobacteriia > Cyanobacteriales > Nostocaceae > FACHB-800. The sequence goes on from NZ_JACJTT010000005.1 coordinate 199,074, forward strand.
GCTGGCACAGACTTTGCTCAAGCACTGAAAAAAGCCGCCAGAAAATCCATTGTGGCAAGACAACCTGCAACCAATGTGGAACAAGCTGTTGGTCGTATAGTTGGTTCTCTGTGTGTCGTCACCGCTACCCAAGGGGAAGTGAAAACGGGGATGCTAGCTTCCTGGGTAACACAAGCTAGTTTCAACCCTCCTGGTTTAACTATAGCTGTAGCCAAAGACCGTGCTATGGAACCATTAACTCACACAGGTAACCAATTCGTAGTTAATATCTTGGCAGAAGGTCGAGAACTGCGAAAGCAATTTATGAAAACCTACACTCCCGGACAAGATAGATTTGCCGGTGTAGCCACAGAGGAAAGCAGTAATGGTGGTGTTATTCTCACAGATGCTCTTGCATATTTAGAATGCACCGTCAATAATCGGATGGAAGTAGGCGATCATTGGTTGGTTTATGCCACTGTTAATAATGGGAAGGTGTTAAATCAAGATGGCGTGACAGCTGTGCATCATCGCAAATCAGCAAGTTATTATTAAGCTTTGAATCCTTAAACTCGTTTCCAGGTTCGTTCTGGAAACGAATAAATTCAGTGGTTATAAATAGCAATGCAAATTAGTCAAAATTGAATGTTTATTGAAACAATTTAAAGCGTATCTATAGATAATTGCCATAACAATTAATAATTAAACAATAACAGTAAAAATGCGTAAATTAATTGTTACGAATATTAGTTTTCCAGCCATGAATATATTTATAAACATGGCTAAAATTGATTTTTGTTTAATTGTTCATTGATGAATATACTGGTGCTATAAACACAAAAAAATTATAAGATTTATCAATAGGGATTTCTTGTTATTCATCAGGTTAAACTACTAAACTTGGATTCTTAAAATATAAATTTCCTCTTGATTGATATTTGGATAATCATCACTATTAACCAGATATTGCCTGAAGGGAAAAGTGCACCTACTGGAAACTATAGGTAATGCGAGGATGTATTAAATGTAGACCTGCTATTGAGAATAACAAATACTTGCCAAACAAATATGTAACGACTGTTTGTTAAGTAAAATAATCTCATAGCTTTGTCATCAACCTCTGGGAAAAGATACGCCTGTTATCAATTTATAGAAGAACCAAATACATAGACAAAGATTCAATCTTGAATATAGATTCTGGATTAAATGGGGCTAAATAACTTCTACTAGAAGTTAGATTTATCCTATCCATAGTTAATAATCAATCCATTTTCATCAAGAATTGGTGTCAATTATTTGTGTCGTTTTACTTCACTCAGGACAAAAGACAGTTTCACAACCAATATTTTCAATCAGCTTCTAAGGGATTTAATCAGAGGCAATTTTTTGACGCGGAATTAACCGCAAACAAAGTGGAAGATGAAGAAGGCGAATAAGTGGATTTTCAAACATGGATCAAACAAATAGCTGCTTGGATCACCCAGTTATTTGGATGGCGAGTTCAGAAAAGATCCTCAAGAGTCATCAAAAAATGGTATGGAAAATCATGTGCTGTCGTCAAAATGTCCAGAAATACCTTTGCAGCGATCGCTACATACCGGATTATAGGAGTTTGTGGTGATGGGGATTATTTGGTGACTTTGGATCACCTACAACGTTTACAAGGAACACGTCTTGGCAAATTTAATGGTACTCCCCTTTACCTGGGTAAGCTAGAAGAACCAAGCGATCGCTTTCTTACCCATCGCTTTACTGTATTTTATATCCTGCCCAATGGTGATTTTCAAATCGTCTGTTCAGCAGACTGTGACTTACTGGGAAATGGTCGAGGGGCACTGACAGAACTTGTTCCCATCAGAATGGTAACAGCGATCGCACTCAAATCCTTAAAGATTCCTGATTTACCGAATAATGGGGAGTTCTTTAGCTGGAGACATCAAATGCTACGACGTGATTGGTTAGCAGAGTTAGAGGAAATAGCTAAAAATGAGCTAGGAAGGGAACACAACTTAAAAATGCGAGTGCTAAAACTTCAAAATAAAAGATGGTAAATCAACCTATTTTCCTCTTTAGCCGTCATTGGTGACGGCTTTTTGCTATTTTATACCCAATAATAATTAAATTTAAGACTTTGAATAGTGGCAGGACATAAGCCCTGCTTAACTCACTTTACTCGTCTGCTTCAGAGCTATTATTTTGGAACGGCTCTTGTCCTATTTTCAATTGTTTTTTCGAGCGTTTCAACTGTTTCCATAAAGCCTTAATTTGTTTATAAGCTTCATCCGGTGGCATTTTACCCCCTGTTTCCAGATTGCAAATGTAGCTAACACGCTGGGCAAATTCCTGTAGATTTGAATTGAAAACTAAGTTTTCCGGCTTCACCTGACCGTAGTAGCGACCACGAGGATAGAGAAAATCATCTTTGCTCATCATTTCTTTCTCCATTTATGCAACTCCCCTGCTGATTTGCTAATTGGTGGTTAAATATCTAGCCACTGTTATCATTAATTTTGTCAGACTAGGAGAAATGTAACCCTTAGATCCTGCTGATGGCAAAGTTGTGGAGCAGTTAGTCAATTTTTTATTAGACAAGATAGTCAACCTATAAATCTCCCTACAGCTAGCTGTGACTGAAAACTTATGCTTTTTGATGCCAAACTGACCACAACTCTTCACTAGCGCTCAACGGTTATCTACACTTGATATAAAACAACATTACTAATTCCCGACTAGGATTGTCATTAACTACAACCAAAGCACTATCTATTTCAGCATTAATACTTAGATTTTGCAGTCACCTTGAATATAAAATGAGACAAAACAATAAGACTGAAAATATAGGTTTTTTGTTGCTGTAATCAACGGATTAGCCCTAATTGAGGGAGGTAAAACATCTGACAAGATATATTTTGATATATTTTTTTACATTATTGCAAAATTTTATTATAAAATGCAAACTTTATTTAGCTAACGCAACATTTGTCACAAATACCTGCTGATCAGGATTTGATACTACTATTTTAATCGGGCGATTTACTGAATAGGTAGGGGGGATGGATGAGGAAAGGAAAAGGAGGAATGAATATTTTCAGAACGTCAAGCAAATTTCTGTTCGCGCAGCGTGGCGCATAAAGAAGAAGACAGAAGTTACAGAAGTTGCAGGAGTTACAGAATAATTTATGCCATTGCTGCTGAATTCTTGCATTTTTAAACTCCTCTTCTCCATCTTCCGTAGGTATACTCCTGAATTTCTGTTCGCGCAGCGTGGCGTAGGCATACTCCTAAACTCTATCTCCAATGCCCAATGACTAAAGATACAATGGTTAAACTTGACACCAAAAAACTTGACTAACCCTAAAACTTGATCTAAATCCAATGTCTGTTAACACCAAGCTGTACGAAGGCAAAGCGAAAATTATTTATAGAACTGATAACCCAGAAGTGTTTCTGGCTGATTTCAAAGATGATGCGACTGCCTTTAATGCCCAGAAACGTGGGAGTATTCAAGGTAAGGGAATAATCAATTGTACCATTTCTAGTAAACTGTTTCAACAGTTGGCCGCTCACGGAATTCCCAATCATTTTATTGATAGTCCTGCTCCACATCAAATGTTGGTGAAAGCAGTGAAAATAGTGCCTCTAGAAGTAGTGGTGAGAAATATAGCGGCAGGAAGCTTGTGCCAACAAACAGGGCTACCACTGGGTCAAATTTTGTCAAAGCCTTTGGTAGAGTTCTATTACAAAAATGATCAATTGGGAGATCCTTTACTGACACGCGATCGCTTGCTGCTGCTAGAACTAGCCACCGAGGAACAAGTTGACCGCATTACCCATCTAGCATTGCAAATCAACGATTTTCTCAAAACATTCTGGCAAGAGTGTGGCATTACATTAGTAGACTTCAAACTGGAGTTTGGGGTGGATTCACAACAACAACTACTGTTGGCAGACGAAATTAGCCCTGATACCTGCCGACTGTGGGATAACTCAGAAACAGATCCCAACCGTCGAGTTATGGACAAAGACCGCTTCCGTCGTGACTTAGGAAATATTGAAAATGCCTACCAGGAGGTTTTACAACGAGTATTAACTGTTGTAGAGAAAAACTAAACTAGACCGATTTTTGAATTTTAAATTTTGAACTCCGCCTAGCGGTATGTGTGGTAGTGAAGAGGAATATGAGTAAAATGCCTTTATCTTCGGTGTGGGTGGCAGCAGTCGCCATAGCAGCCCCTTTGAGCGTGTCCTTAAGTGCCAATGCCCAAGTGGCTGACACTGTAAAACCAGCAACAGAAGTCCCGACTGTAGAAACAAACCCATCCTTACAAATAGATGGGGTAGAAACTACTGTTAACCAAGCATCTCTCCTTCAGCCAACAGCAGTAGTTGTCAAAACACAACCCTCCCCATCTAGTCAACCTGCACCAATTCTCACAGCTAATTCTGCTTCCCTGGCTGCCAAACCTGACTCCATTCAGCCTCAACAGACAACCAAAGCCAAAACAGCCCAGGCCCCAGAACCTACCCCCTCCCCAACACCTGAGGCTAGTCCACCTGTTCAACCTTTTTCCACTCCCACTCCCGAACAAACTGAACCCCGCGTATTGGTGTCAGAAGTGGTGGTCAAGTCTCCCACAGGCACAGTCGCACCAGAGTTGGAAGAAGAAGTTTACAAAGTTATCCGTACCCAACCAGGACAAACTACAACTCGTACCCAACTACAAGCAGATATTAATGCTATTTTCGGGACTGGATTCTTTTCTAATGTCCAAGCTTTACCAGAGGATACACCTTTAGGTGTCAGAGTCAGTTTTGTCGTTAGCCCTAACCCTGTTTTAACCAAAGTAGAATTGGAAGCCAATCCTGGTACAGGTGTAGCCTCGGTCTTACCAGCTAATACAGCAGAAGAAATTTTTAAACCCCAATATGGCAAAATCCTCAACTTACGGGATTTACAAGAAGGAATTAAGGAATTAACTAAACGTTATCAAGACCAAGGCTATGTTTTAGCTAACGTCATTGGTGTCCCTAAAGTTGCTGAAAACGGTGTTGTTACCCTCCAGGTAGCAGAAGGGGTGGTAGAAAATATCAAAGTCCGCTTCCGCAATAAAGATGGTCAGGATGTGGATGAAAAAGGGCAAGCCATTAAAGGACGGACGAAAGATTATATTATTACGCGGGAATTGGAATTAAAACCTGGGCAAGTCTTCAACCGCAACATTGTTCAGAAAGACTTGCAGCGGGTATTTGGACTGGGATTATTTGAGGATGTGAATGTATCCCTTGACCCTGGTACTGATCCCAGTAAAGTTGATGTGGTGGTGAATGTAGCGGAACGCAGTACAGGCTCAATTGCTGCTGGTGCGGGGATTAGTTCTTCTAGTGGTTTATTTGGGACAATTAGCTATCAACAGCAAAATCTGGGGGGTAGAAACCAAAAACTAGGGGCTGAGGTACAGGTGGGTGAAAGAGAACTGCTGTTTGATTTACGGTTTACTGACCCTTGGATTGGTGGAGACCCTTATCGGACTTCCTACACGGCGAATATTTTCCGTCGTCGCTCAATTTCCTTAATTTACGAAGGAAAAGACGATAGTATCGAAACTTTTAATCCTGGTGATACAGAAGGTGATCGCCCCCGTGTCACTCGCTTCGGTGGTGGTGTTTCTTTTACCCGTCCTCTGTCTGCCAACCCTTACAAAGATGCTGAATGGACAGCTTCTGCGGGTTTACAGTATCAAAGGGTGTCTAGCCGTGATGCTGATGGTAACCTGCGGAAATTTGGGACAGTGTACAAAGATGGAGCAGCGACAGAACTGATTCCCCTCACTCAATCAGGAGATGGAGAAGACGATTTACTGTTGTTCCAATTAAGTACCCAGCGCGATCGCCGTAACAACCCTCTCCAACCTACCAATGGTTCTTATCTGCGTCTCGGAGTTGACCAATCTGTACCCATTGGCCAAGGTAACATTTTCCTTACTAGATTACGGGGTAGCTATAGCCAATATTTCCCAGTGAAATTAACTGGCTTTGGTAAAAAACCTGAAACCTTAGCTATTAACCTCCAAGCTGGGACTATTTTGGGTGATTTACCCCCCTACGAAGCTTTTACCTTGGGTGGTAGTAACTCTGTGCGGGGATACGACGAAGGGAGATTAGGTTCCTCCCGCAGTTATGTTCAAGCCTCACTGGAATATCGCTTCCCTGTGTTCTCTGTGGTCAGTGGTGCCCTCTTCTTTGACTATGGTACTGATTTAGGTACTAGCACCAGAGCAGCGGACATTCTGAATAAAAATGGTAGTGGCTATGGTTATGGTCTAGGTGTACGTGTGCAGTCTCCTTTAGGGCCAATTCGCATCGACTACGGCATCAATGATGATGGTGACAGTCGTATCAATTTTGGTATTGGGGAAAGGTTTTAGGGAGGAGTTCAGGAGTATGCCTACGGCACGCTACGCGAACAAAAGTATGCCTCCGGCACGCTGCGCGAACAGGAAAAAGAATTACTTTTTCTGTCTCTGTTGCCTCTGCTTCCTTTCCTAGCCCTACTCCCTCATTCCCCATTGACTATAAACCACTGTTGCTAATTTGGATTTTTGTGCTAATACTATTCCCATACAGAAACTCAGTTACATTTTTGGCAGTTCAACCGAGTTTTTACCCTTACTGCCCATGAGCAACACTCACTATCACCTCTGGATTTTACCCCTATGGCACAACATACTTTAGCTGGGGAGATGACCCAAGCGGGGGTAGGACTGCATAGCGGTGTGACTACCAAGGTGCGGATACTACCAGCGGAGTTGGGAAAAGGTCGATATTTTGTCCGTGTCGATTTACCTGATGCGCCAATTATTCCTGCCCAAGTGGCAGCAGTGAATCAAACTTTGCTTTCTACTCAGTTAGGTAAAGGTGATGTTTGTGTCCGCACTGTGGAGCATTTATTGGCGGCTTTAGCTGGGATGGGTGTGAATAATGCCCGCATTGAAATTGATGGGCCAGAGGTGCCACTGTTAGATGGTTCAGCGCAAATTTGGGCTGAAGGTATCGCTCAAGTGGGTTTGGTTTGTCAGTCAAGTGAGGATGAACAAATACCTGCTATTGAACATCCAATTTGGGTACGGCAAGGGGACGCTTTTGTTTGCGCTGTGCCAGCATCAGAAACGCGCTTTAGCTATGGTATAGATTTTGATTTACCGGCAATTGGGAATCAATGGCACAGTTGTTTATTCACGACTGAAGATTTTATTCGTGATATTGCTCCTGCCCGAACTTTCGGTCTTTTGCATCAAATTGAATATCTTCAGCAGTCGGGATTAATCAAAGGTGGCAGTTTGGAAAATGCTCTCGTTTGTGGCCCTGATGGTTGGCTAAATCCACCATTAAGATTTGCAAACGAGCCAGTACGTCATAAAATCTTGGATCTAGTAGGAGATATTAGCTTGTTGGGTTATTTTCCCCAAGCTCATTTTGTAGCTTACAAAGCTAGCCATAATTTACACATTGAATTGGCACAAAAAATTTTAGATTTAATTTAGATTTAATCTAGAATTCAAAGCTATGTAGCAGTCTACAACCAACTAAATTTCTAGATTTACCCAACAAACCCATTGCCAATGTCAACTCTTATCCAAGCTCATTCTCCGGAAGTGACTACCTCACCAGAAACTAGTGAGAATACACCAGTAATACAAACGACTTTCACGATTGAAGAAATTCAACAAATGTTACCGCACCGCTACCCGTTTTTACTGGTAGATCGGATTATTGACTTTGTACCTGGCAAAAAAGCTGTTGGTATCAAAAATGTCACTTTTAATGAACCCCAATTTCAAGGACATTTTCCAGGGCGATCGCTCATGCCTGGTGTCTTAATTGTAGAAGCAATGGCCCAGGTCGGTGGTGTGGTCATGACCCAAATGTCTGATGTGAAAAGCGGTCTGTTCGTATTTGCTGGTATTGATAAAGTCCGTTTTCGTCGCCAAGTTGTACCGGGAGACCAGCTGGTGATGACCGTGGAACTGTTATGGGTAAAACAGCGTCGTTTCGGTAAAATGCAGGGTCGAGCCGAGGTTGACGGACAACTTGCTGCTGAAGGAGAATTGATGTTTTCTTTAGTTAACTAAACTTTGGTCTCGGTCTGGGCATAGCTGTAAACTCCCGTTATCCAATTTGCAACTGGAGATTTTGAATTTTAGATGCTGGTGAAATAGTGCGGTCTTGGGGGTTTACCCGCAGGTTTCTAGTTTCTATGTTCTTAAAGTCTTTAAGTATATTTACTAGATGTGCTTTGCCCGACATTTTTGTTAACTGAATATTTAATACACAGCACTCAGTTCTGGAGACTTAACCTTGAAAACGCTCATTCATCCAACTGCTGTCATTCATCCCCATTCGGAAGTTCACCCCACGGTGCAAGTCGGCGCTTATGCTGTCATCGGCGCAAATGTCAAAGTTGGCCCAGAAACGATTATTGGCGCTCATGCAGTCCTAGAGGGCCCCTGTGAAATTGGGGCACACAATCAAATTTTTACCGGTGCGGCTATCGGTATGGAACCCCAGGATCTCAAGTATGTGGGAGAACCTACTTGGGTGAAAATCGGCGATAATAATTTAATTCGTGAGTATGTTACCATCAACCGGGCTACGGGCAGTGGGGAAGCCACTGTGATTGGTAATGGTAATTTGTTGATGGCCTATGTTCATGTAGGTCACAATTGCGTGATTAAAGACTCGGTAGTAATTGCCAATTCTGTAGCTTTAGCAGGACATGTTCATATTGAATCTCGTGCTAGATTGAGCGGGGTTTTAGGTGTACATCAATTTGTCCATATTGGCACTATGGCTATGGTCGGTGGAATGGCACGGATTGACCGGGATGTACCACCATATATGCTAGTGGAAGGAAACCCAGCCAGAGTGCGATCGCTCAATTTAGTGGGTCTGAAACGTTCGGGTATGTCCGCCCAAGACCTGCAAATCCTGAAAAAGGCTTATCGCAGTCTCTACCGTTCTGAGTTAATCTTTAAGGACGCTTTAGAGGAATTGGAACTGTTAGGGGATTCTGTAGAATTACAGCATCTACGGCGCTTTTTACTGCTGTCACAAATGCCAGGACGACGAGGTTTGATTCCTGGTAGAAGTAAAAAAGTTAGAACTGAGGATGAGTAGTTAGGAATGGAAAATTCCTGATTCAGCACTCAACACTCCTTACTCACTACTAGAAAAATGCGGATATTTATCAGCACTGGCGAAGTTTCTGGGGATTTACAGGGTTCGCTATTAATTGTCGCGCTGCAACGTCAAGCTCAAAGGTTGGGAATCAAGTTAGAAATTGTGGCCTTGGGTGGCGACAAAATGGCCGCAGCTGGGGCGAGGATTTTGGGTAATACTAGCAGTATTGGCTCAATGGGTTTGGTGGAATCTTTACCCTATGTGATCCCGACTCTCAGGGTACAACGGCAAGCGATCGCCTATTTACAAGAAAATCCACCGGATTTGGTAGTGCTGATTGATTATATGGGGCCAAATTTAGGCATTGGCACCTATATGCGCCAAAATTTACCAAAAGTGCCCGTAGCTTATTATATCGCTCCCCAAGAGTGGGTGTGGTCAATGAGTGTGCGGAATACAAACCGGATCGTCGGGTTTACAAATAAGTTATTGGCGATTTTTCCCGAAGAAGGAAGATACTATCAAGCTAATGGTGCAAATGTCTGTTGGGTCGGTCATCCTTTGGTGGATAGGATGCAAAATGCACCCAGTCGGGAAGTTGCAAGGCAAAAGTTAGGTATTCCAGATGAACAAATAGCGATCGCTCTATTACCAGCTTCTCGTCGTCAAGAGTTAAAATATTTGTTACCAGCCATCTTTCAAGCTGCCCAAACTATTAAAAGCAAGTTACCAACTGCCCATTTTTGGATTCCTCTGTCCTTAGAAGCCTTTAGACAGCCAATCACAGCAGCAATTCAAGATTACGGTTTACAAGCCACAATCCTATCGGGTCAACAACAGGAACTGTTTGCAGCAGCAGATTTCGCCATTACTAAGTCTGGGACAGTGAATTTAGAGTTAGCCTTGTTAAATGTCCCCCAGGTAGTTGTTTATCGTCTCAGTCCGATTACAGCTTGGATAGCGCGTCATATTCTCAAGGGTTCCATTCCTTTTGCTTCTCCTGTTAACTTGGTAGTCATGCGGGAAATTGTGCCAGAATTATTACAAGAGCAGGCAACAGGCGAGAACATCACCCAGGCAGCAATGGAATTATTGCTCAATCCAGAACGCAGACAGCAGACTTGGACTGATTATCAGGAGATGCGGCGTTGTTTGGGAGAGGTGGGAGTATGCGATCGCGCTGCACAAGAAATTCTGCAAATGTTACCAATTTAGTGTTTAACCTATCTGCTAACATTTAATGGGCAATTGGGAAAAATAGAGAATAACACTCAAAAATTGAAGATTTCTCCCAAAAATCGAATGTATGCAGATTAAATGTCCATTAATTTAGCCACAGAAAAAAATGTCAAAAGACCCATAGCCGTTGATTTATTTGCTGGGTCCGGAGGAATGACCCTTGGTTTTGAACAAGCAGGGTTTGATGTCTTAGCCGCAGTAGAAATAGACCCTATTCATTGTGCCGTACATGAATTTAATTTCCCCTTTTGGAAAATATTTTGTAAAAGTGTTGGGGAAATTACAGGTACAGAAATTAGAAACAATTCTAGTATTGGTAATCAAGAAATAGATGTGGTTTTTGGTGGGCCACCTTGTCAAGGTTTTTCTTTAATGGGTAAACGGCTATTAGATGACCCACGTAATGCTTTAGTTTTTCATTATATTCGCTTAGTTTTGGAATTACAGCCTAAATTTGTCGTATTAGAAAATGTTAAAGGCATAACTTTAGGTAAACATCGTAATTTATTATTAGAAATCATTGCCACATTCACCCAAAATAATTATCGAGTCCAAGAAGATTATCAAATTTTAAATGCTGCTGCCTATGGAGTACCTCAAAATCGGGAAAGATTATTTTTATTAGCTTGTCGTCAAGATTTAGAATTACCAAACTATCCTCAACCTATTACCCAAATTCCTACTAAAAAGAAACATTTAAATCATCATCTGCCCTTAACACCAACTGTAAAAGAAGCACTGCAAGATTTACCAAAAATTGAAAAATATCCAGAACTATATCAACAAGACTGGGTAGAGGCTAGATTTGGTAAACCTAGTGAATATGTTAAGCAACTGAATCATGGCAATAATTTTTCTTATAAAAGAAAGTATAGACGCAAAATTTTAACATCTAGTTTAAGAACCATTCATTCAGAAATATCAACTCAAAGATTTCAAGAAACCTTACATGGTAAATTTGAGCCAGTTAGCCGTTTTTACAAACTAGACCCTGATGGTATTTGTAACACATTAAGAGCCGGAACAGCCAGTAATCGAGGTTCTTTTACTTCCCCTCGACCAATTCATCCCTTTTCACCTAGATGTATTACTGTTCGGGAAGCAGCAAGATTACATTCCTATCCCGACTGGTTTAGATTTCATGTCACTAAATGGCATGGTTTTCGTCAAGTAGGAAATTCTGTTCCCCCCTTATTAGCACAAGCAGTCGCAGCAGAAATTATCAAAGCTTTGAATTGTCATATCCAGCAACCAGAAAAGGTTTATCAATTAGGAGATGAAAGTTTATTGAAATACACAATGTCTCAAGCTTCCAAGCATTACCGCGTAGGTACAGATATCATTGAACCAAGGGCAAAGAAAAAGAAAAATACTCAGTGAGTCAAACTACTTAATGGAAATATAATTCAGTAAAATATTATAGGAGTTAAACACTGTACAAATTTACCATAATGTGGATGAAGTAAATTGAATAGTTTCAGGTAGTGAAAACTAAGTCTATTCATGGTAAATTGTCCCATCTCGTAGGGATTTTGCAATGTTAACCCCCTACTTTACCCTTGATAAATATTTGGTGTTTTATGTCAATGTGTAAATTCTATATATTTCTTTACAGCATTTTTTTGTGCATAGTTAAGATTCTTTTGATACTCTGTGATCTTTGTTTGAGCAAGAGCATAATTCTGGCTTGAAGCAGGTACACTTTTCATCATATCTATAGCCTTTTGCCATTGATTTACAACTTCTTGCCATTCATCTGGAGATTTGGCAGATTGTGTCAATTTTGCCGCACCCATAGCTTCATTGACAGCTAATCGAAAATTATCAGTCGAAGGTGCTATTTCTGGTGATGAAGATGGGGCGTTTTCAGTGCTTAATTTTTCTGGGGTAGATACTAATTCTGATTGAGAAGCTATAGGTGCAGATTGTATAACGGTAAAATCAGGTAACTTAGAAAATAAATATATCCCTCCAGCTATCAAAGGAATTAATAAACCTAGAGATATTTGTTTAATAATTTTACGGTGTGGATAGAGTGAATTTACCTGTTTATTTTCAGGTTGAGCCATACTAACTTGGGGCTGCATATTATACATACCCATTTCACCTTTTAAATTATTCAATTCTCTGTCAATATGATTAACAAGATTTTCCTTATTTTCCTCTTTTTTATCTTCTGAATAAACTAATAATAAGCGCCGTTTAAATAAAAACTCAATCTGATAAATTAATGCTCCAGTAGTCATCCATATACCAGCCAAAATAGCAACAATTCTTTCCTCAAAATCAGTGTAAAATTCTACTGGGTCAGATAAATCAATATTAAATATTGATATTAATATTGTTGCAAATAATGTAGATACGAGGGTGGATATCAAGATGACTAGCCAAGCATACAATCCTTCCCAATAACTGATTAATCCTGGATATATGCCTTGACACTTGCCTATTTCTGGTGCTTGAATTTCTGGCATAAATCGACTAATAATAACATGTAATAAATGATGAGTAAATGCTACTAATAAAATGGGAGATAAGATTAATAATATTAAGATGATGATAGCTAATTCTAGACTGTCAGAAGAATAAGCTACGCGAAAGCCTACTTTTCCAGTATGTTCAATGAAAAAGATAATAACTCTTAAAAACAACGCTAAAATAAATGTCTTTAACCATGAACTAGGATAGGGAAACCAAACAGGCCAAGACAATTTTGGTGTCTGCGTAGGGGATGGTTTGGGAGAATGAGGATTATTCATGGACTGTCCCTGATAACTAATTACTCACGCACTTAGTATTCCCAAGTCAAGGAGAAAACTAACTCGGCATTTCTATCGAAATGACGTATTAGTAGGGTGATTCCTGAAGGGGTGTAAGCTTTGTGCTGTGCAAAGTTATAACTATAATAAACAGTGTAAATTAAATTAATTTAATTCCTGATGTAACTTTTCATTTCTTCCAGGTAAATAAACATTCACAGTGGTCTGTTGTCCAACCACACTCTGGATATTAAACTGACCACCATATAATTCCACTAAGCGTTTAGCAATAGTTAGTCCTAAACCTGATCCTTGTTGTTCATACAGCTTCCGTTCAAACTGGTTATAAGCAGCAATATTAGCAATTTGTTCTGCTGTCATTCCTCGTCCGTAATCTACAATAGATAAATGTAGATAATTATCTAAAAACTTGCTAGTAACTCTGATAGGAGTACCACTACGAGAAAATTTAAAGGCATTATCTAAAAGTTCTTCAATAATTTTATAAAATTTTGTATCAGGTATGAAGACAATTACTTCGGAAATATCTAAATATAAGTCTTCTACTCTCTCTGCCTGTTGTGCTAATTTTAGACATAGTTCTTTCAAATGACACTGGGTGTAACAATATTCTTGTTTACTTCTAATTTGAGCGATTCTTTCAGGATTGGCTAAAGTTAATTCTAATTCTGCATATAATAAAAAATTCTTGGTAATTCGATATAATCTTTCGCCAGAAGTATGAATTATTTTTAATAATTCTATAGATTGTTCTTGGTCAATTGTTGGATAATAATTAGTTAGAAATTTAGAGCTATTAATAATTACGTTGAGAGGTGTGTGTAATTCATGGGGAAGGGCATAAGCAATATTTAAGCGCAGTTCATCTATTTTTTCTAATGATTTTCTTTTTAAGATATTCTTCTTTGCTAATTGGGCTGTCACTGCTCCCAAAACTTCATCTTTAGTAAAAGGTTTAGTTAAGTAATCATCTGCACCTAGTTCCATACCCCGACGTTGATTAATTTTGTTGAGTTTAGCAGTTAAGAAAATAAAGCTGATTGTAGAAGTAGCAGAATTATCTCTTATTTTTTGTAAAACTTCATAGCCATCGAGACCAGACATCATAATATCGCAGATGATCAAATCAGGAATAGTTTCTAGTGCTAAATTAACCCCTAAAAGACCATTATCTGCTTCAATTACTTCAAATTGTTCATAGGTGAGAATTTCCCGCAGTATTTCCCGAATATCTTCTTCATTTTCGATTAATAATATCTTGTTCATGCCTTTATCTAGTTAGAAAATAATCATAAATTTAATTAACGTTTGTTGCAGAGTAAGTTATTTTTTAATTGTTAGATTGAAAAATTAAATTAAGTATCAAGTACCTAAAATTTGGGTAAATTAAAGTTATCTATATCATTATGGAGCAAAATAAAGTTCAAAAATCATCTGCATCAGTAATATTAGACCAAAAATACTTGAATAATCGGGATTATGCAAATATATCAACTTCATGATTGGCCGGAGACAGAAAAGGAAGCGATCGCTATTCAAGAAACCCTCAAACATCAAGTCATCACCATCGACCAACTGAAACAACCCATTCAATACGTAGCTGGGGTAGATATGGGTTTTTTGGCAAATGGTACAATTAGCCGTGCAGCGGTGGCCGTGCTAAGTTTTCCAGATTTACAAGTTGTCGAAACTACCTTAGCCCATCGTCCTACCTCATTCCCTTATATCCCTGGTTTTCTTTCTTTTCGGGAAATACCTGCGGTTCTCGAAGCTTTAGAAAAGATTCAGACTATACCCGATTTAATTCTGTGTGATGGTCAGGGAATTGCTCACCCCCGTAGATTTGGCATTGCTTGTCATTTAGGAGTAATTTTAGATATACCCACAATTGGTGTAGCAAAATCTTTGCTAATTGGCAAGCATGAAGAATTATCATTAACTAGAGGTAGCTGGCAACCACTTATACACAAAAATGAAATTGTTGGCGCAGTTTTACGCACTCGCACAGGTGTTAAACCATTGTATATTTCTAGCGGTCATAGAGTCAGTTTAGGCACAGCTATTGACTATGTATTGCAATGCACACCTAAATATCGACTACCAGAAACTACACGGATAGCGGATAAATTAGCATCTTCTAGATAAAACCAAACTTCTATATAACATTTGTTGTATTTTTAATCATCACATTAGAAATCCTACAGCAACTGATGGTATCTAGCTAAATAAGATTTACTCAATTACAACAATGAACTCACTAACTTTACATTGGCATGATGCAGGTCAAGATAAAACTCAACAAATTTATGAACAACAATTCAGTAAAAATCCTGGTACTGTGAGGCTAGGTCGTGATCCATTCAAATGTGACATTGTTTTAACTCACCCTACGGTTTCTGGTTTACATGTAGAAATATTTTTTTATCCTCAAAAACATTGTTTTTGTATTAGAAATTTACGTCCTACTAATCCACCTATAGTAGATAATCAACCATTAAATCAAACAGAAATTATTCTCAAGGAAGGGAGTATTATTTATCTGGGTCAGCAACAAATCAAAATTACAAAAATTATTATTAATTCTATTCCTCCTACTATCATTACTCCGCCACAGTCACCAAGAGTTAATTACCAACTGCCATCTACACCTCCAGTACAACCACAACCCGTATATGCTTTAGAGTGTCCTAAATGTCATAAAATTTCTTCCGCAGAAAATTTGCAAATTGGTTGTCCTTGGTGTGGTACTTCCTTAGCAGCAGCCATGAGTGTTTTAGTAGTACCGAATAATTAAAGATATCTGGGATAACTATAACCAAAAAATAATACATTTATTAATTAATCTAATCCTATTAATCCTAATATTAGTAGTTTTCAATGAGTAGCTTACAAATTCAATTAAGTTGGGAAGATCCAGCCACCGGAGAAAGAAGGGAACCAAATTTAAATGCGCCCATTGCTTTTGGTCGAGAATTTGCGCGTCTACCAGCAGAAATAGCCGGAAACCGTGTTTCCAGAATGGTCTTAAATAGTAATGAAGTCTCTCGTTATCACGCTTTAATTACTTGGGAACAAGACTGGGAAGATAATCATTTAATGGTGATTGACCAAAATAGCGTGAATGGTGTTTATGTGAATGGTCAACGCCAAACTCGCTGTCAATTGGCTAATGGCGATACTGTACAAATAGGACCTTACATTATTACTGTGCAATTTGGGGTTAATACAACTAATCAACTGCCTCACCATCCTTCACGCATTGAATTTAATCCCCATACCAATATTCCTGATCCCAATTTATTACCAAAACCTGCTGTCACTCCTTTAGGGAGTAATTTTCCTCCACCAATTTTTAATAATGTAAAGATAGAAGTACAGGCACTTCATGCTACTAGTTTACCTGTAGAAGAGTGTGATTATTTAGCCGTTGGTGCTGGCTTAGGTAGTTTTATTTGGGTTGATTTATTAAGAATTAGTGGTGTCAAAGCCGAAAAAATTATTGCTGTAGGACTAGAAGCCGAACCCTATGCCCGTTATAAACGTTTGTGCCTCAATTCACAAATTCCTTTACATGAAAGATTACGTTCTAATTCTGATTCTTGTCCCGATAATATTTGGGGATGGCCAAGTTATGCTGGGCGGGAATTTTGGCATGATTTAACTAAAGGTAAACTAAATTCCGCATTTAAATATTTATGGCAAGTTTTTGCTGAACCGACTTTTGCAGAAACCTATACTCCCCGTGCAGGTAATGTTTTTGATTCTATTGATAGGGAAGCAAAACGCATTTCTTGGCAACAAATTTATCGTTATGGTAGAGTCCGGGCAGTTCGTAAAACTGAAGATGGTAGATATTGTATTGCTTACTCCCGTGGGCCAGGAAATTATGCGTTTTTAGTCAGTCGTTATTTGCATTTAGCCACAGGATATCCTGCAATTCAGTTTCTCCCAGATTTACAGGCTTATCGGGAAAAATATCAAGATTTTAAAGCTGTAGTTAATGCTTATGAAGACCACAGCCATGTCTATGAACAACTAGAACGCCAAGGTGGTACGGTGTTAATTCGTGGACGAGGAATTGTGGCTTCACGAATTGTTCAGCGTATTTATGAGGCTAGAAAAGAAAATCGCAATATTACAGTTTTACATTTGATGCGATCGCCCAAACCCCAAGGTAACAAATTTCAACAAGCCCAGCGACCAGTAAAAAACCACTACGAATTTCAACCTTTTAACTGGCCCAAAGCTTGTTGGGGTGGGGAACTGCGGTTCATGCTAGAAAAAGCCTCTCCCGAAGAACGCAAAAGCCTACTAGCTGACTGGGGAGGTACTACTACTGCTGACCGTCTTGACTGGCAGCATATCACCGAACAGGGCTTAAGGGAAGGTTGGTATCAAATCACCTTTGGTCAAGTTGTGAAGGTCGAAAAAGATGACAACAACCGTACCATCACCCACATTCAAGAAAAAGGCTTCGGAGAAATGAAGCTATCAGCTGACTTTATTATTGACGCGACAGGACTAGATGCCCAGGTAGAAGCTAGTCCTCTATTAGCAGACTTGGTTAAACATTACAATTTACCCCTCAACCATTTAGGGCGTTTAGTGGTAGCCAATAACTTTGAATTAGTAGAAATGCGGAATACTAAAGGGCAAATGTACGCCTCTGGGGCAATAACTTTAGGTGGGCCTTATGCAGCCGTTGATAGTTTTTTAGGCTTACAATACGCTGCACTAGTAGCAGTTGATGCCATAGCTGCCTCCCGTGGGTCAGGAGTCACTCCCTTGAATTTTCTCAGTTCTTTTAGACAGTGGGTAAAATGGGTTTTAAATCAGTCACCTTAATGCCGTTAATGCCTCCAGGGCAAGATTGGCATAAAATAGCAAAAAAGATACTATGGAATGGTGTACAAATGTATAGAATCTTGTCAAAAGATAAAATATATTGCTTTTAACATGCAAACTTTAAAGCCTTCCTCCTCAATGCAGCTGTCTGTAGCACCAAAACTATGCCAGCCTTTAAAAATCGTCGCTTTGGGAGATAGCTTAGTATATGGATATGGCGACCCAGAAAAAGGTGGTTGGGTAGAACAACTGCGACGGTGGTGGATGTTACCAGATAGTCCTGGACATGTACTTTATAATCTAGGCGTAAGAGGCGATCGCACGCAACAAGTAGCCCAAAGACTAGAAATAGAATTTCGCCATCGTGGAGAATTACGAAATCGAGTTCCAGACCTGATTATCTTATCAGTAGGTGTAAACGACACACCCCGCTTAGGTCGTCCCACGGGCAAAAATTACACCGATTTTACCCAATTTGAACTAGAAATTGCCTCACTCCTAGACCAAGCCAAACAACTATGTCCCGTCCTCTTCATTGGTATGGTTCCCGTGGACGAAAGCAAAATGCCCTTCCTTGACTGTTTATACTACAACCACAGCGACCAATACCGCTACAAAGAAGCCACACGTCTCGCTTGTCAGCAACGACAAATACCCTACCTAGATATCTTTGACCAATGGATGCAACGGGATGAAAATTGGCGTAAACAACGCATCACTACCGATGGACTCCACCCCAACACTTTAGGCTATCAAGACCTCCTAGAAGCCGTTCTCAACTGGTCAGAACTAACAAAATACCACTGTCAAGAAAATTACCAACTTAAAGCGTAACCATGATCAATAGGTGATAGGTGGCACACAGAATTCATAAATCTCTTATATCCCTATCATCTCCATATTCTCTTCCTCTGCGCTCTCTGCGCCTCTGCGTGACACATAAAAATTATGACACCCACCTTACTTGGTCGCTGGCAAACTCGCATACTACTACTATCAACCGTAGGCGTATTAGTCTCCATCCCTTTTGCCATCGGACTAATTGGCCCCGGTGCTAACACAGTCTATTTTGCCATCTTAGCCTACGTTGCTATCTTTGGTTTAGCTTGGGACATTCTTTATAATTATCTCCAAAAATCACGCTGGGATAGAGATTGGCCAGCAGTATATCAACTTTTTGCTGGTATTTGGGAAATGGTATTTGTGTTTTGTGGAGTTAAGCTTTTCGCTTTTTTGCCTATACCTATTCCCGACGATGAACTATCAATAGGAATCTTTTTACTTCACTATAGTTGTGTTTGGTTAGCAGTTTTTATTAGTTCTCAAAGCTTGATGAGAATTATTTTTCCTCGTTGGCGGTTTCGTGGTGGACAATGGTTATAAACCCAGGGGTTTAGAGGTAATTTTAATTAGATATAGGGCTAATCTACTGATAAATTGCACTTATCAAGCAGTTAAGTAAATTTTTTCTCAAACTTATTTACAATTCGTTACATTTTCTCTAAGATAAAAATCATCATAAATCATTATTCCTGTCCAAATTTACAAACCGCAATCATAAAGACATGACAGCAACCTTACAACAGCGCCAAAGCGCCAACGTATGGGATCGCTTTTGCGAATTCATCACCAGCACCAACAACCGCTTATACATCGG
>NZ_JACJTT010000050.1 GCF_014698825.1 Richelia sinica FACHB-800
ATGTTCTCTGGACTGGGAAATGAAACCATGGATGGTGGAACTGGTGTAGACCTAATTGACCACACCATTTTCTCTGGCAACTATGTCTTTAACATGGCAACAGGGTTGACCAACTTTGTAGGCGAGAGCTACACCAACTTCGAGAACGTCAACATGGGTGCTGGTAATGACTCTGTGACGGGTAATGCTGTTAACAACTCGATTAATGGTGGCGATGGTAACGACATCCTCAACGGTGGTGGGGGTAATGACTCACTCATTGGAGGAGGAGGCATAGACACCCTGAACGGTGGGACAGGTAACGACATCATCCGTTCCGATGGTGATGGTGGTCTTTACCGTGGCGATAGCGGCAATGACACCATGTTCTCTGGAATAGGGAATGAAACCATGGATGGTGGAACTGGTGTAGACCTAATTGACCACACCATTTTCTCTGGCAACTATGTCTTTAACATGGCAACAGGGTTGACCAACTTTGTAGGCGAGAGTTACATCAACTTCGAGAACGTCAACATGGGTGCTGGTAATGACTCTGTGACGGGTAATGCTGCTAACAACTTGATTAATGGTGGTGGCAGTAATGATACCCTCAACGGTGCTGATGGTAACGATACCCTCAATGGTGGTGGAGATGGTCAAGTTGATGTGTTGACAAGTGGTAGTTTATTGGATCTCGATATCTTCGTACTGGGAACAGGAGGTGGCTCAATCCTCTATGACTCTTTAGGTAGTGCTGATTTCGCTCGAATTACTGATTTTGACCTCATTAATTTTGTTGGAGAATTAACAAATGAGGTAGATAGAATTCAACTGAGTGGGTCAGCTGCTAACTATCGGTTAGTGAATAGTGTTAGTGCAGGAGGATTTTTAGGAGTTGGTATTTTTGATACCAATTTAACGGCTCTTACTTCTGATGATGATCTAATTGGTCTGATTCAAGGAGTCAGTGCTGGTGTTGGCTTTGGACAATTAAACCTCAACAATGCCACTCAGTTTGTTTACGTATAATTCGCTTCTTTTTCTCTGAAACAATAAGAAAATTTGAAACTTTGATTTAAATTATCCCCATATTTCAGGAGGATATAAAATCTTTAAGGGAGTCGTCAACCGGACGACTCCCTCTTTCAATTAGATATCTGGTGAAAATGAATGTAGAGACGTTCCGACGGAACGTCTCTACAAGGGTTTAAAACCAAGCATATTTAATTACCACTAGATGTCCATTGGAAATTTTTAAGCTCAAACGTATACGGGGATATATAGCTTTAACCAAGATAATTAGGACATTAGATAATCTTCAGTGTTAAGCTAATCGGCATTTAAGTTGCATGACTTGGGCGGGCAAGATGCCTACCCCACAAGAGATTGATAAAATTTAATCTGCAAATTAGATGTGCTTTAGCTTATATTAGGAGTTTAGCATTGCTAAAGTAATTAGAATTTTGTACGTCCTAATTTTAGTGTCTGTGGTTATAATATAGCGATTAAAAATTAAAAATTATCACGGTTTATTTCCCTGTAATAGATAATCCTTCAATGATTAGAGAAGGAGTGTAGCAAGAACCATTCCAATCGGGATCACCACCCAATTCTCCTAATTGTTTGAGGGCTGCGTAAACGTTACCAGCTACCATTGTGTCTTTGACTCTTCCTATTACCTCTCCATTTTTGACCCGATAACCCAAATCAATGTTGATGGCAAATTCACCAGATAAATCACCACCACCACCTAGCATTTGATCCACGATTAAGCCGTTATACAAGTGGTGAATTAAATCGGTCAGAGATGAGGTACCTGGTTTAATTAAGCAATTAAATAAACCAGGGGTGGGATAGCTACCTAAACCAGGGCGAAAACCATTCCCTGTACTACCTGTGCCTAGTTGTTGGCCTGTGGTGCGATCGCTATAAAAGTTCTGCAAAATACCGTTTTCGATAAAAACTAGAGACTTGGTTGGTAAGCCTTCATCATCAAAAGGACAACTATAGGGGCCTGCTTCTGGGTCTTGATATAAAGTCAAGGTCTCAGCGATGACTGGTTTACCTAATCTTTCTGCCCAAGGGGAAGCCTGTTCTAAGATATGCTTGCCATTCAAGGCGGCTTGGACAGTTCCCCACAACATATCAGCAGCTTTGGAAGTAAACAACACTGGTACACGACCAGTGGGGGTAGATACATTCTCTTGGGCCCAATTTAGTCTTTGGATAATTTGCTGGGCTAATTTCTCTGGATTGAGTTCTCCTCGTTGAGTTTGTCCGTCGGAAACACTTAAAAAATCATCGCCTCTGACCCATTCGGCGGACATATAGCAGCTAAGAGTGGTGTCGGTGTAGTGACAATCTAAGCCTCTGGTGTTAACTAATCTGGTAGTTTCTACATCACATTCCCAGTCGCCATTACAGAGAACATCAGGGTAAACATGACGAATGAGGGCGATCGCTTCCTTACCCCAACCGATCATTACTTCCACAGGTACAGATTGCCCTACATCTGGGTAAGATTGCCCAGAATGGCTATTTAATTCCACTGACTCCGGTTCATTCAGTTGACTCAGGGCTAGTGACTTATCCACCATTGCCTGTGGATCTACCATGCCATAAGCCACAGCAAGCCCCGGACGACCATTTCGCCATAACCGTAGTGCTGTGCCTTCCGCTTGACTAGTTTCCAGTTGTTTGAGACGGTTGGCCTCAAAAAAAATCGGTCGAGAAAGCGATCGCGATTGATACACTTCCGCAGCTTCCGCGCCAGATTTGATTGCTAGGTCTAGCAGCTGTTCTGCTAGTGTATCGTGAGAGAAATTTGCAGAACCCATGTTCCCTAATAGATTGTGGATTTTGGAATGTGAACCGCATAATAGACGCAGATCATTATCCCATCACTGTGTAGTCTCAGTGACAATTTTTCAGGAGTTGAGAAGTTCAGGAGTTGAGAAGTTCAGGAGTTCAGGAGTTGAGAAGTTCAGGAGTTCAGGAGTTCAGAAGTTCAGGAGTTCAAGAGTTCAGAAGTTCAGGAGTTCAGAAGTATGGCTGCGCCACGCTGCGCGAACAGAAGTATGGCTAACGCCTCCAGAACGCTTTAGCGATAGGCTACGCTACGTGAACAAGGAGTTTAAAAATGCAAGAATTCAGCAGTCATGGTATTAATTATTCTGCAACTTCTGTAACTTCTGCAACTTCTGTAACTTCTGTAACTTCTGCAACTCCTGTCTTCTTCTTACGGTAAATTAGCCTCTTGTAATAACCAAAACCCTGCAAACGCTTCTGATTGAGGGCTGGACTGAACTCCAACAAAATGGACTCCGTTGGCTTTCTGCTTTGCTTCTTCAAAGGCTTTGGCTTCGGCAATTAATTTTGGTGTTCTGAGATTGGCTAAAATCCAGCTTTCGGTTACACCAGTTTCGAGAATTAATCTTTCTCCTTGGGCGGTGTCAAAGCGTAAGGAAGATAAATCTAAGCCGGACATCCAACCAGCTAAGGGTAAAGCCCTGGGGGAAAAAATTAAAATCCCTGGGATATTGGCTTCTGGTGACACTTGCATCAATTCTAGGGGGAAGGCTTCACCAAAGCTAATTTCCCACTCTGGCATGTCGTTAAAGTCAGCGGCGGCTAAGGAAACAAAAGTCCACTGTTGACCTTCTAACGCATCTGGCAGTCTTTGGGGCAGAGGTCTTTCTAGGCGGACGGAAGGGTTAGTTCCCCCTTGATATCCTGGTTCCTGGGGATAGACTTGTTCCTGACGCTGCTGTAGCCATTGGTTGAGGATGAGGGTGCGGCGACTGGGTAAGGCGGGTATTCCAGCATCTTCGCAGGCTTTGACAATCATATTATTCATTTGCCGACGGAAAAAGCGGATTTTAATCGGGGCTTCTCCAGCTTTCTCAACGGCTTCCTGTAGGGCTGTGCGTAGCCAAACGGAGTTTACTTGTGTGCTGGGGCAATATTTAGCATAGCGAAATAAAGAATCTGTGTTTGCGCGAACATCTAAGGCGCTTTCGCAGATGAGCACTTCCCAAACTTTTTTCTGTTGTTCGTCCAGAATTGGACGGGAGTAAAAATCGAGTTCCCAAATACTGCCCATGTTTTAGCTTTAAAAATTTGGCATTTTATATTTTGCGATACTTTGACTCTATCAAATTGTTAGTTTTCCGTATCGCTGGGGCGGGTTTCTCGTTCCCTATTCCCTTCATAGGGTTTTGATGATGTCAGTAAAGCCATAGATGCTGATGGCCAGTAGGAGTAGGGCTGTAAATTGGGTGATGCGTTTTTGAGGTGAGGGGGCGATCGCTTCTCGGATTAAAATCGATAAGGAGGAACCGACGACAAAACTGAGGCCCAGAATTAAATAGGGTAGTTCCGGTAGTATGGTTGCTAATATCAGCATAGCGATCGCTAGGGTCAACATCAACAACTCCACAAATCGCGGCGGATTATATTGACTCGATACAATCAGGGTGTTTAACCAGAAATGCCACAATCTCATAGTTTCCTAGTTACCATTTTCTGTTGGGTTGATTAGTTATGAGTACCGCACCTGTGGAAAAATTGGTAAGCTCTCTTTCCCCCTACGCCCTGCTGATGTCAGCGTCAGTCTAGAATTTAAGATGATATCAGTTGTCAGTTTTTCACTACCAACTCACAACTGATATCTCAGATATTAACTAACGTACTCCAGTTTTTACCCCTGTACCATTTTTCTGGGCAGAGTTATCTTCTGGTATTTCTACACCAAAGACACGGGCAAAAGCTTTTTCTACTTTATAACCAGAATCAATGGATTCTAAGGGGTCTTTCCGCAGACGATGACGCAGACATAAGGTAATCACACGACGAATATCGTCCAGGGTGACTTCTGTACGCCCTTCAAAAGCTGTCAGGGCTTTAGCCGCACGGTTGGTGACAATATCCCCACGCAAACCGTCTACATCTAATTCTGAACAAACTTCAGAAATTTTCACCCGCAGGTCATAGTCAAGATTTACCTGTGGCAACAAGTTTTGAGCATTGACAATTTGCTGCTGGAGTGATTCTTGCTGAGGTTGGTATTTACCCAAAAATTCTGGGGGGTTTTGGTCAAATTCTGACCGTTGTTCCACGATTTGCACCCGTAAAGCAGGTTCTTTCACTGTGTGAATTTCGGCGTGCATCCCGAAGCGGTCAAGTAACTGGGGACGTAATTCCCCTTCTTCTGGGTTACCAGAACCAACCAGCACAAACCGGGCTGGGTGGCGAATAGAAATACCTTCCCGTTCTACAGTGTTCCAACCACTAGCAGCAGAATCAAGGAGTACGTCTACGAGGTGGTCATCCAAAAGGTTGACTTCATCTACGTAGAGAATGCCTCGATTTGCTTTAGCCAAAAGACCTGGTTCAAAAGCCTTAACACCTTCAGATAAAGCTTTTTCGATGTCGATGGTACCGCAAACCCGGTCTTCTGTTGCCCCTAATGGTAGGTCTACCATTTGGACTTTTTTGAGAACTACGGGAATTTCCGCCCCTGCTGCTGCTTGTTGGCGGACTTCATCGCTCATCAAGTCCGGGTCGTTGGGGTCACTGTTGAAGGGGTCATTGGCAACCACAGGGATTTCTGGGAGGAGATCCGCCAAGGCGCGGATAGTTGTGGATTTGCCGGTGCCGCGATCGCCCATAATCATAACACCACCAATTTTGGGGTCAATCACATTTAACAGCAGTGCCAGTTTCATTTCTTCTTGGCCGACAATTGCTGTAAACGGAAAGACCACGCGACGCGCACTTGCCGTAGACTGAGCAGTTGGACTCACTAAATTACCTTAACAATACTTTTCTTATTACAATTCCCTATTTTGCCATAGATAGGCAGGTAATACCGTTTCACTTTCAGTTTGAGACCAATGGGAGAGGAGGAGAAGACTTTAGTTGGAGGTATTGATTTGAGTCGGTAGGTAGACTTTCACTATTGTCCCCTTTCCTTGTTGACTGCGAATTTTAATTTTACCTTGATGTAAGCTGATACACTTAGCAACTATAGCTAATCCTAAGCCTGTACCTCCAATATTCTCAACATTACTAGCTCGATAGAAAGATTCACATAAATGGGGTATTTCTGCGGCAGGAATACCAATTCCTTGATCCTCTATGCAGAAAATCGCCACTTTTTCATTAATTTTGAGAGTAAATTTAACGTTATTGCACTGAGGTGAATATTTAATTGCATTCGATAATAAGTTAATTAAAATCTGTCGCAGCAGTTTTTTATCCATGGTCATCACTGCATTAATTTTGGATTTAGCAGTAAAGATAATGGTGTGATGAGAAGAACTAATTTGGATTTCCTGTACCAATTGTTCACAGAATTTTACTAAATCCAGCGACTGAGGATTAAAAGATAAATTACCTGTTTCTGCTTTATTAATTAATAAAATATCATCTAAAAGCTGAATGGTGTGCTCTACATAAGTAATAATACAATTGAGATGCTTTTGTTTCTTGTCATAGTCTAATTTGTGTTCAAAATCTTTTAAAATTCCTGCGGAGGAAGAAATAACTGCTAAGGGTGTGCGAAATTCGTGGGATGTCATGGTTACAAACCTGGCCCTTAAATCATTCAGTTCCTTTTCTTGTTCTAAGGATTTGTGAATTTCAATTTCTGCTTGTTTGCGTTTAGTAATATCCTCTGCTATGCCCACAATCCGATAGACTTGTCTATTTTCATCTAAGATGGGGAAAGCTTGGTCGCGAATCCACGCAATAGATTGATCAGCGTGAACCAGACGATATTCTGTATCATATCCCTCGTGAACATTTTCTAATTTGGTGATCAAATTTGCTTTGTCGTCAGGATGAACTGATTTAATAAAAGATACAGGGTCTTGATATAATTCCTCACAAGACTGTCGCCAAATTTTTGTGTAAGCAGGACTAACATACAAGATTTTATTTTTCACTGGGTTATAGACCCAAAAAACTTGGTGGATATTTTCCGCTAGTTGACGAAATTGCTCTTCACTATCTCGTAAAGCAGTGGTACGTTGTTTGACTTTTTCTACCAATTCTTGGTTAAGTTGATTGAGGGCAACCATTGACTGTTGCTTTTCTAATTCAGCACTGATTCTTCTGGTAAAAATTTTGAATATTTTTGTTAATTTGGGCAAATTTGATAATGGTTGATTGTCGAGAATACATACAGTGCCAATGGACTGACCATGTATATCCTCTAAAGCAATCCCTAAATAACAATTTATGCCTAATTTGCTGAAAATCGGATGTTCTGGATATTGAGCTTGTAATCCTTCACAGCAGTAAAATAGCCCTTGGTTGATTGTGTGAGCGCAGGGAGTAATATTTAGGGGCATGGACAAGTCAGATTGTAGTTTTCCATCTGCCCAAAATCCTTGGCTATATACAGTCTCACCCTCTCTTCTAAAAATTACGACGCTCCGAACCTTGAAAAGATTGGCTATATATTTGACTGCCGTAGGGAAAAAGTTTTCACTGGAGCAACCTACAACTTGTTCCAGACTGGTTTGTATATCTATTTCTGGGGTATCTAGGGGAGTAAGCTGTAATTTAGATGCTTGATTATGGGAAGATAAACTATTGTTTTGTAATTTATTTATTAAGGATAGTTTCTCTGCTTCTAACTGGGATACTTTTTGAACTAATTGAGTGGCAATATGGTAAATTTCTCTAGAATCAAATATTTTTAAGATATGGAAAAATGTAATAATTCCTGATAACTGTCCTTGCTCATTAATAACGACAACTTGATGACGCTGTCGTGATTGCATCACCATTAAGGCTGACCATAAAGATTCATGGGGAAGAATCGAGCAGACCTGGTGATCCATAATAGATGCAGCAGTGATTGTGTGTAAATCTACATCGGTTGTTGATAATTGGAGAATTTGATTTTCTGTAATTACACCAAGAGGGTAGAGAAAAGTTTCCCGTTGTTCTACAATCACTACTTCACTAACATGGTGTTGATCCATTAATTGGATAATATTGAACAGCGAAGCGTCGGGAAAAGCAGATATGACATCATGATTCATGTATTGGTAGACTGACTGCAATTGAAGCAAGTCTTGAGGCAGCAGTTGTTGTAAACTCTCTGAGGTGATCAATCCTACGACTTGATGATGGTTGTTAATCACTGGTAAATTATGAATTTGATAATGATGAAAGCGGTGAATTAGGGGAAAAATATCTGTTAAGTCTGATTCTTGAATGGTGATGATTGCTGGGGTGAGAAAGTTGGCGATCGCTATTTGGGGAATTTTTTCGTTTGTGGCAATCAGATGGATAATATCTCTGCTTGTAAAAATACTTATATGTTTAGTATTATCTACCACTAGTAAACAATTATTTGATGGCTGAAATGAAGAATCAGATTGATGAGAAGACGTATGTTTCACTACCTGGCCATTGATGAGAGCGATCGCCTCACTCAGCAGTAGATCCCCAGAGACAATCATAGGAGTTTTGATAACAGCTAGTTTCAGATTTTCGGTTTCTATCGCGGAGGTAGATAGCATGAGGGCAACAGAATTACCAGATAATACTTGTTTTCTAGTGTGAATACAGGGGTGAGGCAATCATTAACATAGAGTAAATGCCTACCCCATCAACATTGGGATACTTATAGAAACTGCCAGGGAAATGGAGACACTAAACCGAAACACCAATAGACTTTCCACTCCTTAACCTGTCATCTGCTATAACTTTGACTTCTGCCTTGTTTGACTAGTAGATGCTATGCTGCCAGTGAGGGCAAACTTAATACCACTCTGTGGAAGAAAATGACTGAACACTCTTAACTATAATTGCTAAGAAAGTTCAACTGTACTGATTTTTTTAGATTAAATCAGTATTTCCTGGGATAACACCAGGATAAACTGAATAGCAAAGATAAAGTTATTAACGTTTATCTTTAGATATTGTAAAGGATACAATCATAATTAGGATTATACTGTGAAAAATTTTTGAATAAAACTTGCTTACCTCCCCAGAATAGGGGAATTGACCCAGGAAGCAGGAAACTGTTTAGAAAATTTCTTGGTGTATGGCTTTACTTAAAAATGTGGACTTCCTGTAGCTGTAATCTGCTGTCTGTAGCAATGAGGAGTTAAGTATCTATAGCAATGGACAGAACAGTTAGGACATTAACTAATGCTAAAACTTAGACAACCAAAGGCTTTTAGAACTGTCACCGGCTATAACATCAAGCTTGTTTGGTTGGAGATGTAGATGGTTGAAAAAAGTGATGAAGAGCAACACAAAGCTCATTATAAATAGAAGACAGTGAACGTTTGAACTCAGGACTTTAGGTATGAAAAAAATTTTGGTGATTGAAGATGAGCCTTTCATTTGCAGTAATATTGAGGAAATTCTCATCCTCTCTGATTACCAGGCAATTACAGCCCATGATGGCCTAACAGGATTAGAATTAGCCAAGGAAAATTTACCAGATTTAATTATCTGTGACGTAATGTTGCCTTATCTTGATGGTTATGAAGTAGTGAGTATGTTGCGTCAAGATAAAACAACAGCACAAATACCTTTAATTTTTTTAACTGCAAAAAGCGATCGCGCTGACCAGCGACAGGGGATGGAATTAGGTGCAAATGATTATCTTACCAAACCCTTTTCCCCCCAAGAACTATTGAAAGCAGTTGCTAGTCAATTCAAAAAACAAGATATTGTCAAAACTTCTTCCCAAGACCAATTAACAAATTTACGGAATAACATTTCCCTAGCTATTCCCCATGAAATCAACACTCCCCTCAATGGAATTTTGGGTTTTTCTAGTTTATTGATGCAAGACCATTCACTTCTCAACAGCCCAGAAGGGCTAGAAATCATAGAGTATATTCATCAATCTGCACAGCGACTCAATCGCTTAGTACAAAATTTCTTGATGTATACTCAATTAGAACTCATTGCCACCAATCCAGCACAGTTAAAAGAATTGCAAAGTGCTGACACTATGAGTATTATTAAAGATATCATTAATGATGTTGCCTTTCAAAAAGCATCAGAATTTAATCGACCAGAAGATTTAGAATTAGCAATAGAAAATGACTTGATAAAAATAGATCCTAACTACTTGACCAAAGTCATAGAAGAAATTATTGATAACGCTTTTAAGTTTTCTCAACCCCAGACTCCTGTACGTGTAACTGGTAAAGTTATTGATGGGCAATATCATTTGAATATCACGGATTTTGGTAGGGGCATGACACCTGAGCAAATTGCTCAAATTGGTGCCTATATGCAGTTTGATAGAAAATATTATGAACAACAGGGTTCAGGATTAGGATTGATTGTTGCGAAACGAGTAGTCGAAATTTACGGCGGTAAATTTGAAATTAAAACTATTTTAAATCAACAAACAAGCATTAATATTAAGTTACCTAGTACACAATTTAAATAAGTTAAACAATCATATTAATCCACTAGTGTTGATATCAGTTCTATTGAGCTATTAAAGCTCCGATTTTATTAACCAAATTCTTGAGTTTTACGGGTTTAGATAAATAATCTGTAGCACCTGCATTGAGACATTTTTCTTTATCTCCAGGCATGGCGAGTGCCGTCAATGCAATAATGGGAATATGAGATAAAGTTGGATTAGCGCGAATTTGGCGGATTGATTCTAAACCATCCATCACCGGCATTTGAATATCCATTAAAATTAAATTTGGTTGATGTAAATTCGCTAATTCTAAAGCCTCTAAACCATTGTTGGCAATGACCAAATCATAGCCTTTAGCTTGTAAATAAATACCAATAGTGTCTATATTGGCTTCATTATCTTCTGCTAACAAAATCAGTGGAGCAATGGCAGCAGATTTTAAATTTTCATTAGATGTATCTTCTATTTCAAAATTATTATTTTTAGAATTTATATCTAAATTTAATGCCCCTATATTTTGAGCCAATGGCTGAGTATAGGGCAACTTCATTGTAAAGCTACTACCTTGACCTAACACACTGTTAACAATCATGTTCCCTTGGTGCATTTCTACAATTTGTTTAACTAAAGTTAATCCTAAACCTGTACCTTCATATTGACGATTGAGTTGGCTATCTAATTGTATAAATGGCTGAAATAAAGAGTCAATTTCTGTGCTGGGAATACCAATTCCTGTATCTGTAACTGTGAAGAGAATGTGAGGTGTAAAAGTTTTTAATTTTATGGTTTCTAATTTCTGCTTTTCACTATCTAAATCTAATTTTACCTCTAAGGTTACTTTTCCTGATTTAGGTGTAAATTTTACAGCGTTACTTAATAAATTTATTAAGGCTTGTTTGATCAACATTGGATCAACTACAATTTCAGTAATATTATCTGCTATGTGTAAATTCATCTGAAGTTTGTTTTTCATTGCTTGAGGCTCTAGCAATGCTAAACTTTGACTACATAACTCTTGCACCGACACTGAACTAAGCTTTAATGACATTTTTCCTGATTGAATTTTCGCAACATCCAAAATTTGGTTAATCAACGATAGAAGATGTTTTCCACTACGTTCAATAGTGGTTAAAGCATCTTTTTGTTGTTGATCCAAACAACCATAGACTCCTTCATCTAAACTTTCAGACATCCCTAAAATAGCATTAATTGGTGTTCTTAACTCATGACTAATATTAGCAAGAAACTCATCCTTTAATTGGGTCAATCTTGCCAATTCTCTATTGGTTTTATGTAATTCTTCTTCTGCTTGTTTCCGGTCAGTAATATCTCTGCCTTCAGCAATCAATAAAATTACATTTCCTTCTTGATTTTTCAAAGGACGGAGAGAAAAGTCAATAATTTTTACCTCCTGATTTGTGCCTAAAATATTGACTTCATAGCGCATAAATTCACCTTGAGCAGCCCTAGTCACTGACTCTTGGAGTTGATTACTCATTTCTGGGACAACTTGCCACCAATGAGTTTCCCAGAAAGGATGGTTAATCACATCTGCTAAGGTCAAACCACCAAAATCTAAAGCAGTTTGGTTAATATCTAGAACCAGACCTTCTGTTGACAGTAGTCCCGTAAGTTGAAATGTATTATTAAAAATAGCGCGGTATTTATTTTCACTAGCTGCTAAAGCCTGTTCTGCTAATTTGCGTGTGTGAATATCTTTAGTGACTACCAAGAGATAATCTAACTCTCCACAGGTATTACTGACTGCTGTTACTGTCAAATTGACCCAAATAACTGTACCATTTTTACAAATGTAGCGTGTTTCTAAAGAAAAATTTTGTTGTTGACCTGACCATAATTTATCAATCTGTTCTTTACTAATTGGGAAGTCTTGGGGATGGCAAATATCTTCTAAACTTTTGGTGAGTATTTCTTCCGAACTATAACCAAGCAATTGACACAATGTTTGATTAGCTTTGATGGGATAACCATCTAATCCTAGTTTTGCTATCCCTACACCAACTTGATTAAAGATGGTTTCTAATTCTTGAGTGCGCTGTTTAACTTGGGCATCTAATTCCTGGTTTAATTCTTCTAGGGCTTGGATAAAACAGAGATTTTCTAATTCTGATTTTTTGCGATCGCTAATATCCATCAATACGCCGATCATCCGGTGTAATTCACCGTTTTCGTCGTATTCTCCCCTACCTTTACTGCTAACCCAGCGAATTTTACTATCTGGTAAGATGACACGATATTCTGCTTCGTAGTCTGTGGAATTAGCTAGGGCATAAAAAATTTTCTTTTGGACTTGCTCTAGGTCTTTGGGATGGATACATTGAAAATAAGCGTCATAATCAATGGTACCACTCCCTGAGCCATAACCTAACAATACTAGGGTGTTAGCACTAGCAACAATATCGTTAGTATGTAAGTCCCATTCCCAATAGCCAATTTGCGAAAATTCCAAGGCAAGTTTAAGCTTTTTCTCACTGACTTGTAGGTTAACTTCTGTTTGTCTACGTGCAGTAATATCAATACCTGTACTAACAATGAATTCTACGTTTCCTTGCTTATCTAACAACACGCTATGATGCCAAGAAATTAGTTTTTTTTGATTGTTTTTGGTAAGCAACTGATGTTCGTATTCAGCAGGTAATTTAGTTAATAAAAGGCTATAAAAAACCGTTTTAAAAGATTCTATTTCTTCGGGAATTAATAACAAATTCCAAAAATACTTGTTTTGAACTTCTTCTAAACTGTAATTACTCAGTTGTTGACAGGTTTGATTAAAGCGGACAATGCGACCTTGACGGTCGAGAACCATCACTAATGTTCCGGCACCATCAACAATTGTGGACAGTAAGTTATGTTCCCGTCTGAGTGCTTGTTCTGTTGCTGCTTGGTGTTGTTGCTGTTGAGCAAAAGTTTTAATCAGTTGCTGTTGCTGAATAATCTTATGAATGTTTTGATATAATAATTGGTCTGTTAAATCCCGTTTAAATAAGCAACTGTGGCAACCTAGTTTCATGACTTGAACAGCGATCGCTGGTTCTGGATATTCACTCACTACTAACACTGGCAATTCGGCACCAAGATTGAGTTTGGCCAGTGGTGCTAATTTGTTTAACCCCTCGCTATCAGGTAAGCAATAGTCTAATAAGATTACATCTGGCCAAGTTTGCTGACAGTATTGCCAAGCTGTGGTGAAAGTTTCTACTGTTGTAATAGTATATTTGTACCGCTCATCCCGATCTAAAAACTGCTGATAAGTTCTTTGATTACACTCAGAATTACTGATCAGCAATATAGTGAAGGAGGGGATACACATGTAAAATTTATACCTATATAAACTATGATCATTTTGGCAAATAAGTTAAAATGTTGTAGTTACATCAGACGATGTTATATATAGCATCTGTCTGTAGAGGTAATCTTTGAATCGTATTATATCCTGCTCATCTCAGGTATAACTCTATTTTTCTAAAAAAACACATAAATTTTACATTAATCGTTTTTTTACTTACAGAATAAGTATTACAGTCATTTTAAATTTAGATTTAATTTCCGCATATTCAACATATTTTTGCTGATAGAAAAGATTTTTATTACCTGTTAATACTACGGTTATTCCTCTGGGATCAAGCTGAATAAATTTATCAGTTCACTCTAAAATTACAGATAGTATGAAAACTCTTTTTGCATATATTTATAAGTAATATTGCTGAAATTAGGAGCAAGTAAAATTCTATGTCTTCTCTTTTATCAGTTGTCAATCATGATTTAGCCGCAGCAATTACTCATGATCCTCTCATAGTTACTCCTCAGTGCTTGGTGACAGATGTTTTGACTTTAATGAATGCAAAACAAGCTGTTTGTTCGCTTACGGAAGAAGAAAACTTGGGGGGTAGTTTCATTCCTCATGAAAGTAGCAAGAGTTGTGCTTTGGTCGTTGAAGGAAGAGAAATTATTGGCATTTTTACTGAGAAAAATGTAGTCAGGCTGACTGCTGAAAGAAAAATATTAACTGGATTAACTATGGCACAAGTCATGACTAGTCCAGTAATTACTCTCAAACGTTCAGAATTTACAGATATTTTCGCTACATTAAATTTGTTACAACGACATAAAATTCGTCACTTACCTTTGCTAGGAGATGATAGTCAAATACTAGGTTTAGTTACTTACGCAGGTTTACGGCAACTTCTACGTCCTGTGGATCTCATGCGGTTGCAGTTGATTGAGGATGTGATGAATACGGAAGTAGTTCATACACCACGCAACAGCAATTTATTCACCGTGATAGAACTGATGGTGAAAAATCAAGTAAGTAGCGTCATTGTTACAGAAATAGGAGCAGATTTATTACCACGTCCAGTGGGGATTATCACAGAAAGAGATGTGGTACAGTTTCAAATTTTGGCCCTAGATTTTGATCGCATCACCGCTGGAATGGTGATGAGTACACCACTTTTTTCTTTAACACCAGAAGATTCCCTGTGGTCTGCTAGGTCTTTGATGCAGGAGAAAAAAATCCGTCATATTGTCATCACTGGCAAAAAAGGTGAGTTACGGGGAATTATTACTCAAACTAGTTTGCTACAAATTCTCAATCCCATGGTGGTGTACAGATTAGTGGAGATATTGGAAGAGAAAATTGCCAATTTAGAGCAAGAAAAGCTGGAGTTATTAAATCAGCGCAATGCAGAATTAGCCAGGGAAGTAGAAGAACGCACCAAGGAATTAAATCTGCAAGCGGAACAGGAACGATTATTAGCTCACGTTGCTACGAGGATACGTGCTTCTTTAAATTTGCCAGAAATTTTAAGTGTATCGGTAGAAGAAGTCAGACAAATTTTAAGTTGCGATCGCGTCTTAGTATACCAGTTTTACCCTGATGGCAGTGGCACGATTGTAGCTGAATCAGTGGCTATGGGTTGGACTCAATCTCTCTACCACCAACTAGACGACCCTTGTTTTCGTGGTGGCATAGCTTCTGTTTATGCTCAAGGTCGCTGCATTGCCATTGATAATATTTATGCAGCTGGATATCCAGAATGTTATTTAGAGTTGCTAGGACAGTATCAAGTCAAATCTAACTTGGTAGTACCGATTTTGGTAGAGAACGACTTGTGGGGTTTATTAATTGGCCATCATTGCGCTGACTTTCACCCATGGGAACCATCCCACTTAAACATTTTAGACCGATTAGCCGTACAACTGGCGATCGCTATTCGCCAAGCCAAAATCTACACCCAATCCCAAACAGCATTACAGGAGCGCCTCAAAGCCGAAATGGCCCTACGGGATAGCGAAGCATTATTCCGTACCACCTTTGAACAAGCTACCGTGGGTATGTGTCACACCGCATTAAACGGTCAATTTTTGCTGGTTAATCAATGTTTTTGTGACATTCTGGGTTATTCCATGGCAGAAATCCTCAACTTAAATGTTCAAGGCATAACCCACCCTGAAGACTTCGCGTCCAGTTGGCAAATGGCCATAAAACTGATTAATGGTGAAATTAGCACTTTCAGTCAAGAAAAACGTTACATCTGCAAAGATGGCTCAATTCTTTGGGCTTATATCACCGTTACCCTGTTCAGAAACTCCACAGGTCAACCCCAGCACTTTATTGTTATTGTTCAAAATATCAATGCCCGCAAAGCCGCAGAATCTTCACTTAAATTACTCAATCAAGAACTAGAAACGAGGGTAAAACAACGCACCAAAGACTTTCAACAGAGCGAACAAAGATTTCGGACTTTATTTACCGTTGCCCCTGATTTTATTTATGTCCTGGACTTACAGGGCATCATTCAACAAGTAAATTGGGCAGCGATTGAGCAATCTGGCTACGCTGAAGAAGAACTCATTGGCAAATATTTAGGTAATTTTTTTGCTCCCTCTTCTCATACACTTTTTGGGCAACATTTTTCCCTATTATTACATTTAGGTAGAGAACGCACCGAGCTAGAATTTATCTGTAAAGACGGCAGTATTCGGACAATGGATTATGCTGCTACCGTAGTGTACAACCAAAATGAAGAACCAGATTATATAGTTGTTTTACAACGAGACATCACTGAACGTAAAAAAGTAGAACTAGAAAAACAACTACTCAAAGAAAGACTACAATTCCTCCTCGCATCTAGCCCCGCTGTTATTTTTGCTTGGGAAGTTGTTCCTAACTACGCCACCACTTTTGTCAGTGATAACATCACCACTGTCCTGGGTTATCAAGTAGAGGAGTTTTTAGCCGATCCTAATTTTTGGGCAGACCATGTTCATCCTGAAGACAAAGAACAGATTTTTGCCGATCTATCTCACCTATTCCAAACAGGACATCACATCCATGAATATCGATTTCTCCACCGCAATCATCAATATTTATGGGTCAGAAATGAACTGCGCCTAGTCAAAGATGAAACAGGTAAACCCATAGAAATTATTGGCTACTTTGTGGATATTCAAGACCGCAAAATCATGGAAAATGACTTGCGCCAACGCAATGAACAACTAGCTATAGCTAATGTGCAATTAGAAAGTGCGACTAAATTAAAAGATGAATTTCTTGCCAACATGAGTCATGAATTACGCACACCCCTCAACGCTATTTTAGGCATGTCTGAAGCCTTGCAAGAAGATGTATTTGGCCAGATTAATCCCCAACAAAAACGGGCATTGGCTACCGTTGAACGCAGTGGTAAGCATTTACTCGAATTAATTAACGATATTCTTGATTTAGCCAAAATTGAAGCAGGAAAACTAGAATTAAAACTTGCCCCTGTATCCGTTATGTCTCTCTGCCAAGCTTGTATAACTATGATTCGTCTACAGGCAGTCAAGAAAAACCTCACACTAGAAGTAAACATCCCCGAAGGGTTAGCAGATATATTTATTGATGAAAGATATATGCGTCAGGTTTTAATCAACCTGTTGAGTAATGCGATTAAATTTACCCCTGAAGGAGGAAAGGTAAAATTAGAGGTAAAAATTGAACCAGGACAGCAAAGACAATGGGATTTAACTTCATCCTCTCCAGATGTTTTTGATTCCTCCTTCATTCTCTTTTCTGTCGCCGATACAGGTATTGGAATTGCTCCAGAAGATGTGAAAAAATTATTTCAATCTTTTGTGCAAATAGACTCTAGTTTAAGTCGTCAATATGCAGGTACTGGGTTAGGTCTGGCTTTAGTTAAACAGATTACCGAATTACATGGCGGTTGGGTGAGCATACACAGTGAATTGGGTAAGGGTAGTTGCTTTTGTGTGAGATTAGCTTATCAAACTACTGCTCCAAATCCATTGTCTTACCCCCTATCAACAACTAATCTGCCTCCATTATTAATTATTCAGGATAATTTATCAACAACTAATAATCATCAACTGTCTGAATATTTAGAAGAACTAGGAATTACAACCGTCAACTATCACCAAATTGCAGATGCAATCACAGCAGCAACTAGTCTCCAACCATCTGTAATTATTCTCGATATTTATGACCCCCAACCTTCCTATTGGAAACTGCTGCGTCAACTGAAAGCCGACCCCTATACCTGCAATATTCCGGTGGTCATGATTGGGGTAGAAAATAGACGGATACGAGGTCTATCCTTAGGCGCTACAGAATACTTAATTCGTCCCCTAGAGAAACAACAACTGAAAAACACCTTACAAAAATTCCAGGTCGTTAGCGCACCCAAATCAATACCACAGACTTTAAAAACTGTCAAATCCCAATCTACGATTACAGGTTTGATTTTATTAGTGGAAAACAACGAAGTGACGATCAGTAGTTTATCTGATTATTTGACTAGTCGAGGATATCGTTTAATCGTAGCTAGAACCGCACAAGAAGCGATTCAACTAGGGCAAATGGAAAAACCTGCATTGATGATTATAAACATGCAGATGCCTAATTTGGATGGTTTAGCAGTGACTCAACAGCTAAGAAGAGATGAATATATAGCAAATATACCAATTATCGCCATGACAACGTTAGCTATGGCAAGCGATCGGGAAAGATATATACAGGCAGGTGTGACTGAATATTTAACACAACCTGTGAAGTTAAGACAGTTAGCTGACATTATTCATAACTTGTTGAGTCAATAGGCAGAAATTTAGATATGGACAAACCCACTACTATTTTGGTCATTGATGACGAACCAGATAACTTTGATGTTATCGATACCTTGCTGATGAAAGAGGAATATCAACTTAATTATGCTTCTAGTGGCAGCAAAGCTTTAGAACGCATTCACATGATTGAACCAGATTTAATTTTGTTGGATGTTATGATGCCAGAAATGGATGGAATAGAGCTTTGTAAAATCATCAAAACTGATCCTCAATGGCGCTATATTCCCATTATTATGGTGACAGCCTTAACAGCTAAAGAAGATTTGAGTACATGTTTAGCCGCAGGTGCTGATGATTTTGTCAGTAAGCCTGTGAATAAAATTGAATTACAAGCAAGAATTCGCTCCATGCTGCGGTTAAAATACCAGCACGACCAACTGAAAGCATTAATTCAATTACGGGAAGATATGGTCAATATGATTGTCCATGACTTGCGTAATCCTTTAACTAATATCATGCTCTGTACAGATATTCTGCGACTTCCCAACTTCCCACCAGCAGAGCACCAGCCAAAACTTGAGCAAATTCAAGGCAATGTTAAACAATTACAATCCATGATTGATAGTTTGCTATTCATGGCTAAACTGGAATCAGGGAAAATGAGGCTGAATTTGACAGAGGTGGATTTACATCATCTTTGTAGTGGTGTGCTTGCAGATTTTCGTCTATTGGCCGAGCAACATCGAATTCAATTAATTGGAGATTTGCCACAACCAGGTCAAAAATTCACCATGGATGGTGCATTATTCCGCCGTGTCCTTGATAATCTCCTAGCTAATGCAATTAAGTTTTCTCCTGTTAATAGTCAGGTGATACTCAAAGCTGATTTTACTACATCGGAGGCAATCAAGATACAGGTCATTGATTCAGGAATAGGAGTCAATGAAAAAATGCGGACAGCGATTTTTGAAAAGTATGAAATTGGTGCCTTTATTAAAGGATTATCCCAAACTGGTTTGGGATTAGCATTTTGTAAACAGGTAGTCGATGCCCATGGTGGCAGCCTCCAAGTAGAGGAGAATTTTCCTAAAGGTGCAATTTTTATAATTCAACTCCGTAATCACCTGGTGAGTTCATCTACTTCTAGAGAATATCTCTGATAGGAATCAGGTATAAAATACTGTGTTTGTCGTGATACTCTCGAACTGATAATTAATCAATTGTACTATTGTGGTTCACCCAACTATAGATTAAGTATTAAGTAAGAAAGATTAAGTATGTAAGATTTTAGTTATGACGAGAATTTTAATAATTGAAGACGAAATCCAAATCCGCAACAACCTTGAGCAAATTTTGCAGTTAAGCGGTTATGAAACGATAACTGCTGAAAATGGGTTAATTGGTGTAGAACTAGCGATCGCTCATCCTCCTGATTTGATTTTATGTGATATCATGCTGCCTGAATTAGATGGCTATGGCGTACTCACTGCCTTACGCCAAGAAAAAAGCACATTTGCCATTCCTTTGATTTTTCTGACCGCTAAAGCAGAGTTCAAGGATCTGCGACAAGGAATGGAACTAGGCGCAGATGATTATTTAACCAAGCCTTTTGAACAAAGTGAGCTATTGCGGGCAATAAATACGCGATTGGAAAGAAAGAATACACTGATTCAGGAATATACAGAAAAATTAGAGAGCAATACTTTATTAACAAAAGAGCTTAACAAATCTTTAACTAAGCAAGTTAAAGAGACCCAGGAAAATTTTGAAAAAAGCCAACAAGTTTCTGGGATAAAAACTGATTTATTGCAAAAACTGATTGAAGATTTGCGTAATCCCCTCTCTAATATTAATATGGCAATTCATATGTTGAAAACAGCCAACACACCAGAAGAAATAGAACGATATATCTCAGTATTACAAGCAGAATGTTCCCGTGAAGTTCAACTGTTGAATGAAGTTGAGCATATTCAGAAATTGCTCACTCCAGAAAATACTAAAATCCTGCAAAGATGGAAATTATTGAGTTAAAATATAAATATTTATTGTCTTATTGTCCCATTACCATAAGTGTTAGATTGTATATGATTGATAGTTTAATACTTATGGTGAAGCCAACAGAGTCATAAATTATAGGAGGTGGCAGTGCTAAAAGCTTTTGGGTGTCTAAGTTTTAGTTGCTGTTAATATTCTAACTGTCTTGTCTAGGGCTATATCAACTAGAGATTTGTCCCTTGGTGCCCATGAAATGATCAGACCAATATTTATACAAATGCAGTCCTCATCCCTAATACCATATCCAATTAATCGCCTATATAAATTATCTTGAGTAATTACATACCAAACATAACTAAAGGCATAACAATTCTCACAATAGTCTGCTTACCAGTTATACTCTCAATTGTCAAATCACCATTATAGATTTGCAAAATTTGCTTGGCAATTGATAATCCTAATCCGCACCCTTGTTGCTCATACATTGTGCGTTTAAACTGCATATAGGCACCCAAATTAGCAATTTGTTCCTCCGTCATACCTCGGCCGCAATCAATAATATATAAAATAAATTTGTCTTCGATAGTCTGAGAAATGATTTTTACTTGTGTACCCGCTGGAGAAAATTTAAAGGCATTATCAATTACCTCAGATAAAACCTTAGTCATTTTCAGAGGAGAAATATTAATTAAACCTTGGGTAAGATTCAAGATTAAATCATCAGTTCTTTCCCATTTTTTTGCTACTTGTAAGGCAGTAGATTCAATCATATCCTTGACTCTAATTCTGATTAAATTCTGCCGAATTTCTGCTAATCGTTCCGGATTGCTTAAGGTCATTTCTAAATCAACATACAACAAAAAGTTCATGGTCAATTGATGAAGACGACCAGCCGAACTATGAATCATCTGCAACATTTCTAGATTATCTTGATTAGTGACAGAATCATACTCTTTAAGTAATAAATCTGATATACACATAATATGATTCAAAGGAGTATTAAATTCGTGGGGTAGTGAATAAGTTATAGCTTCACGCAAAGCATCAATTTTGTACTGAGTTTGCTGATTAACTAATGACTGTTTTTCTAATCGAGCATTGACGGCTTGTAGTAATTCATCAGCATCAAAAGGTTTTGTTAAATAGTCATCTGCTCCTAGTTCCATCCCTCGACGTAAATCAGATCGTTCTGATTTAGCTGATAGGAAAATTAAAGGAATTCCTGCTGTATGGATATCTTGACGGAGTAGAGATAAAACACTATAACCATCTAACTCTGGCATCATTAAATCACAAATTATTAAGTTGGGATTTTTATCCTTGACGTATTCCAAACCTTGTTTTCCATTTTCAGCAACTATGGTCTCGAAGTTTGCTAATTCCAGAATTTGTTTAATATTGGCTCTAATTTTTTCTTCATCTTCAATAATTAATATCTTCACCATGTTTTAACTCCTACAAATAATGAATAATTACTTTCTAGACAGCAAAAATTTTTCTAATGCTTCTGGTGGCAAGGGTGGACTAAATAAGTATCCTTGCATCACATCACAATGATTGTCCCTTAACCAAGCTAACTCATATTGAGTTTCTACTCCCTCAGCAATGAGATCGACTCCTAAATTATTGGCAATTTGGATAATACTTTTGACAATGGCTTGCTTGTTAGTGTTTTTATCAATCCTGTTTACAAAATAACTATCTATTTTCAGAAAATCAAAGGCAAAGTCTTGCAGGTATTTTAATGATGAATAACCTGTACCAAAATCATCAATAGCGATTTTAATACCATAACTTCTTAGTTTATTAATTTCTTCAGATACATAATCAATGTTTTGAACTAATAGGGTTTCCGTTAATTCTAATTCCAAATGTTTGGGATCAAAATTAGTTTCCACTAAAGTATCGATAATACTTTGATTAAGATGAGGATTCCTAAATTCATAAGCTGAAAGATTAACAGCTAAATTGAAAATGCCTAATTTTTGAGCTTGCCACTCTTGGACTTGCTGGCAAGCAGTTTTTAAAATCCATGCTCCTAAGTAAATAATGAAACCTGTTTCTTCTGCTAAGGGAATAAACTCTGCTGGGGAGACAAGACCGTATTCTGGATGTTGCCAACGAATTAAAGCTTCAACACCCACCATGTCTTGAGTGAGCAGATTAATTTGTGGTTGATAGTAAATTTTAAACTCATTTTTATCTAATGCCGTCCACAAATTAGCTTCTAAAATCTTTTTTCGTAAATATTTTTCACCTATTTCTTGGGTGTAAAAATTATAAAAACTATTTTCTTTTTCTGTGCATTCATTAATAGCAATTTCTGCATAGGTAATTAACTGGCTAAGGGTAATACCGTTTCTAGGATAACAAGCAATGCCAATTTTAGGCTGTAAAATTATTTCTTGGTTATCAATAAAAAATGGCTGGCATAAGATATTAATAATTGTCTGAGAAATATCGCCAGCATTTTCTATTTCTAGAGTAGGTTTTAATAAAAAAGCTAGTTGACCTGTTTTTAAATAGGCAATTAATTCTACTAAATCATGGGCAGAATTAAAATAATTGTCACAGCGACTAGTTACCGCTTGCAGTAGTGAATCCCGCAAAGTGGGATCAACCAGTAATTGGACACGATGGAGAATATTTAAATCAATGAGTAGTAAAGGTAATAATTGGTTTTGTCCGTAAGATTCAATCAGTGTTTG
This sequence comes from Richelia sinica FACHB-800, assembly GCF_014698825.1. GTDB lineage: Bacteria > Cyanobacteriota > Cyanobacteriia > Cyanobacteriales > Nostocaceae > FACHB-800. Next base: position 23,188 of record NZ_JACJTT010000050.1, read on the forward strand.
ATTAAACTTCTCTTCTAATAAAATTTGATTTGGTAACCCAGTTAAATGATCATGCCGAGCTATATAATTAATCTCGGATTGCATTTGATTAACTTGCTCTACATAAGGTTGAATCACCACTTCACGTTTTTTGAGTTGAGTGGAAATAGCTTGCAAAACTTCATCGATTTCAAATGGCTTTGTTAAGTAATCATCTGCACCGAGAGCCATAGCTTGACGCATATCACTATATTCTGCTTTAGCAGTCAGAAATATCACCGGAATTGTGGCTGTAAGCGGCTCTTGATGCAATGCTTGAATTAGACCGTAGCCATCACATTTAGGCATCATCACATCACAAATAATTAAATCCGGGTGAACTTGTTTAACCATTTGTAAACCTAAATCCCCATCTTCAGCAGTAAAGACAGAAAATCCTTCTATGTCCAGGACTTGTTTGAGATTATTTCTAATTTGCGGTTCATCTTCAATAATGAGAATTTTATTCATTTAATTCACCTAATCACCGCTATAAGTGAGGATGGAATTTATTAATTAAGTCCAGATATTGATTATGTAAAACTTTAGACGTTATTTGCTTCGTGAGAAATAACTAACTATTGAATATGATAGTTTCAGCTATAATACCGAGAATAAATGTAAAATTTTATAGTGTAATTACTGAAGGCAATAGTTCTTTTACTTGATAACTAATCTGCATGGTTGGTAGTTAGTTTGCAGAAAGGAAAATCGACGCACAATTTTTTCCTTTGGTTAGTTTAGATGGCAATGCTCAAACAAAAAAGATATTGATATTTGAAGTAGCGGTGACAATTCAGACAAAACTTATTCATAACTTTATAGTTAATCAATAATATTATAGGGTATATAGGCTGTAAAAGTAGTACCCACACCAATTTGGCTAGTAAAAGTAATTTGACCTTGATGCAAAGCAATACATTTAGCAACTATAGCTAAACCTAAACCAGTTCCTGGAATATTTCCTACATTAGCACCTCGATGGAAAGATTCAAATAACTGAGATTGGTCTTGTGGAAGGATACCCATTCCTTTGTCTTCAATACTGAAAACTAGGTTTTCTGCCTCTATAGAAAAATTAAATATCACTTGACTTTCTTCGGGTGAGTATTTAATGCCATTACCTAGCAGGTTGATAAGAATTTGGCGCAGTAATTTCTTATCTAAATTAGCAATGATGGGCGTGGAAATTTGACTAAAAAAAATAATCTGATGATGGGTGGCACTTAGCTGGACATCTTCTACAAGTTGCTGACAAAAAGAAACGACATCTACAGGTTCTGGATAAAAAGATAATTTACCAGTTTCTGCTTTATTGATCAGTAAAATATCATCTAATAGTTGGGTTGTATGTTTAACATAGGTGAGAATACATTGTAAATGTTTTTGCTTTTGTTCTTCTTGCAGTTTTTGAGAAAATTGTTGCAAAATACTAGCAGAAGAAGAAATAACTGCTAAAGGTGTACGAAACTCATGGGAAGTCATGGATATAAACCGGGACTTTAATTCACTGAGTTGTTTTTCCTGTTTTAAGGCTTCGCTAATTTTTTGTTCAGCTTGCTTACGTTCAGTAATATCATTAGCTACTCCTAAAATTTGAGAGACTTTACCTTCAGTGTCTACTAAAGGAGAAATAACAACTTGAAAATAGCGGGTTTCACCTGTATGGGTAGTAATAACTCTTTCAGGGATTTTCTGTTTTTGCAAAGAGGTGATAACTTGGCGATTAATGGTTAAATATGCTTCTATATCATCCTGCTTGGCATGTAAATCTGTTTCTTTCTTACCAATTATGTCTTCAACTGTAGTACCGTAAATATCTGCCAATGCCTGGTTCACTAAAATATATTTTCCTTCCCAATCTTGAACAAAGATTAAATTAGGATTAGTATCAATTACTTGCCGAAGAAATTGTTGACTTTGTTGTAATGCGACGGCAGATTTTTTTTGTTCGGTAATGTCTTCTGCCGCTCCCACCACTCTATATACTTCTCCCTGCTCATTGATAATGGGAAAGGCTTGGTCATGAATCCAGCGAATTGAACCATCAGCAGGAATAATTCTGTATTCAATATCAAATCCAGATTTTTCTTTTTTGACAGTAGACATAACTAAATTCTTATCATCTGGATGGATAGAATCAAGAAAAGATTGAGGGTTAGAATAGAGATTTTCACAAGGAACACCCCAGATTTTCTCATAAGCAGGACTAACATAGAGAATTTCTGAAAATCTTGATTTCTTTTGCTCTGGGTTAGTCATCCAGAAAACTAGATGCAAATTTTCTGCTAATTGACGAAACCTCTGTTCACTTTCTTTAAGAGCCAATGCGGCTCGTTTACTATCACTAATATCACGACAAACACAAATTAACTGATTAGCACCAATGAAGCTCAAGGATAATTCCTCATCAAAGATAGTACCATCTTTGCGCTTGGCTTTAGTTTCTCCTCGCCAATGGCCTGCTTGGGTTAATATGGGGAATACTTGGGATTGTAAACTAGCAATTTCTGAAGGTTGATAGAGTTCTCGCCAAGTTTTACCAATTAATTCCTCTGCACTTTTATATCCAAACATTTGGACATGTGCTTGATTTAAATATAAAAATTGTTCATCTTGAAGAATGGCAATACCATCCGTAGCAGCTTCAATAGCATTTAATTGGATTTGCAGGGTTTGTTCAACTTCTTGACGGGGCGTAATATCTACTCCTGAAGCAACAAGATAAATAATTTGTCCCTGTTCATTAAAAATAGGATTGATAGATACATCAAGCATCATTAATTTACTCTGAGCTATCTGTATACTGGTGTTATAGCGAACAATCTGACCTTGGCCTGCTTGAGCGATCGCATCAACTAATTGCTGTTGTATGCTGGGAGAATAGGCGAAACAGTAAATTTGAGCAAATGGCTGACCCATCACATCTTGCGTAGTCAGATTCAGAGTTTCTAAGGATGCACGGTTAATTTCGATTAATATGCCATCAACACTAATAATTGCGACGAAGGTAAAGAGGCTATTGAGGATATCTCGGAGAGTCTGTTGACTATGACATAACTCCTGCTCAATGAACTGGTATTGTTGAGCTTTTCGGTGTAAATCAAAATTCATATTCTGGAATTCCATAATTGTTATGCCATATATGTATAACGGAAATTAAACAAACCAACTAGTTAGGTTTGTTAAACGTAAATCAGACTTTTGCTGTTATAGGAAATTATTGTTTAATATAAAAAATTATTTACTTTAGATATTTTAGGTAAAAACTGTTGCGGATTTAATTAGATTCAAAACAACACTGTTATGGTTATTGTTTAGCTTAAATTAGCTATTTACAACAGTGTAAACCCTCCTTGTTTAATACAGTAGTTTTACCGAGCAGTTATTAGGATGTTGAAAAGCTACTTAAGTGTAATAGACCTCTGGTGAAAATGAATGTAGAGGGTTTCAAACCACGCAGTCGTATCGCTAAAGGGAAAGCTACGCTAACGCGGAACGTGGCTTTAGCCATAGTGTCACCTGCTATAGTTTATATATTGATGGACTCACTTTGCGCCCAGCCGCATAAATTTCTCACCTCATACCTATTGATGAAATGAAAGGTGCAAACCTCACAAAACAATTACATCTTAGGTAAAAGGTTATGAAAACAAAAACACTGGTGAGTATTGCTTGTTCTCTATCTCTATTAGGTTCTTTCACCGCACCAGCTAAAGCACAACCAGTTCCTTCCCAAGCTACACCAGTGAGCCAAAATATTACCATTCCTCAGGATACAGCCGTGATTATTTCCTTTCCTGCATCTGTCACAGTAGATGTAGGACAAAAGAAAGATTACCCCCTGACAGTACCTTTAGCTAGTGCAATTAAAGATGAGCAAGGTAATGTCATTGCACCAGAAAATACACCTGTCACCATAGTTTTACAACCCAGTGATGGTGGTGCAAAAATCGTTGCTCAATCTTTAATAGTCAATGGCAAAATTGTGGCAATTAAAGCATCTAGTCAACCCATTCCTGGTACTACTATTACTCAAAAAAGAGCCAATGATAAAGCCATCGAAAATGGTAGTGTTTGGGGCAGAATTGGTGGTAGCACTTTAGGTTTTATTAGCCAAGGTGATCCTGAACAATTTGACCGGGGAGCAATGTTAGGCAGTGCCATAGGTTTAGTGACAGGCTTACGTTCTGCTGAAAATATTCGGGTTGTCCAAATTCCCCAAAGTAGTGTTTATGTTTTATCGCTGGAAACTCCTATTAATATTTCAATTCGCTAATTGTTGAGTTTCTTTAGGCTGTAAAATTGTGTAATGAAAATTATGTCGAACTTCTGGTTTGAGATAATGAGCTTGAATTAGCTGCCATTGTTGCCATATTTGGTAATTCTGAGCAGATAATAAGGTTGTCATACCACGCATTTCAGTATTTATTTCTGACTTAAGTATGCTCTTGAGGCATTCATGTAATACAACACTATCTTGCAGATCACCTAGCACAGTTTGTATGTTTTTAACCTCTCCTACTTGTGATGCAAATTCTTCACCATATAAATTAGTAAATAACTCCATTTGGTACCGAACTCGTTTAGCTTGTTTTCTCAAATTATGGAGCACTTCACCTTGATGGATAAGTTTCTGGTCTAGTTCTTCTGGTGTCCAATCGATAGTTTGTATGTACTTTTCTTCAATAAATTGAGTACCAATTAACCAGCCTGGATGTAGGAAAAATTTACTGATTTCTGGTAAGAGTAAATCGGGTAAAACTTCTTGGATTGGTAAGGCAGCTAAAGGGTGATATATAGGTTGATCCAACCATTCTTGACAGCTTTTTTTAAAGGTCTTATAAGTTTCATCCTTTAAAAGCTTTTTCACATGGTGAACCTCTATTTCCCGTTGTTGTGCTAACGCTGAAAACACTGACTTGAGTAGTGCTTGTTCTTTTGGTGGTAAATGTGGCTGATAATTATTTTCTAGCGCTGATTTGAGGACATCTAAATCTCTAAGATTGCCGAGAATGCGGGAAATTTTACCAATATTTTTATCACTAACTAATTTGGGCAAATTTACACATAAACCAAAACGACTAACAGCCGTACGTAAGCGTCGCATTCCCACACGCATTTGATGTAGTGCTTCTGGATCTTCATCTTTCTTGACAGATTTTTCCCACTTTATACTTTTATGAAAATGTTTTTCAATGGCTGCATATGCACAATCACCTAAAGTTTTAATTTGTGTTTTATTAGCTATTTGCATAAATGATAGGTATTAATTCATTGAGTGTTTGCATCATAACATTAGTTAAAAATAGACTTATCTCTATTTATGATTTTTTTAACAACATTGGAGAATTAGACGTGAATTTAAGGTTAAATTAAATAAAGGTTAAGAAAAATATAACATCTGAAGGCTATTTAATTGATGATTGACAGTTGTATGTGGCAAATACAGTTATGTTCTTTCCATGCTCAAAAGTGTCAGCGATAACATAATGTTGTCAAAATCATCCTCTTGATATAACCATAATCTATCCTGACCAAGAAGTTTTCTTCTCACCCATCTTTCAAGATAGTAACAGCAATACAAAATGCTGTTGTTTAGGTAAAAACAATGTGGGGAACTTTTTTAACCGCACTAGCTACGGCTTTAAGTTTGTTAATCGTGGATTTAATTGTTCCAGGTGTGGATATTGCTAATTTTCCCTCAGCGTTAATCGCTGGGGTTGTGATTGGTTTAATCAACGGTTCTATAAAACCAATTATATCCACTCTATCTCTACCATTAACATTTTTAACTTTAGGAGGATTTTCTCTAATTGTGAATGGTATTTGCTTTTGGTTAGCGGCTGTTTTAGTTCCTGGTTTTCGAGTTCATGGACTGATTGCTTTTATTCTCGGTCCAGTGGTGCTGTCTTTAGCCAATACAACTATGAGCAAATACTTTGCTGAGAAGAATATGCAGTTAGAATCTAGCGGAGATTTAACAGTTAAATCTTAACCCTAGAGATGGACTAACAATAGAGTTGAGAAATAGGAACAATCCGATGAAATTAATACGTTTATTGCTGGGTTTGTTCTTGCCACCTGTGGGAGTATTTTTAACAGAGGGAGTGGGTACAACGTTGGCAATTAATATTGTGCTGACTCTCCTCGGTTGGCTACCTGGCAGTATTCATGCCATTTGGGTGATTGCCAAACATGATGAAAGATTGAGTAGACAAGGGTGGTAAGCTGTCAGAGGTGTAACTATTTTACTTACATTCAGCTAGACCATTTTTTTTCATAGATTCAGATAGTTAGAGACGTTACATGTAACGTCTCTAAATTTTCAGCTATTATGCTTCTTTATCTTTGAATAATTCAGCAGTTGCTAAAAATAACTCGCGGAGAGTTTGTTTTAATTGACGTTCTTTTTTGGCAATGGCTGTACCTGCTGCACCGAGTTTATCTTCTAACTGGGAATGCTTTTGACCAACTTGTGTTACTATGGCTTCAGCCTGGGGACGCGATCGCTCATACCAGTTCTTCGCTTCATCTAGATACTGTTGTACGTTTTGATCACGGCCAGAGTAACGAGCGGCTAAATTAGCGCGGATAATCGCTAATTGGGTTTGCAATTGGGCATAGCGTTTCTTTAATAAAGCCACCTCTTCACTATCTTTAAGGGCATTAATGGCAGAGATAATGGCATTTTGAGTAGGAACATTGTGTTCCTGACTGGTATTAGAGATTTCTGCCAGAATACCATCCACTTCTTGTTGCAGTTCTTCTTCTTTATAATCTAATTGTGCCTGTAGTTGTTGAATTTCGGTTTGGGTCTTGTTAATTGACTCCTGTCTTTTACTAGTCACAGCTTCCATCGCACCTTCAATAGAAGCTGTAACTTCTTCTTTGATTTCACTACCTTTATCTTGCAAGCTGTCGATGACTGCGGCCACAGCATCCTTCACTAGGTGACGCAATTCACTTGAACCTGCTTTCACTTCCGATGCTACCTGAGTAACAGCGGACTTGACGATTTCACGAATGCGTTCAGTTCTTAACTGTCCTGTAGCTTTAGCTTGTTGTAAGTCGGCTTGAATTTGTTCTTTGATAGAACTAGTCATGTTAAATTGCAATGATTTAAATAATTGGGATAGGTTTTTATCTACATAACTGTTTAGTAATATTATGACTATTTATTTTGGATGATGTAACTTCCTGGAGATAGAAACTAGGTCGTAGAAAGAATAAATTTGGAAAAGAATACATCTTTATGAGAAGATAAATATTCGTTAGTAATAATCATGAAAAAATATGTGGAGAATTAACATTACTTGTTCTGGAGAAGCATGGAAACACCATGGTGCTGCATTTAAGGCAATGGCAGAAAAATATCAAGGTGAGTGTATTTCTTCCAAGAAAAAACCAGATGGGACAAGAATCATGGAATATAAAGTTGAAGATGTCAGTGACGCGGAATCTTTCCAGGAAGATTGTCAAAACTTCTCTGGATTTTTAGCCGATTTTGAATCTTTATAGATGGTTTGTATGTAGGAAGTGCCAGCGTGAAGAAAATATTCATCTTGTTATTATTTACCGTTTGGATTTGGACAGTGAATGTTCATTTACCAGCCTTAGCTATAGACACAAGTAATGGGGAGAAAATATTCAGTGTTCATTGTGTTGGATGCCATGAACATGGAGGTAATATTGTTAGAAGAGGTAAGACTCTCAAGCAAAATGCTTTAAAAAAATATGGCATGGATTCCTTGGAGGCAATTACTGATATTGTCACCAATGGTAAAAGTAATATGTCTGCCTACAAAGAGCGTTTAACTCCTCAAGAAATAGAAGATGTAGCTGCATATGTTTTGGAACAAGCTAATCAAAACTGGAAATCATAATTTACCTAGAAATATGCAAAAAACAGATATGATTTTACCTACTAATAGTCGCCTCCAATTTACTTCTGACTTAAATATATGCCGGATTTTAAATGGTATGTGGCAGGTATCAGGTGGCCATGGCAGAATTAATCCCCAAACTGCTATTCAGGCTATGTTTACCTATGTGGATGCTGGTTTTACGACTTGGGATTTAGCTGACCATTATGGCCCAGCAGAAGACTTAATTGGTGAATTTAGACGGCAATTGATTGCTAGTCGTGGTGAAGCAGCATTAGCCAATATTCAAGCTTTCACAAAATGGGTTCCTCGACCGGGCAAGATGACCAGAAAAATTGTGGAAGATAATATTAATATATCCCTTCGTAGAATGGATGTTTCTGCTTTAGATTTAATGCAGTTCCATTGGTGGGAATATGGGGATAATAATTATTTAGATGCCCTCAAATATATGGGAGAATTACAAACCGAGGGTAAAATTAAGCATTTAGCTTTAACTAACTTTGATACGGAACATCTGCAAATTATTACAGCAGCAGGAATTAAGATTGTTTCTAACCAAGTGCAGTATTCTTTGGTTGACAGAAGACCACAAGTGAATATGGTTAAATTCTGTCAAGAACATGATATTAAACTGTTTACCTATGGTAGTGTTTGCGGTGGTTTGTTATCAGAAAAATATTTAGGTCAACCAGAACCACGGGGTTTTGATTTAAATACCACCAGCTTGAAGAAATACAAAAATGTGATTGATGCTTGGGGTGGTTGGGGATTATTTCAACAGTTACTTGCTACCCTCAAACAAATTGCAGATAAGCATCAGGTAAGTATTGCTAATGTGGCTGTAAATTACATTTTACATCAGCCAGCAGTAGGGGGTGTAATTGTTGGTGCCAGGTTAGGAATTGCGGAACATTTAGAAGATAATGCGCGGGTGTTTGGGTTTAGTTTAGATGCTGAAGATGTGGAAAAGATGGATGCAGTTTCCCAGCAGTCATGGGATTTATATCAGTTAATTGGTGACTGTGGGGATGAGTATAGAAGGTAGTTGAATATATTCCTGACTTCTTTGTTATCTAGTCTATAGAATATGAATTTATCTTAGAAGTCGGGGATCTTAAAACATTACCATAAACGCTGTATGGGATAAGCATCAAACTTGCTATCACCACTAATTATAGGTATATTTTCAACTATAGCTTGTGCAATCAGTATCCTATCAAACGGATCACGATGATGTAAAGGAAGTTGGGCAACAGTATTAATATGACTGATTTTGATATCTAACAGAGTAAAGTCATTAATACTCATTTGCTGTCTAATAAACGTCTCAAATGGAACATTAAAACTTAGCTTTCCTAACCCGTGTTTAATTCCCATTTCCCAAACACTAGCGATACTCAAAAAAATCTGATTATTCTCATCGTTAATCACTTCTAAAACTTGATTACTAATTTGAGAATCATCTGTTACATACCAAATAAATGTATGTGTATCCATCAAAATCATAACTACATATATTCCTGAAAATCTTCTAAAGGTTCATCAAAATCATCAGACATTGTTACCATTCCTTTTGCACTACCAGGTTTACGACGCTGCTTAACTGGTAATACTGGGATTAATTTTACAGCAGATTGATTATCTTTCATGATAATAATCTCTTCACCTTTAAGTGCAGCTTCAACTAAGTCAGATAAATGTTGAGAGGCTTTATTTATAGTAATTTGCTGCATAGCTATCACCTGAGAATTAATAAGAAACTATTGTATAATTATTATACCTAATTTATTTAATCAAAGCTTGAAAACGTGCATCTTCCCGAATAGTATCAAAATCAGAGTTATTTTTTACCCATTCTCTAACTATATCAGGGTGTAAATTAATTGCTGTTTGCAGATTTGTAATTGCTTTTTCAATATTACCTTGTAGGGCATAAAGACAAGCTTTATTGTACCAAGCTTTGTGATTATCAGGTTTTATTTCCACAGCTTTGTCGTAGGAAGATATAGCTTCTTCATACTTGCCTAAATTGTATAGGGAAATGCCCCGGTTGTTCCAAGCCTCGTGGTCATCAGGTTTAATTTCCAATACTTTATCATAGGAAGCAATCGCCTCTTCATACCTGCCTAACTTTCTTAGGGAATTGCCCCGGTTGTACCAAGCATCATCTTTATCATGTTTAAATTCAAGGGCTTTGTCGTAGGAAGATATGGCTTCTTCATACCTACCTAAATTGTCGAGGGAAATACCTCGGTTGTTCCAAGCATCGTGATCATCAGGTTTAAATTTTATTGCTTGGGCGCAGCAACATATGGCTTCTTCATATCTACCTAAATTATTTAGTGAGTAGCCCTTATTATTCCAAGCTTCGTGTAAATCAGGTTTTATTTCTAGTGCTTTATCGTAGGAAGATATAGCTTCTTTATACTTACCTAAATTGTGTAAACTATAGCCACGGCTAGTCCAAGCTTCGTGTAAATCAGGTTTTATTTCTAGTGCTTTATTGTAGGAAGATATAGCTTCTTCATATCTGCCCAAATTGGCTAGGGAAATGCCCCGGTTGTACCAAGCTTCGTGGTCATCAGGTTTTATTTGCACTGCTTTGTCATAGGAAGATATAGCTTCTTCATACCTGCCTAAATTTCTTAGGGAAATGCCCCGGTTGTACCAAGCTTCGTGGTCATCAGGTTTTATTTTTAGTGCTTTATCGTAGGAAGATATAGCTGCTTCATACCTACCTAACTTGTCTAAGGAAATGCCACGGTTTTTCCAAGCTTCGTTATCATCAGGTTTAAATTCTAGTGCTTTATCATAGGAATATATGGCTTCTTCATACCTGCCTAACTTGGCTAGGAAAATGCCCCGATTATCCCAAGCTATGTAGTAATCAGGCTGAATTTCTAGGGCTTTATCTAACAAAGATATAGCTTCTTTATACCGTCCTAACTTCTGTAGCGAAAGACTCAAGTTATTCCAAGCCCAAACAAAGTCTGGTTTAATAGCAATAGCTTTTTCACAACTAGCAATAGATTCTGTATATAATCCTAGCATATACAAGGCTAGTCCTCTATCATTCCAAGCTGCGTAGTTATCAGGTTGAATTTCTAGAGCTTTATCGTAGGATGCAACCGCATCTTCATACTGTTCTAACTTACGTAGTGCAATACCGCGGTTGTCCCAAACTTCGTGATTGTAAGGGTTTAATTTCAGTGCGTGGTCATAGGATATAATGGCTTTTTCATATTCCTTGGCAGAACAATGTAAATTTCCGAGTTCTAAGAATAAACTTGTTTTGTTAATATCTGTTTGATGGTTTTCTGTCAGAAGTTCTTGGATTTTCAAAATTTTTTTATTTCGTTCTTCATCAGTAATATTCAGATATTTATCATCACTTTTATCTTGATTTTCACGTATAAGTAATAATTCCTGTTTTAAAGTTTCTGCATCAATAGGAAATTCAAATAAACCAGAACGCCAATCAAAAAAATCGGGTGCGCGGTGAATAAAATATTTAATGGAAAACTGCGGTAATAAGAAGACAAAACAAATTTTAAACCTATCTCTAAATCTTTCCCGCTGTTGGTTGATGTTAATTAAAATTGGTGGTACACCTTCCCAACTATAATGATGGGTTTCTCGACTAGTCCAACCTGCTAAGGTTTTGGCTTCTTCATATTTATATAATGAAGACTCTAAACCTGTAATAAATAAAATATTGATATTTTTTTTGTTAGGTAGTTTATCGATTATTTCATATAAGTTAGTAACATCTTTATCTAATTGGAGAATTTCTATATTTTTATCGCTAATATCTTCTTTTACTTTACTAATTAATTGTTCACCTCCAGCGGGAGAACAGCGCACAAATAATATACCAAAACCTTCTGTAAACCGCAGTGTACGTATAAAGGCTTGATATTCTTCATCTTCTTCTATTGGTAAATCGTTATCCCAATCACTTAGTTTCAGAGGCATAGTTCTAAGTATATAATAATGTAGGTTGGGTTGAGAAAAACCAACATTTCCAAAAATTCCCTCATGCTGTTGGGTTTCACTTCGTTCTACCCAACCTACAATTTTCTATTTTTATCCAGGATACAATTGATTATAAGTATCCTGAAATTCTTTTATCCCTTTAATCAGAGGATGGATATCATACCAAACTTTGGTTTCTCCATCTGGTTGCTGATAACGATATTCTAAAATACAGCGATTAAATAATAAACCTCGATACAATTTATCATTAACTATTTCTTTAGAGTCATAAACCTTTGCTAGTGCTTCCCATTCATTTGCATAAATGGTGTTTTTATAGGTGTTGCGTAACTCACTAATTGAACGCTGTAAAGCCTTTTTAGAAATAGGTAAAGTGCTTGTGTATTTTAGAGCTTCCTTCATTAATAACAATAAATTTCGCACATGACCACCACTCATTAAGCATAAATTCTCTAACGATTCTCTTGTGTCAAACAAATCAACAATAGATTTACTAGGGTCTATTGTATTGAGTCGTTTTTGAAGAAGTTCAATAACTTTATTAATGCCTTTTTGGTAAGGTTCATTTTCATAAGTTTGTACCCAGAAATGTTGAATGTTAAGAAAAATCAGATAAAAATAGCCCAAAATATGGTAATTTTGGGCGAATAATTAAAATATATTAGTTAAGTTGTGATTATAAATTCCTTT